>JAVXMY010000009.1:0-29357 GCA_036646055.1 Anaerovoracaceae bacterium | reverse complement strand
GAACACAGAAGTTAAGCTCTATAGCGCTGATGATACTTGGTGGGCGACTGCCTGGAAAAGTAGGACGTTGCCAGTTATTTTTCTTTTTAAATCACATAGGTATATCCTATGTTGACTATATGACTAAAAACTATTGACTAGGAACCGATTTTACGGTTCCTTTGTCATTTATAAAAAAACAATCTAGAATCATCTAGGTTGTTTTTTTGTGGTATAATGTAGTATAAAATTAGGGAGCACAGTGTAGGAGGAATAATGGAATATAAGAAATTAAATATTGATATAGTTAAGGTTTGGAGAATACATAGGATAATTAATCTTGTAATAATGGGAGTTATTTTGCTATTTTTAATAGTTATAAATCTGGATTTTTCCTTTTTAAATCATACAGTTTTCGGCATTGAAATTATTAATTTTATAAGAGGAACTTTAGTTGCTTTGTTAACATATAAAGTTTTAGGATTTTTTATTTTTCCTAAAATAGAGTATAGGCAGTGGAAGTATTTAATAGATAATGAAAAAATTCTAATTGAACATGGCATTTTTTGGATTAAAACAATAGTGATTCCAATTTCTAGAATTCAGCATGTAACCCTAAAAAAGGGTCTAATAATGGCTCGATATAATCTTCAAACTATTGACATTTCTCTGGCTAGTGGTTCTTTTGAAATTCCTGGAATTAAGAGTGAGGATGCAGAGCCACTTATAGAGTTAATTAGCACTTTGGTCAATATTAAGACTAGCAACGAAATTGAAATTACGGAGGTATAAAATGAGATTTGGACCTAAAAGAGGACATTTTTTGTTGATCTTTCAAAACATTTTTAAGGATTTTGGATTATTAATGCTGTTTGTTATAGTCGGTCTTATTATAGGTGATTTTAAATTACTTTTTGATAATATTATTTTGGTAGTTGTGGTATTAATTACTCCAGTAAGTCGTGTTCTAGAGTTTTTGACAACATATTTTAGCGTTGATGAAGAGTTTTTAATTATTGATAGGGGGATAATTGTTAAGAAGCAAACGAAGGTACCCCTCAAAAGCATAACAAATATGGATACTGCTCAAAGTATTATTATGCAACTTGCAAATGTGTATACTATTATTATAGATAATAGTGCCCAGGTATCTAATGCTGCAGACAAAATTAGGATTGTTTTAAATGCTGAAGACTGTAAATCATTGAAAGATATTCTGCTACATAAAGAGGTTAAACCTATTGAAGGTGAAGTCTCAAAAGATTTAAAATTCAAAAGGGCTAATAATACGGAAATATTAATGTTAGGGTTGCTTCAATCTAATTTTCTAATAATTTTTCAGCTATTTTCAATTATAGGTGCTGGAATTCCAATACTAAACTCGATTTTTCAAGGTGAAATTTTAAAAGAGCAAAATATTTCGTTGGAAGTTATAAATAGTATTAACAGCATTTTTATCGGATTGATTCTTATTTTATTTGTAATGTTAGTTGGAACAATAATTAGTGTAATCGTAAATTCTGTTAAATATATGGGATTTCAGATTTCTGATAGAAATGAATCAATAAATATAGAATATGGCTTGTTCAATAAAAAACAACACTCAATAGTTAAGGATAAAATCTGTGGTTATTCATATAAACAACCATTGTTAATGCGCCTTTTTAAAACAGGATATGTAGAGGTTATTGCAATTGGTTATGGCGGAATGGCAGATGATAGTGTTGAAAGTTCAACTTCATTTCTCTTTCCATTTGTGAAGAAAGGGGAACTAGATAAGTTTATAAATCAGTGGATACCTGATTTAGTGTTTAGGGAAAAAATCTCTCAATGCAGCAATGCTCCCATTAGATACTTTTTGCCATCTATGAGCGTTTTTTTCTCTACAATATTTTTAAGTTTAAGTATTATATATGCTAAAACTATAAATGATATATCTGAAAACTTTATTCACTCTTTTTCTAATATAGTTATAACTATATGTGGATTTTATTTTGTTGTGTCCATAGTTTCAATTTTAATTGAAAGAAGTTGTAATGGTATTGGTGGCAATAGTAATGTTGTTAAAGTTATTACTGGTGGGATTAATCTTACTACATCTTTAGTTTTTACTAAAAACCTTGAATACATTTCACAAAAGGGATCCATCCTTAAGAGAAACAAGGATTGTGCAAATATTAAATTTGGTATTTTTGGTCCAGCCACTAGAAATATTTTTAAGGTAAGAAATATGTGTGATTTGTCTTATAAAAGTCTAAAAGAAGTATTAAAGTATTAAAATCTATGCTATAATTATTCAGTGCTAATCATAATATAATTCATTGAAAGGTTACTTAAAATGTTTATTAAGAAAGAAAAAAAAGATAGAGACTACACGGTTATAATTGGCTGCGGTAGACTTGGAGCTACAATTGCATCTACTTTGTCTGACAAAGATATGAATGTAATAATTATTGATAGTAGAGAAGATGCTTTTAGAAAACTGTCACATTCTTATTGTGGACAAACTCTAGTAGGTGATGCTTCAGATTATTCGGTTTTGAGAGAAGCTAATATTGCTGATGCAACAGTAGTAATTACAGTTACTCATAGCGATAATACAAATATTATGCTTTCTCAGATGATTAGAGAAGAGTTTAATACTAAAACTATTATTGCTAGACTTTATGATCCTGAAAGAGATGTTGTGTATAAGGAGTTTGGTATTGATACTATTTATCCTGCGTACTTGGAATCAGAGCAAGTTATGAAATGGTATGGAGGTGCGGGAAATAATGAATAGAGAAGAAAATATACTTTTGGTTGGAGGCTTTAAAAAAGCTAAAGCACTGACAAAAGTTTTAATAAAAAAAGGATATAAAGTTACTATTATTAATAAGCAAAAGGAAGCTTGTCTTTCTTTGGCTGAGTTTGACGGTGTTACTATTATACATGGTGATGGATCAAGACCTTTTGTTTTAGAGGATGCCAGTGCTTACAAAATGGGTATGGTTATTGCTCTTACTAAGTCTGATGAGGATAATCTTGTTATTTGTGAATTGTGTAAAAAGAAATACAATATACCTAAGACAGTTTGTCTTTTAAATGATCCAAGGAAGACGGATTTCTTTCATAACATGGGAGTGGATTCTGTTGTATGTGAAATTAATGTTATAACAAATCTTTTAGAGCAGCAAGTTTTAGTTGATGAAATTACTAATGCAGTTCCTATTGATAATAATGATATCGTTATTTTAGAAATTGTAGTTCCAGTTGAAGCGCCTGTTGCAGGTCTTTTAATTGAAGAACTGGATATACATGAAGAATTAGGGATTGGCTGCATCGTTAGAGATGGAAAGAGTATTATTCCTAGAGGATCAACACAAATCAAAAGTGGGGATAAGCTAATTGTTATTTGCTATGAAGCGGAAAGTGTGTCTGTTACAAGACAAATTACAGGTAAGGTAAACAAAAAAAGAGTATGAGTAGAAGTTTAAAAGACTATAACGATAATGGGAAATTGATGATTTTAATTGGTTTAATTACATTGTTACCATTGATCGTTTTACTATTTTATCCATCAGAAATTAGTCTAGCATGGACATTTTTAGCCCCTGGAGTTGGAATTTCTTTTTTGGGTCTTTTGGTTTGTTTGTTTTCAAAAAAAGGGACAAAGAGTATAACTTGGCAGGACAATTTGCATAGTTCTAGTATTACTGTTTTGTTCTGTTGGTCACTAGGGTTTATTGCTAGTGCTATTCCATTTTATCTTTCTGGTCAAATGGATATTGTTGGTTCACTTTTTGAATCGGTAAGTGGTTGGACAACAACAGGTCACTCTGTAATGGATGTTAGTAAGGTTAGCCATATCTTCCTATTTCATAGAGCTTTAACACAGTTTATAGGTGGTTTAGGCTTCGTTATGATGATGGTTACTATTGTGCAAAGTAAACAAGCTATGAACCTTTTTCATGCAGAAGGCCATACTGATAATTTAGAACCTAATCTTATGAGAACAGCTAGAACGGTAGTTTTAATGTTTTTAGGATTCTTAACTGGTGGTTCAATACTATACGTAATCTTTGGTATGCCTTTGTTTGATGCAGTTTGTCATAGTATGAGTGCATTATCAACAGCAGGGTTTTCTACCCAAGTGGATAGTATAGGTACTTATGATAGTGTTCCAATTGAAATTATTACAATTATAATGATGATTATAGGCATTATTAATTTTGCAGTTTTGCTATTAATGTTAAGAGGCAAACTTAAAGCCGTTTGGAGAGTAACTGAAATTAAATTTGCTGTCTTTGTTATGTGTGCTTTTTTCCCATTTATTGGTTTATCACTATACTCAGGACTTCACTACGCAATGGGAGAGTCAATGAGGAAGGCTATATTTAATGGTGTTTCAGCCCTATCTACAACTGGTTTTGCTACAGATAATTTTGGAAACTGGCCACCATTTGCTTTGGGAATGATGGTTATTCTTATGTTGATTGGTGGTGGAATTGGATCTACTGCTGGCGGTATTAAGCTTATTAGAAGTTTCCTTGTACTTAAGATACTTTGGGTTAATTTAAAACAAAGAGTTTCAAGTAAGCGCAGAATATTCGTAACTCATTACAATCGTGCTCAAGGTAGAGTTGTTATTGATAACAGCCTAATTAAGGAAGTTTTAAGTTTTGTTGCATGCTACCTAATTATATTTATGTTAGGATCACTTATGTTGACCTTAACTGCTGATTGTACACTTAGTCAAGGTATGTTTGACTTTGCATCGTCATTAGGTGGAGTTGGATTAACAACTGGTATTACAGGAGCTGACTCATCTCATGCCACATTAATTGTTGAAATGATTGGTATGATTTTGGGGAGATTAGAAATATTCATTGTAATTATTGGCTTATATTCTACAGTTGAAGTTGGAAAAGAAAAGGCTTACAAGTTAATTAAAAGTTTAAAGAAATAGTATTGTATTAGAAGGGAGAAAAATATGTTTATTATGTCCATATTAAGAATGATTTTTGTATTGTTAGTATGTTTGCCAGTTGGATATTTGTTTTTGTACCTTCTAATTAAATTTATAGAGATGTTAGTTGATACCCAAAAAAACAAAAGGAAAAAGGAAGATGAAAAAAGGTCTGTTTATTTCGATAGAAGGTCCTGATGGCTCAGGTAAGTCAACCCAATTAGGGTTTATTAAAGAGTATATTGATGAAAAAAATATTAAGACTTTATTTACTAGAGAACCTGGTGGAACAGCTATTGGAGAAAAAATACGAGAGATTATCTTAGATAAAAACAATACTGAAATGGCAAGTATGACAGAGGTTTTTTTGTATGCTGCAGCTAGAGCTCAGATTGTAAATGAAGTGATTAAACCAAATATAGAAAAAGGCAATGTTGTTATTTGTGATAGATTTGTTGATTCTAGTATTGCGTACCAAGGCTATGGAAGAGGCCTTGGAGATTGTGTTTCTGAAATAAATTCTTATGCAGTAGACGGCTATATGCCAGACTATACTTTTTTCTTAAAGCTTGATTCTAGTCGAGGACTTAAGAGGATTGAAAGTGATAATTCTTTAAGAAAAGAAAAAGATAGAATAGAAGAGGCTGGGCTGGAGTTTCATCAAAAGGTTTTAAAAGGTTATATGGAACTTGAAGACAAATTTAAAGACAGAATAATAGCTATTGATGCAAGTCAATCTATAGAAGATGTTAGGCTAGAAATAAGGGGGCATTTAGATAGAATACTGGAGAGCTATTATGGATGTTAATGAAATAATAATTCCTCAAAATTTGTTGAATGCAGTAAAAAACAATAATGTACACCAGGCTTATATTATTGAAGGAAGTCTTGATATTGATAAGTTGCAACTAGCCAAAAATTTTGCAACTAAGATCTTGTGTCATAATAAAGGTGAGTATGAGAAGTTTGAAATTACAAATAAAATAGCTGACGATAATTATTTGGATATTTTATATGTATATCCTACTCCAAGGGACACATCTAAGGTGGAAAGTATCAAAAAAGAAGATATTAGTAAAATTCAAGATTTTTTATTAAAAAAACCCTTTGAAGGAGATAGGAATATTGCTATTGTAGTTGGTATTGATTCTATGACAGATAAAGCTGCAAACAAACTTTTGAAAACATTAGAAGAGCCGCCAGTAGGTTCAGTGCTAATACTTCTTTCTGAAAATGCTGAAGGGCTTTTGGATACTATTAAGTCAAGAAGTTCAATCATAAGATTAAACCAAAATAATATAGGGCAGGCGTCAAACAGTAATGGGAAACAGTTAATAGATATGCTAATAGATGAAGAATATTTCTACAAAATCAGTAAATTAATTGATTCTATTGCTAAAGATAATGAAGAACCTATTAGGGTTATTGATGCCATGGAAGAATACTACAGAGATATTTTAATTAATGGTAGCGATGATAGAAGGTTTACTAAGGAATATATATTTAAGGCCGTAGATGAAATAGAGAAGGCTAGAGGCGAGTTTCGAATAAATGTAAATAAAAAATATGTGCTAAAAAAAATGGCATTAAACATTGGAGGATAAATAATGATAAAAGTTATAGGAGTTAAGTTTAAAAGTGTAGGCAAGGTGTATTACTTTGATCCACTGGAGTTTGATATAAACAAGGGCGATAATGTTATTGTTGAAACAGCACGAGGGCTTGAATATGGTTCTGTTACAATTGGTGTGACAATGGTAGAAGATAAAGATGTAATTCAACCCCTAAAGCAAGTGGTTAGAATTGCAACTGAAGATGATGCTAAAGTCAATGAAGAGAATAAATCAAAGAAATCTGAAGCATTAAAAATTTGCCAGGAAAAAGTTCAAAAGCATAATTTAGAAATGAAATTAATAGATGTAGAGTATACATTTGATAATAATAAGATTGTATTTTACTTTACATCTGATGGTAGAGTTGATTTTAGAGAGTTAGTTAAAGACTTAGCAAGCGTTTTTAAAATGAGAATTGAGCTTAGACAAATTGGTGTTAGAGACGAAGCTAAAATGCTTGATGGAATTGGAAATTGTGGTAGAAGTCTTTGTTGTAGCAAGTGGCTATCAGATTTTCAGCCTGTTTCAATTAAAATGGCCAAGACTCAAGGATTATCTTTAAATCCAACTAAGATATCTGGAATCTGTGGTAGGCTTATGTGCTGTCTTAAGTATGAAAATGATGTATACTTAGAAATGAAAAAAGGTATGCCAGATACAGGAGAAATTGTAGATACACCTAGTGGTAGGGCATTAGTAGTTGAAGCTAATATTTTAGAGAATAAGATCAAAGGTAGATTGTTAATAGAAGGCGAAAGAGATAAATATGACAAACAGAAACTTGGAAATGAAGTTTTTGAATTTACCAAAGATGAAATAAAAAGACTTGGCAAATGGAATAAGAACCAGAAAAAAAATAATGAAGAAATTCCTGAGGAAATTAAAGCATTGTTAAAGGAATAAAAATGGATGTAAAAATTGATAGTTCTCAAAGAATAGATGATATCGGCTTTGGTACATTAAGGCTAATACAGAATATAGATGAATTTTGCTACGGAGTTGATGGGGTAATCCTTGCAGATTTCGCAGCAAAATATGAAAAAAGCCAAAAAGAGAAATTTTGCTTTGACCTTGGGACTGGGACTGGAATAATCCCTCTTATAATTTCTCACAAGGCTAAGAATTGTAGGATTGTCGGTGTTGAGGTTCAAGATAATTCATATGAATTGGCAAGAAAAAATATAAAAATTAATAATTTGGAAGAGCGCATTGATATTATTCATAGCAATGTTAAAGATATAAATAAAAAGCTATATGGTAAGGCGGATTTTGTTGTAAGCAATCCACCTTATATGGAAAACAATAGCGCATTGAAGAATACCAATGAAGCAAAGACTATTGCACGCCATGAAGTTTATGGTAAATTAGAGGATTTCATTAAGACAGCAAGTAATTTGCTTAAGGATAAAGGTAAATTATATATGGTACATAGACCATCTAGACTAGTTGACTTATTTTGTTTTGCTAGAGAGTTCAAACTAGAACCTAAATTAATTCAGTTTGTATCACCTAAGCAAGGGGAAATTCCTAATATAGTTCTAATTCAATTTGTAAAAAATGGAGGAAAAGAACTTAGGTATTTGGAAGAATTAAAGGTATATGGTACTCAAGGAGAATATTCAGATGAAATTAAAAAGATATATGAAAAATAATATTTTTGTTGATATTTTATACATTATATAAGATAATAGACTAAAGGGGGAATTGCTATATGTATTTTACATTATCCATTAAGGACTTAAGTTTGATTTTATTAGCCATAGCTGGAATTATGGTTCTGGTTTATTTGGCGGTAATGCTAAAAAATTTAGTACAGACAGTTAAGAAAACCAACAGTATTTTAGAAGATGTTGAAGTAATGACAGATATTGCAGAGAAGAGAGCTAAGGAATTAGACCAAGTATTTGATAATGTTTCTGGATCAATTAAAGAAGTTTCAGAGGCTCTTAAAGGGCAGCAAACATTAATTAAGCAATTGTCTCAAATCGGATCTGCTGTCAGTTCCATAGTTGGAATGTTTAAAAAAGACAAAGAAGAGCAGTAATGCTCTTTTTTGAGTATCAAGTCAACAATATAACTTGAATATAAAAGAGAAATAGTTTAATATAATTGGGATAGGATTATATTTTGAAGATAGATGGAGGAATAAAGTGGCAAAATTTTTGGTTGAAAAAAGCGGTCCTTTGCACGGAGAAGTTACTATTAGTGGTGCAAAAAACGCAGTACTACCAATATTAGCAGCAACATTGCTGACTGATGAATTATGTGAAATAGATGAAACGCCTGACTTAAAGGACGTAGAAATATTATGCTCTCTAATAAGTAAATTAGGGGCTAATGTTGAAATGAGAATGGATAAAAACGAAGTTGATATAGAAGCAAAAAAATTAATCACATGTGAAGCTCCTTTTGAAGAAGTAACAAAAATGAGAGCATCTATTTTGGTAATGGGGCCAATGTTGGCTCGATTAGGAGAAGCAAAGATTCACTTGCCAGGAGGGTGCTCAATTGGAGAGCGTCCTGTTGAGTTACATTTTAAAGGACTAAGAGCCATGGGTGCTGAAATTGATATTTCAGATATTGGTTTAGTTACTGCAAAAGCGGGTAAAAAATTAAAAGGCGCAGATATTTATTTAGATTTTCCTAGTGTAGGAGCAACTGAAAATATTATGATGGCAGCAGCTTTAGCAGAAGGAATTACTCGTATCGAAAATGCAGCTCAAGAGCCTGAAATTGTAGATCTTGCAAACTTCATTAATAAAATGGGTGGTAAGGTTAAAGGTGCAGGAACAGATGCAATTAAAATTGAGGGTGTTGAGAAATTACATGGAACAACTCACTCAATTATTCCAGATAGAATTGAAGCCGGTACATTTATGCTTGCAGCAGCAATTACTAGGGGAGACATTTTAATTAAAAATGTGGTATTAGATCATGTTAAGCCTATAAAGGCTAAACTTCAAGAATGTGGAGTACTAGTTGAAATGATACCAGAAGGTATGAGAGTTAGAGGTAATGTGAATCCACTTGTTTCAGCAGATATCAAAACTTTACCTTATCCTGGATTTCCTACAGATATTCAGTCACCCTTTATGACATTCTTAGCTACTGTAAGTGGCAGAAGTGTTGTCATTGAAACAGTATTTGAAAATCGATTCATGCATGTTTTGGAATTAAACAGTATGGGTGCAAGAATAAAAACTGAAGGTAAATGTGCTATAGTTGAAGGTAGTCAAAAACTTCATGGTGCTCCAGTTAAATCTACAGATTTAAGAGCAGGAGCAGCTATGGTATTAGCAGGTCTTGTGGCAGATGGGGAAACTGAAGTGTCAGAAATCTATCATATTGAGAGAGGTTATGAACATTTTGTAGAAAAGATAACTGCTCTTGGTGGAAAGATAAAAAAAATAGAAGATTAAACTAATTTAAAGGAGGAAAACAATGAAAGATTTAAAAGGAACAAAAACATTTGAGAACTTAATGGAAGCATTTGCTGGGGAGTCTCAAGCAAGAAACAAATATACATATTATGCTTCAAAAGCTAAAAAAGAAGGATATGTGCAGATTCAGAATATTTTTTTAGAAACTGCTGGAAATGAAAAGGAACATGCTGAACTTTGGTTTAAATTAGCTCATGGAATTGGTACAACAGAAGAAAACTTATTAGATGCAGCTGATGGCGAAAACTATGAATGGACTGAAATGTATGAAGAAATGGCTAAGACTGCTGATGAAGAAGGATTCCCAGAAATTGCCGCTCAGATGAGAGGCGTTGCAGCTATTGAAAAGAAACATGAAGAGAGATATAGAAAACTAGCAGCAAATGTTAAGGCTGGAAAAACATTCGAAAGAGATGAAGATGTTTTATGGAGATGTTCAAACTGCGGACATGAGTACACTGGTAAGAGCGCACTTAAGGTTTGCCCAGTATGTAAACATCCTCAGGCTTACTTTGAAATCAAACTAGAAAATTATTAATCAATTTAAGCCCTACAATTGCGTAGGGCTTATTATTTGGAAGGAAACATAATGAACGAACTGCAGTATTTGAAATTATTAAGTGAGAAATACCCCAATATAAAAGCTGCTTCAGCAGAGATTATTAACTTAAGTGCTATTTTGGCACTTCCAAAAGGTACAGAATATTTCTTAAGTGATTTACACGGAGAATTCGAAGCTTTTAAGCATATGATCAAAAGTGCTTCTGGTGTTATTAAATTTAGAATCAATGAAATCTTTGGAGATGAAATGAGTGACAAGGAAAGATATGACTTGGCCGCTCTAATTTATAATCCTAGTGCAGAGATTAAAAGACGTAAAAAACATGAAAAAGATTATAAGCAGTGGTGCTATGTGGCAATATACAGATTAGTATTAGTCGCTAAGTCTGTTTCAAGTAAATATACAAGATCAAGAGTGCGTAGCAGATTCCCTAAGTATTGGTCATATAGTTTTGATGAACTTTTACATGCTGAAGATGAGGCGAACAAGGGTAATTATTATGGTCAGATTATTAAATCAATTATAGATATTGATATGGCTGAAAGTTATATTAAAGAACTAGCAAAGGCTATTACTAATTTGGCAGTAGATAAACTACATATTATTGGTGATGTTTATGATAGAGGATCACATCCTGATGATATTATGGATTTTTTAATTGATTTTCATGATGTTGATATTCAGTGGGGTAACCATGATATTGTTTGGATGGGGGCGGCAACAGGTAGTTGGGCGTGTATAACAAATATTTTAAGAATGAATATTAGTTATAATAATTTTGATATGCTTGAAATTGGATATGGAATTAACTTAAGATCACTTACTTCATTTGCTCAAAGAACCTATGGAGATGATCCATGTGAATTCTTTATGCCTAAGATTATTGAGAAGAATAAGTACGATCCTGTATCAGAACAAACTGCTGCAAAGATGCATAAGGCTATTGCAATTATGCAGTTTAAGGTAGAAGGTCAAAGAATAAAAGCTAATCCTGAATATGACTTAGATCATAGACTACTTCTAGATAAAATTGACTTTGATAAAGGAACTATAGAAATTAAAGGAGAAGTCTACGAATTAAGAGATACTAATTTCCCAACTATAGATCCAAATGACCCATATAAATTAACCCCAGAAGAAATTAGAGTATTAGAAAACCTTGAGTATTCAATTGTTAAAAGCAAGGACTTGCAGAGGCATATTAAGTTTATGTTTAGCCATGGAGCTTTATATAAAACTATTAACAATAATTTGTTGTTCCATGGATGTATTCCAATGACAACTGACGGTGAATTTGAGACAGTAGAAATTGACGGTAAAACTTTAAAAGGTAAAAATTACTTTGATTATTTAGATTATGCTGTTAGAAAAGCTTACTTTGAGCCTCATGTAGAATCTAAAAATGCAGGAGATATAATGTGGTACTTATGGTTAGGAGCCAAGTCACCACTATTTGGTAAGGATGCAATGACAACTTTTGAAAGATTGTTTATTGCAGACAAAAAATCTCATAAAGAAAATACTGTTGTGTATTATAAGCATAGAGATGATGCTAATATCTGTAAAAAGATACTTCTTGAATTTGGTATCGTTCCAGAAAAAGGACATATTTTAAACGGTCATGTACCTGTTAAGATTAAAGATGGAGAAAGCCCAATTAAGGGTGGCGGCAAACTGTTTGTAATTGATGGGGGTATTTCTAAGGCTTATCAGAAACAAACGGGTATTGCAGGATATACTTTTATATTTAACTCAAGAATTATGGCTCTTGCTGAGCACAAACCTTATCAGCCACTTGAAAAAGATGGAACTCAACAGTTTGTGGCTCCAACATTAACTACAGTTGAAACCTTGCCAGAAAGAATGCTAGTAAAGGATACAGATCAAGTTATAGAATTAACAGCTGAAATTGAGTGGATAAAGAAATTGATTGATGCCTTTAGAAGTGGTACAATTAAGGAAACCTATTAAATAATAAATTAAATATGTAAAGGATCGCTAGGAGGCACACTAATGGAAGAGAAAATTGCTATATTAAGAAAATTCGGTTGCGATGTTGATGGGGCATTAAACAGGATGTTAGACGATGAAGAATTATTTCTTGACTGTGTTTGTCAGGTTTTAAGTGATCCAGCTTTTGATATTTTAGAAACTCAGGTTAAAGAAGGAAATGCTCCTAAGGCATTTGAAGCCGCTCATTCCCTTAAAGGTATTGCAGGTAATACAGGAATAACACCCTTGTTTGATGCAATTGGCGTTATTGTTGAAAAACTTAGAGCAGGAAATCTGGAAGGTACAGACTTAGACTGTGCAAAGATAATTGAAACTAAGAATGAATTAATAAATATTATAGGTTAACCTATAATTAAAAAATTAAATCAAAATACTTTCTGTGGTATAATCTATACTATAAGAAAGTATTTTTTTTAGAGGACATAAAATGGATAATATAGTAATTGGCATATTGGCCCATGTAGACTCTGGTAAGACTACCGTTACAGAAGCTATGCTTTATGAGACGGGAGCTATTAAGAGCCTTGGCAGGGTTGATCATAAAGATGCCTTTTTAGATACAAATCAAATAGAGAGAGAACGTGGAATCACTGTTTTTAGTAAGGTAGCTAAATTTAATATTGGTGAGAAAACAGTTTCTCTTTTGGATACTCCAGGACATGTAGATTTTTCTTCAGAGATGGAGCGCACATTAAGTGTTCTTGACTATGGTATTTTAGTAATTAGTGGCAGCGAAGGTGTTCAAAGTCATACGGAAATACTTTGGAAATTACTTAAAGACAACAATATACCTACTTTTATTTTTGTAAACAAAATGGATATGTCTTACAAAAGCAAGGAAGATATTTTAGATAATATAAATAAAGAACTAAAAGATAACTTTATAGATTTTAGTGAAAATAGAAAAAAAGCTGACAGAGACGAAGAAATCGCTATGTGCCATGAAGAAGCCATTGGGCGGTTTTTGTCCTATGGTCATATAGATCAAGAAATTATTGCCCAACTTATTAAGGACAGGCAAGTTTTTCCTGTTTATTTTGGCAGTGGTCTTAAGTCTATTGGAATTAGGGAGTTTCTTCAAGGGTTAGATGAATATACCTTGGTTAATGATAGTTCTGATAGTCTTGGAGGGATTATTTATAAGGTGTCAAGAGACGAGCAGGGAAATAGGCTTTGTTTTGTTAAGATTACTAGTGGTACCCTTAAGGTTAAGGGTGTGATTTCTGGTGTTAGATCAAATGAGGAATCTTGGTCGGATAAGGTTAATCAGATTAGAATTTATTCTGGGGATAAATACCAGGGGGTGGATGTAGCTCAGGCTGGGCAGATTTGCGCTTTGACAGGAATTAATCAAGGCAATGCGACAGATGTGTTTGGAATAGAGAAACCGGGGTTAAAACCGCAAATAGAGCCAGTCCTTTCCTATGGGGTGGATATTTTGTCAAACCATAATGTTAATGATGTTCTTAAATTTTTGAAAATTATTGAAGAGGAGGATCCTAAGCTTTATGTTCTTTGGGATTCTGAGGGACTTAAAATTAATGTAAGACTTATGGGACAAATCCAGCTTGAAATATTAAAAAATACTGTGAAAAACAGGTTTGGTGCAAGTATTGATTTTAATTATGAAAGTATTGTATATAAGGAAACTGTTGCAAACATAGTAGAAGGTGTTGGACATTTTGAGCCTCTGAAGCATTACGCTGAGGTTCATCTTGTAATTGAACCAGGACCGCTTGGCAGTGGCATTGTTATTAAGAACAATTGTAGGGATGAAGACTTAGATAGAAATTGGCAAAATTTAATTTTGAGTCATATTGGCGAAAGAACTCATAGGGGAGTTTTGACAGGGAGTCAACTTACAGACGTGAAGATTACCTTGGTAGATGGTAGGGCACACAAGAAACATACTATGGGTGGAGATTTTAGAGAAGCAACTTATAGAGCAATAAGACAAGGCCTTCTTCAAAGTGAAAGTATACTTCTTGAACCTTGGTATAAATTTAAAATTACTGTTCCAAGGGATCATCTTGGTAGAGTTATGTCTGATATAAAGAAATATAATGGTAACTTTGAGATACCAACTAGTACTGAAGATATTGTGGAAATATTAGGGAAAGGTCCTGTTGTTGGATTTAAAAATTACCAAATGGAAATTAATAATTACTCTCATGGCAAGGGTCGGATTTTTTTAGCAAGTTTTGGGTATAGGCCCTGTGTAAATCAAAAAGAGGTTATTGAGGCAATAGGTTATGATGGGGAAAATGACCCTAATAATATTGGAGATTCTGTTTTTTGTAGCAATGGGGCTGGGTTTAATGTTAAATGGTATGATGTTTTTGATTATATGCATGGACCAAGTTACCTTGAAAACAAAGCTGAAAAAGAAGCTAGGCTAAATGAGAATATAATGTCTTTTGGTAGCACTTTGATGGAAGATGCTGAACTAATGGCCATATTCGAAAGAACTTATGGTAAGGTTAAAAGACAACCCGAGTTGGATCAAAAGCTAATTGCATCAGAAGAGTATATGTCAAATCCAAATAAATCACGAAAAAGATTAAATGTAGGTAAAAGCTATCTTTTAATTGATGGTTATAATTTGATTCATCAATGGAAGGAACTTAAAGAACTTTCGAAAGTTTCTTTTGGAGGTGCTAGAGACAGGCTAGCTGACATAATGTGTAATTATGCAGGCGTGAAGGACACTACTGTGATTATTGTTTTTGATGCATATAAGGTTAAAGATAACCCAGGAAAAGTGGAAAAAATTCATAATATTTTTGTTGTTTATACTAAGTCATGTGAAACAGCAGACGTTTATATCGAAAAAGTTACTTATCAGATGGATAATAGTACTAATGTTAGAGTAGTAACATCAGATGCTTTAGAGCAATTAATAATTACAGGACATGGAGCACTAAAGATATCATCTTCAGAATTTGAAGAGGAAGTAAAGAGTGTAGAAGAAAAAATAAGAGAACTTTTGGTTTGATGTAGAAGTAAGGAGGAACCTGCTATAGAAACTATAAACATAATACCGTCTAAATCACAAGCTCACAGGGCTTTAATATGTAATCATCTTGGGGGAAAGCATACAAACATTAAGTGTCAATTGTTTTCAGAAGATATTTGCGCAACCATTTCTTGTTTAACAACTATGGAAGATGGTGTTTTGGACTGTAATGAAAGCGGTTCCACATTTAGATTTTTACTTCCCGTTGTATGTGCATTAGGCAAAGAAGCAAAATTCATTTTAAGAGGTAATTTAGGCAACAGACCAATGGAAGAGTTTTATAAATTATTAGAAGAAAAAACCATCAAAATTAATAGGACAAACTCAAGGGAAATAACAGTATCAGGTCAGCTTGTACCGGGAACTTATAATATAAGTGGAAATATTTCATCCCAATATATATCAGGCCTATTATTTGCACTTCCACTTTTGAAAGGTGACAGTATTATTAAACTTAAAACTCCATTAGAATCAATTAACTATGTTGAAATGACAATAGATGTTCTTAAGACTTTTGGCATTATTGTTGAAAGAATTCCATTAGGGTATCAGATAAGAGGCAATCAAAAATATATTTGCCCCAAAGAGTATGAAGTTGAAGGGGATTGGTCAAACGGCGGATACATGTTAGCCTTAGGAGGATTACTAAAAGATGGCATCAAAGTAAAAGGCTTAGATCTTAACTCCAAACAGGGAGATAAAAAAATCTTAAACATATTTGAGAATATGGGACTAGAGGTTATAGTAGGAGAATCAGAAGTATTTGTAGGAAAAAAATTCCTTAGAGGAGTTTTAGTCGATGGACGAAACATTCCGGATTTAATCCCGGTTATTGGTTTATTAGCAGCAGTAGCTAAAGGTAAAACAACAATAACAAATTGTAAACGGCTAAAATATAAGGAGAGTAATAGATTAGCAGGAACTTGTGAAATAATAAATGCCCTTGGTGGTAAAGCAACATTTGATGATAATAATATATATATTGAAGGGGTAGCTAAACTATATGGAGGAAGTATTTCATGTAAGAATGATCATAGACTTGCAATGATTTTGGCTTTGGCAAGTTTAATTACTAGGGATCCTGTTATTATTCAAGGTTCTAAAGGGATAAACAAGTCATACATAGGCTTTTATGATATATTAAAAGATAAACTAGGATGTAATAATTTTGTGGAAAAATAAAGGGAGAAAATCGTATGTCATCTTTTTTCGGAGAAAATATTAAAATATCAATTTTTGGGCAGTCACATTCTGAAGGTATGGGTGTAGTTATTGATGGAATACCGGCAGGTAAAAAAATTGATTTAGAGAAATTAAATAAATTTATGAAAAGGCGTGCTCCAGGTCAAGGGCCTCATACAACACCTCGAGTTGAAAAAGATAAGATTGAATTTTTGTCTGGAATAATTGGAGGCATTACTTGTGGAGCCCCTATTAGTGGGATTATACCCAATGAAAATAAGATAGAAAAAGATTATGAAAACATTAAAAATTCCCCAAGGCCAGGTCATGCAGATTTTGTAGCTCATATTAAGTATAAGGGTTTTGAAGATTATAGAGGTGGAGGCCATTTTTCTGGAAGGCTTACAGCACCTCTATGTATTGCTGGTGGAATTTGCATAGGACTTTTGGAAGAAAAAAATATTGAGATTACTACAGAAATCTTAGAAATAGGAGGGAAGACATCTGATTTTTTGAATACAATTAAGGAAGCAAAGGCTAATGGTGACTCAGTTGGTGGGGTCGTTAGATGTACTGTAAAGGGTATGCCTGTTGGAGTTGGAGAACCAATGTTTAATGGACTAGAAGGACAAATTAGTAAGGCTATATTTGCAATACCAGGGATTAAGGGCATTGAATTTGGAAGTGGATTTAAAGGATCAAGAATGTTTGGATCTGAGAACAATGATGAGTTTATTGTAGATAAGGATATAATAAAGACTAAAACTAATAATCATGGAGGAATCTTAGGAGGAATTTCTTCTGGAATGGATATTGTTTTTAATGTTGCAATTAAGCCAACACCGTCAATTGGTAAACTTCAGGATACAGTTAATTATAATAAAGATGAAATTAAATTAAAAATAGAGGGAAGACATGACCCGTCTATTGTATATAGAGCTCTTCCATGTATTGAAGGAGCAACTGCTATAGCCCTTTATGATTTAATTTGTGGAGATGAATAAAATGGACTTAAATGATTTAAGAAAAGAAATAGATAATATTGATGTTGAAATGGTTAAGTTATTTCAAAAACGTATGGAGATTTCAAAGGAAATAGGAGAATACAAAAGTCAAAAAGGTTTACCTATTTTAGATAAAAAAAGAGAAGAAGAAAAAATAGAATGTATAACTAATTTAGCATCAAATATTAGTTTTAAAAAATATTTAAAAGAACTTTATAATAAAATATTTCAATTAAGTAGAGACTATCAAAGTGAAATTTCAGATACTTTTGGTCTTATTGGTGAGAAATTAGGTCACAGTTTTTCTAAAGAAATTCATCAGGGATTAGGTTTGTATACATATAGTTTGTTTGAATTAAAGGAAGAGGAAATCAAAGACTTTTTATTAAAAGATAGATCCAAAGGTTATAACGTAACGGTACCTTATAAAAAAACAATTATGGAATATTGTAATTTTATTAGTGAAGAGGCAAGGGAAATAGGAGCGGTAAACACAATAGTAAAAGGTAAGGATGGTAGTATTTCAGGTTACAATACTGATTACTATGGATTTATTCAAGGTCTAGCTTATGCAAAAATTAATCCTAAAGACAAAAAATGCTTAGTATTAGGTAGTGGTGGATCTTCAGCTACAGTTTGTTATGCTCTAAAAAAGCTTAAGGCTAAAGAAATAATTGTAGTGTCAAGGACAGGTGAAAATAATTATCATAACTTAAGCAATCATTTTGATAGTGAGATTATTATTAATACTACTCCAGTTGGAATGTATCCAAACAATCTAGAGTCTTTAATAGATCTAGACAACTTTGAAAAATGCTCGGGAGTCTTTGATTTAATATATAATCCTATTAAGACTAAACTTATACTTGACGCAACGAAGAAGAATATACCTAATTCCAATGGACTATATATGTTAGTAGCACAGGCGATGAGGGCAGCGAAGCTTTTTTGTGAAGAACCAATTGATGAAGGCCGTATTAAAGAGGCCTACAGTAAGATCTATGAGAAAAAAATAAATACTATACTGATTGGTATGCCAGGATCAGGTAAATCAACTGTTGGACGCCGTATGGCGGAGAGGACAAATAGACCTTTTGTTGATATTGATGATGAAATAGTTTTGAGAACGGGTAAATCAATTTCCGAGATTTTTGAAGATGAAGGTGAGGAATCCTTTAGAGCTATTGAGTCGGAAGTTTTAAAGGATATTTGTAAAAAGCATGGATTTATTATTGCTACTGGTGGCGGAGTGGTTACTGTGGAAAGCAATTACGATATTTTGAAACAGAATGGGGAACTTTTGTATATTAAAAGAGATTTATCATTTTTAGATACAAGGAATCGTCCTTTGTCACTAAACAAATCTGTGGAGAATATTTATTTAGAAAGAAAAGATAGTTATGAAAAGTGGAGTGATAAAGCTTTTTATAATCAGGAAGAGAGGTAGCTTATGAAGATTCTTGTTATAAATGGGCCTAATATTAATATGTTGGGCATTCGTCAGCCTGAAGTTTATGGCAATCAGACTTACGAAGATCTTTTAAGTTGCTTAAATAAGTGGGCACTGGATTATAATGTTGAAATAGATCCCTTTCAGTCTAATTACGAGGGGGCTATTGTTGATAAAATTCAAAGTGCTTTAGGTGCTTACGATGGTATTATTATTAATCCGGCAGCCTATACTCATACTAGTGTTGCCATAGCTGATGCTATTTCTGCTGTAAATATTAAAACTGTTGAGGTCCACTTGACAGATATCTCTAAAAGAGAAGATTTCAGGAAGGTTTCATTTGTAAAGGATGCTTGTATAAGGCAGATTGTAGGTTACGGCTTTGATGGATATAAAATGGCAATAGAAATTCTAAGCCATAGAGATGAAGATCCTTTGATTTCAAACATTATAAGGGCAGGACATAAGCTTGTTGAAGAAAAACTTATTGTGAGAACTTGGGGCAATATTAGTCAGAGAATTGACGAGAATAATTATTATATTACACCAAGCGGTAGAGATTATACTACTCTTGAACAAGGTGATATGGTCAAGATGAGAATCAAGGACAATTATGTATATGACCAGGGAAAGCCATCTAGTGAATATAAGATTCATAGGGAAATATATAATAGGTTTAAAGATGTGAACTTTATTATTCATACTCATCAGGATTATGGATCAGCATTGTCTTTACTTGGACTTTCACAGATTAAGATTAAGTCAAAACTTATGGGCCTTGGGCAAAACATTCTCTTTGCAGATTATGGACTTCCAGGAAGTGATAGGCTTGCGAAAAATGTTGCTAAAGAATTAAAAAAAGTTAAGGGCAACGCTATAATTTTAAAAAATCATGGGGTTATTTGTTTTGGTAAGAGTTTTGAAGAGGCTTTTGCTGCAGCTAAGGAGTTAGAACTTGTTGCAAGACAAGTATTAATTAACAGGGGAATTACTGAACAGGTTATCCATAAGCTGCCTTCTGCTGATGTTGGTATTGATAATGATGGTAGATATTTTGTTTGGGATAATACTAGCCTTGCAATGAAGGTTTCTAGTTTGGAACCTAGACTTAAGCCTTACATTGATGATTTTGCTCAAATTGTCGGTATGGAAATTAGTACGGATTCCCTTAAGGGTATTTTGTGCCAAAGTAATTCTTTGGCAGATCTTGAGGCTATATTTGCTATTGTTAATAAAAACTGCTTGTCTTATTTGGCAAGTAGAACTTCTAAAACAGGTAAGCCTATTAGTAAAAAGGATTGTTTGCTTATGAGGGACAACTATATAAATAATTATTCTAAATTAAAATGATTACCAAGTTAAAACCGAGGACTGATTAATAAGCCCTCGGTCTTTTATTTAAGATTTGTTAATTTTGCTGTAAGTTCTTCTAAAGGATCAAGGAGGTCTTTTGCAAGGGTGAAGTTATGTTCCTTTAAGGCTTCTTCTACTCTTAATTCTATTTCCTTCTTCTTATCTTCAATTAGTAGATAATCCTTATTAAAGTAGTTATTATAAATCATTTTTCTAAATTTACGCATACTCATTTTTCTGATTTCTTGATTTTCAATTGTTAAGATATAATCAGCTGTATTTATTACTGTATAATAGTCATGGGACACCATTAAAATAGCACCGTTATAGTTTTTTAATGCTTTTTCCAATTCAACTTGAGCATAAGTGTCAAGATGACTACTAGGTTCATCTAAAATTAGAAGATTAGCATTTGAAGCTGCAACCTTAGCAATTTGAAGTGTATTTTTTTCACCACCAGATAAAGTAGAGATTAATTTGTTTATTTTATTTTCAGTAAAATTGTAGTTTTCTAAGTAACTATATATTTCACTATTCTTTTTAAAACCTATTTCAAAAAATTCATTTAGAATTGTATTATTTTCATTTAAAGATTCATTTTGACTTTGAGAAACATAGGCAATATGAGCATTTTCTGAAATGGTAATATTTGGAGAATGGTTTTTATTTATTTCTCTAAGTAAAGTTGTTTTGCCTGTACCATTTCCACCAATTACAGCCACTTTTTCGCCTGGTTTAATTTCAAAACTAGCAGCTTTAATCAATTCAGAGTTAAATCCTAATGTTAATCCATCAACCTTTAAGATGAAGTCCTCGTCTAAAATCTTATCTGTTTCAATTTCAATTTTAGGCCTTTTAATATTAACAAAAGGCATTTGAATTTTTCTTTCTTCCAATCGCTCTTGGATTTTAACTCTAGCATTTAAAGCTCTACCTCTAGCAGCCTCTGGATTATATGAAGCTATAAATCTAAGTTTATCTATTAAATTATCATTTCTCTCTATTTCTTCTTCATCGGCAATAGCTAGTTCCTGAGTTTCTACTTTACTGCCCAAAAGGTAGAAATTATATTCTGTATAATTTCCTAGAAACTCTTGTAGCTGTTTGTTTTCTAAATGAATAATTTTATTAAAGCAATTATTTAGAAGAAATCTATT
This sequence comes from Anaerovoracaceae bacterium, assembly GCA_036646055.1. Lineage (GTDB taxonomy): Bacteria > Bacillota > Clostridia > Peptostreptococcales > Anaerovoracaceae > JAVWMQ01. Next base: position 7,640 of record JAVXMY010000009.1, on the reverse strand, counting down.
GTGAGTAATAACTAGTAACATACCATTATGTCCGTTAATTAGTTTTTTAAGACTGTTAAGATTTTCAAAATCTAAGAAGACGTCAGGTTCGTCCATTATTATTAATTCTGGACTATGAAGTAATTCTTTAATAATTTGAATTAACTTGAATTCACCACCGCTTAATTTGGATATAGGAATATTTCTAATACCTTCTAAATTTGCTAAGTTGATTTTTTTGTCAATACTACTTTGGAAATCGGCACCACCAAAAGCATCCATTTGATCTAAAATATTTTGATAGTCTATTAGTAACTGGTCTAAGTTTTCTCCAGTTTCCATTTCTTTGCATATACTATTCATTTGTGTTTCAAGATTTATATAGTCTTTACAAATGTATTCAAATGTAGTTAAATCATTGGTTCTATCATGGGAGTAGAATTGTTTTACATAACCTATGCGTACTGATGGATCAATAACAATTTCACCATCATACATATATTTATCTTGGTCAATTATCATACTTACCAAGGTGGATTTACCACTGCCGCTTGTACCCATAAAAGCACAGTGCTGTCCATTTTCTATTGAAAATGAAATGTCATTATATAAATCCTTTTCAGGAAATGAAAAGGATAAGTTTTTTATATTAATCATATTTACCTCTTTATTATTTATATTTTGTTTGCTAATTTTATCATAATTCAAAGAAACTAACAATAAAATATAATTTACAATAATGGTAAAAACTAGTGACAAAATGGAAAGGGAGTGGTATAATATGGTAAAAAATACAAAAGGAGAGGTTATATGAATTATAAAAAAGTATTGATTATGTTTATAGTTATTCTAGTTTCAACTGTAACGGTATATGGCAAGACCTATGATTTTGCAAAAGATGGACCTATTGCTACAACTAAATTAATTAAGGAAAGTGAATTACCAAATGTAATAATTAATAATGTAAAGTTGGTTCCTCAAAACCCTATGGTTAAGCCTTATAAAAAAAATAGGCTTATACTTAAGTGGGATAAAGTTAATGAAGCTGACGGCTATGTAATTTATCAAAAGCACAAAAAGAGCAAATTTAAAGAAGTTTATAGGACCAAAAACAATAAATATATTTCTCCAGGACTAAAAAATAACACAACATATTATTTTAAAGTTGCAGTTATTAAAGACAATGAAATATTAGATGGTTCATATTGGGTTTCAGGACAAACTAATAATAAAATGAGTAAATATGAAAATGCTACTATTGATACTATATCGCCATATGATCGAGATGGAGGATTCACTGTTAAAACTGGCAATCCCAAAGTGGTTTTATCCATATTAAATATTAAGAATAAAAACTATGAATCAACATATTGGAAGAATACACCTTTTGATGTTTATGTAAGGACGAAAAAAAAGCCAGTATCAAAATTATTAAGAATTGAAAATAGATCCTCAAATATTATTAAACTCGGAATGGTTACAAAAGATTACTATCAAAATAACAAGTGCTTCAAAAGCCAGTTTGATAGATTAAATGGGATATGTATTAAAGATGTGCTTAGTTATAAATATGGAAACCATAAACCAGGACAGGTGTTAGAAATAGATGTTATTGCCCATAATGGATATAAGATAACAATTCGCTATTTACTAGCTATTAATAATTATGACAATGCCTTGAGGATGAATCCAAATACATATATTAAAAATTTTAAAAAGTATGGATGTGATGAATATAAAATTAAACCAGATGTAATTAATATTAATTAAGGTTAGAAGGCGATGAATATGATTTTAGAAAATAAGATTATTAAAATAAGTGTAATAGGTATTATTATAGTAGTTTTATTATTACCTTTTGCAGAGATAAATAATAAAATGGATGTAGATAATAGTAACAACTATAGTGAAGATAATGGTTATTTAGTTTCCAAAGAAGAGTTTTCCTTTCAAATACAAACAGCTTATAACAATGTAAAAGAAATAGAAAAGTTAGTTATAAAAAATAATATTACTGAAGATGAAGCAAACTATGCATTTACTGTAATTGGATTAAGCGTAAATACTTTAGGTGGAATCTATTATTGTGAAGGAAATGCAGTAAAAAATGCATATATTAAATATGGAGAATATCTAATGAGTTACTTTGAAGACAAACACCGTATGAACAATATAAATAAAAAGACAAAACTAGAGGAGGCGTTCTTTGAAGCGTACAAGGACTATATAAAAAAATGAATAAATTTATCAAAAAACCGATTGAAAAAATATGTATGTACCTTTTGATTTCACTTTTATGTACAGTAGTTACAATTGATTTTGGACATTGTTGGGGAAGTAAGAACCCTATAAGTTCCAATGGATTTACTAGTATAGGGACCACATATAATTGGGATAGCAAACAGAATGCATTTGTTTGCCATAATGAAAGTTATGGTAACTACTTAAGAGCTTGCTCCCAAACTACATATAGCAGTATTGGTGTTCCATTAGCTGAAGATGAAGATTATATGAGTGGAAGTGTTTCTACAAATGAAGTTATATCATTTGACTTAAAGGATAATTCAAGTGAAGTAGGGTTGAGGATTTCTAATCTAAAATATTCTCATCCTGACAAAGGAGATATTTATGTTGATAGTGATATTGTTATAACCGATTATGCAGATGGGCCAGATGGAAGAAGGAATAAAACTGAAAGCGTGGCATTTTTTAAGTATTCAAGACCAATAATATGGATGTCTGGTGTATATGCTCTTTGGATTGAGCAAAGGTTTTATTATGCTGGAACCAAAACACCAATTACAATTACTAGTAATACAACTATTGTTGATGTTGATGATTATCAAGGGATTATATTAAAAAGTACAAGTGGGTATACTGGTAATGGGCAAGGAACTGAATTACATAAGAATAAAAACTATAATAGCACTGGATTTCCTGCATATGTGGGTGATTTTGGATCAGTTACTAATTTGCCTCGACAAGAGACATCTGTAGCTTACAATTTTAGCACCTCAAATTGTAGATTTGTATATTTTGATAATTCGCCTTCTAGTGCTACATCAGGAGGTCAAGCAATTAATGAAACCTTACCTGAAGAGACTGGCACTAAGTTAAACAAATCCTGGCATTCTTATTCGAATTATAATAATTGGGTTTATGCAGGACAAAAGGGCCACCCCTTTTCATATTGCGGACCAAAAAAATATTTGAGGACATATCAAGAAAATGAATATGTAGATGGAGAAGGCGTTACAGTAACGGAAATGCGAAATGTATATGATGCCAAGTATAAAAGATTAGTTAATAAAGGATATACCTATGCATGGTTATTATATGAATATAGATATATTATAAAAGAAAAGAAGAAAAGTGAAGAACGAAGATGGGATAATATGGCTTTATTTTCGGCTAGAAACACCTATGTTCCTAAAGAAATAAATCAAAATCCAATAGTTAAAAACATGACCAGAAATCCGAGTACGGAATCTTATGAAGGAGATAATATAAGGATTTCAGCTGAATTTGAGGATATGGATGAAGGTGATACAATAGCATCCTGGTATAAACTAAAAAAAGATGGACAGTTAATAGGGGAAGGTAAGGAAATAAATCATAATAGCAATAGAGGAAACTATGAATTTGACTCTCCAGTTTTACAGGGAAATTATCAGGTAGAATGGTTTGTAAAAGACCAAAAGGGTGCATTGGGAACTGGAATATTTAATTACATTATCAATTCTAAAGGAACAATTGTTTATCCATACCCAGATCCTCCTCCAAAGCCAGATCCAAATCCGGAAGAGTCAAATACAAAAACTCTTATATACCACACTGATAAATGGGAGGAGAAACGTAATATTTTCAATATATTCTATTATGGGGACTCAACTAATGCCAAAGCCAATGAAAATTATATCAACTTGGAATTATTGCCTAAAAAAAGATATAAGAATGTTTTTTGGTCAGGGGAAAAAATAATGATACAGGTAATGGATTCTAAAAGCATAGATTCAGTAGAAGTCTACCTAACTGATATACTTGGAAATCACTATAAATCCAACAATAATACAGAGTATAAAGAAGTATTAAAAAGTGATGGAGCAAATTCATATAGTGGTTCAATATGGAGCAATGAATTTTATCAAAAAAAGAATCCTAGCAAGCCGGTATTAATTAATGTAGAGATATGTATCAAATATACCGATGGAAAGTCTAGCATATTAAAAGAATTAGTATTTATGGACGATTATAGAGAATATAGTCAACCTTATTTAAAATTTGCATAAAAAGGAAAGGGGGAACCCTTTTCTTTTTATAAACTAAGGTTTTAATTGGATAAAAGGTTGATTGTTTCAACAAAATTTGTTACAATTGTGTCATATCTAAAATGATTTCTTGGTATACAAGTAAACTAGTGTAATGGAGAAGGACATGACTTTAATAAATAGTACAATAATCGATTTTTTTAATGACAATGTTAAAAAATATACCAAAGAAATAGGTATGACCTTTAATGAAGTTGAATACACTTGGGAAGAAATTAACAATATTTCAAGTTCATTTGCGTATAAACTTTATATGAGTGGTGTCAAAAAAGGTACCCGAGTGGCCATACTTGGAACTAATAGTAGCAGTTGGCTGTTTTACTATTTTGCTATATTGAAACTTGGAGGAATTCCAGTTTTATTAAATAGTAGATTTAAGCAACTAGAATTATATAAATCTATGACCACTGCAAAAGTTCAGTGCTTAGTATATTCTCAAGGATTTAGGGGAATGTCATACGATGAACTTGTTAGCCATATTGGCGGAAACTGCTTAATCAAGAAGAGTTTTGCAATGGAACAAGACGTAGAAGTTTTACATAAATTAGCACAGGAAGAAGTTGAATTCGACTTTGATGGCCAAAGTAAAAGCCAGGATATTGCGACTGTACTATTTACATCAGGTACTACAGGAGATGCTAAGGGAGTTCCTTTAAGCAACTATAACCTTATTAATAACGCTATAGCTATGAGTAAGGCTTTAAGAATGACAAACAAAGATATAATTTGTCTATCAGTACCGCTTTTCCATTGTTTTGGTATTACAGCTTGTGTGTTAGCTAGTTTAGTAGCAGGATGCAAAATAGTAGTATTAGAGGAATTTAAAACAACAGAAGTTTGCAATGCAATAGTTGATAATAAATGTACAATATTAAATGGCGTACCAAGTATGTTTTTAGCACTATTAAATAATCCAGTCTTTGGTGAATATGATTTAAGTAGTTTAAGAACAGGCATTATAGCAGGATCTGCTATATATAGGAAAGATTTTTACGAAATTTCAAAGGCTATTCCTAGTTTGAGATTATTAACATCATACGGACAGACTGAGGCATCACCATGTATTACAATTGCAGATTACCATGATTCAGTTGAATGTAGGTCTGTATATTCTGGAAAGGTTATACCTAATGTCCAGGTTAGAATTAAAAATACAACAGATGGCAGTATTTGTGATCACGGCTATTTTGGAGAAATTCAAGTTAAAGGTTATAATATAATGAAAGGTTATATTGGGGCACCTGAAATAGATACAGAAACATTTACTGAAGATGGTTGGTTGAAAACAGGAGATATTGGTAGGCTTACTAAAGATGGCTATTTAGAAATATCAGGCAGAAGTAAAAATATTATCATAAGGGGAGGAGAAAATATTTCTCCAACTGAAATTGAAAACTACATTAGAGATATTGTAGATAAACAAGCAATAAAAGTTCTAGGTATCCCTGCTGAAGTAATTCAAGAGGAAATTGTTGCGGTAATTGAGCAAAAAGAGGATGACCAACTTAGACAAGAGATTAGAAACAATCTCAAGAAACGCATTAGCGGATACAAAGTTCCTAAATTAGTTATTTTCATTGAAGAGTTTCCTAGATTAGCCAGTGGCAAAATCAACGAGACAGAACTGAAAAAAATGGTTCTGAAACTTGTAAAATAACTTTACATAATTCATTTTTTTTGGTAATATATCTTTAGATTGTTAATAAAAAAACAAGTTTGATTGTATCGACATAAGTCGTTTACATATGTTTATTATTTTTTATCATAATATTATTTTTTAAAGGAGGCATTTAATATGCAAAACAGAAACAGAAGAGCTGATATAATGATCAGCGGATTCGCGATGTTCGCGATGTTCTTCGGTGCGGGTAACCTTATATTCCCACCTTACTTAGGTGTTCTAGCTGGATCAAACTGGTTAGATGCAATGATTGGGTTCCTTGTTACTGACCCTGTACTTCCAATCTTAGGTGTAATCGCAACAGCCATGGTAGGTGGTAAAGCGAATGACCTTGGTGAAAGAGCAGGACACACATTCTCTAAAGTTTTAGCGCTAGCTTGTATCCTAACAATTGGACCAGCTTTCGCAGTACCAAGAACTTCATCAACTACACATGAAATTGCTACAATGCAGTTGTTCCCAGATGCACCAGCATGGACTACAGCAATTGTATTCTTTGCAATTACATTACTTTTAACTTTAAACCCATCTAAAGTAGTTGACATCATTGGTAAATATCTAACACCAGCACTTTTAATCATCCTTATCGGAACAATTATTGCTTGTATCATTAAGCCAATTGGCGAAATTAGACCTACAGAAGACACAGGTTTCTTCGTATTAGGATTTAAAGAAGGATACAACACAATGGACGGTCTAGGAGCAGCTCTAACAGCTGGTATCTTCGTAACAGACTTTGTTCGTAAAGGTTACACAAACAAGAAAGAAAGATTCAATGTTACAGTTAAAGCTGGAATCGTTTGTTTCGTATTATTAGCAGTTGCTTACGGTGGTCTAACATATGTTGGAGCTACTGCAAGTCAGGTGTTTGCACCAGATGCAGCTAGATCTGCAATCCTTATCGGAGTATTCGATGGAGTATTTGGTGTTGTTGGTAAAGTAGGAATCGGTATTGCTGTAGCAGCAGCTTGTCTAACTACATCTATTGGTTTAACAGGTATGGCTGGTAACTACATTTCAGGAATGACTCATGATAAGGTTCCTTACAAGGTTGTTGTAACAGCTTGTGTAGTATGCAGTACAATAGTTGCTTGTGTAGTTCCTAACTTAGATGCACTTATCTTCAAAGCAGTTCCAGTATTATCTGTTTTATTCCCATGCGTAATCGTATTAGTAATAATGACATTCTTAGGCAGATGGATTAGATACAACTGGGCATTCACAGGAGCTATGATCGGTACATTGTTAATTTCTATCCCAGAATCAATTAACCTATACATGAACATGAACGGAATCGACAGTTCATCTCTAGCAGGAATCATGGGAATGATCGGAAAATTACCTTTAGCTCAGCACGGATTTGCTTACGTTTCAGTAGCATTAGTTGGAGCTATTCTTGGATACATCGTTCAGATGATTGCTAAGACTGGTAAGACTATTGATGATATGGAACCAGTTCCAGAAGAAATGACTATCGAAGAATTTTTAGCTAGATAATCTATACAAATTAATGTAAAATAATAAATAACAATTAATTGGGGGAGATGGTATGGTATGCTATCTTCCCTATTATTATTAAGTTTAAAGAAATGAGGACAAAGTTATGATTTCAAAAGAAATGTATGCATTAGGTTCAGCACCTTCAGTAATTA
>JAVXMY010000008.1:0-36285 GCA_036646055.1 Anaerovoracaceae bacterium | reverse complement strand
GAAATTTGGGATATGATTTTTTTACAGGCAAGATTATAATATCCTTTTAAAGTATTATTCTCTCTTTCAGATGGGATTTTCGCATTTTTGAAAACATCGGCAGGCCTAAAGACCGATAAAAAGAGGGTTCGCAAAAACTATACGAAATTTGGGATATGATTTTTTTACAGGCAAGATTATAATATCCTTTTAAAGTATATATTCTCTCTTTCAGATGGGATTTTCGCATTTTTGAAAACATCGGCAGGCCTAAACACCGATAAAAAGAGGGTTCGCAAAACTATACGAAATTTGGGATATGATTTTTTTTACAGGCAAGATTATCATATCCTTTTAAAGTATTATTCTCTCTTTCAGATGGGATTTTCGCATTTTTGAAAACATCGGCAGGCCTAAACACCGATAAAAAGAGGGTTCGCAAAACTATACGAAATTCGGGATATGATTTTCTCACAGATGAGAAAATCATTCTACAAAATTCATTTCCCTTTGAAAGGGAAATAGGATAAAATGATTTGAGAAGGTTAGGGAGGTTAATATGTATTACATATATATTTTAGAGTGTAAGGATGGAAGTCTATATACTGGCTTCACCAATAATATAGAGGATCGAATCAAAAGGCACAATGCAGGCAAGGGCGCCAAGTATACTAGGGGCAGAACGCCTGTAGTGCTAAGATATAGTGAAGAATTTGAGGACAAGTCTTCTGCTTTAAAAAGAGAAGCCCAAATAAAGAAACTAACTAAAGAAAAAAAGCTTCAATTAATTAACAGCAAATAAACTAGAAAATCGTGCTACCCATATTTGGTAGCACGATTTATTTTTCTTCTAAAACATCTAGGAGAATTTCTGCCAAATGTTTTGGTTTATTTTACATATTTGAATTCAAATTCTTGGCTTGAATCCTCTGCTTTGTCCCAAAGAATTATTGGTGTTCCATTTGCATATCTACCTGCAGAAACTCCTAAATAATAACCATTGCTATCCTGAATTCTATATCCCTTACCTTGGTAAGTAATTTTAAATACTTGATTTGCTTGATTGGACTTTTTGCTTTGTGTTATAACGCTTCCTTTTTTGCCAGCTGAAGTAAGTGGCAATTTAGAATGAACAGGTGTTAATGTATACTCATTAGTCTTAATCTTCTTTACCATAAATCTACGATTAGTACTTTCGCTTACATCCCAAAGAATTGTCTTAGCATTATTAGCCTTTGAAGCTCCTGAAATGCCTAAGTTATATCTGCCATCTCCTATACCATTAATATAGAAGATTCCTTCCTTTAGACTACCTCTTGCGAATACCGTTCCTAGTTGAGATTTAATTGTAGGCGGCTTCTTGTATTTTTTAAAACTTCTACCTAGTTGCCCATAGCCTTTATTCTTTGGATTGTTATACAAAATTGTATACTCTGATAAATATGAAATATCTGAATCTAATATCCCTATATTTCTACTGTAATTGCTTAATGGCACTGTAAAATATGAGCTTGGGAATAACTTTTTATTTTTCCCATCAGTGTCTACTAATCCAAAATATTGTGATTCAACATTAAATGCCATTTTGTTTCCGTAAAAGGATAGTTCTGCTGGATCACAGAATTTATTTAAAATGTTCTTATTATTTTTACCACTTGTGGAAATTCTATTTACACCATTTTTGTCTCTATAATAAATGTATCCATTATACACAGTAATAATACTAAGAAGATTATCACTAGAGATGCTAGTTACATCAGCGACTACCTTTCTATTTTTGCCATTTAAATCCGATGAGCATATTTTGCCATCTGGTTTAATATAGTAAATTCTATCTTTGTATATTGAATACCCTCTAAAACTATGTTTTCTACCGGCCTTAAAGCCTGTCATTTCATCCTTCAATATGGTTTTTTTGTTGCGGCCATTTAAATCATAGCTTCGAATAGTGTGTACACCTGATGAAAATGTTACGCCATACAGTTTACCTTTGTATACAGTAAAACTCTGTGCGTTTGATGGGTCAAGTGTGTCTGTCACTATTTTTCTTAGGCCTGTTCCATTAGTATTGGCTGAAAACAGGTGTTGTGTAGTCATTCCAGATGATAATTCCCCTTCAAAAAACACCTTGTTGCCATAAAACTGCAAATTAGAGATCATATAGTCTCCAAGGTTTTTTATAGCAATTGTCTCCTTAGTTGATGACATTTTGTACTTGCTAATGACATCTTGAAATCCTTTGTATATGTACCCTTTGTAATATCCTATATCTAATTCCTGATGTAGGATACCCGCTCCTGTTCCATAGTTTTTATTTTCTTTTTTAGCAATTTTATCTGCAGTTCCCTTAAACGGATTGCTGCTATATTTGGTCAATAAATCTACTCTATTGATTATATCCGTTGAATTTGCAGTTCTTCCATCACTAGCCAAAACAGTAAGGTCGCCTACAGGCATAACCGTAAATGCCATTATGGCTGCTAGTGACAGCCCTATGATTTTTTTGAATTTTTTTCTTTTATTCATTGTCTTTTCTCCCCAATTAAATACTCAACCCTTTATTTAATCATAATCTAATAACAGTGAAATTTCAATCCAAAAAATGTTTTAAATTTAAATTCAGGTTTGTTGGTGTAGCGAGGCGCTGGGTTATAGAAAGGGATATGATAATCTTGTTTGTGAGAAAATCATATCCCCTTGGGGCTGAACGTGGGATATGATAATCTCGTCTGCGCGAAAATCATATCCCTATCTTCTAGCTAAGAGAACATTTTCTCTAATAGGCCATCTATTAGAGGGATTTATTCGCTAAAATTCAGGTTTGTTGGTGTAGAGAGGCGCTTTATTATAGAAAGGGATATGATAATCTTGTTTGTGAGAAAATCATATCCCCTTGGGTCTGATGAAAGGATATGATAATCTCGTCTGCGTGAAAATCATATCCCTATCTTCTAGCTAAGAGAACATTTTCTCTAATAGGCCATCTATTAGAGGGATTTATTCGCTAAAATTCAGGTTTGTTGGTGTAGAGAGGCGCTTTATTATAGAAAGGGATATGATAATCTTGTTTGTGAGAAAATCATATCCCCTTGGGTCTGATGAAAGGATATGATAATCTCGTCTGCGTGAAAATCATATCCCTATCTTCTAGCTAAGAGAACATTTTCTCTAATAGGCCATCTATTAGAGGGATTTATTCGCTAAAATTCAGGTTTGTTGGTGTAGAGAGGCGCTTTATTATAGAAAGGGATATGATAATCTTGTTTGTGAGAAAATCATATCCCCTCGGGTCTGAAGAAAGGATATGATAATCTCGGTTGCGCGAAAATCATATCCCCTTGGGGCACAAAAAAGGATATGATAATCTCGTCTGCGCGAAAATCATATCCTTTTGTGTTAAATTGAAGCGCTAGAGCGGCGATTGGGCCGCGCCAGGGCGGCTGAGGCTCCCCAATTGGGTTGCCGGCGGCGCGTGGGGCTATGGCGGCGGCGGCGATACAGGCGGCGGCGGCGATACAGGCGGCGGGGCGGCAAATTTTATTTGCAGCTTTGGCCGTAGCATTCTTGGTCGAATTTGCGCTTTTCTTCTAGGGCGTCGGCGACCATCATGTCTTTGACTTTCATAAGTCTGGTTTGGTTTCCTCGCTCGTTTTCGTCTAGCTTCATTGTTATGTATTTAATTGTTACTTGTAGCCTTGGAATCATAACATATTCAAGGGCATTAACACGGCGACGTGTTTTTTCTAGTTCTGCCGCAATTAGCTGAACTTCCTTTTCTTTTGCTGCAAGTTCAAGAAGAACTTCAAACATTTTAGATAGTCTATCAATGGAAGCATCTAGAACACCAGAGGTTCTTGCATATCCGTATGGATAGATGTCTCCTTCTTGGTTAGTGGTTGTGTTGAAGCTAAATATTGGAACGTTAACGCTCATAATGTTTTTGGTTTCAACTAGAACTTCTACACCTTGTTTAGGAAACATTAAAGCTTCTTCCATAGTCTCTTGGGACATTATTGAGCTGGCAAGGGAGAAGTCCCTATATATTTCAGCTAATTCTCCTTCAACTTGTTTTCTAAGTTCACCATTGGCTCTAGCAAGATTTAAGAATTCCTTCATCAGTTCATCTCGTTTATCTTTCATAAGCTTATGGCCTCGAGTTGCAGTTTTAAGACGTTTCTTGAGGGAAGTCAGCATCATTCTAGTAGGATTTACATTCATTCTTTCCATAATATCCTCCTAATGGTGACTTGGGTTATCAGTTTTTGATTCCTCTTTAAGATACTTCTCTAAGTATTCATCCTTAATTCTCTTAAGCTCACTCTTAGGAAGAATTTTTAGAAGTTTCCAACCAATGTCTAGGGTTTCTTCAATAGTTCTATCGGTTTCGTAGCCTTGAGAAACGTATTCCTTCTCAAACTCATTACTAAATTTAGCATACAGTAGGTCTACCTTAGATAGTGCCGCTTCGCCTAGAATAGTCATAAGTTCAAGACATTCCTTGCCTCTTGCATAGGCTGCAAAAAGCTGGTTCATTGTATCTGCATGGTCTTCACGAGTTTTGCCATTACCAATACCTTTGTCCTTCAGTCTAGATAATGAAGGAAGTACATCTATTGGCGGTTTAATACTCTTCTTATAAAGATCTCTAGATAAAATTATCTGTCCTTCTGTAATATATCCTGTAAGGTCAGGGATTGGATGAGTCTTGTCATCTTCTGGCATTGTTAGAATTGGAATCATTGTAATTGATCCTTCCTGACCACGCTTACGCCCTGCTCTTTCATACATAGTTGCAAGGTCAGTATATAGATAGCCTGGATATCCACGTCTACCTGGAACTTCCTTACGAGCTGCAGATACTTCACGAAGTGCTTCTGCATAGTTTGTTATATCTGTCATAATTACTAAAACGTGCATACCTTGATCGAATGCTAAATATTCAGCAGCAGCAAGGGCCATTCTAGGTGTTGCAATTCTTTCAACAGCTGGGTCATTGGCTAGATTCATAAACATTACTGTTCTATCAATAGCACCGGTTTTTCTAAAGTCAGTAGCAAAGAATTCTGCTTCTTCGTGGGTAATACCAATAGCTGCAAATACTACAGCAAAGTTACCGTCAGAACCTCTTACCTTAGCCTGCCTTGCAATTTGTGCTGCCAGGTCTGCATGTGGCAAGCCTGAACCTGAGAATATAGGAAGTTTCTGCCCTCTAACAAGAGTATTAAGCCCATCAATGGCAGAAACCCCAGTTTGTATAAACTCGGCCGGGTAATCCCTGGCCGCTGGATTCATTGGAAGCCCATTAATATCCACCCTTTTATCTGGAATAATCTTGGGACCACCATCCTTAGGCCTACCCATACCATCAAAAACACGTCCTAAAATTTCAGGAGAAACATCAAGCTCAATACCATGACCTAAAAACTTAACAGTACTTTCCTTTAAATTAATACCTGCAGAACTTTCAAAAAGCTGAACAAGAGCATTACTGCCATTAACCTCAAGAACCTTACATAGTCTCTGTTCACCATGAGGAAGTGTAATCTCTCCAAGCTCGTCATATGTAACTCCTTCTACACCCTTAACTAGCATCAAAGGACCAACAACTTCTGAAATTGATTTATACTCTTTAATCATCCTTCTCTGCCTCCTCTCTAATAACTTTTTGAATCTCTTCCTTTAGTTTAACCTTGATCTTTTCAAAGGCTTCACTTGTTTTATCCTCTTCAATATACTTAAATCTACCAATGGCTTCTTTGCTCTCTAACATTGTAAGAGCATCAAATGAAGCCCCCTCAGCTATTGCCTCTACTGACAAATCGTAATAAGACAATATGAGAGTAAGCAGCATTAATTGCTTATTTAATGAAGTATATGTATCAACTTCATGAAAAGCATTTTGATGTAAGTAATCTTCACGAATTGACTTACAGGCTTCCAGTTTAATTCTATCTTCATAAGATAGAGCATCTACACCAACAAGCTGAACAATTTCCTCTAACTCGGCTTCCTCTTGAAGAAGTCTAATAGCCTTGTCCCTTAAAATTGGGAAATCCTTAGAAACATTATCTTCATACCATTTCTTTAGACCTTCAACATAAAGGGAATAACTCTGTAACCAGTTAATCGCTGGAAAATGTCTTCTATATGCCAAACTTGAATCAAGACCCCAGAACACCTTAACAATACGAAGTGTAGCCTGAGAAACTGGTTCGGAAATATCACCACCTGGAGGAGAAACTGCACCAATGGCAGACAAAGCACCAAGGCGCGGGTTTTGCCCTAGAGACATAACTCTTCCTGCTCTTTCGTAAAACTGTGCAAGTCTAGAGCCTAAATAGGCTGGGTAACCTTCTTCCCCTGGCATTTCTTCAAGACGACCAGACATTTCACGAAGAGCTTCTGCCCATCTTGATGTTGAATCGGCCATTAAAGCCACTGAATATCCCATATCTCTAAAGTATTCCGCAATTGTAATACCTGTATAAATTGAAGCTTCACGAGCGGCTACTGGCATATCTGATGTGTTTGCAATAAGCACTGTTCTCTTCATTAATGACTCACCTGTATGAGGGTCCTTAAGTTCTGGGAACTCCATTAGTACATCAGTCATTTCATTACCACGCTCGCCGCAACCAATGTAGACTACGATTTCTGCATCTGCCCACTTAGCAAGCTGATGCTGAACTACAGTTTTGCCAGATCCAAATGGGCCTGGAACTGCAGCAACTCCACCTTTGGCAATTGGGAAAAGTGTATCAATTACACGCTGGCCTGTAACTAAAGGCATCTCTGGAACTAGTTTTTGGCGGTAAGGTCTACCCTTACGAACTGGCCATTTTTGAACCATAGATAGTTCCTTAGTTTCTCCATTATCCATTAAAATCTTACAAATAATGTGATCCACATTAAATCTGCCACCTTCAATAAATGTAACTGTGCCATTAACTCCATAAGGCACCATGATTTTTTGCTGAACAACTAAAGTTTCTTGAACTGTCCCTATAATATCTCCTTCTATAACCTTGTCACCTTGATTTACAGTAGGCACAAAATCCCATAATTTATTTCTAGATATTGATGGAACCCTAATTCCTCTAGTAATATTACTTCCTGCAACATTACGCATTTCTTCAAGGGGTCTTTGAATTCCATCATACATAGTTTCAATAAGTCCAGGTCCAAGTTCAACAGAAAGTGGAGCCCCTGTTGATACAACCGGTGTACCAGGTCCAATTCCTGCAGTGTCTTCATAAACCTGAATAGAAGCCATGTCATCTCTCATTTCAATGATTTCTCCAATAAGGCCAAGGTCTCCAACACGAACTACGTCGTACATGTCTGCTTCTTCCATTCCCGAAGCAACAACTAGGGGTCCTGATACCTTAACAATTTTACCTTCCTTCATCTATTTTTCACCTCCAAATAGTATGTCTGAACCAACAGCTCTCTCAACTGCCTTACTAACGTTGCGCATTCCCGTGCCTAAGGTTCCCTTCCTACTTGGAATAGAAATAATGGCCGGTAACATTGTGTCAACGTATTTACCAATTTCGCTGTCCAGTTCCTGTGCAAGTTCCTCTGTAATATAGATAATGGCAAAATCCTCTCCTGCCGCCTTCTTCAAAATACCCTTAGCATCTTCAGAATTGTCGCAAGGAAAAACATCAAGCCCTACAGCCTTGAAGCCTAGGATACTTTCTCTATCACCAATTACGCAAACCTTATACATAAGTCTCCCTCAATCTTTCAGAAATAGCCTGATGGGATAGCTCTGCACGCCTACCAACCAAAACTATTCTCACATTATCAATTTCTGCCTCCTTGGCAAGCCAATATGCTCCAATAGGACTTAATCCAAAAGCCTGGTATTTGGCTTTTTTTATATGTTCCATCTTTTTGTCAGATTTCATTTTTTCAAAAAGAGAATAATCTCCCTTTTCTTCAATTAAAACTCCTCCAACTGAAAGCATTCCTCTAAGCCCATAAGGCTCTAGCTTGTCCCCAAAGTTAGCATAGTTTTCTTCAAAGTTAGAAATAAAAAACTCTTGTCCAATATTCCCACCCTCTAAGTAAACCTTTTGCAAAAACGCCCAGGAATGGCCCATTTGCCTAACTCTGACAAAGGTACTTAAATTTATTAAATCAATTTCCAGCTTAACATAGTCAATTAAAAACTGGTTTTCCGTTTTCATTGCACCCTTAAGCATATCCATATAACAATACTTATCCAAAATCAAGTCAATTACCTGAGGATCGTGGCTTCTATTAAACAAATCCACTGCCTCTTCAATGGCAATTTTCATATTCTTGGTCATCTTTAGATAATCTCTCTCCCTAACCATAACCTCCATATCTGGAGCATCAATAAAACTGGTAGAAATTAAATAGGTGAAATCCGCCTTAATTCCAAGAAACTCAGCCTTAAGGAAAACCTTAATATTGTGGTAGTCAAAGGGAAAAAGCATCATTCCAAGTTCGCTTCTATTAGAAAGAGTATCAAAAACCATATTAAAATGCTTATTCTGTTCCTTTCTAATGAAACCTTCAATATCATTGAATCTGCCAAAGTCCTCATAACCAAACCCTTGCAAAAACTCAGATGCTGCCTTGTCATCCTTGGCTCCAATTAAGTTATTAAAATCCGCCTCACTCATAAGATGTCTTACCTGGCTTCCCAAAAAAGCATTGGCAAATGCATATGCAGTTGGTTTTTTCTTATTTCTAGTCATTTAAAACCCCTTACCAGAACAACCTGTTGGCCACTTCTCTTGCGATAGCCTCTCTGCCACCTTCCACAAGCTGTTCAATTGTTCCATTTACATAAATTTTACCACGCTTCAAAATAAAGCCTCCGGCAAAGTTTCTAGTTTCTTCGCTTAGGGAAAAACCCTCTCGTCCAGTCATATTGTTGGCTTCTTGCAAGAATTCCTGCCCTAATCCTTCTTTGTCTTTTGGGTTTAAAATAATTTCTCCACTGGTTTCACCAGTCTCTTTTAGAAGCTTCATTAAGAATACTAAATAGTCTGTCTTGTCCATAGTAGCAATTTTGTCCATTGCCTTGGCAAAACAAATATCAATCTGTTCCTGTTTCTTAGCTAATATAGCCTTCTTACCATCTATTTCACTTACAGACTTACGTCTTTCTATAAGTTTTTCTTTTTCTATTTGGCCTTCACTTTGAGCTTTATCCTTCATAGCTTGGTCTTTAGCCTTGGCTTCATTTAGGATTTTGGCTGCCTCAATTTGGCCTTCTTCTGTAACTCGTTTTGCCTCTGCCTTTGCATCGGCAATAATTGAGCTAGTTATTTTTTCTATACTCATTATTCTACCTCTACCTTTACTATCCCTCTATGCCCACAAGGTGGATTGAGAGAGTTTTGCCCATAACACCTACTGAATTGTAATATTAAATAGCATTAAGATAGAAATAAGTAGAGCGAAGATAGCGTATGTTTCTACCATTGCTGCGTAAATAATACCTTTGGCCATCTGGTCACTTCTCTTACCAAGAAGCATAATGCCAGCTGCCGCTGCCTTACCCTGAGCTACTCCACTAAAAATTCCGATTAGGCCGATTGGTAGTGACGCCCCTAAAATGTATAGGCCTGTTGCCACTGATATGTCCATAAGTCCACCTCCAAGCAGTCCAATTTTGATGAAAATTAGAAATGCCATAAGTAGACCGTAAATTCCCTGGGTTCCTGGCAATGCCTGAAGAATAAGGGTTTTACCAAACTTCTTTGGGTCGTCAGCTAGTACTCCTGCTGCTGCTTCACCTGCTATACCAACTCCAATGGCACTTCCGATTCCTGCCAAACTGGCAACTGCTGCACCTATTAATGCTATTGCGCTTCCACTAATCATTTTTATTCCTCCATTTGTAAATCTTCCAATTAATCATTAATTAATCTAATATATTTTGTGTTTCTCATAAATGGTGCGAAGTCGTCGCCTCCATCTTCGTAGAACTTGCCAAAAAACTCAATATACTGCAATCTGCTTGAGTGTACAAAAGCACCAAGGGCGTTGATTGCCATGTTAAAGGTGTGTCCAAATACGAATGCTACGAGAAGCACTAGTGTTCCAAATATTCCCCCTCCAGCTATTGAGCCCATTGTGTTTACAACTTGTGCGATTACGCCAGTTGCAAGGCCTAAAGCTAATAGTCTTGAGTAGGATAATATGTCTGAAATGTATCCTGTAACTCCATAAAGGGCGCTGATTCCGCCTAATACTTTGCCCACTCCTTTTTTATGTCTACCGCCAGTTACCAGCAAAATTGCTGCTCCACCTATGGCTACGTACATTCCAATGTCTGCTGCCGTTTCCCCAACAAAACTTTTGCCAAGGACCATTGCTGCTCCACCTATTATCATGTACCAGGTGAAAATATCAAATACTGCATCCAGAAGTTTTCCTTCTTTGATTAGCATGTATGCTTTGATTCCCATTCCTAGGAATAGGTGAACTACACCAATTATCAATGAGTAAATCAGTAGTCTAGTTGGGTCTTCAAGAGGGTTAAACCACAGTGGGTTTATGACTACCTCTTTGCCAAAGATTGTTCGTCCTGCCACTTGAAAAAAGTCCCCAAACCAGCTTCCAAACAATGCCCCAAAGACGATTGTAGATATTCCGCAGTAAAAGAACATTTTGAACATCTTCTGTGTCATTCCTTCTAGGTCAAATTTCTTTAGAATTATTGTACAGACAACAGCCAATACAATTCCATATCCTGCATCACTTAACATTATTCCAAAGAATATTGCGTAAAACAGTGAAAACAGTTTGGTTGGGTCAAATCCCCTATATGCAGGCTGTGAATACATCTGGGTAACGGCTTCAAATGGAGTTACAAATCCATTGTTACTAGTCATTACTGGTACGTTTTCATCTTCTAGTGGATCTCTAAATTCAAAGATACACTTGTTTTCGTCTAGTAAGGTTGTTATCTGATCAACGCTAGGTTCTGGCACCCAACCTTCAAGGTAAAATGTCCTGTTTGTTTTAGTAAACTTCTCCTTGATTTTTTCTTTGTCTCTTTCCATAACCAGATGATCGTATAAGCATTCAATGCTTTTCCTTGTGTCCTGATTATATCTAATTTCTTCTTCAACATCACTGGCCCATTTCTTTTTCTTAGCTATTTCAGCTGTTAAACTTGTAATGTTATCTCCAACTGTGCCCTTTAAATTTTTGAAGGCAATCTGGCTAAAACCGCCTTTTCTAAGACCGGCTAAAACCTGTTCTTGGTCAGATTTTTTGGAAATTACCACTAGGTAAATCAGTTCTTTGTCTCTATTTACTTCCCCTACAAAAAAGTTAATAGGGTCAGACTCCATAGGTTCAATTAGTCCATCTACATCTACTGTAATTGGAACCACACCAAGAGTTATCTTAGTAGTTTTAGTTTCCATTATTTGAAGTGGAAGAGTGTAATTCTCCCATGGCTTTAAGCTAGTTAATTCTGCCTGCAACCTATTAATTTCATCTAGAGTTCTTTGATTATTGTCCTTTAGAACCAAAATCCTTTGGACATCCTCTCTAGTTCTATCTTCCCTATGAATTTCCCTTTGGAATTCCTTTAGCTTCATTGAACGCCTAGTAAAGAAAAGTGGTGGCTTCTCATAGCTATACTTTTCAATAGTAGCTAGAGCCGCTTCCGCATGACTAATTTCTCTATCGTAGTATGCGATTTTTTCTTCCATCTTCTCACTTATGTCCCTTTGCCAAACCAGCTCATCCCGACTTGTATCAGTACCTGTAGGTTCTGTCAGCGGTTGTTGCTGTAAGATTTCAACAGTTCCAAATTCCATAAGTTTATCTATAAGGTTGTCTTTAATAGTGTCCAGGCCAATAACTGCTATTCGCTTCATTTTAACTATTGACACTATCCTTCACTATCCTTTCTGCTATAAAAGCTACAGTTTCAGCCTGATTTCTATGGGCTTTTTCCTCAATCATTTTGCACATATCATCAACATATTCCATATGTTTCTTATACTGTTCCTCAGCTTCCTGCTGTCCTGAATCAAGTATTTCATCATACTTACTTCTAGCCAGCTTGTCTGCTTCTACTAATAAGTTCTCCGCTTCAGTTTTGGCATTATCAATTAACATCTTCTTTTGGTTAATCCCATTTACCTTAATTTGATCCGCGTCTTGCTCACTAATTTTAACTTGCTTGATTACGTCTATAAACACGGTCTACCTCCATTATTAGAATTTTCTCTAAATTTAACTATATACTTTATTATACACACTTTTTGATAAAAATACACATAAAACTCTAATGATTTATTGGGTATTCTATCTATTTTTAACTAATTACAAATAATAAAAAACCCCTAGGTAGATTTGGTTTTTCACCTTGTCCACTTAAGGGGTCTCTTATTAGAGTAGAATCTCTAATCAATATATTATCGTCATGCTAATTAATGCTCCCAAGTAAATTGGTTGCTATTTTATTTATAATCTTTTTCTACATATGGGCTTGTTGCTGTCTTAAGCATTCCACCATAACCTAGTTTAAACTTAATTATATCTCCAACTTTGTAATCCACATCTGAATTACTTAAATTTAAAATAGTGTGGTCTGAACTTGCCCCTAGAATGTTGATTTTTTCATCAAGTGGTTCCATGCTATCAATAGCAGTATCCTGCTGACCAATTGCAATGATTCCTCTTTTAATTACACCTAAATCCTCATAGAATGGAACATTACCAAAGGCGTCCTTACCAACCTCTCCAATAGGCTTAGATGGTTTATTCTTAACTTCTACTAACTGAGCTTCTAAGATTAAAGCGTCGTCAGTTGTTCCTGGTAACTTAGCCCCGTACGCTGTATCGTTACCTAATAAGAATGATTCTCCAAGTCTAAGATTGTTAATTCTCTTTGGCAATTGACCCTTTTCAATTAGGTAAATTGAACTTGAGTTTCCTCCTGAAACTGTATTTAACTTAATGTTAAATTTAGCTTCGATTTTGTCTGCAAAATCTCCTAGCTGTGATAGGTTATCGTTTTTAGGAATTATTGCTCCGTAGCATGTTAAGTTAACTGCTATTCCTTCTAGAATAATGTTTTCCATTGCTAGGATTTTTCCTATTGTATCATAAATCTGTTCTTCATCTTGGTAGAAGATTCCTTCACGAAGGTCTCCTAGGTCAATCATAAGAATAACCTTATGTTTCTTACTCTGTTTACCAGCTTCCTTATTTAATAAGTCCATTGTGTATAATTCAGAGTTACAGCTTACATCTGCATACTTAATAACTTCTTCAATTTCACATTCCATTGGCAATCTAAGTAACAGTGTTTCCTTGCCATTTTTTCTAGCAATATCTGCATATGATGCCAGGTTTGCTACTCTTGAGTCTGCCATAAAGTCTACTGCAGAATGGTTTGCTACCATTTCTACCATTTTAGGATCTGCACATAATCCTTTAGTTACGATCATTAGTGAACAGTTTCCTTCTTCTTTAGTGATTTTAGCAACTCCATCTAAGTTGCTTCTTAATTTTTCAATATCAATTACTAATTTTGGATACATTTTCGTTCCTCCTATTATAAGCTATTTCTTTGCAGCTTCTGCTCTTGCTTTTTTTACCATTGGTGAATCAATATTATCTGAAGACATTTCTGCTAAAAATTTCATATTAATCACGCTTGGATCTGCTGTTTCCGGCTCCTGGTAAACTTCTCCTCGTTCTTCTGCCTGTTTTTTCTGGAACTCTTTGATCTGTTCAGATACATCAAAACCTTGCTCTACACATTCAACTAAGTGGGTAATATATTCATCATCCTTCGCCTTCTTCATAGCTGCTAAGGCATCTAATTCCTTCTGGTAGGTAGATTTATTTTCAGGTTTTACTTCTGGGAATTTAACTCCTAGGCTTTTTTCTAATAGCAGTGCCGCTGCATCCTTATACTTCATTGATAGAGCACCTAAAGATGCCATAATGTAATCATTATCTACTAGGATTTCTGCATGCTCACCTGGAATTAACATTAAGCCCGATACATTGCACTTGGCAATTTTGGACATAATCTCAACTCTATGCGGAAGTCTTGTTAAGGCTCCCCCTGTTCCTACTATGTATTTTACCTGAGTTAGATCCTTACCTTCAGCTAGAGTTACACGACCTGATGGTCCGTAAACGTACCTAATTGTGCCGGCGTGTCTTTCTACTGCTCTAATTACAGCCTCTTCCGTAAGCCTTTCTACAAGTCTAAACTCGTCATCAGTTTTGGGGATAGCTACATAACTTTCTAAGGTTTTTTCTATATCTAGGTCAGGCATTTCTTCCTGAAGTTTTTCATATCCAATAGATTCAATGACCTTGTCTCTATTTACGTAAACTCCTAGGTCACCTTCTACAGTTCGTTTTGCCTTTGGTTCTGGATTTACTAGGAGTCTTGCAATCTGTTCTGAGTCTTCAGTTACAGAATGAAGATCCGTTGTTGCTCCTCCAACGTCTAATACTATTACATTTCCAAGGTATTCGTTAAGCAGTTTAGTACACTGCATTACTGCCCCTGGAGTTGGAACAATAGGTCCGCTAACTAAGTCTCTAACATTTGTCATTCCTGGTGCATGGATAATGTGATCTTCAAACGCTTCCTGAATTACCTTTCTACAAGGTTCTACATTTAGGTCGTCAATTTTCGGATATACATTTGCAACATTGTATAGTTTTTGTCCGCTTTCCTGGTCAAATATTAGTTCCATTTCATCCTGGTTTTCAATGTTTCCAGCATAAATAATAGGAATATCTAAGCCCATTGATCTAATCATTTCTGCATTGTCAATTGCTGTGTCTCTTTCACCGTAATCAACTCCACCTGCAATTAGAATTAAGTTTGGCTTTATTTCCTTGATTTTTTTTAGATCTGTTCTACGAAGTTTGCCTGCTGTTACATAGTGAATAATTCCACCTGCACCTAGAGCCGCTTCTTTGGCAGCTTTGGCAGTCATATCATAAACCAATCCATGTACAGTCATTTTAAGTCCGCCTGCAGCTGATGATGTTGCAAGCATATCGTCGTACTCAAGTGATTCAATGTCTTTTTTCTGGCATAGATCCTTGATTGCGCCTTCTAAACCAATTCTAACATCTCCTTCAGCAACTGAAGTTGGTGCCTGGCCTTGTCCCCAAAATACTGGACTGTCTGTTTTTATATCATTAAAGGCATTTACTACTGTAGTAGTCGAGCCAATTTCAGCTACTAATACATCTACTTTCATACGCCCTCCATTTCTTAATTAATTATATTAAAATGTCACCATACATATTGTATAATGTTTTTACTTAACTAAAAGTGTCTTACATAGAACTTCATATCTGTTGGATTAAATCCAATAGCATTAAAAAATTCATATGTTCTTTCATCTTCATGGTTTGAATGGAACTGAATTCTGTTGAATTTGTGTTTTTCAGCAAAATTTTCAACTATTTTAACTCCATCTTTTCCAATTCCCATGTGTCTGTATTCATCGCAAATAAAGAAGTCATCTACAATTAATGCATCTCCATTAGCCCATACACTAAAGAATCTTACCAAGTTTGAAAAGCCTAGAACCTTATCTTCATGTTCAAATAACATTAAGAATACATCCCCAGGTTTTTCCATTGCCTTATCAAAGGCTTCTTCCAATTTTTTTGTTGAAATTTCAACGGTAGATGCCCAAAATTCGTTGTCGCCAAGTTCTTCTTCCATGAAATCTCTATTTAGTGCTACCCAAGTAGCTTTGTCTTCTGGTTTACATAAGCGTGCTATCACGTTTAATACTCCTTTTTTTAAAATAAGGGGCAGGACTAGTCCTACCCCTCTCTGTAAATTCTTTCATTAATAACTAATGTTATTTGTTTCTTCTTCTTACTCTTTCTTCGATTAAGAATGAAGCAACGTCGATACCATGAGAGTTTCTACCAAATGCTGCATCAATACCAGTCTTAACTCCTTCTTCAGGAATTACCTGTGTACCACCAGCAACGATGATAACATCATCTCTAATACCTTTTTCTACACATAGTTCATGAATTCTCTTCATGTTCTTGTAGTGAATGTTATCGTGAGAAATGATTGTTGATGCTAGAATAGCTTCTGCCTTTAATTCAATAGCCGCGTCAACTAGCTTTTCTACTGGAACTGAAGTTCCAAGATATTCAACTTCGATACCAAATCTTTCGATACCACCATGTTTAATGTCGATGATTTCACGAAGACCTACTGAGTGTTCGTCTTCTCCAACAGTTCCGCAAACAATCTTTAGAGGATGTTCTGAAATGTCGTTTCTGATTTCATCATCTGATAAGTAATGTGGTTCTGGTGGAATAACAAGTTTTGAAACGTCGATGTCAAAGTCAATTTTACCCTTCATTTCGATTCTTGTTCCTTCAGCTTCCTGCATAACTTCTCTTGAAATTACTTCAGGATCAACTAAACCAAGTTTCTTACCAATCTGAACAGCAACTACTTCTGCAGTTCTTCTGTTTGTAGGAATCATCATTGAGATCATAATTGTTCCGTCAGCTAACCATTCCATTTCTGGCTTAACAATATCTGTTAATCTGTACTTAGCTGTTTCTGCCATTCTCTGGTGAACGTTATCGTTTTCATCTAATTCATCAATGTAAACAATTTTGCTTCTGTCTTCGAATGTACATCCGCCGATTAGTGCTGATGGATCTTCTGGGTTTCCACCGTACTGTTCAACGTTATTTCTACCAAAGTGAGCTGTAACAGGAGCCATGTAGTCTTCG
The DNA here is from genome assembly GCA_036646055.1 of Anaerovoracaceae bacterium. Classification (GTDB taxonomy): domain Bacteria; phylum Bacillota; class Clostridia; order Peptostreptococcales; family Anaerovoracaceae; genus JAVWMQ01. The sequence continues at coordinate 19,539 of JAVXMY010000008.1, read as the reverse complement.
TCTCTTTCGTAAACGAATCCGTATCCGATTCCGCCTTCGATCTTACGAGCAATACCGTCTCCGTTTCTTTCAGGGTATTCAGCTGAGTCTACAAAGAAACCTTCCTGAACAGCTTGGAAGTATCCGCCTACTTCTAGGATTTCTTCCATAAATAATAAAGCTTTTTCTTTGATTTTTCTAGCATTTTCTCTTAATGGACCATCCTGCTTTAATTCAACCATATCCATTAATCCGTCAAGACCGATTAATGTCTGTTTAGCTGTATCGCAAGCTTCCATGTTGTAGATATGCCAAGGAACGTTTCTACCTTCGTCAGGTGTAATTGTTGACTGGATATCTGCTCTAGTTAGCTTAGAAATCATCATGTTAAGTACGTGAGTTACTGTAGCTTCTCTAGCTGATGAATCAATGTACTTAGTATTCTGCTGGCATCTCATCTTGTATTTGTCACAGATGTCTCTTAGTGCTACTGCATAAGGTAAGTCCATGTATACGCATGGAGCTGGAGTAGCTGTTGGAGGTACTGTTGATAGACAAATATTTTCAGGTTTGATTCCAACCATTTCTGAGAACTTAGAGTTAATAGCATGCTGTACAATAAGTTCAGGCATTACTTTCCAAGCTTCTCTAGCTGTAGCGTTAGCGTTATGAGCTCCATCAATCTGAGCGATGTCAGCCCAAGCTAAGATTCTCTTAGATTCGCAAGCGTCTACAAAAGATCTTACACAGTTAATGTTTCTGTAAAGAACGTTGTACTGTGGATCCTGATGGGCACCATTGATACCTTCTTCAGCGAACATAACAGCAACGTCTGGTCCTGCTACGCCTGAAACGTATGAATGGTAGTTAATTGGACGACCAACTTCGTCTTCGATTAAATCACAAGCTTTTCTCTGTGCTCTAACCTGTTTTCTAGTAATAGGAACGCCACCGATACCCTGTGGAGTACCTTCAATAAGTCCGTCCATATGTGACTGACCAGCAGTTCTGATAACCATTAAATGGTCAGAACCATGCCAAGCTCCCATTCTCATTCTTCTAATATCGTCTTCAAATCTACCTGAAGCGATTTCAGTTGTAATTGTCTGGATTGGCTGTGGGTCAATATTATCAAAATATTTAGCTGGAGGTAGTGGAACCCCATTCTTCATTGGTGCTGAAGCATCCTTGTATGTGAATGGTCCCATCTGTAAATCTTCTACAGGTGTTCTCCATACCCAACCTTTTCTTCTAGGTGCATAGTTTTCAAGGTCTTTTAAGATTTCTTCAACGTCTAATTTTTCGTTGTATACTAATTCTTTCATCTTATTTACCTCCCTTGAATAATGCTACTGCTTCATCCCAACCTTTTCCTTCAGCTAGCATTGTGCCAGCTTCTTTGATTGAAATGTTCTTTTCTTTAGATAGCTTATAAACAACGTGACCTGCACCTTTGCCCATAAGTCCTCTATCCATACATCCTTCAACAATAGGCTTAGTTTCTAATGAAGAAATTCCCATTCTTAATAATACAGCTCTTTCTACTGAAGGAGTTGTATTTTCTCTACCTAAGTCTAATAAAGGCTGAACTACCTTTTCTGTTGCTGCCCAGAATCTGTCATATAGTTCCTGGTCAGATAAGTCTGCAATATGTTTTCTGCGTTCTGCAAAATCGTCTGCTCTTTTCATCCTATTAATTTCCTTTCATTAATATTAATTATTAATATTTTATTAGGAGATAGCGCCTAATAGGCACTATCTCTTTTTTGTTCCTTAATCCTGTGCGTTGGAGCTAAAGAAATTTAATCCTTAGTGGTTTAATTAACCAATATTTAGGCTCTTTAATGTTTCTTTAACCCAGTCAACAGATGTCTTAGTTTCAGCAGCTAAGAATTCAATATCTGCTTCTGTTGGGTTCATGTTATGAGCCTGACAAGCTTTTCTTACTAAAGAAGTTCTCTGACGGTTAATGTCCATGTTCTTAATTCTGATCTTACCTGGATCTGAAGGAAGTACAATGTTTACGCCTGGTTTGTCTTCAACGCCTGGATCACCAAACTTGATTTCAATTCCGTTTTCTCTAGCAAATGCTAACTGAGGCTGAATGTGCTTACCAGCACCTGTGTATTCAGTTTCACTTACTACGATTACTGCATCTTCAGGTAATTCCTGAGCTAAAGCAAATGCTGAAGCAATAGCAGTGTTACCAGCAGGTCCTCTTTCGATACCTTCTAGGTTAGCAAGCATTTCAGTTGTGTACATTACTTCACCCTGAGTTACAGTTACATATCTATCCATGTATCTTAAAGGTCTAGCAGCTGATCTTGGAACATCTGAATGGTCTGGATCTGTTGCATAAGGAACACCGAATCCAGTATGTCCAGTTGTACAAGATTTCTTATTGAACTGTTGGTCAGAAGCCATATGAAGTCCTGTTAAGTCAATTGAAGCAGAAACAAACTGTGTGTTTTCTGCGCCAGCTTTTAGAGCTCCTCTAGCTGTACCTGTCATCATACCGCCACCAGCGTTAGTACAAACGATCATTTCTGGGTCTTTGCCAACTATATCTCTACACTGCATAACGATTTCGTATCCTAAAGTTTCAACTCCAGCAATACCAAATGGTGAGTATAGTGATGCGTTAAAGTATCCAGTTTCTTCTAGAATCTTTAAGAAGCTATAGAATAATTCAGGTCCTACAGTTAACTGTACAACTTCTGCTCCATAAGCTTCGCATTTTCTTGCTTTTTCAACGATTTCAGGCTGTCCGATTCCTTTTGAGTCGTAACATTCCTGAACGATGATACATTCTAATCCCTGCATTGCTGCCTGAGATGCTACAGCTGCACCGTAGTTACCTGAAGTAGCTGCGATTACACCTTTGTATCCTAATTTCTTAGCATGAGCTACAGCACAAGCTGCTCTTCTTGCTTTGAAACTTCCTGAAGCGTTAGCTGCTTCGTCTTTAGCGAAAATTCTAGCACCAAATCCTGGTTTAGCATATTTTCTTGAAAGAGCTGATAAGTTTCTAAGTTCGATTAGAGGAGTGTTACCTACTGCTGTTCTTGACTGAATTTTAGCAACTTCTTCTAAAGTGTATCCTGTTGAAGCCATTAAAGCTTCGTAATCAAATGCAACTGAACCAGATTCGAATTCGTTGTAATCTAGTCCTAAGGCTTTCTTCATAATGTCATTTGATCTTCCCATTACTGAATCATAATCTTTTGCTAATGTCATTACTTGTCACCTCCGAACATAATTTCTCTTAACTGTTTATCAATTTCTAGAATTTCTGGAACAAATTTACCATAACTATGTGTATAGTATGGAGCTTCTTCAATAAGAGTTCCTTTTTCAATACGGTTAGCAGCAGTCTTAACTGTTACTTCATCACCAATTTCTCCATCTTCCTGTAAGAAACCTTTTGTCCACTGTTGAAGGTCACATTTCTGTGTGTCTTCTGGAATTTTAGCTGTTCTTTCCTCAGCTTTTAGTACAACTGAATGAATACGCACCCAATCTCCTTTTTTAGCCATTTTTATCTCCTTTGTATAGTACATAGTACTAGGCAGTACATAAAGTATTGCCTAGTATTATTTTAGTAATATTAAATTCTATAAATTAGCAATTACTAATTTATTCTTCAACTTAATTCAATCGAATTATTTTACGATCTTCTTGTCTGGGTTGATTCTTTCTCTTACGTCACCCATAAGAGCTCTTGGAACTGGAAGAGAAATCATTGTGTGTAGACCAGCTTCAGCATTGATGATCTGAGGGATCATGTTAGCAACCATAGCGATTGTTCCTAGACCACCTTCGATTTCAGGGCTGTTAACCATGTTACAGTTAGGTGTTCCCTTGATGATTACATAGTCACCAGTCTGAACGCCAACCTGTTCAGGTTCGATCTGCTGTGGATGTTCCATTCTTACTTCCATACCGTTGCTTAGAACAGCATCTGCAGTCATTGATACACCAGCACAAGATCCAGCAGCTGCGAATCCGTATGGAGATTTTCTATCAACATCTGTAGCGATTGGTTCCATATCCTGAGAGAATTTGTCAACGCCTAGGCCTAGACCTTCAGCAATAAGACCAACTGATTCAGCAAATCCTACGTGACCAGCCATTGTTCCGTCAGCTTTTCTCTTGTTGAAATCATCAACTGAGATACCAATTCCCTGTTCTTCCATTACAGCAGGTCCGAATGGAGAAAGTGAGTTAACTCTCTTAGATAAGATATGTTCAACATCTGTCATGCAACCTGTCATAACTAGAACTAATAAGTCCATGATATGTCCTGGGTTGATTCCTGTTCCTAGACAAGATACTCCGTTAGCCTTTGCAATTTCGTCAAGCTGAGCAGCTAAATCAGGATTCTGAGCAGCTGGGTAAGCCATTTCTTCTGCAGAAGTGATAACGTTGATTCCCTGTTCCATGATGAACTTTAATCTTGGGAATGCATTCTTTGTGAAAGAGTCTGTGCATAGAATAACTACGTCAGCGGCACCTGGCTTGATTACATCTTCAGAAGCCTGGATTAGTACGTCTTCTCTGTCACCTTTTTCAGTCTTGATGTAGTCGTACATTGAAGTTCCAATTTTCTTGCCTCTACCAGCAACTCCTACAATGTCGATACCTTTCTTAGTTAATAGCATGTCAGCAACTCCGCCGCCCATTGCACCAAGACCCCAAATAATTACTTTTACGTTTTTCATATTAGTATTCTCCTTTTCTTATAATAAATAAAATTTATTGATTATCTTTTTGTGTAGCACATGGTTTTTACTACAACTAACATTATATACTAAAGGCAAACATTAACCAAGAGTTATACTTAAATTTTCTAACAATTCAAGTTGTATTCCTTTGTTTTTTATTAAAAAAGCAAATATTTTTGCGCCCAAGTGCAAGAATATTTGCTTCATTTTGTTTTATATACCATATTTTTTTAATTTATGTTGTAAAGTTTGCCTTTTTATGCCCAAAAACTCTGCTGCTTGAGACACATTTCCCTGTCTAACAGTCAAAGCCTCTTCAATTAAGCTTTGCTCAAGCCTTTCCATATAATCTACCATTCCCTCTTCTGCAGCATTAAATGCAGAAGAGATAGGCCCTTTATTTTTCTCCACATTATTAACTTCAACTTCCGACTCGCTAATACGCTTATCTTCTTCAGCTAAGGCCACAGCCCTTGCCACACAGTTTTCAAGTTCCCTAACATTACCAGGGAAGTCGTATTCATAAAACTTCCGCAAGGCATCAGTCTCAAATCCAGGAATAAATTTATTAGCTTTAATAGATTGCTTCTCCAAAAGATATTTAGCCAAAGTATCTATGTCATCCTTCCTCTCCCTTAGAGGTGGCAAATTTAAACTAATAATATTAAGCCTATAATATAGATCCTTCCTCAAATCTCCCTTAGCTAGTAACTCACCAACAGGCTCGTTAATAGTTGCAATAACTCTAACATTAATTGGAATCAACTGGTTGCTACCAACTCTCCTAATGTATTCCTCCTGAATAACCCGAAGAAGTTTGCTCTGCATTTCGTAAGAAAGTGCTGAAATTTCATCAAGTAGTAAGGTTCCACCATTGGCCTGTTCAAATAATCCTAGCCGTCCCTCTTCTCCATTAATAGTAGACTTGGCAACTCCAAACAGTACAGTTTCAAGTAAACTTTCGGGTAGAGATGAGCAGTTTTGACTAAGAAAAGGTTTCCCAGCCCTGCTGCTTCCATAGTGTATGCTCTGGGCAAAAAGCTCTTTGCCGGTACCAGTTTCTCCGTACATGAAAACGCTTGCCTTACTGTTAGCTGCTTTCTTAGCTATTTCCACCTGTCGTTTAAACTCACGATTATTACCAATTAAATCAGCAAAGGTATATCTTTTGATTTTAGCATCATATTGACTTCCACCCTGAATTTCCTTACCTTGTAATTCCATAATTGTATCTGTCATAACCTTAATACTGGTAATGTCGTTGGCTATTTCTACAGCGCCTGCCAAGTTACCATCTATTATAATTGGAACTGTAGAGTTTACAGTTGTTATGGGCTTGCCATATTTATTTGTATAAGTTTGTTCCTTATTATATGTTGCTTTTCGTTTTTTTAGAGCCAAGTTAAGTGTACTTTCGCTCATTGGAATGTGAGCGAAAACCTCTCTAAAAGGCTTCCCTAATACATCCTCTCTTCTAACCTGTTCTAATTCTGCCATTTTAGAACTATAAAATATAGATGTACCATTTTCATCTACTATATGGATGCCTTCTTGTATTAGCTGAGCCAGTTCAGTAATTATTTTTACATAATCTCTTGCCTTCATAGCAAACCCTCCTAACATATTTATACTAGTTTACCATAATAAAATAGTTGCAGCAAATAATATTGCAACTATTATTTCAATTCCCTCTATTTAACAATAAATAATTATTTATCTTTTAGTGCAAAAAAAATATAAAGAAGAGGGGGATTCCTCTTCTTTATATTATAGGGGGGTATCTCTATGAAGATATCTTGCTTCCTTTTTTAATTTGCAACACAAAATTTTGTTGCTTTTTGTTACATTTACATTCTAACACCCTTTTACTTACATTTCAATTGTTATTTTTATAATAAAACACATATCTTTTTTGTAATATTTACAAAGTAATTCTAATCTTCTGTACTTTTTACAGAAAATTCTCTTTATATACACCCTCTTCAATGCTATACTTACCACATATAACTTAATAAAAAAAAAGAAAGGAGGCTATCTATGCTAACAGTAATGGATTTACTATCTCACCCAAATCTAAAAGAATTTAGGCTTGTAACCAACAAAAGCGGTTTATCTAATCAAGTTTTAAACTCAGGAATATTTGAATGGGAACAAGCAAAAGATATTAAAGAAGGCTTTGGAGCAGGCGACTTCATTATGACAACCCTATCTCCATATAGGAACAACCAGCCACAGGCCGAGTTTTTCCTTAAACTTCTAATGGATACTAAACCAGCAGCCATAGCTATTAAAGAAATCTACTACGACCACATAAGTGATGAACTTATAGATTATGCAAACCTAAGAAGAATACCAATATTTTTCTTTAGGGAAGTGTTTTTTGATGATATTGTTTTTACAATCAAAAGTTCACTAACTCCATCAAATATAAATACTTCAGCCATTCAAACTATACGAAAGATACTATACGAAGATATGACTCCTTACGCCATTGAAGCTAGTGCTAGAAGTATTAACAGATTTTTTTCCGACAGACATATGTGTGCATTGCTTATGCCCCATAACCATGGAGACGATTCCTTAATAACCAGCTTAACCGGTTATACTAAAGACCCTAGATTTGAGTATAATAGCACAGAAGAGTCAGCCTTTTCAATACATAAGTTTTCAACTATTGTAGGAATTATATTCACTACTAAAAACCCAAATTTGAATATTAAGCAGCACTTATCCGACTTGATTAACTCCCTTCCAATTAAAAAAGGGACCTATCATATTGGTTATAGCCAAATCTGCAATTCACTAAGTAAACTTAACTTTACATACAAAGAAGCAATGTATTCATCTGTTGAAGCTCTTTATCACAACTTAGAAGAAATAAGTTTTGATAACATTGGATTAACACAGTTCCTTTGCCCCCTTAGAAACGACTACTGGGTCAAAAACTACTTCGACACTAAATACGCTATTTTGGAAGATAACGATAAGGCTAATAACGGTCATTTAATTGAAACTGCTTTTGCATTTATCCAAAACCAGTGTAACTACAACAAAACTGGGGAAGCCTTGTTCCAGCACAGCAATACTATTAGATACAGAATAAACAAAGTACATTCACTACTAGGCTTAGATAACACTTTAGATCCAAATGGACAACTGGCCCTGATTATGAAACAGCATAAAATAAATTCAATTCTTTATCATTCAAAAATTTAATTACTCAAAAGGAGAGCAAAATGAGCAAAAAAACAAAAGGAAATCTATTACTACTTTTAACGGCATTCATCTGGGGTTCAGCATTTGTAGCCCAAAGTGCCGGTGCCGACCTAGTTGGCCCACTAACTTTTAATGCTGCACGTTACTTGATTTCATTCATATTCTTAGTAATCGTAATTGGAGTACTAGGTATGAAAAACAAAGGCGCAATAGAAAAATCATCTGAGGAACTAGCCTCTGAAAAGAAAAACCTAATTAGAGGCGGAATCGCATGTGGAGTAATCCTGTGCATCGCATCAGGTCTGCAACAGCTAGGCATTGAATTTACAACAGCCGGCAAAGCCGGATTCATTACATCGCTTTATGTTGTCCTTGTTCCAATTCTTGGTATTTTCTTAGGGAAAAAAGTGCGCAAACTTATTTGGTTCTGCGTTGTTATGGCAGCGGTTGGCCTATACTTTTTGTCTATTCCAGCTGGAGAATTTTCAATTGGCAAGGGAGACGCTATTATCTTAATATGTGCAATATGTTTCTCAGTTCACATCTTAGTAATCGACTACTTCTCACCTAAAACTGATGGTGTTAAGATGTCATGTTTACAGTTCTTAGTTGCAGCTTTGCTAAGTGGCATATTTGCAGTATTTACTGAAACTATTGTACTTGGAGATCTAATGGAAGCAATTGTACCTCTACTATATGCCGGCGTACTTTCTGGTGGTGTTGGATACACATTACAGATTGTTGCACAAAGAGATACAGAACCTGCAATCGCTTCATTAATTTTAAGTTTAGAATCTGTATTCGCAGTTATTTGCGGAGTTATATTATTAAACGAATCTCTATCAATTAGAGAATTTGCAGGTTGCGCAATTATGTTTATTGCAATTATCCTAGCTCAGCTACCATCTAAAGCTGATCGCTTACAGGGATAAATACCAAAAGGAGGTAAAATCATGATGAATATTACTAAGGATCAAGCTATTGAACTACTAAAGAAGTACAATACTGAAGAGTTTCACATTAGGCATGGCCTAACTGTTGGTGGAACCTTGCGTTATATTGCCATTAATAAAGGCTTTGAAGATGAGGCTGATTTTTGGGAAGTTGTTGGAATCCTTCACGATGTTGATTTTGAAAAATTCCCAGATGAGCACTGTATTAAGGCTCCTGAATTATTAGCTGAAATTGATGCTCCAGAAGAATTGGTTCACGCAGTGGTTTCACATGGGTACGAACTTTGCTGTGATGTTGAGCCTGTCCATCAAATGGAAAAATACTTATTTGCCTGTGACGAATTAACTGGATTAATAGGTGCCTATGCTATTATGCGCCCTTCCAAAAATACTGAAGGTATGGAAGTTAAATCTCTTAAGAAAAAATTTAAGGACAAAAAGTTTGCAGCTGGTTGCCAGCGTGATGTTATTCAAAAAGGCGCTGATATCCTTGGAATGGAACTTGGTGACTTAATGGCTCTAACTATTGAGGCTGTAGGCTCATGCGAAGCCGAGATCAACGCTTATATTGGGGATATGTAGTCTGGAGCCGAGAGCGAAGGCGGATGCGAATGCGGAATTCAAATTAAAAACAGGTATGATATTTTCACATAGAAGAATATCATACCTGTTTAAGTTTTAAGATTAGGTTCCAATGAGATACACAGTTTCAGGTTCCTTTTTTTATTTTGATTTTGGGCATATGCGTTTAAAACCAAATAGGTCTGCTGCTGCCGCAATTGTTGTTCCAAAATATATAACTGGTTTTTTTAGGTCTAAGAAGTTTGTAATTGTACCGTTACATAGACAGCTTCCTGTGCAAAGAACCAAGTCAGCCCAGTCTTTGACTACTTCATCAAAGTCCTCAATGCCATGTTCAACTTTAACTCCAAATCTAACTTTGCCTACGTTTTTGGGATTTAAGTCTAATACCCTTAGGTCAAAGTCCTTTGACAAAGCCTGAAAAATTGAAGGTTGATAACCTATTAAAGCAATTTTTTTGCCTTGATGTTCCTTAATCATAACCTTGGCAATTTCTTGGCTGCATTCATCTGGGCCTTCATCTTTACAGTGAATTGTATTTGTTGCTTTACCTAAGTAATTCATTACACTATTCATTGTTGAAATATAAAGGCCTTTGTTGTAATCATCCTTATTTATGTCCAGCTTCATTACATCTTCAATGGTTCCAACAAAATCTGCTGGTGAACTTGTGAAGGCTTGACCTATACAACCTTGGCAGTCTGCCTGTAACATTATTTCACTTCCATCTAAAATTGGATAGTCTGTTCTACTGGTAATGCCAATTGCCTCTTCAGGGGTTAAGCCTTTGCTTTTGATTTTAATTTCTTTTAACTTAACATTGTTTTCTTCAACTACTTTTTCAAATCTCTTTTGAAGTTCTTCAAAAAATTCTTTTTCTGATACTGACATTTTGTACTCCTCTCTCTTTTATTCTTATTCACTTTCACTTATTCTTTTTTTATTTGACTTAGTTATTATTGTTTACTTTTAGCCATTTTTAGTTGATTTCTTGTTTATCATATAAACATACATTGGTTGTATCCTCCATGGCGTGGAGTTTACCTTCACACATTATTGCCACTCTTGATGCTAAGTTTTCAACTTCTGTATAATCGTGTGTTACAAATAATATTGTACACTTAAATTCATCTTTTATCCGCAAGATTTCTTGTTGCATTTTCTTTTTGGTCAATGGATCCATAGCAGAAAAAGGTTCATCTAACAAAAGAATTCGAGGGTTCAATATCAAAGCTCTACCTAGGGCAGTCCTTTGTTTTTCTCCTCCACTTAATGTGGCTGGATATCTTTTGAGACAATCTTTAATCCCCATTGTTTCTGCCATTTTGCGCACTTTTTCCCCTATATTACTCTTATCTTCACCTTTCATTTTCAGGCCATATCCTATATTTTTTTCTACTGTCATATGTTCAAACAATCCATAATCTTGGTACAAAAAACCTATTCCTCTATCTCCTAGGGGAATTTGGCTGATTTCTTTTTCTCCAATATATATTTCTCCCTGATGTTTTTCGTACACGCCGGCAATTGACTCTAACAAAAGTGTTTTGCCGCTGCCTGTTTTGCCTATAATGGCAACTATCTCGTTTTCGTACAAATCTAAGGAGATATTCTGTAGACGAAACCCACCAACTGCCAATGAGAGGTTTTTTACCCTAACTGCAACATTCATTTCCTACCAAACTCCTTCTAACTTTTTACATAAATTCTTTCATTCTCGACCTTAATTTTAGTTTGTTGTTGCACATGGAGGTTATGCCCAGTGCAATTGCTGAAAAGATTAGCATTATCATTGCTGCTGCCATGGCTTTGCCTGTTTCCCCTGTGGACACGTTTAAAAAAATGCTGGCTGGCAATGTTTCGGTTTTCATTCTGGTGACGCCGACTAACATTAATGTTGCGCCGAATTCGCCTAGGGCCCTGGCCCAAACTAGTACTCCTGCTAACAGGATTCCAACTCTGCAAGCTGGCAATGTTATTGTCCAAAATCTTTGATTTTTTGAAGCTCCTAGGGTTCCTGCCAGGAAGTCAGTTCTTGGATCTATTTTGGCCATTTCTGTTCGTATTATTCTGATTGCAAATGGTAAATTTACTGTCAGCTGTGCGATTATTATACCATTTGTGTCAAATACAACGGGAAATCCCATGTCTCGTAAGGCTTTGCCTACTGGTGTTGAAAACAGTATTAGTAGTGCCATCCCTAGAACCAAATAAGGCAAGGAGAGTGGTAATTCCACTATTCCTTGCATCATTGATGTGTATGGTAGTTTTTTTCTTGAAAGGGTGTAGCCACATGGTATTGCAAGTCCAATGCAAATCACCGTTGAAATTGTTGAGGTATATAAGCTTAGGCCAATTGCGAATCTTATTTCTTCGCTAGCTAAGGCTTCCTTCAAATGCGGCGCTCCTCCAATTATTATTGATAGTATAATGGCTGCCATAAATAGTAAAATGACAAGGGTTATAATAATACTAATAATATCTACTAAGCAAATATTTCTGCTTCTTTTCTTCATACTAAGTTTGTCTTTCTGGTTATTTTACGATTTCGTATCCGGTTTCGGTTTCGTGTCCGCTTTCGGTTTCGTATCCGGTTTCGGTTTCGGTTATTTTACGATTTCGTATCCGAATTTCTCCCAAATTTTAGTCCCAGCTTCTGTTGCTAAAAACTCTAAAAAGGCCTTTCTAGCTTCATCTTCTTTTGAAAAACTTAAAGATGCTGCAGGTATTTCCTTGATGTATTTTGTCATATCTTCTGTATCGACAACTTCACCCTGGTCTTTAATATTTTCTTTCCAAACGATTACTGCATCGGCTTCTTTGGCTTCAAGTGCCGCAAACACCTGTGGCGCAGTTGTTGTTCTAGCAACAACATTAACCTTCTTCATAATGCCCGCATCGCTTAGTGCTTTGTTAGCAATCTTGCCAATTGGTGTTGATTCTGCATCTGCTAATACAACACGAACTCCATCTTTAGTTAAGTCTTTTAACCCTTTGATTTCTTTTGGATTACCCTTTTGAACAGCAAGAACTGGTATATGTTTTACCAGTGGAGTGCTTTCGCTTACATGCTTTTCAACTGGTTTTAGTTCTTCAGTTGAACCAGCGATAAATAGGTCACCTTCTTTAGCTTTATTAATCTGAGTCTGTATCTGTCCTGCATTGGCAAAAGTAATTTCCATTTTGCATCCTGTTTTTTCTTCAAAAGCATCGCTGATTTTTTGGAAAGGCTCGGTCATTCCAGCTCCACAGAATATGTGTAGTGTCTTACCCTTCAAGTCTGTTGTTGCTGTTGCCTTTTTTTCTTCATCTTTGTTGCCGCACCCTGCTAATCCTAGGCCTAATGCAATTACTAATACCATAGCAACTACAATTGTAAAAACTCTCTTTTTCATAATTTCCTCCTCTATACATATAACATATGATTTTCAATTAATTTTTATCATCTAATGTATTATACAACAGGTGTGGTCAAATTTAAAGAACCGAATTGTTTTTTAATACAATTCGGTTGGGTCTATCCTTAATTAATGTTGAAATTCTAGGGTTTTGGTGTGGAAAAAATTTTTGGGTTGGCGGGGTTGGGCGCGGAGTTGCGGGGTTGGTGGAGTTGGCGGGTGCGGCCTGGGGCAAACTCCAGCAAAAGGATATGAATTTTTGTAAGATAGGATTTTCATATCCTTTTTGTTGCTGCAAAGGGATATGATTTTTTAACCCAGCAAAAAATCATATGTTTTGATGCCAAAAGCGGTGATAAAATTTATAAAAGGATATGATTACCTGGTTCTAAGTAATAATCATATCCTTTTGTTTTTTGAAAACATATGATTTACTCACAAAGTAGAATATCATATCCTTTTGCAAGTAAAATATCTGGTCTATACCGATAAACTTTGGGTTTAGCGAATTTACCCCTCTTTTTTGATAGTCTTTTGTAGAAAAGGGTTCGCTTAGCCAGCAGAGCGGGATATGATTTTTTTACAGACTAGAATATCATATCCCTTTAGAAGTAGAATATATGGTCTATACCGATAAACTTTGGGTTTAGCGAATTTACCCCTCTTTTTTGATACCTTTGTAGAGAGCTGAATATCCTTGTTTTAGTTTTTCTATCAAAGTAGGCGTCCATCAAGGTGATATTGTTGATCGTGTTGACAATATTTTACATTTAATGTATAATAAGCCTATCTTGTTTGCGTTATATGGTCAGTGTTAGGAGGAATATTATGTTTGACTTAGCAAATTATATCTTAATGATTAAAAATGAGCTTGATTCTATTTTTCGTTTAAACAGTCAAGAATTAGCTACACTACCTAAATCACATCTTCAAATAGTCTCCAATAGGAAATTTTCAACTACTTATGAAAAGACTTTTGATTTCGAAGATCAACCTGTATACAAAATACACAGGAAGGGAATAGGCAAGAACCCAGAATTAATTAAATCCCTAGTACGTAGCAATTATTTAAAAAGAGAACAAAAGGAAATAGCAAGGATTCTTAGAAAGCTAGAGCTTATTAGCAGTTATAACCTTTATTTTGATCCACTAAAGATTATTGATGGAATGCCAAAAAGCTATAAGGAATTCCCTATTGAATATTTTTTGCCAAATTCGGCTAAAACAACTCAATGGGAAATGGAAGACTATCCTATTAATACTAATTACCCTGAAAGCCTAATATATAGAACTCGCAAAGAGCATATGGTTAGAAGCAAAAGCGAATGTACAATTTGCAACGAACTATTTAGACATGGAATTCCTTACCGTTACGAAGCCCCTGTGGAAGTATACGGTACCATCTACCATCCGGATTTTACAGTTATGAGAAAAAGTGATGGGAAGATTTTTTACTGGGAGCATTTCGGGAAAGCAGATAATACTGATGAGAAGTATGTGCATAATTCTCTAAAAAAGATTAATACTTTTATTTCCTCTGGCCAAATTGTTCCTTGGGATAATTTAATTTGCACTTATGAATACCATATCAAATATCCAGAGTTGCTTGATTCTATAATTGAGAATTTATTGTTGATTTAGATAGTGGCTGGCGCGGGTGTGGGGGCAGCCGTGTCGGCGAAGGTGACGGCGGCTGGCGGGTGCGAGTGCTGCAGGGTTGCTGTACGCGGGTGCGGAGACGAAGGCGAGTGCGAATGAGGCAAGGTTGCGGGGCCGCGGGGGCGCGGCCTGGGGCAAACTCCAGTAAAAGGATATGAATTTTTGTAAGATAGGATTTTCATATCCTTTTTGTTGCTGCAAAGGGATATGATTTTTTAACCCAGCAAAAAATCATATGTTTTGATGCCAAAAGCGGTGATAAAATTTATAAAAGGATATGATTACCTGGTTCTAAGTAATAATCATATCCTTTTGTTTTTTGAAAACATATGATTTACTCACAAAGTAGAATATCATATCCTTTTGCAAGTAAAATATCTGGTCTATACCGATAAACTTTGGGTTTAGCGAATTTACCCCTCTTTTTTGATAGTCTTTTGTAGAAAAGGGTTCGCTTAGCCAGCAGAGCAGGATATGATTTTTTTACAGAGTAGAATATCATATCCCTTTACACATAGAATATCTGGTCTATACCGATAAACTTTGGGGTTAGCGAATTTGTCCCTCTTTTTAGATAGTCTTTTGTAGAAAATGGTTCGCTTAGCTTGCTGGGGTTGGGTGCGGGTGCGGGGCATCCGCGACGGCGAAGGTGACGGCGGCTGGCGGGTGCGAGTGCTGCAGGGTTGCTGTACGCGGGATTGGTGGAGCAGCCTGGGTTGCGGGGGGCGGGGCATCCGCGACGGCGAAGGCGACGGCGGCGGGCGCGGGGTTATAGTCGGTTTGTGTTTAGTTCAATGGCTTCTGATGGGCATTTAATATAGCAAGTTCCGCATCTGACACATTTGTTTTGGTCAATTTTGTATGGATCGCCCTTGATAATTGCATCATTTGGGCAGTTTCGCTTGCAACCATTACAAGCTACACATCTATTTGAGATTATAAAACCAAACTCAAGAGCTTCTTTTTTGTTAAGTGTTTTTGTATTCATTGGTCTCCAACTTTACTATGGAAAACTTACTTATGGTAGTTTTCGTTACGGTTTATTTTAAAACTTCTATATATTTGCTCGAGTAAAAAAACTCGCATCATCTGATGTGGGAATGTCATTTTGGAAAATGACAAGGGATAATCGCTTCGATCCATAACCTGCTGGCTAAGTCCGTTGGAACCGCCAATTATGAAGGCCAGGTTGCTTTTGCCATCAACTCCTAGTTTGTCGATTTTCGCCGCAAGTTCTTCACTAGTCAGCGCCTTCCCTTTGATTTCAAGAGTGATTACATAGTCGTCTTTCTTGATTTTGCCCAGAATTTCAGAGCCTTCAAAATCCACATCATCTGACGGGCTCTCCTTTAACTCTAGAATTTCAAGGTTGCAGTACCTTGTTAGCCTTTTGGAATATTCTCCAACGGCTCCAGTCCAGTACTTTTCTTTTAATTTACCTATACAAATTATTTTAATGTTCATTGTTATTTCACCATTTGCACTTTCAGTTATCTTCAAATCCTTTGCTTTTTATACATCAAAAACCGCGCTTTGGCTGTTTTGTTTTAGTACACCGATTTTTACGTCTACTGGAATATTTATCCCCTGGTCAAAGAGTAAATTTCTTACTGTCATTTCTGCCATGTCAGGTGTATTGTTTTCCTGACTTAAATGGGCTAATAGTATTAACCTTGGTTTTGGCAAGGATTGGAGAATTTTTCCGATACAGATGGCCGCTGCTTCGTTGGAAAGATGCCCAGTATCACTTAAGATTCTGCGTTTAATAGTATAAGGATAGCTGCACATTTCTACAATTCTAGGTTCGTGGTTAGATTCGATTACTAAGGCATCGGCCCCTTTGATTTCATCAAAGATATTATCACAGATATGTCCTGTATCGGTTACAATGCTTAGCTGTCTGCTACTGTTTTTGAAGGTATATCCTACTGGTTCGTCTACGTCATGGTGGACATGAAATGGTGTGATTTCAATGTCTCCTACTGTAAAACTTTTGCCACTTTCTATTACAACTTGCCTATCTGACGGAGCTAGTTCTGCTATCTTCTCCCAGGTACCTAGTGTACTGTAAAGAGTAGCATTGAGCGCTTTTTTCATTACAATTCTAACACTTTTGGAGTGGTCTGTATGTTCGTGGCTGATTAGAACGGCGTCTACGTCTTCGGGCTGGCTTAGTGCTAGTTCCATGGCGTTGAAGATTTTTTTGCCGCTAATGCCTACATCTAGAAGCACTGTGGTTTTTTCTGTTTTTATTAAATAACAATTCCCTTTGCTACCGCTAGCAATAGAGCAAAATTTTAAACTCATATTTCCCCTTAACTTTTTCTTCTTATTGGTGTAGGTCCTACTTTGGGTTTGGGTTTTGCCCCTTCAGTTTGGTGAAACCTACTGAAATAATTGTATCATATTGCATTTTCCCTTGCCACTAATATATTTGTGTTGCATAATATATATATTGATTTTAACAATGAAACGAGGATTTTATGGCAGTTTTGAGAATATATACAGATGGGGGTTGCTCCGGCAATCAGATGGATGAGAATTTAGGCGGCTGGGGTGCTGTTTTGGAATTTGGGCAGCATCGGAAGGAGCTTTTTGGTAGCGAAGCCAATACTACTAACAATCGAATGGAAATGACAGCTCTCCTTGAGGCTTTTCGAGCAATCAAGAAGGAGGGTCAAACTATTGAGGTTTTTTCCGACAGCAGTTACTTGATGGATTGTTTTAGGAAAAAATGGTATGTTAATTGGCAAAAAAATGGTTGGAAAAATTCCAAAAAGCAGCCTGTGGAGAATAAGGACTTGTGGGTTGAGTTGCTTCCTTATTTGGACAGACATTCAATTTCATTTTTTAGGGTCAAAGGCCACGTTAACCTTGCTAGCAAGGTTACGAATTTCAATGAGCTTTACCAGAAATTCGTTGAATGGAACGGGGCCAGGTTCAGTTATTCAGATTTTGAATACGTAACCAAAATGAATAATCTAGCCGATGAGCTTGCAAATAAAGGAATCGACGCCTTACGATAGGCGTCGATTTTTTAGTGTTAAAGGCAGATTTTTTAGTCTGTGACTAGATTTTGATTTATATTGCACCAGAATTCTCATCTGAATCTGGGGCTGGATTTTGATTTGCTCCTACAACTTCAAATGTAAAATATTTTTTTGAAGTTGCTGAGTACTTGTCCTTAACCATATAGTAAATTCTGTATTTGCCTACTTTGTATCCGTCTTTGATCAGATTAGCTGGATCAATATCAAGCCACACAGGTGTAGGGTTCGGGTCTGTTCCTGGGTTCGGGTCTGTTCCAGTTTCTAAGTTTTCCATATACTTAACTTTGTATACCTTTAGGAATTTTGTCATATCCTGATTTGCATATGGATTAAATGCTTTTACCCCTTGAAGCAAATTGACTTTGGTTCCAAGTTCTATTTTAGCTGGCTTATCAATTTTAATTGTAGGTCCTTTTAACTTAAAAATAGGGTTTCTTGGGTCTGGGTCAGTTGGGTCCCAACCACGCTTTTGATTTACTTTGACAGTTTTAGGGCGGCCAAGTGGTCCTGGTTTGCTGCTGCTATAAATTGTTACTTTGGTTCCTCTTTTGCAGTTATCGTATACCCATTTTGAATCCATTGTGCTTAGACGAACACAGCCATGTGATGCGGTTTTGCCCAGTTTATTAAATTCAATTCCGCTTTGGCTAGTTTTGTCTCCGTACTTATGATACCAAACTGAATGAAAAAGTATGTCACTTACAATTCGCACCGCATACTGGCCATGAACATTTTCAACTAAAGGGCGCCACTTGTATTTTTGAATTGTGTGGAAGGTGCCAGATGGTGTTTTAGTTCCGCCACATGAGGTTGTCATTGCACGAAATGGCAGCCATTTTTTGTTTTTGTATTGGTATACGGTGGCTACATTTGCTTTTTTGTTTACTTTGATCCAGTATTTGCTTGATGCGGCTTTGGCTTCTGTTGTGCTTATTGGAATTGCAATTGTTGCAACCAGAATTATGGCTGTTGCAATTGATATGATTCTTTTGGTTAATTTCATGTGCTTTCCCTTTTCCTTTTAGAGTTTTTGTAGTTGATGCCAAGGCCGCTGGTTTATGGCGGCAGGCTGCTGGCTGGATACAGCCAGCTGTCTGCATCTTATGCGGACAACTTTATTTCATTAATAATTTATATTTTACCACTAATTGCTGTTGTCCGCACCTGATTTTTGAAACTCAACTCACCGATTCTCACATGTAATGCTAGAGCTGAGCCAAATTGCTAACTTCATTAATAGGATTTGCTTGGGTTTGCGACAATCGTACCAGGATTTGGGATCGGGTTTGGTAGGATTTGCTTGGGTTTGCGACAATCGTACCAGGGATTTGCTCTGATTTGGGATCGGGTCTGGTACTATTTGCTTGGATTTGCGAAAATCGTACCAATGGACTTATAGCAATTCCTTGAGCCCATATATTTCTCTATTGTAGAACCCTGTAGAAATTACATTCGCTAAAATCCAGGTCGATTTCTTCGAAAATCCATATCTCACTAGTACGATTTTTAGTTTTTGAGAATATCGTACTAGTGAATTTAGCCTTTTTTCGAGGAGATGCTTTTTCCTCTATTATATGACCCTGTAGAAAAGGGATTCGCTTATTTTCAGGTTGATTTCTTCGGTGAATTGGCAGTTCTAGCGTTGAAGCGCGTACGATTTTCTTAGTTTCGAATATATCGTACCTTTAAAGTTGAATTTCTATAGTACGATTTTTTGAGATTTTAAAAATCGTACTATAGAAGTCGGGGTTTTTTGCCACAATTTTGGGTGATGGTACGATATTCTTGGATTTGAAAAAATAGTACCAGGGAATTACCATAATTTAGGCTGAAAACTGGTACTATTTTCTGGGGTTTGCGAAAATCGTACCGAGGCAGCGCTCCAAAGCCCGCTATAGCCGGAGGCGAAGGCGAAGGCGGAGGCGGAGGCGAAGGCGAAGGCGGAGGCGGAGGCGAAGGCGAAGGCGGAGGCGGAGGC
>JAVXMY010000007.1:0-61199 GCA_036646055.1 Anaerovoracaceae bacterium | reverse complement strand
TCAAGTCCCTCCACGCGCACCAAAAAATATAACTACGAAAGTAGTTATTTTTTTTTATATAAATTATGTGATATACTAAAATATAGATAATTAATACAACACCAAGGGGGAAAAATGAAAAAATCAACAATAATTGCTCAATTTAATAGTCCAATAGAAACTGTTTGGAACGTAATTACTGATAACACTGTATTTAATTGGCGTAGCGATTTAGATAGAATAGAAATAGGTGCTGATGGCAATAGTTTTACAGAATATACTAAACAAGGATTTGAAACTAAATTTATTATTACACAAAAAAAGCCTTATGAATGTTATGAATTTGATATGAAAAATAAGAATATTAAAGGTCACTGGACAGGGGTTTTTAGAAAAGATGGTTCCGGCACAATAATTGAGTTTACAGAAGAAGTTCAGGTTGCAAATCCAATTATGAATTTTTTTGTTAAATCATATCTTAAAAAGCAACAATCAACCTATATTTCAGACTTACGAAAAGTCTTGGGAGAATAAATATTTTATTGTTTATTATAGTGGAATTATAGAAACAAAGCCAAGTGGTTCATTGTATAATTATAGTTTAAGTGATATAATGTCATACAATATGACTAATTTTAGAGGACTAAAATTCTATTTTTTTGACTCTATTTTTGGCCAAAGGTGTAACGGATCAATTGGTAGGGGACTATGAGACAAACAAAATACAATAGATTTAATTCTTTAAAATTGGCGAATAAATTCCGTATATTGACGGCAGTGACTATAAGTATTATAACAATTATTGTTGTAATAGCTTTTCTATGGCTTATGCAAAATCTTGTAGAAAATGTTTCAAAGGATTATGCTAAACTATATGCAGGAAACTCAGTTAAAACAATTAGTACTTATTTAAATAGTGACATATCACTAATGAGGAAAACAGCTAATTCTAAAGCTATAAAAGAATGGTTTAAGGACGAAAATAATACTAACAAAAAATTAGATGCCTATAATGAAATGCAAGAATCAATGAGGGCTTTAAGAAATAAAAATTTCTACATTGGTATAGACAAAACCTTAAGTGAAATATCTGTAGATCAAGCCATGACTGTAGATGAAATACAGCCAATGGCAGTTTTGAATTCAAATTTACCTAAAGATGATTGGTATTTTGAAATTGTAGAAAGCAATGAAGAATATATTTTGCAAGTAGATATTGATAAGATTTTAGGAAGAAAAAGCCTGTGGTTAAATTATAAAGTTGTAGATAATGGTAAAGTAATTGGTTCTCTAGCAACAGCACTTGAACTGTCAGGGATGGTTGATAATATATTCTCAAGCTACTCTAAGGAAGATGTTAGAGGTCTTGTTGTAGATGGAGAGGGAAACATTCAAGTTGATAGTCATTTAAAGGACAAAGAAAATCTATTTGTATCTATGAATTCAACAAAGAAAATTTCGGAGTTTTTGGATGATCCGGAATTTAAGAGTACTGCAGATAAGTATGCTAAAGAACATAAAGGGAAAAACAAAGTAGACAGCATAGTTGAGGTTGTAAAACTATCATCTGGAAAGTATAGCTATGCTACTTTTGCACCAATTGAAAACACAAGGTGGAGTGTTGTAACTTTTTTTGATTCAAATGCTCTCTTC
This sequence comes from Anaerovoracaceae bacterium, assembly GCA_036646055.1. GTDB lineage: Bacteria > Bacillota > Clostridia > Peptostreptococcales > Anaerovoracaceae > JAVWMQ01. The sequence goes on along the minus strand of JAVXMY010000007.1, from coordinate 59,567 downwards.
AAAATAGGACAATTAATTCCCTTATTTGTAATAATATTTATCTCTTCAATTATATTTATGATTGTATTAACTAGGGCGGTATCAGTTCTGATTTTGCGACCTTTTAAACAACTTGCAGCAAGCATGGAAAGGGTTAATAGAAATTTAAACGAGCAAATTGATTGTACCAATAAGAAAGACGAAATAGGAACACTTGCACGATCTATACAAAAAATGAAAGACAACCTAATCGACGCTCTTGGTAAATCTAATTTTGATGGACTAACAGGTATATATAACAGAAGATACCTAGATGAAAACTTAGATGAAACTATAAAAAAATTAGCCAAATCCAAAAGAATAATCAGTTTAATTATGGTGGATATTGACTGTTTCAAAAAATATAATGACACCTATGGACATATTAAAGGTGATGAAGCCCTAAAAACAGTTGCAAAGATATTATTATCAGCTACTTGTGAGAATGAGGGGTTTGTTGCACGATATGGAGGAGAAGAATTCCTGATTATATTACCAGATAGTGGTCAGTCGGAAGCTATATTAATTGCAGAAAGAATACTTGAAGATATGAAGGCAGTTAATATACCTCATGGCTCATGTAAAGTTCAGGAGTATATAACAGTATCCATAGGAATAGCATCAAGTATTGCCAAAGTAAATACATCATTTACAGAATATATAAATTGTGCAGACGAAGCCCTGTATGAATCTAAAAACAATGGAAAAAACAAGTATACAGCCAAAACTTTATAAGGTAATAAAATATAGAATAGAAGAAAACTTTGCTTTTATAATTCATAAAAAATGTGGTATAATAACTCCATAAAAAAAGGGGATGTGATTTTATGATCAAAGATATTCTAGAATTCAACAAAAAATTTGTTGAAGAAAAACAGTACGAAAAGTTTGTAACAAGCAAATATCCAGACAAAAAATTGGCTATTTTAGCCTGTATGGATACAAGGTTAGTTGAATTATTACCGGCAGCATTAGGCCTCAAAAACGGTGATGTAAAAATCATCAAAAACGCAGGAGGTGTAGTTTCCCATCCATTTGGATCTGTAGTTAGAAGTGTACTAATTGCAGTAATGGATCTAGGCGTAGAACAAATTATGGTAATCGGTCATACCGATTGCGGTGTCAAAGGCGTAGACGGAGACGATATGATTCGTCGACTTGAAGAAAGAGGAATTCCCAAGAGGGATATTGAAATGGTTCGCTATTGCGGCATAGACTACAAAGAATGGCTTGGCGGCTTTGATTGTGTAGACGACTCCACAAAGGCAACAGTGGAAATATTGAGAGAACATCCACTAATTCCAAAAGATATAGAAGTACTTGGATACATTATGGATTCTTACACAGGGGAGTTGCGTCAAGTAGAAATATAAAAAATATTAATTATTTTCAAAAAAGTACTTGACTAATGTGGGCAATAAGATGTATACTTACCAACATAAATAAATAGTGAAAGGCAAACTCGCTGTGAGGCGAGGACGCAAAGCCGTAGGATCTTTTCTTAAGATAGCCTAGCTACCGCAGTATAAAGTGGTAGCTTTTTTTATACCCTTTTTACTGCGTGATTCAGTTTAATAATTTTTGGCAGTTTGCCAGGAGGGGAATTATGAGAACAAAGAAAAAGAAGGGCCTTAAGCAATATCTTGCCTTTGCACTAGTATTGGTTATGGTAGCGACAATGATACCATTGTCAGCATTTGCTGAAGAAGGCAATGCAACAGCAGCAAAAGAAGGAACTAATGTAACAGAAAACGTAGTTCCAGAAGGAGCAGTTCCAGAAGGAGCAGTTCCAGAAGGACCAGCTCCAGAAGGAACAGCTCCAGCTGATTCAAGTGACTCAGCACCAGCACCAGCACCAGCACCTGCACCAGCACCTGCTGGACCAGAAAACGGTAAGGATGAATCAAGCCAGGACAAAGATCAGGTAGCACCTGCAAAAGGACTAGATGTAGATACTAGTAAGTATGACTTATCAAGCAGTTCAAGCTTAGCTAAGGGAGCAGTTTGGAATGTATATACTACTAAAGGCGGCGGACAAGTTAAAGTAACTAGCCAAAACAGTGCTACATTCGACATGGTATTAGGATACAGAGAATTTAAAGCCGTACCAAATGAAGGATGGGAATTCACAGGATTCCAATACAATGCACAGTACTTTGATGCAATAACAAAGTATGATAGTGGAGAAGAAAGTCTATCAGGCAAAAGACCTTTTTCAAAGATAGGAACTTGGAATGAGTTATATACTTCAGGAAATCAGATTCGTATGAATAGACTTGCTCGTGGAGCATCAGTAAACCCTATTGTATACACACTAGTAGCAAACTTTGAAAAAATCAAAGAAGAACCGGAAGTAGTACCAGCAGAATTAACATTTAACAAAGGTGAATTTGCTGGCGGCGAAATTGATGTTATGAAAACAGAAGTAGGCAAAACAGTTAGTCTACCAGCAGCACCAAAAAGCACAAAGGAATATGCAACTTTTGACGGATGGATGAGATCAGATAACGTAATTGTTACATCACTAGGAGACGCTCCAGTGCTTGCACCAGGAACTGAAGTCAAAGTAGATGGCGATGCAACTTACATGGGAATATGGTCAATAAATGCAAAATACTATGTACATAAAGAAAAAGATTTAAACTTAAATCAGCAAAATAAATATGGCAACAAATCAGTTAGTTCTAGTGAATTCTATAGCATTGAACAATTAGGCGGCTTAGATATGACAGGTAAACTAACTAGTCTTCCAAAGTTAAAAGACCAAGGATCAATGAAAAACTACTTACCTGCAATATCAACAGATGCAATGCTAAGTTCAAGATATGCAGCAATAGATGGGTTTTTGAAAACAAGTCCAAGTGATGATAGCATAATCGATGTTATTAATGGTGATAACGGCAAAACATACGCATTAAACTGGTATGTAATTAAAGAAGAAGACAACGGTAGATCAATCCATGTTGACGGATTTTTACAAGAAGTAAAAGCTAGTGAATTTACAGTAACATTCAAAGATGGAGTAGACCAAACTTTATTCCAAGACTCTGTTGTAACTGTTAAAGCAGGAGATTTAACACCAGTGCCACCAAATATGGAAGCTCATCAGCGTGATGGATACAAATTTGTAGGCTGGTCTCCAGAGTATAAAGTTGAAAAGGTAAATAAAAACCTAGAATACACAGCTCAGTGGGAAAAAGCAGAAGTATCATTATCATATGATGCTAATCTAGAAGGCGCAACAGCACCAGACAAGACTACAGTTAAGCATGGTGAAGAAGCAACAGTAGCAGAAGCTCCAAAAGCTCCAAAAGCATTTTATGAATTTGAAGGATGGACTGCAGGCGACAAACAATACAAGCCAGGAGATAAAATCAAGCTAACAGAAGACATGAATCTTAAAGCTCAGTGGAAGATCGTTGCTAAGTATGTATTACACAAAGACAAAAACCTTTCATTGGCAAAGCAGAATGAATACGGTAGTGCAGGAGCTGCACCAGTAGAATTCTATCAAGAACATACAAAGTATGGAACACTTAAGGCAATGCCAAAAATGGAACCATCAAGCAAAAACGACAAAGCGTTGATTTATCTACCATCAGCAGCTGATGATACTCAGTTAGCAAACAGATACAATAGCGTCAATGCTACATTAGGCCAGCAGCCTGACAGTAAGGCACTAGTTGCAGAACTAAAGGCAGCAGGTAAATTAGCAAATGACAAAGAATATACAGTTAGATGGTATGTAGTTAAAGAAGTATTTGACAATAGTGGCAAAACACGCGAAATCCATATTGATGGCTTCGTTGAAGAAGCTAAGGATGAGCCATTAGTACCACCAGTAACACCAGAACCACCAATTGGACCAGTAATTCCAGATGATGAAGGTGGAGCAGATGAAATTGGACCTGGAGGCGAAAATAAACCTGGAATAGATGACGAAGGCGGATCAGACTCAATTAAACCGGGAGACACAGTTAAACCTGGCACAGATGACGAAGGAAAATCAGACTCTGTGGATAAAGGCAAAGACAACAAAGATAACGCAGTTCAGACAGGGGATTCATTTGATATCGCTTTATGGGCATCAATAGTTATCTTAAGTGGAATAGTAATCCTAGGATTACTAGCAATTAGAAGAAAAGAAAATCAGTAACTAATTACTTGTATTTTTGCCTCTCCAGTGTTATAATAAAGTAACACTTAAATATAATATTTAGCAAACTTAGCGAAAGTTAAGGACGCAAAGCTATAGGGCCTTACCCATTTGGGTGGCAGCCAGTTGCACTTTACAACAACCTTGCTTTGCGGCAAGGTTGTTTTTTTAAATTTAAGTGGTGTGTAAAAATCAATTTAGGAGTTAAATTAAAACTGAATATTTGGCAAACTTAGCGAAAGTTAAGGACGCAAAGCTATAGGGCCTTACCCATTTGGGTGGCAGCCAGTTGCACTTCTTTTTTATTAAAAGATTTTAGATATAATCAACGATTATATTAAGTAAGGTGATTTCTTCAGACAGAAATACCATGCTTAACAAATCTATCGATTACTTGCCAGATATTTGTTGAAAGTGTGTGGAGGAATCGTTATGAAGAAGAGGAGCAGCATAGCAGTAGCAATGATACTATCAGTTATTTTAGTACTTGCAGCACCGTCAGTAGCGTCAGCTAAGAGCTACAAAACAAACGATCCAGGATTCAACAAAGCTTACCACATTTCAGAGGTTGGCGCGGTTAAGTCTTGGAATTTTATTAAAAGAATAAACAAGGTTAGAGTTGCTGTATTAGATACAGGTGTCAACATAAACCATCCAGACTTACAGAAATCATTAAATAAGAGCCTAAGCGTAGATGTTACAGGCAATAGACCTACCAAACTAACAAGCGACCTAACAGATCATGGAACACATGTAGCAGGGATAATTGGTGCAACAGCAAATAACAAAAAAGGCTTAGTTGGAATCGCATCAGGCGAAGATAATAATATTAGTGAAATAATTATGGTTAAAGTTTTCAACAAAAAGGAAAACGGAGATGTAGTAACTAAAACTAGCAGCATTGTTAAAGGCATAGACTATGCAATAGCAAATGGAGCAGAGGTAATTAACTTAAGTTTAGGATTCAAAAAAGATAACCCAGCACTTAAAGCTGCGGTAGATAAAGCATACAATGCAGGAATTACAGTAGTAGCAGCAGCAGGAAATAATAATTCAAGGGCGGCATACTACCCAGCAGACTACAGCTCAACAATTAGTGTTGCATCTGTAGATAAATCAAACAAGAAATCAAGTTTTTCTAATTTCGGTGATGAAGATATAGCTGCACCAGGCAACTACATTTACAGCACAGCCGGAAATGGATATGGATACAAATCAGGAACATCAATGTCAACAGCAATGGTAACAGCTACAGTAGCAAATATGTTAGCTACTAACCCAACATTATCTCCTGATCAAATAAGAAACATTCTTACAGAAACTGCAAAACCTTTCTCAAAGAGTAGAAACAGCAGTTCTCTTGGCCAAGGTGTATTAAACACAGCGGCAGCAGTTAAGGCTGCACAAAATTAATATTGGTAACAAGATACACACACACTTATACGAAAGCCGAAAGTTCATTTAGAACTTTCGGTTTTCAATTTCAGCAAAAGTCAAAAAACTTTGTCAAAAACGCTTTTTGTTGTTGAAATTTAAAAGTTTCCATGGTATACTAACTTGGTTATAAGTTAACAATTCAAAATTATACAATATAAATTGTAGGAAAGAGGTACGAAGCATGAAACAGGGAATCCATCCAGATTACAAGGAATGTAAAGTAACTTGCGCATGCGGAAACACATTTACAACAAAGTCAATGGAATCAGAAATGAGACTAGACATTTGTTCAGAATGCCATCCGTTCTTTACAGGCCAGCAGAAGTTTACACACCGTGGTGGTCGTGTAGAAAAGTTCAAGAACAAATACAACTTGGATTAATCACAAAATCGGAAACGAAATCGTTTCCGATTTTTTTATGCCCTCCTTTCGGCCGCAACCCCACCCGAATCCGCCTCAGACCGCGCTGCGGCATGCTCGGCGATTTCCGCCCGATTCTGACGCAAAAAGGTACATTTCGGCTTATATTGAGATCCGAATACCCTTCTTGAAGTAACAAATTTTGAAGAAGGGTATTTTTAGTAGAATTTGAGGAAGTGAATACCTTTTTGTCTATAACAAAACTAGGATATGAGAGATTATTGGCCTTTGCGAAAGACTTTGACCGCCCAAAAAGGTATAAAGCGAACGTTTATCTACAATTTGTTCTCTTCGTCATAAGTTTGTTGCTAAGAGAAAGGTACTGAACATAGAGAAAAGGCTGTTTTGTACCCTTTTTGAAAATTTGTTGCTAACAAAAAGGAACATTATCCTTGAAAATCCAAAGAATGTTCCTTTTTAAGGGTAATAAAAAATGGGTATCAGTTTTTTCTGATACCCAATAGAAGTCTAACTTAGGGGCCGGTATAGGTATACCGCCCTTCAAAACATTTACTTAAGTTTTTCGATTTCTTCAACTGAAAGGCCTGTTGCCTTTGCGATTATATTAATGTCTGCTTGAGCAATAAGTAAGTTTCTTGCAATAGAAAGTTTTTCTTCTTCGCGACCTTCTTCGATACCATCTTTGCGACCTTCTTCGCGACCTTCTTTGAGACCTGCTTCGCGACCTTCTTCACGACCTTCTTCGCGACCTTTTTCGATACCCTCAGCAAGGCCATCATTTTTGCGTATTTCTAACATTTCGTCTATTGTCAATTTATCAAATAACATAGCAATTCCCTCCTCGCCAATTTCTTTAATAAATTCTACCACAAACTTATCGTCATTACAACATTCCTGGAGTTTTCCAATAGCCTCATCATCTGAACAGCCTTCTGCTTTAAATCTTCGAAGAAGGTGAACAATATAGCTATAACTTTTTAGCGTCTGGCAACGTCCTAATAATTTAGCACCGTTGTCATAATTGACGTTAAAGGAATGAACCCGCAAATCAATATCTGAATCTTCCTTGTATTTTGGAGGAAACATATCTGAAAGATAAAGTACCCCTTCAGCAGGTGAATCTAATGCGCCATTATAAAACACATAAAGCTTTGGAATGGGTATTTCAAATAACTTTGTTGAGTAAATATTACTATTTTAATATTAGGATCGTATTCCCTCTCTGTAAGAGCAAAGTAAAGCTCACGTAAATGATCTTCATTAGTAAAAAGCTTGCGAAATACACCATCCTTGTAAGTTCTATTAAGCATAGTTGACCTTCTTCCTTAGTTTAAAAATAATGTCCATTGCGCAACGCCATTTCCAATATATGTAAATACAGCATACGTTATTTTACAATATATGTCAACAGAAAACTACTAAATTAATAATTTAATGGTAATTTTTAGTAGATTGTTGAAAACTATATTTATATAAGTTTATTGCCTAGCTAAACCCGTCGCGTCGCCACATGATCGGCGATCCCGCCCCAATCCGCCCGATCCGCAGCAAAAAGTACCTTTTTGCTAGTTCTATCATCAAAGATCCGCCGCCGGGGCGAATTGCTGGCTTTATCAGCGAAGTGATGAGTTCAGCTAAGGGTGAACAATCAAAGGGGGTTGGCCTTAATTGGGCCTTTATGTTACGGTTGCGCTTGGGTAATTGGTATGTTATAATTAGTCGGTATGCAAATTAGCAGGTTTGTGCTCGATAAAAAGTAAATCGCAATTAGGCGATATGTATGTAAAGTCCAAGGACCATGGATCTAAACCGCAGCACAAACTATATATAGATTAGGAGAATATAACATGTTCAGTAAATTAGATTTTATCTCAGATAAATATGAAGAGCTATCAATGAAGTTAGCAGATCCTGAGATTATTGGAAATCAAAGCGTATGGCAGAAGCACGCCAAAGAACTAGGCGAAATTGAGCCAATTGTAAAGAAGTATGAAGAATACCTAAAAGTAAAAGAAGGCATAGCAGATGCCAAGGAAATGTTAAACGAAAGCGACGAAGAAATTAGAGAAATGGCCAAAATGGAAATTTCTGAATTAGAGCCACTGGTAGAACCAATTGAAGCAGAACTAAAAATCTTATTACTACCTAAGGACCCTAATGACAGCAAAAACGTAATTCTGGAAGTTAGAGCTGGAACAGGTGGCGACGAAGCTGCATTATTTGGATCAGATCTATTAAGAATGTACACAAGATATGCAGAACGTGAAGGCTGGAAAACAGAAATCCTAGAAATTAATGATACAGGTTTAGGTGGTATCAAAGAAGCTGTATTACTAATTAAAGGAGCCGGCGCATTTAGTAGATTAAAATATGAATCAGGGGTTCATAGAGTTCAGAGAGTTCCGGAAACAGAATCATCAGGCAGAGTTCATACATCAGCGGCAACAGTAGCAGTTTTACCGGAAGTTGATGATGTAGAAATAGAAATTAATCCAGGGGATGTAAGAGTAGACGTATACAGAGCTTCAGGAAACGGCGGACAGTGTGTAAATACAACAGACTCAGCAGTAAGACTAACACATGAACCAACAGGACTAGTAGTAACTTGCCAGGATGAAAAATCTCAAATTAAAAACAAGGATAAGGCATTTAAGGTTCTAAGAGCAAGACTTTATGACCTAAAGATGCAAGAACAGAATGATGAAATATCTCAGCAGAGAAAAAGTTTAGTAGGTTCTGGGGACAGATCTGAAAGAATCAGAACATATAACTTCCCACAGGGTCGTGTGTCTGATCATAGAATTGGTGTAACACTTTACAAACTAGATAACTTCTTAGACGGAGATATGAATGAAATCATAGATGGTCTAATTACAGAAGACCAGACAGCAAAGATGAAGAACTTCTAAAGAACATATAGAAGGAAAGAACTTCATGGAGCAGAGAAACAACTATAGAAGGTAGCCTATGGAATTAAAAACTAAATATATGCAGCCAACTGTAAACAACATCAAAGAAGCTGCCAAAATATTAAAAGAAGGAGGCCTAGTAGCCTTTCCAACTGAAACAGTTTATGGACTTGGAGCAAATGCCCTAGACGACTATGCAGTCAGCAAAGTATACATAGCCAAAGGCAGACCAAGTGATAACCCAATGATAGTACACGTAGCAACAGCAACCAGCGTAGCGGACTTAGCCGAAGAACTAAGCGAAGACGCCAAAAGAGTGATGCGCGCTTTTTGGCCAGGACCACTAACACTAGTTCTGAAAGCTAAATCAATAGTGCCCAAAACTACAACCGGCGGTTTAGACACGGTAGCCATTAGAATGCCAGACAACGAAATTGCACTAAGGCTAATTAAGGAAGCAGGGGTGCCACTAGCTGGACCTAGCGCAAACCTAAGTGGTAAGCCTAGCCCAACTAAAGCACAACATGTACTAGACGATTTGGCAGGAAGAATAGACGCAGTAATTGAAGGAGGCCCATGCCAAGTGGGAATAGAATCCACAATTTTGGATCTTTCTACTCCAGTACCAGTAATACTTAGACCTGGCAAAATAACCAAGGAACAGCTAACGGAAGTCATAGGACTAGAAGTACAGCTAGACCCAACACTAAACAAAACACCAGACCAAATAGGCAAAGGATTCAAACCCAAAGCCCCTGGAATGAAATATAAACATTATGCCCCAAAAGCAAAAATGGTAATACTAGAAGGAAGTAAAGAAGCCATACTAAAGGAAATTGAATTTAGGAAGGCAACTTATGAAGGCAAAATGGGAGTAATCTTGTTTGAAGACGAAAACATAGATGAAGCAGCCCACGATCTTTTTGCGGCCCTAAGACATATGGACGAGAAAAATGTAGACCTAATCGTTGCAGCAGCCCTAACCCAAGAAGGAGTAGGATATGCAGTAATGAACCGTATGCTTAAATCTGCAGGAGGGAACGTTTTGAAATTGGACAAATAGCTGCAAGCCCTAGAGGCGAAACAGGCAGCAACAAATAAATAATTATTACACACCAAAAGGAGATAGCAATGAGAATAGCATTAGCAAGTGACCATGGAGGTTACGAATTAAAAGAAATGATTATTGGATACCTGATGAGCATGGAAATTGAGTATGTTGACTTAGGAACAAACTCCAAGGAGTCGGTAGACTACCCTGAGTATGGCAAAAAGTGCGCAGAGGAGGTTGTATCTGGTCAAGCAGACAGAGGAATCGTGATTTGTGGGACAGGTATTGGAATCTCAATTGCAGCAAACAAAGTCAAAGGAGCTAGATGCGCTCTTTGTACTAGTGTAGAAATGGCTGAATTATCTAGACAGCATAACGATTCAAATATGTTAGCGCTAGGTGGCAGAACAACTAACGAAGTTCTAGCAATGCAGATTTTAGAAAAATGGCTAAACACAGAATTTGAAGGCGGCGGCAGACACGAAAGAAGAGTCGCAATGCTAAACGAAATGTAATTAGAAATTAGTAACCAGAAATCAGGAGGAAACATAAATGGCAAAAGTACACGTATTTGACCACCCATTAATTCAGCACAAAATGACATTAATGAGAAGAACCACAACAAGCACCAAAGAATTCAGAGCCCTAGCAACAGAAATCGGAATGTTAATGGGATATGAAGCAACAAGAGAATTACCACTTGAACAAGTAGAAATAGAAACACCAATGTGTAAAACTAAGCAAAATATGCTTAAGGGAGAAGACATTGCAATTGTACCAATTCTAAGAGCAGGACTTGGACTAGTAGACGGAATGTTAGCACTAGTACCAAACGCTAAGGTTGGACATATTGGACTATATCGTGATCCGGAAACACATAAACCGGTAGAATACTACTGCAAAATGCCAACAGACATAGACAAAAGAAAAATCTTTGTAGTTGACCCAATGCTAGCAACAGGAGGCAGCGCAATTGCAGCAATCGACTTTGTTAAACAAAGAGGCGGCAAAGACATACTATTTATGTGTCTACTTGCAGCACCAGAAGGCTTAGCAGCATTACAGGAAGCTCATCCGGATGTAGACATTTATGTAGCAGCCAAAGATGAATGCTTAAACGAAAACGCTTACATCATACCAGGACTTGGAGATGCAGGCGACAGACTATATGGAACAAAATAGTGAGCAGGGCCAATAGGCCACAAGTATAAAGTTAAACCAATAAACCAGGAGGAAGAAATGGCAACTATTGATGTAAGAGCTAATGCGATTACAGGGAATGAATCAGTTTTATCATGGGTTCAAGAAGTAACAAACTTATTAACACCATCAAATGTAGTATGGGTATCAGGCGACGAAGATCAGCTTGAAGAATTAAGAGCAGAAGGAATCAAAACTGGAGAATTATTCAAGTTAAACGAAGAAAAACTACCAGGATGTTACCTACACAGAAGTGATGTTAATGACGTAGCTAGAGTAGAAGGAAGAACATTCATCTGCTCAGAGAAGGAAGAAGATGCAGGTCCAACAAATAACTGGATGGATCCAAAAGAAATGCATGCTAAACTTGCTAAGCTATATAAGGGCGCAATGGAAGGCCGTACAATGTACGTAATCCCATTCTCTATGAGTACACCAACATCACCATTTGCTAAATTCGGAATTGAAGTAACAGACTCAATTTATGTAGTAGTAAGCATGGTAATTATGACTAGAGTAGGAAGAAAAGTACTAGAACAGCTAGGTGATTCAAATGAATTCACAAGAGGCCTACACGCCAAAGCTGACCTAGATGCAGAAAAGAGATATATCGTACACTTCCCAGAAGAAAATACAATAATGTCAATTAATTCAGGATACGGCGGAAACGTATTACTAGGCAAGAAGTGTCTAGCATTAAGAATCGCATCAAACCTAGGCAGACAGCAGGGTTGGATGGCAGAACATATGCTAATCCTAGGAATAGAAAACCCACAGGGCGAGAAAAAATACATTGGGGCAGCTTTCCCATCAGCATGTGGCAAGACAAACCTTGCAATGCTAATACCACCTAAGTTCTTAGCAGACAAAGGTTACAAAGTAACTTGTGTAGGTGACGATATTGCATGGATTAGAGTTGGAGAAGACGGCAGACTATGGGCAACAAACCCAGAAAACGGATTTTTTGGTGTAGCACCAGGAACATCTGAGAAGTCTAATCCAAACGCATTAGCATCAACAAAAAAAGGAACAATTTTCACAAACGTTGTCCTAAACCAGGATGACAACACAGTATGGTGGGAAGGAATGGACAAGAACCCTCCTAAGAACTCACTAAACTGGAAGGGCGAAAAATGGGATACAACTGACGGATCTAAAGGAGCACATCCAAATTCAAGATTTACAGCACCAGCAATTAATTGCCCATGTATTTCTGATGAATTTGAAAGCGAAAATGGAGTTCCACTATCAGCAATGGTATTTGGCGGCAGAAGAGCTAAAACTGCACCACTAGTTTACCAAGCTAAAGACTGGAAAAACGGCGTATTCGTTGGATCAATCATGGCATCAGAAACAACAGCAGCAACAACAGGTCAGGTAGGAGTAGTAAGACGTGACCCAATGGCAATGCTACCATTCTGCGGCTACAATATGGGCGACTACTGGCAGCACTGGCTAGACATGGAACAAAAAGCAACTAACCTACCAAAAATCTTCCATGTAAACTGGTTCAGAACAGACGAAAACGGAAACTTCGTATGGCCAGGCTTCGGCGACAACCTAAGAGTTCTACTATGGATGTTAGACAGATGCGAAGGCAAAGTTGATGCAATTGAATCACCAATCGGTTACCTACCAAAAGCAAAAGACATCAACATTGAGGGTTGCAATATAGAACCTAGTGTGTTAAAATCTTTAGTTAATATAGACAACAGTCTATGGCTTGAAGACATGGAAGGCGTTAAAGAGTTTTATGCTAAATTCGGCGACAAAGTTCCAGCAGAGCTTCAGCATCAACTAGAAGCTACAATTGAAAGATTATCCAAGTAGTAGTTGGCAAAACCCGCTCATTCTAGCTTGCTGGAGATGAGGAGTTCCACCATATGAAGGATTTTCTAAAAGAGTGGCAAAAAACGAAAAAGGAGAACGGGAAAATGAATTTCATCAGAGATGACATCAGTACTCACACAAACGTGTTTGACGTACTAAAGGAAAGAGGCTTTATTGAACAGTGCACTCATGAAGACGAAATCAGAGAGCTATTAGGAAATGAGAAAATCAAATTCTATATAGGCTTTGACCCAACAGCAGACTGTCTGCACATTGGTCACTTCATGCAGGTAATAATCATGATGTATATGCAGAAGTACGGACACACTCCAGTAGTTTTAATCGGTGGCGGCACTGGTTTTGTAGGTGACCCTTCAGGTCGTACAGACATGCGTCAGTTAATGACTCCAGAAGTAATTAACGGTAACTGTCAGGCATTTAAGAAACTATTTGATAGGTTTATTGAATTTGATGACGAATACATATACGCAGGAGCACAACCAGGCACAACAGCAACAGCAAACAAAGAACCAGATCCAGGCAAAGCGATTAGTGTTAACAATGCTAGCTGGCTACTACCACTTAATTACCTTGATTTCGTAAGAAACATAGGTCAGCATTTCTCAGTAAACCAAATGCTTAGAGCAGAATGCTTCAAGCAGAGAATGGAACTAGAGCAAGGGCTTACTTTCTTCGAGTTCAACTACATGTTAATGCAAGCATACGACTTCCTAGTTATGGCTAGAGATATAGACGTAAAAATGGAATTCGGTGGCAATGACCAGTGGTCAAACATCATCGCAGGCGTTAACTTAACTCGTAAGGTTTTAGACAAACAAGTATTCGGAATGACATTCTCACTACTAACAACTAGTGAAGGTAAAAAGATGGGTAAAACTCAGGCAGGTGCTCTATGGCTAGACGCAGAGAGAACATCACCATACGAGTTCTACCAGTACTGGAGAAATGTCGAAGATGCTGACGTAAATAAATGCCTAAGAATGTTAACATTCTTACCAATGTCAGAAGTTAATGAACTATCTGCATTGGAAGGAGCAGAAATTAATAGAGCTAAGGAAATCCTAGCCTTTGAAGTAACTAAACTAGTTCATGGCGAAGAAGAAGCAACAAAAGCACAGGAAGGTGCTAGAGCTGCCTTCGGCGGTGGCGGTGACATGGCTCACATGCCAACAACTAAACTAGATAAGGCAAACTTCCAAGGGGAAGGAATGGATGTAATCGCACTAATCCGCCAAGTTGGATTAGTACCAAGTAACGCAGAAGGCAGAAGAACAATCGAACAGGGCGGACTTCAAATAGGCGGCGTTAAAATTGATAACATCAAAGCCACAGTCAAATTAGACCAATTCGAAGACGGAAAACTAGTTATCCAAAAAGGCAAAAAGAAATTCCACGTAATCGAACTATAACCAGCCTCAGACTCAGGCTCAGACTCGGACTCGGGCGCAGGCTCGAATCCTGAATCTAATACAAAAAACTCAAGAGGACCCAATGGGTCCTCTTATTTTGGCCGCCGCCCCTTCAGTTCCGCCCGATTCCGCGGCATGCTCGGCGATTTCCGCCCGATCCCACCACCGCCACCGCAGCCGCCACCACCACCCAAAAATCCACCACCCAAAACCCCCAATTTTTTAGTACAAAAAACAAATTTATTATTAAGCAAAATTGGGGGTTTACAACAAATAATAAAGTGATATAATGAATATACGATTAAAAGTTAATTTTTTAACAAACAGTTTTAAAAGCAGTTATTATATATTATTAAGATAAGGATAAACCAATTCTTGAGGAGGAAAAGGACATGAAAAAAATCGGAGTATTAGGAACAGGCACAATGGGCGCTGGCATCATCCAGGTATTAGCACAGAACGGATATGAAGTAGTACTAAGAGCAAGAAGACAGACATCAGTAGACGGCGGAATCGCAAGAGTAACAAAGAATCTAGAAAAAATGGTAGCTAGAGAAAAAATTACTGAAGCAGACAAAACTGACATACTATCAAGAATCAGTGGATCAACTGAAATCGAAATCGTTAAAGACGCTGATCTAATCATTGAAGCGGCAACAGAAAACATGGAAGCGAAGAAAGCATTATTCAAAGAACTAGACGAATTATGCAAACCAGGAACAATCCTAGCAACAAACACATCTTCACTATCAATCACAGAAATCGCTGCAGCAACAGGCAGACCAGACAAAGTAATCGGAATGCATTTCTTCAACCCAGTACCAGCAATGAAACTAGTAGAAGTAATCAAAGGATTAACAACATCTGACGAAACAAGAGACACAATCTTAGAACTATCAGCAAAACTAAAGAAAACATCAGTAGAAGTAGCTGAAGCTCCAGGATTCGTAGTAAATAGAATCTTAATCCCAATGATCAACGAAGCAATCGGCATCCTAGCTGACGGCGTAGCTGATGCAGAAGGAATCGACAACGCAATGAAACTTGGTGCTAACCACCCAATGGGACCTTTAGCATTAGGAGACCTAGTAGGACTAGACGTTTGCCTAGCAATCATGGAAACACTATACACAGAATACGGCGATCCAAAATATAGACCACATGTATTACTAAAGAAAATGGTAAGAGCAAACAAACTAGGAATGAAGACAGGCGTAGGCTTCTTCGACTACAGCAAATAGAAACAGCCCCGGCACTTAGCCAAGCTGACCAAAACCAAAAATTTAAGGAAGGTAGCACAAGTTACCTTCCTATTTTAGTAGGCCGGGCTTGCTCATTACAGCTCCCAGGCTCCCGAGGAGTATATATCCATAACAAAGTTGCCCCTCCACTCATAGAAACCAGACAGAATAAGGAACAATAAATATTGTGTAATAACAAGAAGAAAACCATATATATAGTACAAACAAAACAGCCAAGACAAAAGGAAAAACAGAATTGTATTAAAAATAAACAAAAATCAAAAAAAAGGTGTACAAATACCCTTAAGTGCTGTATACTTAAGCATTATAGGGCGAGTGACGCTAGATTAAATGTGAACAATTATGAAGAAACCTTCATTAATATTTACAAACCGTCACATAACCTATACTATAATTTATGATAATAACAAACCCACGTATAACGGAAACGAGATTTACTAGGGGGCTCATGAAGAACACCTAACAGTTGTTTATTCACCAGTCCAACTTATTTAGTAAGAAAGGTTTTTTAGTTATTGAGTCTTTTTTGTTTAATAATGGACAAAAAGTGTAAAAAACGATTGCAACAACTCGTGGAAGTGATATAATAGGTTTGTAATTATAAAATTATTGGCTATATTAGTTCAAAAGAAAACACAAAACACAGGAGGAGTGATTATTATGATGAACACGAAAAAAAGATGGTTAGCTGCATTACTTTCAGTAGTAATGGTAGTGGCTATGTTACCATCAATGGCTTTCGCGGCTGTTGGAGACGGACTAGCTCCAAAGAACGTAAAAGTTGAAGATAAGACAGGAGTAGTAACTTGGGATCAGGTTATTGCTAAAGATGGTGCTTATAAAGCAGAGAGTGGAGACTATGTGGTTCAATTACAGTCTAAATTAAAAGCAAGTGTAAATGCTCAAGACTGGACTGAAGTTACATCAGGAATCAAAACTGCAGCAGCAGCAAATTTAGATACAAGCATTAAGACTATGTCTGCTGTAATTGATTATTCAAAGTTAGCTGATTTAGATGCAGCAAAATATGAATTTAGAATTTCTGTTGCATATGATGGGGAAGCAACTACAGCTGCTGTTACAAAACAGGCGACTGATGCAACAAAAGCTCAAGCTGTTACTAGAGATACTGTTAAATTAGAACAGGATGGAAAAACAGGCGAATTAGTTGCTAATTTTACTGCAGCTTCTGCAAATGTTGTTCCAACAGGATACAAAGTGAACTTGTACAAGAATAAAGACCTTCTTGTAAAGGAACCAACAGCTGTACCTTCTACAGCTACACTTGTGAAAACAGTTGAAGCAAAGGCTGTAACTGCTGGCATGGAAGCTAGATTCCCAGCAAGTGATTTTACATTCACAAAAGACGGACAGAATACATACTTTGTTACAGTAGTATCAACTAGAAGCGAATATGCTGATAGTGCCGCTGTTTTCCAGGCTTCAAATGCAGCAGCTCCGAATAAAGAAAAAACAGGTTTAGTTGCAACAGAACTTGCTGCAGCAACAGCAGCTCCAACAGTTGTATTTGTTGATAAAGAAACAGCTAGTGCAAAAACTGATATGAATGTTAAAGTTACAACAGCAGCTGCTAAGCAGACTGTATATGTTGAAATCTTTAAGAATGTAGCAGGAACACCTAAGGTTGCTGAATATTCTGAATACATTGCGACATCAGGCCAATCTAAAACATTTGATTTTTCTGATAAAATCACAGAAAAAGGTTCATACTTTGCTAAAGCTTATGCGAAAGCGGTAGGAGCTAAGGACAGCTCTATTGTTACTACTAAATCTAAAGACTTTACACCTGTTGGAACATTGGTTGCACCAGTTGTATCAATTTCAGATGAAGGAAAAATTTTAATAGAAGCAGGAAAAAATCAGCCTACTGGTGCGAGCGCTATTGTGTACAAGGGAGTTCTTTTATACAAAGGTAATGTTGCATCATCTCAGGAAACTGTTGCTAATGATAATGTAGCGAAAACAGTGTTTGCGAATAAGTTATTTAATGGCGTTCCAGCTATTATAGATACAAAGACAGATAAGGGATATAACCTAGGTGATTTCTCTATTAAGGTTATTGCTACTATGGATGGATTTAAGCCAAGTGAAGCTGTAATCGGATCAGTAATTGGCACTTTAGCAGCACCTAAAAATGTTATTTGGGAAAATGTTGCTACAAGTGTTAACCCAATTGCAAAATGGGATGCTGTTGAAGGCGCAGAAACTTATGATGTTAAGATTTACCATACTTCAACAAGAGATGAAGGTAATCTTGTTGGCGAAGCCAAGGATGTTAAAACTACAAAAATCAATGCATCAGAATACTTAACAGCATCAGTTGCAGATAAAGACTTAGCGTTCACAGTAACAGCAAAAGCTAAAGGAAAGATCAGCGCAACAGCAACTTCAATTTTACCTTTATTTGATGTAAAAGCAGATTCTTTGGCTAAAGTTGCAAACGTTAAATGGGACGGAAATAAAGCTGTTTGGGATGCAAATACAAATGCAAAATCATACACAGTTAAGAAGTTTGTAAATGGTAAGCAGGTTGGACCTGATTGCTCAACTACAACTAATTCATACCAGTTCAAGGGATTATCTAAACCTGGTGTATATGAATTTACAGTAACTGCAAATGGAGAAGGTGCAGGAAATCTTTCTTCAGTTCCAGTTAAGTCTGATGTTAAGTTTATTGAAAGTAAAATTTTAGGAACACCTATCATAACAAATGCTTACAAGACTAAGACTACAGTTAAATTAAGATGGACAGAAGCAGCTAACGCAGAAGTATACAGAATCTACGTTAAGGCTCCTGGTCAGTCAAAATACAAGATTATCGTTAAAGAAGTAAGAGGCGATGCTACAGCGAAGACTGTTAAGGGACTAAAGAAGGGTACAAGATACCAGTTCAAGGTTAAGGCAGTTAACAGTGGTGTTGGTGCATTCTCAAACGTTAAGGTTGCGACAACTACAAAATAACTAGTCAATAGTTTTTTTAGTCAATAACTTAAAAATAGACCGAGTTTACTCGGTCTATTTTATTTCGTTTAATTGTGAGAAATAGTAGACTTTCATTGACTAATTGGGTGTATTACTATAAACTATATATAGTTATAAATAAAAATTATTATATTAAGGAGGAAAGAAAATGACAAAAAGAATACTAAGTATGCTTTTATCAGTAATCTTGATTTTAACTATGGTTCCTGCAATGGCGTTAGCTGATACATCAACCGCAGTCATCAATGCAAGCATAGATAATGCTACGGGAAATATTAAGTGGGATCCTGTTATGATAGGAGAGACACCAGATATAGCAAAGGATAATTATACTATTGAAGCTCAACAGTATGAAAGAACTGGTAATGCAGATAAAAATATTGGGGGCGTAATAGGAATTTCGTTTGAGTATAACTCTACAAGTAAAAAATTTGAGGCGAATTTTTTGACTAGCAATTACACTGAAGATGAAACTTTTAAAATAACAATTAAACGAACTGTGAATGGAGCATTAACTAATCAAAAAGTTCTAGAAACAACAGGTAAAAAAGAAGTTGTAATTGATAAAAAATTAGCAGCACCAACAGTTTCTTTGAGTAGTTACACTGATAATGAGGGGACTTCAAAAAATGTTAATGGATTAAAAGTAACAATTAGTCCAACTATAACAGGAGAAAAGAAAGCAAAATCTTATGAAGTTAATTTGTACAGACAAAAGATGGACTATGCTGAAACAGTTAGTGGTGTACCTTCTAGTTCTAAACATGTAAGAAGAATTGATGTTACAGCACCAACTAATCAAACAGATAATGTATACGCAAACTTTTCAGAATCTGACTTTGTGAAAACAAAGGAAGAAAATAATTATCTTATAACAGTTGTTGCTAGAGGAGCAACAGGTTATACAGATTCGGAAGTTGTTTATAAGACAAAGAAGAAGGTTGATCCTTTAAAAACAGATGGAGATGCAGACTTCAAAATTAGTAAAGTTGAATTCTATGATACTTATAATAGAAAAGGTAAAGCAACTATTGCTTCAAATAAAGTCTCTTTATTTAAGGGATATTTTGAGGTTCTTTCAACAACTGGAAAAGTTATTGCTAAGACACCAGTCCAATACAATAAAACAGATAAGTCAGGAACTACAAGTGTAAGTGTTGATCTATCAAACTATGTATTTGTAGAAGATTATTTTAATTTGAAGTATACTTGTGAAATTGATGGTAATAAATACTTGGAAGAAGTAACAGCTGTGGCTCAAAGGGTAAAACCAACGCGTGGTCCTTCACAGTATGCAAGTATCTATGCAACTATGAATAATCTTGGTGGTATTACATTTGATAAAACAAGAACGATTGCAGATGAATATTATTATACTGTTAATTATAAAGGTAAATCAAAATTTACTTCATCTAAAAGATCAATCCCTTCAGATGGAACGTTACCTAGAGAAATATGGGGTAAAGGCATTCCAGGTGTTCCTGATGCGGAGCAATATAATTTAAAAGATTTTTCTGTAACATTACATGGGTCAAAAACTAATTATCTAGATAGTACTGTTACATTACAGTCAGATGGGACATCTTCAACTGATTCATATATTTCAGGTAATATAGATATTTTATTAGCTATAGCTAAGCCATATAACACTGCTGCGGTTAATTTAGCAGGGATTAGGCCAACTGGCGCTGCAGGGAATTTAAATTATTCGTGGTATATTGCTGGTAATTTAGTTTCTACATCTCAGACTTATCAAATTCAACCATCAGATATAGGTAAAACATTATCTGTAACGGTTTCAGCATTTAGCGGATATAGAGGTTCATTATCAACTTCAGTATTCTTAGACGGTGGTAAGCCAGTTATTAATACTCAGCCAGTTAGTGCTAAGTATATAATCGGTGATAAGGCAACACCTTTAACAGTTGGTGCTACAACTACAGGTTCTACATTAAGATACCAGTGGTACAAGGATGGCGTTGCAATTGCAGGAGCTACATCAGCTTCTTATACTCCTTCTACTAAGGATAGAGCTAAAGACGAATACTACTGCGTAATTACTAATAATGATGGTACTGTTACTTCTTCAGTTGCTACAGTTCAGAATCTAATCAAGGTTGGGGACTTCACAATGAAGGCTAAGAAGTACAGAACTACTATTAAGTTAATGTGGTACAAAGCAGAAAACGCTGACAAATATAGAGTTTATGAAAGAATAAACGGTAAATACAAAGCTATTAAGACTGTTAAAAACAGATCTTTATGGGTTAAGGTTAAACCAGGTTCTAAGCATGTTTATAAGATCAAAGCTATAAACGGTGGATGCTACAGCTGGTCACCTGCAAAAAAATTCACAGCATACAAGTAACATTTCAACTGTTTCATTGAAATTGCTGACAAGCCGCAAATCCTACAGGATTTGCGGTTTGTCTTTTTTTTGTGCTCCTCTATGGGAAATGCTGGGATGAGCGGGTTTTGTTTGAAGTATTGCTCTATACAAGGTATAATAACTGTATGAGGAGTCACCTAAGAGGGTGACGGTAAGTTAAAGTGTTATTATATAATAAATATAAGATTATGGATTCCAATAGTCCAGATATTTCCTATGAAGAAAATGGTCAGAGTAAGGTTCTTGCTAGTGAATTTGTGACAGATAAAGAAGGTGTTTATGTATATTCTTTATCAGATTTTACTGCTAAAGAAGGTATTAGAGATACTACAGATATCATTGAAAAATATAGAAAGGGAATACTAGGGGCGATACCAGAACCTGAATTGATTAACACTTTACTAGACTTAAAGGGTAATGCGAAGGGAGTGGATCAAAGTGACAAGTAAAGTTCCTAATATTGCGCGAAGAATAAAGGTATGTATTATATGTGAGGGTTCGGAAGAATATGAATATATCGAAAGCTTAACAGGGGTTTGTGGATATAAAGCGTCGAAAGCGCAAAGGGAATTATTATTTAGTAAAGTCACAGTAGAAAATTATTCTGAAATGTGTGGGAATTTGAAAATACTAAGTAAAGATGATACAGTTATTGGAAGTAGTAATTTTGATAAGCTTATAAAAAATCTTGAAAGTGAAGATGGTAAATGGATAAAAAGAATCAATGGTATTATTCAACTATAATGCTGGCTAGTTTCGCAAACTTAGCAAATAAGATATCAATAAAAGGGAGCAGTAGCTGCTCCCTTTTTTAAGTTGCCTATAAATAAGATGTCAGAAGTTTGGGAAGTGGGCGAATTGACATCTTTCGAGCCAGCAGTTATTTATTCGTTTAATTTATTTTCGCGCTCGATTTTTTGTGCCTCACGTGTTAGATCTTCAATATATTCGTTTGCCATAGGAGACAGTATAGAGTCTTTTTTGCATATCCATCCAAACTCTGATTTAACAGGCTGGTTTTTTACTTTTATAAAACGTAGTTCTTTATATAATTGGAATTTTTCAAAACTTTTTTTGTTGTTAAAGTCAATTGTGAAGCCGTCAGTTTGATTTACAAAGGTCATAATTGCGCCCATATTACTTAGAGAGATGCTGCATTTTTCTTTGCCATAATTGAGTAGCAATTTTTCCCAAGTAGATTCGGGATCACCATCATCATAGATGATAAAAGGAAAGTCGTTTAAATCTTCTAGGTCTATTGTATCATTTTCTATTCTATACAATGGGTTATTTGGGCCTATTACAACATATAGTTTTTTCTCTGCAATTTTTGTGTAGACTAAATTTTTCTCTTTCATATATTTAAGGAACATTTCCTTGGTGTTTTCAAATAGTGATACTGTCCCTATTTCACTTATGCCATTTTTTACGTTTTCTAGAATTTTAGATATGGGGCAATCTACAATAGATATGTTTGCATTTCGATTCTTATATTTTTTGTAAATATCAATGAAGATTTCATTAGCCAAGGGACTATACATATTAGAAATAGTCAGCTCTAGGCTATCATCTTTTTCTCTACTTTTTTTCTTTAATACATCTATTTGACTTGTAATGATTTTTGCATTGTTATATACAGATATGCCAAAACTAGTCAGAGATATACCTCTGGAATCTCTATGTAATATTTCCTTTCCAAATTCTTTTTCTAGGTTTTTTAAGGAAAGACTTAGTGCGGATTGTGAGATATATAAGTTTTTTGCGGCTTGGTTAATTGAGCCACATTCAGCAACGGCGATTAGCTGTTTTAGTTGTTCTATCTTCATTTTATGCTCCTTCCTATACTTTTACTACTTTACTTTAACACATTAGAAAATGAAATGATATTGAATTTTCTGATAACGTTTCTAAACTTTTTTAAATAACTAAAGTGATTTATTTAATATAACCTTATATCAAGGTAGAACTCTTGAGGGGATCTATGCAAGCGCAGGTTTTGAATTCTACCTATGAAATTATTGTTGTTATTATAGGAGATAAAAATGGAAAAGAAATTAAAGCCTGTAAATGTAATTAAGTTTGCAGGGGCGTATATCGCGTTTATTATCGGGTCTGGTTTTGCAACGGGACAAGAAATTATGCAGTTTTACTCAAATTTTGGAATCTGGAGTATTGGAAGTGTATTAATCAGTATGTTTTTCTTCTCTTGGGTTGGCGGCTCAGTTATGAAACTTGGCCTAGAAAACAAGGGTGAAGAAAATGTTAGTCCTTATTGTTTGTTCTGTGGTAAGTATTTAGGGACTTTTTATGAATACTTTGTTCCGTTATTCTTATTTGGTGTTGTCGTAATTATGATTTCCGGTGCGGGTGCAACATTAAATGAATATTATGGATTAAACTACTATGCCGGTTCATTATTTATGGTTGTTTTAGTATTTATTGCTTATATGATTGGCGTTAACAAATTAGTTAATGTTCTTGGAGCTATTGGCCCTGCAATTATAATATTCTCAATCTTAATCGCAGTTATTACATTAATACCTAATATGGGTAATTTATCAGGTGTTGATGCTAAGGTTTCAGCATACAACCTTCCAACTTCATCAGCAACATGGTGGTTAAGTGGAACACTATACGCAGCATATAACACATTTGGTGCAATTATTTTCTTATTTGCTTTAGGAAAAGGTGCTCAGTCTAAACGTGAAGCAATGGCAGGTGGCGTACTTGGTGGAGTTTTACTAATGACAGCTACATTCTTCATGAATTTAGCTTTACTATCTAAAATTGATGAGATTCAGGGATTAGCAGTTCCTACATTGCACTTAGCAAAACAGATTTCTCCAATCTTCGGAGTTATATTCTCAATTTTATTAATATGTGGAATTTTTTCTACTGCAGCTCCTATGTTCTGGACTGTTTGCAATAAGATTACCAAAGAAGGTACCCAAAAATCTAAAATAGTTGCAGTAATTGTAATTATATTGGCATTTGTCTTAGGACAGTTCCCATTCGGTAAGTTGGTAGGAATAATTTACCCTTACACTGGATACTTAGGAATTTTATTATTCATTTGCTTAGCATATAACCAAATTAAAAGCAAATTTAAGAAATAAAATATGAGAGACCACAATGGGAAGGAGTAAATAAAATGAGATATAAAGTTAAAAAAGTATTACAGGAAAAAGAAAAAAACAGTTACGCTTCCGATGTTTTAGTTTTACCTAAGAATGGCATTGATTGTAGTGAGGGCTGCAATCCTTACGGATTTCCAAAAGCGGTGTTAAATATGGAGTATGACTTCAACAGATTATCAACATACCCACATTCCCAAGCACCATATGATGCAATCATTGAATATTGGCGAGGAAATGTGAATTTGGAAAAGGAAAATATTCTTTTGGCTGATGGAAGTATTAGCGCTATTTATACAGTTAATAATATCTTTGCAGAGGCTGGAGCCAAAGTATTAGGCTATGCACCTCAGTTTACAGATTATGTTGCCAACGTTGAATTCCTTGGTATGACTTATACAAGTATTAAACTTTTGCCAGAAAACAACTATAAGCTTATTACACAAGACGTAATAGATAGGCTTTCTGAGGACTTAAGTGTTGTATATCTAGATAATCCAAATAATCCAACGGGCCAGGTTATTCCTTTGGACGAAATAGAGGAAATAATAATAGCAGCTAGAGCATTAGATATTTGTGTTATTGTTGACGAAGCTTATGGAGATTTCATTACTAGAGAAGAATCAGCAACAATATTGCTAGAGAAATATGAAAATTTAATTGTTTTAAAAACATTATCAAAAGGGTTTGGGCTAGCTGGTGTTCGTGCAGGATTTGTTTTAGCCAGTAAACCACTTATCGCTTATATGAAAAAAACAACAAATCCATATGTTTTAGGAGATTTTTCTCGTGAGCTTGTGGCTTCTGTTTTAAGAAGTGAAAACCAACTAGAGGAAAATATCTTAAACTTTGCTAAGATTAAGAATGCAATTATAGATTTAAATTTAAAAAATATAACAATTGCAGAGACTGATCCAAGAGTCCCTATATGTTTGATAATTCATAAGGACGAAGAAGTAGATTTAGTAAAAGCGTTATTCAATAGAGGCATTTTAGCCGTACCTGGTGCGGAGTTTGAAGGATTAAGCAAGAATTCTGCAAGATTAAGAATGCCAAAGATTGAAAATATGAATAGATTCTTAGAAGCAATCAAATCGCTGTAGTACTGGATTCCACTAGTTTACAAGTCTTCTCAGGGCTTAGAGAAATCCTATAAAAGTACTATTTTGCTTGGTTTTGCGTAAGAGGACACTTTGATTTTTATTCTGTTTGCTAGGTTAGTGAAAGTGTCAGCAGTTTGGTTAGCTAGCAAACTTACATCTATATGGAAATGAATTATCAAGGAATCTTAATGGTTCCTTGATATTTTGTTGATAATAGTTTGGTATTATTAGGTTAAGGTGTCTGTTCTAGCAATGGAGATTGTGCCAGGAATGGGCTTTCAACTAGATAGGCCCTGTGATATATTAGTAAATAATAAGATCTTGCGGATAATTGGAAATCAGTGAAAATCTGGTACGGTACCGCCACTGTAAGCGCAAGTGCGTAAGTCAGACACAATTGCAGGATTATCATTGTTGGCGAGTACCAATGTGTGATACTATGCGTAAATACGTAGAGGAATTATACCTTCTTGCTAACGATGAATTATTTAAATAATTCATTTTTTTTGTGTGTGTAGACAAAGGAGGATAAAAGAATGAAGAAAAAAATTCTAGCAATAGGTATTGTAGCCACTATGGTTTTATCAGTACCTACAGGGGCCTTAGCCTCGACAAGTAGTCAGAAATCTGGCTATGAAGATGGCATATTCAAAGGGTATGCTTATGGTAAGGTGGCGGAAAAAACCCGTTCAGCAATTGAGGTTAAACATGGCAAGATAGTTGATGTCTATGTGGAGCATTTCGCAGATGACAGAGCAATTCAAGGCAAAATCACGCCGGAGTTCTTCCAATCTCTAAAGGATTATGGCCCTGAGTATATTGCAAATGTAATATATCAAATGGGAGAATATCCTGAATTTATTGCGGAAAAAGGTCAAGGTGGGTACAAAGAGGAAGCTGCTAAGTTATTAGGACAGGAACTTGCAGATGGCCTAGAAGCCCATGTAAAAAAAGAGGGTTTTTCATTTGCAAAAATCAAGAAGTATATTAAAGACAACTATATTAGAGACAAATGGGAAGAAGTGGATTCTATTAGTGGTGCGACTATGGCATCTACAGCAATTGCAGAGGGAGCATTAATGGCTGTTAATAAGTCTAAGGAAGCTTATGCCAAAGCACCATCACCAATTGTTCCAGGCAAAGACTATTCTGCTTCTACAGTCAAAAAAGTGCCGGCTAAACTTTATCCTGGTGCAGTTGTTACATATCCAGAGAGGCTAGGTGCCTATGTAACTACAGAAGGTAGGGGTATGACTATTGAAATTGGTGGAGCTAACAATGTTACATCAGAAGAACTAGGTGCATATCTATCTCAGATTAAGGATAGCAAGGCCAAGATTTTTGTTAATAACAAAGAGGTGCCATACACTGCAACGGGGAATCTATCTCAGTTAAGCATTAAGCTGGAAGGAGCGGGTTTTGCCCAGGAAACTATTGGAGAATTTACGGACAAACACAAGTGGGTAGATTTGAAGATTTCAGTTGATGGTTACAGAGATATTGATGACAGACAAATTCTAGTATTTGATAAATCCCACCCTGCTGACTATTTTAATTATAATAAATTAAATGGTGCTAACAATGTTAATGTTGATAGTGAGGGGAATGTTTCTGGATTTGTTGAAATTTCAATACCTAAGGAGTTGCCAGCTTTGTTTAACAAGAATGTTATTAAGCAAATTAGCCATGATTTAGATCATCATTATATTGTTTCTAAGAAGCTGCCTCAAGGGGTCAAGATGGACATTAATGAAGGGGATATTTCCGCTGATGGCAAAACTTTGAAGATTAATTTGAAGGGAAATAACAAGGATTTAGTTAAGAATAAGACTAATATTCGTTTTGGAATTAACGAGAGGCTAATTGATGGGCTTTTGGTTGATTCAGTTAGTGATATTGCCAAGAGTTTTTATTTGAATACTGACATTGGCGGCCTTAAGGGCAATGAAAATAATCCTCTTAGATTTTACGATGCCAAAAATGCTTTGGGGGTTAATTTGAGCAATGTTCCTGTTGGTTTTGTCAAGGGGGACACTGTACCTAAGGTGACTTTAGGCGAGAGCAAGTGGAACATGGACTGGTCTGCTGGTGAAAATGGCAAAATCAATATTTTGATGGCTGATGGTTCTACTAAATCTATTAGTGATAGATTGTTTGAAAGCAGCCTTGAAATTAGTAAGGCAGACGGGGAAGACATTGACTTTGATAATGTTCCGGCAGAAGGTATTGCAGGTAAGTTGGTATATGCTGACTATACATACAAGTTTAAGCTTGATGTAATTTTTGTGAAGTAGGTGTAAGAATGAAAAATATGAGATTAAAAAGGTTTGTCTCCTCAGCTGTTGCAATTGCAATGGTTCTGACTATGACAGGGGCTATGGGATTTGCCAAATCGGAGCAAAAGGTGTTAAAGATTCCAGATGAAAACTTCCGTAAGGAAATTTTATCCTCTGCTAAGATTCTAAATAGCAGAGTGGATCCTGTAGCAGCGGGGGATTCTCTGGCTCCAGGGGAAAACCAGTATAGCAAGTACAATATTTACGAAAGTGATTTGCCAGTTCTTGCTTCAGTTAATAAGTTAATGGTAAACAACAAGGTTATTTCTTCACTAGAAGGTGTTGAATATTTTCCAGGACTAAAAAGCCTTTATTGTGCTAATAACTATTTAAAGGCTATAGACTTAAGCAAAAACACAAATCTTGAAGGCCTATATTGTTATATGAATCAATTGAAGTCACTGGATTTGAGTAATAATCATAAAATCAAGAGTGCATATTACTATGGGAATCAGATTGACCAGATTAAACTATCTAACCAGGTTAAGTCTGTGGAAATTTGGGCTACTGGCCAGGCTCCAATAATTTATACTAATGTACCATCAGTACCATCAGTGCCATCAGTGCCATCTGTGCCATCAAATCCAGAAGGTGGTGCAGATAGTGTTCCTATTGGCAAAATTAAGCCAGGGGCTGTTAAGACTTTGAAGGTCAAAACATCTCATTCTAGATTAATTCTTCGTTGGTCTTCAGCTGCTAATAAGCCTGATGGATATAGAATATATAGAGCAACAACTAAGAATGGCAAGTACAAGCCTGTTGCATGGGTCAAGAATGGTAAATCTGAATCCTATATGAAAATAGGCAAGAAGATTAGGAAGGCACATTACTACAAAGTGAGAGCCTACAAAAAATCTGAGGGCAAGTGCATATGGGGAGCATACAGCCCAGTTAAGGCATTGAAGTTTAAGATTTAGTTTGGCAAGTAGGCAAACTTATTATTGAAAGTCTATTGCAAATGCAGAATATGGGTGTATAATAACAAAAGTAGGGAGCTTGTGTTACAGGCTGAGAGGAAGGTGTCACCTTCGACCTAGAACCTGATTTGGATAATGCCAACGTAGGGATGCCTAACAATGATTAGGAGGATTAAAGACGTCTACGGAAACTACCAATAAGGTGGTTTCCGTTTTTTTTATGCTTTTGGAGGTGAGTAAATGGTAAAAATCAATGGTGAACTTTTGGAGGTTGCAGGAAAGACCCTGGCTGAATATTTGTCCACTACAACTTACAATGATAAGAGAATTGCCGTAGAACGTAATGGCGACATTGTGCTAAAAGCTGAATATGATACCACTATTCTTCGTGATGGTGACTCTATAGAGGTTGTTAGTTTTGTGGGAGGTGGCTAAAGTGATACCAACTAAAACCCAATGGCAGCAGGCTCTTGAAGATCGCCATGGTAAGGAATTGCAAGCAAAGATATCTGGCAGCACAGTTGCTATTTGCGGTCTTGGTGGCCTTGGCTCTAATATTGCTATTTCCTTAGGGAGAGCTGGTATTGGAAAATTAATATTAATTGATTTTGATAAGGTGGATATAACTAATCTCCATAGGCAGCAGTACAAGGCCTGTCAGATTGGAATGGATAAAACCCAGGCACTTCAAGAAAACTTGTTGGAAATTGCACCTTATCTGTCCATTGAAACCCATACTATAGGCCTTACTGAAGGCAACATTACAAAGGTACTAAATGAGGCAGATATAATCTGTGAAGCTGTTGATGTGGCAGAAACTAAAGGAATGTTAGTAAATGAAATTCTAGAAAAAATGCCAAACAAATATTTAGTAGCGGCATCGGGAATGGCAGGTTTAGGAGATGGGAATTTAATCAAAACCAAAAAAATCACCAAGAAATTTTATGTGTGCGGAGATCAGGTTAGCAATGTTAATGATGGAATAGGACTTGTTTCAAGTCGTGTAATGATTTGTGCAGCACATCAAGCACATGTTGTTTTACAAATACTTAATTCTAAATAAATGAAAGAAGGAAATTATAATGAATAAGGACAAACTAATTATCGGTGGACACCAATTTAATTCTCGTTTTATACTAGGTTCCGGTAAATACTCTCTTAATTTAATTGAAGCTGCTGTTAAAGATGCAGGTGCAGAGATTATTACATTGGCTGTTCGTCGTGTAAATACCAAGGAGCAAGAAAGTATTCTAGATTATATTCCCAAGGGAATTACCTTGCTTCCAAATACAAGTGGTGCAAGGAATGCTAAGGAAGCAGTGCGTATTGCCCGCCTTGCAAGAGAACTAGGTTGTGGAGATTTTGTCAAAATCGAAATTATGCGTGACAGCAAGTATCTTTTGCCAGACAACACAGAAACAATTAAGGCAACAGAAATTCTTGCCCAGGAAGGTTTTGTTGTTATGCCATATATGTATCCTGACCTTAATGTTGCTCGTGACCTGGCTAATGCAGGTGCGGCATCAATTATGCCTCTTGCTTCTCCTATTGGTTCTAACAAGGGTCTAGCTACAAAGGAGTTTATCCAAATCTTAGTTGATGAAATTGACCTGCCTATTATTGTAGATGCTGGTATTGGTAGACCTTCTCAGGCCTGCGAAGCTATGGAAATGGGTGCAGCTGCAATTATGGCCAACACAGCACTTGCAACAGCAGGTGACCTGCCTATGATGGCATCTGCTTTTGGCAAAGCAATTGAAGCTGGCAGACAAGGATACCTTGCCGGTCTTGGTAGAGTGCTGACAAGAGGTGCTTCACCATCTGATCCTCTTACTGGCTTCTTGCATGATTAGGAGGTGAAGAAATGGAAAACCAATTTTATGTTGACTCTGAATATTTATCTCCTGAAGCTTTGGCCAAAAAACACAAACTAGAGTCCGATCCAAGCTTTCGTAAAAATCATATGGAGTATATGCCTGGTATGGAAATCATTGAGTCTGATGTATGCCAAAATGTAATGGAACAAATGGACTCTTATGATTGGTCCTTATATACAGCCAAAGATGTGAAAGCTGCACTGGAACATACAAACTGCACTATAGAGGATTTTAAGGCACTTCTATCTCCTGCCGCTGAGCCTTTTTTGGAGGAAATGGCAAACAGAGCTAGACTAGAAACAAGTAAGCATTTTGGAAATACGGTCTATTTATTTACGCCCATTTACATAGCCAACTACTGCGAAAACTATTGCGTATATTGTGGATTTAACTGTTACAACCATATTAGTCGTATGAAACTTAATATGGAGCAGATCGAACAGGAAATGAAGGTAATTGCAGAGAGCGGAATGGAAGAAATCCTCATATTAACAGGTGAAAGTCGTGGACAAAGTGATGTGAAATACATAGGTGAAGCTTGCAAGCTGGCAAGAAAATATTTCCGTAATGTAGGCCTTGAAATCTATCCTGTTAATACAGATGAGTATGCTTATTTGCATAAGTGTGGTGCCGACTATGTTACTGTATTTCAAGAAACGTATGACTCAGACAAATACGAAGAACTCCACTTGTTTGGACACAAGCGTGTGTGGCCATATCGCTTCCATGCTCAGGAACGTGCTCTTATGGGAGGTATGCGAGGTGTGGCATTTTCAGCACTTTTGGGTCTTTCAGATTTTAGGAAGGATGCCCTTGCAAGTGCCTTACATGTTTACTACTTGCAGAGGAAATATCCTCAGGCTGAAATGTCCCTTTCTTGTCCAAGGCTTCGCCCAATTATTAATAATGACAAAATCAAGCCTATGGATGTAAGTGAAAAAAAGCTGTGTCAGGTATTATGCGCATATCGTATTTTTTTGCCTTTTGCAGGTATTACTGTATCCTCTCGTGAAAGTGCTGAGTTTAGAAACGGCATTGTGAAGATTGCAGCTACAAAGGTTTCGGCAGGAGTTTCTACAGGTGTTGGTACCCATGAAAGCCAATACACTGGCAAGGAAGATGAAACTGATCAGGGTGATGAACAGTTTGAAATTGACGATAATCGTAGTCTTAAAAAAATGTATGATGATATTGCAGATGAAGGTTTACAACCTGTACTAAATGATTATCTATATGTTTAAGGAGTAAGTGAAATGAAGAAGTTTGATCCCACATTATATTTTATAACCGATAGTACTGGTTTGACAGAAGAAGAATTTTTGAACCGTACAAGAGAAGCTCTTAAGGGTGGAGCCACTTTGTTACAGCTTCGAGAGAAGGACAAAACCACAAGGGAGTATATTGATCTAGGTACTAAAGTTCACCAGCTGACAAAGGCATACAATGTGCCTCTAATTATTGATGATCGTATTGATGTAGCTATGGCAATTGGTGCTGAGGGGGTTCACCTTGGTCAAAGTGATATGCCAATTGATACTGCTAGGAAGATTTTGGGTAGTGATGCCATTATTGGTGCAACGGCTAAGACAGTGGCGCAGGCAATTGAAGCCTATGAGCAAGGTGCAGACTATCTTGGTGTTGGTGCCATTTATCCTACTACTACTAAGGTAAAAACTGTGCTAACTTCCACTGAAACTCTTGATGCTATTTGTAAGGCTGTTTCTATTCCTGTAAATCCAATAGGAGGTCTTAACAAAACAAATACTCAGGTTCTTCAGGGTATTGGCATTGCTGGACTTTGCGTTGTATCTGCCATTATGAAAGCAGATGAACCTAAGGTAGAAGCTGAAATTCTCTTAAGTATTGCAAAAGAGCTAAAAGAAAAATATTAAAAAAAATAGTGGGACCTTCATGAAAGGCCCCACTTTTATTATAGGTTCAAATAAGATTAGTTAGTATTTATATGACTTGTTACCCTTATTGACTACTGATTTGCAGCCTCCAATTTTAATGGCGTTTTTGGCTCCTGTTCTGGCATAACATTTGTTGTTTGTTACGGTTGTTTTGCCGTATTTGCTTGATGTGTAAGACCAAAGGTGTAGACCTTGTCTGCCACCTTTAATTGTGTTGCCACTAATTACATTTGAGTATTTAGATGCTATTTTGTTTTTGCCAAGTAATGCAATGTTTAGGCCAATTGAGTAGGTTTCTTTTAGTCTTTTGTTTGGTGTAGTGATTTTATTATTTTTGACTGTTAAGCCTACAGCGTTATGTAGCACTAGGGCTTCAGATGAGGTACTTGTAATGTTGTTACCTGTTACTGTGATTTTGCTATGGTATTTGTTAATCCATTTGTTGTTTTCAGTTTTGGTGTGATTGGTTGTAAGCCCTCTAGAACCATGGATTGTGCAGTTTGTAATTTTAATATTGTTACATGTTTGGCCCTGAACGTATTTGCTTCCTTCTCTAGCCAAGAAAGGCGCTGTAGCTTTAGAAGCTACGTCAAGTTGGATTGCTTCTTCTAGTGATTTACTTGAGCCTTGAGTTTTGGCAATTACTTTGCAATTATCTATTGAACTATTGCGACAAGCTATGAAGCCGATTCCATGGCCTTGATAGTTTGTGTAAACTGTTGCATTTTTGATTTTGATTCCATCTGCGTGGGCAAATCTAAATATTGAGGCAATGGCTTTGTTTCCTATTGTTTGCCAAGTTCCTCCATCTATTTCTACATTTTTTAGAGATTGATAGTTTCCACCTTTGATTTCATGTACAAATATGTTTTTGCCAGATCCAATCTGTGTTATGGTGCAGTTTTTGGCTATGATTTTTGTATCATTTGTTAAGTAAAGGACTCTATCAATTTTAAAGTTACTTCCTTCTTTGATTACTATTGTTTTTGGCCCTTCTTCTTGTAATGCATAGTAAAGCTGGTTACCGTTTGATCTAGCTGAACTAGTTGGCGTGAAGTCTACTACTTTTGCTCCATGGCTAGTTTGAGTCTTTGCTGCCGGCTGTAAAGTACCTTGGCCTGCTAGTGCAGTACCTGTTACTAGACTAACTGTTAGGACTATGCTTAATGCAATAAGTCCCATATGTTTTTTAAATTTTATGCTTTTCATATTAATACCTCTCTAGTGACTTAAAATATTAACTACATTATATTCCTATGTTTGTCATTGGTCAATGGTGAGTGGTTATAGTTGAATAATTGGGTTAATAATGGTACAATAGACAAAGTTATTAGGAGAGTTATAAGGAGAATTACAAATGAAATATGGATTGCTTTGGCATAAGACAACCACAAATTTAGGAGATGATATACAGTCCTATGCCCTAGAACAGTTTTTGCCTCATACAGATTATTTATTAAATCGTGAACACTTAAATGAATTCATTAGCCATGATAAGGAGCCTGTTGCTGCTATTATGAGTGCTTGGTGGATGTGGGAGAAGTGGAATTGGCCACCAACAAAGTATATTATTCCACACTTTGTTGGATTTCATTATTCAAACAATAAGCTTGCGAAACAACCTGGTTGTCCTTGCAGCTATGATTTTTTAACTGGCCTTGGAGGAGATTATTTAAATGCTCATGGCCCTATTGGTGTTAGAGATGATTTTACTGAAGAAAATATGAAGATAAACAATATTGATTCTTTCTTCTCAGGGTGTATTACACTTACACTACCTAAGAAGCCTAAGAGAGAGGTAGAGAAACCATATATTTGTATTGTTGATACTAACAAGGCTGTAGAGAAAAGGCTTACTAAGCAGGCTGCTAAGGCTGGCTTAGATGTTAAGGTTATGAATCACTATGTGGATTATTCTAAGGATTCATCTACTTGGGAAGAGCGTAAGAAGATTGTTGAGGAGGTCTTGACAGTTTACCAGAATGCTCAGTGTGTTTTTACCAGGAGACTTCATTGTGCACTTCCTTGTTTAGCTATTGGAACTCCAGTTTGTTTGGTTATTCGTACCCCTGAGTCTATTAGATTTTCACCTTACAGGAATTGGCTTCATACTTGTACCCCTAGAATGTATCTTGATGGTGAATTTGAATATAGTATTGTGGATCCACCGGCTAACAAAACTGAACATCTAAAATACAGAGAAGAGTTAAAGTCTAGTATTAATGATTTTGTTAAATCTATGGAGGAGGGTCCTCAGGATCTTCAGTCTTTGGTTAAGGTTTCTTATACAGATAAGGAGATTCAGGCTTGGAGATATCCAAAGATGGTTAAGGTATTAAATCAATGGGCTGAAAGTATTAATTCTCAGTACAAGGAGCTAAAGACTTTAGAAGCTTCAGCACCTAAGAAAAAAAAGGGTCTAAAGAATACAATTAAGGATATCCTTAAGGGAACTTTAAAAATTCAGGTTCCGGCCAAGTTTAGGTCTGTTCCTAAGAATGTTGTAGATTTACCTGTTGAGCAACTTAGTCAAAATAATATAGAGTTAGCTAAGATTTTGAGAAACTGTCTTGATGTTGAACGAAAGATTGATGGTAGACGTAAGGCCGCTAAGAAGAGATTGGCCAATTCAAAAAAATAAATATTACATAATTATTAAAATTAAAAGCACTGAATATGGTTATCCATTATTCAGTGTTTTTGTTTTGTTTTTTTTTAGATGGAAAGTTATAGTTTAAATTCTATTTTGCAAGAGAATTGCTACCAGGTTACAAACCTTGGTAAACCAGTACTTTTCAGGGGGCGTAATGGTCTAGTACTACTAAAGTACTAGGCCATTTTTGCCAAATAATACTAAAGTGGAATTGCTAGGCTAGGGGTCTGGGCCTATACTTTGGTTAACTTATTTTTTACGTACGGACAGTCTAGTTTGAGAAGGCTAGGCAGTCTAGGAATTATTACTTACTTTATTAGGAGGTTAGGACATGGGAAAAAAAATACCTATGTGGCAAGTGCTATTTGTTATGGCATTTCTAGTAGTCTCACTAATGTATTCGATGAATATATTAAATAAGATTACTGGCATTGATGCTCTTGCATCAGATTACGGGACCGCCCACATTCCACTTATTTTATCAGCTACAGTAGCTGGAATAATTGCAGTGGCTAATGGTTGGAAGTGGTCATACTTGGAAGCTGGTATTATGGCTTCTATTAATAGGTCAATGCAGGCATGCTTGATTCTACTTATTATCGGAATTTTAATCGGTGTATGGATTGCTGCAGGAGTTGTTCCAGCAATGATCTACTACGGACTACTTATTCTTAAGCCAAGTATCTTCTTGGCAGCTGCGTGTTTACTATGCTGTATAGTTTCACTGGCGACTGGTTCTTCATGGACCACAGCAGGCACCATTGGTATCGCATTAATCGGTATTGCTCAGGGACTTGATATGAACATCTACATTACTGCAGGTGCAATCGTTTCTGGTGCATACTTCGGAGATAAGATGTCTCCACTATCTGATACTACAAACTTGGCTCCGGCTATTGCTGGTTCAACATTGTTTGAACATATCAGACATATGGTGTATACAGTTACACCTTCATTAGTTATAGCGTTAATAATTTACGTTATTTTAGGATTAAAACATTCAGGCAATGCAGATATCAATGCGGTTTATGCTATTCAGGAAGGGTTAAAGCTTAACTTTAACATTACTCCTTTATTATTAATTCCACCGCTAGTTGTAATCATGATTGTTGCCTTCAAACTTCCAGCAATTCCTGGATTGCTAGGTGGAGTATTTATCGGTGCTATTTTGGGAGTTTTCACACAGGGCGTTGGTTTAAACGCTTGGCTAAATTTATCCCATCATGGATATACATACAGTGCAACTATCGAGGAGTATGCTCCTATTGTTGCACAGTATGGAAGTGAAATTGCCGAGACTACACTAAAGAACCTAGGACAGCTACTGACTCGTGGAGGCATGGAGTCAATGCTATTTACCGTTAGTTTGATTATTTGTGCAATGTGCTTCGGCGGTATTTTAGATTCAACCGGTATGCTTGCTACTCTTGCAAATTCATTATTGAAGTTTGCTAAGGGAACAGGTTCATTAATTACAGTTACAGTATTCAGTTGTGTTGTTGTAAATGCATTAGCAGCGGATCAGTATCTATCAATTATCTTACCAGGTAGAATGTACAAAGAAGCCTACGAAGATAGAAGATTAAAATCTAAGAACTTATCTAGAGTACTTGAAGATGCGGGTACTATTACATCTTGCTTGATTCCATGGAACACATGCGGAGCTACAATGCAAACATTCTTAGGAGTTAAAACTTGGGGAGCACCTGGCGTTGGATACGGCTGGTGGGCATTCCTAAATCTAATAAATCCACTTGTATCAATTTTCTATGGATTCACAGGATTCACAATGGAAAAAATGACAGAAGAAGAATATCAGCTACTACTAAAAGATCGTGAAACTGCTAAAGCAGAAGCGATTAAAGCTGCAGAAGCTTAAAAAAAGCAATCGAGTCCAGTTTATAGATTTACATATTTGAACCTTTCGTAAATTGGATAAGTAATAAGTAAGGAGAGAACCCGACCAATGGTCGGGTTTTTTCTTGGGTCTTTTATATTTCCTTGGGCTTGAATATTTGCTAGAAAGGGTTATAATGCTTATAAGAGAACTGTTTTGGTGTGTGAAGTGATAGAGATAGGGAGGATAGAATATGGGAGATTCTCTTATATATAATGCTGTGATGATGGCTTACGTTTTAGCTATTTTTAGTGGAGTGGCAGCTCTTACTATTTCTATGATTACAGGTAAGAAGGGAAGAGAAACCAGAAGCCGAGCTTTTAATGGTTTTGTTTTAGCAATGCTGATAATGTGCATCTACGATTTTGCCATTTATTATTCTAATTATGTTATTGGAAGCATTGGTAATACTAGTCTTTTGAGGCTTGGCTCTTGTCTAATTGCAATTATATTTTCCTTGTGGCTTCGTTTAGAGTCTCGTATTGTTAT
The DNA here is from genome assembly GCA_036646055.1 of Anaerovoracaceae bacterium. Taxonomy (GTDB): domain Bacteria; phylum Bacillota; class Clostridia; order Peptostreptococcales; family Anaerovoracaceae; genus JAVWMQ01. The sequence goes on along the minus strand of JAVXMY010000007.1, from coordinate 22,181 downwards.
GGACGAAAAACTAGGTTGGTATAATAGAATTGTCAAAATATACGCTTGTTCCTATGCTGTTTTTTGGGCAGCACTGGTATTTGTAGTACCTAAGGAAACACTTTATGGTGTTAAATGGCTACTTCTTGTCAGCGATATTGCTCTTGGATTATTGCTTTTAGTTGGCAGCGTTAGCTATATGAGTCAGGCTTTATTAAAAAACCAGCGACATCGGTTGGTTTTTATGTTTATAGTTAGTTCTATGCTTATGTGGAATTTTTGCTCATACTTCTGGGGTGAAACTTCAGTTTACTGGGGCAATAGTGAATTTATTAGGGAACCTTTGGATTTTACTATTATATTCTGGCTAATTACTAACTTTAATACTTTGGTTTATGTGTATAAGTATGAGTTTAAGAAGAAGTATGAGGATGATGGTGCAACTAGGTCTGGCTTGGAGCAGCCTGTTATTACAGCAGCTGCTGCTGTTGAGTCATTGGGTCAAGAATTTATGCTTACTCAAAGGGAAATGGATATAGCCAAACTAATTTATGAAGGCCATAGCAATCTTGAAATTAGTGGCAAACTATATATTTCTGAAAGTACTGTTAAAACCCATATTTATAATATATTTAGGAAGCTTGAGATTAACAGTCGTGGTGGTTTAATTCGCCTTGTTCAGGAGAACCAAAACCATAGCCAAGGAACTGATAATAATAATGACCAAGTTTGGACAAAAGAAAAGTGCAACAAAAAGGAAAAAGGAGAAGAGGATGTTTAAGAAGATTTTTGAAAATGTTAAAGAAGTTGGACCCCTAATTCACAATATTACAAACTATGTAACTGTAAACGATTGTGCTAATATTTTGCTAGCCTGTGGCGCATCACCTATTATGGCTGATGATAGCGATGAGGTTTGTGAAATTACATCTATTTGTGGGGGCCTAAATATTAATATTGGGACTTTAAATAAGAATACAATTCCATCTATGCTTTTGGCAGGGAAGAAGGCTAATGAACTTGGCCATCCCGTTTTGCTAGATCCAGTTGGAGCTGGTGCATCTAAACTTAGAACAGAAACAGCCCTTCGTTTACTAGATGAGGTAAAATTTACTGCCATTAGAGGTAATATTTCCGAGATTAAAACTTTGGCTTTTGGTAGTGGTAACACTGTAGGTGTTGATGCAAATATGGCAGACAAGGTTACTGAACATAATATTGGTGATGTTGTTAAGTTTGCTAAGGAATTTGCTAGGAAGACTGAGGCCATTATTGCCATTACAGGGGAAATAGATATTGTGGCAAATTCTGAGAAGGCCTTTGTTATTCGTAACGGGGCCAAAATGATGAGCAGGGTTACTGGTACTGGGTGTCAGCTTTCTGCTGTAGCTACTGCATTTTTAGTTGCTAATCCTAATGCGCACCTTGAAGCTGTAGCGGCGGCTGTTTGTGCCATGGGCTTTTGCGGTGAGATTGCCAGTGCTAATATGACTCGTGAGGATGGTAACTTTGCTTACAGAGGTCATATTATTGATGCCTTATTTAACTTAACAGGTCGTGAACTTGAAAGTGGGGCTAAATATGAAATTAAATAAAAGCAGATGTGTGCCTCATGACATGGTGCTTTATGGAGTTACAGACTCTATGTGGGTTGGTGACCTATCTCTTATGGAACAGGTTGAATGTGCCCTTAAGGGCGGAATTACTTGCCTTCAGCTTAGAGAAAAAGAATTAGATGAAGAGGCGTTCTTGGCTGAGGCTATTGAAATGAATCAGCTTTGCAAGAAATATGGCGTGCCTTTTATTATTAATGATAATGTAGATATTGCTATTAAGTGCGGAGCCGATGGAGTCCATGTAGGCCAAGAGGATATGGAGGCTGGAGCTGTTCGTCAAGCTGTTGGTCCTAACATGATTGTTGGGGTTTCTGTACACGATTTAGACGAGGCTGCCAAGGCAGTTGCTAATGGTGCCGATTATCTTGGAGTTGGGGCGGTTTTCCCAACTAATACTAAACTTGATGTTGATGTACTTTCTAATGAAACCCTTGGAGAAATTTGCGATTCAGTGGATATTCCCGTTGTGGCTATTGGAGGTATTAACAAGGATAATATTAGTCAGCTTGCAGGCAGCAAAGTTGACGGCGTAGCACTAGTATCAGCTATTTTTGGAGCTAAGGACATTGAAGCTCAGTGTAAGGAACTATATCAGTTATCCAGTAAGATGACAGGCGTTAAAACTGCCCTATCTATTGCAGGTTCTGATTGTAGTGGCGGCGCTGGAATTCAGGCAGATATTAAAACAATGATTATGAATGGTGTTTACGCTATGAGTGCAATTACAGCCTTAACAGCTCAAAACACTACTGGAGTTACTGAAATTTCTCAGGTTGAACCTGAATTTTTGAAGGCTCAAATCGACGCGGTATTTACTGACATTAGACCTGATGGGGTAAAAATAGGTATGGTAGCTTCCTCAAAGTTAATTGAGGTTATTGCTGATTCCCTTGAATTTTATCAGGCCAAGAATATTGTTGTAGATCCAGTTATGGTTGCAACTAGCGGGTCCACATTGCTTCAGACTGAAGCCATTGAGGTACTTAAGGCTAGACTTCTTCCAATTGCAACAGTTATTACACCTAATATTCCAGAAGGTGAAATTCTATCAGGTATGAAAATTAACAATGAAGAGGATATGGTTTTAGCCGCAAGCAAAATCAGCGCATCCCACCATTGTTCCGTGCTTCTTAAGGGCGGTCATAGTATTAATGACGCCAACGATTTACTTTTTGAAAATGGCACAGGGGTTTGGTTTAGAGGTGAAAGAATAGATAATTCCAATACTCATGGAACTGGCTGCACTTTATCTAGTGCAATTGCGGCCAACCTTGCCAAGGGATATAGTTTGAAGGATTCTGTTGGACGGGCTAAGGCATACATATCCGCCGCCCTTGGGGATATGATGGATTTAGGCCAAGGCAGCGGTCCAATGAACCACGGCTTTGACCTTAAAGGCCAGTTCAAGTATTAATTACAAATTTAGTCGATTTCTAAGACTACTGGGCAGTGGTCTGATCCTAATACAGATTGCAAAATAGCTGCATTCTTAAGTCTAGGAGCCAGTACCTTTGAAGTTAAGAAGTAGTCGATTCTCCATCCGGCATTGTTGGCACGAGCATTAAATCTATAGCTCCACCAAGAATATTCGCCGGTTGCTTCTGGGTTAAAATATCTAAATGTATCTATAAAGCCGGCGTCAAGAAGTTCTGTCATTTTGCCACGTTCTTCATCACTGAAGCCGGCGTTTTTGCGATTAGCTTTTGGATTTTTTAGGTCGATTTCTTCATGAGCAACGTTTAAATCTCCACACAAAATTACAGGCTTAGTCTTTTCTAAGTTTTTTAAATAACTACGAGCATCATCTTCCCACTGCATTCTGTAGTCAAGACGCTTAAGTTTATCTTGAGAATTTGGTACATAAAAATTTACCAAATAAAAGTCTTCAAACTCACAAGTCACAGCACGACCTTCGTGATCGTGAATATCTATACCAAGGCCAAAAGCCACACTGAGAGGTTTTTGCTTAGTTAATACAAGAGTTCCTGAGTAGCCCTTTTTTTCTGCTGAATCCCAATACTGATAGTAGCCAGGTGTGGGAATTTCCTCCTGACCTTCTTGCATCTTTGTTTCCTGCAAACATATTATATCTGGGTCTTCGCTGGCCAAAAAGTCCATAAACCCCTTCTTAATTACGGCACGAATGCCGTTTACATTCCATGATATTAATTTCATAATGTCCTCCTTTAATCATTCCATTTTAGCATCTACGCCTATGACGGTCAATGTGACAAATTCATAATAAAGATTATACCCGTTTTTGTGGAAAAAAACTGCTAAAAATGGTATAATACTTGCTACGTAATTTGATATAAGGAGAGAATTTATGAATAGAAAAGTTGAAGAATATAAGGGAAAACACATTTATCTATATGTGCTAGCAATTGTTTGTGCACTAGGGTTTGGAGTACTCATGTACAATGTTATGGTTAATGGGCAGCTGCCTTTTGACCAACCTATTTTAGATAAGTTTTATGGACTTAGAGTGCCGGCAGTTAGTATTATTGTGGAACTTGTTACTTATTTGGGTAACTGGGAAGCCATTGTTGTAATAGGTGTGCTGCTTTTTGCCTTTGAACAATACAGGAAGGATTTTGGAATTCCTGTTTTGGCCCTTGCAGCAGCCACTTCAGTATTAAATAAGGTTATTAAGGTTATTGTGGCTAGACCTAGACCAGAAGCATCAATGATGTTAATTGACCAGGGTGGATACAGTTTTGCCAGTGGTCATTCTGTTACAAGTATTGCAGTATATGGACTTTTGGTGTTTTTATTAATTAAGCACAAGCCAAATCACTACAAACCTTTGGCAGTTTTATGTGGAGTATTAGCAATAATAATTGGAATTAGTAGAGTTTATGTTGGAGTTCACTTCCCAAGTGATGTTCTAGCAGGTTGGTGTGAAGGACTGGCTCTATTAGCAATTGGACTTGTATTATTAGATAAATTTCAAATGCCCAATCTCACCTTTGAGAAGGGTGCCCTTAGTGAAGAGGAAGCTCGCAGACTATACGGTGACAATGATAATTTAAATAACTAGAATATATTTAGAAAGGAAGCGAATTTTTATGAAAAAAATCGTAGGAACGATTTTTAGCAAGACAGCCCTATTTTTAGTAGTAGTGGGAATTATAATGGGAGTTAGACCTGTATTTGGAGAAAGCAATGTAATAGTTGCAGTTGGTCTTATAACTCAGGCATTAGTTTTACTATCAGTTAATTTAACCAACGAACCAGTTAGAAACTTTGTTAAAGTATTATTCTTAGACTTTTTGATTGCAATTGCATCAACTGTAGTTCAGCTAGGACCGGTAATTGGCCTAATAATTAATTTGGTAATGATATTCCTACTTGTATTTACGCTCATGCGTGATTTGCAAACACCAATGTATTTTCCATTTATGTTAACTTACTGTTTCATGATGGCAACAGCACCTGTTCCCTTTGAACAGCTCCCAACTAGACTTGCCCTAATGGCATGTGGAGCAGGGTTCACAATGGTACTTCAGTACATACTTAATGGTGGCAAATCCAAGAGAGAAAGTAATGCTTCTCTAATTAAAATGGCAGACATAGTTATAGCCCAAATTGACCAGGTATTGGCAGGCAGAGGAGCTACAGAAGATAGCCTTCCACAAATTGATACTAATGTATCAGCGGCAGATGGCCAGCCGGAGGTTGCACCAGATAGTGAAATTTCCAATGAACTTGGTAAACTAGCCCGCCTATTAAATGAGAGAAGGAAAAATGCTTTTTTTGTTTCTTCAACTGTAATAGATAAGATGAATATTGGCATGAGTCTTGAAAAACTTTCATCCTTAGTTAACAAAATCAGTTGTGATTATGATTCAGAACTTAAGGAACAAACTCCCAAAGCCAATTCAGTGAGCCAGTTCCTAGAAGATCTAAAGAAAAGCCTAGACCTATTTGACGACTTTCTCAAAAAGAAAGTTACTGAAGAAGAATTTGCTGCAAATCTAGATCAATTTGAAGATAAATATGAAGAAGCATCAAACCCATTAATGGTTCAAGGCACCCACTTAGCTGAAGTAATTCGAACTGAAACTTCTAAGCTAATGGTCAAAAGAGAAGAAGGCCGTCGTTTTTACAAGGGAAGAAAACCAAAGGAATATAGACTTTATCACTTAATTCGTGAAAACTTTAGAACCGATTCTATTAGAATGAGTTTCGCCCTTAGAAGTGCCCTTGGAATCTCATTAATGTTTTTTGTATCACAGGCACTGGACTTGGAATTTGGCAAATGGTTAATTTACACCAACTTGGCAATTATTCAACCTTATGCCAGTGACGGTGGCCAAAAACTAAACTCAAGAATCAAAGGGTCCATTATTGGATTCCTACTATTTGTAATTTTATTTGGAATATTCAAGGACCCAGCATCAAGAACAATGATTCTAATGATTGACGGATACCTGTGTAGTTACAAAAAGAACTACTTCCAAGAAACAATTTTCGTTACAATTTCAGCAATGGGAGTGGCTGCACTAAGCGACCCGTCAACGGATACCTTCCCACTACAGAGGCTACTTTTTGTACTTCTTGGTGGACTATTTGCAACCTGCCTAAACAAATTTGTAATGCACTTGACCATTGAGGATACAGTAGACACACTAAAACAAAGATACATAGACGGAGTTAAGAACCTGGAAGCAACGGTTTTTGCCCAAAAACCTGGTGCCTATGACGAAAACCAAGTGGCTAATGTTCTAGTAACAGTTAGTGTAATCGGAGATAAGCTAGAACTAGACAACACACTAGTTGGCAGCAAGGAAATCGAGGAATTTATTGCTTCACAGCGTATGGCCATCAATGATATAATGTACAGAGGTTACAGAACAAGGAAGAAGGAGGGGACTGGCCATGGAGATTCCATTTAAGAAGGACTATAAGGTCTCATATTTTGAGGTCGATTATACAATGCAGGTAAAACCCCATAGGCTTGTGGGCATATTTCAGGATTTGGCAGTTGCTCACTCAGATGCTGCAGGCTTCAACCTTGAATGGTTTGACCAAAACGACAAAGGCTGGATTATAACTGGCTGGCATGTGGTAATTAACAAAAGGCCTACAGAGGGGCAAAAACTGTCCATTGCAACTTGGTCTCGTAGACATAAGCGTGTTCAGGCAGATCGTACCTTTGAAGCCAAAGATGAACAGGGAAACTTGGTTTTTTATGCTGAATCCCGCTGGTTTTTAATGGATAGAATTAGACGTAAACCTACTAGAATTCCGGAAAATTTCATGGAGAACTATGGAGTTTGGCAAGAGGGTATGGATCCCAAATACAAGGAACCTTTAATTAAGGACGAAACTTACGGAGTTGTTGGCTTAGAGGATTTAGAGTATTTAGGCAGCCGAGAGTTTGCTGTAACTAGGAGAGATACGGACACAAATAATCATACAAATAATATTACATATATTGAATGGGCAATGGACGATATTGAAGACGAACTTTACCTTGATTATGAGATCAAGGATATTAAGGTTAAATACGACCTTGAGTGTAAGAAGGGAGACTTGGTTCGCAGCAATCACTATGGCCGCAAGCTAGAAGATGGCCGAATTGAAGTTTCATCAGTATTCCAAAGCGCCACTGCACCAGCCACTGACCAGGACCAGCCATCAGACATTTCAGGGGAAACTGCTGCAAAGTCCTTGTCAAAACCAAAAACCCATTGCCAAGTTACAACAATTTGGCAAAACAAATATAAATAAGGAGGTCCAAAATGGATAAGAAAGATAACAAAAAAGGAACATTAATTTTTGCAATCGTATTAGTTTTAACAATTGCCTTTGTAATTTGCTTCGGAATTTTTATGAAGACTATAGGCAAAGATGCTTCAACTGGAATCGGAGACGATAAACAATACATTAGTAAAGATAAAGCCAAGGAAATCGTATTACAAGATGCTAAAATCACAGTTGATGACTTAAAATCTTATTCAATTGTTTTTGATAAGGATGAAAGACCTTCAGAATATGAAATAGAATTTACTACAAACAAAAGTGAATACGAATATACTCTAAAAGCTGAAGATGGTAAGATTTTATCCAAAGAAAGTAAGGAACTTCTTCAAGAACAAAATGGAGAAACTAAAACTGACACAAATTCAGATAAACAAATTACTGAAGGACAGGCCAAGGACATAGCATACAAAGATGCAGGAATTAATTCTGACCAAGCTAAATTTGTTAAGTCTAAATACGAAATTGACGACGGATACCAAGTATACGAAGTTGAATTCAAAGTTGATGGCAAGGAATACGAATACAAAATCAATGCTAAAGGTGGCGGCATCTTAGATAAATCAGTAGATACCTATTAAGCAGAGCAAAGGAAATTTTTAATGAGCATTTTAACGGTAAAAAATCTATCACATGGCTTTGGCGACAGAGCAATATTTAACGACGTTTCTTTTAGATTACTAAAGGGAGAACATATTGGATTAATCGGAGCCAATGGCGAAGGTAAATCTACATTTATGAATATTATCACAAACAAACTTATGCCTGATGAAGGGGAAGTTCAATGGGGTAAGAATGTAAGAGTTGGATATTTAGATCAGCATACAGTACTAGAAAAGGGCATGACAGTAAGAGATGTACTGAAATCAGCCTTTGCCTTTCTTTTTGAACGAGAAGGAAGAATGAATCAGATTTGTGATGACCTAGCCACTGCTGACGAAGACAACATGATGACTATGATGGAAGAACTAGGAGAAATCCAGGATCTGCTAACGGCTCACGATTTTTATATAATAGATGCTAAGGTTGAAGAGGTAGCCAGGGCTCTTGGCTTAATTGACATAGGCCTAGATTCTGATGTAACGGATTTAAGTGGAGGCCAGAGAACCAAAACACTTCTAGCCAAACTTTTGCTGGAAAAACCAGATATTCTATTACTTGATGAACCTACAAACTACCTTGATGAAGAACATATTATTTGGCTAAAAAGATACTTGCAGGAATACGAAAACGCATTTATCTTAATCAGTCATGATCTACCCTTCCTAAACAGCGTAATTAATTTAATTTATCATATGGAGAATCAGCATCTTGATCGCTATGTTGGTGATTACGACAAGTTCCAGGAAGTTTACCAGGTTAAGAAATCTCAGCTAGAAGCTGCATACAAAAGGCAGCAGCAGGAAATTAGTGAATTAAAGGACTTCGTGGCAAGAAACAAGGCGAGAGTTTCAACTAGAAATATGGCAATGTCTAGACAGAAAAAACTAGACAACATGGATGTAATTGAATTGGCAGCAGAAAGGCCAAAACCAAGCTTCAGATTCCTAAAAGGAAAAACCAGCGGCAAGCACATCTTTGAAACTCATCAACTAGTAATAGGTTATGATGAAGCCCTTTCAAAACCCTTAGATCTGGATCTTCAAAGAGGCCAGAAGGTGGCACTTGTAGGAGCAAACGGAATTGGTAAAACAACACTACTAAAAAGCTTAATGGGGCTAATTCCTCCATTTAGCGGAGAAGTAGAAAAAGGGGATAACCTGCTACTAGGATATTTTCAGCAGGAAGCAGACCCTAATAACACCAAGACTTGTATTGATGAAATCTGGGACGAATTCCCATCACTAAGACAGGTTGAAGTTAGGTCAAACCTAGCCCACTGCGGACTTACAACTAAACACATAGAAAGCCAGGTAAGAGTTTTAAGTGGAGGAGAGCAAGCCAAAGTTAGACTTTGCAAAATTCTAAATAGAGAAAGCAATGTTTTGCTACTTGACGAACCGACTAACCATTTAGACCAAGATGCCAAGGATGAACTTAAGCGAGCACTTAAGGAATACACTGGAACAATCCTACTAATTTGCCACGAACCAGAGTTTTATAACGATATTGTAACAGATATTTGGAACTGTCAGGAGTGGACAACTAAGCTGATATAAGGTAAAATATGGGTAGAAAATAATTGGTGCTACCATTAAGTAGTGCCACTAAGATACCAATAATGAAAGGCGGTGTATTATGGGGAAGATTCTAATTGTAGAAGACGACAAAGCCATAATTGAAAATCTAAAAAAACTACTTCAGGCAGAAGGATATGAAGTTCAGGCAGTAATGAGACAGGCTGCAGCCTTAGAAATGTTAGATACAGAAAAGTATGACCTAATACTTCTAGACATTTCACTTCCAGATGGAAGCGGATATGCAATATGTTCAGCGGCTAAATCTGACTCATTGACAAACAAGAACAAGGAAACTCCAGTAGTTTTCATTACCGCATATGACGACGAAGCAAGTGCAGTAACAGGCCTAGATATGGGAGCTGACGATTATATTACTAAACCTTTTAGACCAAGAGAACTTGTATCTAGAATTAAGAATATAATTAGAAAATCTGACAAAACTAAATCAACAATTGAAATTGCCGATTTAGTTGTAGACTCTCTAAAGGGTACAGTCCACAAAAGAGGCCAAGAAGTTTTCTTGTCAGTACTAGAATACAGATTGCTACTAGTATTCTTAAATAACAAAGGTGTTGTTTTGTCTAGAAACAAACTACTTGAGGAAATTTGGGATATTGCAGGCGAATTCGTAAATGATAATACTCTAACTGTATATATCAAAAGATTAAGAGAAAAAATTGAAGATGATCCTCAGAAACCTGAAATCATCAAGACAGTTAGAGGTCTTGGATACAAGGTGGGGGAATAAGTGAACTTTTTGAGAAACAAAGAAGTTAGAATTCACATAGGATTGTTATTGATTCTAACGGTGGTTACAACAACAATAGGCGCAGTAAATAGCCTTTACTGTGGTTTTATTGTGTTTATAACTGCCGTTATTTTTAGTTTCGCAAGTATAATGATGACCAAGTATAGATACGACAAAATCGCTAGTCTTACTGAGGTTATCGATATGATACTTCATAGTGATGAGGAAGTTTTGCTAGGAGATACAGCAGAAGGGGAACTTGCAGTTTTGGAAAGCGAAATCAAAAAAATGACAATGAGCCTAAGGGAAAGCGCATTTTTGCTTCAAAAAGAAAAGGTAAACTTAACAGACTCAATAGCAGATATAGCTCACCAACTTAGAACTCCACTAACAACTATAAATATGGTAATGTCATTTTTGCGTAAGGCTGACTTGACTTTGGAGGAGCGTTTTAAGTATATTAACGACATTAACCACCACTTAAACAGAGTGGATTGGCTCATTTCTTCACTACTGAAGATTTCCAAAATAGAGGCTGGAACGGCAGTGTTCAAAAGGGAAAAGGTGGATGTTTCCATGGTTATTGCCAAGGCCATTGAGCCTTTGATGGTTCCTTTAGAAATTAGAGATCAATTGTTTGACTTCCAAGGCTTTGGTCGTGAAACCTATTACGGAGACTTTAACTGGTCAGTTGAAGCTTTTTCAAACATAATCAAAAACTGCAGCGAACATACACAGGCTGGAGGGCACATACAGGTTAGAGCTAAAGAAAACGTCCTTTATACAGAAATTATAATTGAGGATGATGGATCTGGAATTGATCCAAAGGATCTACCGCATTTATTTGAAAGATTCTATCGAGGCAAGGCATCATCAGAATCTTCAGTAGGTATTGGCCTAGCCCTAACTAGAATGATAGTACAAAATCAAAACGGCAGCATTAAGGTTGAAAACAGAAAAACCAAAGGTAGCCGCTTTATAATCAGATTCTACAAAGGTGTAGGTCATAGGGACTAAAATTGCCCAAGGGCTACCTACATAGGGAGATTAAAATGGAAATTCTAAGAGCAGAAAACATTACAAAAGTATACGGAACTGGACCTAGCCAAGTAAATGCCCTTCGAGGTATTAATTTGAGTATCAAAAAAGGAGAATTTGTTGCCATTATGGGGCCTTCTGGTTCAGGTAAATCAACACTTTTGCACATACTTGGCGGAGTGGATAGACCAGATAGAGGTAAAATCTTCATTGATGGGGAAGATATTAGTCAGAAAACTGATGAAGAACTTGCCATATTTCGAAGAAGGCAAATTGGACTTGTTTATCAGTTTTACAACTTAATTCCCGTTTTAAATGTAAAAGAAAACTTAACCCTTCCCGTTGCTCTTGATGGCAGGAAAATAAACAGCCAACGAGTAGACGAACTACTGGACATATTGAACCTAACCGAGAGGCGAGATTTTTTCCCTGAACAACTTTCAGGTGGGCAGCAACAGAGAGTTGCCATAGGAAGAGCCCTAATTAACGGGCCGGCATTAGTACTAGCTGATGAACCTACTGGGAATTTAGACAGTAATAACTCACAGGATGTTCTAGAACTTTTCAAACTTTCAAACAAGAAATACAAGCAGACAATTATTGTAATTACACATAATGAGGAAATTGCTTTGCAAGCAGATAGAATTATTACAATTGATGATGGCAGAATAATGGGAGACCAGGAAACTAGATAGCTAAAGGTGGCAATATGAACGTTTTTAAGAAAACTACAATAGGCTCATTAAAAAAAAGAAAGATGCGAACACGGGTGACCATTGTTGGTGTCATTCTTTTTGTAGCAACAATTACGGCTATTGTATTTTTTGCGGCCAGCCTTCATACCTACATCAAAAATGATATTATTGCATCAGGAGGGAACTGGTCAGTTGCAGTTGAAAACCTTCACCAAGGTGAGGTGGAGGCCATTGTAAATACCAGCGACCAAGGACAAGGCAAATTCGGTAAGGTGACTACCATTGGATACGGCCATATGATGTCCACAGACAATACTCAAAAACCATACATATATGTGGGTTCCTATGAAAACTCTATGAAATCTATTGGGGATATTAACGTTAAGGAGGGCAGACTTCCTAAAAACGACAGAGAAATTATTGTGTCAGAACATTTAATAGATCAGATTGGCAAAACCTACTCAATTGGCAGTGAAATTACCTTGGACTTAGGTAACAGGGTAGACACAGCTAAGGGTGTAGAGCTAGGCCAGTTTGATAGATATAATCCAGTTAGAGAACTTTTCGTAACTAACGAAAGTAGAAGCTACAAAATTGTTGGAGTTTGCAGCAGAACTCCAGTGGAGCCTTATCTAGCCCCAGGATATGTTGCCATAACCAAGGGAGGGGTTCCTGTAGCTGCATCAAGCTATACCTTCCTCATAGGAGATGAATATAAGGACTTTAAGAAGTATGTGGAAAGCAATCCGGATTCTAATTACAAGCTTCATTTAAACGAAGAACTACTTGGATTAGTAGGTGAGTTTGGCGACTCTAAACTTAACAAATCAATGTTTACCCTTTGTGCTGCTTCAATTATATTAATATTCTTTGGGGCTTCAATGCTGCTATATAACGCATTTAGAAGTTCAGCAATTGAAAGAAGAAGGCAGCTTGGTATATTTGCAACTGTTGGAGCAACAGGGAGACAGCTAAGATATACAACCTTTTACGAAGGACTTCACTATGGTAAGTACGGTATCCCAATTGGTATTATACTCGGTCTAATTGAAACTAAAATATTAATTGAATTTTTAACTAAGTTTACATCAACATTTAGAAGTAGCTATGGAACAGAATTTGTTTTGGTAACACCTTTAGAGATTTTTCTTATGGTAATCGGCCTATCTTGCTTCCTAATCTTCATTTCTATTTTGATGCCTTCAATAGAAGTTTCCAGAATTGATCCACTTCCTACAGAAGGAGATATTTATGAGCAATGCCAAGGTGAGAAATACAAGACTGGCAAAGGACTATTACAAAGAAAATTTGGTTCACCATTAGATCTTGGACAGAGAAATTACAAGAGAAACAGGAAACAGTATTCAACTGCAACAATTTCACTAATACTTAGCATTGTAGTTTTCCTTGGAACTTCAAGTTTCTCATACTACTTAAGAGCTAACATGAATAGAGAATACCTAGACTCAATGGCTTATGATATTACCTATGAAGGTGCTAATCCAGTTGAATCCGAAGGAGCCTTCGTTAAGTTACAAGGAGCTGAAGGTGTTGGCAGAAGCATTTATTACCACGTTTTGGATTTACTAAATCCAAGAGGATCAGCAACAGACAAAATAGGCAACTATGAGGTTGCAGTTTTAGATGATGAATCTATGAGAAGATACTTGGCAGCAAATAGAATTGATCGGGATAGTTACTTTAATTCGGATAGACCTAAGTTTATTGCTGTTGAAAATCTAAAAGTATTTGATAGGCGAACAGGTTCCTACAAAAGGGAAAAACTATATAAATATAATAAAAAACCTAGCACAATTAATTCCTACTACAAGGGGGATATTGTTAGAATGAACATTGGTGCCTATGTAGAGGAAACTCCTGAAGGAGTATTTGACACAGTTAGTAAACCAATGCTTGTAGTATCTAAAAGTGCAAGTGCCAAAATTCTAAAAGTTGAACCAGGTGATGGTGTTTATTCGGCAGCTTTGTTCAAAAGTGAAGATCCAGAATCTACATATGACGCAATGAAAATAATAATTAGAGAAAGTAATTTATCAGCATCTAATTTAAATAATATATATGATAGCCGTAATGGGGTCCTTGGAACTATATTGGTTCTCAAGATTTTTTCCTATGGATTTATTGTGTTACTTTCCTTAATTGCCATAGCCAATGTAATTAATACTATTTCGTCAAATATACAAAGAAGGCGGCATGAATTTGCAACCTATATTACCCTGGGAATGAGTATTTCCGATTTAAAGAAAATGCTAGAAGTTGAGACTATGTATCTGGCGGCCAGGGCATTAATTCTAGGAATTCCATCAGGTATACTCGTTACGATTTTAGTTCATATTAGGACTCTATCTAAGTTTGGAATTTCATATTCACTTCCTGTTGGAAGTATTATTGTTTGTATAATTGCTGTTTTACTAATTGTGATTGTAACTATGATTTACACTACTAACAAATTAAAGGCCAAAAATTTATCCCATATGGCAAAAAATATTAATTTCTAAGTTGTAACAATTATAGAAATAAGTATGGGTTTATGGTATGCTAACATTACTATATTAAGTAGTAGAAAGGTATTTAGGGGGACATGGCTAGAAGCAAGAAAACTACTAGACAACTTAATACTAATAGCGATGTAATTAATCTTGAAGAGGCAAGGTCTAAGAGACATGCCCAAAGAGAGGCTAAGAGAAAAAAGAAGTTTAAAATTAAAGCCAAGAAGAGAAAAACTATAGAACCTTCAGAAGGGGAAGACGTAGCAGATCAAATTGGAACTTCGGAATTTTCTAAAACTAGGAAAACCAAAAAAAATAAGAAGCAAAAGAGACCTAAGAAGGTCAAAAAGGAACTTAGCCCAAGGAAGAAAAAACAACGTAAAAAAAGACTAATATTATCAGCTGTGATAGTAGTAGTTTTTATTGCCGTTTTAGGGGCTTCCATATTTGAAATAATAGATTTAAAAAATCAGCAGCGTAAACTTAAACAAGAGGCTGTCAAACTAACAGAACAAAAAGAAAAACTTGAAGAAGAGGCTAAGAACAAGGATAACTTAGACTACATTGAGCAGCAGGCAAGGAAACAGCTTCGCTTGATTATGCCAGGAGAAATCCTGTATGTAATGCCTGATGGAGAAAAAGAAGAGGAATAAATGATTAAAGAAGTCATTGTAGTAGAAGGCAGAGATGATACTACAGCAGTAACAAGAGCATTAGAATGTGACACCATTGAGACCCATGGTTTTGGAATTAGGAAGGAAACTTACCAGCTAATTGAAAGAGCATATAATTCTAGAGGAATTATTATTTTTACCGATCCAGACCACTCAGGTGAAGAAATTAGAAAAAAACTATCAGAAAGATTCCCAAATGCTAAGCATGCTCATCTTCACAGAGAGGATGCAAGGAAGGGAACAGATATTGGAATTGAAAACGCAGATGACAAAGCAATTATCTACGCCCTTAAGTTGGCCAAGGCAGAAGACCAAACTGGAATAAAAGTTTTTAGCCAAAGAGATATGCAGGTCTATGGCCTTACAGGAGATGTAAATTCAGCAGAACGCAGAAGGCAGCTAGGGCAAATATTGGGCATTGGTTATGGCAACTGTAATGGTTTCCTCAAAAAACTAAACCAGTACCAAATTAGTCGCCAAGAGTTTTTGACGGCGGTAGAAAAAATCCAGTTATAAAAATTTGAAAGGGAGAAGATGAAATTATATTCACCGAAAACAATTAGAGATATTAAAGAAATTCATGGTTTTAAGCTGAGCAAAAGTTTAGGACAGAACTTTCTTACTGACAAAAATATTATAGATAAAATTATTGATGATTCATTTATTGGGCCAAATGACCTGGTAATTGAAATCGGCCCTGGTATTGGGGTTATTACTTATGAGGCTTGCCAAGTTGCTAGGAAGGTTATCGCTGTTGAAATTGACAGAAACCTAATTCCGATTTTGGAAAAGACTCTATCTGAATTTGATAATGTTAAAGTTATTAATCAGGATATTTTGAAGACTAGTTTAACTTCTATTGTTGAAGAGGCTAGAGCAGAGGATCCTGAAATTGAAAATGTAAGAATTATCGGCAACTTGCCTTATTATATTACGACTCCAATTATTATGAAAATTTTGGAGGATGGTGCGCCTGTTTCTAGCATTACTGTTATGATGCAAAAAGAGGTAGCTGACAGAATTATGGCTGAGCCTAAGACTAAGTCTCGTGGAGCTCTTTCTGTTGCTGTTCAGTTTTACTGTCAGGTTGTCAAAGTTGCAGCAGTTCCAAAGGAAGTGTTTATGCCTGTTCCTAAGGTTGACTCAACAGTTTTAAGACTTGACCTTAGACCAGCTAGACCAGTTGATTTGTTTGATGAAAAAATGTTCTTTAGATGTGTCAAAAGCGGATTTGGACAGAGAAGAAAGACACTGCTAAATTCACTAGCAGGGCCACTTGGATTTGAAAAGGACATAGTTAGACAGGCTCTTAATGGGGCAGAAATTGATCCTCAGCGTAGGGCTGAAACTTTGACCATTGCCGAGTTTGCAGACATTGCAAATCAGATGTACAAATTGGGAAATTAAAAAGGTAGGGAGATAATTAATTTGAGTGATTTTAGAAGTATTATAAAAAAATGTCTGTGGAATTCACTAGCACTTTGTGCTGCACTGGCGTTTATACTTAATCTTGCAATAGAGTCAATGGCTAGACAGGGAATTGTTCAGGGGTTCAAGTTTTTAACAGAAAGCCCTCTGGTTTTTATGTATAATGTTTTAATTATTTTTGCCACATTATCCATTGCCAGTCTCTTTAAGAGGAGAGTTTTCTTCTTGACTATGGCATCTGGAATTTGGCTTGCCCTTGGTGTTATTAATGGAGTAATTCTAACTAATAGAATGACCCCCTTTACCACATACGACATTGCCTCACTTAAAGACGGCCTATCAATTGCCACAACTTATTTCAAAAAAAGTGAAATAACCATGGGGATTATTGGCATAGTTCTACTGGTAATTGGTATTGTAGTCTTATGGAAAAAAGCACCTAAGAAAAAAGACAAGGTTAACTACAGAAGAAATATTGCAGTTGTAATTTTAATAGTAATCGGCACATTTGCTGTGTCCGGCCTAGCTATTGAAGCTAAGGTTGTGGACACATTTTTCCCAAACTTGGCCTACGGGTACAGGGATAATGGGGTGCCATACTGTTTCATAAATACCTGGTTAAACACCGGGGTTGCTAAGTACAAGGATTATACGGAAAAAAACGTTAAATCCATCTTTACTGACCAGGAGTTAAAGGAAAACGTTGCCCTAGGTACTAACAAGGGTGGCAAGAAACCGAATATCTTATTCCTTCAACTTGAGTCATTAATGGATCCATTAACAATTAAAGACATGGAATTTAGCAGAGATCCTATTCCGAATTTAAGGAAGATGTATGGCAAGTTCCCATCAGGGAAACTTACAGTTCCTTCAGTTGGAGCAGGTACTGCCAATACAGAATTTGAAATGATGACCGGCATGAGCGTTAAGTTCTTCGGTCCAGGGGAATACCCATATAAATCAGTTTTAACTGAAACTACTTGCGAAAGTATACCATATAACTTAAAGGAATTAGGTTATGGAACCCATGCAATTCACAATCATAGAGGAGTATTCTATGAAAGAAATCTGGTATTTCCAAATCTAGGTTATGACACATTTACTTCTCTTGAGTATATGAACAATGTAACTACTACTCCGAAGAACTGGGCCAAAGATGGGGTTCTAGTTAAGCAGATTAAGGATGCAATGGAATCTACCAAGAATCAGCAGGACTATATCTATACTATTTCTGTTCAGGGACATGGTAAATACCCAACAGAAGAGGTAATTGAAAACCCAGATGTTAGAGTTACTAAGAGTCCCGATGAGGAAACTAAATGGTCCTTTGAATACTATGTAAACCAGATTTACGAAATGGATAAATTTGTAGGGGAATTAACTAAGGAACTTAAGGATTACGGTGAGGATGTTGTTCTTGTAATGTATGGGGATCACTTGCCTGCATTAGATAGGCTTACAGACGATACCTTGAAGGGTGGTCGTAACACTTACCAAACAGACTATGTAATTTGGAGCAACTTTAATTATGGTGGCAAGGATGAAGATTTACCAGCCTACCAGGTTGGCGCTAAGGTTCTTGACGATTTAGGAATTCATAATGGTACTATTACCACTCACCATCAAAATCACAGAGACTCTAAGGATTACTTAAAGAATTTAAAAATGTTGCAGTACGATATGCTCTACGGCAAAAAATATATTTATGATGGTAAGTCGCCATTTAAGCCAGTTGATATGAAAATGGGTGTTTCAGAAATCAAGGTTAACAGCATTGTTCAAATTGGGCCTAAATACTATATTAAGGGTGAAAACTTTACTCCATATAGTAAGGTAAACCTTGATGGTAAGATTCTAAAAACATTCTATCTTGGACCAACAGTTCTAGGTTTATCAGAAAAGGTTGATCCAAAAGACGCTAAGTTAATGAAAGTCAGCCAGGTAGAATCTAAGAGCGAAATTCTAAGTACAACGGAATAGGTGGACATATGTTACAATTAAAGGCTAAAGCTAAGGATATAAAAACCAAGAGGCTCCTCCTTCAAAAGTGGAAGGTTGAGGATGCCCAGGCTTTGTTCGATTATGCAAGTCATGAAGATGTTGGACCTCACGCTGGCTGGAAGCCTCATAGTAGCGTGTCAGAGTCTAAGGAAATTATTAAGAAAATCTTCCAGCCGAATATTTGCTGGAAAATCAAGTGGCTGGAGACCGGCGAAATTATCGGGTCTATTGGACTTGAGCCGGACAAAAGGCGTGAGGATGTTAATAGTAAGGAAATGGGTTATTCATTGGCTCACGACTTTTGGGGCAAGGGCATTATGACTGAGGCAGCTGTTGCTGTTCGTGATTATGCTTTTGAGGAGTTTGGACTTGAGGTCCTTGCCATCCAGACTGGTCCTACCAATGACAGATCCCAGAGAATCATTAAAAAACTTGGCTTTACATATGAAGGAACTCTTCGTAAAGCCTACAAAATCTATGATGGCTCAGTTAGAGATGTACTAGCTTACTCACTACTCCGCTCAGAATGGGAACAAATTAAATAAATAAAAAAGCGAAACCTTCTGTTGAAAAAATCAACTTGGGTTTCGCTTTCAATTTAGGGAGCTATTTTAGTTAGTGCTAGCTACTTTAGTTAATCCTAGCTACTTTTTGATTAAGGCTACAGCTTCGATTTCTACCAGTGCCCCTTTTGGAAGCTCAGATACTTCTATTGCTGATCTAGCAGGATATGTTCCATCAGTTAGGTATTCAGCATAGATGCTGTTGACTTTTGCGAAGTCTCCCATATTCTTAATGAAGCATGTTGTTTTAATAATTGAATCTAGATCGCTTCCACCTTGGCAAAGAATTGCGCCTAGGTTTTTAAAAACCTGATGTGCCTGTTCTTCAATGGTTGTTCCAACCATTTCCCCAGTTGCTGGGTCTAATGGAATCTGACCTGAAGTAAATAATAAATCTCCTACTGCTATTCCTTGTGAGTATGGTCCAATTGCTGCTGGAGCCTTGTCTGTTGCGATAATTTTTTTCATAAGATCCTCCTTATATATACTAATAAACTGGGATGAGCAGGTTTTGCCCTATGTGAAAACTACTTTTCAATAAATCCCAACTTTAGGTAGTCTTTTAATTTATTCAACTGAATTTTTTCAATTCTGGTGTCACCTATGTCGTAAGGGAGAACCAAAAAAATTGCGTCGTTGCGGATTTTTTTGTCGGCCAAAGCCCTTTCGTAAATCTGATCCGCTGTGTAATCTATGGTAAGATCAAGTCCAAATGCTAGAAGCAGGCAACGGATTCTGGTAGCGACTTCTTCCTTCATATAACCTTTGGCTACGGAAATGTTGCAAACAAAGGCAAGTCCTTTGGCAACTGCCATTCCATGAGAAATTTTGTAATTGCTTAGTTTCTCAAGTGCATGGGCGATTGTGTGGCCCAGGTTTAGAAGGTGCCTCTCCCCATTATCATATGTGTCTGCTTCTACTAGCCATTTCTTGACAGCTAGAGATTTGTAAATGCACTGCTCAATAATGTCGCCTAGGTATTCTTTGCCAGCTTTTTCGATGTCCTCAAAAAGTGTAGGGTCAGCAATTACTCCAGCTTTGATCATTTCTGCAATGCCACCTAAAATTTCCTTGCCATTTAGGCTTTCCAAGACTTTGGCGTCAATAAATACCCCTGAAGGTTGATGAACTGTGCCTACCAGGTTTTTTCCAGCTGACAGATTAATTCCATTTTTGCCGCCAACTGATGAGTCAACTGCTGCAAGTAGAGTTGTTGGTATCTGGTAAAACCTGATGCCTCGAAGGTAAATAGATGCGGCGAATCCTGTAAGGTCGCCGATTACTCCTCCACCAAGAGCAATTAAAATGTCGCTTTGTTTGAAGTTTTCTGCTGCCAAATAGTTTACAAGTTTTTGCAAGTTTTCGAAGTTTTTAATTCCTTCACTTGCTGGAAACACAACCTTGTGTGGGGTGTTGCCAATTCTAATAAAACTATCTTCAATAGTTTTGGTATAAAGTTTGTGAATGTTTTCATCTGTTACGATGCAAATTTTCGTTGTGGGTGTCATCTTGCCAATTCTAGCTCCGATTGTGTCTAAAATTGGGCTTTCGATAAGGACTTTGTAGCCCTGTTCAGTGTTAATGCTTAATTCCATAATCATACCTCTTTACTAATTACAAAATATCCCAAGTAGGGCCCCTGGCCCGCCGCCGCCAGCCCTGTGCTATTTATATGCGTAAGGCAAAATGTTGTTGATGCCTTTAACAATACTGCGAAATTCTTCCGGAGTCACTGACTGTGGCCCGTCGCAAAGTGCCATTTCAGGCGCATTGTGAACCTCAATCATAATGCCGTCAGCCCCTGCAGCCGTTGCCGCATACGCCATTGGCTTAACCAAATAGGAAACACCAGTACCATGACTTGGGTCAACAATTATTGGCAAATGTGTGCTCTTTTTTAAAACAGGAATAGCTGAAAGATCCAAAGTATTTTTAGTTGAATTCTCAAAAGTCTTAATACCACGCTCGCAAAGAATTACATTTTCGTTGCCCCCAGCCAAAATATATTCGGCACTCATTAAAAATTCCTGCAAAGTGCTAGCCGGTCCTCGCTTAAGCAGTACCGGTTTGTCCCACTTACCAAGCTCCTTCAAAAGCTCGAAATTCTGCATGTTGCGAGCCCCAACCTGAATCACATCCACATCTTCAAAAAGATGCAAATGGGTAATATCCATTACCTCAGTAATAATCGGTAGCCCTGTTTCTTTTTTGGCCTTCAAAAGGTGCGCAATGCCGGTTTCTCTCATTCCTTGGAAGCTATACGGCGAAGTACGTGGCTTGAAGGCGCCGCCTCTTAGAATTGTTGCCCCAGCTTCTTTCACCTCTTTTGCAATTGAAAGAATTTGTTCTTCTGATTCAACTGAACAAGGCCCAGCAATTATTTGGAAATTGCCGTCGCCAATTTTAACGCCGTTTATATCTACAACTGTTTTTTCTGGATGGAATTTTATATTAACGCTGCTGTAAGGTGCTTGAATTCGCATTACATTTTCAACAATATCCAAAGACCTTACCAGGTCAATATCCACCTTGGAAGTGTCACCAAGAAGGGCTAAAACCGAAGTGGTTTCCCCATCGTTTTGGTTAATATTTAATCCCATATCTGAAAGCCAAAGCTTTAAGTTGTTTATTTTCTTTTCATCTGATTTGTTTTTTAAAACGATTATCATGTCTTCTCCTTTTGCGGTCTCAAAATCCTATAAAACTACGATTTCCCGAGACCAATCCACATTAAAATTCTAGCATATTGCCGCTGAAAAGTAAAGAAAGAAGGTTGGCAGCTCAGATCTCCGCCTTCGCCTTCGCCTTCGCCTCCGCCTTCGCCTCCGCCTCCGCCTTCGCCTCCGCCTTCGCCTCCGCCTCCGCCTCCGCCTTCGCCTCCGCCTTCGCCTCCGCCTTCGCCTCCGCCTCCGCCTCCGCCTCCGCCTCCGCCTCCGCCTTCGCCTCCGCCTTCGCCTCCGCCTTCGCCTCCGCCTCCGCCTTC
>JAVXMY010000006.1:0-93877 GCA_036646055.1 Anaerovoracaceae bacterium | reverse complement strand
TAATTACTGAAGGTGCTGAACCTAATGCATACATTTCTTTTGAAATCATAACTTTATCCTCGTTTCTTTAAACTTAATAATAATAATAATAATTTTTTACTGTTTGTACCGTTTATCCTTAACCAAAATAGGTTAATTGATCAACGAAAGTATTAAAATATTCATTTTAGAGATTAGAGGTACGACCTGTAATCAATGTTACAGCAACTAATCTCACAAATATTTTTCATTTCAATCGATCTAATCGTTTTGCTAAAAAAAAGTCTTACCAATTACTTATTTTTATTAGCAATAATAATTAAATTATAGTCCGTTTACCACGTTATTAGGTTTTTCTCCGTTAATAACCTTAACCATAGCTGCATATGACCATTCATACATTCTTAAGAATGCTTCGTCAGTTGTACCAGCAATATGTGGTGTTAATGTTAGTCTTGAGTTTCCTTCTTCGTTTAGGTGGAATAGAATGTGATCGTCACCTTCAGCAGCAGGTTCTGGAGCTACTACGTCTAATGCCGCAATAACTTTTCCAGCTTCTAATGCATCTTTAAGATCTGCATCATTAACGATTTCTCCTCTAGAAACGTTAACAACAATTGTATCCTGCTTCATTTTAGCAAGGTTTTCCTTGTTGATCATTCCTCTTGTTGAGTCTAATACTGGAACGTGGTATGAAATAATATCACATTCTTTGTAAATAGTTTCATGATCAGCAAAGACAATTCCTGTGTTTTTTTCTAGGTTTTCATCTCTTACAACATCATTGTAGTATAATTTGCAACCAAATCCTGAAAGCATTTTAACTGCTGCATGTCCAATTGCACCCATACCAATAAGTCCAATTGTTCTAGCGCCTAATTCTCTTCCGCCTTTGTTCTTGTATGTTAGGTATCCGTTAACATCAGATTTAACCTTAGCATCATAGTATGCAGTTTTCTTTAAACTAGCCATCATCATGCCAACAGCATGTTCAGCAACAGCTAAAGCATTTACTGCTCTGTTGTTACAAACATATACACCCTGAGCCTTAGTCTGTTCAAGATCAATCTTGTCGAAACCTACTCCTAATGAGTGAATAAGTTTTAGGTTAGGAAGTTGTTTAACAACGTCAGCTGAAATAACATCAACTGGTCCACAGAAAATAATATCTGCATCTTTACACTGTTCTACAAGTTCTGCATCTGAACAAGGGAAGTTAATGAATTCGAAATCCATTCCTTCTGGTTTTTTATCCCCAAAACGTTTAACAAAAGCTGGTGGTAATGTACATTTAATTTTAGCCATTTTTATCCTCCTTAAAATAGCAATATAATAACAAACACGTATTCATGTTAATTAATTATTGTTATACAATAACTTTAAATAACTATATATACTAGAATCTACTATTTAATAACAGATCCAGCAATAACCATTTTCTGTACTTCAGAAGTTCCTTCATAAATTGAAGTAATTCTGATATCTCTGTACATTCTTTCAATTGGATATTCTTTGATAAATCCATATCCGCCGTGTAACTGAAGCGCTCTATCAACGATCCATTTACCTTCTTCAGAAGCGAATAACTTAGCCATTGAAGCAGCCTTATCAGCTTCAACGCCTCTATCCATTCTATCAGCAGCATCAAATACTAAGAATCTCATAGCATTTAATTTAGTTTCCATATCTGCAATTGTAAACTGAGTGTTCTGGAACTGAGCTAACTTCTTACCAAACTGTTTTCTAGCCTTGATATATTCTAAAGCTTCTTCCATAGCGCCTTCAGCGATACCTAGAGCCTGAGCAGCGATACCAAGTCTACCAACCTTAAGAGTCTTCATAGCATTAATGAATCCCTTATTAACTTCTCCAAGAATATTTTCAGCTGGAACTCTAACGTTATCAAGAACGATATCACTTGTAGCACAACCGATGATTCCCATTTTTTCTTCTGGCTTACCAAATGATACTCCTTCAGACTTAGCATCAACAATAAATGTTGTGATACCTTTAACCCCAGCAGCTGGGTTAGTCTTAGCGAAGATGATTAGGTAGTCTGAGAAAGGAGCAGCAGTAATGAAAGTTTTTCTTCCATTTAGGATGTAGTCATCTCCATCTTTAACAGCTGTTGTTAATAGAGAAGCAGCATCTGATCCTGCACCTGGTTCAGTTAGACCAAAGCAAAAGAACTTTTCACCTGTAGCCATAGCTCTTAGGTATTTAGCCTTCTGTTCATCAGTACCATCGTTTAAAATTGGTGCTGAGTTTAGAGAGTTTGTACTTGAAATGTAGATTGCAGCAACTGCGCAAACTTTTGAAATTTCTTCCATTACGATTGCATATGCTTTGTGGTCTCCACCTGCTCCACCAAATTCAACTGGCATCTTGATTCCCATGAAACCAGCGGCGAACATTTTTCTTAGTACTTCTTCTGGGAACACGCTTGTTTTGTCTATTTCTTCAGCAATTGGCTTAAGTTCTGTTTCTGCAAACTCTCTAGCCAGCTTACGAATTAGCTCATGTTCTTTTGTAAAATTCATATTTACCTCCTTAAAAAATTATTTCTATTTATTTATAACATCTCTGCAAATGTTTGTAGTGATGTACGGGCTTGCTCATAATTTGTCATCTGCTGGTCAACTTCAATAACAACCTGTTTGATTCCAGCAGCATTTAAAGCATCTCTTACGATTACGTAGTCAAATTCTTCAGGATCACAGAACTTCTGCTGTACAAATAGTACACCATCAGCTCCAGCTGCCTTAACTTTTTCTACGATCATATCTGCTCTCTTCTTTTCAGCATCATATAATACTGAACATCCTTCCTGGTCAGTAAGGATTTTAGCAATTGCTCTTAATGGGTTGCCAGTTCCTTCGTCAGACAATGTTCTGAACTGTCTAGATTCCTGTGCAACTTCATCATCAACAATAGCAATTTTATTTTCTTCAAGAATCTGTAGTAAGCTTGGGCTATCAACAAGAATACCTGTTGTAACAATTTTCTTACCCTCCCAAGGTTTAACTTCTTCACTGTTTAGTGCAGCAATTAACTCTCCTAAGATTTCAGTGTGCTTAACTCTATCCATATACTGTCCACTCTTGATAACTAAGTTTCTCTTAGCAGGAGTAATAATATGTGGATATTTAGCAGCAACTTTCACAAATTCCTGTAGTTTTCTCTTCTGTGCATTGAATACTTTGATAGCATTTTCTAATGCATCTTCTGTAATTTCTTTGCCGGCAATTTTTTCTAACTGCGCTTTAACTTTTCCGTAGTTTACTGTGTTAAACTCTAAACCACATTCAAGTTTTCTATTCTGTGCGTTAGCAACGTGAATATATTCAATATCTTTAACTCCAACTTTAATGTTCTGACCTAAAGCTTTTAATGTATCACACTGAATAGGAATCATAATTGCTGATAAATCAGATAATGTTCCGTTAAGAGACATTTCCATAATTCTCTGTGCAACAGAGCAATAGAAAGCTGCAAAATACTGCTTAGCTAAAGATACTTCGCCTTGGCTTCCCCATAGTGCCATAGGTGCCATTCCTGCTGCGTAAACCAATTCAGCTGGAGTATACATAGGTCCGCAACCTACGATTTTCTTTCCTTCTGCCTTATATTCTTCAACAAGTTTTTTTGGACTTACGTCAAATTTCTTTAAAATATTTTCAATATTAGTCATTTGCTTTCGCCTCCTTATTAGCAGCCATTAATTCAATTAATCCCTGAACTCTTGTATCATACTGAGCTGGTGAGAAGTTTCTAGGATCCGCCTGGTCACCATCAAATAGTGCAGTTGGAATTCCAACCTGTTCTCTAATGTCTCTTTCCAACTGATATGCTGGACCTGTCCACTGTTTACAACTTCTATTGATGTGAATTAAAGCACCATCACAAGCATTGTCTCTAATTGCCTTTAGTCTCATTGCTAAAGTACGTTCGTATGAAACAGCATTCGGAGGTGTACAGTAAGCTTTCATTAATTCATCAGTATTACTATAAATATATCCAAAAGCATCACCATAAACTGTACCAGTAACGTTTACACCAGCATCTTTAAGTGTTACATATGTATGCTTTAGATGTGGCCAACAAGCAATTCCTTCAAATAGAATACGATACTTTTCTTCGCCTCTAAAAGTAGTTTTACCTTCAGCTGCAGCTTCTTTAAATTCAGCTAATAATTTTTCAAATGCAATTGCAGATTCAATTTTACCTCTAGCACATACCGCTACTGCCATATGGTTAAATACATCAAATCCACTAAATGGAGATGGATTAGCAGAACACATTGCAATAGCATCTAGCCAAGCAACACTTGTACGCTGAGAAATCGCCATTACTTCTTCAAATTTCTTTTCATCCCATTTTGTTCCAGTAATTTCTTCTAATTCTTTAATAGCATTATTAAACTGACCTCTAATGTAATCAACTCTATCCTGTTCAGCATCATAAATGCTGTCTGGATTATAATCATTACTGAAAGGAATATCAACTAAAATCATTGGAATATCTAATGTTTTAGCTAAGTTTTCATACCATTTAATCATACAGTTACAAATGTTGTTACAGCATAATACGAAATCAGGCTGTGGAACAGGCATTTCTGGAGCATCCTTAATATCACTAAAAGCAATATTAATTCTTGCGTAAGAACAGATATCGTTTGAATATCCCATGTTTTCAGCGTGTGAACATAGTCTTTCACCGCCTCCTTTAGCAGCAATAGCAGCTGCCTGATTTTCAGGATAAACAACTTTAACACCTAAAGTTTCGAAAATTTCCTGAGGGAAGTTTGAAGCACACCAACCAACTTTTTCTCCGTTGTTTTTTGCCTCCCATGCTTCCTTATAATGTCTATCGACAATTTCACCTAATAAAACCTTTGCCTTTTTTTCAGCCATTGGTTCAACATTACTCATACTATTCTCCCTTCTTTTGCTTTAAATAATAATCATAAGCAAACATTGAAGCGCCTATAGCGCCAGCTAATTGAGATTTATCTGATATTTCTATTGGTAAATCAAGTTCCGCCTCAAGTGCTCTAACAACACCGGAATTTCTTGATACTCCTCCAGTCATAGCAACAGGAGCTACAACACCAATCCTTTTGGCTTGGCCTGCAACTCTACTTGCAACTGAGTAGTGAATACCTCTCAAAATATCTTTTACATCTATGTTGTTTGCCAAATTAGAAATAACTTCTGATTCAGCAAAAACAGTACATGTCGAACTTATTGGAGCACGATTTTTAGCTTCTTTATCAAGATCGCCAAAATCATCAAGTTTTAATTTTAAAACGTTAGCCATAACTTCCAGAAATCTTCCTGTACCTGCGGCACATTTATCATTCATAACGAAGTTTAATAACTGACCTTTCTCGTCTAATTTTAAAACTTTTGCATCCTGTCCACCTATATCAATTATAGTTCTTACATTTTCAAAAAGTACACTTGCGCCTCTTGCGTGACAACTAAGTTCACTCATTGTTTTGTCTGCTGGTTTAAAACTATTTCTACCGTATCCAGTTGAAATAATAGCAGACATATCTTCCATTTTTAGATTAAGTGGTTCTAAAGTATTGTCAATAGCTATATCAACACCTTTAGTGCCGGCTCCTTGTTCAACAATTGAGGAGCCAGCAATAGTATTTCCGTTTAATAAAACTACACATTTTGACGTTGTAGAGCCAATGTCAATTCCTAATGTATAAATATTATTCATCTTATTTATCTTCCCAAACGAAAATTGTTCCATTTTCTCTGAAAGATTTAATCTGATCAGCATCATATCCTAATTCTGCAAGAACTTCTTCTGAATGTTCTCCGATTAGAGGTCCCTTTTCATATTTAGCAGGTCCCATTTCAGCAAACTTAACAGGAAGCTTAACAAGAGTTCTTTCTCCTTTTGGATATTCCATCTTGTAGAAGCAATCGTTAGCCCAAGCCTGTTTGTCTTCTAGCATTTCTTCCCATGACTGTGCAACTGAGAAAGGAATATCTGCAGCTGTAAGAATTTCTTTCCATTCTGCAGCTGTTTTCTTATGGAATGCAGCCATTACTACATCATAAACGTCAACACCATGTCCGCCAGCCTGTAAGTTCTGAACTGGGAAGAAGTCTTCGTTATCAACTAAATCTTCTCTACCAATTGTAGCGATGAATTTCTTGTAGTATGTATTGTAATCAGGCATACATGTCTGAATATATCTTTCGTCAGCAGTTTCCCAAGCAGCATTGAATGGGTTAGCTGATTCTCTAATAGCGATTGGGTATTTAACTCCGATTTCAGGATACTGTGCAGCCTGAACCATCATTCCCATGTTATGTACAGCTGTTTCAAATAGAGATGTTTCTACTTTTTCACCTTCGCCAGTTTTTTCAGCGTGGTAAAGAGCAGCTAATACTCCAGCAGCTAAGTTCATTCCAACGTTATGATCTCCTAGACCTGGGCAAACGTTCATTGGAACTGTTCCTTTCTGTCTTAGAGATTCTAAGTATCCGCCTCTAGCAAAGAATGCTGTGAAGTCAAATCCTGGAAGATCCTTATCTGGACCAAATTCACCGTAACCAGTAATGTTAGCATAAACTAGTTTAGGGAATCTAACTTTTAGAGTTTCATAATCTAATCCAGCTCTTTCTAAAGCCTGTACTCTCCAGTTTGTGATAAGTACATCAGCAGTTTCTAATAATTTAAAGAAAGCTTCCTTACCTGCTGCTTCTTTCATGTTTAATGAAAGACATCTCTTGTTAGCATTTTCTAGCTCCCAAGTTGTGTTTTCATGCATGTCTAAAGGTCTACCTTCTGTAGGTGCAGTAAATCTTAATGGATCTCCTTTAGCTGATTCAATTTTAATTACATCAGCTCCTAAGTCTGCTAAAAATCTTCCTGTAGTTGCTGCAGCAATAAAATTAGCTAATTCAACAACTCTAACACCTTCTAAGGGTAATCTGTTTGTGCTCATTTTCATTCTCCTCCTTGAAAATAACTTATTATTGATTTTAATTATACATAATTAACAAACCAACCTTCGTGAAATTTCTATCAATTAACTGTAAAAAAAAGCAGTTAATGAAGGATTGGTTTACTTGTATACCAGTTTGTAAGTTAATCTTAACAAATTCAGTAGGTTTTGTAAAGGTATTTTCCCCTTTTCTATTAACTTGTTTGGAAATTAACAACACTATATATTCAAACGTTTTATGGTTTCTTGCTTCAAAGTATTTTCATCAATTTTTCCAGTGGTATTTCTTGGCATTTCTTTAATAAAAAGCATATATTTTGGAACTTTATAATCACTAATGTTTTTGTGTAAATAATCCATTATTTTTTCTTTAGTTTGAGATGTAAATTCACCTTCAATACATGCTACTATTTCTTCTTGAACAACAATAGATGGTACACCAAAAACTTTTACATCGCATTGCTTAACCACTTCTTTAATAGCATTTTCTATTTCAACTGGAGAAATATTTTCTCCTCCACGAATAATTATATTCTTACATCTACCAGTTATGTTCACATATCCTGAATTATTGCAAAATCCCAAGTCACCAGTTTTAAGCCACCCATCTTCTGTAAATGCTTTTTTAGTTTCTTTTTCGTTATTGATATAACCTAACATAACGTTATATCCTTTGACTTGTATTTCTCCTTCTTCATATGGCTCACAGACTCTATTGCCATTTATAGACATAATTCTTAATTGAACATGTTCTATTTTGCTACCTGAAGTTGCTGCTTTTAAATCTAATTCATCTTCCAAATTACAAATTGTAATACAAGGCGACGTTTCAGTCTGTCCATATGAAGGTTGTAATTTTATATTGTCAAACATTCTACATATTTCAAAATAATCATCTCTAAATATTGGCGATCCTGCAATGATTCCAGATTTTAATTTGGATATATCGTATTCATGTCTATTTTCACTTCTAAGTAAAGCTAAATACATACTTGGTACGCCATTTAAAACAGTACATTTGTATAAATCTATTGCTTCACAAATATCCTTGGTTTTACTTCTACTTAGTACCTTCATTTCTGCCCCTGTTAGCATACAAGCTAGTACGCAGCAAGTTATCCCAAAGGTGTGGAATAATGGAACGGAAATACAAAACTTATCAGTTATATCCCACTTCATATTAGAACATATCGCCCTAGAATTATTTATTAAATTATAATTTGAAAGCATAACTCCTTTGCTTTTGCCAGTTGTACCAGATGTAAATAGTACAGATACAGGATCATTACAACTAACTGCTATTTCCTTATTTAATAATTCTTTTCTTTTAGCTATATTCTTCCAATGCTCCCCATCTTTGCGCATGTCAATACAATGGGTCAGAATATTTTTTTCAATAAACTTATTTGTGTTAAAATTTAGAGGTTGATCCTTATCCCCATTTCCATATATTAAAACACCAACATCGCTAATCTCTATTTCTCTTTTTATTTCTATTTCATGTAGTCTAGTGTTAAAGGTTACAGCACATCCACCAGCTTTAATTATTGCAAAGTAATAAAATATCCAACTATCAGAATTGTTACCTACAAGCCCAATCTTTTCATTTTTATCAATGCCTAAATTTATTAAGTCATTAGCTAAAGAATTTGTAATATATCCAAGTTCTTCCCAGGTATAAGTTGTTTCATTATAAGAAAGTGCAGTTTCATTAGACGACAACGCACATCTTTCAATTAATTTATCTTTAATCGTTTCTTTTGTAAGTTCCAAGTTAACCTCCTTGGTACTAGTTCACTTGTATTCAAGTTCACTTAAAAAAATTTAAATATTAATACAATACTTTCTATATTGTTTTTTTATTGAATCTCGATCTCTAATTGTATTCTCAATGTGATTAGTAATAATAACATCAATTTTATCTATATCTTTTTTCTCAATACTTTCTAAAATATCTTGATGTTCTTTTACTATCTGACTTAATCTAAAACCATTATTTACAGCCACGTTTCTCCATCTAGATAAATGTAGTAAAGGTTCATGTAAAAGTTTATCAATGTTAAACAACCCTCCACGTTCAAGTATTATTCCATGAAAGGATTCATCTAATCTTCTAAAATCGTCAATGTAAGTCCCTTCTGTAACGTAGTTTTGTTGCTTTTTAACGTTTTCTTTTAGTAGCTCAATTAGTTCGTCGTTATCATCACGATTAACAAATCGCTGTAACATTTCCTTTTCAATAGAAAGCCTCATCAACAAAACTGCACTAATATATTTTAAATCAATTTGTGTAATATAAGTTCCTCTTTGTGGCAATATTTCTACAAAGCCTATTTGGTTTAGTCTTGCAAAAATATTTCGCATAACCGATCTAGAAACATTGTATTCTGTCCCTAAACTATTTTCACTAACTTTAGCTCCTGGCTCTATATCTAAAGCTATAATTCTTTTTAACAGATCTTTATATATTTGATCTGCACTTAGCGGTGTTATCATTTTAAGCTCCTCTATTGTCTATAATATTCTATCTATAATATTATTAAAATTCTTTTCTATATATGTACCATGTTTAAGAACAATTGGTACTCCCTGATTTGTAGCAACAAATACATTGTCATCATACTGAATAATTCCTGCTATTTTAGTCTGTAAACCTCTTGTAATAGTCTGTATATCAGGTATAACCCCTAAAGACATTAATTCAGCTTTAACCTTATTAATAACAGCAAATCTTTTCCTTATTTTCATCTTTGACAGAAATTTGTCAACTGCATCAGCATCTCTTATTGAAGCATACTCTGCTTCTGTTATAATAACCGCCTTATCTGCTGCTGCTGCTGCAAGTTCTAGACCTTCTCCTACTCCTGCAGGTGCATCAATTATAATGTAATCAAAATCTTCACGAAGTTTTCTGCATAAAACTCTCATATGAAGCATTGTTATATCACGATCGTCCATAAAGGGAGCTGCAGCTATTAAGTAAAGTTCAGGGAATCTTTTGTCCTTAATTAAGGCCTTTTTAATTCTACACATTCCTGATAATACATCCATAACATTATATACCACGTTATTTTCTAAACCCAAATATAGATCTAGGTTTCTTAAACCTAAATCCATATCTAGCATTACAACTTTCTTACCACGCATTGCAAGAAGTGCCCCAAAATTAGCGGCAAACAGGGTTTTGCCTGTTCCTCCTTTACCTGACGTAATTACAATTACCTCGCTCATCTAAACTACCCTCTCTAGTTAAAGTTTGATCCAAATTTAAAGTCTTCTAAAATAACATTTTTTTCTTTGTTTTGGTTGTTTTCTTTTTTGTTCTTATCAACATAGTCAGGATCAATCTTCTTCAAATATTGTCCCATAACTTCTCTTACAACAGCATTTGCATTTGACGCAGTACCACCTTGAACGATCATAGAAACAACTGCAATTTTAGGATCATCTGCAGGTGCCATTGCTGATACCCAAGCAAATTCATCATATTTGCCCTTAAATCTATCTAAATCTTCATAAGACACCTTGTTTTTACTAAGGTTTATTACAGCTCTACGAACTGCTGTATCTTCAGATAAATATGTTTCAGGATATTCTTTTAATAATCTCTTAGTTTCTTTTTTTACACTGTCCCAACTCATATTTCCGAAAGCTGAAAGGTGTGATTTAATATAATCTACTTCAGATTTTGGATTAATATATCCAGCTCTTTGAGCTGTACCAGTTTTAGCTGCAACGCTCCAAGGGAAATTCGCATAATGTTTACTAATAGAAGATCCACTTCCAGTTGCAACACGTTTCATTCCTTGAATGACATCATCTAAGTATTTATCGTTATCAATTGAAATCTTCTTGCCTTTTGCCTTCTTTTTTTGTCCTTCATCTTCTATACTTTTGACAATATTTACTTTGTTATGAACTCCATCATTACCTAAAGTCGCAATATAATTAGCCATTTGTAAAGGTGTATAAGCATTATCTCCCTGTCCAATTGCTATATTAAATGAATCTCCAACAGACCATTTAGCCTGATTAAAATAAGTATACAATGTAGTATCTAAGAACTTATCATATTTACTTTCTTTAATACCTACCTTTGGCAAGTACTTTTCAATTAAATCTTCCCTCTTTAAATTTTCTATGTCCATCCAACTTACTATTTCAGCGATATCCTTATTTAACCTCTTAGGGTTAGAATATACATCTTTATAGAAATAAAACTCTGAATTTGCATTAAGAATGTTAGTCAAATTATTTTTCAAACCGTTAATTTTATTTTTTTCTGTAGGAGCTGGAACAACAGTTTCAGGAATTTCAATTCCTGTAGGAAGTCCAAGTCCAAATTCATTAGCATATTTAACGATTTTTTCAATTGACATTGGATCTTTAAATCCAAGTGAATTGCCAGTATACCAATCTTTGCCTGTTGCTATATCAGCAAAATAGTAGTTACATGATACTTCCAATGCTCTGTAAAGATTAATATAACCGTGATTAGATTTGTTTAAATTCCATACAACACAAGCAAAAGTTCTTCCTCCCATTCTAATAACACCGTTATCTTTATAATAGGCATTTGGATTCAAACCACTTTGAAGTGCCGCTATTGCTGTAACAGGCTTAAAAGTTGATCCTGGCTGTACAGCACTTTTAGTTGCAATATTATATAATGGTGCTGGAGCAACTGGATCTCTTAAATTTTCACTTTGTAGACTTGCCCAATCCTCTGAACTAATCCCCTCAGTGAAAAGGTTTGGATCAAAATCTGGATAACTTGCCATAGTAAGTACTTCTCCCGTTTCAACATCAATGGCAACTACAGCTCCAGTAGAAGCTTTTGGCGCTACTTTACTTGTACCAATAGATCCAAATTCACTACTAAAACTTCCACCGTATCTAATTGATTTAATATTTCTCTCTAGAGCATCTTCAGCCTTTTGCTGTAAATCACTATCTATAGTTAGAAATACGTCTTTGCCCTTCTTAGGAGCAATAGTATTTAAAGTGCCTTCATATTCTCCCTTTGCGTTTACCCTTATAATTTTAGTCCCATCTTGTCCTTTTAGCATTGATTCAAATTCGCCTTCAATTCCCTCTTTACCAACTAAGGTTGAAGCTTCATATCCTTTTTTTTCATATTCTTCAACTTCACCTGAAGAAATTTTGCCAATGTAACCTAAAACATGTGATGCAGTGTGGCCTTTTGGATAATATCTTTTAGTTTCTGAAACAACTTCTACTCCGCTAAGGTTACTACTGCCTTCTTCTACCTGTAGAACAGTTTTTTCGGATACTCCCTTGGCAATTGACGCTGGCATATATTTTTTAAAGCCTAATGATTTAAGTTCATTACGAACCACCATTATTTTTCTAGTTTGTTTATCTGATAGACCCTGGTCTATTTCAAATTTTTCTTTTAACTGCTCAAAGGCTTCTTTGGCAGATAAATCTTCTTTAAATCCATAACTTTTTAAGAATTCCTTTTGTTCTTTATCTGCATTCCAAGTCATTTCTCTAACTGAAATAGGCGGATAAATATTATGCTTACTTTGCATCTCTTTTTGTATTTCAAATCTATCCATTTTAGAACTTATTCCAAGAGAACTAGCCAAAGAATAAAATGCATCTTCAGCAGTTGAATCTGAACTAATGCTATTTTCTTTTAGCCAATTTTTTATGTCCTTTTGATATGTATATGAAAATTCACCATCTTCAATAATAATTGGCAAATTATCAATATATTCGTCATTGTTTTTTTCTAACACTGAAATCAACTCTTTGGCTACCTTGTTTAATTCAGCATTTTCTTTATCTCCGGCACTCATTTTTACAGTAAAAATCTGTTTATTTCCTGCAAGCATGACACCATTTCTATCGTATATTTCTCCTCTAGGAGAAGGTGTGTATATCCCTCTAATACTTAAACTATTAGAAGCTTCCTGCCACTTGTTGTTTTGTACAACAGTTAAAAAAAACAATCTACCTGTAAGTATAATTGCAAAGACAAGTAATATACTCATTAATTTTAAATGTGGACTTTTAAAAATCTTCTTCATAAATTTTCCCTAGCCTATTCTCTCTTACAGCATTTCTAACCATTATTAAGTATAAAATCGTCATCAAAATCACATTTAAAATGATTTCAATGATTTCAAATTTTAAGAAATAAATTACAGTATATTGACTACCTAGTAATCTATTTGTTAAATATGTAATTGCATCGAACAATATGGTCCCAGTAATTCCCAAGAAAATTGGAGATATAATGCTTTCTAATGATATCTTCTGTCTAACATAATATACAAAAGCCCCTATTAATAAAATAAATAAAGATGATATTCCAATTCTACTTAATGTAACCACATCAATTAAAAGCAAAGAAACCATTCCAAAACCAATAGATTTCCAACCATTATCATATAAAAACGCAATAACACAAACTAGGCATAGTATCAAATTTGGTACTATGCCGAAAACGTCAAATATATTTATTATTGAAGTTTGAATAATCGTTGCAAAAACAAATATTATTGCCATCTTTATTTTACTCATTTGAAAACCGCTACTTTCTGCATAGAATCAAAATGTACTGTAGGGCTAACTGTTATCTTCTTAAGCTGAGTATCACTATCGAAGTCAACTTTAGAAACCTTACCTATTTTTATACCTTTTGGATAGGATCCAACTCCTGATGTAATTAGTACATCGCCCTTAACTATTGAATATTTTTCATTAATTAAATACCCTGATATTTTTTCTTTATCATTACCATTAATTACACCTTTAATTTTTGAATCTCTTAAAACTGAAAAGCTTAATTTACTTGAATAATCTAAAATTGAAGTAACCTTACTATAACCTTTTCCTGTCTTAGTAATTTTTCCAACTAAACCTTTATTGTCTACAACAATATCACCTTTTTTGATTCCCTTTTCGGTACCACAATCAATAGTGAATGAATCATAAATATTAGAATTGTTTACTGCTATAATATTACCTGCTACAGCAGATCTTCCACCTTTAAAAGGCTCAAAATCAAAAGCTTCTGAAAGACTCTTTAATTCTTCAGCCTCGTCTTTTTTTATTTGCAAATCAATATTTTGTTGTTCAAGCTCAAAAACTTTGTCTTTAAGTTTTTCATTTTCTTCTTGTAGTGACCTATATTTAAAAATCCCTTTAGAGGCGTTTTTCGCTCCGCTAGTAGCCCCCGAAAATGGTTTTTGAATAGTAATCAAAGCCTTTTCAAGGCCATTACCTACAATAGATGCACCGCCAGCACTTAAGTAAGAAACTACTACTACAGTAAGTAAGACAATAATTATGACTACTACTGAAGCTATCATTTTGTGTTTTCCTATCCATCTCATAATATAAACCTATCTTATTTTGATATCCGCGTATGCACGTAGTCTTTCAATGTTTTCTAAA
Organism: Anaerovoracaceae bacterium; assembly: GCA_036646055.1. Taxonomy (GTDB): domain Bacteria; phylum Bacillota; class Clostridia; order Peptostreptococcales; family Anaerovoracaceae; genus JAVWMQ01. The sequence goes on along the minus strand of JAVXMY010000006.1, from coordinate 79,497 downwards.
CTTTTTCCAGTTCCAATTGCCACAGCTTCATAAGGATTTTCAGCCTTTGAAACAGCCAATCCAGTTTTGATGTTAATAATTTTATCAAAGTTCTCTATAAGTGAACCGCCACCTGATAGCATTAATCCACTTTCAGCAATATCCGCTGCAATTTCTGGTGGAGCCTGCTCAACAGTTGCTTTAATAGCATCAACAATAGTTTCTACAGCTTCTTTCAAAGCTTCTTCCATATCTTTGTTTGTTACAGTGAATACTTTTGGTAATCCAGAAACTAAATCTCTACCTCTAGCTTCAACAGTTCTAATTATATCTTCACCATTAGCATCCTGCTCAATTAGTGCGCTACCTACTTCAACTTTTAAGAATTCAGCAGTTTTCTCACCAATTAAAACTCCCATTTTTCTTCTAACATAGGCAATTACTGTTTCAGTAAAATTATCACCAGCAAATCTTAATGATGTATTAACAACAATTCCGCCTAAAGATAAAATGGCAATGTCTGAAGTACCGCCACCAATATCCACAATCATAGAAGCATCAGCTTCTTCAATTTCCATTCCAGAACCAATTGCTGCTGCAATAGGTTCATCAATAACATAAACCTCTTTAGAGCCAAGTTGTCTAACAACTTCTTCAACAGCTCTTTTTTCTACCTCAGTAACACCACTAGGCACGCCTACAACAACTCTTGTTCCGCTTGCTTTTTTGTCCTCAAGAGCAGTTCTAATAAATATGCTCAACATTTCAGCAGTCATATCAAAATCAGAGATTACTCCTTCTTCAAGTGGCTTAATAACTTGAATATTTCTAGGTGCCCTTCCATACATTTCTTTGGCATTTTTGCCAGTTGCTGTTATTTCTCCAGTATATTTATCATATGCAATCATAGACGATTCATTTAATAAGATTCCATTTTCCGGGCTATAAATTATTGTATTAGCCGTTCCTAAATCAATCCCTAAATCTTTTGATACTGCCATTATTCTTTCCTCCTAAAATTAAATTATTCCCTTTGATTTCATACTAAAAAAGGTTCCATCACCTATAATAATATGATCTAATATTTTTATTCCAAGTAATTCCCCTGATTCAGCAAGCCTTTTAGTTACACTTATATCGGCTTCGCTCGGTTCTGGATTTCCGCTTGGATGATTATGCAATAGTATAATTGATGCTGCGCTTCTTTTGATGGCAATAACAAAGGTTTCTCTTGGATGTACTACGCTAGAGGACAAATCTCCAACAGATACATTAACCGTGGATATTATTTTTCCTTTAGAATCTAACAGAATTGCTCTAAAGTATTCCTTTTTGAAATACCTCATTTCTTCCATATAAAGATTAACTACATCGTTGACCGATTCAATCCGTCCCCTGTCTAAAACTTTAGAAGTAGAAAATCTTTTTCCAAGTTCTATTGTAGCTAAAATTTCCGTAGCTTTAGCCAAGCCTACCCCATTAATTTGCATCAATTCCTCAAAAGACATTTCCATTAAACTTCTAAGACCATCAGTCCCATAATTTAAAACTTCGTCAGCTAAATCCATAACAGATTTTTTTCTTGTTCCTGTCTTCAAAATAATTGCTAATAATTCACTATTTGATAAAATCTCACTTCCATATTTTATCATTTTTTCTCTTGGTCTTTCGACCATTGCCATTTCATTGATTTTCATTATACTCTCCTTCTTAATTAAAGAGAGTTCTTTCATTTTTATGCCACATTTTATTATATCATTTTCTATTTTTTAATACAATGATTAAAAGGAAAATGGCTTACAATTCATGTACAAATAATCCACTAGCTAGCTTAGGTTCAAACCATGTTGACTTAGGAGGCATAATACCGCCCAGATCAGATATAGCAATAATATCTTTAACATCAACAGGATAAACCGAAAATCCAACCTTCATATCTTCATTAACTCTTTTCTCGATTTCTTCTAAACCTCGAATACCACCAATGAAATCTATTCTCACATCTAAACGTGGATCCTCTATTCCCAGAATCGGTGAGAGCACTTTTTGCTGTAAAATCGAAACATCTAAATCCTCTATAAGGTCTCCTGAAAGCAAGTGGTCTTGGGCAACAATCTTATACCAAATATTATCCAAAAACATTCCAAATTCATGCTTATTACCAGGCCTAAATGGTTTATCGCCATGGAGTTCAACAACAAAACCAGCACTTATAAGTTCTTCAATAAACTCATCTTTACTTCTCCCGTTCAGATCCTTAACAACCCTATTATAGTCATAAATTTTTAGGTCCCTATCTGGGAAAATTGCCGCCATGAAATAATTAAACTCTTCGCTACCTGTAAATTGACCCATTTTATTTCGTCTATATTTACCCACTTCAAAAGCTGAAGCCGCTCTATGATGGCCATCTGCAATATAAAAAGAATCAACCAAGTCAAACAATCCACAAATACCAGCTATAACACTGTCATTTGTAACTGCCCAAAGTTTATGGTTTATCCCATCAATTGTAGTAATATCATACTCCAAAGGATGGTTAGAAATATAACTTTCAATTAAAGCTCTTATTTTAGTATTGTCTTTGTATGTCAAAAAAACAGGTTCAGTATTTGCGTTGGCAATATTAAAATGATTTATCCTATCCTTTTCCTTTTCTTTTCTAGTTAATTCATGTTTCTTAATTGTATCGTTTTCATACTCATCAATTGACACACATCCTACTATTCCCGTCTGGGTATGATCACCCATAGTTTGACGGTAAACATATATCATAGGTTTAGGATCTTGGCAAAAAACTCCCTCTGCTACATATTGGTTCATGTTATCTCTTGCCTGGCAATACACCTCTTTGGTATATTGATCTTGCCCATCTTCGAAGTCAATTTCGCTTCTTGTAATATGTAAAAAACTATATTTGTTACCTTCCGCCATATCTTTAGCTTCTTTTGTACTCATAACATCATATGGTAATGAAGCTACTTTGTCCGCATATTTCCTTTGTGGTCTTAGCGCTTTAAATGGTCTAACCTTAGCCATTGTTTACCTCTTTCATTATATATTCAACAACATCATCTATTCCCATTCCTGTAGTGTCAAGAATAATCGAATCCTCAGCAGGTTTAAGTGGATTTAGTTTACGAGTAGTATCATTCTTATCTCTTTCAATAATATCATTAAGAACTTGACTAAAAGTAACATCTTGGCCCTTTTCTATTAACTCTTTGTGTCTTCTTTCTGCACGTTCATTTGGAGATGCAGTCATAAAAAATTTAAACTCTGCATTAGTAAGAACATTATTCCCAATATCTCTGCCATCCATAATTACACTTTTGGAATCAGCCATTTTTCTTTGTAATTCAACAAGTTTCTTACGAACTTCAAAAATAGCAGAACACTTTGACGCCATCATAGACATTTTAGGAGTTCTAATTTGTTTATTTACAATAACGCCATCTAAAATAATATCGCCATTTACAAAGTCTATATCTGTATTATCTAACATCTTCTGTAATGCTACAGAGTCGTCTATATCAATATTGTTTGTACTTACCTTTAGCCCAACAGCTCTATACATAGCACCTGTATCGATATAATCTATATTTAATTTCTTTGCAACGATTTTAGCTATTGTGCTTTTGCCCGCTCCGCCTGGACCATCAATTGCAATTCTAATATTCTTCATGCTTATTTAACCTTTCCTTTGCTCCCAATTAAGCTTTCAATTTCAGCCACAAAAGTACTGATATCTGTAAATTGTCTATATACAGATGCAAATCTAACATATGCAACTTCATCAAGACCCTTTAATTTATCCATAATTAATTCGCCAATAAATGTGCTCTTAACCTCTTTTTCCATCATATTGTTAAGTCCTCTTTCGATTTCATCAACAATTTTTTCCATTTCCGAAACTGGAACAGGACGCTTTTCACAAGCTTTAACAATACCATTCATAATTTTGTTTCTGTCAAAACTTTCTCTGCTTCCATCTTTTTTTATAACCATTAATATTATTTCTTCTATTTTTTCATATGTAGTAAATCTTCTACCACATTTTTCACATTCTCTTCTTCTTCTAATTGAATAACCTTCATCTGTTGGCCTTGAATCAATTACTTTAGTATTAATATCATCACAAAATGGACACTTCATCTACATTTCCTCCATGTTATCGTTATAAACTCTTATTATATTTTACTACATCTTGTGGATATTTGAAAGAAAATAATAGTAAATGACACTTTATAAATAAAGAGAGCAAAGGCATATCATTGCACCCTTGCTCTCGTCTATTTATTATTTATTTAGTTTTAGCATTGTCATATACGAAGTCCATAACCTTTTGCTTTAGTGCAGATTGCTTAACAGCATCTTTACCTGCTACTTCTTCATAAGTCTTACCATTATTTGCCTGCTTAAAAGTATCTTCAGTATATCCATACTTAGCTAATTCAGTTTTAATAAACTTATCGTATTCATCTCCTGAAACTTTAATTCCTTCTTTATCAGCAATGTAGTAAAGAACCATTTCTTCTTTTACGATTATTTTTGCATATTCTGAAACTTGCTTATTAAATTCTTTCATTTCCATTCCGAAGTTTTGTGATACGAAATCCTTTAATTCAAGATTACTACCCTTAGCTGTGTCTTCATAGAATTTAAGTGTTTGTTTCTCAACTCTTTCTAATTCTTCTTTTGGATACTTATCTTTGTCTTTGTCATCCTTTTTCATTTCACTCTTATCAACGACTGTTGACCAAAGTGATGTTTTCTGACCAGTAATTGCTTCTTCTGTCTTCTTTTTTTCTAAATCAGCTTTTACTTCTTCTTTGTATTTAGCAACAGTTTTGCTCTTTTTGCTATTTTCCTTAATAAAATCTTCATTTAATTCAGGTTTCTTCTGAACGTCTTTGCTCTTAACCTTTACTTTAAAAGTAACATCTTTACCAGCAAGTTCTTTAGAATTATAGTTTTTAGGGAACTTAAGTTTTAGAGTTTTGCTTGTTCCAACTTTAACCCCAACTAAACCAGATTCAAAACCATCAATAAACTCACCAGATCCAATAGTCAAAGAATGATCATTAGCACTGCCGCCCTTGAACTCTTTTCCATCGATTGTACCAACATAATCAATTAAAATTACATCGTTATCCTTTACAGTTCCTTTAGTAACCTTTACAGTTTTAGTTACTGCTTCTAATCTTGAATTAATCTCATCTGTAACCTCTTTATCAGTTACCTTCACAGAAATCTTTTCCTTTTCAAGGCCTTTATAATCAGCTACCTTAACATAGTCTTCAATTTTAATTCCACTATATGGTGCCCCACATGATGTTAATGTGAAAACAACAACCAAAGCCATAGCCAAAGAAACAATAATTTTACTTTTTTTCATTTTATTCTCCTTTTATAATAATTTATGTCCTTTTATAATTTTAACATATGAACGAATATATTCAATTACTTTTTACATAAGTGACACATCGCTTATATCCTAGTAGTCTTTTAATATAAAAAAAAGCCCTATAAATAGGACTTTTCGTTATTTATTTTAAAGCAGCTTTTGCAGCATCACAAAGTTTTGTGAAAGCAACAGCATCGTAAATTGCCATTTCAGATAACATCTTTCTGTTAATTTCAATTCCTGCAACTTTTAGACCGTGCATTAACTGGCTGTATGAAAGTTCATTCATTCTAGCAGCAGCATTGATTCTAGCGATCCATAATTTTCTATATTCTCTCTTCTTGTTTTTTCTACCAACATATGCTGAACGAAGTGATCTCATTACTGCAGGGTTAGCTGCCTTAAATACTTTGCTCTTCTGTCCGTAAAAACCTTTAGCTAATTTTAATACTTTTTTATGTCTCTTGTGTGCGTTTACACCTTTTTTAACTCTTGCCATTCTATCTTACCTCCTATTTACCTAATACTGACTTGATTCTCTTTAGATCTGCACTTGTAAGAGTAGTTGCTTTTCTTAAACCTCTTTTTCTCTTTGCAGATTTCTTAGTAAGAATATGACCCTTGAACGCCTTATTTCTCTTAACTTTTCCAGATCCTGTTTTCTTAAATCTTTTGCATGCGCCTCTGTGAGACTTCATTTTATTCTTTGCCATCTTACATTTCCTCCTGTGTAATACTGTTAAATTATTTTTCTGCTTTAGGTGCTAAAAACATTGTTAAACTTCTGCCTTCAAATTTTGCTTTCTTCTCAACGTCAGCAATGTCAGCGCAAGCTTCAGCGAATTTTTCCATTACTTCAAATCCCTTTACAGTGTAATCTCTTTCTCTGCCACGGAATCTTAAACTAACCTTCACTTTATCTCCATCTTTTAAGAATTTAGAAGCAGTATTAGCCTTTACTTGAATATCATGTTCTTCGATAAAAGTACTAAGTCTAATTTCTTTAATCTGAGTATTCTTCTGCTTTTTCTTAGCTTCTTTTTCTCTCTTTTGAAGTTCATAACGATATTTACCATAATCTAGAACCTTGCAAACCGGTGGTTTAGCATTAGGTGAAATGCATACTAAATCAAGATTTTTTTCCTCTGCTAAAGCTAATGCTTCTTCACGAGTCATAATCCCTAACTGTTCACCCTCTGGACTTATAATTCTAAATTCTTTTCCACGAATTTCTTCGTTGATCATATTATCTTTACTAATTGTTTTGTACCTCCTACCAAAGCAAAACTTGTGCTATGTATTTTCGAAAAAAAAGAACGAATATACATAATATATCCGCTCTTAAACAAACACTGTCGTGTTAATTAACTATATCAACCATACTCGCTAAAGCTTATAGGTGAGAAGCGGATAACTTCTTCTTAATTACCTTTAAAACTATACCATGTACAGATGCGTATGTCAATCATTTTTTTATTTAATATTATAATTCTTTCTTCCACAACCCGTGTAAGTTACAATATTCATATACCGCAACTGGTTTATCATTTTCTAATACAAATGTAGCTTCTGGAACCATACCTGGTTTTAGAGCCTTTCTCTGTCCGCCGTTTTCAGTTTCTAAATAAATCCACTGAATGAAATGTTCTTCTAACATAGGATGCTCAACATCTCCAACTTTAGCTACAATTTTGTTACCGTCAACTGATACTACAGGAACATGTTTTTCTGTAGCTGCATCTGTTGTATTAGCTACTAACTCTTTCATTGGTTCTCCACAACAGACTACAGGAACTCCTGAGTCATGAATCATACCAACAATATTACCACAATGTTCACATCTTAAAAACTTTTTCATTTTGCTTTCCTCCTCAAATAATAATTATTCTTATATAGTTATATTATACTATGATTTATACAGTTTGAAACACATAAAATAGTACAAAACATATACTTTTTTTCGCAAATTAACGAACACTTGTTTACTTGTTAATTATTTTATGCTAAAATATTACTATAATATAAAACTATAATTATTTGAGAGGTGGAATAATGAACAGTTTAAAAGATAGACAAAAGAACATACTTGATTTTATGAAACGTGAAATCAAACAAAAAGGGTATCCCCCTACAGTTAGAGAAATATGTAATTCATTAAATATAAAATCAACATCAACTGTACACAAAGATATTGAAACACTTGTAACTAAAGGTTTTATTCGCAAAGACCCTTCTAAGCCTCGTGCATTAATGGTTGTAGACAATGACACCCCAACTACAAACAATGAAACTTCCACTACACAAGTTGTTGAAATTCCAGTAGTAGGCAGAATTGCAGCAGGCACGCCAATATTGGCTGAAGAAAATGTAGAAGATTCATTTCCTGTTCCTGCAAGATTTATTGGCAAAAGCAATAACTTTATGCTTACAGTCCATGGCGAAAGTATGATTGAAGCAGGAATAATGGACGGGGACTATATTTTAGTTGAACAGCAAGAAACAGCCCGTAATGGTGAAATTGTCGTTGCTATGTTAGAAGACTTTGAAACTGAAGCTACAGTCAAAACTTTTTATAAAGAAAAAGATCATATAAGACTTCAGCCTGAAAATAGTTCAATGTCTCCAATCATAGTAAATGATGTTAAAATTCTAGGCAAAGTTAAAGGAGTATTTAGATACTTCTAGCAAAAAAGACCTTTAGTCAAACTAAAGGTCTTTTATTATAGTCCTATTATAAATGGTACTAATATAGGAACAGCAAAACTTAGTGCCGCACCAGATATAAATGAATAAACAGCTATATCTGCATTTGTTGATTTTTCAACAATAGGCAAACAAACATCCATTGCCGCAGATCCAGGCAAGCTTGTTGTTTCGATATATCCTATATACTTGGCAACAATAGGAATAAGAATAATTCCTATGACCTCTCTAAATACATTATGCATAAATGAAATAGCACTAATTTCCGCTGAGTATTCGGCCAATACAACCGGCGCCAAAGAATACCATCCAAATCCAGCTCCAACAGCTAGACTTTCTTTCATACTAATTGGTAAGAATAATGATCCAACAATTGAACCAGCAAAAGTTCCTATCATTATCGCTATAGGAATTAAAACTATTCTCCATCCAACTTTTTTAAAATTTTCTACTACAGTTCCTTGATATCCTATATCAATTCCTACAAAAATCAATAAAACACAAAGGCCAACAACCAAAATATTACCAGATATATTAATAAACAATTCAGGCATAAAGAAATACCCTGATGCCATACCAGCTAAAACTGTACATATTACAAGTTTAGTCATCAGTACGCACCCCCTTGCTATTAATCTTCAAAAGTTTTCTAGTAATATAAACTGCCCCAACACTACCAATAAAAATTAGAATAGTAAGGATAAATGAGGTTACTCCAATACTTCCTAATGATTGAATAACCTCCTTATTTGCGCCTAGTCTTGCACCCATTGTAAATAACAAAACTATAAGCATAGCAGTTTGAACTTTACCTGTCCAACCTATTTTAATATTTTTCTTTTTTAATCTAGTGCCTAATAAATATCCAATTAAACACATTCCTAAATATAATATAATGTAAAACATTTATCACTCCATCTATTCAAATTTAAACAATACCAATAAATTATATCACAATAGAGTTAAAATATACAACAATTTAACAAAAAACCTAGTTCAATGAACTAGGTTTAAATGATTTATTTATCCATAATAGCAATAAGTTTTTCTGCAATTTTCTGTAACCATGGACCTTCGAACCTTTCGATTTCTCCCTTGTCACACAAAGCTGCTAATTCTGGCTGTATTGGAAGTTTTCCTAAAACTTCTAAATTGTTGGCAGCAGCAATTTCATCAATCTTGCTCTCTCCAAACACTTTAATTTCTTTTCCACAATCAGGACAAGCAATATAGCTCATGTTTTCAACTACTCCAAGGATTGGAACATTCATCATCTTAGCCATGTTTACAGCTTTTTCAACAATCATTGAAACTAAATCTTGAGGTGAAGAAACGATAATAATTCCATCAACTGGAAGGGACTGAAAAACTGTTAATGGAACATCACCTGTTCCAGGTGGCATATCTACAAACATGTAATCTACATCGCCCCACATAACATCTGTCCAAAACTGCTCAACAACTCCACCAATAACTGGACCTCTCCAAATTACTGGATCTGTTGGATTTTCAAGAATTAAATTAGTTGACACAATTTTAATTCCTGTTGCACTTACAGCAGGTTCAATTCCTTCATCTGTTCCTTGTACATTTCCTTCAATACCAAACATCTTTGGAATTGATGGACCTGTAATATCCGCATCTAAAATAGCTGTTTTATAATCACATCTCTTTGAAATAACAGAGGATAGACCAGTAACTAATGACTTCCCTACTCCGCCTTTACCGCTTACAACAGCAATTACTTTTTTTATATCACTTTTAACATGAGGTTTCTTCAAAAAACTCTCAGCCGTTCTTTCGCTACAGTTTTCTCCACAACTTGAACAGTTATGTTCGCAGCTTCCACTTTTTTCACTCATTTATTTTCTCCTTTTATGATTTTAATACATCAAATAGGCTATCATTTTAAATGACATATGTCAAGTATACATTCTTGATTATCTTCTTTACTTATGATATTATTAATCATTATGAAAAACTTGCTTATTTAGAGGGGGAAAACATGGCACTAAAAGAATCTGGAGAGATGTATTTAGAAACTATACTAATACTAAAAGAAGAAAAAGGCAACGTAAGGTCTATTGATATAGCAAACGAACTAGGTTATAGCAAACCTAGCGTTAGTCGTGCAATTGGCATATTAAAGCGTGATAGCTATATTAATGTTGACGCTCATGGCAACATTACTTTAACAACAATAGGATCTAATATTGCCAAAACAATTTATTATCGCCATCAAACAATTAGTTCTTTTCTAATAAAAATTGGCGTTTCTGAAGAATGCTCATTAACTGATGCTTGCAAAATGGAACATATAATCAGTGAAGAAACCATGTCTTGTATAGAAAACTATTTAAAGAATGCTTAGGAGGCTTTTACTATGATGAAGGATAAAACAAAACGTATAATTGCTATAGTAATAAGTGGATTACTTGTTTTAGGATGCGTTGTCCCAATAGCATTTTTCTAAGGGGCACTAGCTTAATGGATAGAGTCGTAGCTTCCGACGCTGCTTGTGAGAGTTCGATTCTCTCGTGCCTCACCACAACAAAAAAGAAACACGCCTAGGCGTGTTTTTTTATCTTTCTTCTTCTTCAATACTTTTAAATCCCTTGCCGTTACCCCAAACATTGTCTGCTTGAATAACGCTAACAAAAACTCTTTCATCTAAATCTTGAAGGAACTTTTTTATAACCATACTTTCTCGTGGAGAACACATAACTCTAAGTTTAGCATAAACCTCACCAGTGTACATTCCTGTAACTTTTTCACTAGAAACTCCTCTACCAATATCCTCTAAAATATAGCGGGCTATATCATCCTTCTGATTCTTAGTAATAATCTCCATTTGAACAATCTTAGACTCTAAGCCAAACATTACAGCATCTATTGTCTTTGAAATTATAACTTGGGTAATAAGCGCATATAAAGCTACATTTCTACCAAACATCCAAGCCGACAATACTATAACAACAGCGTCTATTGAAAGCATAATTTTACTTTGAGACATATGCGGTAACAACTTCCTACGAATTATTTTAGCTATGGCATCAGTACCACTAAAGCAATATCCTCTAAAAAATACTATACCTGCACATAAACCCGAGAAAATTCCACAGAATACCGCTGCTAACAAAATATCTTTTTCTTGCAATAACTCAATATTTAAAATTTCAAATAAAGCTATAACCGCAGGGTACATAAAGGTTAACAGTAGAATTTTCCGAGCCTCTTTAAATCCTAAAATTAGCATTACCGTCATTACAATAGCAAATGAAGAACAGTAATACAGTACAGAAAATTGAATCGGTATAACATTTTGCAAAAGTCTAACAATCCCAGTTAACCCGCCTGAAGTCAGACCATTTGGAATCATCACCGCCACTGTACTAAAGGCCCCTGCCGAACATGCAATAAACAGCATAATACAATCAATTAAAAATGACTTCACCAATTTTTTATTGATTTTATTCTTCAAACTTCCCATTTTTTACTCCAATATTATCTTCAAAAATATTCCCTAAAATATCCACTATCAACAATCTAAAATTAGTAGAATCTTTTAAATCAAAAACCAATTCTCCACTAATTTCTTTTTTTGATTTACAATAACTATACGTCGGAACAAACATATCGTCAACAGTAAAAATATCAATTCCTAAGTAACTAATCAATTCCCATGGCTTCTCCAAACCTTGATTATTCAAAGCCACCTTAACCTTTTCATCAATATTTTCACCCCATGACGAAGGCACATATTTATTAATAGTTAATGTAGCTATCCCATTTGCAGAAGTTACACTTAACTCAAATCCTTTTACCGTCAACCTATTAATAACTTCCTTATTACTAATAACCTTAAGTTGATCCCTTTTGAAATCAACCCTAGAAACAAGAGAACTAAAGGCCATACTCCCACTATCACAACAAATAAACTTCCGATTATTCTTAGCAGCCACAGCAGCAAGTGTCCCAGACCCACTAAAGAAATCCGCACAAATATCACCCTCATTAGAACCAGCCAAAACAATCCTCTTAACCAATTCTTCCGGTTTTTGAGTCGCATAACCAGTTCTCTCAGAAGAAGTTCTACCAACCATATCAATTGACCAAACATCCTTTTGATTTACCAAAGTGTACCAACCAACATTGTCCTCAAACTCATCAACGCCCTTAAATCTGTAAGGCTTAAGCCCTCTATTATATGACTTTTCCTTACACACATTAAATACATATTCATCACTTTTGCTATAAAACAAAATCGTATCATGCTTCCTAGAAAAGGTCTTTTTACTAGCTCCTCCCGATTTATATTGCCAAATAATTTCATTTCTAAAATTCTCTTGCCCAAAAATCTCATCAAGAAGAACCTTAACATAATGCACAACATGCCAGTCCAAATGAATAAAGAAACAGCCCTCTTTTTTTAGCAGATCCTTCATCAATCGAACCTGAGTACACAAAACTGTCAAATACTCTTCCATGTTGCTATCCCAACGATCATCGTAGGCCGCAAACTTAACTGATTTACCATCAACAGAAAAACTAGCTGCATAATTTGCCTTAGAAAAAAATGGTGGATCAACATAAAAAAGTTGCACCTTTTCTTTATATACTTGGTGATCTAGCAAAAATCGCCCAAAGCTGTTATTGTCTCCTAGAGCAAAAATATTGTCATCCCCATTTATTTTCATAGAGAAATCAAAATTAACTTGGTAATTCCCTCTATACTCTTTTTCGCTGTTATCTAATATTTTCTTAAAATCTAACATCTATTTCCTTCCCATTGGATAAAAAATATTAATTAACTCCTTTTTGCCAGCAGTAGTTAACGCCTTAATAACCATAGATTTATTCTCTCTTTTATTAAAATGCATAAGTGCTCGTTGCATTTTTTTATCTTGCATATTCTTTGCTACATAAATATCCTTCATAGTAAATGGATCTTTTTCTGCGTAATACATACACGTAGCAAGAGTACCAGGTGTAGGATAAAAATCCTGGACTTGATCTGGCACAAATCCTGTCTTCTTCAAATACAGTGCAAGTTCAATTGCATCATCCAAAGTAGAACCTGGATGAGAGGAAATTAAATATGGAATTAAATATTGTTTCAATCCAAGATTTTCGTTTATCTCTCTGTATTCTTTAGAAAATTTATCAAAAACCTTTTTTTCAGGTTTTCTCATACAGCTTAAAGCATTTGGCGCAATATGCTCTGGCGCAACCTTAAGAGTTCCACTAATATGATTCCTACAAAGTTCATGAATAAAAGTCTTATCCTTATCTGCCATTACATAATCGTATCTAATTCCTGATCTAATAAACACCTTCTTGATACCATCAACACTTCTCACTTTTTTTAATAAATCTACATAATCAGTATGATCAATATTCATTTGAGAGCAAGGATGTGGATATAAGCAATCCTTATTACTACAAACACCATATTCCAGTTGCTTGTCACATGCTGGATTTCTAAAATTAGCTGTAGGTCCGCCTACATCATGTATATAACCTTTGAAATCCTCCATGTCTTTTATAATTTTAACTTCATTAACAATAGAGTCATGACTTCTACTTCTAACTTGTCTACCCTGATGGTATGTAATTGCACAAAATGCGCATCCACCAAAACATCCCCTATTACTTATTACGCTAAATTTTACTTCTTTAATAGCAGGAACACCACCAAGTTCTTCATAAACAGGATGATAAGTTCTTTCATATTCTAAATTATAGATATCATCAAGTTCTTCTCTCTCAAGTGGTGGTTGTGGTGGATTTTGAATAACATAAAGGTTATCATGGTATTTCTCTGCAATTTTTTTTGCAGTTATACTGTCATTATTCCTGTATTGAATTAAAAAACTCTTACAATATTCTTCTTTGTCCTTAGATATAGTTTCAAAACTAGGTAATTCCAAAACCTCATCATCTATGTAATGCTCCTTAACACAAGTGCCTCTAATCCAACCGATATATTTAGCTTCAATACCCGAGTCAAGAGCTTCTGCAATTTCAATAATTGCCTTTTCTCCCATTCCATATATTAAAATATCAGCCTTACTATCTAAGAGAATAGAACGCCTAATTTTGTCGTCCCAATAATCATAATGGCCAAGTCTCCTCAAACTTGCTTCAAGTCCACCAATAATTACAGGTACTTCTTTGTATGCTTCTCTAGCTCTATTGGCATAAACTATTACAGCCCTATCTGGACGTTTACCTGAAATTCCACCAGGAGAATACTGATCAGTCTTCCTTCTATGTTTAAACACTGAAAAATGATTAACCATTGAATCAACATTTCCAGAATTAATTAAAAATCCTAATCTTGGCCTCCCAAACCTTTTAAAATCTTCTGCAGATTTCCAGTCCGGTTGAGCTAAAACTGCCACCTTATATCCATATCTCTCCAAAAGCCTACTAATAATAGCAGTACCAAAAGAAGGATGGTCTACATACGCATCACCTGTTACTAATACAAAGTCAACCTGGTCCCATCCTCTTTCAGTCATTTCATTTTTACTAATTGGTAAAAAACTCATTATTTATTATTCCTCTACACCTAAGATAGCCACATCATCATTCTTGATAAGTTCAGATATTTTATCTTTAGTTTCTTTATTTAAATTTCCAGCATTATCGCTAATTCCAACACCTTGATTCTTTATTTCTCCATAAATATGTTCAAAAGATAATTCATCCTCCAAAGCACCTTCAATAGAATCCTTCAAAATATTATCAAATTCTTTAACTGCTGAGCAAAGAACATTTTTGGATGCTAATTTTGACTGATCCATGTCTGCTCCAATAGCCCAAATATTCTTATCTTTAGCAAGGTTAATTACCCCTATTCCGCCTAATCCTGCACCGTGGAACAAAACATCTGCTCCAGCATTTGCCATTTCTTTAGCAATAGCATATCCTTTTGATTCATCTGTAAAGTTTCCAATATATGAAACCTTAATTTCAATATCCTTGTTAATAAATTGTGCCCCTTGTCTATATCCATTTAAATATGTCTTAACTGGTCTAATTTCTGCACCTCCAACATATCCAATAACTCCACTCTTGCTATTCATAGCTGCAGCTACGCCTGCCAAAAATCCACTTTGATCTTCTGAAAAACTAGCACTAACAACATTAGGTAATCCATCTAAACTTCCATCAACTAATAAAAATTTAGAATCTAAATAATCTTTGCTAATTTTTTTTAATGTTCTCTCATATTCAAGACCTGCACAAACAATTAAAACTGGATCTTCACTTACAGCTTCCTTGATTATATCTTCAATTTCATCTTTGTTTTCAGGTTCAATTACAGAAGTATCAAATTCAGATGTTTCTTGAGCCTTTTCAATAGAAGACCAAATTGCATCATTAAAGCTTTGATCGCCAAGACCTGCAACACCTGTCAAAAGTACAACTTTTGGCTTAACCTCTGTTACGTCATTTGTATTATCATCACAACTTGCCAAGGCAAATACCATACACAAAATCATAACTAATGAAACTATTTTTTTCATTTCTTCCTCCACTATAAAAGTATATTCTTTCTTTCTTTTTTATTTTATTAATTATACAATAATAACTATATTTTTCATAGAGAAATCAACTTAATAAAATTCTTAATAATTCGTGCCGTAATTCCCCATATAACCTTATCTTCATAGATGTATATAGGAACATCATCCTTCCCTCTTCTGAAATTATATCCCTTTTCAAATTTGATTTTTTCAAATGGAAAGTCTCCCCTAGGTTGCTGAACTATATCTAGCATATGGTCTTCCGGTTTATTCTTCATAAACCATTCTAAGGGAACTTCAAAAACACTTTCAACTTCATCATTATTTAACTTAAGTTGATTTTTGTAATCCTTTGAAATTAGTCCAACATAAGGGAATATCATGTATTTATATCCTGTTATTAATACATCACCTTGACCTATTATTTCAATATTGTCCAAACCTATTTCCTCATATGTTTCCCTTAAGGCAGCTTCTTTAGTAGATTCCCCATCTTCAACTTTACCTCCAGGAAAACATATTTCACCAGGTTGAACCTTCATATAACTTGATCGTTGTTCAAATAACAATTTAATTCCGTCATGGTCTTGATACATAGGTATTAAAATAGCAAAGTATTTAAACTCATCAATTGTTCCAACTTTTCTATTCCTTAATTTTGTTTTTATTTTGTTCAGAGATAACATTTTTCTTCTTACCCTCTCTAATATTAATAAAGGATGCTAAAAGCACTAACCCAATTCCCACATAAGTATTCCACAATATTATATCATGCATAAATAAAACTGCCATTACAGGCGCAATTGCAGGTTTAATGAAGAAGGCAATTGATGCAGTACCAGCATCTGAATACTTAAGTGCAATAAAGTATGCCCAATAACCGATACCTGTCACAAATACACCTACATAACCCACTAGCCATATATGCTCTGCTAAACCGGCAAAAACGGGTTTTCCCATAAAAAGCATAATTATTAGTAAAACGAAGGATCCTGTTATAAAGCTAACACTAGTTTGAACCATTATACCAACTTTTTTAACACTTTTCTTGCCTAAAACAGTATAAAGTCCAAATGTTAGGGCTGCTAGAATCATATATATTATGCCAATTACAGTGTTTCCTTCTTGCATATCCCATGGTTTAATCATAAAAATAGTTCCTGCAAAACCTACGCACATTGAAATGAACTTTCCCTTTGTTAGTTTTTCATTTACCATAAAATGTGCAAATATCATTGTAAATATTGGATTTATTGAGATAAGAACTGATGCTGTAGAAGCATTTGAATTTAATATTCCAAATTGAAATAATAGCATACTTACAGGAATACATAATATTCCAAGAGCTGTCAAATAACAAAATTGGTGAAAATCCAATTTAATATTATTAGTTTTCGCCTCTTTATATGCTAATGGTAATATAACAAATCCACCAATTAAAAATCTTACAAATGTTAATTGCAGCGGATCTAAATCACTTCCACCAATTTTTAATGCCACTTCCATAGTGCCAAACAAAAATGCTGCTAATACTATATAAATATATACTTTTCTTTCCATAATTATCCTTCCGATTTTTAGTCATAAAAATAAAGAGATAGTACATCAGTACCATCTCTTTGATTTCTTTTAGTTTAGAATTTCACAGTTTGAAAAATCTACGCCAATCATTTCTTCCTTCTCAGCACTTAGACTTACAATAAATTCTATTTCGAAAATTTCAGACATTTTCTTAATTCTTTCAACGAATTCTGGTAAATTACCTAATGAAACATCTGCATGTTTTAAAATTCCATCAATAAATATTGATTCGATGTCGTGATTTGAACTGATGATTCCATATATAAATCCGATATACTCATCAATATTAGTTATATGTGGATAGTCCTCCATACATATCACACGAATGTCATGCTTTAAATCAAATGTTAATCTGTGATTCTTGTTAATAAAAATAGTACTACCATTTCCATTTGCAACTTTATCATTTGCCAAATCGATCATTTGTTTAGTTTTGCCACTGCCTTTTCTTCCTACTAATAGTTTAACCATAATGCTCTCCTCCTAGTTCGTGTTTATTTCTTAATTAATTATACACTGCCCTTACATATTGTGCAATACCTTGTTGGGGTTTTACCAGTTTTTTTAAAATGTATGTGTTCCATAAACTACATGAGTAGCAGCATCATATGCACCATTTGTTGTACCCTTTTGAATTCTTGCCTGTTTAACTATTTTTTGTCCAATCTTATATGCTGTGTCTTGAGCCTTTATTTTATCGCCGGTTTTTCCATATAAACCGACAAACCCAGCTGAAGAAATTCCATGCATTGTAAAGAATCTATTGAAAGTATCTATTACTCCAGAACATCCAACGCTACCAGCTACAGTTGCAATTGCGCCAACTTTGTTTCCGTTAATTGGCCAGTACGCAAAACTTCTATCTAATATCATTTTCATTTGTGCCGTTACATCACAGAAGAAAACTGGAGATCCCATAACTATTCCATCAGCTTCTTTGATTTTTTCGAAGATTTTTGTTATATCGTCCTTAACTGGACATGTTCCACCTTTTTGACATGATAGACATCCTGTACATGGCTTAAGGTCTTTGTCATGTATTGTTATCATTTCAACTTCTGCGCCTTCAGCTTTGCAACCTTCAAAAATGTGTTCCATTAAGGTTTCAGTATGCTTACCTTTTCTTGGACTTCCGCAAATCCCAATTACTTTAATTTTCTCCATATGATTCTCCTTTTACGCTCCGTAGGCCTTTATGTATCTATAAAGTCTTTTGGAATCATTAAATCTTTCATCATTAGATGTTGCACCTAATGTTGTTGCGATAAATGTTTCACCTTTATACTTATAGATACCCGAGAAACAATACCCTGCGCCACAATCATATCCAGTTTTACCACCAAGGAAGAATTCACTATATCCAATAAGTTCATTTGTTGCTTCTAATGTAACTTTCTTCTTATACTTAACACTTTTCAATGTATATTTCTTTTTCTTAATTATTCCAAGAAATTCAGGATACTTAATTAATTCCTTTGTTAATCTAGCCAAGTCATATGCAGTTGTATAATGGCCTTTTGCATCAAGTCCGTGGGTGTTTTTATACTGGGTATTATTTAAGGATAGTATATCACATTTACGGTTCATTTTCCCAACAAAAGCTGAAACCGTACCAGCATTTTTTTCTGCTAAAACATTAGCTGATTCATTAGATGAGGCAACTAACAGTGCATTTAATAAATGTCTTGTATAATACATATCCCCTGGGCGCACATGAACAATACCCCAAGGTGTTCTCGCTGCATAGTTAGATACTTTTGATTTACTATTTAAATTTGTTCCTTCAAAAGTTAATAATGCTGTCATTAGCTTAGTGGTACTAGCCTGTTTGCGTTTTGAGTTCATGTTTTCATCGTATATTACCACATCTCTATCTACAGAATAAATACATGCTGCTTTCGAATTAAGTTTTTGATCTGCAATGTTTTTTGTTGTTATTGTAATGTCTTCACTTGTATATTCACTAGCTCCATTATTTTCTGGAATATAGATTCTCCATGTAGTATAGGTTTTACTTTTTCTTTGATCTGGATATTCCACTCTTGCTATTCCATTGTCCCCAATATGAAATGTTTTAACAGTTTCAAATACATTTGTTTCTCCATTTAATAGTTGTAACATAACCTCTCTATTATCTGCCGGATAAACCTTGATTTCATCTACAATTCTTGTTGTTGATTTTGCATTAAAAGATTCTCTTAAACCTTTTATCCTTGTTTCATCCCCTGCAATTGCCACATTAGGAAATGTGGCTACAATAATAGTCAATGACAAGAAAATAGCTAATAGTTTCTTCTTAATATTCATTTAACCCCTCCTTTTATATTTAATAACATAATATTATTCTTAAAAAAAGTCAATATAATTTTCTTTGACAAAGTATTAATCTATAGTGTATAATAATTTACGTTGCATTGTTTAATTGCAACTTATTGGCGCTATTAGCTCAGCTGGATAGAGTAGCGCACTACGAATGCGAAGGTCTGGGGTTCGAATCCCTAATGGCGCACCAATTGTAAAGCACTGAAATTTCAACGGTTTCAGTGCTTTTTTAATGCCTTGAATTTTACATTAACTGTAATTTTATACCCTCATTTCACCCTATTTTACCCTATTTACTGTTACCCAAAGTGTGACCCACTTTTTTGATTTCAATAAAAAAGTGGAAAATTACTTTTGGTGAAATTCCTATCCTGTATTCTAACATACCAATTAGATATTAATACGATTATAACAATAAAAGATGATAACATACGGAAACATACAGAACCGTACGGAAGTGTATGGAAGTGTAGGAAACTATAATTACTTTCAATTGATTTTGATATCTTTTATTCACAATAACAAAAAGTATCTGCCAAAGCAGATACTTTTCTTTACAATTCAACTTATGTATTCTATTTTTTCAACTCACTATAAATTCTTTCAATTCCTGTTCGAATAATATCAGCTTTTGTTTTTCCCAGTACGGTACAACAAGCCTCTAGCATCTCCAGTTCCTGATCTGTCATTCTAATTCTGTAGTTATTTGTTCTTGGGGCCTCTGTTGGTCTTCCCATCTTTTTATTTTCCATAAGGACACCTCTTTTTTCTTGCCTTAATTAATCTAGTATGATATATTCATATTAGATATCGAGTGGTGGCAAGTACCACCCGATAAAATGTTTTTTTAGGAGTTCTGATTATTTCATCAGAGCTTCTATTTTTTTAACTGCATCTTCTTTGTCTTCGCTAGTTTTAATGATTTCTACTATCATTTTTAATACTGTGTTGAATTGTTCGTTTGTCATTCCGTTTTCCATTGTATCTCCTTTCTGACTCTTGCCTGTCCTACTTGTTAAGTTCTTCCTTAACTGTAACTATATTATAACTTATGGATATCCAAAAGTCAACCCCTTTTAAAAAATTCTTTTTTATTTTTTGCAATAAAAAAAGAGGGTATTGCTCGCCCATGAGTGCATTACCCTCTAATCTCTCTATATATTATTCTTTTGTTTCATCTTTATCTCCTGCAGCCACATCAATTAATTTATCTGCTACAGCCAATCCTTTTATCAAAAATCCTGGCACCTGTATATCCGCTTCTACTAAATTTTCTAAAATAGATCTAATTTCATTTACGGTTAAACTTGCAAGCACGAACTATCCGATAAGAGTTGTAAATCCTACATCGATTCCTATTTTAGTACCTAAAATAATAAATACATTGGCCGTTAAAAACGCAGTGGCTATAATTAGCCAGTACATAAGTTTTTTAATTACTCCTTTCAGCCCTATTACACTAGATTCTTTTTTAAGTTTTCTTGCTTTGTACCAACCAGTTATATAATCAAACGAATTAAACAATAGAAAGGCTACGAATAAAAACCAGTAGTCACCCAGTAATGCTGTTAAAAGAGTAACTGCTCCTCCTACAGCTATGTTATATCCATTAATTACGTTATTCATTTTTTTCTCCTTATCCTAAATGGCCCGCATATCTAGCTTTGCCTTTTACGCAGATCCATCTGCCTTCACCGATTTTTCTCCAGTATTGTTTCCACTCGCCCTTATCTACCGTTTTGCTGTCTTCTGGGTCTACTTTTACAATTACTCCCTTTTTAAAAGTTGCTACATTTTTAGAGTTAGTATCTGGCTTTTCATATATTTTTATATCTTTTAAAGCAATATAATATACATTATCCTTATCATTTTTGTAGCCATTGTTTTTAATTCCGTAAGTTTTGAGTACAGCTCTCGCTACTGCAAAACTAATTAATTTTAAATCTGTCGCTGTGTCGATAAATTTAGCATCATTTTTGTTGTCTACAAAGGCTGTTTCTATAATACCTGCAGGGCAATTTGTTTGTCTGATAAATCCATGGTAGTCTTGGCCATCTCTTTGTCTTTTGGTCTTAATACCCCTACTGTTTACCCATTTAATTTCTTCTTTAAGAGCAGCTGATGCTGGATCGCAAAATACATCTATTGGATATCCTTTTAAGTAATTCACGCAAGCATTTCTTGTGATAAGGTTTCCTTTACCCTCATCTCTTTCGGTGCTGAGCATAAAAAAGACAGACTTTTTTAAAGCGTCCAGTCCGTCTATAATTCCAATTATTTTATTATCTTCAATTACATAAGTTTTAGATGGACCGATATTTTCTTCGATGGTTCCATCCGCAAAATCGTTTAAATTGAAAAAATCAGGTAACATATAATCACCTTCCTATCTTATCTGTAATGTAATATTCTGTCCCGCCATTATTGCGAGTCAAAATTACAATGTCATCAGTTTTAAGTTTACCATACACCTTAATAGTACCTGTCTTGCCGTCAAAGTCTTTGATTTTAATTATATGATTGATTGCTGCGAACCACCCTTCAACATAATCGGGACACTGACCGATACATTTAGCCTTTCCCATAGATATTTTTAATTTGTCTGTATTTATATATTTACCTTTATTTTCTCTCATCATCAATCCTACTTCCGCAGATTTCACAATATGCTTTGATGCCTAAATCGTGTCTAATAATTATTATTTTATCCCCTGTTTTCAATTCTTTTCCACAATGTCTGCACCTATTGAAATGGTGGCAATTATGCTTAATTATTTCTTTTTTCATCATTTCTCCTTATATATGTACGTATTTTCAACAATAATCAACTAGAATTTGCTCTCCCTTTTCTTTTTAATGTTTGCATTTCTATATCTCCAGCACATATTTCTTAAAATCTTCTTCACCTATCTCGTTTATTGCCTTCCAACACTTTTCTTCTGTTGAAAAACAAGGAATTCCAAAAACTGCACTTGTATACCAGGTAACATCAACTTTTTTTCTGTCAAACCATAGTATGCACAGTATTTTCTGAATTCTTTATCCATTCTCTGTTCTTCCGTAACATCGCTCATATCTGCATATTTTTGTTTAATGAGCAGTTTCTTCCTGTATTCTTCGGCTTGTTCTTCTGTTTCAAAGTAATTTCCTGTGGCCCATCTAAATTCATCTATTCTATCCTCTTGTTCGGTCGAATCAAGGACATAACCCTCATCTGACGTAAACCAATAACCTCCTCTTATTCCTGCTCTCCATCTTTTCGGTAGTTCTTCTGCAAACTCAAACTTGCCCGTCATAATCTCGGTCAAAAATTGTATTGCGCAGTTCGGACTTGCCCCCTGCATTTCATATTCATCATCAAACCAAACTTCAACATTACTTTTTTTTGGTTTAAATTTCTGCCCTATTTTTAGGTTGTTTTCTTTTAAAAATTGTTCAATATAATTCATTCTTATTCCTCCACTTCGTCCAGTCCGACAATCCTTACCTCATGTCTTCCTGGTACCATTAATTCAGCTTGCCAATACCATTCTTCATTCGACGTCCTTAATATAATCGCAGTCAAATGATAGTAATTCGTTTCGCTCCCTAATGTATGCTTCACTAGACCTCTCGATTCGATTAGATCCTTAGCTCTTTTTACTCTCATATTGCTCCTTTTGGTGTATTGGTTACTTTATTTACATATATGTTTACAGCGAAGCAATGTTATATTTTCAACAATAATTGAACTTTTTTACCTATGTTTGTAAACATCTTTCCCTATATAATGCTTTTTGCGTCTAAATGTATAACTTTTGCTCTACTTTTTAAACTTTTAAATATTGTTTACATATTTACATTTTATAAAGAAAGTCTTGCATATATTGAATTTTCAACACTTTTTAGATGTAAACATCTTGTAAACAAGTGTAAACATCTTTTTCATAATTGATTAAAACGTTGCAATTACTTGTAAATATCTAATATGGCTATTCGTCAAAACTCTCAAAATCATTAAATTCTTCTTCAAATCCTTCAGGGACATCCGTTGTATATTTAATTCGTTTCCACCAAGCTTGAGGGCCATATTGCTTAATTCGTTTCACCTTAGGTTGTCTTTCCCAACTTTCAAATCCACTCAATATAAGACTTGTCTCGTTAGAGTCTTTTTTAGTAGGTTTTCTAAATTCATTCTTTAATGCACGTGTCCATATTTCGGGAATACATACTTCATCAACACCCCTTAGATATTCGTCTATCAACCCTACTCTAAAATCATCTTCCATAGCATCCGTCTGCGCTTCTCTTATTTCCTTTATCAATTCGTATTTCGCAAATGGCTGCATAAAATCCGTACCTTTTTTAGCAAGTGCCTCTGCCCAGCATTGCTTGATATCCTCTTTGATTTCCGCCTCGTGATTAAATAAATCATATCCGCTGCAATTGACTTTTACTGGGTAGAATCTACGATTACCCGTCTTATCCGTCAAGAATTGGGTTTTGTTTGTGGATCCTATGAAAATGTTTTGCCTTGGTTGTTCTGTGGGCTGTATGCAAGATATTTTCGCCTTTTATTAGTCCATAAAACTCTCTCGCCACCGCTACTTCATTTTTACCATTTCTTCTCGGTAGAGAATATCCGAATTTAGTATGAACCCACAACCCATCTTCATTTAGGGCTAATATATGAGATAGTAATATCTTTTGCCACTGCTGCGCTTTTCTTTTTGATTTTTCGTAAAGTTCTACAGCCTCTTCAACATTTGTTTTTTGGTATGGGAGTATATAACTTTGAGTGGGATACTGATTGCCTATTCTTTTTTCACTCATGTCTTCTCCTACTAAAAAACCACCTGCTTGAGGTGGTTAATAATTTTTATATATTACATTGCTAGAAGGTCTAATATTTCTTCACATATTAGTCCGTCTTCTGTTATCTCATAATTTTTATCAAAGCCATAAATCTGAAGTCTTGTTGATATTACCTCTTCAATCTTGAATAATTCATCATCAGAAGGATTAATAAACTCTACTACTATTCCGTTATTTTTCATATATTTAATTTGCTTCTCACTAAACATTTCATCCACCGTTTCTATATTTATTCTTTGTTTTAGTACCCGTTCTCCATGATGTTATTGTTGCTCCAGTATCAGGGTTTTTATAACAGTAACTTCTTCACCTATGTGTTTCTGACTTTTTCGCCCAAAATCATCTATTTTTATTTCATCAATGTGTAATGGATTCTTTAAGGCCTCATCTATTTCTTTTACTTTAATCTTTCTCTGATCCATTCTTTCTTTTAAGTGATTTGTTTTTATTATATCTTCTTTCTTTGTTTTTTCAAGTTGTTTCAAATTATTTTCAACTTTAACCTTTGTTTCAACCTCATCTAGTCCTAATTTTCATATCTTCTCCTATGTACTAAAAAACCACCTAGTTAAGGTGGTTAATCAAACTGTATTTATATTATTTTCTCCAAATCAATATCTATACCCATTGATTTCAAATCAAACTCTTGAATATCTAGTTCAGATTTCAATACGTCTAGAACTTCGTAGTATCCTAATCTTCTTCCAGAATTAAACTGATCAGAAAGATTTTTTTCACTTTCCTTTACAGCATCTTCTGCTTTTTCTAATATTCTTCCAACTATATATTTTATTGCATCATCACTAATTGTTTTTTTCATCTTCACTTCTCCTATATAACTCTTTCTTCCTACGTTCTATAGCTTCTTCAAATTTAATAACCTCATGTTTCCAATGCCTCTTTAGACCTTCTTGATATCTAATATCCTTGCTTTCAAAATACTTATCTTTCAATTTAGGGTTATCTATATATTTTTTATGTTCTACCATCTTTTTAGTAATATTCTCTATTGACTTTTCGATTGATTTTGTCTTTTGCTTATATAAATCCTTTTCTACACTTTTCTTATTATTCTCTATAAGTTCGATATCTTGTAAATTTTTTTTAACTTTTTCTTTACTCTTTACACTTTTAGTACTTATAGTTTTTCTTTGCTCTATCTTATCACTTTCTTTTGGATCAGTCCACTTTTTAGTATGTACATTTTGTTTTCTACCATCTCCTGGCATATAACTGACTATGCATTTGCAACTCCTGTGTCTTCTATACACGTCTTCAGGTACATCAGGGTATGTATATCTGCCTTCTAGTTTTGAGCAATATTCACATGGCTTTCCAGTCGCAATTCTTTCTACCGTTGCCCTTATTCCTGACTTTGCATGAAATTCAGCATTTGTTCTTACTGCATCATCAACTATACTTTGGCTAAAGTTTACTATTGGTTCATCTAGAACCCAAGCAGCTTTATCATAATCATCATACCAACAAACCTTATTGATGAGACCCTCTATCTTATCTTTATTTAATTCAGGCTTAATGCCTTTAATCCCTATCCCCACACTCTTATTTAAGTTAGTTTGGAGTTCCTCTGCGGCCTTTGATATCAAGTCATAGTTATTTGTTAAGGTAGGCCTTAAAATGCGCTCTGCAATGTTATAGTACATCTTTCCATCAGGCAATATTTCTTTAGTTATGTTTTGCTTAAAAACATCTCTTAATTTTTCCCCGAATTCAATCGCTATTCCATCTGCTACTTCATACTCTCCTTTACCTGAAGATATATAATTTAGTATTTCTTTAAGATGCTTATCTTTCGCTATTGCCTCTTCAAATTCTAACTTTATTTTTTCTAAAAGTTCAGGAACAATATCTATATCTTTCTTTGCCATTATAATTCACCATTTAGAATTTGCCTTGCCTCTGTTGTATTTGTAGATTCAACAAGCTTAGGTTCTTCTTTGAGTGTTGTACTATTAATTTTAATTTCTGAACTAGATCCCTTAATTCCCGTTAGTTCTCTTAATGTTTTACTATCGAAATATCCTGGCACAGTTTGGTTTATTTTTATAGCACCATCTCCTATACTTGATAAAGTTGCCGCATCAGGTTCAAATACTGGTTCCCATTTTGGCTTAGTTAAATAAACTTGTCTTCGTTCGTATGGGAAGTTATCTCTTAAACAAGCTGCAAGATATCCAACATTAAGGAATCCCGCGCCAAAGGTTCTCTGTGCCTTTCTTGCTGCTGCTCTTAATGTTTCATGAGATGCTTTAATTGCTTCTGCGCTTGATGGATTATCCGATATGAATCCTAGATCATCTAGTGTTAGCCCTGTTTCTCCAGCAAATCCTGCTGCAGCTGTTCTTAGTTGTTCAATAAAAGGTGTCATTGCTTGCTGTGTAAACTGACCTAGTGAAGGTTTGTTGCCCTCTTCATCTGATGTGAATTCCAACATTGTTGAAATCGTTGCTTTCCACTTGTCCATTGGATCATTGTCAGGATTCGTACCTACTACGTATTTTTGGGGAAACGAATAGAATTCTGCAGATACATCTGATCTCTCTAGTGTTCTTTTGGCGTATTTTTGGAAATACATTGCAGCTCTACTAATTCTAGATCTCCCAAATGGTCTTACTGCATCAGGTCTGTATATAATAGGCACTAATAATGCGTATGGTGCCGGGTTTTTAGTTACCAAATAGGCCTTACCTTTTTGGTAGTAATATGTGGATTCTGTAGTGAAATATGCTTCTTGAATTGATGTTCCGTTTGCATCTTTCTCCAACACCGCATATCCTTCTGTCATAAGACCTGTAATTGGGTCTATAACCCCTGTAGCATTAGCCCCATCAATGACCTGCAGCCTTGGATAGCCGTCTTTATCTGGTGATATATATATAAAACAACAAGAACTGATTAGTGCTGACAAAATGGCACTGTCAAATAGAGTATCAGGGTTATTCATATTGAATATTTCATTCATTTCGAAGTTGTCCTCTTCAAATTCTCTAAATATTAATCTATCCGCCATTACATCTACTGACTTGGTACACCAGCCTAAAGTACTTCTGTAAAGTTCTTTCAGCTCAGGAGGTATCACTATCCCTCTGTCAATATTCCGCTCTTTCATTTCATAGTATTTATACCTAAGTATAGCTCGTGCCTTTTTTTCTTCTAATTTTCGCTTTAAATTAGCAGGACCTTTGTTATTTGTTGCCATTTTTTTACTCCTCTTCAACTCTTCATGAGAAAAAATACGTAGTGACGGCTTGAAGTTCCGATGCACTAGGGGTGGGGGAGGTATGCCCCCTCTTTTCTTTTTACTTTTTAGCTTTATATTTTGTCCAATCAATGGACTGTGGTAATATTCGATTACTTATAATAATTTGATTATTATTTTTTTCTGATGTTGAATTTAAAATCTTGTCAGACTTCTGTCTGTTGCACGTCCAATGAGTAAGCTGCAAGTTACTGATATCACTTGGATGACCGCCTTTTGCAATAGGAATTATATGGTCAATGCAAGGTGATAATGGATCAGGATATTTCAGTGATTTATCTACAGGCCTACCGCATATCCCACATACATTTTGCGTGGCATATATTCGCTTCTTGTTTCGTTCAAATGCTTTTCTATGTGGTCCATTTTGGTCAAGTCTTTTCCCCTTTTCTTTCACGTGAGTTGTCATAGGGGGAGGGGGTGTTTTTTTTATTGAAGTTCCTGCGCTGTCCAAAGCCTTTTCTATGGTTCTAGCCTTTTGATTCTCTCCGTTTTTTATAGCATCTTTTAGCTCAGGATGTTTCTTTGCACACCTCATAAACGTTGAATAACTAACATTTAGTTTTGTTGATACTTCTTTTGGCACCATCCCTGATGCTATCCATCTTTCAATTTCTTTTAGGTATGGCTTTATGTTTTTTTTCCATAAATTATTGCTCATTTCTTTTTACGACTCTCTCTAGACTATAGAGTGATTTCCATTGTTCTCACTCTATAGTCTTATCTATTCATAGACTTATATATTAGACTATAAGGTCTTTTAAATTCTCAAATTCTTCTGGTGATAGTCCAGCTCTTTTTAGAGGTGTACCGTCACTGCTAAAGGACCTCACTTCATAGACAGGTGGTTTATCGTACCACTTGGCCAAAACAAGTCTTTTAGTGTTTCCTTTTTCATCTCTACCAACAATCCCTAGTTCTTCTACTATTTCAAATCTCATAATGCCCTCTTTTCACTTATAAAAAAACACATCACTTTTCTCTGTGATGTGTTCGTTTTTTTCTACTTACACTATACCACAGTCCCTTGTGACATTTGTGACAACTTAATTAAAATTGCGATGAAACATTTGGCGCACACTATCAGAAGTATTACATCCGCCAATTAAATCTGCCACATCATTCCATGGCTTCAGCTGTAAACATCTGTAATTTAGAATCTGCCTTAACACTGAATCGTCAATTGATGATATGAAGTCAATTAAGCACTTTTGTTTTATTAATAGTTCTTCAAGCAAACTATTGATCCTGCTTTCAATATCTGCTGCATTTACAATATTGTCTCCCGTTTCATCAGGAGACCTTTGTGATCTAGGCATACCGTCAACTTTTAGATTCGGTATACCAAGATTTATCTTGGCCAATTGTTGTTTCCACATTTCAATCTCTTTGTTTAGATAATAGACTTGATTCAGTTCTTTCTTCGTCATTGCGACACCTCCTTTTTGGTATTTTAAGCAAGCCCATCTAATAGGCTTAATTGTTCTTCTACTGAATTAATATATTTTTTAAAGTTTTCACGTTTTTTCTTTTTTCCATTGTAATATTTTTTCACTCTTGGATTTTCATCTAGTGAGATCATTGTGTATTCGAGATGTTCTAGCCCAGTAATTGGATGCACATATCTCCTCACTGTCTCTTTATCTATAAAATATCCCTTCCACGCTTTAGGTTCACTAAACAAAAGTCTTGATGATACAGTCTCAACTTTCACCTCTGGTATTATTAAATTTCTCGAATGGCTATATCTCATTTTGTTCACATTTTTATTTCTAAATGTTTTTCTAGTCTCTTTGATTAGGTATACAGCAAGTCTTATATAATTTGGCCCATCATCAAGAGGTCTAGCCAATACTATTCCACTCTTCCACTTATCTCTTACTATATCTAAATCTGCATTTGTAATTACGTGATGATGAATTCTAGCGTTCTCATATTCAGTAACTACAATCCACTTGAATTCTTTTCCACTTTTTTTCAGTTCTCTAGATATTCTTCTAAAGCAATTTTTTAGTTCTCTTTCCGCACCCTTTTCATTTGGTGCTACTCTATGAGTCATTGTCATATGCCACCAAGATTTATCACAATTTGCATTAAGGATATTATTTAACTTTCTCCAACTAAGCCTCTCATTATTTTTCGCAACTTTTTCTGCTGTGATGTTTGTTCTTTTTGCTCTTTTATCTTTATGGTTTCCTGATGAGCCCTTCACCACAACATCTATCACTTTTTTTGTCACGCATATCTCTCTTACTGTTTTCATATTATCCTCTAATATATATCTATTGGTTATAACTTTAATACACTAATCAAGCATTAAAGGGAACTCACATCCCGCCTGGCTTTTTTGCCTAATGCTATGCCTGGCTGAAATTAATCAGTCAGGCTTTTTTCTAACTATATATATGTAGTAAAACAACTTTTAACATCATTAATATCTTTTGTTGCCAAACTTTGAATTATCCCATTGCTTATTTTTATAAACTTTACATCGCCTTTTATTTCATCCTCTCCAAAAGTAAAATTTACATCTTCTGATGTTCCTGAAGGAATTAAATATATCCCTTCCAAGAAGCTTATATTAGATTTGCTATTCATAAGTTCGGTGACTTCTTGCTTCGTCATTTTTCTTTCTACTGGATCTGCGGTAGCCTTCTTTTCTACTATTGTTACAATTTCTTCTTCCGCGATATATCTTTTGCTTTTACATGAGCTGCAGAGCATTCTTATATAATCCTCTTTTCCCGTTTCTTCAAACACGCACAATACAGCTAAGTCTCCAGGAACAAATCTATGTCCGCAATATGCACAAAATTCATTTCTATTTTCTTTATTTATTACGATTTCTCTTTTCCTCTTCAATCTTTTCATTTTTCTCCCCTTATAGCTTATTTAAGATTATTTAGGTAAGTATATAGTTCGTCATCTGATTCCTCTTTTTCTATCTAAAACATTACTTATTTTTGCAGCAACAAATGGCACTGAGCATACTCCTAGCCAAAAGCCTCCCCAAAGTATAGTTATTCCTAAATCACGCATTTTTTATTTTCTCCTTTTTTTAAAATTGGCCAAGGACAAGGCTATTTTTTTTAGGCCAATTGTAAATATTAGCTATTTAATTAAATTCAATTTATTTTAATAATTTGGAGTCATTTTTAATGAGTCAGCCTTGCCCTAATTTATAATATCTAGCAGTAGTAAGACCTTTAATTGTCGTACGAATTAATACATCCTTGCTTTGCTAGTATTAACTGTGGTTGTGAAGTGATTCTGCCACTTCGCAAACATAGTATTTTTTGCCTACTCTAGTTAGGCCATTTAAATATTTAGTTACTTTGTCGCTTCTCTTGTAGCCCATGAACCTAGCAAGCTCTGTGCTGGTAATCATTGCGGCGCCAATAAACTTCTTTAGTTCTTTTTCTATATCTGATTTGTACATAATCTCACTTCCTTTTATTTCAAAAATTGTTCAATGCCGTTCTTTTTTATAATGTTGATTATCTACACCTATTCGTATATAATTTTTTTAAGCCTATAAGGCAAATTTATTTAAGGTGGTGGCTTTTATGTCAAACTTTTTGTTTTTGCCAGTTCCCGAAACTATCGTTGTCGATGCTTGAGGCTATACGGCAGAATCATAACTGCCGAAGTGAAGCACATTTTCATAGAAACGTAGGTGTATGGTGCGTATCATACATATAACTGCCAACTCATACTGGACAGGCCAGGTAACAACTGTAGGTTGGACCATACAGTGTACGAGAAAGCCTTTTGGACGTTCCTCGGTAAAAACTAAACGTGTATGGTGTATATGATTGCAAAAATGTTCGGGTAAATAAATTTGAGAAATTGCAGTTTGCTCATACACAGCAACCTGCTTTTTTATTTGACTAAATCCTCCACCTTAATATCTAAAGCATTACTTATCTTAATTAACTCAATCCCAGTTATTTTTCTTCTGCTCTTTTATATTTGAAATCATTTTTTTCTCCAACATTATTTCCTCCATCAAAAATCGTTCAATATAGTTTAGTCATAATTCGTGACATTTTATTTTAAAAAATTTGTACCTCCTTTCTCGATTTGTTTGCTCATAGTCTTTTCTCTATCTCAATATTATTGAGACTTGTTGCCAAAAAAAATATTGTCTAATGGCATATTATAACACTCAGATAACATATAAGCCTGTGAAATTCTTGGTTCAGATTTCTCGTTTTCCCATTCCCAGATTGTTCTGGCTGTAACGCCTATTTTTTTGGCAACTTCACTCTGTGTTAGCCCTGCATTAACTCTTGCAGAAGCTAATGTGATTTGAATTGTTTTTCCCATATTGCACCCCCCTAACTCTATTTATTTACAAACTAATTGTATCTCAATTTAACTGAGATATCAACAACTTAATTGAGATTTTTTTAAAATTACTGTTGCTTATTCTCATTTATAGTGATACAATCCACCGTACAAACACTTAAAGAAAGGTGGTAAACAAAATGACAGATACTAAATATAAAAAGATATTTTCCGAAAACTTAAACTTCTATATGAAGAAAAATGATAAAACACAAAACGACTTAATGCACGATTTAAATTTGGGTTCTTCCACTGTTTCATACTGGTGTAATGGAAAAGCATTGCCTAGAATGAGCAAGGTGCAACTACTGGCAGATTATCTTGGAATTAATAAGAGCGATTTATTAGAAGAAAGAACAACAGATTACTACATAGACCCTACTGTTATGGAAATGGCTAACCAGTTAAAGGATAACCCTGGTTTGAGAGTTTTGTTTGATGCAGCCAAAGATGTATCGCCAGAAGAACTACAAGCAATCGTTACCCTTATTAATATAAAGCGAGGTTAATTATGGATATTATTATTGTTTATGAGGACTTACCCTGTAAGGTAAAAGATATTTTGTTAAAGGTCGCACTGAAAAAGAAGCAATAGAAAAAGCCACTTTGAAAAAAAGAGATCTGGAAGATGGTATTATAATCTCTAGTTCTATGCGATGTGACATTTGGTTCCAGGAATGGCTTGAAAAATATAAAGAGCCTTCCGTTTCCGAAAGGACTTACAAAGATTATTGCTATATGATAAAACTAATTGATTTATCTATGCCATTAAAAAATGTTAAACCAATCCATTTACAAGAGATTTTGAATAGACACGCAAATCAAAGTTTGGCTCACGTAAAAAAATTACGGATGACTATGAAACAAGTTTTTGAGTGTGCTGTAGATAACCACTTATTAAATGTTAACCCAGCAAACAAACTATCCATGCCCTCCACGTATAACAATAAACGTAGGCCTTTGACTGTGAAGGAACGCACTTATATTTTAAAGTTGTGTGAAACTCATTACGCTGGAAAATGGATTAAGATTATGCTTTACTGCGGATGTAGACCAGGTGAAACCGATAACTTGCAAGGCATGGATATAGACCCCAAAAACGATATTATGCACATTAGAGGAACTAAAACTGCATCAGCTGACAGATATGTGCCTATACCCCACAATCTCGCGTTAGAGTTTAAGAATGTAGGTCCATTCGATTATCTATTCACCACTAAACATGGTACCAAGTTAAATGAGCAATCTAGAAAACGTTGGTGGAATAGTTTTAAAAGAGAATTAAATATCTCTATGGGATGCAAGATGTTTAGAAATAGACTGATAGAGCCTTTTCCTGTTGCTGATGATTTGGTTCCTTATTTATTTCGCCATACATTTTGTACAGATCTGCAGCTTGCTGGTATAGATATTAACATTGCCAAAGAACTTATGGGCCATTCCAACATATCCGTTACAGCCAATATATACACACACTTTACAGACCAAGCATTGGCTGACGCATCTAAAAAATTAGAGGACTTTAGAGTGGCTGAAATATGAGTGTTACCCAGGGTGTTACCCAGGGTGTTACCCAGGCAAATATAACCATTGAAATTTACACTTTTTTCCAAGCACTACGAATGCGAAGGTCTGGGGTTCGAATCCCTAATGGCGCACCAATTGTAAAGCACTGAAATTTCAACGGTTTCAGTGCTTTTTTAATGCCTTGAATTTTACATTTATTAGGTTATAAATGCCCTATTTTGCACCTATTTGCACACTTAAGTGGCGCGCAAGTGGCGTCACTCAAAAATTGGATAAATTATCAATTGATACTATTTATAGATTTTATTATAATAAAAAAGAGGAGCGAGAGGTATTCCTCTCTCCTTTGCTTGTTATTTTAATTTGACAACATTTCGATGAATGCTAATATTAAATTTACAATTACAGTGATTAAAGTTATTATTTCGAGGTTGTTATTCGATTTACTTTTATCGCTGTTTTTCTTTTTTTGTCTTTGAATTAATTACTTTCGTAAAAACTATGGTTTTTCAATGGGTTTTATTATATAATTTAATACAGATTTTAAGTAATATAGTTTACTTAAGCGTGTGTGAAAAATGGAGCTAAAATAAAATGAAAAATATTAAGGATCAAGTGCTAAATGCCTTATATTCCAATACTGACTATTCCGTCGCAATTAAAGAATTACTTGAAATTGTAGGTGAATTTTTTAATGTGTGCAGAGTTTATATATTTGAAAACTCTGAAGACAATAAATCCTGTTCAAATACCTTTGAGTGGTATAGAAATGGAGTTCATCCTGAAATCGATACATTACAAAACTTAAGTTACGAAAGTGATTTAGGCCGGTCATACAGAAATAACTTTAATTCAAAAGGAATTTTCTTTTGTCCTAATATTGAACAGCTACCAGAATGCCAAAAGATTATTGCAAAACGTCAAGGTATTAAAGCCATGCTGCAATGTGCAATTTTAGATGGAGATACGTTTAAAGGTTGGATTGGTTTTGATGACTGTGAAAAAACATATGAGGATATATATAATTATGATGATAAAATTGAAGCTCTAGTTTTTATTGCTAAACTTCTAAGTATCTCTCTTTTGCAAAAAAGAGCTATGGAAAAACTTTCCCGCAAGACTTATCAACTAGATGACGCCTTGAACAAACTTAAGGCTGCAAATGAAGATCGAAGCACTTTTTTTACTAGAATTACCCACGATATGAGGTCTCCGCTTAACGGAATATTATCCTTTGCATACACTTCTAAAGATGAAACAAATATAGATGTGCTTCATTCTAACTTGGATATTATCCATAAGTCCGGTATGCATTTATTAAATCTGGTAAATGACCTTCTTGACCTTCAAAAGATGGAAGATTTGACCTTTGAACTTAAAAGAGAACCAGTGGCAATTGACGATCTTTTTGACAACCTAAATTCTATTGCGACAAGATTAGCTTCTGATAAAGGTGTTGATTTTAACTTTAAACTTTTAAAGTTTCCTTCAAGCAACCCTTGTATTGATCCATTAAGATTTACACAATTATTCTTGAATTTAATATCTAACGCTATTAAATTTACTCCCAAAGGTGGTTATGTAGATTTTATTTGTGAAACTATAAAAGTAGAAAATAATCATTCATATAACCGTTTTATAGTTCAAGATAATGGAATAGGCATAAGTGAAGACTTCCAAAAAGATATGTTTAAGCAATTTGCTCAAGCTTCTACAAAGGAGACTAGCGAGGAAACAGGAACAGGATTAGGACTTTCTATAGTTAAACAAATAGTTGATTTATCAGGTGGAACTATTTCCTGTGAATCAGCTCTAAATAAAGGCACAAAATTTATAATTCATTTACCTATTGAACTTCTTCCAGAAGAAGAAATGCCTTCTAACCTTTCACTATTTAGTCATGACTTCTCATGTCTAAATAACAAGAAAATTTTAATATGTGAAGACAACAATATTAACATTAGCGTTTTGAAAAAAATCTTATCTCCTTATAATATGATTTTAGATATTGCTAAAAACGGCGAAGAAGGTCTGTGCAAGTTTGCAGAATCCAAAGATGACAAGTACGATTTAATTTTGATGGATGTGAATATGCCTCTTTTAGATGGATATAGTGCTACAAAACTTATTCGAAATTCTAAATTAGAAGGTGCTGAAAGCATTCCTATTATTGCCATGACAGCAAATACTTCTACTGAAGATATAAACAACTGCCTTGAATGTGGCATGAACAACCATCTTTCTAAACCTTTAGAACCACAAAAATTGTTTTACACATTAAAAAAATATTTATAAAAAAAATAGACCTATGGATTATCCATAGGTCTATACTTTGAATTAGTCTTCTTGTCCAGAAGATATGAACTTCCAAACTAAGGCAGCTAATGCTCCGCCTACTAGTGGTGCAACTATAAATACCCACACCTGACTTAATGGTAAACCACCCTGTAATAAAGCTGGTCCAAAGCTACGTGCTGGGTTAACTGATGTACCTGTAAACGGAATACCTAAAATATGAATTAAAGTTAATGTAAGACCAATACATAGTCCTGCAACTGTTCCATTTTCAACCTTAGATGTAACTCCTAAAATCAATAACACAAATACAAAAGTCAAAATG
Source organism: Anaerovoracaceae bacterium (assembly GCA_036646055.1). Lineage (GTDB taxonomy): Bacteria > Bacillota > Clostridia > Peptostreptococcales > Anaerovoracaceae > JAVWMQ01. The sequence goes on along the minus strand of JAVXMY010000006.1, from coordinate 43,339 downwards.
ATTTCAACTATTAATGCTTGTTGTACGTTAATTCCTAAAGCGCTAAGTTCTCCGTATCCGTTTGCTCCTAATGCATCATTAGAACTAAATAAGAACACTAAAATTCCTGCACCTGCAATACCACCAACAAACTGAGATACTACGTATCCTACAAAATCACTTACTGTCATTTTGCCAGCTACAAGCATACCCATTGATACTGCTGGATTAATATGGCATCCGGAAATATTTCCAATTGAATAAGCCATGGCAACTATTGACAAACCAAAAGCAAAGGCAATTAATAATGTAGAAAAAGCCAGTGGCACTTGTACCCCTGTTAATCCTACTAATGTGTTTGCTGCAACTGCACTACCACAACCAAAAACAACTAATACCATAGTTCCGATAAATTCTGCAATATATTTTTTCATATTACTTTTCTCCCTTCTCTAGCATAATACATTATCATAATACACCATTGTCACATGAGTATCAACTCATTTTTGTTTGGTAGTACTTTTAATAACCTTATTTTGGGATGAATACTGACTATTCTAAACTTGTTTAATGCTACAGTGCCTTCGATTATTCCTCTAGATGATTGTATTCTTCTAATATTTCTTCACAAACCTGGCCTTCCTTATAGCTTTCTGTTTCTCGCACAAAGACTCTATATTCAAGTGCTTCTTCTAGTCCCTTTAATGCTGAAAAAGGTGCAAATTGTTTTGCTCTATCCTTCCGTCTCATTTTGACTAATGGCTTATTCCCCACTTTTGTGACCTCCTATCTGTCTGTTTCTCTCTAATGTAGTTGCAGCCTTTGAAAGATTCATACCTTTCATAATACTATTTTTACCAAACTTGTCCTTAAGGTTATTTACTACTTTTTGAATATCCCTATCTTGCTCCACATTAAAGTATTCATCAAATATTGAAGTTTGTATAACCCTTTCTTTTTCAATATTATTACAGGAAATAGTAATCCTTCTAATTGGAACTTTTCTATCTACAATCTTTAAATAAAGTTCAGCAATCTTAGAAATTAGAATCAAATCGGAATTAGTCGGAACATCTGTTTTAACAGAACCATGGGTGGATTTAATTTTAGCCTTATATGTATATCCAATGTGTAAAGTTATAGAACTTGTGACTAATTCCTTGCCTACTAGGTCTAAACTTAGTAGGTCCATCATTTCCTTAACTATTAAAAGACCTTCATCAAATTGATAATCTCGCATCAAGACCTGCCCACTTGAAAGAGAGTGGCTCTTGGGCCTATACTTTTTAATGTCCTCCATGGTAACCGTCTCTATTCCCCATGCATGATCAATTAAAAGTTCCGCATCTTTACCAAAAACTTTGTAAAGCAAAGTTTCATCTGCCTTAGCAACTTGCTCCATAGTAACAATTCCATATCTATAAAGTCTTTGAGCTGTCCCTCTTCCAATTCTCCAAAAATCAGTTAAAGGTCTATGATTCCATAATGTATCAATATACTTTTGTTCATCTAATACACCAATTCCATCTTTTGATTTCTTCGCTGTAATATCTAAAGCTATTTTAGATAAATACAGATTATTCCCTACGCCACAACTGGATTTAATCCCAGTTTCACTATAAATATCATCCATAATTCTTTTGCCTATACCCTCAGGAGTACTTTTGTATAATTCTAGGTAATTAGTAATATCCAAAAAAGCTTCATCTATAGAATAAACATGTATATCCTCCTTAGAGACATAATCTAAATATATATCGTAAATATCAGCTGAATAATCGATATACTTTTTCATTCTAGGGGGAGCTACTATATATTTAACATTAGATGGTATTTCAAATATTCTACATCTATTCTTAATTCCTAAGGCCTTCATTGCAGGTGTAATTGCAAGACAAATAGTACCACGATTTCTTTCGGGGTCTGCAACAACTAAATTTGTTTCCATAGGATCAAGCCCTCGCTCTACGCACTCAACAGAAGCATAAAACGATTTTAAATCAATACATAAATACATATTCACAACAAAACCTCCAGCACGAACAAGTGTTCTTTTTTATTTTACACTGCTTTGCTGAAGGTTTCAAGTTTATTATTTAATTTTCAATTATTTATTTAGCCATAGAGTAGTTTATAATATTAGTATTTACGTCAACTTCTTCAACTATATGTCCTCTTATTCTTAGGTAGTCAAGGTGTGATAATGCCTCACCCACTGCAAACCATTTTTGATGAATCGGAAATTCTTCCCAATTTTTACCTCGCATTGACCAAGTCATTTTCGCTGCAAGATCATAAGCATTAATAGGGCCACATTCTTTGATAACTTTACCCGCTTCCATAAGTCTAACCTTATGATGCTCTAGCAACTGATCAACTCTTTCATAAAAATCCATTTGGTTTAATCTATGTCCCGGTAAAACCAACTCAACATCAACTTTTCTGATTTTTTTCAAACTATCCAAATACTCTCCTAAAGGATCCCTTTCAAAATTCCACACTGTAATATTAGGTGTAATGTCAAAAAGCACATGGTCTCCTGAAAATAAAATCTTTTCAGATTCTATGTAAAGGCATGTATTTCCAGGTGTATGACCAGGAACAGTAATTACTTTTAATTCATACTCACCGATCTTAATTATGTCTCCATCTCCAATTAGTTTAACAGGAAAAAGACTGCCAGTACCATAAATTCTTGCAGGATTTGTTTTTCTAGTTATAATAACCTCTTCAAGAGGAAATCCGTTTTCCATAAGTCTGTTTTCAGAAGTTGTCCAGCCATCATAGATATCACATCTCCACATATACTGATAATCTCTTTGAGTCATATATACAACGGTATCATCCTGAATTAATTCTCCTATTAAGCCAATATGGTCTTCATGAAGATGAGTTGCATAAATTTCAGTTTTATCCATATCTATATCAAGTATTCTAAGACCCTCTAACAAGGCTTCTTTCGATTCAGGTCTATTAAATCCTGTATCTATTATTAAATTTTTCTCTTCTGTTTTAATAACATAACTATTTAAATTTTTAAGTGGATTATCTGGAAGAGGAACATTTATTTTGTATATCCCCAAATCATCCCTTACTTTTTCTATTTCAACTTTTTTCATAAATACCTCCTCTATGTTTATTTTATCATAAATCTGTTTTATATAATATAAAACTTTGCTATAAAGAAATGTTTTTAAAACAAAACTATGTAGTTCTATTCTTTGCAACATATGATTATACTTGAAGAAATCCAAAAAATAATGTAAAATGAGCACATGATTGAATTGAAATATTTAGAATTAAAAAAAGAATACGATGAGTTTAAAGAAAACTATAAGACAAGGGTTCGCTCCGGCTTTATATGTATGGCTGTTATCCCTTTATTTTTGTTGTTACTAATGTTCAACCTAGATTCAAAGTTATTTTTATTAACAGCGTGGATTGCCTCCATAATTATAATTTCCTCATATTTAATATGGCTTGATTATACAATGAAAAGGCTTTCTCGTTATTTTGAAGATACCGAAGAACCTACAAAGGATAACCAAAACACTATAGAAACAAGTACAGAAAAGGATCAAACTAATGAATAATATAATAAAAATATTCTTAAGAGATATATACAAGTTAAGAGTCAATATAGTTGCATTAATAATTGTAATAGGAGTAACTCTTTTACCCGCTATGTATGCTTGGTTTAACCTGGCAGCTAACTGGGATCCATACAGTAATACAGCAGGGATTAAAGTTGCTGTAGCCTGTAACGATACTGGCAAAGAAGTTATGGCTACTCAGATGAATGCTGGTAGCGAAATTGTAAATAGCCTAAAGCAAAATGATAAAATTGGCTGGGTTTTTACAAGTGAGAAAAAAGCTCTTGAAGGAGTTAAACTTGGAGATTATTATGCTGCCATTGTTATACCTTCTGAGTTTACCGAAGATATGCTAAGTTTCCTAAATGGAGACTTTAAGAATCCAGAAATAGTTTACTATGTAAACGAAAAGAAAAATGCCATTGCTCCAAAGATTACAGACGCTGGGATTAATTTGATCCATGAAGAAGTAAATAAAACTTTTATTTCTAAAGTAACTGAAACAATGATCAAATACTTTAATCTATCTGATTTATCCATTGACGAAAATGGTTTATCTATTATAGATAGACTTATGCTTAAGTTAAAAAGTGTTGATGGAGACTTAAAGGATTATTCCATGACTATTGATTCATTTATTAGTGCTAATAAAGCCGTAAGTGGACTTCTTAAGGCTGCTTCTGCTATGACTCCAAATATTGAGAAGGCCATTAAGGATGGTAATTCTAACATTAAAACCTTGCAAAATGATTTAACAAAGGTACAAAAGGATTCAGCTACTCTAGGTGATGACCTAAACAAAACATTAAGTGCTCTTCAAATAATGGTCAATGATCTTGGTACAACAGCCAACTCTGCACTTACCTCAGTTCAAGGTGCAGAAACCGGAGCTAGTAACGCCCTTAAAACATCTATTAACAATATTGATGATATTATTAGATGGAACAATGATCTAATAGTTGCTATAGAAAAACTTCACCTGCCTAATTCAGGTACACTAATTAGTAACTTACAAAATATTATAACTAGTGAAAAGAATATAAAAGCTTTGCTTCAAAGTACAAGTTCTTCGTTAGATGATTCCGTACATCGAATCGAAACAAATAAAACGAAAATCAACCAAATAACTGCTGATGCAAACACTAAATTAAATGATATTAAAACTGACTATGCAACAAACATTCAACCAAAAATCAACAGGGTTATTGGTAAAATGCAAGTAAGCCTAAGCAATTTTGGTGGTGTTTTATCTTCAGCTGAAGGAAGTATATCTAATATTAACGACGTCTTTGATGGAATTAATACAGCTATGCTTAGCGGTACTGATACCCTTACTAATTCCAAAGTGCTAATACAAAACCTTCGCAATAAAATACATAAATTAACAAGGGAAGTTGAAAGTGTCGGCAAAGATAAACAGGTTTCTAAATTACTTGAAATGATCAAGTCAGACCCAGAAATATACGGTGGATTTATGTCATCACCTGTTAATATTAAGAACAAAGAAATGTTCTCAATTGCAAATTATGGTTCTGCAATGACACCTTTTTATTCAATCCTAGCAATTTGGGTTGGAGCCATTGTACTTGTAGCAATCTTTAAAACAAATGTCAAAGAAGACGAAAAAATATATAACATTAGGCATCATGAAAGTTACTTTGGAAGGTATCTTCTATTCTTCATAGTTGGCCAACTCCAGGCTCTGATAATATGCTTAGGTGACCTGTTCTTCCTAGATGTCCAATGTGAAAATCCAATCTTGTTCATATTAACAGGAGCACTTGCAAGTTTCATCTTTACAAGTTTAGTCTATACTCTAACAGTCTCCTTTGGAGCTATTGGTAAGGCCTTAAGTGTAATATTACTTGTAGTTCAAATTGCTGGTGCTGGTGGAACATTCCCTGTAGAAATGCTACCGAAGTTCTTCCAGGACTTAAATGGATTCTTCCCATTCACTTATGCAATTAACGCTATGAGGGAAACAATTGGAGGAGTATACCCTAAGGCTTATGTACACGATATGCTAATGACTACTGCCTTCTTAATACCAACATTAATTCTTGGCTTACTACTTCGTAAACCACTAATTAAACTGACTGCATACTTCGAAGAACGTATGGAAGATTCAGAAATAATGTAATAAAAAAATCGTCTTTCAATGATATGATATTATGAAAGACGATTTTTATTTTAGAATATATCTTTATGTGCCTTATATCCGCAAATCCCTTCAGCGGCTTTAACCGCTCTTTCTATTGCTTTAGACATTACCATAGCAGCTAATGTTCCAGTTCCATTTATATCAGCATTTACATCTCCTGTAGATACTCCATAAACTGAATCCCCATCTGCTGTAGTATGAACTGGATTAATGCTTCTAGCCAATCCGTTTTGTGCCATAGATGCAATCTTATTCATTTCAGTTTTATTGAATTTACCATTAGTTATTACAGCTCCTATAGTTGTATTTCCCCCAAATAAATCCTTGTTTACATCTATTGTCTTAGTAAATAAATCTACAGTGCTTCCTAAACTCCCTTTGTCATCATTTAATAAACCTGCAATTTGGTTACCCTTAGTATCAAAAATATCTCCCAAAGCATTTAACGCAACCACTGCACCAATTTTCAAATCACCAACTTCTATAGCATATGAACCTACACCACTTTTCATTGCAAACTCAGGGCCTCTAAACTTACCTACAGTACATCCCATTCCAGCTCCATAATTTCCATCTTTATAATTTAAAGCTTCCGCATTCTGACACGCCTTGTACGCAAGAGCCTGATCGGGATGAGCTTTTTTGTCCCCTATTACAAGGTCAAACAAGGCTGACTGACAAACTAAAGGAACTAGTCTAACTCCTGTTTCAAATCCTTGACCTTTTTCTTCTAAATACTTCATAACACCACCTGCTGCATCTAAACTGTATGCAGACCCACCAGATAGAAGTACTGCATTAATTCCCTCTGATGCTGCTACAGGAGCTAATAATGGTGTTTCCCTTGATGCAGGTCCGCCACCACGAACATCTACTCCCGCTGGAGACATTCTATCAAATAACAAAACTGTACATCCTGTTACCCCTTCTCTATCTTCAGCATTTCCTACTTTAAGTCCATCAATTTTATTAATGTTAATTTCTTTCATAAAAATCCTCCATTTTAGAAAAAGACCTTCACACTGCACCTGTATGAAAGTCTTTTATGTTTAATATTAAAGTGTTACTGTATTTCTTTTATTTTGCTTTACAACAACCCTTAGGGCTTGGCCTATAGCCACTGTTAATACTGCTGCAATAATAGCTTCAGGTACACCGTTTATTCCAACTACACTCATAATGAATGTAAATAATAAACTGCTGTCCTTACCGATTGCTGCTGAATATTGACCTCCGAAAAGCAAATAAATCAGTCCCATAACACCAATTGTGTTTACCATGGAACCTACAAACCCACAAATTAATAAAGATGTTTTTTCTTTTTTTGTGACTTTGATTAACCACTGGAATAGCAATCCTGCTACTACCCCAATTAAAACTCTTGGAACAACAGCTACAATTACGCTGCTAAATCCACCGCTAAACTGATCGTTTAGACTGTAAAATGGTGTAAATACAAAAGAAGTAATTATTGGCTGTACAGTTGCTTTAACCATACTAGTTATACCAAAAATTAATCCTAAGATACCACCCGCTTTAGGGCCTAACAAACATGCTCCCACAATTACGGGAATATGCATTGTTGTTGCGTTCATAAATGGCAATGGAATATATCCTAGTGGAGTGAAGGCCATAATAACCATCAGTGCTCCAAGTAGTGACATTTGCGCCATAATAGAAACGTCCATTTTTTTTCTATTCATTTTTTCCTCCTACTACCTTCCAAAATTACGGTTTGGTGCAGTGATAGTTTACTACTATAGAAAAGGAATTTCAACCCCTAAATTTTATTTAGCATAAAGTTTTAAACCCACTAATAAACAGTCTTTAATCTTAAAAGCGAACTTTTCTTCATTAACAGTATCGCCAACAACCGCAAAAACTTTTTGTTTCATTATTTCCTTCAAATCCATTGTCTCTCCTCCTTTATAACCCTTTGACAAAAAAGTATTATATGTTATGTTAATTATATCACCTAAAGGGGTAAATAAAACATTATAAGTTATGAAAGGAGATATCTATGGATAACAATATACTATTTGCATTTACGCTTACACTATTTGCAGGTTTAAGCACTGGTATTGGAAGTGCCATAGCTTTTCTGGCCAAAAGAACTAACACAAAGTTTCTTTCAGTAAGCTTAGGTTTTTCTGCAGGTGTAATGATTTACGTCTCCATGATTGAAATATTTGTAAAAGCGCAAAACTCGCTCATTGCTGAATTTGGCAAAACTCAGGGTAGCTGGGTTACTGTAATTTCTTTCTTCGGTGGAATGCTATTTATAGCTATAATAGATAAACTAATCCCTTCTGCTGAAAACCCACACGAAATTAAAACCGTAGAAATGGAAAAAGACGAAACATTTAACAAAGATAAACTTATGCGCATGGGGGTTTTCACAGCCTTAGCCATTGGAATACATAACTTTCCAGAAGGCATGGCAACCTTTGTATCTGCTTTGCAAAACCCTAGCGTAGCAATACCAATTGTAGTTGCCATTGCAATTCACAATATACCTGAAGGAATTGCAGTTTCTGTGCCCATTTATCAAGCAACAGGATCCCGCAAAAAAGCCTTCTGGCTCTCTTTTGCATCAGGATTTGCAGAGCCTATAGGTGCCATTGTTGGGTGGTTAATACTAATGCCAGTAATGAGCGATGGAGTCTTTGGAATTATATTTGCTGGAGTTGCTGGAATTATGGTTTTCATTTCATTTGATGAACTATTACCAGCTGCTAGAGAATATGGCCAGCATCACCTTTCAATATATGGGTTAATATCTGGAATGGTCATAATGGCAATTAGTCTTTTACTCTTTATTTAGTAGCCTAAATTGATGGTTAATAATCTAAAAATAGTGTATAATTAATTATTACCTAACATAAAGTTTTCTTCGAATTCTGATTGAAAGGTACAGATAATGGTAGATTTCAAACAATGGATGTTCCCTTGTTATTTATTACTGTACCTAAGTTAGGTACAGTTTTTTTGTATCTTAGTTTATAAAAATAATGGAGGTAATTATGGAAACCAGAGTGGCTATAATGGGAATAATTGTTGAAAATACAGAGTCTGTAGAATTGTTAAACAACCTGCTCCACCAATATAGTAAATACATTATTGGAAGAATGGGCATTCCTTACAAGGAACGTAAAATAAGTATAATTTCTGTTGCTATTGACGCACCACAGAATATTATATCTACCCTATCAGGACAAATTGGCAATATTGAAGGCATTAGCGTTAAGACAGCATATTCAAATGTGGTTTATCATGAATAACAAAGTAAAGAATTTAATAGATAAATTAGAACATACCAATAGTTTGTCTATATTAGATTACCAATATTTAATAGAAAATCAAAGTCAGAATGCTTCAGATTATATTAATACTAAAGCGCAAAGTATAAGTAATAAATTTTTTCATAATCACATTTATATAAGAGGCCTAATTGAAGTGTCAAACATATGTCACAATAACTGTTACTACTGCGGAATTCGCAAAAGTAACACAAATTGCCAACGTTATATGCTTACAAAAGAGCAGATATTAAATTGTTGCAGTTTAGGTTATAAACTGGGTTTTAGAACATTTGTATTACAAGGAGGAGAAGGTAAAACATCACAATGTGAGTTTATAACTGCCCTTGTAAGAGAAATAAAAAACAGACACCAGGACTGTGCAATTACCCTATCACTTGGTGAATATTCTAAACAGGAATATCAACAAATGTTTGATGCAGGAGCAGATAGATATTTATTAAGACATGAAACAGCAAACAAAGATCATTATGAGAAGTTACATCCTTTGGACATGTCTTTTGAAAATAGAATAGAATGCTTAAATAATCTCAAAGAAATCGGATTTCAAGTTGGTTGTGGTTTTATGGTAGGTTCACCCTATCAGACAAGTAAAAATCTAGCTGAAGACTTAAAATTCATAGAAAAATTCAAACCAGATATGTGCGGCATTGGACCTTTTATACCACATAAGGATACGGTCTTTGCTAAAGATAATCCTGGTACACTAGGAGATACCCTGTTCCTTTTATCTATAATAAGATTAATACACCCAACAATTTTACTGCCATCAACTACGGCACTAGGTACAATTGATCAATTTGGAAGAGAAAAAGGAATACTAGCCGGTGCTAATGTTGTAATGCCAAACTTATCCCCTGTATCCATAAGAAGTAAATATAGTTTATATGATAATAAACTATCAACAGGTGCAGAATCTGCACAAAATCTAAATATACTAAAGAATCGATTTAAAAAAATCGGTTATGATATTGTAATTTCTAAAGGAGATGCAATTAAATAAAAATCGTTGTCTGAAAGGAAAGTTAAATCTGACCTAAAGAAAGGAAAAAAGAAAATGGCAATTTACAACCCTAAATCACTTAAAGCTGAAGAGTTTATTAATAATGAAGAAATATTAGAAACTATCGAGTATGCAGAGCTAAACAAAAACAATATACAATTAATCGATAGCTTGCTAGAGAAAGCTAAACCAAAGAAACAAGGAAATGGTTATGTATGTTCCGGCCTAAGTCACAAGGAAGCATCAGTCTTACTAGCTTGTGACATACCAGAAAAAGTTGAAGAAATGTATAATCTAGCAAAAGGAATTAAACAAAAATTTTATGGAAATAGAATCGTTATGTTTGCACCTTTATATTTATCAAATTATTGTGTAAACGGTTGCGTTTACTGTCCATATCATTTAAAAAACAAACATATAGCACGTAAAAAGCTAACCCAAGAAGAAGTTGCCAATGAAGTAATCGCACTTCAAGATATGGGACATAAGCGTCTTGCTATTGAGGCTGGAGAAGATCCAATTAATAATCCAATTGAATATATTCTGGAATGTATAGAAACTATTTATAAAGTAAAACACAAAAACGGTGCAATTAGAAGAGCAAATGTTAACATTGCCGCAACAACAGTTGAAAATTACAAAAAACTTAAAGATGCAGGAATTGGAACTTATATATTATTCCAAGAAACATACCACAAAAAAAGTTATGAAGCCCTTCACCCAACAGGCCCTAAGCATAATTACAATTATCATACAGAAGCTATGGATAGAGCTATGGAAGGTGGAATTGATGATGTAGGTCTTGGCGTATTATTTGGATTAGAAATGTACAAGTATGAATTTGCTGGACTAATGATGCATGCAGAACACTTGGAAGCTGTCCACGGTGTTGGCCCTCACACAATTAGTGTTCCTAGGATCAAACATGCTGATGACATAGATCCTTCAGTTTTTGATAACAGCTTAAGTGACCATATATTTGAAAAAATAATAGCATGTATTAGAATCGCTGTACCTTACACTGGTATGATAATTTCAACTAGAGAAAGTCAAGAAGTTAGAGAACGAGTTTTGGATCTTGGAATTTCCCAGATTAGCGGAGCATCTAGAACATCAGTTGGAGGTTACACTGAAGAAGAAAGACCTCACGATTCAGAACAATTTGATGTATCAGATCAAAGAACTCTCGATGAAGTAGTAAATTGGTTAATGGATCAAGGCCATATTCCTTCATTTTGTACTGCCTGTTACAGAGAAGGACGTACTGGGGACAGATTTATGAGCCTATGCAAAAGTGGACAAATTTTAAACTGCTGTCATCCAAATGCATTAATGACTTTAACAGAGTATCTAATGGATTATGCAACTGATAATACCAAAAAAACAGGTTTTAATTTAATTAAAAAGGAACTGGAAAAAATTCCAACAAAAAAAGTCAAAAACATTGCAATAGACAATATAGATGCAATAATGTCATCAAATAGTCGTGACTTTAGATTCTAAATTGAAAGGAGCACCTATGAGTTTAAACAAACAAGTATCAACTGAACGAATACATATTGGTTTTTTTGGTCTTCGTAACGCAGGAAAATCAAGCTTAGTTAACGCAATAACAAATCAAAGTCTATCAATCGTATCTAATATCAAAGGGACAACAACAGATCCAGTCTCAAAGGCAATGGAGCTTTTGCCTATTGGCCCCGTACTTATTATAGACACCCCTGGTCTTGACGATGAAGGAAGTTTAGGAAAAATGCGCGTACAAAAAGCAAAAGATATCTTGCGCAAAACTGATATTGCAATTTTAGTTACAGATAGTACTAAACCCCTATCACCTTTAGAAGTGGAATTAATCGGGATTTTTGTAGAAAAGGAAATCCCCTATATTATAGTAAAAAATAAAGTGGATTTACTACAGTCTATTCCAGAAGATATTGACAATAACAGTATTTATGTTAGTTCAATTAATAATATAAATATAGAAGAGTTAAAGGAAAAAATCGGATTGCTATCCCAAAAGGGTTCTATTAATAAGCAAATTATTGGCGATATTATTTCAGCAAAAGATGTAGTTGTACTAGTAACTCCAATAGACGGCTCAGCCCCAAAAGGCCGATTAATTTTGCCACAACAACAAACAATAAGAGATATTCTAGACAGCGGTGCTATTGCAATGGTAACAAAAGAAACAGAATTACTATCTACTATTAACGCTCTTAGCAAAAAACCATCTATGGTAATTACTGATTCAAAAGTTTTTAGTCAAGTCAAAGATATTTTGCCAAAGGATATTCCCCTAACCTCTTTTTCAATTTTATTTGCAAGATATAAGGGAGATTTAGATATTGTAGTTAAAGGAGCCTTAAACCTTGATAAACTAAAAGATAGAGATAAGGTACTTATATCTGAAGGTTGTACCCACCATAAACAGTGTGATGATATTGGAACAATTGTACTTCCAAAAATGATAAAAAAATATACAGGTAAAGACCTTGACTTCCAATTTACTTCAGGCGGTGAATTTAAAGACGACTTATCAGATTATGCCTTAGTAGTTCATTGTGGTGGATGTATGCTAAATGAAAGAGAAATGAAATATAGAATCAAAACTGCAAAAGCAGCAAATATTCCAATTTCAAACTACGGCATTGTTATGGCCCAAATAAATGGAATACTTACAAGAGCAATAGAGCCATTTACTATTTAATAAAAAAAGCTAATTAAGGTAAAACTTAATTAGCTTTTATATTTTAGTTATTAATCTATTCTATCTTGATCTTCTATACGGTTACCTGCATCATCATAAAAAACGTATCCTTTGTTATGTATGTCTTGTGCAAGTTTACGTGCACAACTTGTCTTGCAAGCTGATGGGCAATCAGCACAAACATCCTTCTGTCCAACTGGGTCAAATCTGTGATAATCTTTTGCAATAACTGTTTTAGCTTTCATAATACTCTCTCCTTCTAAAAAACTCGTTTTGTAATTTATCAAAACAATAATATATTGAAATTTCAATCTATATTACTTTAGGAAAATGACATATGTCACTTTGCTCTTATAGTATAACATATTTTTTAAATAAAAAAAGTAGTTATTATCAGATAATTATATTCAACAATAAAAAGCAGTTGAATTTATAATAAACCCAACTGCCTTTTATGCTATTTATATTATTTAGTCTAACTATGCTAATCTTGTGCTTCTCTTTTTTATTACTAATAATGTTCCAATTGTTAAGGCAATACCTATTAATAAACTGATCCAAGGGTTTTGAACAAAACCTGCAATTATATATGTAACAAATGAAATAGTTGCCACGGTTAAAGCATATGGTAACTGTGTTGACACGTGATTTACGTGATTACACTGAGCACCTGCTGATGCCATAATTGTTGTATCAGAAATCGGTGAACAGTGGTCTCCACAAACAGCTCCTGCCATACAAGCTGAAATAGAAATAATCATCATTGTTTCATTCTGACCTGCAAATACTGCAACTACAATTGGAATTAAAATTCCAAAAGTTCCCCAAGAAGTTCCTGTAGCAAATGCTAATAGACATGCTACTAAGAATATTATCGCTGGAAGGAAGTTCATTAACCCTCCTGCAACTGAATTCATTGAAGTTGCAACAAATTCTTTAGCTCCTAAACTATCTGTCATAGCCTTTAATGTCCAAGCTAGTGTTAAAATCATAATTGCTGGTACCATTGCTTTGAATCCTTCTGGAACGCAATCCATACAAGCTCTAAAACTCATAACTCTTCTTACAACATATAAAATAATTGTAACTACAAAAGCAAAGAAACTTCCTAATACTAAACCAACTGAAGCATCACTATTAGAAAAGGCATCTATAAATCCTTTACCTTGAAAGAATCCACCTGTGTAAATCATACCAATTACACAACAAACAATTAGTGTTAGAATTGGAATTAATAAATCAACAACTGTACCCTTGCTACTTTCATCAGAATCACTTGCTGCGTTTTCAAATGGTCTATCTGAAGTAGTAAATAAGTCTCCTGCTTTAGCATTTAATTCATGTCTTCTCATTGGGCCAAAATCAACATTTGTAACTACTAGTCCAATCATCATAACAATTGTTAATAATGCATAAAAATTATATGGAATGGCTCTAACAAATATTGAAAGTCCATCTTGACCTTCAACAAAGCCTGTTACAGCTGCTGCCCAAGATGAAATTGGTGCGATTATACAAATTGGCGCTGCGGTTGAATCAATTAAGTATGCTAATTTTGCTCTTGAAACATTATGTTCATCTGTAACCGGACGCATAACACTACCAACTGTTAGACAGTTAAAGTAATCATCAATAAAGATTAATACTCCAAGTACTATTGTTGCTAGTTGTGCTCCTGCTCTAGTTTTAATTCTTTTGCTTGCAAATCTACCAAAAGCAGCAGACCCTCCTGCCTTATTCATAAGGCAAACCATAATTCCTAAAATTACAAGGAATACTAAAATCCCAACATTGTATGAATCAGATAAAGAACTAATAATACCATCATTAAAAATATGAGTTATTGTTGTTTCAAATGATCCTCCTGAATAAAATATGGCACCTACTAAAATTCCTAAAAACAAAGAACTGTAAACTTCTTTGGTGATTAATGCTAAACATATAGCAACTATTGGAGGTACTAATGCCCAAAAGCTTGCAAACACTGCAGGTTTTGATGCCTCACCACCTGCAAAAGCAATTGCAGGAATTAGCATACATACTAACCCCATTAAAATTAACCATCGTCTTGAACTAAAAATTCGTCTTCTCATTTTTCTTCTCCTAACTTATTTATTGTCCCAAAAAAATAACCGAGAATACATTTCTTGAAACGTATCCACGGCAATTTAACAATAAGTAAGTTAAGACCTCTTACTTTTGCAAATGCTATGATAGCGCTCCACTTTCGTGACAGTCCGGCACATATTATGTGACGACCCAGAAACTAGTTTTAGGATTCTAGAATCTTCGGCAAAGTTCCCTTTTCAAATGTTGCTTTCCCTAGCAAATTAATCATTTGTACTTTTGAACTCTGCGCCTCTATCAAGTCATATATTCTTTTTATTTAATTTAACACAACAAAAATAAAAAGTCAAGGATATTTATTGTCTTTAGACAACAATTGTTTAATTTTATACAAACAATTGATAATATTGTATCATTTATAGCTCATTAACAACTTACTTTTCAATATTTAATAATTTTTCTTTTAGTTTTAATCCATAAGCATATCCTACTAGTTTACCATTACTACCTACTACCCTATGGCAAGGTATGATAATTGGAATAGGATTTTTATTATTTGCAAGGCCAACAGCTCTACATCCATTAGGATTTCCAATTGCAATTGCAATGTCCTTATAGGATTTTGTTTCTCCATATGGAATATTACTAAGTTCTTTCCAAACTGATTTTTGAAATTCTGTTCCTGAAGGATTCAAAGGTAAGTCAAATTTCTTCCTCTTGCCCTCCAAAAACTCCTCTAGTTGCTTGTATGCCTTAGTAATTATCCTACTTGGTTTACCCATATTAATTGGTTTTGTGTCTAAAATAGTCAATCTTATTATCTTTTGATTCTCCTCTTCAATTTTAACAAATCCTATAGATGATTGAAAAACACCAAACTTAATAGGCTTTACTTCTGGATCAGTTAATTCTGGTATAGCATTGCCAGAAACTGCCCATAAATAAAGACTAGCTACACTACCATATGGCGAATATATCTCTCTAAATTGCTCAAAATCAGATTTAGTGATTTTTTCCATATGATATAACTTACGCATACCTCTTATTATTCCTAAGTCTCCAAAACTTAATATATCTGGTCTCCTCATAGTAAAAAGTAAAATCATTTCTGCAGTCCAAATTCCTATGCCTTTTAAACTTGAAAGTTTTTCTATAACCTGATTGTCTGTCATTTTCCATAGTTGATCAATATTAAGTTCCCCTGAATTAACTACCCTAATAAAATTTTTAATATAGCCAGCCTTTCTATAAGATATGCCTATTCCTTGTAGCTGATCAAGGCTAATTTTGTTCATAGATACAGGAGTAATCTCATGAACTAAGTCAATAAGCCTTAGCCCTATGGTTTTTTGAGCTGCTGTGGAAATTTGCTGTCCAATTATATGATGTATTACTGAAGCAAATATATCCTCTTCTCCAGGTCTCTTGATCATTCCAATCTTATCAATGGCTTCTCCCAAAATCTTATCTTTTGACTTTAAGTATTCAATCTCTTCTATCCCATACTTTAAATAATTCATTTTATACTCCCTTTCTCTCTTTAATTATTATATCACTTTTGTTATAATAACCTATAGTCTTGCTTATTTTAATTAATAGAACTATACTTAACTTAGATACAAAGTAGGAGCTTATCATGAATGAAACTAATCCAATAAGTCTTAAACTCAAGATAATTTACGGTACCATTATAGGTGGTTCTATGCTAATTCCAGGCGTTAGTGGCGGGACAACTGCAATACTTCTTGGAATTTACGACGATTTAATTTCCACAGTTAGTGGTTTTAGAAAATCAATTAAAAAAAATGGGCTATCATTAATACAATATTCCATAGGAGGCATACTCGGTATGTTATTACTATCTAGAGTAATGCTTCATTTAATAAGTAATTGGGAACTTCCAATTATGTTTTTTTTCATTGGTGCAATTATAGGTAGTTTGCCGCCTCTATATAGTAAGGCTAAGCTTCCAAAACTGAAACTTCCTAATGTTATTGCCTGTTTATTCGGCACTTTAATTAGTTTATCTTTATTTTATCTTCCAGCAAATATATTTAAATTATCATATGATTTTACATTAATTAACTTGCTCCTTTTACTTGCAATAGGAGTTATTTTGGCAATAGCTTTAGTTTTGCCTGGAATAAGCGCTTCATACGTTCTTTTGATGCTTGGATTATACAAAGAAACACTATATTCAATTAAGACCTTTAACTTAGCTGTACTTGTTCCCCTTGGTCTTGGAACATTATTAGGAATTTTCTTAGTAACAAATATATTAGAGCACTTTATGAGCAAGCACCCACAATTTACATACATGGTTATTATAGGATTTATGTTTGGATCCATTGTACAGGTTTTTCCAGGAGTACCATCAGGTATTACAATAGTTTATTGTTTACTAACTGGTATCTTAGGACTTGTTCTAATTTTCTGGTTATCAAGAAAACGCCAAATGTCTTAACAATATTTTTCTTTTAATACTTCTAGCAATTCTAGTACTCGTTCATCTGCAATGTTATATATAACATTCAACCCGTTTTTATTTGAATCAACAATTCCATATAATTTTAAATGATGTAAATGTTGTGATAATGCCGATTTAGATATGTTAGGTGTGAACTCATAAATTTCATTAACTGTTAGTGGTTTTTCTACTAATGCACATAAGGCCAACAATCTATATTCATTTGCTAAAACTTTAAGCAGTTCTGCTACACTTTTTGCTTTGTCTATCATTTTTCTTAATTTCCTTTCTGTTTCCAACAGCACATATTCCTTGAGTCATAGTACCCATGGGGCAATAAACACAAAAGGTTCTTGGTCTATATAAAATCAAAGAGATTAACCCTAATGTTACTGATGTAAGCATAACACTAAAAAACCCAAAGGCAAATTGTGCTATCCAAGGAGAAACAAATGATGTTTCAACCCAATTCCAAGGCAATTTAAAGGTCCATAATAAAGTCAGCGATTGTGATAATTCCATACCTGTAAACACTTTGTATGTACTAAATATCATAAGTCCAAACATTGTCATAAAAAAGGCCAAAAACCCATATCTAAATCCTTTACTTCTTAAAAATCTAGGTGCTTTTCTATTTTTATTAAATTTAATTTTACTTCCTATTAAGTTAAAAACCTGCCCTCTTCCACAATAATGATTACAATAGTTTTTATTCTTTCCTAGTATTGCAAATAATAAAGGTGTAACAAAAAAAATCATACCTAACCATGCAAAAACTATATTAAAGAAACTTAAAGCTAGATAAGTTAATTCTCCTACCCATAAATAATCTGACCATCTTTTAGCCATGTAATTCACCTCTTTCAATAATGTCAATTACACCTGCAGGACATACTTTGCTACACATTGCACAACCAACACATTTGTCATCATCTACAACAGCTCTTACTCCATATTCAATTATAATAGCTGCCAACTTACACACTTTTATACAACTTCCACAAGCCACACAATCCTTATGGACACTTGCAATTCTATTTATTTTCATCTTATTCTCCTCGTTTAACTAATTAAGCAATTACTAATATACTTCATTATTTCTTTTCTGTCAATAAAAAAGAAGAAGTTTTAAAAACTTCAAACTTCTCCTTTATAAAATATATGCTGTTTTCTCAATTAATGTAGCATTTCTGCTAACAATATCTTTAAATTCACTGTATGAAACTGGTGAGTTGCTTCTTCCGTTTTCTACACATACATAAGGACACTTAACCTTGTTTAATAACCAATGTTCCATGTCACCATTGCCTCTTCCTGTTTCTCTTGACTTATTATATCTAGTTGTCTCTGAAACCATATTGGCAAACTTTGTACACTTAGACTTGTTTTTAGAAGTATATCCCCAATAAATTATCTGGCCTCTTGTATGCAAATTAATTACCCCTTTAAGATTTGGAACACCTTCTACAAGTTTCTTAACCGCCACTGTTTCTTTTTCTGAAAAAGCCTTTGGCCCGCCTTTAAATTCACTGGCATAACCTGAAGTCTTAACAAACCCAGAAGAAAAATTCCTATTAATATCAACTCCTCTAGCGTTTGCTTTCCATATCTTATAGGATCCATTCCTACTTGTGCTCACAACTCTTTTTCTTAATTTGATATCCTTAATCTTACTAGGCCCAAATTGGCTAATGGTCACTCCGTCAGGATTAACCATAGGAACAATATATATTGCTGTCTCCTCAAAAATCTGGCTATACTTCTTATTTTTGTATTTACCAGTATTATGGCGCTGAGCATATTTTTCCAAAATAGTCATAGCAACGTGACTATTAATGTACTCTCTGGCGTGGGCGCTAGCTGTAATAATCACACTTTTGGAAGCATCCTCTGCTCCCAGTCTAATGGAATGAATCTTTCTTTTGTCAACTGTGTAACCTAAGTTTTGGTACTTCAAAATGTCAGGATAATTTTGTGTTAGTGCTCTAATATCCTCAGTTAAATTTACATAACTATACTTATTGTCATTTTTTTCTACAATATCTTTACTCTCTGCCATTACATGTGTTGGTAAACTTGTTATAGCAACTATTATGCATAATAAAATACTTGCTGCTGTCTTTGAATGCTTCATGTTTCACTTCCTAATATATCTCTACCTACCCTAAAAATAAATATTCAACTTCTTGCAGTCTTAATAATAAGCTCCTTGATTTCCTTGCCGAACTCTCTCATTCCAGCTTGGTCAAATATAGTATTTTTTCTCTTTTGATTAATTTTAAAAGTTCCAATTAACTTGCCTATAGGATAATTATTTTCTTCAGTTTTCACTGAGTTAAAAGTATCTAAATGAACCTTCTTAACTTCCATATCAAAAGCCATCATTATGTCTTTTAGTCCTACTGGATTAATGTTAGCCTTATGATTTTCACAACAAATAATTGTAGGTACTTTTGTTCTTATAGTCTCTATTATACCATGGTGATTAGATTTGAAAAGTATATTTGGATAATTAGTTACATCTATACTAATAACATCCAAAGCAGTAACATAATTTAGACAGTTAGAAATTAACACCGGTACCATAGACGAACCGCTACTATGACTCTTATATCCACAAATAATTAAGTCAAATTTCTCCACTTTGGAAATGTATGAAGCAATACTATTAGAAACAGAGTAACAATTTGAATTTTCGTAATTGTTATCAACTAGTAAAACCCCTCGGTCAAGTCCTCTTGCTAGTCCCTCACAAATAGGAGCATCATCTGAACTTTTGCCTACAGTAATTCCTACTACTTCATTTGTTTCATCAAAATTAGTATTCTTTAGTAATTCAAAAATCTTTCGATCATAATAGCCAATTCCGTCTTCTTCTATTTCCGGTGCAAGTAAAACACCAATTTTCATCAAATGTTTTCCTCCTCATTAGTACTAATTTTATAATCTATGATATACATATTATAATTATTAACCTTGGAATTCTCCTAAGCACTTTGGTTCTTCCTCATTTTGTTTGCAACAAATACTAGGAAAATACCTATAACGCACATTACACCAGAGATTAAGAAAGCTGTTGTGTAAACACCACCAGCAGACATACTTGCTGCTAATCTAGGTCCAATATAACCACCAATTGCAAAACCTGCAAACATAAATCCATAGTTCATACCATTGTTTTTAGCACCAAAACTATCAGCTGTTAATGCAGGGAATATTCCCATAAATCCTCCAAAACAAGCCCCAACTAACATTACACATAGTGTGAAGATAATTAATTGGTTTTCTCCAACTGTAGTTAGTAAGAACATACTAGCTGCTAAAATTACATATACAATTGGAAGAGTCTTATATCTACCAATCTTATCTGAGACAAATCCCCATACTACTCTACCTAACATATTTGCAATTCCAACAGCACTTACAACTACAGCAGCCGTTGCAGGCGTAGTCTTAACAACAATCTGAGCAATAGGTGACGCCTGACTAATAATCATAAGTCCCGCTGTTGCTCCAATAGTTAATATAACTAGTAATACATAGAAGATAGGTGTTGTAAGCATTTCTTTCCAATTTTTATCAACACTTATTACTGCTCCACCGCCAGATGGTGCTGGTGGTTCCCACCCTTCAGGTTTGTAACCTGCAGGCGCAGGTTTAATGAAAAAAGATCCAATAATAATAATTACACCAAATAAAATTCCTAATACTTTAAATGTATCTAATACTCCATTAGCAGCAATAATCTTTTGAGCAATAGGTGCAAATACAACTGCTCCAGCACCATACCCAGCTGTTGCAAGTCCAGCAACCAAACCTCTTTTGTCTGGGAAAAATTTAACAGTATTAGCAATAGTACAACTGTACACAAGTCCCATTCCAAATCCAGCTACAATACCATAACTAAAGTATAACCATCCCAATGAAGTTGATAGTCCAGATAAGAAAATACCCAAACCAAACATTACTCCACCAACTAAAATAACCCATTTAGGCCCAAACCTATCTTGAATTTTACCACCAGTAATCATAGTAACCGGACTAATTCCGTTTGCAATTGTAAATGTTAATGCTGTAGCAGCAGCTGTCCATCCAAATTCTTCAACTAATGGTCCAGCAAATACACTCCACGCATATCCCGAACCAATGCACAGGTTAATAATTAAACTGGCTCCTAAAACAAACCATCTTCTTTTTTTTAAATCCATAATATAACTCCTCTTGACTCTTTTTTTGATTTCTTTTTTAATTTATTCAACGGTGCTACCAAAGGGCAGCACCGTCAATATTATCATATTGAAGGAAAATAATAAATAATTATTTATTTAACGCCTTTGAAATAATTAGTTCTGGCATCTCTGCCATTTCCTCAATAATGAAGAAGGCCTTCATATCTCTAAACAATCTTTCAATATGCGCTTCTCTACTATATCCTGTTCCTCCATGAATCTGTACTGCATTTGTTACAATTTCAAAACAAGGTTTAATAGCAAAATCTTTTAGTAATGCAGCTTCATAAATATAATCGCCTCCATTAGCATGTGTTACTGCTGCTCTATAACTAACAGCTTCAATAGCATACCTTCTAGCATCCATATCAGCTAACATTTTAGTTACAGCCTGGATACGTCCAATAGGGTTACCAAACTGCACTCTTGTATTTGTATGGGCTACTGAGGCATCTATTGCATCCTTGGCAATACCTACTGCTACTGCTCCAGAAATAATATCTCCTAAAGCCTTAACATCAGTTGCTACGGCCTTACCCTTACCTTCTTCTCCAAGTAAGTTATCTAATGGAACCTTAACATTATCAAATGCCAAAGTAGCAGTTTTGTATGAGCGAACTCCCATTTTATCTACATTAGCTTCTACTGTCAGCCCATTAGCTTTAGCATCAACAACTACTGCAGTAAGACTTTTGGCACCTAACTCTTCATCAATAATACCATATACCACATAAACTCCAGCAACGCCACCATTAGCCGCTGCGAATTTTTTGCCATTTAATACATAGTTATTTCCTTCTTTTTTAATAACTAGTCTATCTGGGCCACTTCCAACGCCAGCACCAACTTCTGAATATGCATAACCACCAATATATTCACCAGTTGTTAATTTAGGTAAATACTTCTCCTTAACTGTATTGCTGCCATATTCAATAATTGCATTTGCAGACAGTGCTAAATGTGAAATTAGTATTGCTCCTATTGATGCGCATTTGTATCCAATTTCTTCAGCAACTATGGCTAAGCTAACAGCATCTAACCCTAATCCGCCATATTCTTTAGGAATTATAATACCTAAATAATCTGTTTTACCCATTTCATTAATAACATTTTCTGGATATTCACCTGTTTTATCTAAATCAAAAGAAATATCTGAAATATACTTTTCTGTAAATTCTTTTGTGCTTGCTCTTAATAATTTTTCCATTTTGGAAACTTCAAAGTTCATTTATTCATACCTCCATTATTACTATCTTAAATATGCACCCGATGCAACTAATCTTTGAATTTGGTTTGTACCTTCGTAAATTGAAAGTATTCTGCAGTCTCTCCAAATTTTTTCAATTCTTGAATCCTTTGAATAACCGTATGATCCCATAATTTGCATTGCTTCTTCAGCATTTGCCATAGCCATGTCTGTACATAATAATTTAGTCTTAGCTGAATGAACAGAATAAGGCTCTTTGTTATCCTTAAGCCTTGCACCATAGTCAACCATTAATCTTGCTGCATCAACTTGAGCTGCCATATCTGCAATTTTAAATGCAACTATCTGATTTCTAACAAGAGGCTTACCACCATCACTTCTTTCCTTAATGTATTTAATAGCTTCATCTAAAGCCGCTCTTCCTCCGCCAACACCCTGTGCTGCAACCATAAGTCTACCAGAGTCAAGTGTCTTCATAGCAATTTTCATTCCATCACCTTCAGCACCTAACCTAGCTGATTCATGTAAAACAACATCTTCTAGAACTAATTCTACAGTCTGAGAACCTCTGATTCCCATTTTATCTTCTATCTTACCAACAGATAATCCAGGAGTACCTCCCTTAACTAAAAAAGCAGTTAACCCTTTGCTTCCCTTGCTACTGTCTGTTGAAGCAAAAACTACTAAAGATGAATCATCATCTACAGCAAATCCACCCTGTGTAATGTAGCATTTGCTACCGTTTAATATATATTCGTCTCCAACCTTTTTAGCTACAGTTGCCACAGCCCCTGCGTCAGAACCAGCCCCTTGCTCTGTTAAAGCAAAACTGCCATAATGCCCTGCCAAAATAGGATTAAAATGTTGTTTCTGCTGTTCTAAAGTACCTGCAATTAGTAAAGGATACGAACCTAAATTATTAGCCCCAAATGCAGTTGCTAATCCAATATCAGCATATCCTAATTCCTCAAGTACAACAGCACAACTTCTTGTGCACATTTCTATTCCGCCAACAGCCTTAGGCGCCACTAAACAGAAAAGCCCTGTCTTATACCATGCATCAACGATTTCCTGTGGCACATTACCCTCATCAATAACCTTCTGGTTAGGATAAATGTACTCTTCCGCAAATTTGCGAACCTTGTCTCTTACTTCTAATTGTTCAGTATTGTAATCAAACATTTCTATACTATGCCTCACTTTCATGAATAATAAAATAATATACTAGCATTGATAATGCCTTTAATACCAATATATAAAGCAATAACTATGCCAAAGATTGTTAAAAAAACAAATAAATTATTTAAATTATAGTCATCATCTGTTTTGTAGGGCAAAACCCACTCATTGCAGTCTTTTGATATATAGGTTGTTTTATAAATAATTCTATTTTCCCTCTTTCAAGAAAGTATATAAGCTTAAATATTTTGAAATTTGGTTTACAACTTGTTAAAAAACAAACTGTAAACCAAAATAGGTTTACAGTTTACACTTTGGTTTACAGTTTAGTTTGCACTTTGGTTTACACTTAGATCATGTTATATTTGTGCATTTTTTTGTACAACATTGTTCTTGAAATATTCATTTCTTCAGCAACTCTAGTTTTGTTATACCCCAACTTGTGAAGCAACTCTTCTATGTACTGTTTTTCATCACAGCCCTTAATTCTTGAAGATTGTTTATGAGTTCTCAAAACCGACTTAGAATTAGGCTTCTCTTCTTCAATAGGTTTATACTCGTATTTATATAAATCCATATCTTCTATTTCAAGCATATTACTCTTGGCCCCATTCATAGCTCTTTCAATAATATTCTTAAGCTCTCTAACATTACCCGGCCAATTGTACATAATTAATTTTTCTAAAGCATCATCAGAGATACCTTCAATTCCCATGCCCATCTCTTTGTTAAGTTCTTCAACAAAGTACTCAGCCAATATTGGAATATCTTCTCTTCTTTCTCTCAAAGGTGGTATTCTAATATGTAATACATTTAATCTATAAAACAGGTCATTTCTAAAATCCCCATCTTCTATCATTTTACTTATATTTCTATTAGTAGCAGAAATAATTCTAACATCAATAGGGTAACTTTCTGCGCCCCCAATTCTTTCGATTTCTTTTTCTTGAAGTACACGAAGAATTTTAGGTTGCATTTTAATATCCAACTGATTAATTTCATCTAGGAACATTGTACCTAAATGAGCTTTCTCAAATTTACCGGCTTTGCCACCTTTAATTCCTCCAGTAAATGATCCCTCTTCATATCCAAAGAATTCAGACTCCATTAAATTGTCTGGTATAGCAGAACAGTTTACTTTTACAAAAGGAAAAATATGTCTAAGGGATAAATCATGAATTGCATGAGCTACAAGTTCCTTACCCGTTCCTGTTTCACCATCAATCATAACACTTGAATTAGTCATACTAGCATTATATATATCCTGTTTAAGTTTAACAATGGCACTGCTATTACCAATAATATCATCTATAGTATATTTAGCCCCAAAATTATTATTCATACCGCTCTTAATAAAATCAAATTCATCGCTAATATTGCCTATTCTATTCATAAACTTCTTAGCATCACTTTGAGAAAAAAATGTAGATGTAATACAAACACCAATAACTTGGCCATGTTCAAAAATAGGAGTATATGTAATAATACCCGGTAGCCGTCTACCATCAAAAGTTGCTAAATGCATATCTCCGCCTACATTTCGTCCTGTACTAATTGCCACTTCTCCCTTAGAGCCTAGAATAACCTCAGAACAATGTTTCCCTATGGCGAACTCTGCAGGTATGCCAGTATCTTTAACCCACCTGTCATTTACAAAAATATATTTACCATCTTTATCTAAGCAAGCAAATATACCAACTTGATTTAAAACTCGCTCCAAATAATTCACTGGTAATTCACTAATTTTTCCCATTACTAACTCCTCTAGTATTTTAATATTTCCTAAATTTTAGTTTAAATTTCTTTATAACTATTATACAATAATGTATAATGAATTAATAGAAAAACCATAACACAAGGGAGAATTATATGAAGAAATTATTTAAAGAAGCTATCGCCTTAATATGTATAGTTACTGTTTGTATTTCCTTTACATTAGTAAATGCTGTTCCGGCCAATGGAGCAAACCTGCCACCTTCTAAAATTACTATTGCCATTGATCCAGGACACCAACAAAAGGCCGATCTTAGCAAAGAAAGAATTGATCCTGATAACAAAAAAATAGGTTCAAAATATAAGGTTACAGGTGGGTGTACTTCTGTATATAACAAAATGCCAGAATATAAATACACATTGATAATTGCCAAGAAACTAAAAAAACAACTTGAAGCCAAAGGATACAATGTAGTATTAACAAGAAACAAAGATAAAGTTAATATAAGCAACCAACAAAGAGCAAAAATAATTAATAATAGCGGAGCCAAAGTTTGCATCAGACTTCACTGCGACTCCTACGGCAAAACTGCTCATGGAGTATCAACAATATATAAACCTACTCCAAATAGTGTATATAGTAAAGGTGATGCAGCTAGAAGCAAGGTTCTTGCAAAATATCTACTAGATAGCCAGTGCAAAGAAACAGGCTTTGCCAAACGTAAAGTAAGTGCTAGAAACGACTTAACAACTCAAAACTTTAGCAAAATACCTGTTGCCCTAATAGAAATGGGATTCTTTAGTAATTATAAAGAAGCAAAAAAAATGAACAGCGAAACTTATAGAAACAAAATTTCTACCGGAATAACCAAAGGACTAGAAAAATATCTAAATAGATACTACAACACAAACGAAAACAAACTATAGATTATATCTATAGTTTGTTTTTTTATAATGTTAATAATTTTTATCTTTAGCTATTTCAATACACTTGTCTACTAGTGCTGCTGCCACTTGTTGTTTGTGCATCAACTCAAGCGCCTCTCTACCTTCTTTTGTAATAAACGTAACTAAGTTTGTATCTGTTCCAAACCCTGCCCCCTTATCACGCAAGCAATTAGCAACGATTATGTCTGCATTTTTACTTTCAAGCTTCTTTGATGAGTTTAGTATAAGGTTTTCTGTCTCCATACTAAAGCCACAAAACACTTGCTTCTCATTTTTACGATATCCCATTTCTTTTAGAATGTCTTTAGTCCTTTTTAATGGAATTGATAAATCCTCATCCTTTTTCTTAACTTTGCCTTGGTAAACTTCTTTAGGTGTATAATCCGCCACAGCCGCTGCCTTAAAGACAAAATCCACACTATCAACAATCCTATCTACTTCATCATACATTTCTTCTGCTGATCTGACCCTAATAGTATTTATCAATTTTGGAATTTCTTCAGACACACTTGCTGCTACCAATGTAACATTAGCTCCTCTGTATGCACATTCTTTGGCAATTGCAATTCCCATTTTGCCTGTAGAGTGATTAGTTATATACCTTACAGGATCAATAGCCTCCATAGTGGCGCCGGCTGTTATCAACACCCTCTTACCTAATAAATCCTTTTCCCTTGCAATTTCCATCATAATATATTCTAGCAAAAGTTCTGGCTCAGGCATTTTGCCCTTACCAATATCTTTACACGCTAGCAGTCCACTTGCTGGTTCAATTACCTTAATGCCAAGGGATTCTAGTTTGTTGATGTTCTCTTGTGTAATAGGATTTTCATACATGTTTGTATTCATAGTTGGTGCTATGATTTTAGGCGCTTTAGATGCCAAGACAGTTGTTGTTAACATATCATCTGCAATTCCATAAGCGAATTTCCCAATAACATTTGCAGTTGCCGGAGCAACGATTATAAGATCTGCTTTTTTAGCAAGTTCGATGTGTTCAACATCAAACTTAAAATTTCTATCAAAAGTATCTACATGACACTTATTCCCTGTTAATGTTTCAAATGTAAGAGGTGTAATAAATTCAGTTCCATTTTTAGTCATTAAAACATGGACATCTGCCTCTTGTTTTTTTAATAAACTTGTCAACTGCGCTGCTTTATATGCAGCAATACTACCGCTTACCCCTAGCAATACTGTCTTTCCCTTTAACACAAACTTCTCCTTCTTTCTTACAAAAAATGTGTATCTATTTCCCCTAAAAAGTTTCATCCACATCATCAGTGTTTTATATTAGCATAAATATATCGTTTTATTATAGCATTTAAGTATTAACAATTCTACTAAATGTTTTGGCTCTCTCCTCTATGTTTTCCATCAAATTAACATAGTAGAAACTGTAATCCTGTCCATGGAAGCTTGCTGGTCCAAAAAGATCAACCATTTTAGTTGCATAGGTTTCCACATCTGCAGTAGTACAAATAACAGAACCTCTTTCTAAATCTATTTTGGCATCGGCCAAAGGTTTGCCAATAGTACCATCTAGCTGCAATGAACCCTTATTTTCTTTAATAGAAGCCATTGTATCGTCTGTCTTCCAATTCAGAGGATTAATTGCAAGGGTATTATCATTAATAACCAAATTCTGTTTACCAATGTTTTCTGGTCCTTCAGTATTATATGAAACAATTACACCAGTATCAGTAGCGCCCTTTGCAAACTTAAGATGTTTGTTAGCTTTCATATAATCTTTTGTTACTGAATACCCAATTGGATAAGCAGCAATCATTCTCTCGTAATACTCTGGATGGTTTTTCATGTAATCTTTCAAAACACAAAGTGTAATTGATGATCCCTGTGAATGACCTGCTATATAAAAAGGCTTCCCTTTGTTATAATGCTCAAAGTAATAATCTAAAGCTGAATATGGATCTGCCTGAGCTACTAATCCAAGTAGTTTATCTTGGTTCTCCAGGGACAGTCCATTTACTGTACCAGCATCTGTTTGTCTATAAATTGGTGCATAAATATTTGCTGTTTTACTAAATACACTAGCCTGATTATCGTAACACATTTTAGCCCCAGCACGCATTTCTTTATCATCTATATCTGCAATATCTTCACCAGATTTTTCTTTGGAATACATTGTAGGATAAAAGAAAATTACATCAACATCGTATTTATCTTTCGTAGGTAAATTAACCCAATTATCAGCATCGCTATAATCTGTAGTCTTCTCATATTTCTCTAAGCCAACAATATTTTCTAACCCTTCTAATTTTTTTTCGTCATCAGAACCAGAACATCCAACTAGAACCATAGACAAAACAAGAATAGTTATTAAAACTATAATAGTTCTTTTCATACTATAACCCTCCTCTAAATTTCAAAATAATATGTTATGCCATAACAGCAGTAACCAAGGATGTGCCAAGGAATATTACAACAAGAATAACAATAGGCAGCGCGGTTTTTCTCCTCTTGTTAACCTCAAACATAACTGCAGAAAGACCAATTGTAATTGCAAAGTATGCTGTAGTAGCCAGTAAAGGACTAAGCTGTGGTACAAAGTAATTCATAGCAGTCATAACTGTCCAGTGGAATAAATACATGTAAAGTGATAGTCCTCCAAGATACCCAAAGAATCCTGTAAAATGGCTATTTAAAAACCCGCTCAATGGAGTTTTGTCTAGAAATGCTAGTATTATTATTCCGATTAATACTGGCACATAAAATAGTACATCTGATTCAGTAGCAATAATATTATTAGTAAATAATATTGGAACTGATAGCCACATTAAGATTTCAATAACTGCCAAAATCTTTAACTGTACTTTGCTAAATTCCTTTTCCTTAATACTTCTATAAATTATGTAAGCTAAACACCCTGCAGTAAGTCCTGCAACACCACGAACCATAGCTGTTGATACAACACCTAAGTATTCGCTACCAACATCAAGGGTTCCATACTTCTGAATTAATAGTGCATATAGAATAATTGTACTCCAAGGTACAAATATCTTCTCAAAGAAGTTGCGGTAGTATAGTGCAATAGGATAAATAATTATGAGCCCTAAAACTAAGGCTGACAAGTACCAATCCTGGCCTAACAAATAATCCAAGTTAAAGGCTGGATCCTTTAAAAATCCTGTGCAGTGCAATAGCAATGCTTCCCATTTAAAGTGGAATAACGCCTCAAAGAACCCAGATACGCCTTTAAAATTATTTAATAAAACGTAAAAAATCATTTGTGCAGAAAATGCCACAATGAATATTGGGTAAAATGACTTTACTTTTTTAAGTATATATCCTCCAGGATTCAGTGGATCTTTGCGACCATCTAAATACTTAAGCATGAAGAATCCACCAATCATAAAGAAAAATTCTACAAATACAAATCCAAATGGTGCGTAAGATCTTTTTGCTTCCAAAGGTATATCAGCTAAGGTTTTAAACAAATAAGTAACAGGATCGTAGTTACCTTTGCTTAAATAAATTCCTCCAAAATGTGCTATCATAACCCCAATAGCAGCAACAAACCTTAGTAGTTCAATGGATGTAGTACGCTTTGTCTTTTCCATATAACCCTCCCTTTCTTTTATGCATTTTGTTGCATAAATATATTGTTTTAATTATAGCACGTTGACCAGAAATTTACTACTTATTGCTTTGGAAATTAATCAAATATATGGTATACTATGCAGAGTAAAAATAAAAATGAAATAGGAGAAAAAAATAATGGCAGAATTTATATATCATATGTATAAAGCAAGAAAAGCTCATGGTGACAAAGTAATACTAAATGACGTATCACTTTCATTTTACTATGGCGCTAAAATTGGTGTAGTTGGACCTAACGGAATGGGTAAATCAACAATGCTTAAGGTAATGGCAGGTATGGAAGAAGTAACAGCTGGAGATGCTAAACTAACTCCTGGTTACACTGTTGGTATTTTACAGCAGGAGCCACCTTTGGAAGAAGATAAAACAGTAATCGAAAATATTAGAGGAGCCTTTGGAGAGCTTATGGCTAAGGTTGAGCGTTTCAACCAAATCGGTCTTGAAATGGCAGAACCAGATGCAGATTTTGATGGATTAATGGCTGAAATGGGTGACCTTCAGGCTGAAATCGATGCAGCTGACGGTTGGGATATTGATAGCAAACTAATTCAGGCAATGGATGCGCTTCAGTGTCCAGATCCAGATACACCAGTAAACATTCTTTCTGGTGGTGAAAGACGTAGAGTAGCTTTATGTAAACTTTTATTAGAAGCTCCTGATTTATTGTTATTAGATGAACCTACTAACCACCTTGATGCAGAGTCAGTACTATGGTTAGAGCAGTTCCTTAGCACATACCCTGGAGCAGTATTAGCAGTAACTCATGACAGATATTTTCTAGATAATGTTGCAGAATGGATTTGCGAAGTAGATCGTGGGCAACTTTATCCTTATGAAGGAAACTATTCAACTTACTTACAAACTAAAGCAGAACGTCTAGCAGCACAGGGTCAGCAGCAGGCTAAACTTGTTAAGAGAATTGAAGCAGAACTTGAGTGGGTTAGAAGTTCACCAAAAGCCAAGCAGGCCAAAAGTAAGGCAAGACTTAATAAGTTTGCTGAAATGGAAGCAGAAGCAGCTAAAAACCAAACTTCAGATTTTAGCGATATTAAAATTCCAGTTGGACAAAGGCTTGGTACTAAGGTAATTGTTGCAGAAAACATATCTAAATCCTTTGATGACCGAATTTTAATTGAAAATCTTTCATTTAGATTACCTCAAGGTGGAATCGTTGGAGTAATCGGACCTAACGGCGTTGGTAAGACAACCTTGTTTAAATCAATTGTAGGCCTAGAAGAATTAACTAGTGGTAACCTAGAAATTGGTGACACTGTTCAAATCTCATATGTTGACCAGAACAGATCAGGAATAGATCCAGATAAATCAATTTGGGAAGTAGTGTCTGGAGGAAATGATTTCTTAAAAATAGGAAGTACCGAAATACAAAGTAGAGCTTACTTATCTAGCTTTGGTTTCAAAGGTGGAGATCAACAAAAAAAAGCAGGTGTACTATCCGGTGGAGAAAGAAACCGTCTAAACCTTGCCTTAACACTTAAAGAAGGTGGCAACTTAATTTTACTAGACGAACCTACTAATGACCTTGACGTTGCAACATTAGCAAGTCTTGAAGATGCCCTACTAAACTTCCCAGGATGTTCAGTAGTTATCAGCCATGATAGATTCTTCCTAGATAGAATTGCAACACATATTCTAGCTTGGGAAGGAACAGAGGAAAACCCTAGTAACTGGTACTGGTTTGAAGGAAACTTTGAGTCTTATCAGAAGGATAGAATCGCTAGACTAGGTAAAGAATTAGCTAGACCACGTATGATTCACCGCAAATTAACAAGAGCACAATAAAAAATAGAGAGTTAGATTAATTTCTAACTCTCTATTTTTATACTAATTATAAATTAATTTATCAATTATCTGATACATCAACTCTGGATCAATAGGTTTTGCTAAATGCTCATTCATCCCTGCCATTAATGATTTTTCTCTATCTTCATCAAAAGCATTTGCAGTCATTGCAATAATAGGTACAGTTTTAGCATCCGGTCTACCTAGTTCTCTAATTTTAATTGCAGTTTCAAGGCCGTCCATTTTTGGCATGTGTATATCCATTAATATACAATCATAGTAATTAGGTAAAGAATCAACAAACATTCTATAACCAATAGCACCATCTTCTGCTAACTCTACCAATACGCCTCTTTTTTCCAGAAGTTTAACTGCAATTTTTTGATTAATAGGATGGTCCTCACAAACCAAAAATCTTTTGCCTGTAAAATGAATATCTTTTGGTGACTTCTTGACTGTATCACACTCAGGGTTTTCTGCCCATTTAAATGGGATTATAGCAGTAATTATTGTGCCTTCATTTAACTTACTTTCAGCTTTAATAGTTCCTCCCATAAGTTTTACAATATTTTTTGAAATAGCAAGGCCAAGGCCTGTTCCGCCATAGTTTGTAGTTGATCCTGTATGCTCCTGGGTAAATGGATCAAAAATCTTTGATAAAAATTCTTCACTAATTCCTATTCCGCTATCCTTTACCACCATTTTAGTTAGAGATGTATTGTTTTCCTCACTAATTATTTCAAGTTCTACATGAATCTTCCCGTTTTCTGGTGTAAACTTAACTGCATTAGTCAAAATATTATTAGCTAATTGATGCATTCTAATAGGGTCAATTAACACCTTATGCCATTTTTTTATCTTGTTATCAACTGTCATTTGAATATTCTTATCTTTTGCAGCTAACATTGTTGACATAAGTGTATTTTCAACAATTTTCATTCCATCTATTTCTTCTAACTTAATTTTGAAATCGTTTACCTCATATTTATTAATATCTAGAATATCATTAATAAGTCCTAGCAAATACTTAGATGAATACTCTATTTGTTTTAAGTTTTCCTTAACGTAATCACTTATATTCTTTTCCTCTAACATAATGTTAGTAAGACCTATAATTCCATTCATAGGTGTACGCATGTCATGGCTTATTTTGGCCATAAATTCAGATTTAGTATTGCTAGCTGCTTCTTCTTTTTTAAGTGCTTCCTCCAACTTTTCTTGCTTCTTTTTTTCTTGCAAATACATTTCTGTAACATCGGTTCTTTCAAGTAGAACTATTTGATTTTTTCTATCATAATATCTATACCTTACACACTTATATGTAAATCCTCTAGTTGGGTCATTAACACCAACATAAAATGAATGTTCGTGGTTTCTTTCTAATTGCCTTATTACAGTATCCAATTTCATTTGTTCAATTGTATACTGCTTATAATCCTTAACTACATATTCATTTGCATAATTAATAATCTCTTTGTTATAATCTTGACAAATAACTGGAGGCAATGGCGTACCAGTTTCGCTATGAGATATCATTTTGTACTTATTTTGCTTAGCATCTAACAAAATAAAATAATCACTATCTTTGTAAATGAATTTATCAATTATGCCATCATTTATTTTTTTGTCGTGAATATCTTTTATTGTAATTAAGACTTTGCCTGATTCCTTATTACAATAAAGAACAATTTCCATCCATCTATATACAAAATCCACTGCAGCAATTCGTACTTCAAGTCTTCTTTCTATTTCACTACTGTTTGCCAAGACTTTAAGAGAAACCAAAGATAATTCTTTTAAAACAAATTCTTGATCATCTTCTATAATGTTTTTTTCTACAAAATACAATAAATCGTCCATGTAATTAACAACATCGCCTTTATTATAGTTTTCTTCAATAATAGAATCTTTGTAAAATAATACTTCCATTTTTCCACTAATAAGATCCGCTTCTAATATTTGATAGTAATTTTGTTTTGTAATAATATTTAAATAAGTCTTTAACATTGTTCTCTCTCCGTTTATTTATAATAACTCTAGACTTCTATCCTTTTATTTACTTTTTATATTGAAACTTTTATTTTATTAATCTTAGCAATGTCTGATACATTAGTTCCAAGTCAATTGGCTTGCTTAAATGTTCGTTCATACCTACAGCTTTTGATAATTCTACGTCTTTTGTTAATGCGTTAGCGCTTATTGCAATAATAGGAATTGTTCTGCTTTGACTATGAGAGGACTTCCTAATTTCTTTTGTCGCTTCTAAACCACCCATTATTGGCATTCGAATATCCATTAGTATTGCGTCATAATAGCCTTCTTTGGATTGAATGAATTTTTCTACACCAATTTTACCATTAACTGCAACATCTACTTCTATACCTTGCTTTCGAAGTTGCCTTTCTGCTATTTTTATATTCATTGGATGATCTTCACAAAGTAGAACCCTTTTGCCTTTTAACCTAGAAGTATCAGTTTCAATATTCTGGCTTACGTTTCCTTCCTTGGCAATTGGTAGTTCAACAGTAACAGAAATTTCTGTTCCAACATTTTCTTCACTTTTTACTGTTATTGTACCCTCCATTAGCTCTACAATTTTCTTTACAATAGATAAACCTAAGCCTGTTCCGACCACATTGTCTGTGTTCATACGATTTTCCTGTACAAATGGATCAAAACTATGCTTTTGAAATTCCTCACTCATTCCAATACCGTTATCTTTAACTGTAAATCTGTCTGTTATTGTATCCTCTGATTCTCTAATTCGTTCTAGATTCAATGAAATTTCTCCACCAATATTGGTAAATTTAACAGCATTAGACAGAAGATTTAAAACTACTTGTTGAATTCGTTTTTGATCAGCATAAACATCCACCCAATTTGTGATTCTATTATTAATCTCAAAAGTTATATTCTTTTCATCCATTAGAGGCTTCATAGTTCTTGCTATGTCAATAATCACTTCTTCTCCATTAACAAGTTCTATATTAAGTTCCATTTTATTATTTTCAATTTTGAAAATATCTAGAGTGTCATTAATTAACCCTAGAAGCACTCTGCCTGCACTTTTAATATATTTTATGTCCTCATGTAACTCTTCAACTGTATTATGTTCATCAGAAAGAGTTGAAATCCCAAGAATACCATTCATTGGCGTTCTCATATCATGACTTATTCTAGAAATAAATTGAGATTTAGATTCTGTGGCAAACTGAAGTTTCTTGTTGTTTTTATTTAAAACATTCACTGCATATAAAACAACTATCAGAACTGTAACTAAAGCAAAAATAACTACCAATATTAAAACAAAAAGTTCTGTGTTGCCATAAACCAAAGTTTCAATGCTATTTTGGGCAGGCTGCCTAGCACTTTCTATCATTAATATTTCTCCAATTTCTTTGTCAGACATACTATCTAATGCCTTGTTAATAGCAGAAATAACTAGCTGATCTTCATCTTCGCTTACAGCAAAACACAAATCATGTCCGCTATCTAATAATCTTTGAGTTAAATTATTAAATCTATGTATATCCAAAAAGTAACTAGAAATATAATTGTTTGCAATTGTAACATCTGCCTTACCATTAGAAACTGCTTCTAAACACCCTTCCATGTCTGTATACCACTCAATTTGATCCTTATTGTAATTATCCTCTATAAAGTCATTATATAAAGGAATACTTTTAGGAAGTGCTACTTTAATCTTATCTTTGTCATTAATTTTCTTCCCCTTACGAGAAATTTCATTATACTGAACATACAAAACCGGATCGCTTAATTTAAGTCCGTCCTTTTTGGCTTGAATTTCTTCCATAACATAACCACCTACACAATGTATGTAATTATCCTTATTGTCCCTCTTTTGGATGTCCTTCTCATTATCACATCTTTCAGCATGATAAGGAATGTCTAAACTATCGGCAATGAATTTACTAATCCTTGGCATAATTCCAACAGCTTCTCCATTAATAAAATCGCTTATATAACCGCGATTATCAATAAAGGAAAAGGTAATTCCGTCATATTCATTTAATGCCGCTTCCTCTGATTTTAATATAGGTAAACTGTTTCTAAATGGATAATACTTAGTATACAAGTTATCAAAGAAATCAGGTTTTTCCTTTTTAATCTTAGCAATTGTCTTATCAAATAATTTTACATCAGAATCGTTTTTCCTAAAGGCCAAAATATTAGGTGTAACATAGACGGATTCAAGCATTTCCATTGTCTTTAAATCAAAGTCCATTATATCACAAATAACAGCATCAACCTTCCGATTCTTCATTAACTCTACACATTCCTCATGACTGTTTCTAAATGTAATATTTGCAATAGGTATGCCTAGTTTATCAATGTATTTCTTTAAATCTGTATTGTAAATAGAATAATTTGCAACTGCAAAGGTCAAATCATCTAGTTTCTCTTTTCTTATATTTTTAAGATCTTTTCTAGTCTTTAATCCTGCAATAGCATAGTAAGTATTAAGAATGTTTTCTTCACTATAAGTTACATGTCCATTTTCAAATTCAGGCTCTGTTACAGGCAGATACATATCAATCTTTTTATCTATTAATGCCTTACTTGTATCTGACCATTTTTTTATTGGTACGTATTCAAAATTATAATTAGTTTCTCTGCCAATTTCATCTAACAAATCGACTCCATACCCGATTTCTTTTCCATTTTTATCATATTCAAAAAAACCATCAAGTTGATAAAACCCAACTTTCAAAGTTTTCTTGTCTTTTCCCATAGCCAAACTAGGCACAGCCAAACCAAATATAAGAATAATCGCTAAAATACTACAAATCATTCTGTTGCTAAAACTTTTCATATTCCCCCCGACTACAGTCTTTGAGCGTACACTCATAATCCTGCTTAATTAGTTTAATTATACCATTTTTTATTATTAATTACCATACATATGGGCAAAAAAAAAGAAGTCACTCATTTTTAACTTCTTTTTTTATTTATCTTAATAATCATAGTTTTACAGTCCCAAAGCCATTGGTATATGTCATACTTCAATAAATATAACTCCTATCTACTAAGGCAATTATAGACTTGGCATAGAATAAAACCATGCTTTCATAGTGTCAATGACTTTTATTAATTCCGCTTCTTTAATTACATAGGGAACCATGGCATAAATATAGTTTAAAAATGGTCGACTGAACACACCATGGTCATAAGCAAATTCCTGATAGCCTTCTACCACAGAGGAATCGTACACCTCTATACAAATGCAACCACCCATAATACGTACTTCCTTAACTCGTGAATCTGAAAATCCAGCCATTTCCCTTTTGGCAATTGCTTCAATTTTATGAATCTTGGACATATAGTCTTGCTCTTCAAATATTTCAATGGACTTCAATGCTACACTACATGCAAGGGCATTTCCCATAAAGG
The DNA here is from genome assembly GCA_036646055.1 of Anaerovoracaceae bacterium. Taxonomy (GTDB): domain Bacteria; phylum Bacillota; class Clostridia; order Peptostreptococcales; family Anaerovoracaceae; genus JAVWMQ01. Next base: position 5,933 of record JAVXMY010000006.1, on the reverse strand, counting down.
TTGGCCCATGCATCAAAGCCTTTGTAGGATCATCACTATAAAACCCGTCGTAAACTTTGTGGTTTGCCACAGTGACCCCATGGCCAATGTATCCTCCAGTCAGTCCTTTGCCTAAAATAAGAATATCTGGCTCAACTAAATCTGCTACAAAACGATTTCCAGTACGCCCAAAACCTGTAGCAACCTCGTCGAATATTAGTAACACGCCATATTGATCGCAAAGTTCTCTAGCACGTTTCAAAAATGATATATCATATATAAGCATTCCACCAGCCCCCTGCAATAAGGGTTCAACAATAAAACAGTTAAGCTGTTCATGGTTTTCTACAAAGGCCTGTTCTAAGGTCTCAATTTCCGTTGGAACGTGAATGACATGTTGACTTTTGCCATAGGCTTTAAGGATAAAATGGTATTCATCATCGTCGCCTACTTCCATTGTTTTGAAGGTATCTCCGTGATAAGCATGTTCCAATGCCATTACTTTAATACGCTGTGTTTCGCCACAATTTGAGTAATATTGAAGTGCCATTTTCAAAGCAACTTCAACAGCAACACTTCCAGAGTCAGAAAAAAAGCAGTAGTTCAAATCTCCCGGTAGCCAGTTTTCTAACTTTTGAGCAAGCTTCTCCACCGGCTCGTGTGTCAATCCACCAAGCATTACATGGGAAAACTTATCAATTTGTGTGGTAAGAGCTTTATTTAATTCTGGATGCTTATAGCCGTGAATCATGCTCCACCATGAAGACACTGAATCAATTAATTTTTGATCTTCTGTGTAAAGATAAACCCCCTCAGCATCCAGTATTTTGTAGGGTTTTTCCATTGTTTTCATCTGTTGATATGGGTACCAAATCATTTGTTATTCTCCTTTTTTATTCATATAGTGATTCCAGTAGATCCAAAGAAATATCCAGATTCTGATCCTGGTCCTTGACACAAGCTAAAACCTTAAGTCCCGTCATTGCTTCGCACATTTTTAGGTTGTCCTCATGAAGAATATTTCCTGGTTTAAAGTGATTAAAAACAATCCCCTTTACGGGTATGTGATTGCAACCCATATACGCTGCTGTTAGCACAACAGCATTAATGGTACCAAGGCCAGCGTCTGCAACTATGACGCAATTCAAATCAAGCTCTTTAATGACATCCTCAAGCTGTATTTTTTGTTCATCAAAAGAAAGTGGACAAAGGATTCCTCCAGAACCTTCCATGGTAATGTAATCATAGTTTTGGCAAAGATCATCGAAGCCTTGACGAATTATATCCATATGAATGGGCTTTTTCTCCATTCGAGAAGCCAAATGTGGAGATACTGCAGCCTCATAAATATATGGACACATTTGAGACAGGGGCTGTGAAATGCCAGATATTCTTTTGACGAAAACTGCGTCTCCTGGAATTAAATTGCCATCTGTCCTACGCTGGTTACCACTCATTGCTGCTTTGTAGTAAGCTGCCTTCTTCCTGTTTTCATTTAATTTTTTGATCATAAGTCCGGTGACATATGTTTTTCCTACATCGGTTCCGGTACCTGTAATAAATATTTTTTTACTCATTGCAAAGTTCCCCTTCGTATCCAAGTTTTTTCAAAAGCTCCATATCGGTTTTAGTTGTAATTCCCACAGTGGTTAACATATCTCCAGAAATGGCTGCATTAGCGCCAGATAGAAAACAAGACTCACCCTTATCTGCAAGAAGCCCTCTGCCACCTGCAAGGCGAATGGATGCTGATGGTAGTAAAAACCGATATATAGCAACAATCCTGCGCATATTCTCATTTGTAAGTTTTTCATTGTTTTCAAAGGGTGTGCCGGGAATTGGATTAAGCATGTTAACCGGTATACTTTTAATTCCAAGTTCTCCCAAGGTCAGAGCCATATCGATTCTGTCTTCCCAGGTTTCACCAAGGCCCATAATTCCTCCACTGCATACGGTTAATCCAGCCGACTGTGCAGCTTTAATAGCATTAATTTTGTCCTCAAAGGTATGAGTCGTGCAGATGTATGGAAAATTTCTGCGAGAGGTTTCAAGGTTATTATGAACTCTTGTCACCCCTGCATCCTTTAACCTTTTGTATTGTTCTTCATTGAGTAGTCCAAAAGAAATACAAACAGATATTCCAATCTGCTTACGAATTTCCTTTACCGTATGACACATTCTATCAATTTCTTCATCAGAAAGACTTTTGCCTGAAGTTACAATTGAATAACGCAGCACACCCTGTTCATTATTATTTTTTGCATCCTCTATTATTTTCTCACTAGACAATAAGGGATATTCCGCAACTTGAGAATGATGATGAGCAGATTGAGAACAGAACTTGCAGTTTTCAGAACATTTTCCGCTTTTACCGTTAATTATTGTGCAAATATCAAATTGATTCCCACAAAAATGTTTCCGAATGTCATTTGCTGCCACGCAAAGTTCTTCTAGTGGCTGATTACATAAGTGGAAAGCTTCTTCCCTGGTACAGGAACCTCCACTTAGAATTTTATTTTTTAATTCTTCTATAGTTATCATAATTGATGTCCTTCCTTTTTCATAATAGGTATCATTCTTTTGGCAATTATTGCTCCTAATAGGCACAAAACAATATCTCCAGGTACTGCTAAAACAAAGCAATACAAAAATAATGGCCATAATCCTATAGGGTTACCAAGATAAAAATTACTGATTAAATAGTAATAGACCATACCAAACAAGTAAACAATGCCAAGTCCAATAAAATTTGCAGCAAGCAAACGCTTATATGTAGGATGAACAACCCTGTTTGCTATGACACCCGTAAAATATGAAGCAACAGCAAAGCCAATAATATACCCAAAACTTGGTTTTAAGACATATGCTAATCCGCCCCCCTCGGCAAATACAGGCAACCCTATAAGCCCCATGGCAATATAAGCCGAAACTGAATAAAATCCCAGCTTTCCTCCAAGCATAAGCCCTGCTAGCATAGTAAATAGAAGTTGAAGTGTAAATGGCACCACAGGAATTGGAATACGAATAAAAGCACCAACTGCAATTAATGCAGTAAACAATGCACATAAGATCATATTTTTCGTTTTTGTGTCTTTCAAAGCATTACCCCCTTTTAAAATGTAATTATACAAAAAAAAAGCAACATCGTCAACCGCAACCAAGTATTTGGTTGACAATCTGCTTTAAAAAAGAGTTGGATCTGCTTCCAACTCTCTAAAGTGCTTTATATTCAATATATAGTGCTATTGCTTTTTATTTAAGCTTTTAATTTAAGTAAGCTAACCACTTCTGTATGGATTGAGAGGACAGAATGAATGTCATTTGTGTATGTCCGTTCTCGGAAACATATCCACGACACTTTTTGCACTATCGGTAGACGGGAACATATCCATAGGCTTCGCTGTTTTTTGAAAAACTGAGGTATGCTGTTAATTTTCAGTACCCAATACTGTGAATAACGTTACTCTCCTATTCACTAATGTAATTCAACAATCTTTCTAAAATGTCATGTGTAACTTTTAAGTTGTATTGTTCAATAAGGTGACTTTGCAAATCCATAACTAATAGCAAAGAATTTTTATAGGCTTCAAATAATTCTACCTTATCTAATCGAGCAGTGGTCTTTGCAAATTTTTTATAATTTTCAAGGCTAATTTCTTTTTCAAGGTTTTTACTCATGTTTAGCCAATTATCAGCATTTTTTTCTGCCATACGTATAAGTTGTAGTGTATTTTTTTGAAGTTGTGATAAGAGTTCTAATGAACGAGCATATTCTCCTCTTTTTAGAACGTTGATTCCCATCAACCATAGATTAGAGAAATTACACAACAAAAAATTAGCATTTTCTTCAGTAAGTCTATTTGGTCTTGCACCACTTATCTCTGATAAATAATTTTCTAATTGCCCTGTTTCATCGTAAATAAGCATAGCCTTCGTATCAGGAATATAACCTGAATCTTTAAACGAGGGGATTATGTTCATATCTATTTCAGAAAGGAAATGAAATTCCCCACGTATAAGATTATCAAAAATAACTACCTCTGTTCCGTACTCATTTTTATAAAGCATCAAGTACGGAGCTACGTCAAACAACCAGTTGGATGAATCAAAGTTCGAGGTTATACTATCTTTCAAAAATATATAGAACTCTATATCAGAGTATTGGTCACCTTCTCCTTTGGTAAACGATCCATACATCATACAAGCTGTAATTCGTTCATCTGACTCAGTAAGATTCTTAACGTTTGCAATTAATTCTTTTTGTTTTAACATTTCTTCACCCTTTCATGTAAATATCTTTTAGTTATTGTGGCAACTCAAAATCTCTACAAACCTAAATTAATATTTTTCGTACAAATGTTATTGCAAAAAGCATCATCATGCTCCACAAACAATAGTGTAGGACAATATTCCAAAATCATTTTTTCAATTTGGATACGTGAAAAAATATCAATATAGTTCAATGGCTCATCCCATATATACAAATGTGCACTTTCACAAAGGCTTTTAGCAATTAGTACTTTCTTTTTCTGACCAGCACTAAAATCCACCATGTTCTTATCAAACTGCTCTCTATTAAAATCCAGTTTACGAAGAATCGTTTTAAATAGAGTTTCATCGATCTTATTATTATAGGCAAATTCAGATAGATTACCTTTTAAATATGAAGTATCTTGCGAAATATAAGAAATTTTTAGTCCACTTGCTAGCATAAAATTTCCGGTAAATTTAATATCATCTCCATTAATCAATTTTAGGATACTAGACTTACCACTCCCATTTTTTCCGATAATGGCAACTCTATCACCAATATTGACTCTGAAATTAAGATTACTGCATACTTCTTTATCTCCATAAGACAATGATAAATCATTCGCTTCTATTAAGCACTCTTTGTGAAATTCAAGTGGTGAAATTTTTAAGTCATCATATTGTTCAATGTTGTGGAGCAGTTCTGATTTTTGTAAAACGGCTTCCTGATGTCTTGACTCAATATTTTTGGCACGTTTCATCGCTTTTGCAGCCTTATGTCCAACATAACCCTTATCCAGTTTTGAACCAGAATTTGTTGTTCCATATTTACTTTTTTCTACTTTATTTGACCAGTTTGAACTACGTTTTGCTGCATAAGACAACCTTCCTATTTCTTTAAGGAGTTTCTTGTTTTCTGCCAGTTCAAAATTATCTTGTAACGTTTTGTTCTCCCACCAAGAAGTAAAATTTCCCTTTTGGATTTCGATATTCGTTTTATTGATAGATAGTATATGGTCAACACATTGATCAAGTAAGCTTCTATCATGAGATACCAAAATAAACCCCTTCTTGCGTTTCAAATAGTTTTGCACTACATTACGTGCATCGATGTCAAGATGGTTTGTAGGTTCATCAATAAGCAGGAAACAACTCGCTGTAAGGAATAAAGCTGCAAGAAGGACCTTTGTTTGCTCACCATTTGACAATGTATTAAACGGACGATATAAAGCATCTTCTTGAACATCAAGCAATGATATTTCACGAAAAATCTCCCAATCCATACATTCCGTACAAATACTCTTCATTACTTCAATTGTATATAGACTCTTATCTTCCACATCATAAGGAAAATACTCAAACTTAACTGTAGAACTTATATTGCCGGAATACGCATATTTGCCAAGCAGTAAATTTAAGAAAGTAGTTTTACCGCGTCCGTTTCTTCCAATAAAACCGAGTTTCCAATCTGTATCTATCTGAAAACTTACATTTTCAAAAATATTGTCATAACTTCCTTCATATGAAAAAGTTAGATTTGAAACATTTATTAAGGACATATATTTCTTCCTCCTTTACATTATAAAAATTTTATAAGCAAAGTCGGTTTTCGGCATTAATTACTCTATAATGTTATCCAACTCTGCAAGGATTTTGTCATGAATGACATAGTATCATTGTCTATCACGTTTATCTTCCTTTCT
>JAVXMY010000005.1:0-144781 GCA_036646055.1 Anaerovoracaceae bacterium | reverse complement strand
ACGTGCTTAGTATTCGGGAAATTATCAAATGGTTTTAAGTATTTCACCTCATATCCAAAGTAATTTAAATAATAAAGATTTTCAACTAAAGTTTTAGGATTACATGAAATATACAAAATCTCTTTAACTCCATACTTAACAATCTTATCAAGGGCCTTATTATCAATCCCTTTTCTTGGTGGATCCACAATAATCATGTCCGGTTTTTCTGTAATATTATCTAAAACATCAAAAACATCACCAGCAATAAACTTGCAGTTATCCAGATTATTTAACTTAGCATTTTCAATAGCCGCATCAACAGCATCCTGAACAATCTCTACACCAATAGCCTCTTTAGCCTTAAGGGCAACAGTCTGAGTAATAGTTCCAGTACCACAAAACAGATCAAAAACTGTCTTGCCGCCAAAATCCTCAACAAGATCAAGAGCCTCACTATAAAGCCTCTCAACAGCAGAAATATTTGTCTGAAAAAATGAAAAAGCACTAACCTTAAACTCAAGTCCCATAATTTTTTCCATATAATAATCTCTACCCTGAAGAACCCTAAGTTCCTCACACTTAACAGCATCAGCTAAATTATCATTAATAGTTCTAAGGATTCCAACCACTTCAAATTCCAGTTCAAGGCCGTTAATCATCTGGCAAAACCCGCTCTCGTCCATTTCATCACTTGTAGTTACAATATTGACCAAAAGCTGGTTAGTTCTCTCTCCACATCTAACAATTAGATTTCTAAGAAGTCCCTGGTGGCTTCTCTTATGGTACTTTGTATATCCCTTTTCAGTTGCATGATCTAGGGTAGCTCTTAATATTTTATTAAAATCTTCATGAACAAGCTGACACTCATCAACAGTTACAATAGACATATAATGACCTTTTTTATGCATACCAAGAGTCATTTCACCATCCTTAACTAGGTCGCCAAAGGTGTATTCCATTTTGTTTCTATATCTATATTGATTTGGACTCCCTTCAATTGGGTCAATTTTATCAATCTTTAATTTCTTTGAATTTACTAAATCCAAAACTTCTTTTTCTTTATCAGCTAACTGCTGATTGTATGAAATTCCTTGGTGAATACATCCACCGCAAAAGGCATCATGCTTACAGATATCCATATTTTTTATAAAACTCCTCTTTGTATTCTAAGAATCTATCTTCTTCAATTGATTCTCTAATCTTACCCATTGTATTTACAAGGAAATGCAAATTATGATTTGATAAAAGCATTGAAGATAAAATTTCATTGGCTTTAAATAAATGTCTCAAATAAGCCCTTGAATAATTTCTACAAGTATAACAATCACACTCATGGTCTAATGGTGTGAAATCTCTTTCAAATTTGGCATTCTTAATATTAAGTGGCCCTGTACTAGTCATTACTGTTCCATTTCTAGCAATTCTAGTTGGAAGTACACAGTCAAACATATCCAATCCTCTTTCAACACCTTCAAATAAATAATCTGGTGTTCCAACACCCATTAAATATCTAGGCTTGTTTTCTGGTAAATAATCAACTGCATAGTCCAAAACTTCACACATTAATTCCTTTGGTTCTCCAACGCTAAGGCCTCCAATTGCATATCCAGGAAGATCTAGTGCAACTATTTCTTCAGCACTTTGTTTTCTCAAATCTTGATACATTCCACCTTGCATTATTCCAAACAATGACTGTTTTTCAGTATTTTTATGTGCGTCTTTACACCTTTTTAGCCATCTGGTTGTTCTTTCTAATGATTTTTTCACATAATCTCTATCTGCTGGATATGGCGCACATTCATCAAATGCCATAATAATATCTGACCCTAATGCGTTTTGCACTTCCATAGATTTTTCAGGAGAAAGCATATGCTTAGATCCATCAATAAATGATCTAAACTCTACACCTTCCTCTGTTATTTTTCTAAGATCTCCTAAACTAAATACCTGGAAGCCACCACTATCTGTTAATATTGGCTTGTCCCAGTTCATAAATTTATGTAATCCACCAGCTTCCTTAACTATATCGTGTCCCGGTCTTAAATATAGATGGTATGTATTACTCAAAATAATTTCTGCACCTAATTCTTTAACTTCTTCCGGTCTCATCCCTTTTACTGTTGCCGCTGTGCCAACAGGCATAAAAACAGGAGTTTCAATTGTGCCATGAGGCGTGAATATTCTACCTCTTCTAGCCTTTGATTTACTGTCTTTTTTTATTAATTCGTATTTTACTGCGCTCATAAAAACCTTTCCTTTTTATTAAATCTACTACTTATATAAGTAGAAAAAGGAGTATATCTAAATATACCCCCTAATTATTATTTGTTTAATGTACCACCAAGCATCATTAGCAATGGTACTATCAGACATAAAAGTCCAAGTGGATTCATTGTAACCGTTACGGCTTCAATAATCATAATAATAATACCTATAATAAACACCAAAATCCCTCGAGTAACAATTCCTGGCGCTGCATCAATATGTCCACAATGTTTAATTGCAAACTGACCTGCAAGTAATCCAATTAGTCCATAAACAATTCCACCAATTTGGGTAACCTTAGTACTTCCAATTAGAAATAGTTTACCAAATCCCGGAATCTCCATTCCAACCATTGAACCAATGTTTCCTGCAATTGATAATATCCCTATTATCGCTAATAATATACCTGATATTTTAATAATGTTTTTTCCTTTTAAATTTTCCATAATGCCTCCAATTTCTTTAAATCATTCAGTTAATAATTTTATAATAAATATAGAAGTTTTGCAACATTATTATACAATTAACATTGCATCTCCATAGCTAAAAAATCTATATCCAGAAGTTTTAGCAACTTCGTAAGCTTCAAGAATATGATCTCTATCGTATAATGCAGAAATAAGCATTAATAATGTTGATTTTGGTAAATGGAAATTAGTGATTAAACTATCAATAATTTTAAACTTATATCCAGGATAAATAAATATTCCTGTACTATCACTTCCAGCTTTAACAAAATACTCATTGATGTCTTCATCAAGTACTGCTGCACTTTCTAATGTTCTAGTAGATGTAGTTCCTACAGAAATAATTCTACCACCTTTTTTCTTGGTTTCATTTATTATATTAGCGGCTGTTTCTTCAATAAAGTATTCTTCAAAGTGCATACTATGGTCTTCGATTTTATCACACTTAACCGGTCTAAATGTACCGATCCCCACATGTAGGGTTACATAAACAATGTTTATGCCCATAGATTTAATTTCATTTAATAACTCTTCAGTGAAGTGTAGTCCAGCTGTTGGGGCTGCCACTGAGCCTTCATTTTTACAATAAACAGTCTGATATCTATCTTTGTCATCTAATGTACTGCTTCTTTCAATATATGGAGGAAGTGGCATACTTCCGATTTCTTCAAGCCTTTCCATAAACATACCTTCATAATGAAACTCTACTATTCTAGTTCCATCTTGACCATATTCAAGTATCTCAGCTTTAAAATCCTCAGCAAAACTTACAGTATCTCCAACTTTAAGACGTCTACCTGGTTTAACCATAGTTTCCCACTTATCGCCTTCAATTCTCTTAATTAAAAGAAATTCCACCTTAACCCCTGTGCTTTCCTTTTCTCCAAAAAGTCTAGCTGGAAGAACCTTAGAATTATTCAAAACTAAACAATCCCCCTCATCTAAGTAGGAAATAATATTGTGAAATTCCTTATGTGCAATAGTATTATCTTTTCTATTTAAAACCATCAGTTTAGACATATCTCTTTTGTCGCATGGTTTTTGAGCAATTAGCTCCTCTGGTAATATATAATTAAAATCTTCTACTCTCATTTATCCCCCTGAATTTTTAAGCCTAAATGCTCGTAAGCAAGCTGGGAACAGACTCTCCCCTTAGGCGTTCTATGTAAAAGCCCCTTTTGAATAAGGTAAGGCTCATATGCATCTTCAATTGTAACTCTATCTTCTCCAATGGACGCCGCAATTGTTTCAATACCAACTGGCCCTCCATTAAACCTTTCAATAATTGCCGTCAAAATGTCTCTGTCAAGTTTCTCAAGTCCAAGGCTATCAACCTTTAATGCATTTAGTCCTGTTTTAGTAATTTCTAAGTCAATGTTCCCATTACCAATTACCTGGCTAAAATCTCTAACTCTCTTAAGAATTCTATTTGCAATTCTTGGAGTCCCCCTAGAACATAATGCCATTTCCTTTATAGACTCAACATCACAGGTAACTCCCAAAATACTAGCCGATCTACTTATAATAGTCATAAGTTCATCAAGCTGATAATTTTCAAACTTGCAAACCACACCAAACCTATCTCTAAGAGGCGCAGAAAGACTTCCTGCCCTGGTAGTTGCCCCTATTAATGTAAACTTAGACAAATCAAGTCTAATAGACCTAGCCGATGGCCCCTTACCAATAATTATATCTAAAGCATAATCTTCCATTGCTGAATATAAAACTTCTTCTACAGATCTATTTAATCTATGAATCTCGTCAATAAACAAGACGTCGTTTTCGTTTAAATTTGTAAGTATTGCTGCAAGATCCCCTGCTCTTTCTATTGCAGGCCCTGAAGTAATGCGAATATCCACGTCAAGTTCTTTTGAAATAATCGAAGCTAATGTGGTCTTCCCAAGTCCTGGTGGCCCATAAAAAAGCACATGATCAAGAGGCTCTCCTCTTAGCTTAGCTGCCTCGATGAAAACCTTCAAGTTGTCTGTAACCGATTTTTGGCCTATGTATTCGTCCAAAGTATTTGGTCTTAATGAAAATTCCTCAGTCTTCTCATTTTCATAAGGATTTACATCCGTTATTCTATCTTCAAACTCACTCATAAATAACTACACCTTCCTAAATGCTGACTTAATATAGTCTTCAACAGATAAATCCTCTCCACTTACATTTTCAATAAGTTTAGTGGCTTCATTTCTAGGATATCCTAGTTCTATTAAAGCTTCTATAGCATCGTTTTTGTTTGATTTAGGCATTGTAGCATGTAGAATTTCTCCTCCACTTGTCTCTTGGGCAAAACTCTCGCATCCCACCTTATCCTTTAGTTCAAGAACAATGCGCTGTGCGGTTTTTTTCCCTACTCCACTTGCCCTAGTCAAAACATCTATATCATCATACATTATTGCCTTCTTAATGTCCATAGGAATAGTTACGCTAAAGATTGCAAGTGCTGCTTTAGCTCCAACTCCGCTAACTGTTATAAGTAGTTTAAATAGGCTAAGTTCCTCCATATTCGAAAATCCATAAAGGCTAATGTCATCTTCTCTTACTATCATCTCTGTAAAAAGTTTGACTTCATCACCTTCGTTCTTCAGATATATTTGGCTATTACCTGGAACATATATTTCAAAACCTATTCCATCACGATCTAAAACCACTGTATTTAGGCTCTTGTGAGCTAATTGTCCTTTTATAAATCTAATCATTTAAGCCCTCTCTTTTTTAACCGTCCTCGACTATCTCTTGAATGTCCATGGCATATTGCTGCTGCAAGTGCATCAGCAGTATCATCTGGTTTTGGAACTTCTTTTAAATTCAAAATACTCTTGGTCATTGCTTGAACCTGCTTTTTGTCTGCTCTACCGTACCCTGTTAAGGCTTGTTTAATTTGAAGAGGTGTATATTCTTCAATTTCTAATGAAGAATTGGCGCAAGCTAAAACTGCTACTCCTCTTGCCTGACCAACCTTAATTGCAGTTGTTACGTTAGTGTTAAAAAATAATTCTTCAATGGCACAAGTATCTGGACTAAATTCATGTATAATGTTCATTAAATCATTATATATTTTCTTTAATCTATCTGGCATTTCCATATCTTTGTCTGTCAAAATGGCTCCAAAATCAACTACTTTGAAATTATTTCCTTTCATATCTATGATGCCATACCCCATTATTGCATATCCTGGGTCTATACCTAGTATTCTCACCTTAATTCCTCCGTTTTATAAAGAAATTATAACATACAAACATATGTTTGTCTACATTAGGTATTGAATTACAATGCATTAAAGTGGTATAATTATTAAAAATAAACTTCAAATTGAAAGGAAAAATTATGCGTAATAAAAGACATAATGCAATTATAGAATTAATTGGCAAGAACCATATAGAAACTCAAGATATGCTATGCGAAATGCTTAAAAATGAGGGGTTTAATGTTACTCAAGCAACCGTATCAAGAGACATCAAAGAGCTGCAACTTGTAAAAGTTCTTTCTAATAACAATAAGTATACTTATGCAGTTCGCAAAGATAACGATGGGCCAATTAACGATAGATTTGTTAAGATCTTTAAGGAAACAATAATTAAAATTGATTCTGCAGAAAATCTTATTATTGTAAAAACTCTTTCTGGGTGTGGGCCTGCTGCTGGAGAGGCTATTGATTCTCTAAAATTTAACCATATAGTAGGATCTATTGCTGGAGATAACACTATTTTACTTATCGTAGACAAAAAAGATAACGTTCCAATGATCTTAGAAGACTTTGATAAAATACTTTAAACAATAATTAATATAAGAAGGAAATAAAATGATAAATCACTTAAGTATAAGAAATTTTGCTATTATAGAAAACTTACAATTAGATATTAAGACCGGACTAAATATATTGACTGGAGAAACCGGTTCGGGTAAATCCATAATTTTCACTGCCCTTAGTTTAGCTTTAGGTTCTAGAGCCGATACAAGTATGGTTCGTACAGGAGCTGATAAGGCAATTATTCAAATGAGTTGCGACCATTTAAATGAAGAATATATTATTACTAGAGAAATTTCTTCTTCTGGAAAAAGTTTGTGTAAAATTAATGATGACTTAGTTACTTTAAGTCAATTGCAAGAGTTTACATCACAAATTGCAAGTTTACATGGGCAATATGATAATCAATACCTACTTAACCCAGCATCACATATTCATTTAATAGATATGTATGAAAAGAAAACTATTGAAGCTTGCAAAACTAAAGTAAGTGATTATTTTAAAGAATATGTTTCAACTTACAAAGTAATCCAGGAAATAAAAAATAAATCAGCAGAACAAAACGCATTAATTGAACAGCTAAAATTCGAATTAAACGAAATCAGAAGTGCTAATTTATTACCTAATGAATTAGAGGAATTAAAAAACAAACTTGTTGAGGAAACTAACAAAGAAACTATATTTAAAGGTTTTAATAACATTTATGATTTTTGTACAGCCGAAAGTAGTTCTATTAATACAATTTTAAATACAATCTTACACGAAATGAAAGATCTAAAAAAATATACAAAAGATGCTAATTATATTGAGGATGATTTTTTAGACGTCAAATATAGACTAGAAGATATTATCAATAATGTAAGACTAAAAGCCTCCTCTGCAACTTATAATCAAAAAGAAATTGATCGTATTGAAGACAGACTATTAGTAATAAATGATCTTTCTCGTAAATACGGTAATACTACAGATGATATAATTGAATATGCTGAAAAAATAGAAAAAAAATTAAAAGATTTATCTAATATTAATAAAGATTTATCTAGTAAAGAAATCGAACTTGAAAGATATGGAGAGCTACTTAAAACTGAAACTTCAAGACTTTCTTTTTTGCGAAAAACTTCTGCCTCTTCTTTGGAAGAAGAAATATCTCGTGAATTAAAGAGTTTAAATTTACAAGATACAATAATCAAAATCAATATTGAAAAAAAGGATAAGTACACTGCTAATGGTATAGACAAAATTGAAATGCTTATAAGCACAAACAAAGGTGAAAGTCTAAAACCTTTAGCTAAGATTGCTTCTGGTGGTGAAATATCACGTATAATGCTTGCCTTTAAAAATGTCATTGGCAAATACGATAAAGTTGAGACATTAATATTTGATGAAATAGACAGTGGAATTAGTGGAATTGCTGCAACTCTTGTTGCCAAAAAACTTCAAGAAATAGCTTGGAAACATCAAGTTATTTCAATTACCCACCTACCACAAATTGCAGCTGCTGGAAATCATAATTACAAAATTTCTAAGCATACTGAAAACAATGAGACTTTTACAACAATAACGCCTTTATCCGATAAGGACAAAACACTTGAAATCGCAAGACTTCTAAGTGGTACTGAAGTAACAGATATTTCAGTTCAAAATGCAACAGAATTAATCAAAACATTTAAATAAAATAAGCGCCATAAAGGCGCTTTTTTTATTTAAATGATATATTTGATGTTCCACCATAAATTCTTTTGTCCTCATAGTAACTTCTATATGGCAAAACTTTATAAAAGTATTTTTTATTTGCCTTTGAAATCTTAACAGATTTAGAAGTAGATTTAGGAACAACTTTTGCTATTTCATAGTTCTTAGTTTTATATTTTGATTTAAATACAACATAACCATCTACCCCTTTAATTGGCTTCCAGCTTACATTTACTGTTTTGGAATTTATCCTCTTAGTAGAAATATGGGGTTTAGTCTTTGATGATATAAATTTAAATTTATAATTATTATACTTAGACTCATTCTCATTAAACACTTCAATGAATATTTTACCACTATTCTTAAGCTTAATTCTTTTTCTTGAGGAAAAACCAGATTGATCGCTTTTAAGCGGATTAAGGGTTAACATATTGCCTTTTTCATCGTAAATATCCATACCCGTATTAAATCCAAAGGAATCACTTGAAATATCAACAATTTCATCTTTTGTGCCTGTATATGTATACCAATCACTTTTGTTATAATAACTTGTATTTGTAGCAAAGTTTATTTGAGTTGATTTACCATAAGGTGATTTTTTTATACTATAGTAAGATGGTTCATTGACCTTAACTGGAATTTTTATAGTATTATAACCAGCTTTAACTATTAAGTTAGTCTTTCCTTTAGAAAGCCCAGTAACAACACCAAAATCATTTATAATTGCAATATCAGTATCTTCCGATTGAAAAGTAGGCTTAATTATTGATTTTGAACTTATATTATTTATATAGTTTACTTCTATATTAGTAGATAAGTTTTTAACTAAATCAATTTTTTCTCTATTAACTTCAATACTTTGTGGATTGTTAGAATCACTTCCATTTACAGCTAAGTTTACTGCTTCTAAAGCGTTGACTCTTCCAAAGCCTGACTTAATATCAAACCCTTTATCTTCAATATCCTCAGAAGAGGAATATACTATTCTTCTAATTTGCTCATTATTTAATTTGGGATTTACATATCTAATTAATGCACATACGCTAGTGACAACAGGAGCTGCCATAGAAGTCCCTGAAGAATACATAAATCTATTACCAGGTATTGTACTATAAATAATTTCTCCCGGGGCTGATATATCTTTGTCTATACCATAATTTGAGAATGCCTTTTCATCTATGTAATTAGAATTAATAACAGAAATTACATTTGGAAAATCCGCAGGACTTACATAATCAGTTGTATTCTCATTTCCAGCAGCACAAACAACTACAATATCTTTGTCAAGGCACTTTTGAATTTGAGCAGCCAAACCATTGTCTCTGCCAAATCCACCTAGGCTCATGTTAATTATCTTAGCACCTTTTTTCATTGCATAATCAAGAGACATAATTAAATCTGCAGAGTCAAACAAAGTTTCATTATTATATTGTATAGAAGAGTCTATTACAAAAGTATCAACAAAATCAGTTGCCATACCTCCCCATTTTTTTGTCTCACTATATTTTCCTGTAATTATTCCAGTTACGTGAGTACCATGGACTTCTGAATCACACTTTAACTTAGATATTTTACCATCTAAAACTTTAACAGATTCCTCAATATTAATATTATCTCTTAATGATTTATGTTTAATGTCGGCTCCTGTATCAATAACAGCCACCTTAACCTTAGAATTATTATATTTTTTTGCCTCATCAATTGCCTTGAATCCTTTAACTCTGCTAATATACCAATTGTATTTATTTTCATCTCCATCTGGCTGATTTGAAGTATTACTAATTTGAGGATCAAAAGAGTTTTCATTACCCTCTTCTTGGGTTGCAGTTTTGTATAAAAAATTAGGCTGATATTCAAAGTCATTATTTGCAGTTTCAAGTTTATTTACAGCTCTTTTAACAGTGTCCTCCAAAGAAATAGCACTTTTAACAATTATAGTGTCATCTGAACTATTTAGAATTTCTTTAACTTCCCCATTATTATCATTAATAACATCAGCAACTTTATTTTCTTGATTTTTCTTTGCAATTACAATTACTTCACCAGGTTTAAATGTTAAATTGGATGAATTACGCTCATCATATGCAGTTTCATAATTATTTAGAATCTCTTGACCTCGTGAATCTAATTTTTTACTAAGTGACTTAACCTTTTGAAGTTGTTTTTTTTCATAAGCATTATCAAGGTATTTTCTTAAATACTTATTGTAATTATCTTGGTTTTTAATTTTGTCTAAACTATCAGCGGCATCTTCAACATTAGATCTAACAAAACTAGACACTTCTATAGAAGCGCCCTTTTCTTTAGTTCCCTTGTTTGTGTTATTAATACTTTCTTTTACTACACTGCAATTAATTCCACTTTTTTCATCTGTTAAATTAAAAATGCCATGAACTAATATCACGGCAAAAATAATCAAAACTAAAGATGAAATAGTTACAGCAATCTTATTTTTTTTCATTTATTTCAATCCTATATTCTTTCAAATATTAATTTGTATCCATCTGCACCATAGGTAAGGCTCTTATTTACCCTACTAATAGTCGCCGTAGACGCCTTAGTTTCTTTTTCGATCTCTATATATGTTCGCTTTTGGTTGAGCATTTTAGCAACTTGCAATCTTTGACAAATTGAATGTAATTCATTTATAGTACAAAGATCTTCAAACAACCTATAGCATTCATCAATGTTTTCTAATGACAAAATTGCCTCAAAAAGTTCATCCATCTCTTCACTTTTAAACTTAGAATGAAAACTCATAATTACCCCCTCTTTATGCTTTAACACTTTAAAGTAATATAATTATATCATATTTATATTAGCAAATCTATTGCTTTTTTTAATTGTTTTTTTGAATCTTTAACATTATAATCAGGACTAATTCCTTTTTTGTTTATCTTATGACCATTTGCAGAATAATATTCACCAACAGTAAGTTTCAAAGCTCCACCATTACTTAATTTAATGGTATTTTGAATTACTCCCTTACCAAAAGTCTTAGTTCCAACAAGTTTAGCTGCATCATTATCCTTTATTGCAGATGCCATGATTTCTGAAGCACTTGCTGTATTCTCATTTACAAGAACAACAAATGGTAACAGTGTTTTTTTAGAATCAGATTTGTATGTATCTTTAATCCCATTCTTATCTCTTACAGTTGCAATCTTACATTTGCCAAGAAGTTCATCTGTAATTTTAACAGCTTCATCAACAAGTCCACCACCATTATCTCTCAAGTCAATAACTAGACTTTCTGTATTATCAGCTTCCATTTGATCAAGTTCTCTTTTAAACAAATCAAAAGTTCCCCTATCAAATCCTAAAATTTTAATGTATCCAACATTATCCTTAAGATGCTTCACTTCAAGCTTCTCACTTTCAATAGTATCTCGTTTAATTTTGAAATCAATTAATTTATCTTTTCTTTCTACTGTTATTTTAACAAAAGTCCCAGCTTTACCTCTCAAAACTGAGGCAACATCTTTGATTTTTGATACATCCTTATCATCAACAGACCTAATTATATCATGTTTTTTAAGCCCGCTTTTATCTGCAGGAGAATCTTCAACTACCTTTACAATTTCAAAGGATCCATCCTTTTTCTTAATAAATGATATACCAATACCGTCAAACTCACCGTTAACAGAAATAAGAAATTCATTAAACTCCTCCTTGGTAAAATACGAAGAATATGGATCATTTAATCCTGCGACAATGCCTTTATTCATCCAGGTTATAGTATCTTCACTGTTAACCTTTTTGTAATAATCTTCATCAATCAACTGAAATATTTCTTCAGAGATTTTGTATTTATCTTGTGACTTAGACCCATTAATATTTAATTTTATTTCAGTTTCACCTAATCCAGCAAAGCCAAATGCAACAGCTGTAAAAACAGCTCCACCTAATAAAAATGCAATTATGGCTACCAAAACCACATTAGTTTTTTTAGAATTCATCATAACCACCTATTTTATCAACAATAACTTGAACGCTGTTATCAAACCCTGTATTAATAGAAAGTTCACCGTAAACATTGATTTTTGTATTTTCACTAAAAACATCAATAGCTTCCTTACCCTTATTAAACAAAATACAACTAAGCCTGTTTTCACCATCTGAAATTTTAAAAGCCAAATGTTCTTTATATTTACCAACTAATCTAACTCCGCTGTGAGTAACACCATTGAAGAGAAATTTTGGTTTTGGATTAGATTGGCCAAAAGGCTCTAAAATATTTAAATCTACCACCAATTGGTTAGTTGCTTGAGAAACCAAAAGTTTATCATCAAATTTCATTTCACAATCAAACTCAGAAATATCAATACCATCAAAATATTTCTTAAGACCACTCCTTAAATAAGGTAACTGTGTCTTGTGAATTCTAAAACCACAAGCACCTTTATGCCCACCAAATTGTATAAAAAACTCTTCTAAAGCTTTAAAAGTTTCGTAAACATCTACTCCCTCTATACCTCTAGACGTACCCTTCAACTGCTCATCTTGATCTGTTACAATTGCAACTGGCCTGCCTAAATCATCTTTAATCTTCCCAGCAACAATACCTGTAATCCCTTCATGAGCCTCTTTAGCATAGATTACTGGAAAAAATTCCTCAGCACACTGTTCTTTATAAAGAGAAATACATTGGTCGTAGGTTTCTTTTTGTTTTTCTTTACGGATTGAATTCAAGGTTACAAGTTCAGCTGACAATCTTTCTATTTCATTTATATCATCAGATAAAAATAACTGTACACCAATTTTAGCATCTTTAATTCTACCTGCTGCATTTAAATGAGGTACTATGCCAAATGAAATTTTTTCAGAATTAATATATACCTTTTTTCCGTAAATGGAGTTAATCAATGTACTAATTGATTTTCTTCTATACTTATTTATTTTTGAAACTCCATATTTAACAATGGTTCTATTTTCCCCTACAAGAGGTACAATATCCCCAATAGTTCCAATAGCAACAAAGTCTAGTACATCCATAATAACCGACTTAGAAAATCCAATTTTAAATTGTAATGCTTGAGCCAACTTAAAAGCCACTCCACATCCTGCTAATTCCTTAAAGGGATACTGACATTCTTCCTGTTTTGGATTAATTAAAATACAGTCTGCTTTAATATCTGTAACCCTATGATGGTCTGTTACTACAACATCCATTCCAAGATTTTGAGCATGAAGAACCTCATTAAAAGAAACGGTGCCACAATCCACCGTTATTATTAAATCTACACCCTTAGAATGCAAAGAATCTATAGCATCAATATTTAATCCGTAACCCTCATCAAATCTACTTGGAATATAATATATAACATTAGCTCCAATAGAATTAAATACAGACATTAAAACACAGATAGAAGTAATTCCATCAGCATCATAATCACCATAAATACATATTTTCTTATTTTCCTCTATTTTTTTTATAATTAAATCCACTCCTGCTTCCATATTAAGAAGCAAGAATGGATCAAAAGTTTCTTTAGGTTTGCTAGATAAAAACTCTTCTATTTCTTCATCAGAATAATATCCTCTATTATTTAATATATTTTTTATAATTAAATTAGTATTAATCATTTATACATACCTTCTAGGATCAACATAGTTTCCATTTAGTCTAACTTCAAAGTGTAAATGAGGTCCAGTTGAATTTCCAGTGCTACCTACTCTAGCAATTACTTGTCCACGCTTAACATGCTGGCCTGATCCAACAAGTAGACTACTGTTATGTGCATACAATGTGGCTATTTTACCACCATGGTCAATTATAATCATATTACCATAACTAGAATTATATCCTGCCGTAATCACTTTGCCACTATTAGCTGCAATAACACTTTGTCCAGTTGGAGCTGGAATATCAATCCCCGTATGAAGCTTTTTATATCCAAATATAGGATGTATTCTATAGCCAAATGGTGATGAAACATAGTATTTACCAGGTACTGGCCAACTCATAACTCCACCATGATAATCTCCTCCGCCAAGATTATTTTGGATTTGATCCTTCAGTCTATCCGCTTCTGCATTTAATTGATCTATTTGTTTTTCCAAAGCAGCATTACTTATTTTGACTTGATTTCTTCTAGCTGCAACAGTATTTTTATCTTTTGTTAAAGCTGTTTGTTTCTCGTCTAATTCTATCTGCTTATCCTTTAACTGCTTTTCTAATTTTTTTAGAGCCTTTTGTTTTGACTCAATCTTTTCATATCTTTCAGCAAGTGTATCTACAACATCTTGGTCATTTTCATAAACCATCTTAACCATTTCAACATTAGAAATTAATTCTGACACACTAGTTGAACTAAACAATACATCGATAAAACCCATAGTTCCGCTTTTGTATATATTACGCAGTCTTAAGTTTAATCCATCTTGTCCCTTATCTAGTTTTTTCTTTTGCTTCTTTAAATCTTCAGTAACTTTGGCAATATTCTTGTGTATGGCAGTTACTTCTCCTTGAATTGAAGCAATATCGGCTTCTGTATTTGCAATTCTACTACTAATAGAATTTATTTTTTTGTTAAGTTTGTTTTCTTTGTCTTTACCATCTTCTAATAATTCTTCTTTTTTGTCTATAGAATTATTAATATCGTTTAATGACTTACCGTATGCCGCAACAGATGTAAATATAAGGGTAAAGCACAATAATATAATTAAAATTTTATTTTTACTCATGATAAACCTCTATGTATCCAAAAATCTTCTCATTGAAATTATACTTCCCCAAGTACCAACGCTAATTCCAATGGCAATAAAAATCAAACCTAAATTAAATGCAAAAAACTCTATTGGTACCATAGGTGTTGAGAAAATTGTTAATAATTCCTTACTAAATGCAATAGATATCTTATAGTACAAAAATGCTTCTAAAGCAAATGCTGTTAGAGAACTAATTAGTCCAATTATTATCCCTTCAAATAAGAATGGAGCCCTAATAAACCAATTGGTTGCACCTACATATTTCATAATCATAATCTCTTCTGCTCTATTAAAAACAGTTAATTTAATTGTATTTGATACTACTATTAAGGACACAATTATTAAGAAAATCATTAGAACAACTGCACCAATTTGAAAAATGTCAGTTACTCTAACAAGTTTTTTTACTGTATCTTTATAATACTTAACATCCTCAACGCCATGTAAATCTGAAAGTTTATCAGCAATAGAATCCGAATTCTCAATATTGTCTAATGTAATTATTAAAGAATTAGGCAAAGGGTTTTCAGCTAGTCCGTCTAATAAATATCCGGATTCACCCCATCTTTCTTTTAAGCTTTCTAAAGCATCTTCCTTAGTCTTATATTCTGTAGTATTAACATTATCCCAGCTCTTAATTTCAGTAGCCAAAGATTTACCTTCTTTTACTTTCGTATTATCCTCTAGAAATATTTCTATTAGATTATAGTCCTGTTTTACAGATTCAGCTGCTAAATTAACATTAACAATTATCATAAAGAAAAGGCCTAAAATTAAAAGCATAGCAGTTATAGCAAAAATGGAAGTTAAAGCCATACCGAAATTTCTTTTTATTTGTTTTAAAGACTGTTTGAAGGAATACCAAATTTTATTCATGGTCTTCACCTCCAAATCTATCATTATTAACTAACAAAGTATTCTCATATCTACCCATGCTGTCTCTAATTATTTTTCCACTTTCTATAGCAATAACTCGCTTCTTCATAGAATCAACAATGTTCTTAGCATGAGTTACCATAACTATAGTAGTTCCTCTTTTATTTATTTCATCTAACAATTTCATTATTTCCCAAGCAGTGTCAGGATCTAAATTCCCTGTTGGTTCATCAGCTATTAAAATCTCAGGCTTATTTACTATAGCTCTTGCTATTGCAACCCTTTGTTGTTCTCCAGCTGAAAGCTCATCAGGATATTTTTTGGCATGATCACTTATACCCATAAGTGCTAAAACTTCAGGTACAGTCCTTTTAATCAAACGTTTTCTTTTATGGACAATTTCCATTGCAAAAGCAACATTCTCATATACAGTCTTATTTTGAAGAAGCCTAAAGTCTTGAAAAACCATACCTATGCTTCTTCTAAGTTTCGGAACATTTCTATTTGATAATCTTGTAATATTATTGTCTCCAACAATAATTCTACCAGTATCAGCTTCAATTTCTTTTAATATAAGCTTAATAAAAGTAGATTTACCTGCTCCAGAAGGACCTACTAAAAATACAAAATCCCCCTTGGAAATTTCTATAGAAATATCATCAAGGCCAATATTTGTCTTATATTTTTTTGTAACATGATCAAATTTTATCATTATTTTTTCCTTATAAAAGATTTTCTTTAACCTTTGCAACAATTGATTTTGCAGTCATACCGTACTTTTCTTTAAGTTCTTCTGGCTTACCAGATTCACCGAAAGTATCATTCTGTCCAACTGTAATAACCTTAGTAGGGTATTTTTCTGCTAAAACTTGAGCAACTGCACTTCCAAGACCACCGATAATTGAATGCTCTTCAGCAGTAACTATTTTGCCTGTTTCTTTTGCCGCTTTTATAATTATATCTTCATCTAAAGGTTTAATTGTGTGAATGTCAATAACTCTAGCGTTAATCCCTTCTTTTTCTAGTTCTTCTGCTGCAATAATCGCTTCATTAACCATTATTCCTGTAGCAATAATAGTTAGGTCGCTACCTTCGCAAATTAAATTCCCCTTGCCGATCTTAATATTCGCATCTTCTTTGTAGGTAACCGGAACTGCAGCTCTACCTAATCTAACATAACAAGGTCCATTGATTTCAATAGCCTGCTTAAGTAGAATATTTGCGCTAACACCATCTGATGGATTAATAACTGTCATGCCAGGTATAGTTCTCATCAATGCTAAATCCTCAAAGGTCTGATGACTTGCACCATCTTCTCCAACGGTAATTCCTGCATGAGTAGCACAAATCTTAACATTAGCATTAGTATATCCAATTGAGTTTCTAATAATTTCAAAAGCTCTTCCAGCTGCAAACATTGCAAAAGTACTAGCGCAAACTGTTTTACCAGAAAGAGCTAGACCTGCTGCTGCTCCAAATAAATTCTGTTCAGCAATACCCATATTAAAAAATCTTTCAGGATAAACTTTTGCAAATTCACCTGTTTTAGTTGAACCAGAAAGGTCAGCATCCATAACAACTAGATTTTTGTTAGTAGCACCTACCTCAACTAATGTTTTACCATATGCTTCTCTTGTAGCCATCTTTGTAGTCATTATTTTGCACCTCCTAATTCTTCTAACGCTTGTACTCTTTGTTCTTCACTTGGCGCTTTACCATGCCAGCCTGGGTTATCTGTCATAAATGATACTCCCTGTCCTTTATGAGTTTTGCAAATAATTGCAGTAGGCATACCTTTTGTTTCTCTAGCTTTAGCTAAAGCTCCTACAATTTCTTCAATATTGTGTCCATCAACTGTTAATACATTAAATCCAAAAGCCTTAAACTTTTCATCAATTGGTGTAACGGTCATAACATCATCGTTTTTGCCGTCTATTTGTAAACCATTCCAATCAATAATTGCAACAAAATTATCAAGCTTATAATGTCCAGCCGCCATTGCAGCTTCCCAAACTAGTCCTTCTTGAATTTCGCCATCTCCAAGTAATGTATAAATTCTTCCCTCTGATTTATCTAATCTATTTGCCAGAGCCATTCCTATACTAACGGAAATACCCTGTCCCAATGATCCTGTTGACATTTCAACACCAACAACCCTATCTCTTGAAGGATGACCTTGGAATTTGCTTCCTAGTTTTCTTAAAGATAAAACTTCTTCTCTTGGGAAAAATCCTCTTTCAGCCAATGTTGCATATAAAACTGGTGCTCCATGACCCTTAGAAAGTACAAACTTATCTCTACCTTCCATCTTTGGGTTTGCCGGGTCTATATTCATTTCAACAAAATATAGTGCAGTCATAATGTCAGCAGCGGATAATGATCCACCAGGATGACCTGAACCTGCTTCAGCAACAGCTTCAACAATTGTCCTTCTAATAGAAGTCGCATGTTCCTTTAAAATTTCATAATTCATTTTTTTCTCCTACCTTAATTTTATATTTAAATTATTTATTTAACATTTTAAAAACTCTTGGAATTGCTTCAACTATATCCATAGCCGTCATGCCAATCTCTCCAATTTCACTTGCACAAATATCACCAGCATAACCATGTATATATACTCCCAACATTGCTGCATCATAAGTATCATATCCTTGAGCTAGTAATGCTGCAATTATACCAGTTAGAGAATCGCCTGCTCCACCAGTTGCCATTCCTGGATTACCAGTATTATTAATATAAACATCCTCACCTGAAACAACTATAGTACCAGGGCCTTTCATAACAGCAGTTGTATTGAAAATTGATGCCAACTCTTTAGCAGCAAGAAATCTGTCTTCTATATTATCTATTTCTAATAAGCGTTTAGCTTCACCTTCGTGAGGTGTAATAATTACCTCAGCCTTAGTTTGTCGTAAGTTTCCATAAAGTTTATATTTCATAACACAGTTTAAACCATCAGCATCTAAAACTAATTTGCCTGCATATTCGTTTAAAACCTTTTTAATCAAACTAATATTGGCTTTAGAAATTCCAAGTCCAGGGCCTAATGCAATAGCATCAAAATCAAATAAGTTAATATTGTCTATATCCCTTACAATGCACGTTGCTTCTGGAACACCTATTTGCAAAATATGAAACAGCTCCTCTGGAACAAAGAATTTAACCATTCCAACTCCGGATTTTAGTGCCGCTTTGCCGCACATCATTGCAGCTCCAGTCATACCAACTGAACCAGCTATTATTAAAACAGTACCATAAGAACCTTTATGAGTATTTTCTGTTCTTTTTTTTATACTAATATTTTCAATATTCACTTTACCACCTCTCAAAACATTTAAATGCCTAATACCATTTTAGCCAATAAGAAATAAGTTATAACAGAAACTGTATCCGTTAAGGAAGAAATCATTGGACTGGCCATTAATGCAGGGTCAATTCCAAATTTCTTAGCTAACAAAGGTAACATGCTACCAATAGATTTTGCTGCAATTACAACTATAATCATTGCACTACAAACAGTTATTGCAATCAATATTCCTTCAGGATCATTTCGCTGTTCAATCATTATTCTAATAAAGTTAAGAACACTTAACCCTATACCTATTATTATTCCGACTCTAAACTCTTTCCACAATACCCGCCAAACGTCTTTAAGGTTAATATCTCCAATAGACATGCTTCTAATAACAAGTGTAGCAGACTGTGAACCCGAGTTACCTCCAGTCCCCATTAACATAGGCATGTAAGCAACTAAAGCAATAACCTGTGATAAAGATGCTTCAAATTTAGTTATTATTGCACCTGTAATCATATAGGACAACATTAAAAAGAATAACCATGGAAATCTATTCTTTACATGAGCCCAAACACTTAAATCTAAATATTCAGTATCAGAACCGTCAATTACTCCCGCCATTCTTTCGAAGTCTTCTGTTGCCTCTTCTTCAATTACATCAAAAATATCATCGACAGTAATAATACCAACAAGTCTATTTTCATTATCTACAACAGGTATAGCTAGAAAACCGTACTTCTTAAATTTCTCAGAAACTTCTTCTTGGTCTTCGTAAACATTTATTTCAACAAAGTCTTTGTGCATTAAGTTTTCTATGATTTCATCATCATCACAAATAACCAATGTCTTTAAGGATATAATACCTTCTAATATACGTCCTGGGGATTTTACATAACAAGTATAGATTGTCTCTGAATCCATTCCTTCTTTTTTAATATGTAACAATGCTTCCCTAACAGTCATACTAGCCTCTAAGCTAATATAATCTGGGGTCATAAGAGTCCCTGCACAATCGTCAGGGTAATTCAAAAAGGTATTAATTTGCTTTCGTTCATTCTTAGGTGTATTTTCAAGAATCTTATTTACCACAAATGCTGGTAATTCTTCTAATACGTCAATTTTATCGTCAAAGTCAAGCTCATCAATAATGTAGTTAATTTCATTTTGAGTAATAGCATTTATAATTTCAACTTGATCATCAATAGGTAAGTACGAAAAAACATCAACAGAATAATCTTTGGGTAAAAGTCTAAAAATAATAATTGTTTCTTCAATACCAACGTATTCAAAAACTTCTTCTAATACTTCACCAATATCTGCTGAATTAAGTTTATTGTCAATAATCTCTTGTCTAATATCCTTAAACCTCTTATTTCTTGCCAATTCTATTATATGTTCTACTAATTCTTCAAAGGGTATTTTTTCTTTCATACTGACCTCCTCTCACTTATTAAAGTATACAGTATAGAGTAGTAACCTTGCAACCGATATAAACATATTATTAAATAAAAAACATATAACCTTTGTACTTAAATCACATAAAAACAGAAGAATCCTTGTTAAAGTTGTCACTGTTAGTTGTCTGAATATTAAAACATTTAAATATTTCCATAGACTATGGTTGACGATACCCTATTAGAGTGATATATTTTAGTATGTAAGTTTAATTTAAATCTTTTTATTAAAAATATAGGAGAAATAAAATGTCAAATTACATTGAAAGAGTAATCGAAGATTGTAAGAAAAACAATCCTGGCGAAGTAGAATTTCACCAGACAGTAGAAGAAGTTCTACATTCACTAGCTCCAGTTATCGAGCAGCACCCAGAATACGAAGCAAATGCTATTCTTGAAAGATTAGTAGAACCTGAAAGAGGAATCACTTTCAAGGTAGAATGGGTTGACGATGCTGGTAAAATCCACGTAAACAAAGGATACAGATACCAGTTCAACAGCGCTATCGGACCTTACAAAGGTGGTTTAAGATTTGCTCCAAACGTATACCCAGGAATCATTAAGTTCTTAGGTTTCGAACAGATCTTCAAAAACAGCTTAACTGGCCTACCTATCGGTGGTGGTAAAGGTGGAGCAAACTTCGATCCAAACGGAAAATCTGATGCAGAAGTAATGAGATTCTGCCAGGCGTTCATGAACGAATTATACAGACACATCGGACCTTCAACAGATATCCCTGCTGGAGATTTAGGTGTTGGTGCTAGAGAAATCGGATACATGTTCGGTCAGTACAAGAAAATCGTAAACAGATACGAAGGAGTTCTAACTGGTAAAGGTCTAACATGGGGTGGACTAAACGGAAGAACTGAAGCTACAGGATACGGAATCGTATACTATGCTAACGAAATGCTAGAATCACACGGAGAAAAATTAGCTGGTAAGACAGTTGCTATCTCTGGATTTGGTAACGTTTCATGGGGAACAGCTAGAAAACTTCACGAATTAGGCGCAAAAGTTATCACAATTTCAGGTCCAGACGGTTACATCATTGATGAAGCTGGTCTAGATGATGAAAAAATTGCTTACATGCAGGTTCTAAGATCTTCAGGTAAGAATGTTTGTGCTCCTTATGCAGAAAAATTCGCTGGTTCTAAATTTGTTGCTGGTAAAAAACCTTGGGAAGTTAAAGCTGATCTTTACATCCCTTGTGCTACTCAGAACGAAATCAGAATTGAAGATGCTAAGGCTATCGTTGCTAACGGATGTAAATTCGTTTGCGAAGGATCAAACATGTCTTCAACTAACGAAGCAATCGCTTACCTACAGGAAAAAGGCTTAAAGGTTGGACCTTCTAAAGCTGCTAATGCTGGTGGAGTTGCTTGTTCTTGTATCGAAATGGGACAGAACGCTGGTAAGACAGTATTCGCTCCAGAAGTTGTACACGCTCAGCTAAAAGACATCATGGTTAACATCCATGCTGCTTGTGCTAGTGCTGCTAAAGAATATGGCTTTGGTGATAACCTAGTTGCTGGTGCTAACATCGCTGGTTTCTTAAAGATTGCTGATGCTATGATGGCTCAGGGCGTTTGCTAAACTAAACAGTTTAACAAAAATGTATATAAAAAAAGACTTAGATTAATTTCTAAGTCTTTTTTAATTATATCACTCTTACGCCCTTACCTTCTCCAAAAAGATATAACCAACATTGGGAAACCTCTTTACCCGTACTCTTCATCAATGCTTCTTTATATAGTTCAAGCTGCTTTATATATATTTTTTCTATATTTTCTGTGTTCTTATTAGTCTTATAATCAATTATTACTAACTTACCATTTTCCTCAAAAAAACAGTCCATAACCCCTTGTACCAAAACTTGGCAATCATTTATTTTGTGAACCATAGTAAACGCCTGCTCTTTTACAGGATTATTATTTGCTGCCCTCTTGCCTATATCCGTATGGAAAAAATCGTTTATTCCAGCTATGTTAATTTGGCCCAGTTCTTCCTCACTTATAATATTGTCTGAAACCATTTGGTTAATACTTTTTTCAATATATGGTATCCCTTCAGTTAGAGCCAATGAAAAATCAATTTTCTCCATTACTAAATGATAAAGACTACCTCTAACAACTCCTTCTATTGATTTTTCTTTTTCATCTAAAGTTTTTAATGTCACATTTGGAGCATAATCATTATTTAATTCAGAAACAGAAAACTTAGATTTCATAGATAGCATATCCTTATCTGGATATTCAAAGGATAATCTTCTGTTAACAAAATTATAAACATCTTGATTAAAATCTTCTATCTTGACAATAGTATCTAACTCTTGTGATTCATTATTCTTGTTATTAATAGTAAAGTCATTTTGATTTTTTTCTATGTATTTAAAAGCATTTGATTTTTGAGGACGGTAAATCATTTCCAATAGGGTTTTCGTTTTAAATTTATCTAAATCATTTTTGACTAATTCCAAAAAATCCTTTTGCATAGATCCAATTAAAATTAGTTGATCCTTAGCTCTAGTAAGAGCTACATATAATACCCGAATTTCCTCTTCCATTTCTTCCATACGCTTACTGTAATTTATGCCATATTGAATAAGGGTATTCTTAGTCCACTTATCCTTACTATTTACATATGAAAGACCAAGACCCATATCCCTATTAAAATCTCCAATTTTATTAATGGAACTATATTTTGTTTTTAAATGTAAACAAGGAATTATAACAATTGGATATTCAAGCCCTTTACTTTTATGTATAGTTGTAATTTGAACTACATCATCGTTTTCTGATATAGTTACTGACTGACCTACTTTAACATTTTTCTTTAACTTACCAATATACTCCAAAAGGCCATAAATAGTATTGTCTCCAGTATCCCTATAGGCCTTAGCCTTATCCAAAAATGCATTTAAATTAACTTTCCTCTGATTTCCACCAGGAAGTGCACTAAAGGAAAGGTAGATTCCACTTTCGTATATTAGTTTCCAAATGAAGTCATCAATAGGCATAAACCTAGCTTCCTTCTTCCATTTTGTAATTCTTGTTTTGAAATCATTTATCTTTTTTATAATTTCTTCATCATTACCAGTTTCAAGGTACTTCTCATAGGATTCAGCGTATGTCCCCTTCTTGTTTTCTTTTCTTATTTCAATAAGTTGATCTATTGAAAAAGAAAAAATTGGGCTTCTCAATGCAGAAAGCAAAGCTATATCATCATTGCTATTATCTATAATTTTTAGTATATCTATTAATGATAGAATTTCTAAACTATCAAAGTATCCTTCACTACTATCAATAAAAACTGGTATTCCATGATCTAATAATGTGTTATAAAAAACTGATCCTCTGTTTTTAACACTTCTTAGCAAAATAACCATATCCTTATATTGAAATTTGGAAATCTTATTATTCTTATGATCAAAATATTCTTCGCCTAGTTTATCCTGTATTTCAGAAACAACCTGTAAGGCTTCTACTTCAGTAGCCTTAAGATCGAATAATTCTGCTCCTAGTTGAACCTCTTCCTCATTATCACTATCTAAGGAGAAATCCATTTCTTCTTTGTTAGTATTAATAAGATGAATTTCTGGTGTGAAATTATAGATATCATCACAGGAAACACCTGGGTTTAACTCCTGACCTTTGTAATCATCAATTAAATCTTCAAACACATAGTTAACACTATTAATAATTGCTTCTTTACTTCTAAAGTTTTTATTTAAATCAATTACAATAGAATTAGGTTCTAATTTATTTTTGTAATTATTGTATTTTTCTTTAAAAATCTTTGGTTCAGCTAATCTAAAACTATAAATACTCTGCTTAACATCCCCTACCATAAATAAATTATTTTCTCGCTTAATGCTATTTATAATTTCTTCTTGAATAAAGTTACTATCTTGATATTCATCTATAAATATATGTTCATACTTATTTCTAATCTCATTAGACACTTCTTTATCTTTTAAAATTTCAATTGCATAATGTTCTATATCATTGAAATCTATCAAATTCTTGTCAGCCTTATCTGCCCTGTATTCTTCATGAAAAGCCTTTAGTAAGTCACTTAACATTATCACACTTGGTATTGTCATTTTAATATCTTCTATATGATTCATCAAAGGCTGATTAAATATTTTTTTCTTTAAATCTTTAAAACTAGAATTAACAATATCTTTATAAGTATTTACTACTGTTTTTTCTTCTTCAGTGTATATTGCCTTTTCTTCTCCCTTAGTTCTTAAAACAGGAAACTTAAAAGCATTCATCCTAGCACCAACTTTATCAAACTCATTTTGCCTACAATAATCATACATTTCTTTTAGTTCAACAATAGAAGCATTAAGATTATCTCCATGTCTATGCAAATTTAATGAATTTAAATAGTCTTGAATTTCTTTTGTTATTTTAATAGCATTAGTTATCTTATCTTGTACAACTTCAATAAATACTTCAAAGGACTTACTATTAACAAATGTGCTTTCTACATTAAATAAATCCTTGTTTTTTTTCTCTAACCATTGCCATGGGTCTGGTATACTTTGAATTTTATCATAAAGAGATACTATAGAATCCTTAAGAGCATCATCATTTTTAGAGGACCCGTAAGCCTTGACAAACTCAACAAAATCATCCCCTTTATTTTCAAAAAATTGATTAAAAACATTATCTATAGCTGCTTTTTTCATAAGAACCCCTTGAGGCTCATCCATTATTTTCATCTTTGGATTAACATCTATAATATAAAAATACTTCTTAATGATATTTAAAGAAAAAGAGTGGAATGTTGAAATAGAAGCATTTGCAGCAAGTTCCAATTGATTTCTCATTAACTTTGCATTTTTAGGATTACTTACTATCTCCTTTTTTATTGCCTTTATTATTTTTTCTTTCATCTCTGATGCTGCGGCTTTTGTAAAGGTAACTACTAAGATATTATCAATTGATACTCTATCATCTAAAATAAGCCTAATTATGCGCTCAACTAAAACAGCAGTTTTACCTGATCCTGCTGCTGCTGATACTAACATATTTTTATTTCTAGTAGATATTGCCATCTGCTGTTCTTTTGTCCATTTCATTAGATTTCTCTCCTTTGTTATACTTTTTATATTATATCATTTATGCTATAATATAATCAAATATTACTTAAGAAAGAGGAATAAAATGAATATCAAAAACAAACCAACAATGCTAATGATTTTAGATGGATTTGGGGTAAATAATAACAGTTATGGCAATGCAATTGCTAAGGCCAACACTCCAAATATCCATAAAATTTTTAATAAATATCCTAATACGGTTATAGGTGCCTCCGGCTTAGACGTAGGTTTGCCAGATGGTCAAATGGGTAACTCTGAGGTTGGACATCTTAACATTGGAGCTGGTAGAATTGTTTACCAAGAACTAACTAGAATCACAAAAGCAATCGATGAAAAAACATTCTTTGAAAACTCTATTCTAACAGAGGGCGCGGATTTTGCCCAAAAAAATAATTCTGCACTACACATATTTGGACTTTTATCTGATGGAGGAGTACATAGCCACATAGACCATTTAAAGGCTTTGATTTTACTTGCTAAAAATAGAGGGTTAACTAAGGTTTATCTTCACTGCTTCTTAGATGGTAGAGACGTTCCACCAAGATGTGCCATAGATTATATTTCTCAAATTGAGGATTATATGAAATCAGTTGGAGTTGGTAAGATTGCAACTATTTCTGGCAGATATTACTCTATGGACAGAGATCAAAGATGGGACAGAGTTAAACTAGCTTATGATGCTATTGCTCTAGGCGTAGGTCCTACAGCAGCTACTGCAACTTTAGCTATAGAAAATTCTTATGCTAATAACCAAAACGATGAATTTGTTCTTCCTACTGTAATTGATTCTAAAGGAACTGTTAATGATAATGATTCAATAATTATGTTTAACTTTAGACCAGACAGAGGTAGAGAAATAACTAGAACTTTTGTAGATAAAACTTTTGATGGTTTTAAACGAGAAAAAGTTCCATCAAATATTAACTACGTAACTATGACTAATTACGATTCCACCCTTCCTAATGTTAAGGTGGCTTACCCACCCCAGGTTTTATCAAATACTTTAGGTGAATACGTTTCTAATCTAGGTCTTAAACAGCTTAGAATTGCCGAAACAGAGAAGTATGCCCATGTAACATTTTTCTTTAACGGTGGAGTTGAAGAGGCAAATCCATTAGAGGATAGAGAATTAATTCCTTCCCCTAAAGTTGCAACTTACGATTTACAGCCTGAGATGAGTGCTTTTGCTGTAACAGATAAATTAGTTGAGGTAGCTGATAAATACGATTTAATTATCTTAAATTTTGCCAATGCAGATATGGTTGGCCACACTGGAATTATGGATGCTGCTGTTAAAGCAATTGAAGCTTTAGATGTATGCGTAGAAAAAGTTGTAAATAAGGTATTATCTCTGGATGGACAAATACTTCTAACCGCTGATCACGGTAATGCCGATGTTATGCTTGATGAAGATAGCAACGTTATTACAGCACATTCACTAAACAAGGTACCCTTAGTTCATATTGCTAATGAGCCAAAAGAGTTATTAGAAGGTGGTAAATTGGCTGATTTAGCCCCTACTCTACTTGATTTAATGAATATTGACATCCCAGCTGAAATGACTGGTAAATCACTTATTAAATAAAAAAATAAAGTCATTCTTTGGATTAACCATTGAATGACTTTTTTATTTAAATTTATTGACCTAAGATTACTCTTTCTGCTACCTTGATTCCATCAACTGCTGCTGATACAATTCCGCCAGCATATCCAGCACCTTCGCCTACAGGATAAAGGCCTTCAATCGAACTGTTAAAACTTCTATCTCTAACTAATCTTACTGGAGATGAACTTCTACTTTCAATCCCTTTTAGAACTGATTTATTATCGTTAAAGCCTCTGATTTTTCTACCGAAAACTGGCATAGCTTCTAGTATGGCTTCTAAAGCAAACTTTGGCAAACACTTTGCAAGTCTTGATGCTTCAAAATCTCTGTAGCTGCTCTTTGGAATTTGATACTTACCCTTACTTGCTTCAAATGCAAGTTTTTCGTATTTGCGTTGAAATTCCACTCCTGCTAATGGATGGTTTGATTCAAAATCCTCCGGTCTAACATCACATAAAATGGCTGAGTTTGCAATGCCGCTATCACGCTTACTGTTACTCATTCCATTAGTAACTAAATAGCCTTCTTCTGAAGAAGCATTAATTACTTCACCACCTGGGCACATACAGAATGTATAAACTCCTCTCTTATCTTTTTTAGTATGATAAGAAAGTTTATAATCAGCAGGACCAAGTTTACTAGCCTGAGCAGATCTGCCATATTGAGAAACATTAATTACTTCCTGAGGATGTTCAATTCTAAGTCCAATAGAAAATGGTTTTTGCTCCATTTCAAGACCTGTCTTTAATAGCATTTCAAATGTATCCCTAGCACTATGACCAATTGCCAAAATAACCTGACTACATTCAAGAGTTTCTTGACCATTTATTTCTAATGATTTAACCTTATTATCCACTACTTCCATATTAGTAACTTTAGCGCCAAACCTAACTTCTCCACCTAATTTAATAATCTCTTTTCTCATATTTGAAACTACGGTTTTGAGTACATCAGTGCCAATATGAGGTTTTTGTTTATATAATATCTCTTCTTGTGCACCAAAGTTTACAAACTCTACTGCAACCTTTCTCATTCTGTAATCCTTAATTCCAGTAGTTAATTTACCATCACTAAATGTTCCGGCTCCACCTTCACCAAACTGAACGTTTGACTCTGGGTTCAAAACTCCCTCTTTCCAGAATTTTTGTACATCTGCATATCTTTCTCCCACAGCCTTGCCTCTTTCAAGAACAATGGGTCTGTATCCCATTTGTGCTAAAGTTAATGCTGCAAAAATTCCTGACGGCCCAAAGCCGATTACTACAGGTCTAACGCTTTTGTCCAAGTTACATTCAACAGGAATGTAATCCATCTGAGGAGCTTTGTCACATTGAATTTCTTCATCACACTCAAAATCAACAGAATAAACTAGTTTAAGATCCCCCTTATCCCTTGCATCGATTGACTCTTTAACAACTTCCCATGAAGTAATATTAAGATTTGAATTTTTAACTTTTCTCTTAATTCTCTCTGGAATCACATTCCAGCTT
This sequence comes from Anaerovoracaceae bacterium, assembly GCA_036646055.1. GTDB lineage: Bacteria > Bacillota > Clostridia > Peptostreptococcales > Anaerovoracaceae > JAVWMQ01. Next base: position 116,076 of record JAVXMY010000005.1, on the reverse strand, counting down.
TCTCCAATATCTAACTTTATTTGGTGTATTCTATACATATTTTTCTCCCAACTTTTATAGCCGTATCCCACGCGTTTTGAAGATTAAAGCCTCCACAAGGCCCATCAAAATCAAGTATCTCTCCGGCAAAATATAGCCCATCAACAATTTTAGACATTGATGAATCTATAAAAACTTCTTCTAAAGGGATTCCGCCTTTAGTGCACTGAGCATTTTTCCATCCTGATGCTCCAGTAATATTTATTTCAAAACATTTAAGTTTTTTTCCAATTTCTTCTGCAATCTCCTCAAAAGATAATTCTGCAAACTGATCTAACAAAAACCTTGCAATCTGTTCATTTACCATAGTTAGCAAGGTATCCTCATAAGATAATCTGCCATCCTTTAGTCTTTTAAAAATAAGCTCCTTAAGCTGATCCACGTGAGTTTCTGGAAAAAAATCCACAGAGGCTTTGTAATCTCTAAATGAAGTGTTTTCGTCAATAGATAGAAATCTACTCCCATTAAAGACACAAATACCCGAAATACCATCTTTAGTAAACTGTACTTCTCCAGGCTCAGAAAATACAACTGACCGATTTTGGTACAAAGTAAAAATACCTTTCGCACGAACTCCTGCAAAACTTCCTGGGATATTTCCCTCCATTGAAGTTAAAACTGGTGATAGTTTATTGACAGAATGTCCTAGCTTTTTAGCAAAAGAATATCCATCACCAGTACTACCAAAACCAGGTGATGACTTGCCACCTGTTGCAATGACAACATTTTTGCCTTTATATTCATTTTTATTTGTTTTAACAACAAAGCAATCTTCTATTTTCTCTATCTTTTCTACATTTTCATTTAACTTTAAATTAATGTTTTCATTTTTAAAGCTATATGATAATGCCTTAACAACATCTTTAGCCTTATTTGATTTTGGGTAATATCTGCCTTCTAGATCTTCTTGTATTTCAATGCCAAGTTTATGAAAAAAATTAATTGTTTCTTCAATGTTTCTGCATCTTACATTGGAAATATTGCACCTTCCATTTCCTGAAGCTGCAACCTTCTTACCTTGCTGATCTTTTTTTTCAATTAAAAGTATGTTCATATCCTTGTTCTCCAATGATATGTAGCTTGAAACTGCCAAGCCTGCAGCTCCACCACCTATTATGATGACATCTTTCATTATTACCTCCAAATCTCAATAGATTATACCACGATTATGTTAATATGTCACAAATATATGTTTGAAGATGACCAATAAAAGTGATAGAATCAAGTTATGTTTAGGAGGACAATTTTATGAATAAACTAAAAGAAAAAATGAAAAATGCAGAAGAAATATTTTATTTTAATAAAAATCTAGAGATTGTGCCAAGTAATTTGCCATATTCTAAAAAAGACATAGAAGAAGCAGAAGCCAGACTTGCTAGATTTGCGCCGTATATTATGGCTGCTTTTCCTGAAACTAAGGTTTCAAATGGTATAATCGAATCACCTTTAACAGACATTCCTAAAATGGCATCAGCCTTAGGAGTAACTGGAAGATTAATGCTTAAGGAAGATGCCAAGTTACCAATCTCCGGTTCAGTAAAAGCTAGAGGTGGAATTTATGAGGTTCTAAAACTAGCAGAAAAAATCGCAATAAAAAATAATATCCTAAGTTTAGATGATGACTATAGTATTATAGCAACAGACCAATTTAAAGCCTTATTTTCCAATTATAGCGTTGCTGTAGGATCAACTGGTAATTTAGGTCTAAGTATAGGAATTATTAGCGCTAAGCTTGGTTTTAAAGTTACAGTACATATGTCTAGTGATGCTCGTCAGTGGAAAAAGGATATGCTTAGAGCTAAAGGTGCTAAAGTTGTTGAATATCAAGACGATTATCAAAAGGCAGTTGCCGAAGGTCGTAAGGAGGCAGCTAGAGATCCAATGTGCCACTTTGTTGATGATGAAAACTCTTCCGACTTGTTCCTTGGATATTCAGTTGCAGGCAAGCGACTTAAGAAGTATTTTGATGAAAAGAACTTAATTGTTGACGAAGATCACCCACTAAATGTTTATATTCCTTGCGGAGTTGGTGGCGCACCTGGTGGTATTGCTTTTGGTATCAAAGAATACTTTGGCAAACATTCACATATTTACTTTGTCGAACCTACTATGGCACCTTGTATGACTCTTGGCCTTGTAACTGGACTACACGAAAAAATCGCAATTTCAGATATTGGTCTAGATGGCAAAACTATTGCAGACGGTCTTGCTGTTGGTCGTCCTTCCGCTTTAGTATCCCAGGTTTCCGAAAAAATCCTAGATGGATGCTTCACAGTTAAAGATGAACGCTTATTGCCACTATTAAAGGATCTCTATGATATAGAAAATATATTTATTGAGCCTTCAGCCTGTGCTGTTTTCCCTTGTGTTAAGCCAATTTCAGACAAGTATCCTGACCATGGTTACCATATTGTATGGGCTACAGGAGGAAACATGGTTCCAGATGATGAAAGAGCCAAATATTTAAAGGGACAAGCCTAATTAATTAAAATAATATATTAATTTTAAAGCCAAATTTATTTTGGCTTTTTTTATTTCAAACTGGCACACTTATTCTTGTAAACTTGTACATTCATTTTATAAATTTTTTATACAAATCATAGACAACAGGATTTCCAAATGATAATATCAAGATAGTAAAAAACAAGGAGGACTATAAATGAAATTTGATAATATTAAAAAAGTAGATTTAGTTGGAGTTAAATTCGACTTGGGTGCTGCAACTACTGGAGTAGATTTAGGACCCTACGCAATTCGTTATGCTGGAGTTATGGATGGTATAGCTGAATTAGGATATGATTATGAAGATAAAGGTGATTTAGAACCAATTAAAGCTGGCTCTAGTGCACCAGGCCTAAAAAATCTAGATCAAGTCAAAGATATTAACCAGAAGGTTTACAAAAGCGTTTTAGAAAGTCACAAGTCTGGTAATTTCCCTGTAATTATGGGCGGAGATCACTCTATTGCAGCTGGTAGTATTACAGCTACAGCATCACATTTTAATAAGATCGGCATTATTTGGTTTGATGCCCATGGTGACTGGAATAATAGCGAAAGTAGCCCATCAGGAAATATGCACGGTATGCCTTTTTCTGCAGTATGTGGCAAAGGGCCAGATGAAATGGTTGATTACGGACAGGAAAAATGTTTTGTAGATACTAATAACTGTGTTCAGATTGGTGGTAGAGATATTGATCCTATGGAAAGAATTAGAATGAGAGAACATGGAGTTACTGTATTCTCAATTGCTGATATTGATAGACTAGGAATGCCAGAAGTTATTAAACAGGCCTTAGAAATTGTTAATAATGGAACAGATGGTTTCCATTTAAGTTTTGATGTTGACGGTGTTACACCAGACTCAGCACCTGGAACTGGCACAAGAGTCTATGGTGGTCTAACTATTAGAGAATCATTCTTATTTGTTGAAGAATGCGCTAAATCAGGCAAAATGCTTGCTCTAGATATGGTTGAAGTAAACCCTATGCTTGATGTTAAAAATCAAACTGGACAGTTAGCTTCTGAAATGATTCTTTCAGCTTTAGGCAAAACTGTATATTAAGTTATTTATACATTGCTATATAATATGAATTACAAAGAAAAACGCCCACTGGGAGAAAATCTCTCTATGAGCGTTTTTTTTTAATAATATTTTAAACTTACTTAGTTTCTACTTTAGCTTCTACTTTTTTTGCTTTCTGTCTGAATTTAAATCTATTACCATCCATATCTGCTAAACTTGGTCCTAAGATTGCAAGTACGAAAACTGTTATAGGCATTAGCCAGTTGAATATTGCAAACTGGAAGTATTCTCCTGTTGTAACTCCAAGTATTCCTCCAATATATACTGCACATGTATTCCAAGGTACTAATGGAGAAGTTACAGTTCCTGCACCTTCTAAAGCATTAGATAATGTTTTAGGGTGAAGACCCATTTCTGCATATGTTTCTGCATACATTCTACCTGGTACTACAATTGAAATATACTGTTCTGGCATTGTTACATTAGATGCAACACATGTTAACTCTGTAAGAAGAACAAGCTGTGCTGGTTTCTTTACTAGTTTTAGGAACTGAGCTACAATTACTTCTAACTGCTTTGTTGTTTCCATAATTCCGCCAAACATCATTGCTAATATTGTTAAGGCAATTGAAGACATCATGTTCATTAGTCCACCTGCAGTTAATAGTTTATCTACTGCTTCAACACCTGTGTTACTTGTAAATCCATCCATACCTGAACTTAAGATTGCACCTAAGTTACAGTTATCTCCCTGGAAAATCATACCAACAATTGCTCCTGCAAAAATACCAAGGGTAATTCCTGGTATAGCGGGAACTTTTAGGGCAACTGCTACGATTACAACTACTGGTGGTAATAATAGTACTGGATTAATATTGAATAAATCTGTTAAACCATTACTCATTTCAACAATAGCTGATGTGTCTGCATTAGCTGCTGCTTCTGCATACTTCATTCCAATTACTCCGAAGAATCCTAATGAAATAACATATGTTATAATTGTAGGAAGTAACATAAATTTAATGTGTGTAAATACGTCTGTTCCTGCCATTGCTGGTGCTAAGTTAGTTGTATCTGACAATGGTGACATTTTGTCTCCAAAGTAAGCACCTGCCATAATAGCACCTGCTGCTGCTGGTGCTGGAATATTTAAACCTACTGCAATACCCATAAGTGCTAGTCCCATTGTACCCATTGTACCCCATGAAGAACCTGTAGCAACAGATGTTACTGAGCAAATTAATACTGCAGCAACTAAGAATATTGATGGAGCTAATAGTTTTAATCCATAGTAGATCATTGCAGGAACAACTCCTGAAACAATCCATACTCCAACAAGAATACCGATAATTGCCAAGATAATTACAGCTTGAAGGGCTCTATAAATACCGTCTTTCATTGCTGTTTCAATTGAGTCCCAATCATATCCAATAATTAATGCCATAATTGCCGCAATACACACGCCAACAAACATAGGAATATGTGGTGCTACCTCAAATTTAATAATTCCTACTGCCATTACTGCAATAAGAACGCCAAAAGTAATAAGCGCTTCGTACAGTCTAGTTGGCCTAGGCTGTCCTTTGATTTTTTTGTCCGTCATAAATAATATTTCCTTTCTTTTTTTATCGTACAAACACTATTAAACCATATAATGGTTATGATTTCAATAATTTATAGTTAAATACAAATAATTCTACTATTCAAACAATTAGTGTGCCAGTTCCAAGGAAATATTAACATTGAAATTTTAATGATTTCAAATAAAAGAAGATTAATGAGTTTAACCTCATTAATCTTCTTGGTTTTATGGTTTAATATCTTATAACCATTTTCTTTCAACATCGCAGTATCTACATCTATAAACTTTTTTCTCTTCATCAGCTAAGTAAAAGTCATGAACAATTTCCTGTTCAATAGAAGTAATACAACGAGGATTTCTACATTCTAGTACACCCTTTAACCTTTTAGGTAATTCTAAATGTACTTTTGAATCAAGTTCTCCATTTTTAACTCTATTTACTGTAATATTTGGATCAACATAACCTAGAATATTTAAGTCTAGTTCAATTTCCCCATCAATTTTAATAATATCTTTTTTGCCGTACTTTGTACTTACAACATTCTGTACAATAGCAACACAACAATCTAATTCATCAAGTTTAAGAAGTTTGTAAATTTCCATACTCTTTCCAGCTGCAATATGGTCTAATACTAATCCAGTTGTTACTCCATCTATATTCATTATTTTACCTCCTTAACAATATTTAATAAGTTTAAAATTAAAGCCATTCTAATATACTTACCACAAAGTGCCTGTCTGAAGTATGCCGCTCTTGGATCATCATCTACAGCAACAGAAATTTCATTTACTCTTGGTAATGGATGTAAAATAGAAAGATCTGATTTAGCAGTTTTTAATTTGTCCATATCAAGGATAAATGTATCTTTTAATCTAACATAATCTTCTTCATTGAAGAATCTTTCCTTCTGGATTCTAGTCATGTAAAGAACATCAAGTTCAGGCATAGCTTCTTCCATAGTCAGAACTTCTTTCCATTCTACCCCTGCATTCATTAGTTCATCTCTAACATATTGAGGAACTCTTAATTCTTCTGGCGCAATTAAGATAAACTTAATATTTTTGTATCTTAATAAAGCTTCAATTAATGAATGTACTGTTCTACCAAATTTAAGGTCTCCGCATAAGCCAACAGTCATATTGTCTAATCTTCCCTTTTCTCTTGTAATAGTAAGTAGGTCAGTTAATGTCTGGGTTGGATGCTGATGACCGCCGTCACCACCATTAATAATTGGAACTGTAGTCTTAGCCGAAGCAACTACTGGAGCCCCTTCCTTTGGATGTCTCATTGCAATAATATCTGCATAGCATCCCACTGTTCTAATTGTATCGCTAACACTTTCCCCTTTTGCAGCTGAACTTGAATTTGCCGCTGAGAATCCTAAAACACTTCCACCTAGTTCTAGCATTGCTGCTTCAAAACTAAGTCTAGTTCTTGTACTTGGTTCAAAGAACAAAGTTGCAAGTTTCTTGCCCTTACAAATGTCCACATATTTTTCTGGTTTAGCAATAATATCTTGAGCAACCTCAATCATTTTGTCTAGCTCCTCTACAGATAAATCCGTAATACTAATTAAATTTCTTACTTCCACTATTTTACTCCTTTCATCCAACTCTCATCCTGAGGGTTATCCCTAAAACTAATAAGCTTCTTAATATCTTCATCCTTAATATATCCTTCTAAAGCCGCAACTTCTACTAGATTATCAAGATCGCTTAAACTAACACACTTTATATTTTCCTCAGCCATTCTTTCAATGCCCTTCTTCATACCATAAGTAAATATAGAAACTATTCCAAGAACATCAGCACCAGCTTCTCTAAGAACATTTACTGTTTCAATAGCAGAGCCTCCTGTTGAAATTAAATCCTCAACAACAACAACCTTCTGTCCTTTTTCTAATCTTCCTTCAATCTGGTTTGTTCTACCATGACCCTTAGCAGAGCCTCTAACATATCCCATTGGAAGTCCCAAAAGATGACCTGCAATAGCTGCATGAGCAATACCTGCAGTACTTGTGCCCATTAAAACTTCACAATCATTAAACTCTTTTTTAATTGTATCAGCAATTGCATTTTCAACAATATCTCTTGTCTTTGGTGATGTTAAAATCAACCTATTATCACAATAAATTGGACTTTTAATACCACTGGCCCATGTAAAAGGATTTTCAGGTCTCAGGAAAACAGCCTCCATACCCAGCAATTCTTTAGCAATAATTTTTTTCATCTTTACCTCCTTATATATTAAACAAATTCTTTAACGCATCTATCATAGGCAGCAACAACGTCATCTGCCTGAGTAATTGGTCTACCCACAACAATAAAGTTTGAGCCAAGTTCCTTAGCTCTAGCCGGTGTAGTCACTCTAACTTGATCCCCCACGTTAGAGTCAGCAAATCTAACCCCTGGAGTCACTGTCAAAAATCTCTCATCACAGTTTTCGTGTATCAGTGGTGATTCAAGTGGTGAGCAAACTACTCCATCAAGGCCTGCTTCCATTGCATTTTGAGCATATTTAACAACTACATCTTCTAATTTTCTATCTATTAAAATGTCATTCTTTAATCTTTCTTGATCTGTTGAAGTTAACTGAGTAACTGCAATCAGAAGTGGTCTTTCACCATTTTCTTTAGTTAGACCCAAAATAGCCGCTTCCATCATTTTTTTTGTACCGGCAGCATGAACATTCACCATATCAATATCTAAATTTCCAAGAGCTTTCATAGCACTTTGAACTGTGTTTGGAATGTCATGAAGTTTAAGGTCTAAAAATATCTTATGACCCCTGTTTTTTATTTCTTTTATAATAGAAGGCCCCTGGGAATAAAACAATTCCATTCCAACTTTAACGTATAACCTTCTATCATTAAATTCATCTAAAAACTCCATTGTTTCTTTCTTACCTGGAAAATCTAGTGCAATAATTACATCTCTCTTCATTTTCTCTCTCCTATTTATTCTACAATTCCTCGAATTTCATCTAAAGACTTAATATTTAATTCCTCCATAAGAATTGGAAGTTGCTCAATTATCTCCTTGCAAACCATTGGATTAACCAAATTAGCCGCTCCAATTTGAACTGCTGTAGCTCCTGCCATAATCATTTCAATTACGTCTTTGGCTGAACTAATTCCTCCCATTCCGATTACAGGAATGTTTACAGCCTTAGAAACCTGATAAACCATTCTAACTGCAACAGGGAAAATAGCAGGTCCACTAAATCCACCCATTTTATTTGCAATAACTGGTTTTCTTCTTTTAACATCAATTCTCATTCCAAGAAGAGTATTGATTAATGAAATACCATCAGCTCCGCCTTCTTCTGCAGCCTTAGCAATTTCTACAATATCAGTTACATTAGGACTTAATTTAATGTATACAGGCTTAGAAGAAACCTCTTTAACAGCTTTAGTAACTTCATAAACATTTTTAGGATCTGTACCAAATGCCATACCACCAGCATGAACATTAGGACAGCTAACATTTACTTCCAAAATCCCAACCTGATCCATCTTGTCTAATTTTTTAGCACACTCTACATATTCATCAATGCTGAATCCACTTATATTTGCAATAACAGGTTTATTGTAAATCTTCCCTAGTTCTACTAGTTCATATTCAACAACTGAATCAATTCCTGGGTTTTGTAGACCAACTGAATTGATCATTCCCCCATAACATTCTGCAATTCTAGGTTGCTGATTACCGAATCTAGGTTCTCTAGTTGTTCCTTTGAAAGAAATTGAACCCAAAATATTTATATCATAGAAATCCTTGTATTCTTGACCGTAACCAAAAGTTCCACTAGCAGGAATAATCGGATTATCTAAAGTGATTCCACTTAATATTACTTTTGTACTTACCATATTATTTCCTCCTGATTTAAAACTGGCCCGTCCTTACATATTCTCTTTGATCCATATTTAGTTTCACAGCTGCAACCCATACATCCGCCAAAACCACATGCCATTCTAGCTTCAAAGCTATATTGTCCCTTGTCCGATTTGTCAGCAATTGCCTTTAACATAGGTTCAGGTCCACAACCACATGAATAATCACTTTCTTCAAACATATCTGTTACTAGGCCTTTAGCTCCATATGATCCGTCTAAGGTACAAATTACCAGCTCTACACCTAAATCTTTAAATTCTTTTTCATAAAAGACTTCATCTTTGCTATTAAATCCTAATATTACTGTTGGATTTTTCCCTTCAGCTTTTAGTGCCTTAGCAAGGCCAAACATAGGAGGAACTCCAGCTCCACCACCAACTAATATTGGCTCTTTAGTTATAATTGAAGTATCATATCCGTTTCCAAGAGGGGCCAATACATCTAAGCTTATTCCCTTTTCTAGTTTAGACATAACTTTTGTTCCTTCCCCTACAATCTTATATATAATTGTAAGTTCTTTTTGATTAAAGTCACACACTGAAATTGGTCTTCTAAGATAAAACCCTTCAATTTTAATATTAATAAACTGTCCTGGTTTAAAGTCATCACTACACTCAAGCTTCATCTCAAATGTATTTTTTGCTATTTCTCTATTACTTAATATTTTCATATTTTATTTCTCCATTAACATATGTAGCTATAATTTTTCCTGCCATTTGCATATCTTCAAATGGTGTACTTTTACCCATGGAAAGGAATTCATTTGGATTTACAATTGTTTCAACGTCTATATCTAAAACAGTTAAGTCAGCAACCTGTCCATCTTTAATATATCCGCCTTCTAGTCCAAATCTTTCTCTAGGTTTAATTGCCATAATATCAATTAGTTTTTCTAAACTTATTATTCCACTTTTAACAAGATGTTTGTTTAAAATACCAAAACTTGTTTCAAGACCAACTACACCAAACATGCTGTCTACAAAACCTTTTGCTTTTTCTTCTCTGCTGTGAGGAGCATGATCTGTAGCGATCATATCTAATGTACCATCCTTAATTGCTTCAATTATTGCTATTCTATCTTCTTCTTCTTTAATTGGTGGATTCATTTTAAATCTACCTTCAGCTTTAATTGTATCTTTATTAAAAACCACATAATGAGGACCTGTTTCACAAGTAACATTTACGCCCTCTTGTTTTCCCTGTCTTACAGCTTCAATACTTTCTTTTGCTGAAGCATGACAAACATGATAACCACAACCGGTTTCTTTAGATAGATTAATATCTCTAATAACCTGGCTATATTCACTTATACTTGTAGTTCCCATATATGGTGTTTCGTTTAAACTTTCATCTTCACAGTGGGCAACAATGATTTTATTAAGCTTTGAAGCTTTAATCATAGCCTGACGCATAGTTTCTTCCTCTTGTACACCTTTGCCATCGTCAGTGAAAGCAACAACGAAAGGTGCCATTTCTTCCATTTTAGAAAGATCTCCTATACCACTTTGATCACTTGTGATTGCACCGTATGGATATACTTTAATTACCGCATCCTTCTCTATTATATCTAATTGTACTTTTAAATTTTCTAAGTTTGTTGGTGCTGGTTTTAGATTAGGCATAGAGCATACTGCTGTAAACCCACCTGCAGCAGCTGCCATAGTACCACTTTTTATGGTTTCTTTATAAAAAAAACCAGGTTCACGCAAGTGCACATGCACATCCACAAAACCTGGAATAATATATTTACCACTATAATCAATGGAATTATCAAATGATGAAATATCAGAAACAAAAACTTCACCCTTGGAAATGATAATGTTCTTTTTTTCAAATCCATTTGCAGTATAAACCATAGCGTTTTTTAACAATGTTCTCATCATAATCCTCCTATTCACTTTATTTTTGCTCAAATCTTCAATAGTATACCTTGATTATAGTTCTTTGTCAACAGCTATGCAATTATTTTTTAAATTTTTGGCAAAATAAATTTAAAACCTTTTTCAACAATCTTAAAATTTATTTCTCCAATATTAGTAATTTCACCATCTATGCTCATTCGAATAGATTCTTCTTTAGGCTCAATCTTTACTTCCTTACATTTTCGATATGTAATTAGTTTTTCAATATCCTGTGCCTCTAAATGTGTGCCTTTAGCATACTTGCCAAACATATTTAAAAACTTTAATCTAGTCATAGGATTTATAATACTAACATCAATAAATCCATCTGTAACATTGGCCTTTGGAACTCCTTTGACCCCTCCACCACAGTAGCACCCATTTGCTAAAGCAACTAACAAAAAATCTTGATCCATTACAGTACCATCATCTAGTGTTATTTTAAGCCTTGTTCCATGCATTTCAATAAGAGTTTTTAAAACACCAAGCATATATGCAGGAGTTCCCTTAACTAAAGGATATTTCTTATACTTAGCAGCTAAATCTACAACATTACAATCAAATCCAATATTAAACATATTGCAACAATATCTATTAATGATTTCTCCATTAGAAACACCTGAATAGTTAATAACATTACATATAATGCTTTCGCCCATTAACTGTGCTTTATAGTTAAAATAATCTTCTTTTTTACCAAAATTTCTTACAAAATCATTTCCTGTACCTTTTGGTATTACACCAATTTCAACATTTTCATATCCATAACATGCGTTTACAACTTCATTTAAAGTACCATCACCACCACAAGCATAAATCCTAATTTTTTCATTTGGATCCATACTAGCCATAATATCTCCACAATAAATTTCAGGATCAATAGGCGATGCGGTTTTATAAAATTCCACATCTATATTTAGTTCTGCAGCTGCCGCCTTAATATCATCTATCTGATTTAAAGCCTTGCCTTGCCCTGCTGCTGGATTTAAGATAAAAATATTTCTCATTAAGCTTTTAAACCATCCATTTTTTCTATAAATTCATCATATGTGCATAACATATCTGTTATTGTGCCGTCTTCAGCAATCTCTATTATTCTATTTGCAATAGTTTGAATAAACTCATGGTCATGAGACGCAAAAAGCATATTGCCTTTGAAACTAATTAATCCATCATTTAAGGCAGTAATAGACTCTAAATCTAAGTGGTTAGTTGGCTGATCCAAAACTAGAACATTTGATCCAAATAGCATCATTCTAGATAGCATACATCTAACTTTTTCTCCACCGCTTAGTACCTTTACTTCTTTATATACATCATCACCAGAGAAAAGCATTTTACCCAAAAACCCTCTCATAAATGTTTCTGTAGTTTCAGTAGTAAATTGACTTAGCCACTCTACTAAATTTAATGTGCATCCATCAAAGAAACTAGAATTATCCATTGGAAAATATGAAGTAGTAATAGTTGTTCCCCATTTCACTTCACCTTCATCTGGTTCCATTTCTCCCATAATAATTTTAAATAGGGTTGTATTTGCTATTTCATTTTCACCAACAAATGCAATTTTTTCTTCTTTGTTTAGTCTAAATGTTACATTATCAAGAACCTTAACACCATCAATAGTTTTTGAAACTCCATTTACCTGAAGGATTTCCTTACCTGCTTCTCTGTCCATATTAAACCCAACAAATGGATATCTTCTTGAAGAAGATGGAAGTTGTTCTACTGTAAGTTTATCTATTAGCTTTCTTCTTGAAGTAGCCTGCTTAGACTTTGATTTATTAGCTGAGAACCTTTGAATAAAACTCTGTAGTTCTTTTATTTTATCTTCACTCTTCTTGTTTTGATCCTTAACCATCTTTTGAATAAGCTGACTTGATTCATACCAAAACTCATAGTTACCAACAAACATTTTAATTTTACCGTAATCAACATCAACAATGTTAGTGCAAACAGTATTCAAAAAATGTCTATCATGAGATACAACTATAACAGTACCCTCATAATCCATCAAAAAATCCTCAAGCCAGTTAATAGCAAGTACATCTAAATGGTTAGTAGGTTCATCTAACAATATTATTCCAGGGTTGCCGAATAAGGCCTGAGCTAGTAACACTTTAACCTTCTCCTTAGCAGTTAAAGTATTCATCTCATTCCAAATAATATCTTTATCTAGACCAAGTCCTTGAATTAACCTACTTACGTCAGATTCAGCCTCCCATCCATCCATTTCAGCAAATTCACCTTCTAATTCAGATGCTTTGATTCCATCCTCATCGCTGAATTCTTCTTTGGCATAGATTGCTTCTTTTTCTTTCATTACTTCGTAAAGCCTTTTGTTGCCCATAATAACAGTATCTAAAACTGTATATTCATCAAACTCAAAATGGTCCTGTTTTAAAACAGACATTCTAATGCCTTTTTTAATTGAAACATTTCCTGTTGTTGGCTCTAAATCTCCTGATAAGATTCTTAAAAATGTTGACTTTCCAGCCCCATTGGCACCTATAATACCATAGCAATTGCCCACAGTAAACTTAAGCTCCACATCCTTAAATAAATCCTGACCATCAAAATTCATACTTACATTTGTAACATTAATCATCTATAATCCCTTCTCAATAAAATACTAACTAATCTTTATAACTAGTTAGTATCCATAACTTTTTTTAGTTAATATATATTTGACAACTTTTCATTACTTCTAGGGTAGCCTTGTGCTTTTCATTAGTTGTCCCTGCACAACACTCTTCTACTATGCTAATCTTTGTTTCCGGTAGACCCGCTCTAAGAATTAATGCATTGGCTATTATACTTACATCAGTGCAAAGACCAACAATCTGAATTTCTTCAATATTTACGTCTTCGCCTACACATGATAATATTGCAGCCGGAAGTTCATAACATCCAAATGTTTCCTTGTCAATAATATGACATTTCCTTTCAATCTTCTCAAACTCAGAAGTAATCTCCCATCCATGAGTGCCATAAATACAATGGCTAATTGGAATATCATACCCTCTTAGGGTCTTCAAATAATTATCATAGTTTGTTTCCCTAGTAAAAATTATCTTTTGATTTTCTGATAAGTATTCGTAAATTTTTTCCCTCACACGAGGAACGATTTTTTCTGCTGATTTAGTCCCAAGTGAACCATCAATAAAATCATTTTGCATATCCATTACAATTAAAATTTTCATATGTACCTCTACTAAATATCCTTCATACATTTCAAACATATTAATTATACCTTTTTTGTATCATTTAAACAAGTGAATATTAAAAAAGAGCGATTATTATAAAGTCACTCTTTTTGCAAATATCTCATTACACTATTCTACCGTAAACATAGTTATCACAATTAATATTTCCAGTTTTCCTGTCTTCAGAATTTAAAACTGTATACCCTATTATTGTTATTCCATATTTACGTAACTTTTTCACTTTTTCATTGGGCAAATCTGCCAATTTAAAGGCCAAGAAATCTGGCTTTCCAAGTTTGGTTTTTTTATATTTTTTAATAGTCTTAATAACCTTAATTGGATTAAAAGATATACTAGATGGTACGCAACACTGGCCAACCAACACATTTGGATAGTTTTTATTTATATAAGTCACAGCATTAATAGTATCAACACAAAAAGCCACATCGCCCTCATACTTAATAAACTCATTTAGTATTAACTTTTCACAAGCAAAATCCTTTTTATCACCAGGAAGGTTTACCAAAAGCGGTGTCCTACCAGAAACCTGATTTAGAACCTGCTCTAATGTTGGAATAGTATATTCTGTATCTTCTAATTTAATGCTTATAATTTCATCTAAACTCATTTGATCAAGTCTTCTATCGCCCACAATCTCTTCTTCATAAACTACGCATTTATTATCCAAACTAATTCTCACAGAAATACCAATCGGATGCTTATTATCTATGGCATTTGAAATAGCTCCCAATGAATTAATTGGCAATTCGTCGTTATAAGATCCCCCTCTTGCTATGGGCATCGTCTTTATCCAGTCACAGTTTTTATTATTCATAAACACCTCCTATACACACATTATACGTAATTTATTATACCACGTTAAAGTACTAAAAGAATTACATTAATGTCACAGGCGTTTAACTATTTTTATTAATATCTGGAATTAAGCTAGAGATATATGCACTTAAAACCATTGGTATTACAAGCTTAATTGGAAAACATAGTATGAGAATACCAACAACTGCAATAGGCTTTTTCATTATATATCCAGTAACAGCAGCTGTTACAACAGCCACCCCAAAAATAGGATTTATACCAAGCAATGAAACCATAGCAAATCCAATACTAGTACCACTGAATATTATTGGAAAAATATTTCCACCAATCCAACCAAAATTTAGACAAAATCCTGTCAATAGCAGTTTACAAACTCCAATTCCAATTAAGGCTACTGCAGAAAAAGTAGACCAAGAACTGATAATTTCACCTAGTTCATGCTCTCCAGAAAACATTGAAAAAGGAACCCAAAAACCTATAATCCCAATTCCAAGTCCTCCAACAATACATCTAAGTATATTTTTATTTCCAAACACCTTAGATATTTTACTAAACAATACAGTTCCAATTTGATAAACTAAACCAGCTAATACTCCTGCTAAACAAATTGGAAAAAACCATTTCCAATCTTCAAATGTTGGATCAGCTCCATAATCAAATCTTGGAATTCCCGTTCCACCTTCAATGAAAAGTCCTACAAATTTAAAGCCTATCAATCCAGCAATAACAGCAAAAACATAAATACTGCTCTTGATTTTCTTTCTTTCTTTTTGGGTAAAAACCCTCTCATCCTGGGGTATCTCACTAAAGTTAGCTTCTTCTTCAATGTTATTTGCTATTCCAAAAAATGGAGCTTGAAATACTAATGACAATGTTGCGGCAACTCCAGACATAGCAAGTTCTCTAAGTTCTTCTCCCTTATATTCTAATCTATGTCCTATCAAACAACAAAGACCAACAATTACACCGGTCAATCCTGCCTCAGGGCCAAGACTCCCACCAAAAATAAGAGGTAATAATGCTGCCACTAAAATAATATGAAGCTTATCATAAGGATAATATCCCTTGTCCTTCATAACCTTCATTACTTCTTCCATAGTCTCTGGATATACACCAAACTTCTTTTGATATAATCCTATAATTAGACCTCCTAAGGCACAAACAATCAAATAATATGCTAAGCCATCTACTCCAGATACTTTTGGTATATAATGCCACACAAAATGGATTCCAAGGCTCATTATTTTTAGCGTAAAACTAATTATTATCCCTGCAAAAAACCCTAGAAAAGATCCAAAAAGTACTAAAATAAGAATATATTTATTTTTGTTTTTCTTATTCAGTTCCATTATTAATCCCTTTTATTAATTCTTCTACTATTTCAACATCTGAAGGCACATCAATATATTTAGTACCCCTTTTTTGTCTTGTTTCTCTACCTTTGCCAGTAATTAATATTACACTTCCATTTGAAGCCTTGGAAATAGCTTTTGTTATAGCCTCTTCCCTGTCATTAATAATTTCTCCATTACCGCCAAATTTAATTAGATTATCATATACTTCTTTAGATATATCTTCTAAATTTTCTTCACCATAATCTTCTTCTGTAATATATGCATAAATATTATGCTCTGCCACTACTTTAGGAAGTTCATGTCTTCTTGCAACACCCTTATTGCCCGGGCAACCAAATACAACTGTAAGCTGTGAGTTTTTAAATTCCTCTTTAGTAGACTTAAACAATGATTCAAAGCTTAACTTATTATGGGCGTAGTCCACTATTATAGTCTTATCTTCCGAATTAATTCTAAAAAGTTCCATTCTCCCGTCAACTTTACCTGTTAACAATCCATTTCTAATAGTCTCATAAGGAATATTATAATTATGTGCAATTGCAATTGCACAAAGACCATTACTAACATTGAATATTCCAGGTAACCCTAATTTGTATTCTTGTGTAACTCCTTTATATTTACATTTAAACTCTATCCCTGTTTTAGATGGAGTAATATCAAAGCCATATAAATCCACATTGTCCTTAGTAGTACCAAATGTAATTATCTTTGTAACACTACTAGATTCTTTGGCTGCCTTTAAAAATTTATGTGAAAATTCATCATCCATATTAATTACTGCAGTTTTGCACTGATTCATTAATAAAAGTTTTGAATTAACATAATCATCAAAATTTGGATGTTCTACGTCACTAATATGATCTTCTCCTATATTAAGAAATCCTCCTATATCAAAGATTATTCCTCTAGTTCTATGATACTTAAGTGCTTGACTTGATACTTCCATAGTCAAAAACTCTATATTGGATTTATAAGCATTGTTAAAATGATTATAAAGGGTAAAAGCCTCTGGTGTTGTTAAGTGGGATTCTTCTCTAATTATCCCATCGTAATTAGTTATACCTGATACCACAGCACTTTCATTTTTATTATATTCTTTAGCATATTTATCTAATATACTTTTTAATAAAAATGTGGTTGTGGATTTTCCTTTTGTACCTGTTATTCCAATTAATTTAAAGTTATTATATATATTATTATAAAAATATGCGGCTATATCACTCATAGCTTTTCTTATATCTGACACAACAATATAAGGATATTTAATAGGACCAAGCTTTTCCTTCATCTCTTCATCAAATAAACAGCACTGAGCGGATTTTGCCATGGCCATATCCAGATATTCTTTTTTAAAGTGTACTCCTTTAGCAACGAAAAGAGTTCCTTCTTTGACATCTTTTGAGTCAAATGTTATATGAGTAACCGGACTTGGTTTTATAGGTGTTATTCCCTGTGTTTCTACCAAAAGATAGTTACCTTCTAATAACTTCACATAGTCTTTTATTAAATGTTTTTGTTGTGTGTTTATATCCAATTTTTAATCCTCTTTTATTGTTAAAGTTATTTCTTCTTCAATGGCTTTAGGTTCTGTTAGTAATTTGTAAAACTCAACATAGCCCATAGAAATATATGTCATTGATGGAATCATTAATAATATTATTACACTGTTATTGATCATTTGAACAGTATCCAAGTCTAGGTTACTGATCATAATCTGTCCTATTAAGGCTGCAACAACACCTGAAATTATTCCGTTTAAAATAATCCATCCCAAATATGATAATGATAATATGAATAATTTTCCTTTATTGCCCTTCATCAATTTTATACTTGTTTTTAGAGATTCTCTAATTCCAATATTTTTGTTATCTGCCGCTAGTATGTATACTTGTGAATATCTTAAAGTTACAATTATTCCAATTACAAAAATTGCAACAAAAATTATTGGAGTAATAAAAATTAGTGTTCCATATCTGCCGCTAGTTATTGCTGTAAAAGAGAAAAATGAAATAGCTAGTATTCCTGGCAATACTGCAACTAAGATCCATAGAAATACAAATAAGGTCATCCATAAGTGAATTCCAAGGTTTTTAAAGAAGTTGTTAAAACCATCAAAGATTTGATGTATTTTAGGGCTTTCTGCAAATGATTGATTTTTTCTTGAAATGTTTAAAAAGAAATATTCTATTCCAATTAAAAATGGTCCTGTTACTAATAACTGATAAATGCCACTTATTAAACCGTTATTCATTTTAATGTTCTCATTAATTTGATAATCACTTAACATGGTGTTTTTTAAGTTACTTAACTGTTCTGGTGGAAACAATAGGTTAAATATTTCGATTACAACAAAATATAGCACTGAGAATAATAGCATTCCTAAAATAGCTAGTTTCCAGTTCTCCTTTAATGACTCTCTTGCGTTTTTTCGTATTTGCCAACATGATTCTGTTACAATTTTTCTTTCCATTGTTATACCTTCTTTCTTTCACGTAATATATGTTTTAATTATATCCTAAAAATGGCCTATATTCAATAAAACTATATTCTTATTTTTGTCAATGAAAAAACCACCTAACAAGTTAGATGGAATTTTCGTAAGGATATTTAGTAAATTTTAAAATCTGATTTACTTTTTATAATTTATCTTTTCACAATTGTTATCTCAGTGAATGATGGCCGTACATTTACGATTTAGCCTCATACGCCACTGTAGCCTTATAGCTATAAATTAAATTAGTATTGAAATTACAATAGGTATCGATGACATAAACTAAAAGCCTAACCCATCCTATTACTATATTTTCTAATTCAACTTTACGATACGACTAGATTATAAACTATAAATATATTAATTTCAACCCTATTTTGTTAAAAAAATAACTTTATTTTTTTATGTATTAATAACAAATTGTAGTATAATAATATTATTAAATATAGAAAGGTACTACAAAATGATTAAACAATGTGTGATTTTCACTTCCTATTTTGAAGGAGATATTAACCAGTTTGAATTAATTAATCAAATCAGAAATAATCCTGAGAATTATTTTATTATTGCAGCTGATGGAGGCTACGATATTCTAACTTCTGTTAATATTGTTCCAAACTTAATTGTCGGAGATTTAGATTCTAATTCTATTGAAATTCCAAAAGAAATATCCAGTTTCATAGTTAAGGCTGAAAAGGATGAAACCGATTTAGATTTAGCAATTAACAAATCAATAGAAAACTCTTATGAAGATATTATTATTGTTGGTGGAATTGGAGGCAGACTAGATCATACCCTTGGAAATATTCAAACTATAGTAGGATATACTATAAAGGGACTTAATATCTCTATGATGGATTCCAACCAGGAAATGTATATTTTAAAAAATTCGTCCCTTAGTTTAAAGAAAAAAAATGAGTATAAATTTTCATTGCTAAGTCACTCCCCTATTTCTAAAGGAGTTTCAATTACAGGTTCTAAATATAACTTAAATAACTATGATCTTACAAGTACTTTTCCCCTTGCTGTTAGCAATGAATTTATTGAAGACACAGTAACTATAACAGTTAAAGAAGGAATACTAATTGTTATTCTTACAAGTCTTTAATTTGTTGTGAAAATTGCTTAAAGATTATTAAAATGGATATTGATTATCTATATTTTACGTGTTATGATTATGTTATTAATTTAACAAATAAAGAAAGGAAACGATTATTATGTATAACACAATTAAGTATGAAGTAAAAGAAAGAATCGCATATTTCACAATAAACAGACCTAACGCTATGAATGCTTTAAACACTGAAGTTTTAACTGAATTATATAATGCATTTTCAGCATTTAGAGATGATAAAGGTGCAGATGTTGCAATTCTAACTGGTGAAGGCAAAGCTTTTGTTGCTGGTGCTGATATTGCAGAAATGAACAGTGTAACTTCTGTTGAAGTTAGAAATATGATGATTCAAGGTCATAGATTAATGAACCTAATGGAAAACATTGAAAAACCAATTATTGGTGCCATTAACGGTTTTGCTTTAGGCGGAGGTTGTGAACTTGCATGTGCTTGCGATATTAGACTTGCTTCTGAAAAAGCTAAGTTTGGTCAGCCAGAAGTTAACCTAGGAATCACACCAGGATTTGGCGGAACTCAGAGACTTCCAAGACTTGTTGGTAGAGGAATGGGTAAATATTTAATTTTCACTGCTGGTATGGTAGATGCTGCTGAAGCATATAGAATCGGTTTAGTTGAAAAGGTTTACGCACCAGATGAATTAATGCCAGCAGCTATTGATTTAGCTAAGTTATTACAGACTAAATCACTTATTGCTGTAGGAATGGCTAAAACTGCCATTAACGCTGGCTACGATATGGGAATTGAAGCTGCATCTAAAATTGAAGTTAGTGCTTTTGGTACTGCTCACAGTTCAGATGAAAGAGTTGAAGGAATGGCTGCTTTCCTAGAAAAAAGACCAGCAAACTTCAAAAGATAATTAATTTAAAATCCTGCATTAAAAATGCAGGATTTTTTTTTATTTCCACCCTTTTGGTATAAATAATTCATCATATAAGTTTATTGCATATCTATCAGTCATACCAGCAATAAAATCTTTAACTATTTCTTCCTTATTAAATTCAGGAATTAACTTATTAAGTTCCAAAGGTAGTTCTTCAGGATAATTTAAAAAGTAATCATAAAGAGATGTTATAATATTTTCAACCTTTGCTAAATCAGAAGCTCTTTTAACCACATTATTGCGATAAACATTTTTAAACATATAGCCTCTAAGTTGATCCATTGCTTCAGATATTTCAGGGCTCATTTGAATCTTGTTTTTACATTCACTGTTTTTTACTAGATCGATTACTAAAGTATTAATTCGAGTTCTATGATCATCACCTAATAATTTTATACAATTATTGGGCAAATCTTCACTCTTAATAACCTTACTTCTAATGGCATCGTCAATGTCATGATTTATGTAAGCAATTCTATCGCTTATTCTAACTACCTGTCCTTCTAGTGTAAATGGAATATTAGGACCACTGTGATTTAAAATTCCATCCTTAACTTCTTTAGTAAGGTTCATTCCTCGTTTGCCTTTGCCATGACTATCTTCTAATATTTCACACACTCTTAGACTTTGTTCATTGTGATTAAACCCACCAGGAAACAAATTAGATAAAATTACTTCTCCATTATGTCCAAAAGGTGTATGTCCAAGGTCATGTCCTAAAGCAATAGCTTCAGTTAAATCTTCATTTAAAGCAAGTGCTCTAGCTATTGTTCTCGCAATTTGTGACACTTCAATAGTATGGGTTAGTCTTGTTCTAAAATGATCTCCTTCCGGGGCTAGAAATACTTGAGTTTTATGCATCAGCCTTCTAAAGGCTTTTGAATGTACAATCCTATCTCTATCTCTTTGAAAGTCAGTTCTAACATTGCACTTTTCTTCTTCAAAGACTCTTCCCAAAGATTCTATAGATTTACAAGCATACTTAGACAAATAATCATATTCTCTTTTTTCTGTATCTGTTCTTGTAATCATTTTTCCTCCATTTTATTTACCTGTATGACCAAAGCCTCCCTTACCTCTATCTGTTTCAGATAAACGTTCAACTTGTTGCCAAGTAATTTGTTCATACTTTGATAATACAATCTGCCCTATTCTTTCACCATTTTTAATTTCAAAATCCTCTTGACCTAGATTTACTAAAGGAACTTTTATTTCTCCTCTATAATCACTATCAACAGTTCCAATACCATTAATTAAGCAAATGCCATGATTTATAGCTAGTCCACTTCTGGCTCTAACTTGCACCTCGTATCCCAAAGGTATTTCAAAGAATAAACCAGTTGGAATGAGAGCTCTTTGACCTGGGCTTAAAATAATGGGCTCATTTATAAATGCCCTTACATCCATTCCTGCAGATCCTATGGTTTCATAAGCAGGTAATTTTTCGCTTTTATTAACAACTTTTATTACAGCCATTTTATTCTCCTAGCATAATCTTTTTAAGATTGAACTTTTTATTTGTTACCACAACTGCTGTGTAGTTTTCAAAGTCAGTAATTAGTTTAGCAACTTCTTCAATATCTTCAATTGTAATTGCATCGATTAAATCTAATACTTCCTTGTCACTTTTAGCTTTACCTGCAAACAATATGGCTTTTCCTAAGCTAAACATTTTAGAGGCAACATTTTCCTGTCCAAAAATATAGCTGCTCTTAAGTTGTTCTTTTGCCTTGTCTAATTCTTCCTCAGTTATACCTTTATTCTTTAGTAATTGAAGTTCTTCCTTAATTGCCAAAATACAATCTTTTAAGTTTTCATGGGAAACTCCCGCATAAATTAGGAAATGTCCTCCCAAAGTTGCTGCACTATGAGCTGCATAAACTGAATACGCTAGCCCTTTTTGCTCCCTTACTGACTGGAAAAGCCTAGAGCTCATTGATCCACCAAGAATATTTGATAAAATAACCATAGCATAATGCTTGTTATCTAAATAATCCACAGAAGGAACTCCCATAAATAAGTGGGCTTGTTCTACCTCCTTGATTTTAACTCTATGATTTGGCTTATAGTTCCAAGTTGTATATTCTTTTGATTCTTTGCTTTCCTTTAGAGAAACAAGTTTGTCTTCTAAATAATTGCAAATTTCATTTTCATCAAAGTTTCCAGCCACTGAAACCACAATGCTATCCCTTGTGTACTGATTAAACACATAATCACGAAGTACCTTTTGAGAAATATTCTTTAGTGTAGACTCAGTTCCTGCAATTGAGTTTCCAAGAGCAGCTTCGCCATAAAGCATTTTATTAAATAATTCATGAGCAGCATCATCTGGTGTATCTAGAATCATTTTAATTTCTTCTGCTATAACCTTTTTTTCTCTGCCCATTTCAACCTTATCAAAGTTTGAATTCACTAGCATATCAACTAATATTTCAGTAGATTTAATTAGGTTATCTGATAAAGTTTTTACATAATAACAAGTTGCCTCTTTACTAGTAAAAGCATTAATCTGCCCGCCTATTTTATCTATATCTTCTGCAATTTCTTTGGCGCTTCTATTTGCTGTCCCTTTAAACATCATATGTTCAACAAAATGTGATATACCCGCATATTTTTTTTCTTCATCAACAGACCCTGTCTTAACCCAAAATCCAATAGATGCAGACTGTAAGTAATTAGTCTGGTCCATTACAACACGAACACCACATTTTAATGTTTTAATTTTAATCATTTTTTAACCTCATCCATATATATTTTAATAGTATTTTGGGCATTTAGCTTAAACCCATCAAAAAGCTGATATTTAGCTCTATATTCAGTCCAAAATTCATCTTTTAGTTCTTCAAAGATTTCATCTGCACTTTGCCCTTTGGCTGCTCTAGCCATGATAAATTCACGCTCTTCAATGGCGTTTTTCTCAAATATTTCAAAACTCTCTCTAGCATCTTCTTTAGAAACTATGCCAAAATGAGGTGCTATTAAAAACTCTGGATCGTAGTCTCTACATTTTTTTAATGAAACCATAGTATCTTCGTAGCTTTTTAAAATAGATGTGTCAACATTTCCGTTTCCTTCGAAAACTCCTGTACTTTCAGAGGTAAAAAGCGCCCTTTCCGGCTCAAGGGCAAAAGATAAACAACAGTCTGTGTGACCTTTTGTTTCAATAGCAATCATTTCATGTTCCCCAAGACTTACTTTGTCTCCTTCTTTAAGTGCAACGTCAATTGATAATCCTTCTGTAATAATTCTGTCTAAGTTTCCATCACTAAACTGAATACAAGCATTGTCTCCCATTTTTTTGATAGTCTTAATTGCTCCCGGTCTAGTTAATACATATTTTGCATATTCTGAACCATAGCAAATTAAATCTGGCCACATTTTTCTAAAGTAAGGTAATGCACCGATATGGTCATAATGAGAATGAGTAGCAAAAACATAGTCAAGTTTCCTTCCGCCTAATGCCTTTTTAACATTTTCAGCCATTTCTTCACCGCAAAATGCTCTGCCACAATCTATAACAGCAGTTTTATCTTTTCCTATAATAAGATTAATAAGCTCATTTTTTCCTGCATATACCTCAGAAATCCCCTCAGGGTAAAGTTTTATTCTTTCTTCATCGCTTAGTATTTTCATATTAATCCCCTTTTTAAATATTACTTTTTCTATAAAATTAACTAATATCATAGCAACAATTATAAGTCCAAGAAATCCGCTTATTGGAAAAACATATGCTACTATATTTTTAAATCCTGCAAGGCCAAAAACAAATGCCGCAGATGCCAAAACTATTATTTTGGTATTTTTTTTATTATCATTAAGTACTGTAGTAAATCCATAGAAATTCCCAGTAGCTGATGCGTAAATTGCAAACATAAGAACAACTGCATATATTAAGTTTGGTATCATTCCTAACTTTTCTGAATATGCAAGCATTGGCATATCCATTACATGTGAGAAGTTTGGATCAGTATTCATTGCTAAGGCTAACACTAAAGCTAAAAAACCTAAGAAAACTCCTCCTAAGGCTGAACCAAATACTGCATTTTTTGTATCCTTTGCCTTTACTGCTGCTGTTGCAACAATTGGAATTACCGCAAGCATGTTATATGCTAAATATAATATAGGATTAAACATCCAGTTTTTGGCAAGTGGACTTGGTTTGATTTCAATCTCTATTCCACTTTTAGGTAAATCTTTAATTACAACCATAATGCAAGTTATAATTACTACTACAAGTAATACTGGCATAATATATCCAAAGACATGAGAAATTCTATCAAAGCCTCCAATTACCGTAACAATTACAAGTGCCACAATAACAAGTCCTCCAATCATTCTGTTCATTCCAAACTGCTGATTTACCAAAGCTCCTGCAGCTGCAGACATTGTGATTAAAACAGTATATAAAAAAAATGCCATAAAGCAGTCAATAAACTTACAAAGTTTATCATTACCACCAGGAACAATTACTCGCCCCATATTTGAATCATTAATTGTTCTAGCAACTAAAGATGTAATTATACCTACTACTACAAACAAGAAACCTACAATTACAACTCCCACTATTCCCTTTTGACCAAATATACCAAAGAACTGCCAGATTTCTCTTCCAGACGCAAATCCTGCTCCCATTATTGTACCCACATACATAAAGGCTACACTAAAAAAACCAATGTTATTATCTTTCAATCTGGTCACCTCTAGGCACCTTTTGTTCTTTGTATTCTCCAAAGGTAAAAGCGATTAAACCAATCCAAATTATCCCTATTGCTAAACACTGTATTTTGTCAAATTGTTCATTAAACAAAAATATCCCAAGAATAAGTGAAATCGTTGGAGATAAGTATTCAGACAATCCAAGGGTCATAAGTGGTAAATTATTTGCTGCAACTGCAAATAAGCCTAAAGGTGTTGCTGTTGCTATTCCGCATAGTAATAATAAACCATATTGATATGGCTCTCCAACGCCTATTGCTCCTTGATTAGTTACTTCTAAATAAATAATAACGGCAAGTGCAAATGGCATTAAAAACATTGTTTCATAAAGTAAAGTTAATATTGCTTCTAATTGAAAGCTTTTCTTTAGTGCTGCATATGTGGCAAATGTTATTGCCAAACTTAAGGCAATAGTAGGAACTTGTCTAAAGTGAATAAGCATTACAACTATTCCAACTAAAGCTAGAATAAAAGCAGTTATTTTGTACTTGGTAAGTTTCTCTTTAAAGAGTATTATTCCAAATAAACAAACCATTAATGGCTCTATATAATATCCAACGCTTGTTTGAATAACATAACCTGCATTAACTGCCCAAATATATATACTCCAATTTACTGTTATTATTATTCCAGCAATTATAAACTTAGATTTAGCACCCTTTTTTCGTAAAGGGGCTTTAATTTTTTCTACTCCATATAACTTCAAAGCCAATACAAAACAAACAACTCCAACTAAGAATATTCTATAAAAGATTATTACAGAAGAACTAATCGGTATAAGTGTTTTCCAATATAGAGGTAAAAAACCCCAAATAACTGCACATAAAAGTGCAGCTATTATACCCTTCTTATAATTCTTTTCAGCTAAACCCATTAATTATTCCTCATTTCATCATCGTAGACATATCCGTTATCAATTAAATCAGAATTATCACCATTGTCATAATCTGACTGAGCCGCTAAATCACCATAACTTAATATGAATTCGTCTAATTCATATTCTAAACATTCATCGAAGTCATAATGGTACTTTTCACCATTTAATGCTTCTAATCTAGATGTAACAACTGCATCTCTAATTGATACTGTAACTTCTTCTAAAGTATCAATCTTTTTTAATATTACTTTTGAATCCTTAGAATACCAATCTTTAAATCTTGTTAGTTCTTCTGAAAAATGAACGAGACTAGCCTGGTCATCTTCAGCTTTAAGAAGACCCATCAAAGAAAGTTTAATAGTATCTAAAAGAGTATAAAAATCAGTCTTATCATCTGGAATCCCATCTAATAATTCTTCAAAATAATTATTTATTATATCAATTACTTCTTCTCTGTTAACTTCTCTAAAAAGTTCATAGCAATCATCTACAGAAAATATATACTCTGTTTCCATTAAGTCTGCAAAGTTTTCAAAAAACTGAAACTCTGTAGGTTGTTCTATATCTATAATCTCTAATAATTTATCAAGTGCCATATTGTCCTCCATTTTTAAACTAGTCTATATCTAAATTCTTAAATTTAACCTTAACATTTGTTTCATCAAAAATCCTATCTATCATCTTTAGGAAGTTTTCTGACAAGTCGCTTGCATAAAATACGTTTTCCATTTCTGATGGCATAGCAAGCATATTTTTATCCTTCAAAATTCTTTCAATTTTATTAATTATAACTTGAGAAGGATTAATAATTTTAAGATTTGGGTATTTTCTCTTAATGTTAGTTCCCAAAAGAGGATAATGTGTACATCCCAAAACTATAGTATCAATTCTGTTTTCTAAAATAAAATCATCCATATAGTATTCAATAGTTAGATCCATTATATCGTTTTTGATAATCCCCTCTTCTATTAAAGGTACAAATGCTGGACAAGCCTTTTCATAAACGCTTAAATTATGATTGTACTTTTTTATTTCATTCTTATAAGCTTCAGATGAAATTGTAACTTTAGTTCCTATTACTCCAATCTTATTTGAAACCCCACAAGTCTCTGCAACAGCAATGGCTGCAGGTTCAATAATGCCAACAACTGGTATATCCGGATATTTGTTTTGTATATCCAAAAGACATGTTGCACTAACTGTATTACATGCAATTACAATCATTTTAACATCATGACTTACCAAAAAATCTGCAATCTGCATTGAGAAGTTTTTTATTGTAGAAACGGCTTTAGACCCATAGGGAGTACGAGCAGTATCACCGAAATATATTATTTTTTCATTAGGCATTTTGTCCATTAAATAAGGTATACATGTAAGTCCACCTAATCCTGAATCAAAAAAACCTATTGGTCGATTATCCATATTTAAATTCCTTTCATTTTCGTGTATAATATATTCTACAACATGTATTAAACAATGTAAACAATAGCCGGGAGGATTGAATGAGTAAAACAGTAAAAAAACGTAATGAAATAGATAAAAAGTACAAATGGAATATTGAAGCTATGTATCCAGATGAAAAACTATGGGAAGAAGATTTAAATGAAGCTTTAAGACTCTCTGAAGAATTTGCAGCCTATAAGGGAGTTCTTACGAGTAATCATATGATTTTAACTGAAGCTTTAATTGCAAGAGATAAAATATGGATGAAAGTAGAAAAAGCCTTTGTATATTCTAGAATGAGAAGAGATGAAGATAATTCAAATGAAAAATATCAAGCAATGTGCGATAAATCAGGACAAATAATTGCCAAAGTAAGTGCAAACACCTCTTTCTTCTTACCTGAATTAACAGAAACAGATTCAAATATTTTGTTACTTTATCTTGAAGAAAGCCCAAAATTAAAAACTTATGAGTTTTTGATCAAAGATGTTTTAAGAGAAAAAGAACATATACTAAGCAAACAAGAAGAAAATATTTTAGCGCAAATGGGTGAAATTACATCAAGTACAAACGATATATTTACTATGCTAAATAATGCAGATATTAAGTTTGGCCAAATCACTGATGAAAATGGAGACCAAGTAACCCTAACTCATGGTAACTATATAAACTTTATGGAAAGCCATAATAGAGAAATTCGTCAAGAAGCTTATACTAAAATGTATACTTCCTATAAGGATTTAATAAATACTATATCAACTACATATAACTACAATACCAAAACAGATACAGTATCCGCAAAACTTAGAAAATATAATTCTGCCATAGAATCAGCTTTATCTGGCGATAACATACCTCTTTCTGTTTACGATAATCTTGTTTCTGTAGTCAATAAGCACTTACCTGCTTTACATAAGTATATAAATCTTAGAAAGAAAATCTTAGGTGTAGATCAATTAAAAATGTACGATATCTACGTACCTTTGGTTAAAATACCTGATAGAAAAATAACTTTTGAAGAAGGTATTGATATTATTGAAGATGCTTTAAGACCTCTTGGTGATGAATACATTTCTAGAATGAAAGAAGGTATTTCACAGGGGTGGATTGACGTTTATGAAAACCAGGGCAAAACAAGTGGTGCATATAGTTTTGGAAGTTATGACAGTTATCCATACATACTATTAAACTATTCTGAAACACTTAAAGATGTTTTTACAATAATTCACGAAATGGGACATTCCATGCATTCTAGTTACACTAGAGAGAATCAACCATTTGTTTATGGAGATCACTCTATCTTTACAGCAGAAGTTGCTTCAACAGTAAACGAAAACTTATTAATGAAACATCTAATTGCCAAAGAAACTGATCCTGATATGAAAAAGTATCTAATTAATCTTCACCTTGAAGAATTTAGAACTACCCTTTTCAGACAGACAATGTTTGCAGAGTTCGAACAGTTTACTCACAAAACTGTAGAAGATGGTAATTCTTTAACTGCTAATTTAATGTGTGAAGAATACCACAAGCTAAATAAAAAATATTTTGGAGAAGCCTTAGGCAATGATGACTATATTAAATATGAATGGTCTAGAATTCCACACTTCTATAATGCTTTTTATGTATATAAATATGCTACAGGCTATTCTGCTGCTACAGCAATTTCAGATTTAATTTTAAAAAACGGTTCTAAGGACTACCTAGAATTCCTTAAAACAGGTAATTCCGATCATCCTATAGAACTCCTTAAGATTGCTGGAGTTGATATGAGTTCACCAAAACCTATTGAAACGGCAATGGAGGAATTTTCTAAACTAGTAGATGAGTTTGAAAAATTAATTTAGGAGAAATTATGAAACTTAAAAACAAAGATCGCAAAATATGCGTCTATAACAATGGAACACCTGCTTCAATTGAAACTACAGAAATATTAGAAAAGAAATTAATCGCAAACAACTTTACTATTGAAAAAAACTTCAAAGACTCAGAACTAATTATTTCTGTAGGTGGTGACGGTTGTACGCTAAGAGCAATACACCAGTTTAACTTCCCTGATGTTCCTATTATTGGAGTAAATACAGGACACTTGGGTTTTTACCAAGAAGTAAGTGCTAATAATTTAGATGACCTTATCTTCAATTACAAATCAGGTAGTTTTTCTATACAAGAACTTAATACAGTTAAAGCTACCATTAGAACAAGAGATGGCAATGTTACTGAATTAATTGGGTTAAATGAAATTGTTGTCAGAGGTGAAAACACCCATCCTGCTCATTATAACATTTCAATTGATGGTAGTTTTATCGAGCGTTTTAGTGGAGACGGCCTTGTAATTGCAACTTCTGCAGGTTCTACAGCATATAACTATTCTTTAGGCGGTTCTATTGTTGATCCAAGGCTAAGTTTGCTTCAAGTTACTCCTATTGCCCCAATGAATTCAACAGCATTTAGGTCCTTTACATCAAGCATTTTATTACCATCAGATTTGTCTTTGGAATTATTACCTGAAACCAATGGTTATGCTCCAACTACATTTATTTTTGCTGATGGAATGCACAAAGAATTTAAATATGTTGAAAGTATTTTAGTAGAGTTATCAGATAAAACAGTTAAACTTATGCGTCTATCAGATTACGATTTTTGGGATAAAGTTAAATCTAAGTTTTTATAGAAAGAGAAATATGGTTAGAGATTTTAAATATATTGTTACAGAAGAAGATTTTAAAAGCAACCTTGCTATAACAGCAATAATGAAACAAAAATTTGATTTCAGTTCTAGATTAAGAACTAAAATCAAGAAGAACGAAGGAATGCTCTTAAATGGAAATAAAGTTCCAAGTTGGATTGTACCTAAGCCTGGTGACGAAATTACCATAATAATACCAACAGAAAAAAGCCATTTTGAACCTGAAAATATTCCTATTAATATTATATATCAAGATGCAGATTTATTGATTCTAAATAAGCAACCTGGAATTGTAGTTCACCCTACAAATGGCCACCCATGCCATACTCTTGCTAATGGTGTGGCTAAATATATGATTGATAATGATCAACATTTTAAAATTCGATTTATAAATAGGCTTGATATGGACACCTCAGGATTATTAGCTTTAGCTAAAAACTCTCATAGCCAGGATAGTTTTGTTAAACAGATGAAAGTACATAAAGTAAAAAAGCAGTATCTTGCCATTGTTATAGGTATAATAGAAAACGACCATGGAACAATCGATTTACCTATAGGTAGACCAGATCCAAATAAAATTGCTAGAGCAGTAACTCCTGAAGGTTCTCCCTGCGTTACCCATTATGAAGTAATCCAAAGATACAACAAGGGCTACACTTTAGTAAAACTAACACTAGAAACAGGAAGAACTCATCAAATAAGAGTTCATTTAAGTCATATAGGCTATCCTATAGTGGGAGATCATTTATATGGTGGTGAAAAAATACACTTAATTGAAAGACAAGCACTACATGCTGCTCACTTAAGTTTCTATCACCCAGTTACAAATGCGCATCTAAAACTAGATGCTCCCCTACCTACAGATATGGCTGAATTATTAAAGAAATTGGAGAAGTTTAATGGATAATAGAATAAATAAATTAGCAGAGTTATTAGTAAATTACTCTTGTAAAATTGAAGAAGGAGAAAAAGTATTAATAGATGCTATTGGAACTTCTTCAAAGGCTCTTATTAAGCAATTAGTCAAAGAAGTTTATAAAGCAAAAGGAATCCCTTTTGTTAAAATTACAGATAGCACAATTAAAAGAGAACTACTTTTGGACATTAGCCAGCCACAGCTAGAATCAATCCTAGAAGTTGATTTAGTACAAATGAAACAAATGGATGCATATATTGGTGTTCGTGCCGACGATAACACAGCTGAACTATCTGATGTTCCATCACAAAATTTAAATTTATACTACAAAGTACTTTCTCAAGTTTTAGATTATAGGGTAAATAACACCAAATGGGTTATTCTTAGATATCCTAATTATGCTATGGCTCAACTTTCTAATATGAGTCTTGAAAAATTCGAAGACTTCTACTTTAATGTTTGTACTTTGGATTATAACAAAATGAGTAAGGCCATGGATAATTTAGTTGATTTAATAAACAAGACAGACAAAGTCAGACTTGTAGGCCCAGGTACCGATCTTTCATTTTCCATTAAAGGTATTCCTGCTGTTAAATGTGATGGCGGATGTAATATTCCTGATGGTGAAGTCTATACTGCCCCTATTAAAGACTCTGTTAACGGTATTATCTCTTATAATACCTTGTCTGAAGAACAAGGCTTTACATTTAGTGATATTGTTTTTGAAGTAGAAAATGGCAAAATTATTAAGGCAACTTCTAATAATACAGAACGTATCAATGAAATCCTAGATACAGATTTAGGGTCAAGATATTTCGGAGAATTTGCAATTGGAGTTAACCCTTATATTCTTCATCCTATGAAGGATACACTATTTGATGAAAAAATTGCAGGAAGTTTTCATTTAACTCCTGGAGCATCTTATGAAGATGCCTTTAATGGAAACAAGTCTGCCCTTCACTGGGATTTAGTAATGATTCAAAGAGAAGATTACGGCGGCGGTGAAGTTTACTTTGATGATCAATTAATTAGAAAAGATGGTATCTTCCTAATTGATTCACTAAAACCCTTAAACCCAGAAAATCTATTATAATCAATAAAAAAACTTTCCTTTAGAATTTAGGAAAGTTTTTTATTACTATTTTTTCTTTTTTTGAAAATATATTAAAGATACAATGAAAACTCCAAGAATGCAAAGGGCAAAGAAAGATCCAAATACTATTATAGTATTTCTCATATTGCTTTCTAATGGTTCTTCAATTACATCCTCTGTTATTATATCTTCTTTTTTAGTAGCCTCTTCGGTAACAGATTTATTTTCCTCAGCAACACCGCCTTGAATTAATGCTACAGTCTTGGTTTTATCCTTAATATTAATAGCTTTGCCATTAATATTTAAGGCTTTTTCTGTAACTAGTGTGATGGATGTTTTTTTTGTTCCTTTACCTTTGAATTTCAAATCAAAGTCTGTCTTTCCATCTGCACCTTTCAGAAATACTTCCCCTGTATTTCCAGAGCTAGTCCCGCCAGAAACATATTCTAATTTATCAACGTTATATTTAAACAAGGCTTCTACTGAATCCACGTTTTTATTTAAGTACTTTATCTTAAATGTAACAACATTTTCACTTCCAGTACTACTTTGTATACCAATAGATACATCATCCTTTGCAAAAGCAAATGATGGCACTAATAATAATATAACAGTACAAATTATTAATATTTTATTTCCCATAAAACCTACTCTCTATTTATTGTCAAATTATACGTTCTAGTAAATCCACTTGTTGATGTAACAACAATTTTTACAGTCTTAGTATGACTACTTAAGTTTATTGTTCCAACACCTTTAACTGAAGCTGCACTATCATTTGCAACAGCGTTAAGTTTAATTGCATTAACACTTCTAGGAACAGTTAAAGTATAGAAATATCCATATCTATTAAATGTTTCATTTAGTGAATAACCATCTACGCTAATAGAATCTAATACATTGTTATTGCTACCGTATGTTGCCATGCTAGCTGGACTACTTGGCATATTGTAAAATGTCGGTATATAGAATATAAGAGGATAATTATCGTTACCGCTTAAGGCCTTAGATAAATGCTGGCCTTCTGATGCTGCCGCAAAAACTCCAGACATATATTCATGGCTACTCATTCCATTCATAACATTGAATTTCTTTGTATAAAGTGTATTCTGGTTTCTATCAACATAGTTTTGTTTATAGTACATTGCTCCCCCAGAAATAGCTTTTAGTTTTGTGTCCCAAGGCCTTCCATAGGAAGTAGACCCATCATTGCCACCTTTAGCATACCACAACCCTCTTTCAGTTGCAGTCATTCCGCCACTAGTATATGCACCAATGTTACAGAAATTATAATATCCCTCATAGCCTTCATATTTACCTGAAATCAAACCACTAGTTCCTTTATAACCCTGTTCTTGTAACAATGAAGAAGCTAATACATTGGCATTAACCCCTACACTTTGGGCTGACTCAAAAATCATATTTATATATTCATCATTATCCATAAATGATCCTGAAACAACTTTTTGAACAGTATCTCTACTTTGTGTATTAATATCAAAATGATTATCTAAAAACTGATAAATATTTACCCCATCAAGAAAATTCCTTGGATCCATATAATAAGCTATCACAGACTTATGGGCTGCAATCCATCTACCATCAAATGTATAATGTTTACCCTTAGTAAAGTCATATGTATTTTCTTCATATGATCTCTGATAATCTGGAGATGATGGAGAAACAACATTTCTGCCAGGAGTAGTCGAACTCTTAACTGCACCTTCAAAATCAAGTCCAGTTTTATGAGCCTTAAAAATCCACTGAGGATGTTCCTTATGAATTTCCATTAACTTTCTTCTATAGTCTGATGAAAATCCTTCATTAATTAAATTCTGTTCAAAATCTGAAATAGTTGGTTTATCTGGCTCAGAGCCTTCGTTTGAATAACCTAAATTCTTTACATATTTTGAATAAACATAACCATCAGCACCGCTTTTAATCTTAACACGATACCATTTTTCTTTACCAACTTGCTTATATCCATACAGTTTGACTTCTTTGTTCTTTTTGTATGAACCAACCTTCTTATATTTAGTAGACGGGCCAGATCTTACATTAATGTTTTCTAAAACCTTACCGTATTTAACGCCCTTTGTATAATTATAAACTTTATCACCGCCGTTGCTGCCAGAAGAATCTGTACCAGTTATCTTAATAAAATTACTAACAGAATACCCGTATTTATTGTTAACCTTTACCTTATACCACTTGTATTTACCAAAATTTCTGTATCCATAAACAGTAATCTTAGTCCCCTTCTTAAGAAGACCAATTTTATCAGCTTTTTCTGAATAGCTATTTCTAACATTAACATTTTCCGTAGTAACAGCCTTCTTATCAGGCTTATAATCAACATATCCTGCCCCATTTGCAAAATCAAAATTTGCCATAGTAAATACCATAGTTATTGCAATTGTAATGCTCAGGAACTCCTTAAACTTCTTTATCATAACATCTTCACCTTCCTAGTAAAGCAAATCTCTTTCAACTTATTTTATATTACATTAGCCAACATGTCAAACAGAGCAAATTGAGTATTCACATAGTTATAGTACTTCTTTAATAAGTTTAGCCTTAAATATTTTGCTTCCCTTAGGCTCTAAAGAGTATGCTTCCCTAAATAAATTTTCAGCCACATCAAACTTACTTTGATCATTTGTGTATAAAGTTCCAAGAAGAGTATCTCCTTGGCTCAATACATCTCCAACCTTTTTCCTTACTATTATTCCTGCTCCAAGATCTATATTATCGTCTTTTTTCTCTCGCCCTGCGCCAAGAAGCTGTGATGAGTGACCGATTTTTTTTGTAAAAATACTAGTTACCACCATGCCTTCTTCACCATGTACTTCCCTTGCAAAAACCCCTCTTGGCAGTTTTTCGTAGTCATAGATAACAGTTTCATCCCCATTTTGCCACTTAATCATTTCTTTGAATTTAGCTAAGGCCTTACCCGAACTAATCATGTCCATAGAAATTTCTTTGGCTTTTTCAAAAGAAATCTTCTCATCAGAAGCACTTATCATAAGTCCACTAAGATTTATTGATAATTCTATTAAATCTTTAGGGCCATTACCTTTTAAAACTTCTATAGCTTCTATAACTTCTAAACTATTTCCAACATTATGTCCTAAAGGTTCTTCCATACTTGTAATTGCAGCCCTAGTTTTTTTGCCATCAGCCTTGCCTATTTCAACCATTATTTCTGCTAGTTTTCTAGCTTCATCAAAGGTTTTCATAAATGCACCACTTCCATATTTAACATCTAAGACAATGGCATCACTTCCAGATGCAAGTTTCTTACTCATAATACTTGATGCAATTAAGCCCACATAATCTACAGTTCCAGTTACATCACGAAGTGCATAAAGAAGTTTATCTGCCTTAGCAATATCCTTAGACTGTCCAACTATTGCAATTCCAATTTCTTCAACTTGTCTTTGAAACTCTTCTTCACTAAGAACAGCCTTAAAGTTTGGAATAGATTCAAGTTTATCTATTGTACCACCTGTAAAACCTAGGCCTCTGCCGCTCATTTTGGCAATTTTAACCCCTGCCGCTGCTGCAATTGGCCCAACTATTAGAGTAGTCTTATCTCCAACTCCTCCTGAGCTGTGTTTGTCTACTTTAGTACCTTTAATATGGCTAAGATCAATAATACTTCCTGATTTTTTCATAGCAAAAGTTAAACGAAAGATTTCTTCATTGGTCATTCCTTTAAAAAATATTGCCATTAAAAGAGCAGCTATTTGGTAATCAGGAATTTCCCCATTGGAATATCCTTCAATAACATAGTCAAACTCTTCTTTGGTTAAAATCTTTCCATCTCTTTTTTTAATTATTATATCTACAATATTCATATCTTACCTATTTTAATATCTGTTTTAAAAAACTTTCTCCAATTTCAGTTTGATTTACAGATAAATACTGGCAAATTGTTGCCCCTATATCTGCAAATGAATTTCTAATATCTAAATTAACTCCTGGTTTAATATTTTGCCCATAAATAACTAAAGGAATGTATTCTCTAGTATGATCATAACCTACAAAATCAGGGTCATTGCCATGATCTGCACATATGAATAAAATATCTTCATCCTTCATGGCTCTAAGTATTTCTGGCAGTCTATTATCAAAGTCTTCTATTGCTTTGCCATAGCCAATAGGATCTCGCCTATGTCCATACTTAGAGTCAAAATCAACTAGATTGGTAAAAATCAAACCTTCAAAGTCTTCATTAATAGCTGTAATTGTTTGGTCAACACCATTATTATTACTGTCACTATGAACTGTTTCAGTTATACCGCTGCCATTAAAAATATCATTGATTTTTCCAACGCCATAAACCCTTTGTCCTTCATTTGAAATGTTGTTTAGCATAGTATCCCTTGGTGGAGACACAGCATAGTCCTTTCTATCACTAGTTCTAACTCGCTTCCCTTTAATAGTCTGATAAGGTCTGGCTATTACTCTTCCACAAGCCCACTTACCCACTAGAAGGTTTCTTGCAATCTGACAAATCTCATATAGACGCTCTAACGGTATTATGTCAACATTAACTGCAATTTGAAATACACTATCTGCAGAAGTGTATACAATAGGCTTTCCGGTTTTTTCGTGTTCCTCACCTAACTTATCTATAATTACAGTACCAGATTCAGGATAGTTTCCTATTACCTCACAACCTATTTCCTCTTCAAATAGTTTGATAAAGTCACTTGGAAATCCATCTGGATATGTTTTAAAAGGATGCTCAGTTAATATACCTGCAATTTCAAAATGACCTGTAATTGTATCCTTACCTACTGACATTTCATTTAGTTTTCCAAAACTTCCTATAAGATTTTTTTCTAAAAAACTAGGGCTCAAAACCTGGTTTAGTCCATTTATATTACAAAACCCCAATTTCTTCAAATTGGGTATTTTAATTTGGGGGTATTCTTTTACTATTGTGCCAAAAGTATTAGCACCTTTATCACCATACTTTTCAGCATCAGGTAAATAACCTACTCCTAAACTATCCATTACTATAATAATTGCTCTTCTCATTAAGATCACTTCCTATCTTATTTTCATAGGTTTACATTCTAATTTATCTAAGGAAATTAGTTTGTATGAAACCCCATTATAAATATAATTATTATTTGTTTTTTTAGCATTCTCACCATGTAAATGTCCAAAATATACATCTTTAATCCCGTAGGATTCAAAAGTTCTAGTAAATTCTGAAGGTTGTTTTTTATCATTTGTAGGTGGATAATGTAAAACTCCCACAATATCTTTATACCCTTCTTCTTTAGCTAGCTCTATAGATGTCTTTAGTCTTAAAACTTCCCTTTTGTAAATTTTGTTATCTTGAAGTGTAAAGTCTTCGCTACCTGGGCAATTCCATCCTCTTGTACCGCAAACTGCCGTATTTCCTACAGCTACAAAGGTATTATGAACAAATACTATATTATCAAAAAGCTTATTTAGTTTATTAATTCCTGTCCACCACAAATCATGATTACCTTTAAAGATAATCTTTTTACCAGGCAACTTCCCAATATACTCTAGGTCTGCCATAGTTTGTTCAATTTTTAGCCCCCAAGAAATATCTCCAGCTATTATAACTGTATCTTCTGGCTTGATTATGGCTTCCCATTCTTTCTTAAGTACTTCCGTATGATTAACCCACGGGCCACCATAAATGTCCATAGGCTTATTTACGTTTTCGTCTAAAGAAAGATGTAAATCAGCAATTATGTATAATGCCATACTACTCCTCAAAAATATCTATATCTTTTTTTGTATCATTACCTTCAAGTTTTGATAATTTACTTAAGGCTTTGTTTATACTTCTAGTTCTTACGCCAATTAGTTTATCTAATTCTGCATTTGTCTGTGTTAGACGAGCTTGTGTATTTAATAACACTTGATCAAACTTGTCAAATTCATTTTTTACAAGGGAAAGTGTTTCCCACACTAAACTTGTATTGTTTTTAATTGCAATAGTTTTAAATCCCATTTGTATAGTATTTAATAAAGCCGCCATATTTGTTGGCCCTGCAATATTGATTTTATAATCATTTTGTAGTTTTTCAATTAAACCCCGTCTTACTACTTCAGCATAAAGGCCTTCAAAAGGCAAAAACATTATGGCAAAATTAGTTGTATACGGTGGCTCAATATATTTTTCACTAATATCTTTTGCTGCTTTTTTTATTGCATTGTCAAGATTTTTGCCCATTACATCAATAATTTCTTTGTCACCTTTTTCGTAGGCTTCTACAAGGGACAAATAAGCATCCCCCGGGAACTTAGAGTCAATTGGTAAATAGATAGGCTCTTCCTCATTTCCAGGCAACCTAACAGCAAATTCAACTCTTTCACGACTATTTGGTTTAGTATTAATGTTCTCAACATACTGTTCTGGGCTTAATATTTGTTCTAATATTGCACCTAACTGGATTTCTCCAAGAATACCTCTTGTTTTTACATTGGATAATATCTTTTGCAAATCTGTAACCCCTTGAGCTAAATTTTGCATTTCCCCCATGCCCTTTGAAACTTGTTCTAATTGTTCATTCATGGTCTTCCTTAAATTGTTTAATTTCTGTTCGTTTTCAAAGCCTAAATGATTTATTTGCCTATGGGTTTCTTTTCTAGTTAGCAATGAGCTTACTATTAATACAACAAGAAGCAGTACTATTACTGCTAAAAAAACTATTATAACTGTAAAGGTTAAATCCACATTTACCTCCTATAAAGTATCAACAAAATTAGCTATTGCTGATGGATTATCTAGTGTAGTATTAGTAAATCCATTTTTGTCTACTAAGTATCTTGTTAATTTACCCGCTCTTAAATCAGCCAAATCATTTGCTAAAATGTAGTTTACATCATTCTTATTGCAAAGTTTAGTTGCAACATCAAACAGTTCTTCTTTTGATACATTTTCTAGTAGTTTACAACCGATAATTTTTGTACTTGGATACCACTGTCTTAAATTCTTAATAACCTTTGGTGTTAATGTAAGTTTTACTGATAAGTCTTCCTGATAACTACTGATTTTAGAACTATTATCAAGTCTACACTTTGGATCAACTAAAATATCATATATATCCTGTGGTGAATTAAATTCATCTTTATGTTCAAATAATTCTTCGGCTAAATCTTCCATCAAAAAAGTAAAGTCAGTTTTGTAATCTCCTACAGCTGATGCATGAATAATAAAATCATATTTAGAATCATAGCTTTCTTCCTTTAATTCATAAAGCATATCGTCAGCTGTTTCTATTTCAATTTTTTTTAGTCTATCACTTTCATTTAATTTGTGCATATCAATGTCTTGATTTACAATTAAACAAACTTCATAGCCCTTATCTAAAAACTCATTAGCAAGTGAAATAGATAAACTACCTGTAGACATGTTTGTAATTTTCATTACTTCATCAATTGGCTCATTAGTTGGTCCACCTGTTATTATTATTCTCTTCAATTTATTTTTCCACTCCTTGTTTAATCATTATATCTCTAATAGCTTTAATTGAATCCTGCATACCAACATTATTTTTTGTAAGTTCGCTTGATATATTGTTCATCTCTGCCACTGTAATCGGCTCTTTAGATTCTTTACGAATTAAAAATTCCTGGAAATCTATTTGAGCATTGCAAACTCCAAAGAAATATGTAACTACTTCGCCAAACAATTCTTTGACTTTAGCAGCTTCAACATCTTCCTTGTCAATTTCAATTTTTTCAGGATCAATTAGTATTACCTTTTCTTTTAGGTATTCTAATCTTTCTATGGTTTCTTGCCTATGTTTACCTGTAAATATACTAAAAAAACTAGATTGTTTACGAATATCCTTTAATATTTCGCCTTTATATATAGACAGTATTTCTGCTTCAAATAATTCTATATATCTTATTAAATCTTCCCTTCCCATTTTATTAAATCCTTTACTACCTCTCCTGCAATAACTAATCCTGCCACTGCTGGCACAAAAGCAATGCTTCCTGGTGGATTAGCTCTAACAACAGGCTCTTCCTTAGAAAACAAAACCTTTACATCTTTTATATTTCTTCTGCGAAGTTCTTTACGAATTGCCTTGGCCAATGGGCAAACACTAGTCTTGCTAATATCGGCAATTTCTAGCATTTCAGGGTTCATTTTGTTTCCAGTACCCATAGAAGATATAACCTTAACTCCATTTTTTTTGGCCATTTCAATTATATTAATCTTCGCCGCTACAGTATCAATTGCATCAACAATATAATCATACTTGTCAAAGTTAATTTTATCATTTTTTTCTGGTAAATAAAACATATTTATCTTTTCAACTACTATTGTAGCATCTATATCTTTGATTCGGCTTTCCATTACATCTGTTTTATTTAGACCGATTGTACTATTAAGAGCTATTATCTGCCTATTAATATTGGATTTATCCACAGTGTCATTATCAACAATTGCAATATGACCTACACCTGTACGTGCTAAAGCCTCAATAATATAGCCTCCAACTCCGCCTATGCCAAAGACTATCACCTTGGATTTTTTAAGCAAATTAATTCCTTCTTCACCGATTATTCTTGTTGTCCTACTCAAAACTTCCGTCATTATTTTTCTCTTTCATATATTTACCTATAATTTCATAAACTAAACCAGATTGATAGCCTAAGGAACTTAACCTTCTTCCAAGCTTAGCAATAGTCTTTTGGTCAATAGAAATTGCTCTGCTCATTATTTTATCTGCTTCATTATAGCAATTTTCTCTTTCAATTTCTTTTATATCTATTTGATACTCATCTTCATAGGCATAATACCCCTTTGAAAAATCTTCTTTAGAAACACCTTTCTGATATAGTTCCATTTCTATTCTGCCTATACCCTTATTCTTTGAAAAACCATATCTAATATATTCCTCTGTATAACTTGAATCGTCAATATATTTATGCTCAAGCAGATAGTCTATTTCTTCTTTTATTTCTATAGGCTCAAAACCTTTTTTAATTAAGTGATCTTTAATTTCCTTTTTTGTTCTAGGCCTATTAGCTAAATGTCTCAAAGATACTTCATTAATATCCATACTTACTCCTAGCAGTGATCATATCACACCTGTATACATCTTTATTTTTTTCTTTAACCATTTCCGTCTCCCCATGCATTAACACCAATTATTCCAACAATTATACCAACACTACAAACAACCTGGTAAATGAAAATGTCTTCTCCTAATATTATAACCCCTGCCAATAGAGACACTACAGTGCTAAGACTTCCAAACAAAGAAGCTTGTACCGCCTTAAGTCTCTTATTAATAAAAGCCATCAATGTACTTGAAATAAAAATACAAAATATACCCAAAAATACTACTCCAACCATAAACTTACCGTTGTGAATTAGTTCTATATAATGTCCTAAATTATCATTAACAATACAGTCGATTATGGCACCAATATTAAATATTATTCCACCTGTAATAATTGTGATCGATGAAATCTCCGTAGGTAAATACTCACCACGATGCTTTCTAATCAATACAGTATTTGTGGCTAATCCTAGCATTCCTATAGTTATAAGCAGAACTCCAAATCCATTAAATTCAATATGTTTAGCATTTTTAATAACCATAATAAGTAAAGATGTAACCGTTATGAGTATAAATATATTCTGAGTTTTGTTAGTATATTCCTTAAGAAAAACTGCTGCAAGTATTTGAACTACAATGGGTGCTGCTGCAAAAATTATTGCACTTTCAACTGAGGATAAATAATAAACTCCCAATGTTTGAAAAATCACAAATACAATATAGGATAACCCTATAATTAATAAAGGTCTCACCCTTTTGATTTTATGCCTTTTCAAATTAATTATTAATGCTATAATAGCTACTACTAGTGCCGTATTAAATCTAAAAACTATAATTTCAAAGGGAGATCCATAAGGAATGCAAATTTTTATTGCCAAAAATGAAAACCCTACTATTAATGCAGAACATAGTCCTGCTATATATGCATTTATATTATACCTTTTATGCATAATTCATCCTTCCTGGCAGATGCAATAACACATTTAATATCATATCCCATGTTGACGGAAATAAAATAAACCTTTTGTCCATTTACATTAATAGAATCTACTATACCATTTTCATCAACAACGTCGTACTCACTAAGGACCCTCATAAGTGAACTTCCTAAGTATTTAGTCAAAGCCTCTTTACGAACCCATATGTCCAAAAACCCATCATCTCCCCAAAGATCAATGTGATGAGCTTCTTTTTCGCTAAAAAACCGCTCAGCAAGGCCTTCTATATCTTTTGGTAGTCTTTCTTGTAAGTCAATTCCAATATTAGAGTCAGAAATAACAACTAGGGCCATTTCACCTGAATGTGTAACAGAAAAGTGAAAAGGTTTCCCCTCAATATAAGGTTTACCCATATTATCTCTTAAAATTTCTATATCATTTTTAACACTAATATTATTGTCCTTAATATAACTTTTGATAGCTTTAGTTATTACTGTATTTGTACTAGTATTACTAAAACCTTCATAGAAATATAGATCCATTTCATCACCTCATGTCCTGATTTTCTATGTATTATTATAACATAAATAAGGTGTTTTTTTGTATTAAAAAAGAGAAAGATATAAATCTATCAATCTCTTTTAATTACATTATTCTGCGTCTGCAGCTC
This sequence comes from Anaerovoracaceae bacterium, assembly GCA_036646055.1. Lineage (GTDB taxonomy): Bacteria > Bacillota > Clostridia > Peptostreptococcales > Anaerovoracaceae > JAVWMQ01. The sequence goes on along the minus strand of JAVXMY010000005.1, from coordinate 72,811 downwards.
CAGAATCATCTCTAGCTGGTGCTTCAAGAGTTTCCTTGATGCTTAAGCTAATTCTTTTTCTGTCCTTGTCAATTTCAAGAATTTTTGCTGAAACTTCCTGACCAAGATTTAATTCATCATTGATATTAGCAACTCTCTTGTGGCTAACTTCTGAAATATGAACTAATCCGTCTAGACCTGGTTCTAATTCAACAAAACAACCATATTCTTTGATCTGTACAACTTTACCTGAAACAACCTGTCCAATCTGATAGTTTTCATCAATTACTGACCAAGGTTCTGGCTGAGTCTGTTTTAGACCTAAAGAAATCTTGCCTTTTTCGTTGTTCATAGAAAGAATCTTAACGTGAAGTTTTTCACCAATTTCTAGAACTTCCTGTGGGTGCTTTAATTTGCCCCATGAAATTTCTGAAATATGTAGTAATCCATCAACTCCGCCGATATCTACGAATGCACCGTAATCTGTAAATCTCATTACTGTACCTTCAACGATGTCGCCAACGCTAATGCTCTTCCAAATTTCTTCTAGTGCCTTCTGACGTTCTTCAATTAGTCTAGCTTTGTGTGAGAATACAGCTTTGCCTCTTCTTGCATCAACTCTAGATACTTTTACTGATAAAGTTTGACCAATAAATTCTGATGAATCTTCAACAAACTTGTCAGATAGCTGTGATAAAGGAATGAATCCCTGTACTTCTTTGTACGTTGCGATAACACCACCGTTTACCTGTCTAACTACTGTTACGTCAATTAAAGCTTTATCTTCAAGAGCTTTGTTAATTTCTTCCCAATGCTCGCTTGCTTCTAACTTTTTCTTTGAAAGTAGGATAGTTCCGTCACCGTCATCAGTTTTTAAAACTTTTGCTGTGATTTCTTCACCCTCACTGAATAAATCAGTTAGTTTCTGTTCTCCTTCCAATGTAATTTCGTTTAAAGGAATAATTCCATCCTTCTTGCATCCAAGGTTCACGATAATTTCCTTGTCTGTTACCTGGTGTACTTTACCTGTAACCAGTTCACCACCTCTTGGTAGTCTTAATGATTTTTCAATCTCTTCCATGTAATCTAACATAGATTCTTCTTTTGTGATTTTGTCACTCATCTTTGTAGTAACCTCCTTAATTGCGTTTTCGGGTGTCGAAGCGCCCGCCGCTATACCTATTCTATTATATTTTTGTAAATCTTTCAATGGTAAATTTGAAATATCCGTCACAAAATAGGCATTTTTGCAATGTTTTTTTGCTATTTCATATAGTTTTCTGCTATTTGATGAATTTTTATCTCCTATTACAAGCATTACGTCTACATTTTTAGCAGTTTCAGTGCATCCATTTTGTCTTTCTTTAGTCGCATTACAAATAGTATTTTTGTATTCTACTTGGTTATTAATTTGAAGATGAGATAATACACTTTCAAAGGTTTCCTTCTTAATTGTAGTTTGAGCAACAATAAATAAGTTGTCTTTTTTAATATCTCTTGGTTGGCTAAGTATTATAGCTGAATCATTACACCATCCATTAATTCCTTGTACTTCAGGATGGTTTTCGTCACCTACAATTACAATCTGTTTATTATTCAGATATGCTTCATGAACTAAATTATGAATTTTTTTTACAAAAGTACAAGTAGCATCTTTAATTATTATGCCTTTTTCTTCTGCAATGTCATAATATTTTTTGCCAATTCCGTGGGATCTAATTATTAAAATATCACCTTTGTTCGCCTTGTTAATATCATTTAAAATATACACCCCTTCTTTTTCAAGAGAATCAGTAACCATTTTGTTATGAATTAAAGGTCCAAAAGTATATATTTTACTACCTTCATATTCTTTAGCTATATTCTTTGCCCTATCAATAGCCTGACTAACGCCAAAACAAAAGCCAGAATGAGGGGCTCTAATTATTTCTCTCATTTAATCTTTTTTATCTCCTCTAAATATTTTCCAAATGATTTTTCAGTTCCATTATTGGTTGGATGATAATAACTAACTTTATTATGCAAATTATTAGGCAAATACTGTTGTTTAACATAACCTCCGAAATCGTGAGGGTATTTATAGTCTAAACCTATTCCACGATTAGCTGCTCCCTTATAGTGAGCATCCTTAATATGTAATGGTATATCATCTATTTCCTGAGTTTTAATATCTTGCTTTGCAAGCATTAAGGCTTCATAAACCTTATTTGATTTTGGACTTGATGCCAAACATATGGCAGCCTCCGCTATTGGTATTTCAGCTTCAGGATAGCCAATCATTTGAGCGGCCTGAATGCAAGATGTTACTATAGATATAGCCTGAGGGTAAGCAAGACCTATATCTTCGCTTGCCATAACCATTAGGCGTCTTCCAATCATATTTATATCTGCGCCACCTTCAAAGAGTCTAGCCAAGTAATGAATAGTTGCATCAGGATCAGATCCTCTAATGGATTTTTGTAGTGCCGATAGTAAATTGTATTTATCCTCACTCTTATCAAAGAAGGTCATTCTCTGCTGCATTGCTTCAAATACTATTTCAATATCTAAAGTTTTTCCTTCCTGAAGATTATCAATAATAAACCCTAGTGTATCTAGGGCAACCCTTGCATCTCCACCTGACATTTCAGCAATTGCATCTAGTGCTTCCTCATTATAACTGATTTCTAAATTTCCAAAGCCTAATTCCTTATCATTAATTGCTCTATTAATGATTTTTTTAATGTTTACTACTGTATGTTTTTTAAATTCATAAATACTTCTAACACGGCTTATTATAGCATTGTTAATGGAGAAATACGGATTCTCAGTAGTACTTCCAATGAATTTTAATACTCCCTCTTCTAAGGCTTTTAGTAATGAATCTTGCTGTAATTTATTCCATCTATGAAACTCGTCTACATAAAGGTAAGTAGTTTGATTTTGAAGGCCAAAGAATTTTAATTTTGCATTCTCAATTACTTCTTTTAACTCCTTAATACCTGTAGTCGATGCATTAATTTCAATAAAACTAGCATCCATTTCTTTGGCAATTATTCTAGCTAAAGTTGTTTTACCAGTTCCAGATGGTCCGAAAAAAATTGCAGAATCGAAAGTTTTGTTTTTTACAGCATTATAAAGCAGAGAACCACTATACAAGAAGTGTTCTTGCCCTACAAAATCTTCTAAATTTCTAGGTCTTAGTTTAGTTGACAAAGGTATCATAATAAATCCTCCATAAATAAAATTTTGTCCTCTTAAAAGAGGACAAAATTCTTAAAAATCATTAAACAATAAACATGATATTAATATCATTATTCCAGAAGCTAATAAATAAATTCCTGTAATAAGTATAATTGCAAGCATTGCTGCAAAAGAATTATATATCATAAATGTCCCAAATATAAAATGAATAACTCCAAATAATATTGTTGACATATACGGTAATTTTTCTTTTCTTCTTGCATTAGCAACTGTAAACCTATCAATACCTAAGCTAAATGCAAAGATTGATATTGCAATGCCAACTGTAAATAATGTTAATGCTGGGTGCAATAACACAAAAGCCGATAAAATAACCATAACAATTGGCACGATTATTCTTACTTTGAAATCTTCAAGTTGGCTTCTAGCTATTATAAGTGAAATTGCCTGAGTAATTCCCATAACAAGTAACCCCACACCAACAATAGTGTTAAACACCAATTCCACACCTGCCGGTTTAACTATAAATAGCCCACCAACAATTATTAATGCAACCCCTAGTAAAATACCAAGTGTTTTGAATTTCTTTAAAATATCCATATCTTCTTCCTCCTACTTCGTGTACTACATTATACAATACATTTTTTATTTAAACAATAATACAATTAAGATATAGAATACTTTTATTAATTACAAACCACAATTATGTAGTACTCGCCTTTGTTCTCTAATGTATATTAGCATATCCTTCATATTGCTATTTTTACTATCAATGTTTTTAACAAGGCAATTTATATACTCCTTTGTTTCCTCATTGGCAAAGGCCTCTAGTTGAATAATAAAATCCACTATTTTTTTTATGGTTACCTCTTCATGGCATGGTACAACAGCAATTTTAACATCTTTATATTTCATATTGTAGTACACTGTATCAACTGTCAAAGTCAGTTTACTAGGTCTAATCAAAAACTCTCTTGTTTTATTTAAAGTAATTATAGTTTTTTCGATAATTTCAAAGACTTCATTGGTTGTAGTTGGTTTAATATCTCTAATAGAACTGTATCCACTACAGTCATATGTAATATTTCTTTCATTCTTATGGTTGTAAAAAGTCATTGGAATAGCAAAGTCGCATAATCCAGAAGATAATACTTTTTCTTCAAATGGCTTAATATCTTCATAATTCACTTTTAATGTAAAATTCGTTTCTCTTAAATTCATCTTAACCTCCTCCGCATTTAGAACATGGTGTATATCCTTTATCTAAAGCTATATATTTTTCTATTCCTATTACTGCCTTTTTAATTGTGCTGCAATTGATCCTATGATATGAATTACCATATCTATTAAAGCAGTAAACAATTCCCCCTTGAGGAATACTCTTGCTTTTGCAGGTTTCACACCAGGTATACTTTTGCTTTAGTTCATCATCTAATATCATTTGCACTGGTGTTGCATCAACATATGTGCAAGCTTCCCTATGATACTTAGTGCCTGAAAGTGGAAATATATAAACTATTTCAGATTTCCCATTGGATTCCATTTCTCCAAAAGACATAGCTGTTCCATTACTATTACCTATAAAAGCTCTGCACAAAATTCTATTATCCACCTGGAATTCTTCCTTAAATTTAATTGGCATCTTAGGCGCAATACTTCCTGAGCAATTAATTTCAATTAGTCCATTATTAAAACTATTTTCGTGAATATGTTTTATATTTAGTTTATTTAAATGCTTTAGATCTTTATTCTCATTTATAAGTCTTTTCTTTACTGTTGCACTATCAAAAAAATTATTGTTAATCCTATAACTTTCTATCATCATCCTATGACCTTCATCTACCAAAGCATGAGTCATCTTTTGATCAAAACTACTAACTTTCATTAAATATCCTATAGAAATAATACTTAATAAGAATATTGGTAATACAATTGCAACTTCAACAATATAATGCCCTTTAATATTTTTGCATATGACCATAGTTCCTCCCACTTACAGTATAAGTCCCATAAAATCCAGTACTTGTTTGGCTAATTAAAAAGGTTTTATCCTGATTTCCTTGTATATTTATTTGAATTAGGTCCATCATTCTAATTAGCTTATTATCTTGATTCATAAAAAACATAAGTATTTCTAAATAATTGGAGTAAGTTAAACCCTTATTATTAGACACATCTATATATCCCTTGCTACTTCCTTTTATTATTGAATCTAAATCTATAGCCCAATTTAACTTGGTTTTTAATATAGGTACTTTTTTTCTATTAGCAAGCATCTTAAAATCATTTCTAGCTTCAGCTAATGCCCACGCCTCCATAATGACCAATTCAGTTGCAATAGCACCAGGACCCGGTGTTAAAATTGCTGCTGCTGCAGTGACTTGAGCCATCATAGCTGGGTCACTTTTCATATAGATTAAGTTTAACAAATTTCTAATCCCTATTATTTTATTTTTAGTGCTCTTAAAATTCTTTAAGTCATCTTTTTTGCCACTAATAATATATTCTATTTCATTGCCAAAAAAAGTGTTATTTCCATTGTTATAACCTCCATTATTAAATACTCTTAAAGCATATTGATTAGTAAAATAGTTCTCACCACTAGTAACAAAAACCTTATCTAAGTTTTTAATATTTTCCTTTATTCTATGAATTAAACCTCCATCTGACTCCATGTTATTTGATGGTAATGAATTTATAATTGCTAAATTCTTAAGCATTCCTGATCTTCCATTTTTAATTAAGGCCTTTCCATCTATATGTCCTTTACCTTCCTCATCTTTTTCTAACAAGTCTTTCCCAATTAAAAATCCGCTATATTCTATTATTTCTTTTTTAAATAAATCTAAATTAGATAGTCTAAACTCTCCAGAATCAATTAATATTTTGCTTGTTTTTAAATCTTTCTTTAAATCAAAAGTTGAATCTAAGTATTTGCCAAGTTTCCTTACAACTTCCCCTTCATAAGCTGAAAACCCCATTATTCCATAGTTATTTTTTAAGGTGGTATTATATTCAGATAATATAGATCTTCCAGCTAAGTAACTAACATCATTAATATAACTGCTTTGGCATAGGTTTTTGTTTTCAGAAACAAAAGCAATTGAAATCCCAAGCATAGTAGTTATTATTATGGCCAGGAATATTATAGTACTTCCACTTTTACACTTAAAATCAAATTTCATTTTATTACACCTTCAATAAAGTCAATATTTCTTATTGTTCTTTTTTCATTTATCTTGTATATATATGAATCCACCTTTTGCCTTTTTTCAATTTTAATTAATCCAAAAGGCTCCATATAAAGACTATCTTCATAATAATATGTAGGCCTAAAATTATTAACCTTTTTAGATATATCACCTATCTCTACATTTTCTCTTAACTTAAATGTCTTAGTATCTTCCCCCATAGCATTTAACAAGCCCATGTTACCATTAGAATAATTATAATTAGTCTTTAAAAAGAAAATCATAGCTGTGATTATTGTTATTATAGATAAAACAACTAAAGGTAAAACTATAACAGCTTCAACTATTGTATTCCCTTTTGAGTTCATTAAAATCCTCCATTAAGACTATCAAACGTTTTATTTACAAAGGAGGTAATTTCAGTCTTAAAAATTAATCCTAGGATTATTGCAATAGCAATTAATATAGCTGCTTGCACCATTTCAACACCACTTTGCTCTATTAACTTGCTTCTTATTCTTCTCATTATTTTTTTCATTTTCTTCTCCTTACATTTCCATCATTGCTGGTGCAATTGTAATTGTAATTAATACACCTAATAAAATTATCAGCGGAATTGACAATTTAATCTCCGCTATTTTGCCTTCTTCTTCTGCATGCTTTTTCCTAGCAAACCATAGATTGTCACTTTCTCTTTGCAAAGCAAACTTCAAATCTGTTCCTTTTTGGGAAGAGTCATATATTATATTGGCTATTTTAGTAAATTCGCTTATTTGAACCCTTTTTGCAAAACTTGTAAGCTCATGTTCTATTAATATATTTTTTTCTTTTGCCCTTAAAACCACATTATTTAATTCCAGATAGAAATAGTTTTGTGCATCTATGTTTATCTGTTTTTGATTTTCTATGATTCTTTCAATAGCCCTATTAAAAACCAATCCACTATTTAACAACAAACATAATTTATTAATAAATTCAGGAAGTTCTATTATTATATTTTTCCTAGTAGATTTAACTATGTTATCTATTTTGTTATTCCTTTGTGTAAAAATATAAAATAATAAAACTATTATTACCGTAGCATATAATACCAAATCATTATTATTTTGCTTTTTCCATGTTACTTGATAATTATCAAGCTTATCAGGTAATAGAATTCTTTTATCTTCTGAATTACTATTAATATCTCTTACTAATGTGGTTATTTTTCTGTCAAAATAACCATCTGGGCTCTCCTTACCCAAAGGATTTGACTTATCATTGTTCTTTATGTTATTTCCCTCTGGCTCAATATTTAAATATGCGTTTTTTGAAAAATCACCCTTTTTAGTATGTATACTTACACGAACTTTCATATCTTTAGGTCCATAATCTTTATTTGGCCTTGTTATATATTCTATATGGCCCTCATCATTAAGTTTTATATCTATAGGGCTTACGTATTCCTTATAAACAGTAGAAACCAGAAGGATTATAAACAATAATATAATTAATAAATATCTTCTTTTATTTTCCCTTTGTATTTTATTTACGATATTTTCATATTCTCCGTACCCATATATATTTATCCACTGCTGCTTTATTTCATTTGGATCACCACATAACTTATTTATATATTTTTTCTTCATATTTCTATACTCATAATCTTCTTGCCTAAGTAATATGCTCCTATAATACCTATTAATGATAATGTCATAATTATTCTTCCTCCAACACCCTCATATAGTGGCGTTATATAATCACTATTAAATATATTAAAAAACAAAATCACTATAATCGGCATTACTGTAATTACCTTTAACTCAAAATATCTTTGAGCTGACATAGTTTTAATTTCTCTTAAGATTGATAGCTTATCCAAAATAATTTGGATATTATTATTTATTATTTTTTTTAAATCTCCTCCAGTTTCAAGTGCCACAATATAAACTTCTACAAAGTTGATAATATCTACTATATCTGTACTTTTTCCAAGTTCAATTAATAAAGTCCTATCGCTTACATGGTTTACTTCCATTTCTCTTTTCATATATTCTATTGATTTAATTAAATATTTCTTTTCGCCATATACTTCAATCATGTAGTTATAGGATTCTTTTATGGCCTCCTCCATTTGGCGTCCCGTTTCTATCGAAAAGGATAAAGATACGAGAAAATCCTTAAATTGTAATAGTATTTCGTCATCTCTTTTTTCTTTTTTTATTCTTACATAGTATTTTTTTAATAAAAACACAAAGGATCCACCAACTAATGCTAAAGGAATACTTCTATAGAACAAGTAAAACAAAAGAAAGATTAATATAAACCCCCTTGTTATCATTTGGATATTTTCAGATTCTGAAAGTTTATATTCTTTAAAATTATCCAATAGTATCACCTCCATTATATAAATTTAATTTGTTGCAATTTTTTATTTTGTTATTAGTTCTAATTAACCCTTCATCTACTTTATATTCAAATAAAGTATTTATACTAATTTGATTATCTTTTGTTCCAATTATTTCAGATATTTCTAAGACTTTTCTACTCATATCAGGAAGTCTTCCTAAATGTACAATTATATCTATACCTTCAGAAATTTGATTCCTAATTGCCTCAATGGGAAAATTTGCAGCTTGAAGATACATTGACTCTAATCTCTTTAACATACCAACTACACTATTACCATGGCCTGTAGATAAACTACCATCATGACCTGTATTCATAGCAGATAACATGTCTAATATTTCTTTGCCTCTAATTTCTCCAACTATTATTCTATCTGGCCTCATTCTTAAACTTGTTTTAATTAATTGATCCATGCCTATTTCATTATTACCAGATGATGTGGAATCTTTACATTCTAAACGAACAATATTATTAATAGAATTCACTTGCAATTCTACTGAGTCTTCTATTATTATTACACGCTCATTTTGTGGAATAAAATTAGATAGTACATTTAAAAAAGTTGTTTTTCCAGATGACGTTCCCCCACTAACAAAAATGTTGTACTTACAATTGACTAATACCTCTAGGAACTTTGCAGCTTCTTTAGAAATTGTACCAAACTCAATTAAATCTTCCATTGTAAATCCATTTGGTGCAAACTTTCTAATTGTTATTATGGGACCATTTAATGCAATGTTTTTATAAACACAATTTACTCGTTCTCCAGACTTTAGACGGGCGTCTACTATTGGATTCAATTCATTAATCTCCCTTTGAAGTTTACCAGCTATCCTCCTCATTACTGTTTCTAATTCAATTACAGATTCAAACTTCATATCAGTTTTTAAGAGTTTGCCTCCTTTTTCTACAAATATATTATCAATACCGTTAACCATTATTTCTACTACTTCTGGATCATCTATATATCCTTGTAGAATAGATACTTCTGATCTTATTGAATAATATACTCTATCTATAATTTCTTTAGCTTTTTTAAAATCATAACCTTAAAGATTTTTATTGTTTATAACTACAATTTCAATCTGTTCTCTAAGTTGTTCTTCTGTTAGTTCTTCGGGTAATTCAACCATATAGTTTCTTACTACATTTAATACTTCTGTTATGCTCATGCTTTCCCTCGTATATTTTACTTAATTGTTATATTTTACCTCTTTTAACAATTATAAAACACTTGCATGAAATAAGCAAGTGTTTTATTTACATTTTATGGAATTATACTATACCTTTTTGTTTAGCTCCTTTAATAACTGCTTCCGCAATATTTTTGCAACTGTCACCCATTCTTTCTATGTTATGAACTACATCTACATATACAACAGTAAAGTTTGGCGAGCATTCTTTATTATTTAATCTTTCCATATGAGTACTTCTCAATTCCAACTCATATTGGTTTAACTGTTTTTCGTATTCAAAAACTTCATAAGCATCTGATACATTTCCCGTTTCTAGGGCTTCTATTGTTTTAATAATCATCCGATCAATTTTAAAGAAGCAATTTTTAATTTCCTCATTTGCAACATCAGAAAATTCATACTTATTGTCTATCTTTTCTTTAGATAGCCTAACAATATTTTTTGCATAATCGCCAATATGCTCAATGTCACTGGCTACATGCATCAATGCTGATACTTTTTCTGTTTGGGCTTCTGTGACTGTTTCTGTGGACAATATTAAAGCTAAATAATTTACAATTTTTTCTCTTATTTTATTTAGAGTATTTTCTGTTTCCATTACAGAATCCATGGCTTTTTTGCTTTTTTCTAAGAAGCTTTCTGCTGATCCAACTATCATTGTCTGTGCAAACTTAGCATTTCTTGTTAATTCTTGTATTGCAAGATGTATTGCAAATACAGGTTGATTAATCACATTTTCATCAAGGTAAATTGGTTCTGTATCAAGTTTTTCTTTTTCTTTACCTGGTATTATTTTCGTTACAATTTTTACAAGTACCCATATAAACGGTAGCCACAAAAGTGTACATGTCAAATTGAACAAGGTATGAGCATTAGCAATTTGTCTTGAAATAACTTCAACTTCTGCTCCTGCTCCTGATATCTTAGTAATTAAGTCTGCAATTTGTGGTACAAACCATATGAAAATTAAGGTTCCTGATACATTAAATATTGTATGTGCTATTGCTGTTCTTTTTGCATTAATTGAAGCTCCAATTGATGCTAAAAGAGCAGTAATTGTTGTTCCTATATTATCTCCAAAAAGAATAGGTAATGCTCCTTCAAGACCAATAATACTACTTATACCATCTGGTCCTGCTGTTGAAGCAAGATTCTGAAGTACTGCAATTGTAGCTGAAGAACTCTGAATAACTACTGTCATTAATGTACCAACTGCTACACCTAAAATCGGAATATCTTGTACCTTTAGTATCATGTCTGAAAACATTGGTGATGCTGCTAGCGGTACCATTGTCTCTGCCATCGTGTTAATTCCAACAAACAACAAGCCGAAACTAAATATAATCTGCCCAATATCAGCTACTAGCGCTTTTTTCTTTAAAAAGAAATACAATATAAATCCTATAAATACAAAGATCCATGCATAATCTCCTATGTTAAATGCTATTAATTGAGCTGTCATTGTTGTACCTATATTGGCACCCAAAATAACACTTATTGCCTGTGGTAATTTCATTAAGCCTGCACTTACAAAGCCAATTACCATAACTGTTGTAGCACTACTACTTTGTAATACTGCTGTAGTTAGCGCCCCAGCCAAAACACCTAGTACTGGGTTTACAGTTAACATTGATAAGATTCTACGCATCTTATCACCTGCTGCTTTTTGTAATCCTTCACTCATCATATTCATTCCAAATATGAATATTGCAAGGCCTCCCAGTAGTGTCGTTATTATTCTAAAAGTTTCCATTTTTATCCTCCTAACGCAATCTTCCTTTTAACAGTTTCTCATATATTCAAATCTCTTTGAAGTTTCTTTGTGTTAAACTATTGTTAAGTTTACGTAAAAAAAAAAGAAATGTTAATTTTAGTTAACATTTCTCCTATGTCTATTATTTATTAATTACAATAGAAAAAGTCGAGCCTTTTCCTAATTCACTTTTAATCTGTAAATCTCCACCAAAAAGAGTTGCTGTATGTTTTACAATAGATAAGCCTAAACCAGTACCTCCAACTTTAGTAGATCTTGATTTATCAACTCTATAAAATCTTTCAGATATTCTATTTAAATCGTCTTTGGCAATGCCAATGCCATGATCAATAACATTGATAATTATTTGATTATTGTTTTCAGTAGTGTCAACATTTACAATTGTATCCTCATTTGAATACTTAATCGCATTCTCAACTAAATTAACAATCATTTGTGTGAATTTGTCCTCATTTCCATTTAAATAAATATTATCATGAAAAGCACACTCAATGCTGATTTTTTTCTGTTTAGCAATAGGGTCTAAAAGTTCAATTACTTTAGTTATAATATCATTAATAGAAAAATCCACATTACTTGTTTCAATATTACTTTCAATATCAGACAAAATCAAAATATCCTGAATTAATCTTTTTAACCGGGCTGTTTCAATGGCAATTATTTCAATAAACTTATTTCTAGCTTCTGGATCTTCGGCCGCGCCGTTTTGCAAGGTTTCAATAAATCCAGATATAGAAGTTAATGGTGTTTTTAATTCATGAGACACATTTGCAACAAATTCTTTTCTGATGTTCTCAATTCTAGCATTCTCATCTTCAACAGCTTTAATTTGTTTTTTCATTAATGAAATAGGATTAACCATCCACTTATACAGCAAGTAAATACCAATAAATGTACCAATTATAATTGCAAAGATCGAATACATTTTGTCATTTATTATTAATGTTATAATTATATTATATAAACTTAGCACTGCAGCCACTGTTAAAAGTTTGATTTTCATTTTAATCTGTATCCTCTGCCTCTTATTGTTTCTATATATTTTTCATCATTATCTTGCATTTTTTTTCTTAAATGTCGTATATGTACATCAACAGTTCTGGTTTCTCCCAAAAAGTCTAGGCCCCAAACTTTATCCATTAATTCATCTCTAGAATATACATGGCCTTTATTTTTTGCTAAAAACTTCAGTAATTCAAATTCTTTATACGTTAATTCAACATCCTTGCCAGCAACACTTACTTTGTGTTTGTCACTATCAATAGTAATTTCTCCAGCTTGAATAATTTCATTATTATTTTCTGCCTTAGTAGCAGTATTTTCAAATCTACGAAGAACCGCTTTTATTCGGGCTAGAAGTTCTCTAACACCAAAGGGTTTAGATATATAGTCATCTGCACCAAACTCAAGTCCTAAAACCTTATCAATTTCTTCCGATTTAGCAGTCAACATAATGATTGGTGTGTTATTACCTTCTGATCGCAATTCACGACATATTTCATATCCATCTTTGCCTGGTAACATAATATCCAGCAATATTAAGTCCGGTTTATCCTTGTAAACTTTAGTAATCCCTGCAATACCATCTGCAGCTTCTAAAGGTATATACCCATTAGATTTCAAATTGTAATTCACCAGTTCTCTTATATTGTCTTCATCTTCAATAATTAATATTTTCTTCATATATTCCACTTCCTTATAATGATATTATAAATCTAAATTGTCAATAATACCTTTTTGCTTAGCACCTTTAAGTACGGCTTCAGCAATATTTTTGCAACTGTCTGCAATACGTTCTATGTTATGTATGATGTCAGTATAAATTACAGTAAATGCAGGAGAACAAGTTTTATCATTTAATCTCTGCATATGCTTATTTCTAAGCTGGATTTCAGTTTTATTATTTTCATCTTCTAGCTTAATTACTTCAAAGGCCATATTAACATCGCCTTTTTCTAAGGCTTCTATGGTAACTTCCATAATACTTTGACCTTGATTGAAGCATTCATAGATTTCTTCATATGCCATATCGGAAAACTCATATTTATTTTCTTCTTTTTCACGGGCAAGGGCAATTATATTTGTGCAGTAATCTCCAATGTGTTCAATATCCCCTGCTACATGCATCAATGCGGATACTTTTTCAGTTTGGGCTTCCGTTATACTTTCACTAGATAAGATTAAGGATAGATAGTTTACAATTTTTGCTCTAATGTGGTTCAAAGTTGTTTCAGTCTCCATTACACTATCCATTGCTTCTTTATCATTAGATAGAAATGCTTGCTTAGATTTCACTAGCATATCAAAGGCAAACCTTGCATTTCTTGTTAATTCTTGAATAGCTAAATGAATAGCAAATACAGGCTGATGAATAACTTTCTCATCTAAATATACAGGTTCACTATTAAGTTTCTCTTTATCTTCTCCTGGAATAAGTTTTGTACAAATTTTCACTAATAAACCTATCAATGGTAAGAAAATTATTGTACATGCCACATTGAAAAACATATGTGCATTAGCAATTTCTCTTGAAATAACTTCTACTTCTGTTCCTTGAGGGGACAATGAATGAATGAAGGTTGCAATCTGAGGTATAAACCAAACAAATATTACAGTTCCCCCTACATTGAAAATCGTATGAGCTATAGCTGTTCTTTTTGCATTTACAGAAGCGCCTATAGATGCTAAAAGAGCAGTAATTGTTGTACCAATATTATTACCAAATAAAATAGGTAATGCTCCTGTTAGACCAATAACACTTGAAATACCATCTGGCCCAGCTGTAGAAGCTAGATTCTGCAATACAGCAACTGTTGCTGATGAACTTTGAATAATTACAGTCATAATAGTACCAACTAAAATACCTAAAACAGGAATATTTTGTACCTTTAACATCATGTCAATAAATATTGGAGAGTCTGCTAATGGCACCATTGTATCAGCCATAACGTTTATTCCAACAAATAATATACCAAATCCAAAGAATATCTGTCCTACATCAGACAAAATTTCCTTTTTGTTCTTTAAAAAGAAAAAAAGAATAAAACCAATTATTACAAAGACCCAGGCAAAGTCGCCTACCTTAAATGCTATTAACTGAGCGGTAATTGTTGTACCAATATTAGCACCTAAAATTACACTAATTGCTTGTGGTAATTTCATTAAGCCCGCACTTACAAACCCAATTACCATTACCGTAGTCGCACTACTACTTTGCAAAACTGCAGTAGTTAATGCTCCCGCTAATACTCCAAAAATAGGATTAGCAGTTAACATAGACAAAATGTTCCTCATTTTATCTCCTGCCGCCTTTTGTAACCCATCACTCATTAGGTTCATGCCATAAATAAATATAGCTAGTCCACCGAATAATGTAGTTATGATTTTAAACATTTCCATTAATTTACCTCCGACTAAATTTTTATCTCACGTAAATATTTTACATTAATTAGTCAATAATTTCTACAATATTTCGAAAGTAAAGTGTTATTCTATGTAAACTTTATGTTAATTCTATGTTAATTTATTTTTCTCCAACAGTTCTTTAACCGATACAGCAAATTTTTTATGCCTTTCCAACATTATTTTATTTCCTTTTTGTACAAAGCTTTCATCATCATGCCAAATATAATCCCCTTTGGTAAATTCGCCCTCTTCATCTTTGTGTCTTCTTATAATCGGTACTAATTTATTATTTGTTGTTTGTAGATGGCTTTCCAATAAACTTATAACTCTACTATCATAATTAATTTTATTATTTGTTTTATAATAATATACAATATTCGATTGGACCATAGAGTATATAGTTTTTTCATTTATATTATTACCACAATCTATGATAATATAGTCAAAATAGTTTGTCCCAATTATTATGTCCAAAAACTCCTGATACTCATCTGTACTAATCTTAGTTAATGTATTCAAATCATTAGTATCATAAAATGACATTAGCCCAACATCATCAGATATGGTAAATGCATCAAAACAGTAATTCATTTCATCATTTTTATTTATAATATAATACAAATAAAAATCTAATGATTTTATATCTGTTATCTTATCAAAGAAAGGATCATCTGTAGAAATTGAATTCAAATTAATATAAAGGCACTTGCTTTTATTAAACTCTGCTAGTTCCCTGCCTATTCCTATAGATGTAGAAGTTACTCCTACACCACCGCTGCCGCTAATAACCGATATTATTTTTGTAGAAGTATTATTAAATGAACAGATTCTATGACCACTCTTAATAGTATAGTTATAAATAATCTGCCCAATTATTTCTTTAATTTGTCCATACCTATATATTCCTTCTTCAGATTTTGCATCAGCATTCTCTACAAAGTAACAATCCATCTTTGAGCATAAACAATTATAATCACAAATCAAAAAATTACTTTCATCAATTTCATCTTCTTCCTCTAATATTGAAATTGAAATATTAGGACTGTGATAAAGTATATTTTTGGTTAATGTAATTGCATAATCATAATCTTTTGTTAAAAAATCTATTTTAATATTTTCCATAATTTTACACCTCAATTGAAGTATAATGTATTTGTAAATATATGTCAATACAATTCCTTTTATATTTTACTATTTCTAGTACCCATTTTTAGTTTGATAGTTATACATAAAAAAAACGAAGTTGTAAATTACAACTTCGCTTTTCATTATTTATTTTTTATCTCTAATTACTTTTACAAGTTGAATCACAATTGTAGGTGCAACTGAAAGAAGTAGAATTGTTAGAATCTGACTTTGTGACAATACAGCTATACTAAATGCTCTCATTAATATTGGCACAAATAAAACTAATCCTAATAATAACATGCCAACGATAAACGCATAAATTACAAATTTATTTGATAAAAACTTAAGCTTAAATATTGACTGTTTACCTCTTGAATTAAATCCATGCCATAATCTAGCAAGGCATAATGTAGCAAATGCCATTGTCATTCCTGCACTATGGGATGATTCTAATCCAAAGTAGAATGCTGCTATTGTTGCAATACCAATGGCTATACCCTGCAAACTAATTTCTATTAATTCTTTTTTGCCTAGTATTCTTTCATCATTACCTCTTGGTTTATCCTTTATTAATTCTTTATTTTGTGGTTCCATACTAATTGCTAATGCTGGTAAACTGTCCGTAACAAGATTAATGAATAATAGATGTACAGCAGCAAAAGGCGTTGCTAATCCAATTATAGAAGCATATAATACTGTGAAAATCCCAGCAGCATTACCAGATAACAAGAACTTAATTGCATTTTTAATATTTGCATATACATTACGTCCATTAAGTACCGCTTTAATAATAGTAGCAAAATTATCATCTGTTAATATCATTGCAGCTGCATCTTTAGATACTTCTGTACCTGTTATACCCATTGCAATACCAATATCTGATTGTTTTAATGCCGGAGCATCGTTAACTCCATCCCCTGTCATTGCAACAATATTACCTAATTCTTGCCACATGTTTACAATTCTGATTTTATTATCAGGAGAAACTCTGGCATAAACTGAAATGTTTGAAATCTCATTTCTAAGTTCTTCATCACTCATAGCATCAAGTTCAAGTCCTGTTATAGCTTTATCCCCTTCTTCAAACAGGTCGATTTTTTTGGCTATAGCAGTAGCTGTAATTTTATGATCCCCTGTAATCATTATTGGCTTAATTCCAGCCTTCTTACATTCAATAACTGCAGCTCGTGATTCAACTCTAGGTGGATCCATCATAGCAATTAAACCTACAAAAGTAAATCCATCCTCCATATCCAGTGTTAAATCTACTTCTGAATCAAAGTTTTTATATCCAAAGGCCAATACTCTAAGACCTTGCTGTGATAGTTTTTCATTAAAGTCTTTAATCATTTCAAGACCCTCTTTAGTAATCGGTACTATTTCATCGCCCCTTACTATATGAGTCAGCCTTGTCATTAAAACATCAACAGCACCCTTAGTTAGCATATAATACTTACCATCAATATTATGTAATGTACTCATGAGTTTTCTATCTGAGTCAAATGGTATTTCTGATAATCTTGGATGAGCTTCCATGATTTCTTTGTAGTCATTTCTGATTTTTTTATGATAATCAACTAATGCAGTTTCTGTTGGATCTCCCAAAAGACCATCATCTGAAACAACAGTATCATTACATAGTATTGAACTTTGTAATAAAAGTTCATTTACTGTAGGTTCACAAATCACTTCTTCTACAGTCATTTTATTTTGAGTAAGAGTACCTGTTTTATCCGAACATATTACAGAAACACAACCTAGGCCTTCAACAGCTCTTAATTTTTTGATAATAGCATTTTCCTTTGCCATTTTTGAGGTTCCTATAGCAAGGGAAATTGTAATAATTGATGATAATGCTTCAGGTATTGCAGCAACAGCAAGAGCTACAGCAAATAGAAGGGCATCAACAATAGCCATTCCTCTAAGCATACTTAGACCCATAACAATTGCACAAATTATCATAATTAAAATAGATAGTTTTTTTGAAAAATCATCCATAGTTACTTGTAGCGGAGTTTTTCTCTCTGATGTATTTTCAAGGAGTTCAGCAATTTTACCTAATTCTGTTTTTTGTCCAACAGCTGTAGTTACAAAAGTTCCTCTACCATATGTAACAAGGGAACTAGAAAAAACCATATTTGTTTGATCCCCTAGTGCTACCTTATCGCTATTAATAGTGTCACTAGACTTTTCTACACTTTCTGATTCACCTGTAAGTGCACTTTCATTAATTTTCAAAGAGAAACTTTCGATAATTCTACCATCGCCTGGAACAACATCCCCCGCTTCTAATCTAACTATATCTCCAACAACAAGTTCATAAGCTGGAATTTCTAAATGAACACCATTTCTAATAACTTTAGCCGAAGGTGACGACATTTTCTTTAAACTATCCAGGGATTTTTCTGCTTTTACATATTGAACAGTGCCTAAAATTGAATTCATAATAATTACCGCAATAATTACTATTGTACTTTCAACATTCCCTGTAACAGCAGATATAATTGCTGCAATAATCAATATTATTACTAATAAATCCTTAAACTGCTCTAGGAATATAGTAAAAACACTTTTTTTAGCTTTTTCAGCTAATTTGTTTTCTCCATATTTCTCCTTATTTTCAATTAGTTTTTCATCGGTTAATCCATTTGTAGATGTACCAAGTTCATTAATCGTTTTATCAATATCCTTATTAAAATACATTTTTACTCCTCCATATAAAAAAAACGAGACACTAAAACAACTGTTGTTGCTTTAAAAGTCTCGCTGTTTAAAACAAACGCGGATTGTTAATCGTATTGACGCATTTGTTACAATTTCTTGCTAGCTACTCCCTTTTTAATAACTGATATTATTTTATACCTTTTTTAAACATAATTCAATCTTTTTTTGTTTTATTATAAAAAAGATGCACAAAAGTGCATCTTCTATATAACTATGTTATTTGTTTTTTACTACAGCCTGGGCTGCAGCAAGTCTTGCAATTGGTACTCTATAAGGTGAGCATGAAACATAATTCAACCCAATCTTATGACAATATTCTACCGTCTTTGGATCTCCTCCATGTTCTCCACAAATTCCCAATTTAATATTAGGTCTAGTTTTCTTGCCTTTTTCAACAGCCATTTCAACTAACTGACCTACGCCTGTTTGGTCTAAAGTTTGGAAAGGATCTTCTTCAAAAATAAGCTTATCTCCATATTCAGAAATGATTCTACCAGTATCATCTCTTGAAAAACCAAATGTCATCTGAGTTAGATCGTTAGTTCCAAATGAGAAGAATTCAGCTTCTTTTGCTATTTCATCAGCAGTTAAAGCGGCTCTTGGTATTTCAATCATAGTCCCAACTAGGTAATCTAACCTTACGCCTTCTTCTTCGAATCTTCTTTCTATAGTTTCATCAACTGTGTTTTTAACATTTATAAACTCTTTTTCAAGTCCAACTAAAGGAATCATAATCTCAGGAATAATTTCCATACCCTTTTCTTTCTTTAGTTCAATAGCAGCAGAAATAATGGCATCTGCCTGCATTTGAGCAATTTCAGGATAAGTAACAGCTAATCTACATCCTCTATGTCCTAACATTGGATTGAATTCGTGTAAATCTTCAACCTTTTGGGCCAATTTTTCAAAAGGTACATTAATTTCTTTTGATAATTCTAGTATTTCATCTTTGTTTTGTGGTAAGAATTCATGAAGAGGTGGATCTAGTAATCTAATTGTTACCGGTCTATCTTGCATAACTTCATATATTCCTTTGAAATCTTCCTTCTGATATGGAAGTAATAAAGCTAAAGCTCTTCTTCTTTCATCTTCATTCTCAGCAAGAATCATCCTTCTAACATTTACAATTCTTTCTTCGTCAAAGAACATATGCTCAGTTCTACACAAACCAATACCTTCAGCACCAAATTCAACAGCCTGTGCTGCGTCTTTTGGATTATCTGCATTAGTTCTTACATGCAATGTTCTAATATCATCAGCCCATTTCATAATTGTAGCAAAATCACCTGATAGCTCTGGAGCTTCAGATTTAATAATATTATGGTATACCAATCCAGCTGTTCCATCTAGAGATATTCTATCTCCTTCTTTATAAACCAAATCTCCTGCTGTCATAGTTTTTTCTTCTTCATTTACAATGATTTCAGAACAACCTGCAACACAACACTTACCCATGCCTCTTGCAACAACAGCAGCATGTGAAGTCATACCTCCTCTAGCAGTCAATATACCTTCTGCTACAACCATACCTGCTAAGTCTTCAGGAGAAGTTTCTTGTCTTACTAGAATAACTTTAATTCCATCTTTAGCTGCCTTATCGGCTTCGCTTGCAGTAAAGTAAATTTGTCCTGCCGCTGCTCCTGGAGATGCTGGAAGACCTTTTGCAATCAACTTAGCATTTTTAATTTCTTCTTCAATAAATCTAGGATGAAGTAGTTGATCAATCTGTGCTGGCTCTAATCTAGTTACAGCAGTTTCTTTATCTATTAACCCTTCTTTTTCCATATCTACAGCAACTTTAACAGCCGCTGCTGCAGTTCTCTTACCATTACGAGTTTGAAGCATGTATAGTTTGTTTTTTTCTACAGTAAATTCCATGTCCTGCATGTCTGTATAATGATTTTCTAATAAATTTGCAATCCTTATAAAGTCGCTATACACTTCTGGAAAAGCTTCTGCCATCTGATTAATTGGTTGAGGAGTTCTAATTCCAGCAACTACATCTTCACCTTGAGCATTAACTAAAAATTCACCAAATATGTGTTTATCACCATTAACAGGACTTCTTGTAAAAGCAACACCTGTACCAGATGTATCCCCCATATTACCAAAAACCATAGACTGAACATTTACTGCAGTTCCAAGATTTGATGGGATTCCATTTAATCTTCTATACAATATTGCTCTATCATTATTCCATGATCTAAAAACAGCTTTAATAGCTTCCATTAATTGCTCTTTTGGTTCCTGTGGGAAATCTCTTCCCATTTCTTCTCTAACAAGAGCCTTATATTGGACAATAATAGCTTTTAAATCTTCAGTGGATAAATCAACATCAAATTCGCATTTTTTCTCTGCTTTTTTAGAATCAAAGATAGCATCAAACTTGCTTTTAGATATTTCCATAACTACATCGCCAAACATTTGAATAAATCTTCTGTAGCTATCATATGCAAATCTAGGGTTTTCAGTTAACCTAGCTAAACCTTCAACCGTATCATCATTTAAACCAAGATTTAAAATTGTATCCATCATGCCAGGCATTGAAAAAACAGCACCTGAACGAACAGAAACTAATAAAGGATTTTCTATACTGCCGAACTTCTTGTTACTAACTGATTCCAGTTCTTCTAACTTTTCAAAAATACTTGAAACGATTTCATTATTAATCATTTCACCTTCATCATAGTATTTGTTACAAGCAGTTGTCGTAACTGTAAATCCAAAAGGAACCGGAAGACCAATTCTAGTCATTTCAGCTAAATTTGCTCCTTTTCCTCCAAGAAGATTCTTCATATCTTTTGAACCTTCATTAAATGAATAAACGAATTTTTCCATATATTTTACCTCTTAAAAGACAAGTCTTTCTTCAATATAACTTCTAACTTCTGAGATAGGAAGTCTAACCTGTTCCATAGTATCTCTATCACGAATAGTTACGCAACCATCTGTTTCTGTATCAAAGTCAACACAAATACAGAATGGTGTACCAATTTCATCTTCTCTTCTATATCTTTTTCCAATTGAACCTGCTGCATCATAATCAACATTAAAGTGCTTAGCTAATTCATCGTAAATAGGTTCTGCTATTGGAGCAAGTTTTTTAGCTAATGGAAGAACAGCCGCCTTAAACGGAGCTAAAGCTGGATGGAATTTTAATACAACTCTTGTATCTTCTTTGCCATTTTCGCTCTTAAGAACCTCTTCTTCATAAGCATTTGCTAAAAATGCTAAAGTAACTCTATCCGCACCTAAAGATGGTTCGATACAGTAAGGAACATACTTATCCCCTGTTTCAGAATCCACATAATTCATATCCTGCTTAGAATGTTCAGCATGTGCCTTTAGATCGAAATCAGTTCTATCTGCAATACCCCAAAGTTCTCCCCATCCAAATGGGAACAAGAACTCGATATCTGTTGTAGCATTACTGTAATGTGATAACTCTTCAGCTTCATGATCTCTAAATCTAATATTTTCAGCTTTCATTCCTAAATCTGTTAGGAATTTACCACAGTAATCTTTCCAATACTTAAACCATTCTAAATCTTCACCTGGTTTACAGAAAAATTCTAATTCCATCTGTTCAAATTCTCTAGTTCTAAAAGTAAAGTTACCTGGTGTAATTTCATTTCTAAATGATTTACCAATTTGAGCAATACCAAATGGTAGTTTCTTTCTAGAAGTTCTCTGAACATTTTTGAAGTTAACAAAAATACCCTGAGCTGTTTCTGGTCTTAAGAAAATTTCAGATTGTGAATCCTCTGTAACACCTTGGAAAGTCTTAAACATTAAGTTAAACTGTCTAATAGAAGTGAAATTCTTTTTACCACATTCCGGACAAGGTAATCCCTTTTCAGTAACGTAATTTTCCATTTCTTCTTTTGACCAACCATCAACAACAATATCAGCCTGTCCATTGGCTTCTAAATGATCTTCAATAATTTTGTCTGCTCTAAATCTTGACTTACATTCCTTACAATCAATCAATGGGTCAGAAAATCCTCCAACGTGACCTGATGCAACCCAAGTCTGTGGGTTCATTAAAATTGCAGCATCTAGTCCAACATTATACTTTGATTCCTGAACAAACTTTTTCCACCATGCTTTTTTTACATTGTTTTTAAATTCTACACCTAAAGGACCATAATCCCATGTATTTGCCAATCCACCGTAAATATCTGAACCAGGATATACAAACCCTCTACCCTTTGCAAGTGCAACTAATTTCTCCATTGTTAATTTTTCCATTTTAATATTCTTCGCCTTCACTTTCCTCAAAATCTACTTCAAAATCTGATGCAAAATCATTATCTTTGTTTTTACCGAATTTTGCTCTAGCAAATTCAGATGTTTTTTCAAATGTATCTTCTGCAACATCCTTTACTTTTTCGTATGCTTCGCTGTTTGTTACCTTTTCGTAAACCTCAGTTCCTTTTTCTTTTGCTTTCTGAGCAGTAACATTAGCTTTATCACTAACTTCAATTATTGTTCCGTCAGTTTTAACTACTTCAATTACACATTTCAATCCAAAAGATGCAATGGCTCCAACAATCATTCCCCATGGAGCAACTACAACTCCAAGAATACCTGCAGTAACCGGAACATTTAATATTATTTCATTGTCTTTATTTCTAATAACAATCTTTGAAACATTCCCTTTCTTAACTAATTCTTTTAAACAGTTTACAATTGATGTCCCCTGTTCTCCCAAAGACTTTTTGCCAAGTTTATCAATTTCTTCTTCGATACTGATAATTGCATCAACAACGCTGCCTTCAGCCTTTTCTAAAGCTTCTTTAGCCTCTTTATAGCTTACACCCGTTTTGTCTTTTACCAATTCAATTTTTTCTAATGTAATTTCCATAACATTCCCTCCTAACTTGGATTTATAAAATCCTCACTATTAATTTTGCTTATGTCTAAATGAAACCTTATATATTCTTTAATAAAATTCCTAATAGTCTCCAGCGAACCCTCTTGTAAACTGAGTTTTCTAAAATAAGCTAAGGGTTTTTTCTCTAAAAAGCTTATAATATCTATAATACCAAAATCAACATGAAAAATCAATGATTCCACGTTACTATTTAGAATAGTTAATCCACAATTCTCACACAGTGTCCCACCATCATTAACAGATAGAAAAGTAAGATTATCCTTTGTTGCGCAACCACCACATTGATCTAGCCTAAACCCATAACCTAATATGCTAAGAGCCTTTACTTCATAGGCAACAACTAAGGTCATAAACTTAGTCTCCCTTACTTCAATCTCATTTAAAAAATCATAAAGAAGGTTATAAAGTTTAACGTTTGCTTCTCCCTCAACTAACATTTTGTCAGTCAGTTCCAAAACATACGAGCAAACCATATACTTATCAATATTCTCTCCAAGTCTATAAAAACTCTTAACAGTTTCTCCACCATTAATATTATACATATCTCTATTTTTATAGAAATTAAATTTACCAAAAGTAAAGGGTTTAATTGACAAAGCCGTCTTATTTTTGGCCTTGCTAACAACATTAGATCCAGCAGATATTTTCCCATATTTTCTTGTAAAAATCGTCACCATTTGTCTGCCATTAACAGCTTTACTCTGGCGCAATACTATGCCTTCACTATCAACATACATTTATTTATCCTTATATCCAAAATTAGAAAGAGCAAAATCACTATCTCTCCAATTTTCCTTAATCTTAACCCAAAGTTGTAAATAAACCTTAGTACCAACCAAAGCTTCTATTTCTTCTCTAGCACTTTTGCCAATACCCTTTAGTTTACGTCCCTGCTTACCAATAATTATCCCCTTGTGAGACTTTTTCTCACAGTAAATAATTGCACTGATATTAGTAATATTTTCTTTTTCTTCATAGCTTTCAATTTCAATAGCTGTACCATGAGGAACTTCATCTTCAAGATACATTAACAATTTTTCCCTTAAAATCTCACTAACAATAAAACGCTCAGGATGATCAGTTACCATATCTTCAGGGAAATACATAGGCCCCTCTTCCATAAGTGCCTTAGTCCCAGTGACAACTTCGTCAACATTAACGTTTTCCTTTGCAGAAACCCCATAAATTCCTTCAAAAATATCAAGTTCATTATATTCATCATATATTTCTTTGTATTTCATCGGACCTAGTTTATCAATCTTATTAATAATCAAATATTTTGGAGTATCAACATTCTTAAGACTCTCTAAAATATATTTATCCCCAGGGCCAGCATCAAGACTATCATCAACTAAAAACAAAATACAATCCACCTCTTTGAAGGTTGAAGTTGCACTATCTGTCATAAAGTTTCCTAGTTTAGTCCTTGGCTTATGAATCCCCGGTGTATCAATAAAAACAATTTGACACTCATTATCAGTGTAAATTCCTCTAATTGTATTTCTTGTAGTTTGTGGCTTGTCAGTTGCAATAGCAATTTTCTCACCAAGTACGGCATTAAGTAGAGTAGATTTCCCAACATTTGGTCTACCAATAATACTTACAAATCCGCTTTTAAATCCTTTTTTCACAGTTTAAATCCTTTCGGTAACAGGCTTAATAACTTTTCTGATACTATCGAATCCTTATCTTCACCAGTAATAACAATCATTTCTTCACTAAACTCATATAAAAATTGTCTGCATATTCCACAAGGCCAAGTTTCTTTATTTTCAGATACTATAGCAATGGCTTCGAAGTCTCTTTGTCCCTCAAAAACCGCTCGTGAGGCAGCTACTCGTTCTGCACAAATAGTTGCTCCGTATGCAGCATTTTCTATATTTGCTCCCAAATATATTTGGCCATCTTTGCAAAGCAAAGCAGCTCCAACTTTAAAATTAGAGTAAGGAGCATAGGCATTTTCTCTAGCCTCTTTAGCTAGTTCAAATAGCTTTTCATACATTCTTATCTCTCCAGTCCAAGAGAAGACATTACACTTTCTTCCCTCTCTCTCATAATTGATTTTTCATCTTCATTCATATGATCATATCCTAGTAAATGGAACAAACTATGAACATAAAGATATACTAATTCTCTATTAAGAGAATGTCCAAAATCTATGGCCTGTTCTCTTGCCTTGTTAATAGAAATAACAACATCACCTAAAATACATACTCCTTCTTCAGGTACTTCATTTGACGATTCATATTGAGGAAAAGACAAAACGTCTGTAACTTTATTTATTCCCCTATAGTCATTATTTATTTCCATAATTTCTTCATCTGAAACAAAAGTTATACTAATCTCAATCTTATCATTTGAAATCCCTTCTGCTTCAAGACACATTTTTGCAGCAGTATTAAAGACACTAACCATTTCTTCAGATAATTGGTATTCTCCATCAAAAATTAATTCCATTAGTCTTCTCCTTGATTATCTCTATAATATTTATCGTATGCACCAATAATCTTTCTTACAAGTTGATGTCTAACTACATCTACATCTTTTAAATAACAAAATTCAATATCTTTGATACCTTTAAGTACATGAGTAGCATCAACCAAACCAGATTTCTTACCTCTTGGCAAGTCTATCTGCGTAATATCACCAGTTATAACCATTTTAGAACCAAATCCCATACGAGTTAAAAACATCTTCATTTGTTCTTTGGTAGTATTTTGTGCTTCATCTAGTATTATAAAAGCATTATCCAAAGTTCTTCCTCTCATATATGCAAGAGGAACAATTTCTATTACTTCTTTTTCTCTTAACCTTGTTGTAGCTTCCTTACCTAAAACATCATAAAGTCCATCATAAAGAGGCCTTAAATATGGATCAACTTTTTCCTGTAAATCCCCCGGCAAAAACCCTAAATTTTCTCCAGCTTCAACGGCTGGCCTTGCCAAAATAATCTTTTCAACTTCATTTCTCTTATAGGCAGCAATTGCCATTGCAACTGCAATATAAGTTTTACCAGTTCCAGCAGGTCCAACTCCAAAAACAATATCCTTGTTTCTAATAGATTGAACGTATTCTTTTTGTCCTAAAGTTTTTGGTCTTAAAGGTTTACCCATATGTGTAATACATATTAATTCCTTCTCTACACTGTTATCTTTATATGATACTCCTTTTTTTACAAGTCCGCTTATATAATTAATTTTTTGAGTATCAATTTTATCTCCCGCTTCAATTAAAGAGATCAATTCATTAACTAAAGCCTCTGCGCCTTTAGCATCATCGCCCTTAATAATTATTTCATTATCTCTTTGCATAATGTCAACGTTAAAATTTTCTTTAATAGAAATAATATTCTTGTCCATGTTTCCAAATAGTTCTCTTCTATCAATGTTGTCATGAATTATTATTCTATTTAATTTCTCCATATAAATCCCCCATATTTAATACTTTCTTACTATTTAAATTATATACAATTATCCATATAAAATACAGTCTTTTCTTCTAAAAACATATGAAAAAAGAGTGAGTAAACTCACTCTTAATATCTTTTATGATAGAAACTCCATAACAGCTTTTTTTACTACCCCGCCATCTGCTAAACCTTTAACCTTTGGCATTGTCGCTCCCATAAGTTTGCCCATGTTTTGCTTGCCATCTGTAATGCCAAGTTCTGCAGCAACTTCTGCAACAATTACCTTGATTTCATCTTCAGATAACTGTGCTGGTAAGTAAATTTCTAATACTTCTATTTCTTTTTTATAGGCATCTGCTAAGTCAGTTCGCCCGCCTTTTTCAAAATCGGCTAAAGCGTCTTTTCTCATTTTAACTTGCTTGCTCAAAATAGGAATGATATCCTCATCCTTAAGCTCAGTCCTAGTATCAACTTCAACCTGCTTAATTGCAGCTCTAGCAAGATTAATTGTATCTTTTTTGACAGTATCGTGGCTTTTCATAGCCTCTTTAAAGTCATTCATTAATTTTTCTTTTAAGGTCAATTTAACACCTTCTCTCCTAATGCTACTATAAGACTAGTATTTCTTCGCCTTTTTTCTTGCAGCTTCAGACTTTTTCTTTCTTTTAACACTTGGTTTTTCGTAGTGTTCTCTTTTTCTTAATTCGCTCATTACACCATCTCTCGCGCATGATCTTTTAAATCTTTTAAGAGCACTTTCCAAGCTTTCGTTTTCTTTTACAATTACTTGTGCCATTCTAGTTTCACCTCCTGACATATCTATATTGCCTATAACTGTTACATTATACTATCAACCAGGGGGCCATGTCAACTTCCTCTTTCCTAAAATATGAAAATGTAGATGTTTTACTGTTTGAAAACCGTCTTCTCCACAGTTAATTACTACTCTATACCCATTATCTAGTCCCAAAAGCTTAGCAACTTCGCCTATCTTGAGCATCATATGTCCCATAATATCCTGATCTTCATCTGTTATGTCATCAGTTGAAGCAATATGTTTCTTTGGAATCATAAGTACATGAACTGGAGCCTGAGGCTCTAAATCGTGAAAACAATAAACTAAATCGTCTTCATACACCCCATTTGAGGGTATTTCTTTGTCTTTTATTTTACAAAATATACAATCGCTCATCTTGATCTCCTTCCTAAAAAAATTAGTAAATCAATTATAACATATATGTGTTTATATTCAAGTCAATCAATTAACTCAGAAATCATTTGATCCCACTCTTCATAGGGAACATTTCCTGGATAAAACTGACTTACAACATCACCATTATGGTCAACTAAAAAAGATGCAGGCAATAGAAACACATCTGGCATTACAGCTTCTTTAATTCCAATGGGTACAGTAATATTAGTAAAATCAATATTCCAATGAGAAAGCTTATGTCTTCCTACTCTAATGGCTTTTTTATCTAACTTACCTCTATCATTTACAGAGTCAGTCATTATGCCCAAAAATCCCAAAGAACCATCTCCATATTTATTACTTAGTTTATTAATTACTTTAAGTGTATCTTCACATCCTTGGCATTCTGTAGACCACAAAACAACAAGAGAATATTTTTTTTCCTTAATTAAGGAGTCACTAACGGGTTTTCCTCCTAAATCTGGCACTTTAAAACCATTTAAAACATCCCCATAAGTTTTCGGCGTTTCTATTAACATTGAAGGCTTATCAACGGTACTATTTCCACAAGAAACTAGTAATAACGCCATAACCACTATTACAATTAATAGCTTAATCTTATTCATCTGTCTCTCCCAAAACCCCATCATTAAACATATCTACAAGTTTAACCGGTATCAGTTTATTAGCAAATAAATTTATTTTATCTTGGGCCAGTTTTAAATAAACCTTTATATAATTATCCGTATATCCTGTCATATAACCATCTTGGTATTCTTCAAATAATACAATACGGCTAGTCCCAATATTTTTTTTGAAAAAAGACGCGCATACTTCCTTATCTTTAGCTATAAGTCGTTGGCTTCGTTCCTTTTTAGTTACAGGGGTGTTTTGATCAGCCATTGTAGCCGCCTTAGTGCCCTTTCTAATTGAGTATTTAAATGTATGAACTTTTCCGAAATCAACCTTTGCAACCATGTCTAAGGTGTCTAGGAAGTCTTCCTCCTTTTCCCCTGGAAAACCAACAATTATATCTGTTGTTATTCCATAATTAGGATCAAAATCACGGAGTACTTTGACTATATCTAAATATTCATTTCTATCATATCTTCTATTCATTAACTTTAATACATTATCTGAACCACTTTGGATTGAAAGATGAAGATGATGACAAAGTCTGTTGTATTTAAAAAGGTTTTTCACATAATCAGCGTTGATTACAGTAGGTTCTAATGAACTTAGCCTAATTCTAAAGTCTCCATCCATTTCTTCTAACTGGTCTAGTATTTCTATTAGGTTTTCGCATAGGGCAGTGTTAATTCCCGTAAGAATTAATTCTTTAAAACCGCTATTAATTAAAGTTTTAGCTTCTTCAATTACATCCTTTGTTTTTCTGCTTCTTACAGGACCTCTTGCATAAGGAATTATACAATATGAACAAAATCTATTGCATCCTTCTTGAACTTTAATATAAGCTCTAGTTCTAGATTCCATAGATCTGATTAGTCCTGCTTCATCATAAGATGCTAAATCGTCATATTCTAAAATATGACTAATTTTTTCTCCTTTAAAGCTGCTAACATAATCTATTATGTTGTTTTTTTCATTGGTACCACAAACAATATCAACGCCATCAATAGCTCTAACTTCTTCGCTACTTACTTGAGCATAGCAGCCTGTTACTACAACAATACTTTCTGGATTTAGTTTTTTCATCCTTCTAATATATTGTCTGGATTTTCTATCTGCTAAACTTGTTACTGTACAAGTATTAATTACATAAACATCGGAAAAATCGTTTTCCATAACAATGTCATAACCAGCTTTTGAAAACTGTTCTTTCATTGCCTCTGTTTCATACTGGTTTACTTTACAACCTAGTGTGTGAAATGCTACTTTCATTTACTAACTTTCCTTTTCATCATCGTTTTCTAAAACGTCTTCAGTTTTAACTAATAATACGACTCTATCTATTCTTCTATCTTTAATTGATTCCACAGTAAATTCATAGTTTTCATAATTTACAACTATGTTTTCAGTATCTTCAGATGGTATTTCCCCTAATATATCAATAATCAAACCACCTACAGTTTCACTTGTATTTGACTCTAAATTTGTACCTAAAGCTTCGTTTATGTCGTCTAAATCCATAAACCCATCAATTAAATATTTGTTTTCTGAAATTTTTTCAATATCGTGTTCTTCTTCATCGTATTCATCATCAATTTCTCCCATTACTTCTTCAATAATGTCCTCCATTGTTACAATACCACTAAAGCCACCATATTCATCAATTAAAATTGCAATATGTTGTTTAGTCTTTTGAAGTTCAAAAAACAAAGAATCAATATTTTTTGTTTCCGGAACAAAGAATGGTTCCCTTAAAATTTCCTTTACCTGAACATTTTCAAATCCATCGGTTTTCGCCTTAATGAAAAAGTCTTTAATATTTAAAATACCAATAATATTATCGCTATCATCTTCATATACAGGAACTCTTGAATACTTAAGTTCCATAAGTTCTTCAAAATATTCTTCCGTATCATCTAGCAAGTCTATTGAAAAAACATCTGTACGGGGAGTCATTACTTCATAGGCCAAAATATTATCAAAGGCAAAAATTGAATTGATCATTTTTTTCCCTTCTTCTTTTAGGGCCCCTGTTTCCTGTCCAACCTCTAACATTGACATTACATCTTCTTTTGAGAAACTCTCATCGTAAGATATTGGTCCTTGCCTTGTTATTTTTAATAATATGTTAGTTATAAATCTAACTACGCCTACAGCTGGAAGTACAATAATTTGACAAATTCTAAAGAAGCCAATTAACTTCATTGAAACTCCAACAGGTTTTTTAATTGCAATTTGCCTTGGTAAAAAAATTACAAATACTAAGAAGCATAAAGCAACTAAAAGAGTAATTAATAGCAAAGCTATTATTCTTGAATAAGGCACATTAAAACTATTCAAAAATAGACCAACGCTGGATTGATAACTTACAGTTATAATTTCCCCAACTAGTAGTCCAAAGAAGCTTAGTACGGCAAAAACAGTAGAGTTAACTGATGAAGAATCATCTATTAGTCTCATGATTTTTTCTGCTTTTTTGTTGCCTTCATCGGCCAATTCTCTAATAATATTTCTGCTTACAACTCTCATAGCTTTTTGAGCTGCCACAAGAAGAGCACAAACTAATAATATAACAACAATTATTGCAATTTGAACTCCTACTATTAAATGAAAACTATAAGTGGTATCCATTTATTTGTCCTTTCGCATTCTTAAAATAAAGTTTTCCTTTACTGGCTTATCCATTTTAATTTTGATTATTTGCTGTGGATGTGGTGCACTTTCAATTGGATTCCCATCCTGATCTTGCATTATTTCAATCTTTTGTTCAAAGAAATCAGTGTATGGGCCAAATACTTCAATGTTGTCCCCTATAACCATTTTGTTTCTCTGTTCTACTGTTGCCATCATCGTTGCTTCATCAAAGTCTTTAACTAATCCAATAAATGAATATTCTCTTTCATAGGCACTAGTATTATAATTCTGTGCTTCATTATCTGCTTTGCCATAATAAAAGCCTGTAGTAAATTCTCTATGACTTACTTTTTTTAATTCCTTAATCCAAGACTCATCAAACTTATAGTTTTCGGGGTCTGCATAATATGAATCAAGAGCTTTTCTATACACAGAAACAACAGTTGCTACATAAAAAGCACTTTTCATTCTACCTTCTATCTTTGCAGAAGAAATTCCGGCTTTGACTAAATCAGGAATATGTTCAATCATACAAAGATCTTTGGAGTTCATAATATATGTGCCTCTTTCATCTTCGTAAACAGGATAATATTCATTTGGTCTTTGTTCCTCAACCAAGCTATACTTCCATCTACATGGATGTGCGCACTGGCCTCTATTTGCATCTCTTTCTATCATGAAATTACTTAAGAGACATCTTCCAGAATAAGAAATACACATTGCCCCTTGAACAAATGCTTCTGTATCAAGATCCTCAGGTATATTTTCTCTCATAGAAATCATTTCCTCTAAACTTAACTCTCTAGCCATAACAACACGCTTAACTCCTTGTTTAGCCCAAAATTCTGCTGTTTTATAGTTTGTTAAATTAGCTTGAGTACTTAAATGAATTTCTGCATTAGGTATAATGTCTTGAACTAGGGAAATTGTCCCAGGATCAGACACGATGAAGGCATCTATGCCTAAATCTTTAATGTCTTCAAGATACTCAATAAGTTGGTCTATATCGTAATTGTGGGGAAAAATATTAATTGCCATGTGACATTTTTTTCCTCTAGAATGTACGAACTCAATTCCTTCTATCATCTGTTCTTTAGAAAAATTTGTTGCCCCTGCTCTAAGACTAAAAATTTCTCCGCCAAAATATACAGCATCTGCGCCGTATTCTATAGCTATTTTCATTTTTTCCAAATCACCAGCAGGCGCTAATAATTCTATTCTTTCCATTTATTCCTCACTATCTCTTTCTATATAACTAATACTAACACCATCACCAACTGCTAAAATCGTTGTATGGACCTTTGGTAATGAACTTATGTACTCTAAGAACTCTCTCATCTTTCTTATATTTGTGCGATGTTTATCATATGTGTCATAGGATTCATCTGCTGTCATTCCTCGCTGAAGAACATTATCACATACTATAACTGCACCTTTTTTGACCATTTGAATTATTTGAAGCCAAAACTTTGTGTAATGACTTTTTGCTGCATCAATAAAGACAAAATCAAAGGGAGAACGTTTATTTTCTTTTACTTCCAGTTTTAGAGCGTTTAACATTTCCTTGGCATCACACTGACAAACCTCAATATTAGATTCTAAATTTAATTCCTTAATGTTTGCAAGTGCTTTTTCATACATCAATTGGTTTTTTTCCAATGTTAAAATTGAAGCCTTAGGACAGGTCATAGCCATAACTCCTGCCGAATATCCTATAGCAGTGCCTACTTCTAATATTCTTTTGGGGTTATTCATCTTTAATAAACTAACTAAAAGTCCTTCTGTTTCTCTTTGTATTATTGGTATGTTGTCTTCTTCTGCCCACTTTCTTAAATTATCAAAAGCTGTTGAGATAGGCACAAAAAGACTATCTGTATATTCAGTCACTCTATCATTAGTAATATTTTTCATTCTTTAGTCCTTTAAACTTTATCTGGGTGTTTCTTAATGTATTCTTTATATGCTTTATCAAATTTAGCTTTATCCTTTAAGAAGTCTTCATATGTAACGCTAAACACATTAGTTCCGTCTAGTTTTTCACCTGCTACAAAATATATGTAATCTGTATCTGCTGGATTTAAAGCAGCATAAATTGAACCCATTCCTGGAGAACAAATCGGTCCAGGTGGAAGTCCTTTATTTTTATATGGATTGTAATCAGATTCAACTTGTGTATCTGCTAAACTTGCCTTTATTTTGTCTTCTTTGTGAATATATGCAAGTATTGAATCCATTTGCAATGGCATATCATCTTTTAATCTGTTATATATAACGCTTGATACTTTTAATTTATCTTCTTTGGTTTTAGCTTCCTTCTCAATAATTGAAGCAACTGTCATAACTTCTAAAACAGACATATCCATTTTTTTTGCTTTGGCATAATACTCATCAGTAAACACATTGTTAAACTGCTTAAGCATAACATTAATTATTTCATGAGCATCTGCTTCTAAACTAACCTGATATTGATCTGGATATAAGAATCCTTCTAATCTGCTAGTTCCTTTTGGAAGACCCTTAATAAATTTATAGTCAAAATCACCATTTGCTACTTCATTAAGAAAATCTTTAGCGTCTACAATATTCTTAGACTGAAGCAGTACACTGTTTTTTTCTACAGTATTTGCTTCTGGAATTACAAATGTTTTTCCAACAGTCTTGCCTGAAATAATAAGATCCATTATTTCTCCCATTGACATACTTTTCTTAATTGCAAAAGATCCCGCTTTATATTTGCCATCGTTTCCTGATAATTTGGATTTAACTCTAAATACAAATGAATTTTTAATTAATCCTTGGTCTTCAAGGGTAGCCGCAATTGAAGCAGTACCACTTCCTTGTTCTAATTTTACAACAACAATCCCATGGTCGCCTTTATTAACCGGTCCAGTGGATACAAAATAAAATGCTAAACAGCCTCCAACTAATATTACTAATACAATTAGTAATGCTATTATACCCTTTTTCATAATACCTCCCATATTCCAAAATGGGACGCAATTATTTGCGCCCCATTATTTGTTCTTATTTCGCTCTACCTAAGTAATCGCCTGTTCTTGTATCAATCTGGATAACTTCGCCTTCTGAAATGAAAATCGGAACCTGAATTGATGCTCCTGTTTCAACAACTGCTGCTTTAGTTACATTAGTAGCTGTATCACCCTTAACTCCTGGTTCAGTTTCAATTACTTTTAAAGTAACAAAATTTGGTGCTTCAACTAGGAATGGTGCATCGTTATAAAACTTAATAGTAGCTTCATCATTTTCTCTTATATATTTCATTGCTTCTTCAACTTTGTCTCTTGAAATTGGAATCTGCTCATAAGTTTCACCATCCATGAAATAGTATAAATCTCCATCTTCATATAGATACTGCATCTGCTTTGTCTCAATATGTGCTTTAGGGAACTTATCATTTGGGTTGAAAGCTTCTTCTCTAGTTGCCCCTGTTAAAATGTTTCTGTACTTTGTTCTTACGAAAGCTGCGCCCTTACCCGGTTTAACATGTTGAAAGTCTAAAACAACATGAGGTTCTCCATTTAACTGGAATGTAATACCTTTTCTGAAATCTCCTGCATTTACCATATATTTCTCCATTTCTTTATTATAAACAATTTTTCTAACATACATTATAGCAAAAATATGCCCAAATGCCAATAGTAAAAAACTTAGATTTCTAATCCTATTAAGTTGTTTATGATTTCATAAACATCCTTAATCATAATTGAAAATCTCATTTGACACTGTAAATACTCAGCAGCTATTGGATCTTGCATTACAATTGCAGACAGTCTAGTTACTTCAGCCATTAATTCACTAATATCTCCCTGACCTAACATTTGTCTGCTCTGCATTTCAATCTGCTTTTTCTGAAAATCATCCATCATATTTTTTAATTCAGGTTTTTCATTTACTCGATTTTTTGCTTCAATATATCTTTTATACTCATCAGACTCTTTAATTGCTCTCTCAAGATTATGCGCTTCTTCATATACGTTCATATTTTTAAACCTCCATAAAAATTGGTAATATCATTGGATTTCTCTTAGTCTTAGTATAAATGAATTTTCTTAAATCATCTCTTAAGTTTGACTTCAAAGTGTTCCAATCTCCGTTTCTCACTTTTTTTAGTGCCAGTGATTTTTCTAAAGAATTAATTGCTACAGTTCTAGCTTCTCCAATTAAATCTTCGTTTTCTCTAACATAAACAAATCCTCTAGAAATAATATCCGGACCTGAAATTATTTCCTTTGTTGCTCCATCTATAGATGCAACTACAACAATCAATCCAGATTCCGATAAAACTCTACGATCTCTTAAAACAATATTTCCAACATCTCCAACACCTAACCCATCAACCATTATTCCTTCAGCTGGTGTAATTGCCTTCTTGTGAGTTGCATTTGATTTTGATAACTCTAGTGAATCTCCATTTTCTAAAATAAAGATATTCTTCTTATTGTGACCTAAATCTTCTGCAATCTCAGCATGTGCCTTTAAATGTCTATATTCTCCATGAACTGGAATAAAATATTTTGGCTTAATTAATGTTTGAATTAATTTTAATTCATCTGCACAAGCATGGCCTGAAACGTGAATGTCTGTAATATCAGAATAGATCACATTTGCTCCCTTTTCAATTAACTTGTTCACAACATTTGATACCATTTTTTCATTACCAGGTACTGGAGTTGATGATAGAATTACCATATCTCCCTTTTTGATTTGAATGGCCCTATGCTCTGAATTTGCCATTCTAGCAAGAGCAGACATTGGTTCTCCCTGACTTCCTGTAGTAATAATTACTAATTCTTTGTCAGGAATACCTTTTGTTTTGTTAATATCAATCATTGAATTTGCTGGAATTTTTAAATATCCAAGTTCAATTGCAAGAGATACAACATTAAGCATACTTCTTCCTGAAAATGCAATTTTTCTCTTAAATATTATTGCATTATCAACTATCTTCTGTATCCTATGTACATTAGATGAGAAAGTTGAAACAATAATACGTGTCTTAGAACCTCTAAAAATTGTTTCAAGAGCTTCGCCAACTATTTTTTCAGATCTTGTTGTTCCCGGTCTAGTTGCATTAGTACTATCACTCATTAAAAGCAATACACCTTTAGACCCTATTTCTGCAAGTTTAGATAAATTAATAGGCTCTCCATCTACTGGAGTAAAGTCTATCTTAAAGTCTCCTGTATGGAATATTCTACCTATTGGTGTATCTATTGATAAGCATATTGCATCAGCAATAGAGTGTGTCGTTCTAATTGTTTCAATTCTAAAAACACCAAGTTTGATTTTATCACCAGCATTTATATTATGCAGTTTTCCTGTAATACCATGCTCTTCAAATTTGTTTTTTATTAAACCAATTGGAAGCTTAGTACCATAGATTGGTACATTAAGTTCCTTTACTAAATAAGGTATAGCACCTATATGGTCCTCATGACCATGGGTAATTATAAGTCCCTTAATTTTCTTGGCGTTTTTCTTTAGATATGTGAAATCTGGAATAACAATATCTATTCCAAACATTTCATCATCGGGGAATTTTAGTCCACAGTCGATTAAAATAATATCGTTCCCATATTCTAATACTGTAAGGTTCTTTCCAATTTCATTAAGCCCCCCTAAAGGTGTTACCTTTAGTTTCTGTGCTCTTCCCTTTATTTCTTTATTTTCGTTCTTTATCATATTTCGTCCTAAACTTAAATTAGAATTATTTAACAACTATGTTAACAAGTCTACCTGGTACAGCGATAATTTTTATTACGTTCAAATCCTGTACTAAGTCTTTAACAACTTGTTCTTCCATAGTGAATTTTTCTAATTCATCTTTTGAAAGGCCATTAGCTACTTCAAGTTTTTCTTTTACTTTACCATTGATTTGTACAACAATTTCAACAGTATCTTTCACTAAAGCACTTTCATCAATAGAAGGCCAATTCACTTTATAAATTGTTCCTTCGTATCCTAGAGATTGCCACATTTCTTCAGCAACATGTGGTACAAAAGGTGCTAATAAAATAACTACCTTTTCAACTGCATCTCTATATAGATTTTCGTTTATTTCCTCCTTTTCTTTGTATTTATACATTTCATTTACTAATTCCATAATAGAACTTATTGCAGTATTAAAATTAAATCTTTCGCCTACATCTTCTGTAACCTTTTTAATTGTATTATTTAATACATAAGCAAGCTCTTTATCGTCTTTATTATTTAGTGAGTAATTGCCTTTATCCCCTTTGAAAGTAGTTGTAGCTTCATATACCATTTTATATACTCTATTTAAGAATCTAAAGCTTCCTTCTACTCCTGCGTCTGACCAGTCTAATTCTCTTTCTGGCGGTGCAGCAAATAAGATAAATAATCTGGCTGTATCAGCGCCATACTTATCAATAATTTCTGCCGGACTTACAACATTACCTATTGATTTACTCATTTTTTTGCCGTCTTTAATAACCATACCCTGAGTAAGAAGATTTTTAAATGGTTCTTCACTTGTTACGTGACCACAATCCTTTAAAGCCATCTGGAAGAATCTTGCATACATCAAGTGTAAAATTGCATGTTCAACTCCACCAATATACTGGTCAACATTCATCCAATAATTTGTTTTATCAATATTGAACGCTTCCTTATCATTTCTAGCATCACAATATCTTAAGAAATACCAACTAGAGTCTAAGAATGTATCCATAGTGTCTAATTCACGTTTAGCATCTGCACCACAAATTGGACACTTTGTATTGACAAAAGATTTACTAGTAACAAGTGGAGATTCACCTTTACCTGTAAATTCAACATCTGTAGGAAGCATTACTGGTAGATTTTCTACCTTTTCTGGTACCCATCCACATGAATCACAATAAATCATCGGAATAGGAGTTCCCCAGTATCTCTGACGAGAAATTAACCAATCTCTTAATCTATAGTTTGTTGATTTTTTACCAATACCCTTTTCTTCAAGGTATTCAATAATTTTAGCAATGGCTTCTTTGTTATTCATTCCTGTAAACATTTCAGAATTAATCATCTTACCTTCTGCAACAAATGCTTCTTTAAGATTATTAACATCAATTTCAGGATCCTTTGGCTCAACAACAGGTATTATTTCTATATCAAATTTCTTTGCAAAATCAAAGTCTCTTTGATCATGTGCAGGTACGGCCATAATTGCACCAGTACCATATCCCATAAGAACATAATCAGAAATATAAATTGGAACCTGTTTACCATTTAAAGGGTTTACAGCATATCTTCC
Source organism: Anaerovoracaceae bacterium (assembly GCA_036646055.1). Lineage (GTDB taxonomy): Bacteria > Bacillota > Clostridia > Peptostreptococcales > Anaerovoracaceae > JAVWMQ01. The sequence goes on along the minus strand of JAVXMY010000005.1, from coordinate 33,805 downwards.
AATGAATACTCCAGTTTTTTCGTTTGTAGTACTTGTTCTTTCAATGTCTGACATATGAGAAACAACATCTAGATACTCTGCTACTGGTTTTTCAAATTCCGTTCCATCTGTAAGTTCTTTAACATAAGGATGTTCAGGAGCTAATACCATATAAGTAACACCATATAAAGTATCAGGTCTAGTTGTAAATACATCTAACCTATTTGAACTATCGACAATATCAAATGAAACTTCAGCACCTACACTTTTACCAATCCAATTTTTTTGCATTGTCTTAACTTTTGATGGCCATCCATCTAAAGTGTCAAGATTGCTCAATAATCTTTCTGCATAATCAGTAATTTTAAAGTACCACTGAGATAGATTTTTCTTTCCAACTAGGGATTTACATCTTTCACATTGACCGTCAACTACCTGTTCATTTGCCAAAACTGTCTTACAACTTGGACACCAGTTTACTGGATTCTCTTTTTTATAAGCTAAACCCTTGTTATAAAACTCAATAAAAATCCATTGCATCCATTTATAGTAATCAGGATCGCAAGTAGCAACCTGTCTATCCCAATCATAAGATAATCCAAGTTCTTTAAGTTGTGCAGTCATTTCAGCCATGTTTTCATGAGTCCATTTGGCCGGTTCTAAATTGTGCTTAATTGCTGCATTTTCAGCTGGTAAACCAAAAGCATCATATCCCATTGGATGCAATACATTAAAACCTTTCATAGTCTTAAATCGAGAAATAACGTCACCAATAGAATAGTTTCTTACATGGCCCATGTGAAGTTTGCCTGATGGATATGGAAACATTTCAAGAACATAGTATTTTTCTTTGCTATCATCTTCAGTAACTTTAAAAATATCCTGATCTTCCCATATTTTTTGCCACTTCTTTTCTATTTCACCAAAATTATATCTTTCATTCATTAAATTAACCCTCCCAATCTACTCTATGGCAATCAGCCCAAACCTTTTCAATATTATACTTATCTCTCATTTCATATGTTAATACATTTACGATAACATCACCGTAATCCATAAGTATCCATCCTGATTCTTTTTTACCTTCAATACTTTTTGGTAATAAGTCATTTTTGGCAAGTTCATCTTCGACATAGTCTACTAAAGATCCAACTAACCTTTCGTTAGATGCAGACGCAAGAATGAAGTAGTCTGCAATAGAAGATTTTTCTTCAATATCTAATATGAGAATGTCTTCTCCCTTTCTGCTTTCAAGAGTTTTAGCAGTTAATAATGCATAATCTTTACTGTTCATTTTTTCCTCCATTCAATTTATCATCTAGCCATTTCATAGCTAAAATTGTATCATTATCTATATTTGCCTTTTCAGCTTCTAAAAATTTAATAGAATCCCTTAAACTTGCATGACAAGCTACTTCTAAATTACTTTTTGCTAAATCTCGAAGTTTATCTACACCTTCATACTGTCTATTTTCTTCTATCATATCTGACAAATATATTATTTCATCTAATTTGGTCATGTTTGCTCTTCCAGTAGTATGGAATCTAATAGCATTTATAATTTCTTCATCTTCAATGCCAAGTTCCCTCTTTACAAATTCGGCGCCGACATTACTGTGGGACAATTTTGGTTTACCTAAGTATTTTTTAGGTAAATCATATTCTATTATTTTTTTATCTAATTCTTCAGAACTATAACACTTACAAATGTCATGTAATAAGGCTGCTTTCACAGTCTTATCTACATCAGCTTCATATTTTATAGCTAACTCCTTTGCAGCCTTTGCTACTCCTAAAGTATGCTTTAATCTTTTGGGACTTAACTTTTTTTCTAAAATTTTATTTATATAATCCATTTTCTTTAATATATCTTTCAATTTCCAGTGGAACTAAGTTATTTATACTTTCTTTATTCTGATTACAAAGTCTAATCTTAGTTGCTGAAATATCATACTTAATATTATCAATTAATAAAACTTTTGTATCATATTCTTCTTTTAGTTCTAAACTCATAGCCTTAAGTTCTTCGTCTTTATATCCTGGTCTAGAACCTACAATTATACCTATACTTCGTAAGATTTTTTCTGCTTCCTTCCAATTTTTCATTGTTAGGAAGGTATCAGTACCACATATAAAATAAAGTTCCTCATCAATATCAAGCTTTTTCCTTAGATGTTCTAAAGTTTTGTAAGTATATGAAACCTCTTCTTTTTCCATCTCATAAGTTGATAGCTTGAAACCACTATACTTTGACATGACAATCTCTAACATTTCCACTCTATTAAAAGCTGGTGTTACTTCTTTGTCAAGTTTAAAAGGCTGTAATTTGGCAGGAACAAATATAACCCTTTCAAGATTACACTGTTTCATTGCATCTAATGCTAAGTTAATATGACCTATGTGCACAGGATCAAAAGATCCTCCAATTACACCAACCTTTTTCATTTCTATCCTCTTTTAAGACTTAGTTCTTCCAACTGTTCATCTGTCGCTTCGCCTGGTGCTTCACTAACCATACACTGAGCAGCTTGATTTTTAGGGAAAGCAATAACTTCTCTAATACTGTCCTGTCCACTTAAAAGCATAACGAATCTATCTAATCCATATGCAATTCCACCATGTGGAGGAGCACCATATTTAAATGCTTCAACTAGGAATCCGAATTTTTCTTCTATTTCTTCTTCATTTAGGCCAAGAACTTTAAACATTGTTTCTTGAAGTTTTCTATCGTGAATTCTAATACTGCCTCCACCAAGTTCAACACCATTAAGAACGATATCATATGCATTAGCTTTAACTGAGTAAGGCTCTGTCATAAGTTTATCAACATCTTCTTCCTTTGGTGATGTAAATGGATGATGCATGGCATGGTATCTTCCTGTTTCTTCATCTTTTTCATAAAGTGGGAAGTCAACAACCCAAAGTAAGTTATACTGCTTATCATCAAGTAGTCCCATTTCTCCTGCAATATGTCTTCTCAAAAATCCTAAAGTATCATAAGTAACCTTATGACTACCAGAACAAATTAAAATCAAATCTCCATCTTTACCATCAAATACATTGGCGATTTCCTTTAATCCATCCTGATCAAAGAACTTATTAACTGAAGAAGTTATTTCAGAACCAACCTTAATCCAAACAAGACCCTTAGCCCCGTAAGACTTGGACATTTCAACTAGTTTATCAATTTTCTTTCTTGTATATGTATCTGATCCACCTGCAATACAAATACCTCTAACAGCTCCGCCGCCAGCAATGGCATCAGTAAATACTTTGAATTCAGAGTTCTTAACCTGTTCATTTAAAAGCTTTAATTCAAAACCAAACCTAGTATCAGGTTTATCACTTCCGTATCTTTCCATAGCTTCGTCATATGAAATACGAGGAAGAGGAAGATTTATTTCTACTCCCATTAGTTGCTTAAATACAGTCTTTAAGTACCCTTCTTGGATTTCAATAACCTGGTCTACGTCAACAAAAGACATTTCAAGGTCAACTTGTGTAAACTCTGGCTGTCTATCTGCTCTAAGGTCTTCATCTCTAAAGCACTTAGTAATCTGCATATATCTATCAGTTCCTCCTACCATCAAAAGCTGCTTAAACATCTGTGGTGATTGAGGTAAGGCATAGAACTTGCCTGGGTTAGCTCTACTAGGAACTAAGTAATCTCTAGCCCCTTCTGGAGTTGGCTTAATTAACATTGGTGTTTCAACTTCTGTAAACCCTTTTCCATCGAAATAATCTCTAGTTAATTTAGCTAATCTATGTCTAAATCTAAGATTTTCCTGCATTTTATGTTTTCTTAAATCTAAATATCTATATTTTAATCTTAAGTTGTCATCAACATTATCATCATCTTTAATGTAAATTGGTGGTGTTTCAGACTCAGAGTAAACAACCATTTCAGAAACAAATACTTCAATATCTCCAGTATTTAAATCTTTATTAATTGATTGTCTCTCCTTAACTATCCCCTTAACTCCAATAACATATTCGGATCTTAATGAGTCAGCCTTATCAAACAGTTCCTTAGGAATCTTATCATCAAAAACAATCTGAACAATTCCAGTTTTGTCTCTTAAATCGCAAAATACCAGACCGCCTAAATTTCTTCTTTTGGCAACCCAACCGTTTAAAACTACGTTTTCACCAATGTTTGCACCAGTTAAAGTACCGCACATGTGTGTTCTCTTAAATACCATTACCTTCTCCTATTTTATCTCAGATATAATTTCGTCAATATTATAATTAATTGTTACCTGTTCTGAAGACGCCATCTTTTTAATTGCAACTTTACCTTCATTTAGCTCGTTTTCACCAATAACAATTGTATTCTTTACATTTAATCTATCAGCATATTTAAACTGACCCTTTAAGTTTCTACCAAGAGCATCAATTTCCGCATTTAAACCTCTACGCCTTAACTCTCTTACAAGTTTAAGAGCTTCGTTTTTAGCAACATCACCCATAAAAGCAACTAAAATATCTGCACTTTCTTCATTAGGAATTTCAATTCCAGCAGCTTCCATAACAAGTAGCAATCTTTCCTTACCTAAACCAAATCCAACCCCAGGAATAGCAGGGCCTCCAATTGATTCACTTAAGTTATCATATCTACCACCACCGCAAACAGTTCCCTGAGCACCGATAGTATTAGTAACAAATTCAAAAGCAGTACCATTATAGTAATCAAGACCTCTAACAATGCCAGGGTCTACTACATATTCAACACCCATAGCAGTTAAATTTGACTGAAGCATTTCAAAATCTCTCTTGCAGTCATCGCATAAGTAATCCAGCATAACTGGAGCACCAGTTACAAGTTCCTGACAAGCTGGAGATTTACAGTCTAACATTCTAAGGGGATTTCTATCAAATCTATCCTTACATGTTTCGCAAAACTTTTCTAGGTTTGGCTGTAAAAAATCGCGCAGCGCAGCTCTATGTTTTTCCCTACATTCTGGGCATCCGATACTATTTATGTGTAATTCTATGTCTTTAATTCCAAGTTCCTTAAAAAAATCATCAGCTAAGGCAATTACTTCAGCATCTGAAATCATATTGTGTGAACCAAATGTTTCAACACCAAACTGGTGGAACTGTCTTAATCTACCTGACTGAGGTTTTTCATATCTAAAACATGAGATATTGTAGTAAAGTTTTGTTGGCTGTGGGTCTGCATAAATTTTATTTTCCCCAATTGCTCTAACTACAGGAGAAGTGCCTTCCGGTCTTAATGTAAGACTTCTTTTTGCCTGTTCCCATGTATACATTTCTTTTTGAACAATATCAGTAGTGTCGCCTACGCCTCTTACAAAAAGTTCTGTATGTTCAAATACTGGTGTCCTTATTTCTTTGAATCCATATCTCTGACAAATATCTGCAAAGCGGTTTTCAATAAAATGCCACTTGTAAGCATCCTTTGGCAGCATATCTTTTGTTCCTTTTGGCGCAATTGTTAACATTACTTTACCTCCTCAAATAATTTTTTACTTTTTCTATCTAACATTTCTTCTAATCTAGAAATATAAATCTGATAATTAGTTACATTTGGAACTCTCTCGAGTCTGTTTTCTTCTGGAAAATAAACCTTAGTTATTCCCCCAGCACCTAATGCAATAATCGTTTGTCTTTCTTCCATTATTCTAGCATTATAAATGCACTCTGTGCCTGTTTTGGCATATCCCACATTTTCTAGTGAGCCTGCCATCTGTTTTTGTCTATACAAATAATATGGAATATATTCCTTCTCATTTAACTTAGTTTCTGCATAATCAAGCATTCTTCTTACAATGTCTGCTTGTTTATAGTGAAAATCTTTATCAATTTCCACAAGCTTAGATGCCCTCTTTATTGCCAAAGTATGAACTGTAATGTTATCTGGATTTAAATTAATTACCTTCTTTAGAGAATCTGCAAAATCTTCTAAAGACTCCATAGGTAACCCAGCAATTAAATCCGCATTAATTAATAGCCCATCTATAGACTTGGCCATTTCAAAAGCCTCTAATATTTCCTTGGTAGAATGATTTCTACCTACAAATTTTAAAGTTTCATCCTTCATAGTTTGAGGGTTGATACTTATTCTATCTACTCCATTGTTACGAGCAATTAATAATTTTTCATATGTAATGGTATCAGGTCTACCAGCTTCCATTGTAAACTCTAACAGGCCATCTGTTGCAAATTCTCTTCTCAAATGAGATACTAACTCTCCTACTTGATCACTATTTAGTGTTGTAGGTGTACCTCCACCAATATATATTGACTCTGCATACAACCCTGCATTGCGCATTTTTTGCCCTACAAAGTCTATTTCCTTATGAAGAGCTACTAAATACTTAGCGATTTCCTCATCTGGAACTTGATTTGAAGGAAATGAGCAATAATGACATCTTGTTGGACAAAATGGAATGCTTACATAAATACCAATTGATTTTGGTTTTGGAATACCAAATATATTTTGCTGATAAATGTACATTCCTTTTGTAAGCTGAGTTTTTTCATTTGAAACCAAATAGTACTCTTTGAAAAAATCAACAGCTTCTTCTAAGGTTTTTACCCTATTAACAACTTCTCCAAATAGTTTTACTGGACGTATGCCAGTTATTATTCCCCAAGGTGGTAACTTGTTTAGATCTTTGGAAAGTGCTAGGAAAATCTCTTGTTTAAGAATGTTTTTATCATCATTTTTAGAAAATGAATATGTTGCTTCTTCACTGGAATTTACAAATTCAAAATCATCTCTTGATAGAAAAACTTTAATTAATTCCTCGTATTCATGATAATTTTTAATGTCTTTTAAATAAAACTTATACAAACGGATTGTGCTCCTTTTCATAACCTATTGTAGTAGGTCCCATATGCCCCGGTAAGACCTGAGTGTTTGGGTCTAGTACAAATAGCTTATTATGGATGCTTTCTTTTAGTGTTTTGAAAGATCCACCTGGGAAGTCAGTTCTTCCAATTGAATCTCTAAACAAAGTATCGCCGCAGAATAATACATTATCAACTAATATACTCATTCCACCTGATGTATGTCCAGGGGTAAATATTATTTTTAAAGTCATATTCCCAACTTTAATTTCTTCACCATCCCAAACTTCTACATCTGTAATGACACTTTCTGGTTTGCCAAAGTCTCCTGTCATATTAAGTTTTGGATCTTTAATCATTTCTACTTCATCAACATAGGCCATTACTTTTGCATTTGGCATTTCAGCTTTATGTCTGTTTACACCTGCAATATGATCCGCATGTCCATGAGTCAAAACAATATATTCAATATGGATTCCTTCTTTTTCAATAAATAAGGCTAAATCCTTACTGTATCCGCCTGGATCTACTATGAATCCCTTCATAGTTTCTTCATCCCACGCTAAATATGTATTTACCATTAATACCCCTGTAGGTATATTTCTTACTTTCATTTTCTTCTCCTATTTGTTTGTTCTATAAACATCGTATGTTCCTGGAATACTCTTAAATGCCAAAACGATTTTGCCAATTTGAGATGTGTTAGATAGAGATAAAGTTAACATTACTGTTATTATTCCATCTTCTCCCATTTTAGTATTAACCCCAGTTAACTTTGCTTCTAAGTTATCACAAACTTTAGATATATCAGAGAACATGCCTTTACGATCTTCTGCAACAATTGTAATTCCAGTATCGTAATTCATATTTCTAGAAACGTCCCATTCAACTTCAATGAAGCGAGCTTTTTCCTCTTCTGGTAAGCTTACCATATTTGGGCAATCTGTTCGATGAACAGAAACTCCTCTTCCTTTAGTAACATATCCTATAATATCATCTCCAGGTACCGGATTGCAGCATTTAGATACTCTAACTAATAATCCATCTAAACCTTTAACAATAATTCCTGTACCACCGTTAGTATTATGCTTACCTTTTGAAACTTTAGGTTTTATTTCAAATGATTCTACTTTGTTTTCTACTTTTTTGGCAGCCTCATGCTTATCTAAATTATATAATTCAATAATTACTCCTGCAACTTTACTTACAACAGTTCCCCCATTGGCAACCTGTGTATAAAGTTCATCAGTATCTCTCATTCCAAGTTCTTTAACAGCTTTAGAAATGTATGAATTTTTCAAAACATCTTTAGGATCATAATTTTTCTTACGAACATATTTATCGATAATTACTTTACCCTTATCTATTTCGTCAGTTTTGTTTTCCTTCTTTAGCCACTGTCTAATCTTTGTTCTTGCAGTACTACTTTTGGCAATTTTAAGCCAATCAATATTAGGTCCTCTTGAATTTGCAGAGGTAACAATTTCTATAATATCACCATTCTCTAGAGTATGATCAATAGTTACCATCTTGCCATTTACTTTAGCACCTACACATTTAGCTCCAACCTCAGTATGAATCTTAAATGCGAAGTCAAGTGGAGTTGCTCCTGCTGGAAGTTCTATAACTTCTCCCCTTGGTGTAAATACAAATACCTGATTTTCGAATAAATCCACCTTAAGAGTTTCTAAAAATTCTGCTGGATTATCAAGTTCCTTCTGCCATTCTAAAGATTGCCTTAACCATGCCAACTTAACTTCTTCTTGAGATTCTGAAACACCTTCTTTGTATTTCCAATGAGCAGCAATACCAAATTCTGCAATTCTATGCATCTCAGTTGTTCGAATTTGAATTTCAAATGGCGCCCCTGTGTCTCCAATTACAGTAGTATGAATAGATTGATACCTATTAGGTTTAGGCATAGCTATATAGTCTTTAAATCTTCCAGGAATTGGAGTCCAAAGAGTATGAACTATTCCCAAAACAGAATAACAATCCTTAACACTATCAACAATTATTCTTACAGCCGTTAAATCGAATATTTCTTCAAGCTGCTTATTTTGAAATTTCATTTTTCTAAAAATGCTATAAAAGTGTTTGGTTCTACCAGCAATTTCATACTTTAAGTCGAAGTCATCAAGTGCTTCTTTAATGTCTGAAATAATATTTTCAACATTTTGTTTTCTTTCTTCTTTTCTCGCATTTACTTGTTTACTTAATTCCTTATACGTATCAGGATACAAGTACTTAAGAGAAATGTCCTCTAGCTCAAATTTCATTGAATAAATTCCAAGTCTACTTGCTAAAGGTGCATAAATATCAAGAGTTTCATTACACTTTTCTCTAATTTTGCTTTCACTCATATAATTAATTGTTCTTAAATTATGAAGTCTATCTGCAAGTTTAATAATTAATACTCTAATATCTTTAGACATGGCTAAGAACATCTTTCGAAGGTTCTCAGCCTGTCTTTCTTCATTGTTTTCAAATACCAAAGACCCTAGTTTAGTTACTCCATCAACAAGTAAACCTACTTCTTCACCAAACTCTTCAACTAATTGTTCTTTAGTATATTCAGTATCTTCAACGACATCATGAAGCAGACCAGCTACCAAGGTATCTTCATCCATACCAAGTTCAGCTAGAATTATAACTACTGCTATTGGGTGTATTAAATACGGCTCTCCTGATTTACGAAGCTGCCCTTCATGCATCTTGGAAGCTATATCATACGCTTTACCAAGTAGCTCAGTATCATAATTTGGATTAATTTCCAAGATACTATCTAAAAACTCCTGTCTACTTTCCATAATAATCCTTTACTTTGACTGTTCTTTATTTTTCTTTCTGTCTGCTTTGCTAATCTTTTTGTGACCTTTTTTTGCTAGTTCTTTTGAACTTTCATTTTTATTTTCACGTTTAGCTCTTTTTTCTGCTTCAGCAATTTGCTGTTCATATTTAGATCCACCTTTTCTGCTACTAAATTCATAGTACAGTGGACTACAAACAAATATTGATGAAATACATCCAACTGCAACACCAACCATTAATGGTAGTATAAATTCTCTAAGTGATGAACTTGTCATTATATATAGAGGTACCATAACTATCAATGTTGTAAATGTAGTCATAATAGATCTTGATAGAGTCTGGTTAATACTCTTATCAATAATTTCTATGGCCTGATCCTTCTTAGCAAACCTGTTGTTTTCTCTAATTCTATCGAAAATTACAATTGTATCATTGATTGAATATCCAACTACAGTTAATATACCCGCAATAAACGGATTATTAACAGTAACACTAAATACTGCATAGAATGCAATTACTATTAGTACATCATGTAATACTCCAAGTAATGCTGCCGCACCAAACTTCCATTCTCTAAATCTAACTCTAATGTAAATAAGCATACCTAGAGCAGCTAATAGAACTGCCTTAATGGCATTGTTCTTAAGTTCCTTACCAACTGTTGGCCCAAATAGTTCAACTCCTAATACATCTGAATCTTCAAACTTAAATTCATCCTGTAAAGAAGAAACCACTGCAGCTCTCTCTTTGTTATCTAAAGCTTTTTCTGTTTTAATAATAACTTCTTCTTGCTCTGCACCACCGTAAACGATTTCAGCATCTACAATTCCGCTTTTCTCTAAAACTGTTTCAATTTCTTCAGTTGAAACTTTCTGATTTAAGTCTATATTCAGCATAGTACCACCAGTGAAGTCAATACCATAGTTCATACCTTTAATTAAACCAAAGCCTAAACCGATTACAATAACAACAATACTAATAATGTAATATAACTTTCTATTCTTAATAAATTTAAATTGTTTCTTAATTGCAAAGTTTGCTGTGTTATCTGCTTTAATACCAAAGTAAGATTTTTTAGCAAATCTTTTGCTATTTGCTAGGATTGATAAGTATAACTGTGTAACAACTACTGCTGTTAATACACTGATTACAATACCTACCATAAGTGTCCAAGCAAATCCCTTAACAGCACTTGTACCAATCTGGTATAGTATAACCGCTGCGATTAATGTTGTTACTTGTGAGTCAATAACAGTACTCATGGCTCTCTTAAATCCAGTTTGTACTGCAACTCTAATGCTCTTACCACCAATAATTTCTTCTTTAATTCTTGTAAATATAATTACATTGGCGTCTACTGCCATACCTACCGATAGAATCATACCAGCAATTCCAGGCAGTGTTAATACACTTCCGATTAGTCCCATTACAATTAACATAATTAAGATATATAATGCTAAAGCAACATTGGCTGCAAGACCCATTATTCTATATCCTACAAGCATAATTATAAAGATTAGTAAAACTGCTATAATACCAGCTGTTACACTCTTCTCAAATGCGTTAATCCCTATCTTAGCTGTCTGTACAGAAGAAGTAACTTCTTCTAGAGGTGCTGGAAGTGCTCCTCCTCTAATTAATGCTGCAAGCTCAGTTGCAGACTCTTTAGTGAAGTTGCCTGAAATTTCACACTTACCTCCACTGATTACACTATCTACTCCTGGAGCAGAAATAATATTATTATCAAGGCTAATTACAATAGCGTTTGGTCTAACAGCTTCTCCTGTTGAATCAGTAACAGTTGCCTTTACAGACCCTGTCATTGCAGTTTTAGTTGCTTCTTCAAAGGCTTTTGCGCCATCTTTTTTAAATTCTAAGTTTACCACATAGCCAGAAGCTTCTTGACTCTGCCCTATAGTAGCATTTTTAACATCGCCACCATCAAGTACATAAGTTCCATCTGCTAATGTAAATTTAAGTTGTGCTGTTTTACCAATCTGTTCAATAGCCTGTTCTGCATTGTCAGCGCCAGGTAGTTCTACTCTAATACGATTCTTACCTTCTACTCTAACATCTGCGTTAGCTACACCCATTTGGTCTACTCTTCGTGTAATAACTTCTTTAGTCTGATTCATAAGATCAGTAAGTTCTTCACCCTTAAGTTCAGTCTTAGCTTCCATTACTACATATACTCCACCTTTAATATCAAGGCCTAATGGAATCTTATCTTTTAAAGGCTTAATGCCACCTATTCCGTTTACCATTGCAACCCAGCCAATAACCAAAATTACAAATAATAATACCGCAATAACTTTTTTTAATTTTTCATTCATTTCTTTACCACCTTTTTTGTTTTTTGCATTACACTACATTGTACAATTTTTTTGCTGAAATTTCAAGATTTTCAATGAATTTTCATAAGAAAAAACAAGAAACTATGTAAGTTTCTTGTTTTTAGAATTATTTTTCTGTTTCTTCAGTAGTCACTTCTTCAGTTACTTCTTCAGTTACTTCTGTTTTAGGCTGTTCAGCCTTTTTAATTCTCTTAGGTAGAGCTTTCTTTGGCTCTTCTTCCATAATGTCTTCTTTAACAGCTCTTTTGCTTGATGAAACAACCTTTGATACAGACCATCTCATCATTTCAAATTTAACTTTGTCAACACCAACCTGAATTACAATTGTTTCGTCTTTAGTCTTTACAATTTTACCGCATATTCCACCAATTGTTATAATTTCATCACCTACATTTAGGCTATTTCTCATTGATGTAATTTCTTTTTCCTTTTTTTTCTGTGGTCTTATTAGAATAAAGTACATTAAAATTAGTAAAATAACCAATGGTCCAAATTGAAATAGATATTTCATATTTACCTCCAAATTTCAAATATTAATATTTACTGGTGCCGGCGATGGGGGTCGAACCCATACGGTGTTGCCACCACGGGATTTTGAATCCCGCACGTCTGCCAATTCCATCACGCCGGCACAACAATAGTAATATTATATATTATTCTGATATAATCGTCAACTCTTCATCGTCAATATTAGCGATTTTTTTACGTCCTAATAAATCGTACATTATTGGTATAACGAAAAGTGTCATAAGAGTTCCATAAACTAATCCTCCAATACAAACCACTGCTACTGGCTGCATCATTTCTGAACCTACACCAACACCAAAGGCTAATGGTAATAACCCTAAGACAGTTGTTAATGTTGTCATTATAACTGGTCTTAACCTTACTGCTCCCCCTTCGATAATAGCTGCCCTTTTATCCATTCCTTCTAACCTAACCTGATTAATATAGTCAATTAACACAATAGCGTTATTAACTATTATGCCCATAAGCATAATTATACCTATCATTGAAACTACGCTTAATGAATATCCAGTTATTGCAAGGCCTAGCATTGCACCAGTTATTGCAAGTGGCGATGTAAACATTACTATAAATGGAGATCTTAAAGACTGGAACTGAGCAACCATTACTAGATAAACCATCAAAACGCCAAGAAGTAGCATTTGAACCAGTTGAACCATTGATTCCATAATAGCTTCATCTTCACCTTTGTAATCTACTGTTACACTTTTAGGTAGCTCCATTTTATTTATTTCTTCTTTAACTAAATCAGCTTGTTTAGTAATGTTGTATCCATGGTCAATTGAAGCATTTATGGTTTTACTTCTTTTTTGATCTATTCTTGTAATGGAGTTTAATGTTTTATCCTTTTCTGCTTTTGCAATTGCAGAAAGCTTAACAGTTCCCTGTCCTTGGCCTCCTTTTTTGATTTTAATGTTCATCAAATCTTTTGAGCTTATTTGTTCTTTCTCTTTGGCAGATACTAATACGTTCCTACTATTGCCTTCATAATCAATTGCTCCTGCTGCCTTTTCTTTGGACAGTTTTTCATTTACCTGCATATAAACTTGAGCTGTTGTTAGTCCATACTTCATAGCTTTATTTTTGTCTACTTTAATGATTAATTCATCTGTTGTTTCTTCTTTTGTATCTGTAATATCAGAGAAACCTTTCATTTGCCCTAGTTTAGATTCAATCATTAGTGCTGTAGTTCTTAAGTCATCTAAATCATCACTATAGATGTCCATGCTGAATCCTGAACCACCCATTGATACGGCTGTACTCATGTCGCTCATTACTTTTACTTTGCAACTTTTTTCTTCACCAAGTTTAACGACTTCTTGACCTATGGCTTTGCCATCTTCAATTTGATCATCTTTTAGAACGAAATATATTGTCGCTTTATCAACTGCTGCATTAGATGAGCCTAATCCTAGCATACTTGCCATGCCTCCATCTAACATAACTCCCGACGTTTTAACAGAGCTGCGATGAGCGATTTTTTCTAAAACATCATCACAGAAGTTAGTTGTATCTTCAAGTTTACTTCCAACTGGCATATCTACTGAAATAGACACTTCCTTAGTCGCCATAGATGGCATAAACTCAAATCCTCTCATTAAAACTACTCCGCAAGAGCCTACTAGTAGAACTGCTACTAAACCAAGAACTGCGATTTTATGTGTCAATGCCTTATCTAGAAGGTTTCTATACTTTTTAATAAATCCACTGTTTTGGTTTAAGAGTGTGTTTTCTTTGACTTTGGTTAATATGGTTCCACCTAATGCAGGCACTAGAGTTAAGGCTATAATTAAACTTGCCATTAGAGAATATGTTACCGTTAGTGCCATGTCTGCAAATAGTTTACGTGTAATTCCATCTACAAATACAATTGGTACAAATACACATACTGTTGTTAATGTTGAAGCTGTTATAGCACCTGCCACCTGACTTGCACCAGAAATTGCAGCTTGAATTTTGCTATAGCCCAAGGTTCTTAGCCTGTAAATATTTTCGATAACTACTATGGAATTATCCACTAACATTCCTATTCCAACTGCAAGCCCTGCAAGAGAAATCATGTTTATTGTTACACCTGAGAAGTACATCAATGCCAGCGCAAATGTTACACTGATAGGAATACTAAAGGCTGTAAGAATTGTTGGTCTAATGTCTCTTAAGAACAAGAACAACATTAGTATTGCCAGCAATCCTCCTATTAGCAAATTATTAAGTACTGATCCAATTGCTAAATCGATATAGTCCCCTTGGTCTGAAAGTACGCTAAAGGATACACCTTCATACTCTTTTTCAATTTGATCAAACTTTTTCCCTATATTGTCAGCAACTTCTGTAGTTGAATAGTCAGATTGTTTTTGGAAAGAAAGAACTACAGCGTCTTGGCCATTTACTTTTGAATAAGTTTCGCTACCATTATTTAAATAAGAGATTTTAGCCACATCTTTGATTTTAATTGGAGCAATCCCCTTAATTCCAAGGTCCATTAATACCATATTAGATATTTCACTTATATTATCAATCTTCTCTCCTACAGTTACAATAACATCTTTACCGTCATCAGAAACCATACCTGCTGGCATTTGGAAATTTTGAGAACTGATTATTTGTGAAATAGTGTC
This sequence comes from Anaerovoracaceae bacterium, assembly GCA_036646055.1. Taxonomy (GTDB): domain Bacteria; phylum Bacillota; class Clostridia; order Peptostreptococcales; family Anaerovoracaceae; genus JAVWMQ01. The sequence continues at coordinate 18,699 of JAVXMY010000005.1, read as the reverse complement.
TACTGTTAAATTTCCAGACACATCACTTTTACTTACGGCATCAGTTTTAGACTGGTTCAATGAAGAAAGCTGTGACTGTAGCTGCATTTGTGACGCTTGAAGTAAAGCTGAACTTCCTGTTAATTCAGCCATGCTATTCCCAAGCTGTGCATTAGTTGTCGCTATGAACATATCAAAGTTTAATAATGCGCTTTTAATCGCCCTTGATGAAGTTAAAGTTTTTAAATCAATCCCCATAGATTTAAGCTGACCTGACATTGGCGCCAATCTATCTTTCATTTCATTAATTCCTCTTTCTAATTGAGAAATCGCCATAATGTTTCCAGCATAAGTAGGGTTTTTCATACATAAAGACTCTATCTGAGCGTCTGTCAAATTAGGATTAGCATTTCTAATACCCACTTTGATCTTTTGATTAGCACTCTCCATAGACTCCTTTTGTTTATATAAATCTTCAAGACCACCTAAAGCTTCTTTAATAGATTTGCTTTGACTTGCAAGCTGTTTTTGGCTATCTGTAATTTGAGACTTACCAGTATTTATATTATTTATGCCGCTTCCCATAGAAGATAATGGCCCATTTAACTGGTTTTCTACACCTGCAAACTGTCCACCCACCTGTGCCTTAATTTTCTTATTTAAGTTGTCGATTTTATTTTGGTCTAACTGAACATGAATTTGGTTATCCACAAGGCCTGAAGTAGAAACGCTAGCAACCCCGTCAGTCCCCTCAAGCTTAAGTTTTAGCTCTTCTTCTACAAGGGTTGATGTTTCAATAATATCCGCATTATCCTTGGAAATTGCCGCAACAGTAATTGGCATCATATCCGGATTCATTTTAAATATAATTGGCGAAGAAACCGAATCGTCAAAACGCCCCTTAACCATATCTATTTTGTCTCTAATATTAACTGAAACTACATCAAGATTAGCATTATCCGCAAACTCAAGTAAAATGATTGAAGCATTTTTTTGAGACTGTGAAGTAACACTTTCCAAGTTTTCCAAAGAGGCAAGTTGCTGCTCTAAAGGTTTTGATATAGAATTTTCAATTTCTTCAGATGATGCACCAGGATATGAAGTCATAACCATAACCATTGGAAAATCGATTTTTGGAAAAAGATCTGGGGTCATTCTTGTAAATGATACAAAACCAAATACAATTATTAATATTACCCCAACAAGCACTGTAAAGGGTTTTTTAACACTAAATTTTGCTAACATATAATTCCTTTCTTATATTAATTAATTTCATTATAAATCATCTGGTTTCTATTGTTATACAAAGTTTTATATCCAAAGTATAATGTAGAAAAAGTGGAAATAGACACAGCCGTAGCAATTGAAATCATTATGGCTATCTGGTACAAAATAGCAGTAGTTGGCAAAGTCCCAGACAGAATCTGCCCTGTCATCATTCCAGGAAGAGAAATAATTCCCATACCAAGCATAGAGTTCAAAGTCGGCATCATTGCAGTCTCAATCCCCCTATTAACAAAAGGAATCAAAATGCTTTTGGGCGTAGCTCCAATATTTAGCAAAGTATTAATTCGAGCCTTCTCAGCTAGAATATTTTCATTAAACGTCTTAAGAGCCAAACTAATACCCGTCATTGAATTTCCTATAACCATTCCACCAATAGTAATAGTATATTGAGGGTTCCAAATACTAACACCTACAACACCGCAAATGAAAAACACCATAATTAGAAGCCCTGTACATGTAAGCGAAATCCCAACAATCACCTTTAGCTTTTTATTTAGCCCCTTGTTTCTGCTAAACACCGTATGGGTAGCTAAAACAATCATAGCAGTAATATATGCAATTACAAAGACTGGATGTGGATTCTTAAAAATGTAAGTTAGTACTAGTCCTGCTAATATTAACTGAATTGTCATTCTAAAACTTGCCAAAACCAAAAGCTTACTCTGATTAATCTTGCACTTTTTTAAAATAGCCAAAACAATTATAAGGAGCAAATACACAATAGCAAACTGCCAAATTTCTAAAACTACAATACCATTATTCATGCTCCACCTCGCTGCCAAGTTCAATAATCTCATCACCATATTTAAGACCAAGTCCCTTGTCATGAGTTACCCCAATAACTGTAATATTCTTTTCCATACAAAACTCCTTAAGATTTTTCATAAGCCTCTCAGAAGTCACTTGGTCCAAAGCAGATGTAGGTTCATCAAGCAAAATAACCTTAGGTAAAAAAGATAGGCATATAGCAATAAATACTCTTTGCCTCTCTCCCCCAGATAGATCTATAGCTTTAGCTTTTAGGTCAAAATCCGCCCAGCACAGCTTTAAATAAAACAGCATTTCTTCCTCTGTAGGTATTTTTTCTTCTCTATATTTATAGAATTCTCTAAAGTTTTCACTAATAGAACTGTCAAAAAGATAAACATTTTGATTTACCATAATTACCTCTCTACGAAGTTCTATAGTATCATATTCCGTTATAGGTTTATCTTTATACAGTACTTCTCCTTTATCTGCAGTAATCATTCCATTTAAAAGCTTCAAAAGTGTACTCTTCCCTGTTCCACTTTGTCCACTAATAAATGTAACTTTATCCTTATTAATATTAATATTTTGATAGGAAACAATGCCCTTATAAGACACATTTCTAATTTTAAACAAACTCATTTCATTTTCACCTTCTATTTTTTACTTGTGACAATTTTATCATATATCTTTAACTAGTTCTATCAAATTAGTTAATATTACAAAATAACATAAAATATAGCGTGCCAAGTTGACACGCTATATATTAATTTAAATCTTGCCTCTCGAAGTTACCTACGCTCCTCTTGTAAGTAATTGCTGTTACAATAAAGTAAAACACCAATCCAACGCCTAAAAATAAAATTTTATAAGATAGATACTCAAAATCAGCTGTATCCAATACATCCCTTACAAAAGGAATAGCATATGTAGCAACAATATCAAATCCTGTAAGTATAAATATCAAAATACTAGATTTAATAAAAGCCACCCCTACCTTATAAACATTCTTGTAGTAGCTGCCAAAAAACATAAAATTAAACAACCCATAAACAATAAATGCAAGCCCAAATAAAGAAATATTAGCGTCCATTCCCGCCTGATTCCCAGTGGGATTAATATTTTCATTTATAATCACAAAAGGAATCATAAGTAACAGCTGTACAAGTTGTAAAATTATTGTAAATATAAACCTTGCTTTGACAATATTTTTCTTTGCTACAGGTAAATTTATAGAATAAATAATATCATTATTCTCTCTACCTGTAAGACATGTAAAAAATACAGCCATTGAAACATAAAAGAAAATCACAACATATGGATAGTTCGGTATCAATACCATTGCTGACAGTGCAAGCATCATCGGTACAATAGGGTGCATCGCAAGACTAAACTCTTTTTTTAACAAGTTAACCATTGTAACCCTCCTTCTCTAAATGTATCATAATTTCTTCTAAATTAGCTGGTTCTATATTACAATCAAATTTCTTTTCATTTTCAGTTCTAATAAGTGCTGAATATCTTTCTTTGATTCTTTTAGTGCCCATAAGTAAGTCCTTATACTCTTTCATTTCTTCTTTATTGCCAAAGGAAACAATTTTATATGATTCTTGAAAATCTTTTGTTGTAGTTTCGGCTATAATTTTTCCATTTTTAATATATATAATGTTATCAGCACATTTATCAAGATCAGAAGTAATGTGAGTAGAAAACAGAATTGTTTTCCCTTTATCGCATAAATCCATAAAAACATCTAGCAAATCATCTCTAGAAACAGGATCAAGACCACTAGTAGGCTCATCTAAAATCAGCAGTTCTGCATTATGAGATAATGCCAGTGTAAGTGCATATTTAACCTTCATTCCTGCTGAAAGCTGTGCTGGCGTCTTGTTTTCATCAAGATTAAACATTTTTATATATTTTTGATAGGCAGTTTCATCCCATTGATCATAAAACATTTTAGTAATTGCAGAAATTTTTTTAAGTTTCTTAGTAGGATAATAATTTACTCCACTTGATACAAACCCGACTTTTTCTTTTATCTTTGTTTCGTTTTGGTTGAAATCCAAGCCAAAAAACTTAATTTCTCCACTTTGGGGGTGAATAAAATTAAAAAGAGAATTAAGAGTCGTAGACTTACCCGCTCCGTTTCGTCCAATAAATCCGGTTATTTTTCCTTGCTCTAAAGCAAAAGAAATTTTATCAAGAGAAAAATTCGGATACCTTTTCACTAAATCCTTGACAGCTAGAACATTCATCATTGTTCCTCCTCTTCATCATCCTTAGTTGGGTCGTTTCCTAAAAAAATTGTATTTGCAATTTTAGCAAATAAATTTTTTGGTGGAATGGCAATTCCTCTCTTTATGTCTCCAAGAACAATCAAAGTGTCTCCTGGTTTAATATCAAAAACATCCCTAGCCTCTTTTGGTATAACAAATTGGCCCTTTTCGCCAACCTTTACAGTCCAAGCATATTTGCCTTTAGGTTTTTTCATAAAAACGCCTCCCTTTAATACGATTTGTATGATTTGTATGATTAATATAACTAAAGTATACTAGCAATTTAAAAAAAGTCAATTAAAAAACCTATCTTTCTCTTTAGAAAAGATAGGTCTATTGGTGCGGCTGACTGGACTCGAACCAGCACGGTTGCCCACACGCCCCTCAAGCGTGCGCGTCTGCCATTCCGCCACAGCCGCACATATATAAAGGGTGACTAGCACCCCTTATTTAGTATAGTGATTATTCTGCTGGTGGAGTTTCAACATCCTCCCCATTTTCATCTACTGTAATTTCAAGTTCATTATACCATGTATTAATGTTATTATAAATATTAAAATAATTAGGATTAACCTCTCCTTTTAATGTAGGCGCTTTAATCAAGCCAATGCTTTTATAGCAAATTGGATAGCAAGGCAATTCATCTCTTGTAAAATCATCAATCTTTTTGACCAGTTCTCCCTTATTTTCTGTACTTATACCTTGGAATATTTTGTCCATATTAGAGTCCAAATTTTCATTGGTATATTTGCCAAAATTCATTGCCCCAGCACTATGTAAGTAAGGTCTAAAATCATAGGTCTCATCAAGAGATAATTCACCAATATATAAATCGAATTTACCTCTTTCTAAATAGGATAAATATGTTTTTTGTGGAACAGAAGTTACAGTGGCCTGTAATCCTATATCTTCTAAGTATTCCTGTAGCATCTCTGCAATACGAACCCTATCTTGATCATCTGAATTCGTCAAAATATTTAAAGATAAATTATTACCCTTTTTGTCTTCAATAACTTTATCCTTATCACTATCAGTTAGCCCACCTTTTTTAAGCATACTACTTGCTTTCTCTAAACTATATTTATATGAATCTTTCTTTTTATTAATCTCATAATATCCCGGTGGGTATATTGAGTTTGAAGAAATACCACTATTAATATATATCTCTTCGATAATAGCCTTCTTATCTACTACATGGGCAATTGCTTTTCTTAAATTAACATTTTGCAAATTTTCATTTTTGAAATTATAACCTAGCATTATTAATTTATTATCAGCAAAATTTTTAATTTTCATACCCTTTTTTTCTATTTTAGTTTCTCTAATCTCAGAAGGATCTTCTAAAGCAGAAATGTTACTAGACTCAACTAATTTAGTTTTATTTGCATTTTCCGGCAGAATCAAAATGTGAACTTCACTTCTAGGCGCTTCTCCAAAATATTTGCTATTTGCCTTTAAGAAAAGTTCTTTGTTAGCCAAGTACTTTTTACTCTTGTATTGTCCTGTGCCAACTAAATTAAAATCTGTTTTCTTATTTGCTGCTTCATAAGAACTATTAAACTTATGAGATGGTAATATAGGGAAGCATAAATTTTCTAAGGCCATATTATTCTTGTCTTTAAAATAAATATCTATAGAATATTCTCCAGTTACACTAGCACGTCCAATTTTATCTATCATTTGAAAATATGGTCCTTTAGAACCTACTGCTTTAATAGCATTAATTGTAAACTCTACATCCTTAGCTGTAAATTTATCACCGTCATGCCAATTAATTCTATGTTCAAGGGCTAAAGTAAGTTTGTTGTTTGATTTATCATAATTATAATTAGAAACAAGTCCGTTTACAGGTTTATAATTATTATCAACAGTAAATAAACTATCATATACAAGCTTTGATATATTATATACATCTCGCTCCATTGATAAAATAGGATTCAATGTTTCGGGTTTATCCATTTCTAAATAAACTTTATTTGATTCTTCAACAACAGTTTTCTTATTTACAATGCTTACCTCATCATCAAGACAACTAGTTAAAGAAAACAACATAACAATTATAAGTCCAACTGCCGTAACACGCTTAAAGTATTTCATATTTTTTTTAACGCCTTATCTATTTCTAAATAAAGTTCCTCCTTTGATCCATTATTCTCTATAACATAATCCGCAAGTTTGATTTTTTCATCATCGCTCATCTGATTATTCATTCTCTCTTCAACATGACTTTTTTCTACGTTATCTCTTAGAGCTACCCTAGATAACCTAGCCTCTTTAGAGGCTGTAATAAGTATGGTTACATCCACTTTGTTACTTAACCCAGCTTCAAACAATAAAGGAGCATCTAAAAATACTGTTAAACCAGCAGCCATTTTAAATTTTTCCTCAATAATATTTGTAATTTCCTTCATCATAATACCATCAAGAAACTCCTTCTTTTCCTTATTAGAAAAAACTATTTCTGCCAAGTACTTTCTTCTCAAATTACCCTCTTGATCAATTATATCACTTCCAAAAGTTTCTACCAATTTCATTAATACAGGACTATCTTTTTTGACGATATCTCTACTAATTTGATCAGCATCTATTATTATAAGTCCTTTAGACCTTAAGTAATCACTAACAGTTGATTTACCACTGCCGATTCCACCTGTTATGCCAACTTTCATTTTGCTCCTTTATTTAAGTAAATACCAATTGTCTCCCTTATTTAAGGAAACCTCCAATTTCACCTTTAATTTTAAAGCATCTTCCATTGATTCCCTTAAAATTCCTTCAACAACATTAAGCTCATCCTCATATGCTTCAATAATAAGTTCATCATGAACCTGTAAAATAAGTCTTGATTTATAGTCTTTTAGCGCAGAATAGACGTTGATCATTGCTATTTTAATAATATCTGCGGCACTTCCCTGAATAGGCGTATTCATAGCTAATCTTTCGCCTTGCTGCCTTGCCATAAAGTTTGATGCATTAATTTCTTTAATATATCTCTTACGACCTAAAATAGTAGTTACAAAACCATTGTTTCTAGCCATTTCTACTTGGCTATCCATGAATTTCTTTACAGCTTCATGTTTAGCAAAATACTCTTTGATATAAGAATCTGCTTCTTTTCTAGTAATAGAAAGTTCCTCGGAAAGCCCAAAAGAACTCATTCCATATATTACTCCAAAGTTAACAGCTTTAGCCCTACTTCTTTGAATAGATGTTATTTCATCTTCTGGAATACCTAAAACTCTAGCAGCTGTAGCCTTATGAATGTCTAATCCATTATTAAATGAATCTAATAAAAGTTGATCAGAGCTCATATCAGCTAGCACCCTAAGTTCAATTTGTGAATAATCTGCACCAATTAATGTAGCACCTTCACTTGGAATAAAAGCCTTTCTAATCAGTCTGCCAAGTTCACTTCTAACTGGTATATTCTGAAGATTAGGCTCAGAACTACTTATTCTCCCTGTAGTCGTAACTGTTTGGTTAAACCTAGCATGTATTCTTTCATCATTACTAATAAGGGGAATAAGACCATCTATATATGTGCCCATTAATTTAGTAACTGTTCTATATTCAAGTATAAGAGGTATTATTTCATGTGAATCTTTAATTTTTTCTAAAATATCTGCATTAGTAGAATATCCTCTTTTAGTTTTCTTACCACCTTTTAGTTCTAATTTATCAAATAATATTGGTCCTAACTGGCTGGGACTTTTAATATTAAATTCTTCTCCTGCCAGTTCATATATTTGCTCTGTAAGTTGGTCAATTCTCTTTTGTATAAATTTCCCCTGGTTAGACAGCTCTTCTTTTGATACTCTAAATCCTACATATTCAAGATAAGCCATTACCTCAACTAATGGGATTTCAACATTATTTAAAATAGAAGTCACTTTTTCTTCTTCCAAAACAGACTCTTGTATCTTCATAATAGCCTTTAGTGCGGCAAACCACTTACCTGTAGCTTTCATATTGTCTGCAGCTGGATCTGCAAACAATTCAATCTGTTCTTCACTAGAATCTCCATCAAAAGATATCACTAAATCAAAGTACTTAGCTACAAGCAGTTCTAAATCGTAAGATTTTTGACTAGAGTCTATTACATATTCCGCTATTGCCGTATCATACTTAGTGTTAAATTCAAATAAACCCTTATTCATTAATAGGAAGTATTCATTTTTCAAATCATGACCATATAAATATGGTTTAGCCTCCTGGAATTTATCAACAACACTACTCAAATTATCCTGCTGACTATTATCGATATAATAACATTTATCGTCAACCAAAACCCCTATTCCATTACAATTAGGAGTATCCATATGATTATTATTGCCGAAGGATTTAATACCTATTAAACTACTTCCATCTATTCCTTTAAAGGCCTTATCAATTTCTTCTTTTGAAGAAACTCTTATTACCTCCAATGGCAAAATTTCTTCTTGGGGTTCCAATGAAGTTCCTTGAGACTTAGTCATTTCTTTTAAGAATCTATTAAATTCAAGTTTCTTATATATAAATATTACTTCTTCCTGATTTATTTCTTCAAACTTATACTGATTAAAATCTATTTCAATTGGTACGAATCTATTTATTGTTGCCAGTTTCTTGCTCATTAGCGCAAGGGGAACATTTTCTTCAATTTTCTTCTTAAGCCCTGCCGGTTTTAATTCTTCTATGCTATCTATAATGGCCTCAATACTTCTATACTCCAAAATCAGCCTACTTGCAGTTTTTTCCCCTACACCAGGAACTCCTGGAATATTATCTGATTTATCTCCCATTAACCCCTTATAATCTATAAATTCTGTCGGTGTAAACCCGTAATTTTCCACAAAGAAATCATGGTCATAAAGTTCAAATTCACTTATTCCCTTCTTCGTTATCATCACTTTTGTTTTATCTGTAGCCAGCTGAAGAGCATCCTTATCTCCCGTAATAATTAACGGCTCTAGACCTTCCTCTTCACCACACCTTGCAATTGTTCCAATTAGATCATCTGCTTCAAATCCTTCCTCTTGAACAATTTTAATGTTCATCGCCTTAAGAAGGTCCTTTAAAATAGGCATCTGCATTGCAAGTTCTGGGGGCATTTTTTTACGCCCAGCCTTATATTCGCTGTATTCCTTATGTCTAAAAGTCGGAGCCTTTAAGTCAAAAGTTACTACAATGTATCCTGACTCATATTCTCTATTTATCTTTTTAAGCATATTAACAAAACCATAAATCCCCTGAGTGTATATTCCCTCTTTTGTAATCATTGGTCTTTGCATTGCATAATATGCCCTGTTTATTAAACTGTTTCCATCTATAATTATTATTCTATTTTCCATATTAATCATTTTAGCAAATATTATTTTTACTTACTACCTTTCGTCTAAACTTCCTATGAAATATTACTAGATTTATATAAAATCCATTTTCCAACTGTATTGATTTTTTTCTAAGTCCTTCTCATATCTTAAGTAAGCACTAAACTTATTGCCTTTTTTGCTTTTGAGCCCATGAAATCCCACCTTGCCATTTTGCAAAAGCAGTCTAACCATTTCCTTAGAAACTTTTTTACCTAAAGTTTCTATGAAACTATCATTTTTCCATATAGTATAGCGGCAACCATTTCTCCAGTTACTACATCCAAAAGCCTTATCAGATTCTATAATTGGATTTCCACACTCAGGACATATTCCTATAACCTCAACATCTTCAGGCAAAATAACCTTTGATGCAAATACCGTATCTTCTTTAATATCCGAAACCGCCTGAGTTGTAAAGTTACGAATTATATCCAAGAAATCCTTTTGATCAAACTTTTTCTTCTCAATATCGGATAATGTCTTTTCCAATCTGCCTGTATATTCAAGGTCAAACAATTCCCTAACTGGAAAAGTTTCAACCATCATCTTGCCCAAATCCGTAGTAGTAAGTGACTTTTTGTTTTGAACAATGTAGCCAACATCCTTAAGTTTTTTAATTGTTTCCGCTCTAGTTGCTGGTGTCCCTATACTAAATCCACTAAGAATAGCCATCATCATTTCATCGGACTCTTCATTTTCAAAACTTTTACCGCAAGTTTCCATAACCTTTAGCAATGTCTTCTCATTATGGTATTTAGGTGGCTTCTTAACCACTTCTGTAGTTTTAGCCTCTTCAATATTAAGTATCTCACCCTTTTCTATCTTAGGTATTTGTGTATCCTTAGAATTAATGTTCTCTGCTAGCCTAAAGCCCTCTTCAATTTGAACCTTACCCTTGGCAATTAAAAGCCCTTTGCAAGGACAGTCTAAAACCTTCATAGTTAGCTTGGTTTCTTCACTTATAGCTTCTGGCAAAAACTGCGCAACAAACCTGTTTCTTATAGCTTCGTAGACTATTCTCTCATCGGCAGATATACTCTTAGGTAATACATAAGTTGGAATAATAGCAGAGTGACTCTCTACTTTTTTACTATCGAATACCCTTTTAGTTACCTTAAATTCAATCTTATCTTCATAAGGCAATCCCTTTTTAACAACCTCTAATACTTTTTTGGCTTTATCAACTAAGCTTTCATCTAAAACTGAACTGGCCGTTCTAGGGTATGTAATTATTTTCTTTTCATATAGTTCTTGTGCAACTTTTAAAACTTTATCTGAAGTAAAACCTTTAAATTTACTTGTAATATATCCTTGCAAATTCGATAAATTGAATAGCAAAGGAGCTTTTTCTTTCTTTCTTTCAACTTCTTTGTGTATTACTTCAACCTGCTTATCCTTAATCATTGTTTCAATTTCATCAGCATAAGCCTTATCTTCTATTTTTTCAGAATCATCTTCATAGTATATACTCTCAACTAGATGTTGATCTTTTTTAACATTTGCTAAAACCTTGTAGTACTTAGAGCTTTTGAAGTTTTCAATTTCCATATCTCTATCATATATAATCTTAAGTGTTGGCAGTAACACTCTACCAATATTAAGAAGCTTTCGGTCTCCTGTATTGTTATATTTAACAGTTGCAACTGATGTTAAATTAATTCCTATTAACCAATCGGCAATTTGTCTACCAAAGCCAGCATCATGCATAGGTTTCATTTCATCATTGGATATTACACTTTCAATGCCCTTGATAACTTCATCTTGAGTCCATTCATTTAATAAAAGTCTATACACCGGTTTATTAGGATTTATGTACATAAAAATTTCATCTGCAATAACCTGACCTTCTCTATCCCAGTCAGTTGCAGATATAATACCATCAACATCATCTCTTTCAATTAAAGTCTTAATTATTCCTATTTGTTTTTGAGCACCAAGATCAGTTTTAGTTCTATCTCCATTTTGTGTTTTAACTTTATAACTATATTCTTCAGGTATAAATGGGAAGTTTTCCATTTTCCAAGAGCTCATCTTAGAATCATAATCTACTGCATCATAAAGCTGAAGCAAATGCCCAAATACCCAAGTGATAAGTAGGTTTTCTCCTTCATAATATCCATCTTTTTTAGTTTTTATACCGTATGCATCAGAAATATTCCTTGCAACTGATGGTTTTTCTGCAATAATTACCTTCTTCATCTTACCTTCTTCATCTCAATATTTTTTTAATTAAATCAAACTTCTTCTTTGAATATGGTGGATATCTAAGGGGCACATCAATTAATGTAAAACTTGATTCTATTGCCTTATTTCTAGTAAATGTATCAAAGGAATATCTACCATGATACTGGCCCATTCCACTTGCACCAACTCCACCAAAAGGCAAGTTATCGTTAGCTACGTGCATAATCACATCGTTAATACATCCGCCACCAAAATTAATCTCATTGATTATACGATTTATATTATCTTTATTACTACTAAACATGTAGCAGGCAAGAGGCCTCCCGTCTTCCTTGATTTTGGTAATAATACTGTCCAGTTTAGTATATTCAATTACTGGCATAATCGGCCCAAATATTTCTTCGCCCATAATGTCATCATTAAAAGTTGCATTAGGGAAAATAGTTGGCTCTATCTTTAGATTCTCTTCAGAATACCTGCCTCCAATTCTATTTGGTTCCTTATTTATATAATCTATAATTGTATTAAATCTTTTTTCATTTATAATTTTTACATAGTTCTCATTTAGTAAACCATCACCATACATAGTGGTGGTAGCTTTTCTAAATTTCTTAATAAATTCATCTTTAATAGAGGCTTCTATCAAAATATAATCTGGCGCAACACATGTCTGTCCAGAATTTAAATATTTACCCCAAGCAATTCTCTTTGCAGCTAAATCTAAGTTTGCAGTTTCATCTATAATACATGGGCTTTTGCCACCTAATTCTAAAACTACTGGTGTTAAGTTATTGCTCGCCGCTCTTAACACACTTCTGCCTCCATTTTGACTACCTGTAAAAAATATAAGATCATACTTTTGTTCAAGTATTTCTTCATTTGAAACAAATTCAGGAACATAGTATATGTATCTAGGATCAAATGTTTCTGTTATAATTTTCTTAATCACATTACTTACATTAGGACAACTTCTTGAAGTCTTAAGGGTAACACAGTTTCCTCCTGCAATTGCGCCTATCAATGGTGCTACTGTCAATTGGAAGGGATAATTCCATGGAGCCAAAATCAACACATTTCCGTAAGGTTCCTTGTAAACCATACTTTTTGCAAAAGCATGGGATAATGGAGTTCTAACCTTTGTCTTTTTGTTCCATTTATTTATATTCTTAATAAAGCTTCTAAGCTCCTGCATGGTTATTTGTATTTCTGTTAGGTAACTTTCTTCTTCTGATTTGTTTAAATCCATTTTTAGCCCATTATAAATCTCATTGGCATTTGTCTTAATAGCATTATATAACCTTTTTAATTGTGCCTCTCTAAAACTAATGTCTTTAGTAATATTAGAATTATAATATTTCCTTTGCATTTCAATTACTTGCTTCATAGAAATCACCTCTACTTAATATATCCCTTAAAATAATAGCCCGCTGCCTCTAAAAGTTCTATTGCCTGCTCTTTAGTCATTTTTAGTCTAATTGCTAAATCTATAATCTTTTCTCTTGGTAATGTAAAATCTTTATTAATACACATATTTGTGAAGTCCTCTTTGTTCATTCCTATTTCAGTAAACTTAAGTTCACCTAAGGCTATTTTTTGATCGTATATACTAAAAAAAACAAGTCTAAAATTTCTGTTGCCTCTAGGTTCTCTTTTGTCTTCTGCTATGTTTTCTAATAAATATTCTTTCATTTCATCCTCCTAGTTAAATCCTTAAATTCATCATTATATTATACCATAAAAACTACAGCTTTTTTCTTTTTTTATTATTGACATATGCCAATAACTGTAGTAAGGTAAAAGTGACATATGTCGATAATAGGAGGAACTTATGGCTAGACCAAGAAAATGTAGAAAAGTTAGAGGCTTACCAACAATCAAACGTTTTGGCCCTAAACCAGGCTCGCAACAATGTGATAATATTATAATGACCGTTGAAGAGTACGAAACAATTAGACTAATAGATTATAAGGATTATACTCAAGAAGAATGTAGCAAAAACATGGAAATAGCAAGAACTACTGTACAGCAAATTTATAATGATGCTAGACGTAAAATTTCTAAGGCTATTGTTGAAGGCCACAATATAATAATTGAAGGCGGAGATTATCAGATCTCAGATAACCATGATTTTTTATGTAAATGTGATACTTGTACAAAAGCCTGCCCTAAATTAACTTGCCATGAAAGGAAGGAAATAAAATGAAAATAGCAATCCCTTTAGAAAAAAAAGACTTAAACACAGATATTTGTATGTCTTTTGGAAGAACTCCGTTCTTTGCATTTATTGATACTGATACTTTAGAAGTGACTTACTTAGATAACACTGCTAACAGTGCAACAGGAGGAGCTGGTATTAAAGCTGCTCAAGCAATTGTAGACCAAAAAGCCGATGCCTTAATTACAGAAAGACTAGGTCAAAATGCTTCTGATGTACTTGATGCTGCAAATATTAAAATATACAAAAGTACAATGAAACCAATTATGGAAAATATAACTGCTTTTAAGGAAAACAAACTTGAAATTCTAACAAACATTCATCCAGGATTCCATAATCACGGAGGCCAATAATGAAGATCGCTGTTTTAAGCGGCAAGGGTGGTACTGGTAAAACTTTTGTATCTGTTAATTTAGCAAATGTAACAGGCAATGCCACTTACATAGATTGTGATGTAGAAGAACCTAATGGTCACCTTTTCTTTAAACCAGATTTAATAAAAGAGGAACCAGTTTATAAGAAGCACCCTTTTTTTAATAAGGATCTTTGTAGTGGTTGTCGTAAATGTGTTGACTTTTGTCAGTTTAATGCCTTAGCATTTATTGGTAAGGCCCCAATACTATTTGATGAAGTTTGCCATAGTTGTGAAGGCTGCAAAATTGTATGTAAAGACAATGCCATTCAAATGGAAGACTTCGAAATAGGTGTTATCCAACATGGACAAGCAGGCAATGTAACTGTTTTAACTGGAATTTTAAACATTGGACAAGCAAGTGGTATTCCTATAATTGACAAAATGCTTACCAATTGTCAAAGTGAAAATGTTATAATCGACTGCCCACCAGGTAGCGCTTGTAGTGTTATGGATAGCATTAAGGGTGTGGATTATTGTCTTTTAGTTGCAGAGCCTACAGTCTTTGGTCTTCACAATTTAGAAATGGTATATGATTTGGTAAAGCTAATGAATAAACCATGTAGTATTGTGTTAAACAAATCAAATCCAAATGAAACCCTTATTCATAATTTTGCCAAAGCAAATTCTATTAATATTATTTGCGAAATACCATTTTCTAAAAAAGTTGCAAATCTCACTGCTTCAGGGGAAATTTCTAGTAACAATTCAAAAGAAATAGCTATATTATTTAATGATATTATAGCTAAAATAAATATGGAGGTTTCAATATGAAAAAACTTCTAGTATTAAGTGGCAAAGGCGGTACTGGTAAAACTACAGTAACATCAACATTTATCGATTTTGGCCAAATAAAAGCTTACTGCGACTGTGATGTTGATGCCCCTAACTTACACTTAACTAAAAACTTTAATGAACCCTCTATGGATTCACCTTTTGTAGGTTCAAGTAAATGCCAGGTTGATTCATCAAAATGTATGGGCTGTGGTATTTGCATTAATAACTGTAAATTTGATGCCCTATTATTAGAGAATAACAAGGCTATTACCAATGAATTTTCTTGTGAAGGTTGTGGTGTTTGTGTGATTTCTTGTCCAAACGAGGCAATTAAACTAGTTCCAGATATTGCAGGGGATAAATACTTATACAAAAACCATCAAGTTACCTTTGCAACAGCCAAATTAAAAATGGGCAGAGGCAATTCAGGGAAGCTTGTTTCAGAAGTAAAAAATTTACTAAATGATAATATTTCCAATGAAGAACTAGCAATTATTGATGGTTCACCTGGAATTGGATGTCCTGTTATTTCATCCATGTCTGCTGTAGACGCTATTTTAATAGTGGCAGAGCCCTCTCTTTCTGGATTATCTGACATGAAAAGAATAATCAGCACTGGGCGATTTTTTCAAATAACACCATATGTATGTATAAATAAGTATGATACATGTATAGAAAAAGCTAATGAAATTAAAGAATATTGTAAGTCCAACCATTTAACCTTTTTAGGTGAAATACCTTACGATTCTAAGATTCCAGAAGCTATTAATAACGCTATCCCTATTGCATCTTTAGATTGCGAGGCAAAAAAAAGTATGCAAGAGATATACAATAAATTAATAAAACTAATGTTTAATAATTAAAAGGAGATTTAAAAATGAAAATTGCACTACCATGTATGGAAAAAGAAGTGGCACAGCACTTTGGACACTGTGAGCAGTTCTGTATTTGTGAAGTTGACGGAGACAAGATTGTTTCTTCAGAATTTATTCCTAACCCAGGACACAAACCAGGATTCTTACCTAACTTTTTAGCAGACAAAGGCGTTGAAGTTTTAATTGCTGGCGGAATTGGAGGCGGAGCTATTGATATCTTTGCTGAAAGAAATGTTAAAGTAATTACTGGTGCTGCTGGAGACGCATTAGCTGTAGTTGAAGAGTTCCTAAAGGGTAATCTTCAGTCTACTGGTTCTGTTTGCACAAACCACCAACACGAAGGAAGTTGTTCACATTAGGTGCTTTATGGAGAAGTATTACAAAATCGGTGAAATCGCCAAATTGTATGGCATTAGTATAGATGCCTTAAGGTATTATGAAGATCTTGGGTTAATCACTCCTAAGCGGGGTTCTAACGGTTACAGATACTATTCAATTAATCATATACAACAATTAAATACTATTAGAGATTTAAGAACTATCGGTTTTTCAATGGAAGAGATTGGTCACCACCTTAAATATTTTACTGTTGCAGATACTATTTCTTTACTTGATACTCAAATTGATAGAATTAACCATAAGATTAACCACCTTGAAATGTTAAAGAAAAGATTAAAAATGAGGAAAGGCAATATAATAAGTAACAAAAATTTACTCAACCAAGAGGGTGTTGTTATTAAGTCCTTACCAGAAAGAAAAATTTTAATTTTTAATGATGATATTAAAGGATATCAAGATGTTGACTATTCACTAAAAAAGCTTCAGCATAAACACGCTGAAGCTAATTATGTATTGAGTAATTGTAGTCTTGGAGCTATTGCTTCCTTAGACGAAGTTTTAGAAAAGGGTTATGGTTCTTTTATGTCGGTATTTTATATTCTGCCTGATGGTTCTAGCGAGTTTGACACTATGCTTACTAAAGGCAAATATCTGTCATTAGTTCACAAAGGCTCTTACGATAAAATGAAAGATTCTATGAAACTTTTGTTAGATTATATCGACTTAAATGGCTTAAAGCCTATAGGTAATCCACTTGAAATTTACATTGTGGATGAATACGATTCTGGAGACGAAAATGAATTCGTTACCGAAATCCAAATACCTATTGATGGTTAGTTCTTTTTAATAGTATTATGGATAGGAATAAACACAGTGTTTCTGTTGTCAAAGCAGACCACCAAATTCCATCTCCACCTATAACTAATGTTAATATATTTAAGCTTAATGCAACAAATACAAGTCCTCTACCTAGCGATATTGCTATAGAGGACTTTACTTTTTCTATAGCTGTTAAATATCCACAGACAACAACATTAAACCATAATACAAAATATGATAAAGCAAATATTCCAAGTGCATATATTGAATAGTTTCTTAAATCAACTAGTTCTTCAGATATAAATAATCCTACTATAAACTCGTCCGCAATTTTTACAATTCCAAATGTAGCAAAAGAAACTACTAAAGAAAATACCAAAGCATATCTTAATAATTTCTTACAGGATTCAATTCTATTAGCACCATAATGATAACTTACTAGTGGTTGAATTCCTTGAGCAACACCTGTTATTGCGTAAACCAAAATTGAACTTATATATGCAATAATAGTGTAACTAACTATTCCATCTTCTCCTATATATTTTAAAATAGAATGATTAAATAAAAATATTACTATACCTGGAGATAATTCTGTTATTCCTGATGCTAAGCCTATTCTTATAGTTCTACTTAGATTTCCTCTACTAAACTTAAATGGAATTACTTTCATCTTGGTTTTTGATCCAAGGAAATGATGTAAATATAGTCCAATTACTATAACCTGTGATATCCCAGTTGCAATAGCAGCTCCAAAAACACCTTTGTGTAAAGCTATTACAAATATATAGTCCAATATACAATTTAAAACTACTCCCATTGAAACAATAATTGTAGCCTTCGTTGGATAACCATCGGTTTTAATTAAAACTTCAAAGGAGTATGATGCAATGAAAAACACAGCAAAAGCTGCAATTGTCGTAATATATGTTTTTACATATTCCATAGTACTCTCAGTAGCACCTAAAAAAAGAGCTATCTGATCATTAAAAAGAATCACTATTACACTTAAACAAAGTCCTACCAAAACTATTGATACAAGGTTTTGAGAATACATCTTATTTGCTTCTTCCCTATTACCTTCTCCTAGTTTCATAGCAATAATAGTTGATGATCCCACTGAAAAAATCAATGCAATTGCAAATAAAAACATAAGAAATGGCATTGAAATATTTATTGCTGCTAAAGCCGTTTCATTAACTCCTATAGAAACAAATAAACCATCTACCATAGAATATAATGAATAAACAATTTGGGCAATCATAGATGGAATTATAAATTTAAAAAAATCATGTTTAAGGGATTTACCTTCTAATGTCATTTTTGTCTTACCTCTTTTCTATATATAGATTAAACTATAGAGTTATGCTCGAGTCAATAGTTTAAAAAAAGAATAAGCCGAAGCTTATTCTTTTTTATAGTTATTTTTCTAGACTAT
>JAVXMY010000004.1:176646-201952 GCA_036646055.1 Anaerovoracaceae bacterium | reverse complement strand
ATAGTCTAGAAAAATAACTATAAAAAAGAATAAGCTTCGGCTTATTCTTTTTTTACTTTATAATAAATAGTAGGGTAAAGAATTTATTGGAACATTTATTGTGGAACCATACTTTTTTTATTGATAAATAAGGTATAATTTGATATAATTTAGATTCGGGAAGCAATCACTTTCAAAGGTATAAGGAAAAAATAATGTTGAAAAAATATAAAAACTTTTTTATTGTAGTATTAATAATTGTTGTGGTATTAGTTGGTATCAGGATTATAGGGAATCACTATTCATTTGAATCTAGGGATATTCAATTTGAATCTAATCAAGGGACTATAGAGGGTATCTTAACAACACCAAAAGATAATAATGGTAATTTGCCTTTATTAGTTTTTGTTAATGGTGATGGACCTACTAAGATGACTAATGCTGGTCAGTATGAACCCTTAATGGAGAAAATGGCAGATAAGGGATATGCTTGTTTATCTTGGAACAAACCAGGAGTTAAAAAGACTGAAGGAGATTGGCAAACTCAGTCAATGGACGATAGAGCTGATGAAGTGATAGATGCTATTAAATTTGCGAAGAAACAACCAGAAATAAATGGTGATAAAATTGGACTTATTGGTTTCCAACAGGCTGGATGGGTACTACCAAAGGTATCAAAAAAAACCAAGGAAATAGATTATAACATATTAGTTGCCCCTTCAAACAATTGGATTGAAGACACTAAATACAGTTTAGCAGTCAGAAGCGATAAAGCTAAGGATTCCAAAAAAGAAAAAGAGAAGCTATTAAAAGATTTTGATGAATCTGCTGAACTTTTTGCTGCAAATGATAATTATGAAGATTACAAAAAAGCTGCAGGAAAGGAAAGGGCATTACCAGAAGTTAGATGGACATATAAGTATCTTAATTTTAAAGAAGACGTTTCAGATCAACTTGTAAATTATTATAGCCCTGTAAAATTAATAGTTGGTGATAAGGATGCAAGTGTAGATAGTAAAAACACACTTAAAATTTACAAAAAAGGAGTAAGTGAAGATTTATTAGACACTACGTTTATTGAAGATACAGACCATTATATGACTACTCCAGAACTAGTTAAATCTGAAATAAGAACATCTTTCGTTGCAACACTTTGGCCAAGAAAACTTCTAGCTGAAGAATATTATGATGCAATAGATAAATTTATTGATAAAGTTAAATAGGAGAATTTGATGATAAGTGAAAAAGAAATTTATATAGTTGGACACAAAAATCCAGATACAGACTCTATTTGCTCTGCAATTGCTTTTGCAGATATAAAAAATAGAACGTCTAAAGAGCAAATTTATGTTGCAAAAAGAGCTGGAGAAATCAATGAAGAAACAGAATATGTTTTAAAGACTTTTGGTGTAGAAGCGCCAGAATATATAGATTATGTTGGAACTCAGGTAAAGGATATGGAAATTCGTAAAACTCCCAGTGTGAGCAAAAGTTTATCCATTAAAGATGCATGGGGTCTTATGAAACAAAATGAGGCAGTAACATTAACAATAACCAATGAAGAAGAAATATTAGAAGGTATTTTAACTATAGATGATATTACAGAGTCATATATGGACGAAAACGATAACAAAATTCTATCTAAGGCTAATACACCTTTTAAGCTAATTGCAGAAACTATTAATGGGGAAATAGTTTCTGGAAATGAAGATGCTATATTTGAAAACGGCAAAATTTTCATTGGAGCTGCAATGCCCGAAAGATTAGGAGAAATCTTAGAGGAAGGTGACCTTGTTATTATTGGAGACAGACCTGATACTCTTGAGAAGGCTGTTGAATTAAAGGCTGGTTGTGTAATAATATGTGTTGATGGACACGCTAAGAAGGAAATGGTTTCTAAAGCTAATAAACAGGGTTCAGTAATCATACAGACTTCTTTAGATACATATACAGTATCACGTTTAATTAATCAGAGTGTACCAATAGAATATATAATGCGTACGCAGAGATTAATTTCTTTTAGTACTGAAGATTACACAGAAGATATTGAAGAAATTATGAAAACTACAAGACATAGAGCTTTTCCAGTAGTTAATAAACATAAAAAATATATCGGTACAGTTTCAAGAAGAAATATGATGGGAATGACCAAAAAGCAACTTATTTTAGTTGATCACAATGAAAAATCCCAGGCAGTTGATGGAATTGATGATGCTGAAATACTTGAAATTGTTGACCACCATAGATTAGGGACTTTAGAAACTTTACATCCAATTGGTTTTAGAAATCAGCCAGTAGGAAGTACAGCAACAATTCTTTATCAGATTTATACTGAAAGAGGACTAGAAATCAGCCCTAATATTGCAGGATTACTTTGTTCAGCAATAATTTCTGATACATTGCTATTTAAATCTCCAACATGTACACTACATGACAAAATGGCAGCAGGCGCATTAGCTTTAATTGCTGATATAGAAATCGAAAAACACGCAATAGCAATGTTTAAGGCAGGTAGTGACTTAGTAAACAAGACGCCTGAAGAAATCTTCCTACAAGACTATAAGAGATTTAACATTGGCGAAACAACATTTGGAATAGGTCAAATAAGTTCAATGGATAAGGAAGAACTAGAACTAGTTAAACAGCGTATTACAGAATATATGCCAAGTGAATACGGTAAGAAGGGTGTAAGTATGGTATTCTTCTTATTAACAGATATTATGAATTCATCTTCAGAACTAGTTTGTTATGGAGATCATGCTGAATCACTAATTAATCAAGCCTTTGATGTTGAAAAAGTTAATGGCAAATACATATTAGAGGGTGTTGTTTCAAGAAAGAAACAGGTTGTTCCTCCAATTGTAAGTATGTTACAAAACGATAATTAATAGAAAAAAGAGGTGTAAACCTCTTTTTTTAATACAATATAAATTTGTTTTTGTTATAAGAAAGAACTCCATCTCTTTTAAGAAGAGACAATTGATAAGAAAGAGCACTTCTGTCCACTGCTAAATAGTCAGCTAGCTGTTGTCTATTAAAGGGAATTTCAAAACTATTACTTGATGCTTCTAGAGAAACAGAAGATAGGTAACTTAAGAGCTTTTTCCTTGTAGTTCTTTGGGTTAAATGGGTTATTTTTCTTGTTAACATAATGTTTTTTCTTGCAAGTAATTGTAAGAAATTTGTTGTTAATTCAAGATGATGACTACATGTGTTTGAACACTGGTTTAGAATTTTATCTATATTAATAAACAAAATTTTAGTATCTGTTTTAGAAACAACGTTAACCTCTAAAGGTTTGTTTTTTAAAGCAGCATAGGTTTCACCAAATATATCTCCAGGACCAAGTTGGGTTAAAATACTCTCGTTTCCCCAAAAATCATCTTTGATAATGTGGACTTCTCCTGACAAAACAATACCAAGGTGAGAGGTTTTTTCCCCAAAACCTAAAATTGTTTGATTCTTACTGAAGTTTTTTTGTATAGGCCCTAGGCATGTGAGCATTGAATCCAATAGGCTAATTTCTATATCTTTAAATAGAATGGATTTTTTTAAAATATTTTTCATAACTTTTCCTTTGGTTGTAAAAACAACGGACATTGTAGGGACATAATACTATAATTAATTCATAAGTTCAAGTGAATTGTCAAAAGGAGATTAAAATGATTAGAAAAATAATTGAAATAAACGAAGAAAAATGTAACGGATGTGGAGCTTGCGCTAATGCATGTCATGAAAATGCTATTGCAATGATTGATGGCAAGGCTAAGCTTATTAGAGACGACTACTGTGATGGTCTTGGAGATTGTTTGCCAACATGTCCTACAGGCGCAATTACCTTTGTAGAAAGAGAAGCGGCTGCTTATGATGAGGAAGCGGTTAAAAAGAATATTGCCGCTAAGGCAGCAACACCTATTAGTGCTGATAATAGTGGAGCACCTTCAGAATTAACTCAGTGGCCAGTTCAGATTAAACTTGCACCACTTAAGGCTGATTATTTTAATGGGGCAGACCTATTAATTGCGGCAGATTGTACAGCTTATTCTTGCGGTGATTTTCACAATAGGTTTATGAAGGGGAGAGTGACTTTAATCGGTTGCACCAAATTAGACCAAATAGATTATGCTGAAAAACTAACTGAAATAATTAAGTTAAACGATATTAAAAGTGTTACAGTTGTTAGAATGTCAGTTCCTTGCTGTGGAGGAATGGAAAACGCTGTTAAATCAGCTCTTCAGGCAAGTGGTAAATTTATTCCATGGCAGGTTGTAGTTCTTGATATTTAGAAAATAGTTTTAGATAATAGAGAAAAAAGCGCTCATTGTAGTGCTTTTTTTGCTATGAAAGTTTTTAAAATATGTTATAATAATGAGGTATCTGTCAAAGAAAGGGATAAATATGAACAAAAATGTTTTGCTTGTAAACGATGTTGCAGGGTATGGTAAGGTTGCATTATCTGCTATGATGCCTGTGTTATCAAGTTATGAATGTGTAACTTATAATTTGCCTACGGCTTTAATATCAAACACACTTGATTATGGTAAGTTTTGTATAATGGATACAACTGACTATATGAAACAAACTGTGGATATATGGAGACAACTAGGATTTGAATTTGACTGTATAACTACAGGATTTATTGCGTCAGATAAACAGGTTGAAATTATAAATGACTTTGTTTTAGAACATAAGGATGCATTGCTAATTGTAGATCCTATTATGGGAGACGAAGGGAAGCTATATAATGGAGTACCTGAAGAAACCATAGTTCATATGAGAAATTTAGCGAAGAATGCAGACATACTTTTGCCAAACTATACAGAAGCGACATTTTTGACAGGATTAAATGTTGGTAGTTCCAAAGTTACTAAGGCAGAAGCAATGGAGATGATAGACGCTTTGAGAAAAAATGGATCTAAAAGTGTTGTAATATCAAGTTTAGTTGATAAAGACTCAGGGACAAACTATGTGCTTGGATATTCACATACGGAAGATGAATACTTTGAAATACCCTTTGAAATGGTACCTGTGTTTTTTCCTGGAACGGGAGATATATTTTCTTCAGTGATAATTGGAGAATACTTAAACAAGGTAAGTTTAAAGGAAAGTGTTGCGAAAGCTATGAAATTTGTTAGATTAATGGTTGATGAAAATGCTTACAATATAGATAAATTAAATGGTGTTCCAGTAGAAAAATATTTGACAGAACTTAAAAATTTATAGAGGAATTTAAATGATAGTAAGAAAAGCAGAGGAGAAAGATCTAAATAGGATAAACGATATTTATAACAACTTATTTGACTATGAAAATAAAAATGGCTCTAGTACAAACTGGCAAAGAGGAGTGTATCCTAGCCTAAAAAATGCAGAAGAAAAACTTGCAGCAAATGAATTGTTTGTAGCTGAAGTAAATGATGAAATTATTGGAAGCGTTGTTTTAAATAATGAACAACTTCCTGAATACAGCAAATTTAAGTGGTTGTTTAAAGCTAAAGATAATGAAGTTGGCGTTATTCATACTCTATGTATGGATCCTAAATACTTTGGCAAAGGTTATGCTAGTAAAATTGTTAAGTTTTCTGAAGATTACTTTAGAAATCAAGGATGCAAGGTTATGAGATTTGATACCTATGAACATAATATGGCAGCAACTAATATGTACATTAAACTTGGATATAGAATATCTGGAGTAGAGGAGTTCTTTTTTCAAGGCTTTATTAAAGAAAATTTAAGATGTTTTGAAAAAGAATTGTAAGAAATAAATTGTGTATTAATCAAAAAAACATTGACATTTGAACTAAAAATGGTATAATTGTTTTATGAGTTGTGAACTAGTATACAAGTTTGCAACCTATAACATTGAGGCATTATATAATGTATTCATAATGATGTTCGATAAAATGTTAGTTAAAAAAATTAATAATCGTGCTAAAACAAGTAGGGGCCGCCCTGCTTGTTTTATTTTTTGACAGTTTAAATATAAGAAATATTAGGAAAAATGTTTACGTTGAACAAAAAATACTTGAAATTTGTATACAAATCATAGATAATATATAAGTCGGAGGTGATTATATGATTACAGATTATTCAAAAAAGGACTCGTGGCTTAATTTGCCAAGTGATCGTAACAAACCAGTTGATGTGTTTTATCTTTATCCAACAACGTGGAGTAGGAAATCTGAAGATGAACCTCTTTATTCAGAAATATCAAATAAACAAATGAGGAAGAATGCAGAGAAGATTTATGAATCTCACTCACTTGTTTTTAAAGAAGATTGTAATATTTATGCGCCTTTTTATAGACAAATGGATGCAACCTATGGATTAACAAGACCTAAAGAAATTGTAGATAAATTAGTTGATGAAATTACCTATGCAGATGTACTAGCTTCATTTGAATACTTTATTGAACATTTCAATAATGGTAGACCGTATATATTAGCAGGGCATTCTCAGGGTTCAGCACTTCTTAGATTATTACTTGCTAGATATATGAAGGAAAACCCTAAAGTATACAAAAGAATGATTGTTGCCTATGTTGTAGGTTCCTCCATTACTAGCGAGTATTTAAAAGAAAACAAACATCTTAAATTTGCAAAAAACGCATTTGATACTGGTGTAATTGTTTCATACAACACTGAGGCGGAGTTTTCTCCTAAAGAATCTCTTATTATTCGCAAAAACACAATTGCTATTAATCCAATAAATTGGAGAAGAGATGATGTGAGAGCTTCATATAGAGAAAATCTTGGTGAGTTAATAATGAATGAAAATGGCCATTACACTGTTAAGAAGCCAGGTACTAAAGATGCTTCAATAGATGAAGAACGAGGCACTGTGATTTGTCACACAGCAGATGCACAAAAGTATAAGCATAAATGGTTCCCCCTAGGGGTTTATCATACACATGATTACGAATTTTATTTCGGTAATCTTAAGCAAAATGTTAAGGATCGAATTGATTCTTATCTAAAATAGTTATTTTCAGGAGGTAAAAATGAAAATTTTAAAAGCTTGGAACAAAATAAGCTTAGTTAAGCAGATTATTATTGGTCTAGCAATAGGTATTCTTCTTGCTGTTACAGTTCCAACCCATGTAGCTGGAATAGGAATTCTTGGACAGTTATTTGTAGGGGCTCTAAAAGCAGTAGCGCCAATTCTAGTCTTCTTCTTAGTAATGGCTGCGATTTCACAGCACAAAAAGGGTCAAAAGACAAACTTAAAAACGATTATTGCACTTTATATTGTTGGAACATTTTTAGCTGGATTATCAGCTGTAGTTGCAAGTTTCATCTTCAAAGTAGACTTGATCTTAACATCAGGAGCGGGAGACATTGCACCACCTAGCGGGCTTGTAGAAGTAATCAAAGGTTTAGTGTTCCAAATTGTAGATAACCCAGTAAATGCACTTGTGAATGCCAACTACGTTGGGATACTAACATGGGCTATTCTATTAGGATTAGCTCTTAAAATGGCAACAGATACAACAAGAAATATGATTACAGATGTATCAAATGCTGTATCACAGCTTGTTAAATGGGTAATTAAATTTGCTCCACTTGGGGTTATGGGACTAGTATTTGATGCAATCTCAACAAGTGGAATTTCAAGCTTAGGGAAGTATGGACAGTTAATTTTATTATTGGTTGGAACAATGGCATTTGTAGCCTTAATTGTTAACCCAATTATCGTATTTATAATGATTCGTAAAAATCCATATCCATTAGTATTAAAATGTCTAAAAGATAGTGGAATTACAGCCTTCTTCACAAGAAGTTCAGCTGCTAATATTCCAGTGAACATGGGACTTTGCGAAAGATTAGGTCTAGATAAAGATACATATTCAATTTCAATTCCACTAGGAGCTACAATTAATATGGCTGGTGCGGCAATTACAATTGCAATCCTAACATTAGCAGCAACAAATACATTAGGAATTCAGGTTGACTTCCCAACAGCGGTAGTATTAAGTGTACTTGCAACAGTAAGTGCATGTGGAGCATCTGGAGTTGCCGGAGGTTCATTATTACTTATTCCGTTAGCATGTAGTTTATTTGGAATTCCAAATGACATTGCAATGCAGGTAGTAGGTGTAGGATTTATTGTAGGAGTAATTCAGGACTCTTGCGAAACAGGTCTAAACTCATCAACAGACGTGTTATTTACAGCAGCAGCAGATTCCTATAACAAGAGAAAAATAAATAAGAATCTTTAGGTCAAATAAATGGCTAGAGTATAATCGAATAATCTGAATGTGGATAGGTCTGCATTCAGATTTTTTTAATTAATAGTATTGACAAATATTTTATTGACAGTGTACTATGTGTAGTAGTACACTATATACAAGAAAGGAGGAGCTATGTTTGAAATAGATCAAAGAAGTCATAAGTCAATTTGTGACCAAATAATAGATAATTATAAAGAATTAATTGTGTGTAATGTTTTAAAGACAAATAATAAGTTGCCTTCAGTTCGTGAGCTTTCTAGAGAGTTAACGGTTAACCCTAATACTGTACAAAAAGCCTATAAGCAGCTTGAAGAGCAGAAGTATATCTATACCTCTAAAGGCAAGGGAACTTTTGTTTCTGATGAGTACGAAGGAATAGTGGATACATATAAAGTGGATGATATTAGAAAAAGATTAGAAGACAATTTAAATAAGTTATATTATTTAGGGTTTTCTGTAGAAAAAATTAGGGAAATTGTAAATGAAATATTAAGTAAGAGGGGAGGCCTAAAATGATTGTAGTTAAAGATTTAAATAAAAGTTTTGATAATTCTAATTTTATGTTAGATAATATAAATCTTAATATAAATAAAGGCTCTATATATGGATTAGTTGGTACTAATGGTGCAGGTAAGACTACAATTATCAAGCATATAGTAGGGATTCTTAAAAGTGATACAGGTGCGGTCTTTATTGATTCTAAAGACGTTTATGAAAATGAAAGTGTGAAGAGCAAGCTAGGATATATTCCAGACGATCTTTATTTTTTCTTTGGATATAATCTTAAACAAATGAAGGAATATTATAAAGGAATCTATCAAAGCTGGTCAGATGATAGATATAATGAAATGGTTGCTGAGTTTAACGCAGATGAAGATAAGGGGTTAGTTAAACTATCTAAAGGGATGAAGAAGCAAATGGCTTTTATACTAACAATGTCAACTATGCCGGAGTACCTCATATTAGATGAACCAATTGACGGATTAGATCCAATTGTAAGAAGAAAAGTGTGGAAGTATATTATGAGTGATGTAGCAGATAGAGAAATGTCAGTACTTGTTTCAAGTCATAATTTAAAAGAAATGGAAAGCGTATGTGATACCATTGGAATAATGAGCAATGGTAAAATGAAAATAGAAAGAAATTTAGATAGTCTTAAATCTGATGTACATAAAATTCAGTTAGCATATCAGGAAGAAATGCCTAATGTTCTTAAAATGCTAAATATATTACATAGGGAAAAACGTGGTTCAGTTGAAGTAATTATTGTAAGAGGGGATATTAGAGAAATATCTGAAGCAATTGATAGAACGAGACCGGTAATTAAGGATATACTACCTCTTACCTTAGAAGAAATATTCATTTATGAAATAGGGGGTGATAAGAATGACATCCTTATTTAGAGTTAATAAAACTATGGTTAAGACAACCATAAGAAGATATTTACCTATTTCTGCCTTTGGATTTTTATTCTTGTTTATGACAATAATATTTCCAGGTTTAGTATATGATGAAAGTGCATACACACTGAAAACAGAAGGAATTAAACAAATAGTTTTTAACAATAGTATAGGAACAGTTGGATACTTAATGATTTTTCCAATACTAACTGTAGTATTAGTTTACTCATACTTACATAAGGAAGCAAGTGTAACTGCAATTCATTCTGAACCATATGATAGAGTTAGAGTGTTTAATAGTTATTTCATTTCAGGAGTAGTTCTTCTGGTTATACCTATTGTAATAATTGGAATAATAATTGGATTTTTACTTCCCATTGAACTTGCATTTTTCTGGTCAATTGAGACTTTAATTGCAGCAATATTTGCATACATAGTAGGTGTTTTAGCTGGAGTGGTTACTGGTAATGTATTAATGCATGCCTTTGTATCTTGCTTCTTAAATGTTTTTTTATCAGCAATAGTTGCATTTTCAATGATTTATGGACAAACTTTCTTACATGGGTTCTCTTTATCAAAAGATATATACCAGTATTCTTCAATATTTTCACCTGTTTCAGAAATATTGTTTAGGGAGTTTAATTATTCCTTTACAAGTGATCATATTAAATTATTAGGAATATATATTGCAGTTGGAATTGTACTTTTGGCAATAACTAAAATTCTATATCAAAAGATTAAACTTGAAAGAATAGGCGAGTCAATAACATTTAAAATGGTCAAACCATTGTTTACTGTATTTATTACATTTATGGGTATGACTGCTTTTGGGATTTTGTTTATAGATCAAACAGCATTGCCAACTTATAAGTTTTATTTGGCTATGATAATAGGAGGAATATTTACTTTCCTTTTAACTAAAATAATAATAGACAAAACCACTAAAGTTATTAGTGCAAAAACATTAAGGGATGGAGTGGTTACGGCATTGGTTATGATTTTGCTAGTAAGCGCTTTTGCATTTGATATTACAGGTTATGAAAAAAGCGTTCCTAAGGTAGATGAAATTTCTAGTGTAGATGTTTCCCTTGTTGCTAACTATTTTAACGACGATATAGGTAGATTTGATTTGAGAAATTTTTATGGTAGTTATAAAGGCCTTTCTTCCAAAGATGTTATTGATAATTACCTTGGCTTCCACAAAAGTATGATAAATATTGGCCAAAATTCTCAAGACCAAATATATAAAGATAAAATTTCTTATTTATTAAAAAATGATAAAGTAAAAGAACGAGCTTATATGATGGAAATTGGCTTTGATAAGAATTCGTCAAATTTAAAGAACATATATGAGTCTAAAGAATTTAAAGAAAAATATAGTATTAGTAACATTCAAAAGAAATTTTTCGCAAATGCCTCAGTAGGAGGTCAATTTGAAAGTTATATTACTTTTAATGAAGAAGATAAGAAGACTTTAATTAATGCCTTGAATCGAGATTTTCAAAAGAGAACATATGAAGAACAATTATCCAAATCAATAAGCCATGTAGTCTTAGGTGCGGAAAAAAATGTTCTTGAATTAGGAATAAAGTTAAGCGACAAAAATACACTTGCTTTTCTTGAATCAAAGGGTTTATATCTTTCTAAGTTGCTATCAGAAAACAACAAACTATCTCAAATAGTATTAGTAGAAAAAAACAAAGTGATAACAGATAAGAAAGAAATTATAAAAATAATAAAGAATGCATTTGGTACAAAATACATTACAGATGAATATTCTCACCATATTGAAAATGAGTACAATGAAATAGAAGTTACTTACATAAGTAAATATGAAGGTAAAAATGAATATACTTATCTATATGAGAAATAAAAAATGGCCCTAGGGCCATTTTTTAATACAATGTTATATCCTTTTTAATTTCTTCTGATGCTTTATTGTCTTTGATTGCTTCTATAATTTTCAATGCGAAGTCAACTGCAGTGGCAGGGCCTCGTGATGTTATAATGTTACCATCTCTAATAGCCACAGAATCTTCATAATGAGCTCCTGTTAGTTTTTCATCTAATCCGGGGTATATTGTAACGGTTTTACCATTAATGATTCCTAGGTCCCCTAATATCATTGGAGCTGCACAAATGGCACAAATTAATTTGCCTTGTTTATTAGCTTTTAATATTTCATTTCTAAGATCTTGGTGTGCCATTAAATTTGTTGTTCCAGGTAATCCTCCTGGGAGAACAATAGCTTGACACAGGTTATAGTCAGCCTCATTAAATAATAAATCTGCATCAATGGCAATATTATGAGCGCCTCGGACTTTTGCTCCTTCTATAGAAACTAATTTAGTTTTTATTCCGGCTCTTCTTAAGTAATCACAAGTTGTTATTGCTTCGACTTCTTCGAAGCCTGTTGCTAAGTGTATATAGACCATATTTACTCCTACTGTTTAATGAAAGCTACGCCTCTAGTATTAATTGCTACGTTTATTATAAAACCAACAGCAATCATATTTGAAATAACTGATGAACCACCATAGCTAATAAATGGAAGAGTAATACCTGTTACAGGCATAAATCCCATGGTCATAGCAATGTTCTCAAGTATTTGGAATAGAAACATTCCCGTAAATCCCATAACAATAAGTCCACCTAATTTATCTTTTGAATCAAAGGCCACCTTAGTTGTTGAAAAAATAAACCAACTGAATAGGGCGATTAATCCTGCTCCACCAATGAATCCTAATTCCTCACATATTACTGCAAAGATAAAGTCCGAGTTCATTACAGGTAAGAAGTCTAAATCCTTTTGGGTACCTTGAAATAGTCCTTTACCAAAAAATCCGCCAGAACCAATAGCAACTTTTGAATGCCATACTTGGTAGTTTGCGTTAATTGTTAAGTTTTCTGGATAAAGAAATGCTGTAATACGTTGTTGCTGATAAGGATCCAAAAACTTGTAAGCTATAGGCATACATAAGGCGCCTACTCCACATATTTTAGCAAACATTTTTCTTTTAACTCCGGCAAAGAGAACCATTGAGATCCACATACCAACAAATACTGCAGCACTACCGAAGTCTTCTTTTAATACAATTAATATTATTGGTGCAGCATATGCCACAGATTTAAAGAATCCTTTTAAATTTATCAGTTCGTGATCGTGAACACTAAAGTAATTGGCAGTTAAAATTACAAAGGTTATTTTAACTATTTCTGATGGTTGGAAGGTTGTAATTCCTAAGTTAATCCAAGACCTTGCTCCAAATTGTTCATAGCCTAACCCTGGTATCCAAGGTGTTAGCAAAAATAGTATTGAGAAAATATATAAATACTTAGACCACAATGCAAGGTTACTATAATCCATGTGTATTATAACGAAAACAGCTATAAATCCTAAAACATACGCTATAGTCTGAACTAAAACAGTTCTAGAAAACACTATACCATTGTCATATGATGTAGAAAACATCATAGTTATACTTATTATAGCGAATACTATGGGCAAAAATAAAAGGGGTTTGCTTACATTTTTGAAAAGTTTATTAAAATAGTTCATTCTTTCTCCTTCAGTCTATTGACATATTTGTATAGAAACCATTATAATATTGTAGTGTGATTATATCAAGTTATAATCACAAGTAATGCAAAATTTGTCTATTTTAAAATATATAATATATTTAAAAGTTAATATGACCATAGAAAGGAGGACTATATGAATATAGCAATAACAGTAATTCTTGTTGTTGTCGCTGTTGCTGTAGGGTGTCTTGTTGGATACGTTATGCGTAAATCAATTGGAGAAAAAGCAATAGGCAGCGCGGAATTAAAAGCAAAGAATTTAATATTAGATGCTGAGAATAAATCAGAAACTATTAAAAAAGAAATTAAATTAGAAGCTAAAGAAGAAGCTTTGAAGCTGAAAAATGAAGCCGAAAGAGAAATCAAAGAAAGAAGAAATGAAATCACTAAGGCTGAAAATAGATTGATTCAAAAGGAAGAAAGTATCGATCGTAAATTAGAAAACATTGAAAGAAAAGAACAAAGCATTACAGACAAAGAAGACGATATCTTAAAAAAGAAAAAATCATTAGAAGAACTACATCAGAAACAGGTGGAGGAACTTGAGAAAATCTCAGGGTACACTAAGGAAGAGGCAAAGGATATATTACTAGCAAGTATTGAAAGTGATATTAAGGTTGAAGCTTCATTAATGATTAAGGAAACTGAGGCTAGGGCCAAAGAAGAAGCTGATAAAAAAGCGAAAGAAATCATTATTGGTGCAATTCAAAGATGTGCAGCTGACCATGTTACAGAAAGTACTGTATCAGTTGTAGCATTACCTAATGAAGAAATGAAAGGTAGAATTATCGGTAGAGAGGGTAGAAATATCAGAGCTATTGAAACAGCTACAGGTATTGAGTTGATTATCGACGATACACCGGAAGCAGTAATTTTATCAGGATTTGATCCAATTAGAAGAGAGGTTGCCAAACTAACTCTTGAAAAATTAATTACAGATGGAAGAATCCATCCTGCAAGAATTGAAGAGATGGTTAACAAATCTGAAAGAGAGCTTAAACAAATTATTAAGGATGCAGGTGAACAGGTAACATTTGATGTTGGCGTTCATAACTTACATCCAGAATTAGTTAAACTTCTTGGTAGACTTAAGTTTAGAACTTCTTATGGACAGAATGTATTAAAGCATTCTGAAGAAGTAGCAGAATTAGCAGGCTTAATGGCAAACGAACTTGGAATGGATGCAACTTTAGCTAAGAGAGCTGGACTACTTCATGACATTGGTAAGGCTTTAGACCATGAAAGAGAAGGAACTCACGTTGAAATTGGTATGGAGGTTCTAAAGAAATATAAAGAACCTCAGGAAATTATCGATGCGATGAAATCTCATCATGGCGATTATGAACCAACTTCAATGGAAGCAGTTTTAATTGCTGCTGCTGATGCACTATCTGCAGCTAGACCAGGAGCTAGAAGAGAAACTCTAGAAACTTATATTAAGAGACTAGAAGCGCTAGAAGAAATTGCTAACACTACACCAGGAGTTGATAAATCATTTGCTATTCAGGCAGGTAGAGAAATTAGAATTATCGCTAAACCTGATCAGGTTAAGGATGATGAAATGGCATATTTGGCTAGAGAGATTTCAAAGAAAATTGAAGCTGAATTAAATTACCCAGGCCAGATTAAAGTAAACATTGTAAGAGAGACAAGAGCTGTAGATTACGCAAAATAAATGTTAAAATAAAAGGGTGGCTTAATTGCTACCCTTTTAAAATGGAGAATAAATGAATTACGTAAAAAAATTTTTAATTGGTAATTTTGGACTGTTCTTATGTGCAGTTGGTATATATTTTTTAATTCAAGCTAATATTGGATTAGCACCATGGGATGCTCTTGCAATTGGAGTTTCAATGAAGACGGGAATGCTCTATGGTGATGCTGTTTTGATTATTAGTGTTGCAGTACTTGTTATTGACGTTATAGTTGGTGAGAAGATTGGAATAATTAGTATTTTAAATGCTGTTATTATTGGTAAAATAGTTGACGTGTTTAATCACTTTGATATACTACCTATGCAAGAAAACTTTTTTATGGGACTTCTGGTTATGTTAATTGGTCAGGTGGTTTTGAGTTTTGGCTGTTATTATTACATTAAACCCGGTCTTGGGTGTGGTCCTAGGGATTCACTTATGGTTGCTTTAGGCAAGAAAATTGATCATTTTCCAATTGGAGTTATCAAAGGTATTTTGGAAACCTCGGTTATGATTATTGGTTGGCTAATGGGAGCTAAAATTGGCATAGGTACAGTTTTGTGCATGTTTGGTATGAGTGTTATTATGCAATTTGTGTTTGATATAATGAAATTTGATGTTAAAGCTGTTAAACACGAAAGTGTTTTTCAGACTTGTAAATATGTTTTAAATAAAGGGGAATAATAGTGAAGGAATCAAGAATGGTCTATTTGGATAATAGTTCAACAACAAGACAGTATGATGAAGTAACTAAATTGATGATGAATATAATGGAAGAAGATTTTGGAAATCCTTCTTCTTTACATAGAATAGGTATAGCTGCGGAGAAGAGAATAAAAACCGCAAGAGAACAAATGGCAGGAGAGCTTTTTGCAAGGCCAGAAGAAATTTTGTTTACTTCTGGAGGGACTGAAAGCGATAATTCTGCGTTATTTTCTGTAGCTGAATCAAGGAAGAGATATGGTAAGAGAATAATTACAACTCAGGTTGAACATCCTGCTGTTTTAGAGCCTCTTGCTAAATTAGAAAAGATGGGATTTCAAGTTATTTACTTGCCAGTGGATAAGTATTGTAATGTGAACATTGATGATTATAAAAATGCTGTCACAGAGGATACTATTTTGACAACCATTATGACTGTTAATAATGAAGTTGGTACAATTATGAATATTGAAGAGATGTATAGAAATAGAGGAAATTCGATTTTTCATACTGATGCAGTTCAAGCTTTTGGCAAGATGAGTGTTCCTAAGGTAGATCTTATTAGTGTTAGTGGACATAAGATTCATGGTCCTAAGGGTATTGGTGCCCTTTATATTAAGAAGGGATTAAATTTCAAACCTTTGATTATTGGAGGCGGACAGGAAAAAGGGCTTAGGTCAGGTACGGAAAATGTTCCGGCTATAGCAGGGTTTGGCCTTGCCGCTGAATTATCTAAGGTTAAAGGTGATACTAAGGCAGTTAAGGCGTATTTGAAGGCCGGTTTGGTTGATCAAATTAAGGATATTGTGGTTAATACTCCAGAAAATAGTGTGGATACTGTTTTAAATGTTTCGTTTTTGGGGACTCGCAGTGAAGTCATTCTTCATACTTTGGAGCAAGATGGAATTTATGTATCTTCTGGATCTGCGTGTTCTTCTAATAAGAAGGGTGGCAGCCATGTACTTGGTGCTATGGGGCTAGATCATAAGGCAATTGATAGTGCTATTAGGTTTAGCTTGAACAAGTTTAATACTATTGAAGATATGGATTATGTAATAGATAAAGTTAAATTGGCAGTTGATAGATTTAGATTGCTTGGTAGTTTTAGATAGGGAGAAAATAATGGAAGATAAAAATGTATATATTGTAAGAGCTGGCGAGGTTGCATTAAAAGGTCAGAACAAACCTTACTTTGAAAGAATGCTTGTTGAAAGAATTAGAAAGCTTCTTAGGAAGTATGACAATGTTAAGGTTAATAGACACGAAGGTTTGATTTTTGTTAGAACTCCAAAAGATTTAGATAAGAATTTAGTAATTAAAGAAATATCCAAAGTGTTTGGAGTGGCTTCTATTAGCCCTGCAGTTGAACTTGAATCAAATATGGAAGATATTTATGAAGCTTCAGTTGAATACATGTTAAAGCTTATTGATGAACAGGGAGTTAAAACTTTTAAGGTGGATGCCAAAAGAGCTGACAAAAATTTTCCTGTTAAATCTCCGGATATTGCAAAACAAGTTGGTGGAGCAGTACTAAAGGGGTGTAAGGTTCTTAAGGTAGATGTTCATAATCCTGATGTCTATTTATATGTAGATGTAAGAAGAGATAAAACCTATATCTATCAGCAGAGAATTAAAGGATTTGGAGGCTTACCACTTGGAACTAATGGCAAGGGATTAATTCTTCTTTCTGGAGGAATAGATAGTCCTGTAGCTGCATTTATGATGGCTAAGAGGGGAATGTATATTGAGGCTCTTCATTTCCATTCATATCCTTATACAAGTGAGAGAGCTCAGGAAAAGGTTGAAGAACTTGCAAGTATTTTAGCCATTTATTGTAGTAGGTTTAAAATGCATGTTATAAATTTACTTCCTATTCAAGAAGAAATTGTTAAGAACTGTCCTCAAGATGAGACAACAATTTTAGTTAGAAGATTTATGATGAAAATTGCTGAAAAAGTTGCAGAAAAATATCAATGTAATATGCTAATTACTGGAGAAAGCTTAGGCCAGGTTGCCAGTCAAACAGCTGAATCATTAGTTGTAACTGATAATTCTGTGACTATGCCAGTTATGAGACCATTAATTGCTATGGACAAGGTTGATATTATGGATATTGCCAAAGATATTGATACCTATGATACATCGATTTTACCTTATGAGGATTGCTGTACTGTATTCCTTCCAAAGCATCCAGTAACAAAGCCTAAATTAGCTAAAATACTTGAATCTGAGGGAAAGCTTAATGTTGAAGAATTAGTTGAAAATGCTGTGGATTCAATAGAAACTATAGAGATATATCCTAAATAAAAATGTTTTTATTAAAAAAAGATAATAATAGTAAGAATTTATTGAAAAACTCTTGCAATTAAAACAAAAAAATGTTTAAATATAAAAGGAGTTGTTATAAAAATAACAATTACCTTATTTACTGTTAACAATTATAAGTACGAGATAATTGTTACCGTTTATTAATTTTTTTAAGGAGGCATTTACATGAACTTTCAACTAAGTAAAGAACAAGAATTTGTTAGAAAGATGGTAAGAGAATTTGCAGTAGCTGACGTTGAACCAATTGCAGCAGAAGTTGATGCAGAACACAGATTTCCAACAGAAAATGTAGAGAAAATGGCAAAGTACGGGCTTTTAGGAGTGCCATTCCCTACAGAGTATGAAGGAGCTGGTGGAGACCATATTTCATATGCAATTACAGTAGAAGAACTATCTAGAGTTTGCGCAACAACAGGTGTTATCTGTTCAGCACATACATCGCTATGTGCATGGCCAATATTTAACTATGGTACAGATGAACAGAAGGCAAAATACCTTCCAGACTTATGTTCAGGAAGAAAGCTAGGAGCTTTCGGTCTAACTGAACCAAATGCAGGTACGGATGCAAGTGGTCAGCAGACAAGAGCAGACGATATGGGAGACCATTGGTTGTTAAACGGCGCAAAAGTATTCATCACAAATGGTGGATATGCTGATACATTCTGTGTAATGGCAATGACTGATAAATCAAAAGGAACAAAAGGAATTTCTGCATTTATTATTGAGAAAGGCGATGAGGGCTTTTCAATAGGTAAGACAGAAGATAAGTTAGGTATTTGTGGATCATCTACAACTGAACTTATATTCCAGAATTGTAAAATTCCTAAGGATAGACTTCTTGGAGAACTAGGCAGAGGATTTGGAGTAGCTATGTCTACACTTGATGGTGGACGTATTGGTATTGCATCTCAGGCTCTAGGAATCGCTCAAGGAGCAATTGACGTAACAGTTGAGTACATGAAAGCAAGAAAACAGTTTGGTAAGAGATTATCACAGTTCCAGGCTTTACAATTTGAAATGGCTAATATGGCTACTCAGGTTGAAGCTGCAAGACTACTTGTCTACAAAGCTGCAGACAAAAAAGATAAACATTTACCATACAGTGTTGACGCTGCAATGGCAAAATTATTTGCTGCCGAAGCCGCTATGTACGTAACTACCAAAGCTGTACAGCTACACGGTGGATACGGATATACAAAAGACTATGCGGTAGAAAGAATGATGAGAGACGCTAAGATTACTGAAATCTATGAAGGAACTTCTGAAGTTCAGAAGATGGTAATCGCAGGCGCACTATTTAAATAATTTAAGGAGGAAATGACAAATGGCATTTAATATACTTGTATGTGCAAAACAGGTACCTGATACAAATGAGATTAAAATCAACCCTAAAACAGGCACACTTATTAGAGATGGCGTTCCAAGCATCTTAAACCATGATGACGCGAACGCTTTAGAAGAAGCACTAAGAGTTAAAGACGAAAAAGACGATGTTGTTATCACAGTTGTAACAATGGGACCACCACAGGCTCAGGACATGCTACTAGAATGTTTAGCAATGGGAGCTGATAAGGGTATCCTTATTAGTGACAGAGCAGTAGGAGGTTCTGATACATGGGCAACATCTAATGCTTTATCAGCAACAATCAAAAAAGCTGAAAAAGAATTTGGCGCATTTGACCTAATCTTCGCAGGAAGACAGGCTATCGATGGAGACACAGCTCAGGTTGGTCCTCAGATTGCTGAAAAATTAGACCTTCCACAGGTTACATATGTTGAAGCATTTGAAATCGCTGACAACATGAAAGATATCACTGTTAAGAGAAATCTTGAAGATGGATACGAAATGATCAAAATCCAGACTCCATGTATGCTTACAGCTATTAAAGAATTAAATACACCAAGATATATGTCAATACCTGGTATTTATGAAGCTGATAAGAAAGAAATGTACGTATGGAGTGCTGCTGATGTAGAAGTAGACCTAAAAACTGTAGGTTTAGACGCTTCTCCAACAAACGTATTCAGATCATTCACACCTGCTCCAAAGGGCAAAGGTGAAATGCTATCTGGAAACAGCGACGCTGAAATTGCTGAAAAATTAGTTATCGGACTAAAAGGCAAACACGTAATCTAAGAGAAGGAGGAAGAATACAAAATGGCTATTCAAGTAATAAAAGATAAATGTAAAGGATGTAAGCTTTGTATCAAAAGCTGCCCATTTGACGCTATCGAAATGGTAGGCAAAATTGCTGAAATCGGTCCTAAATGTACAGCTTGCGGACAGTGTATCGCTGCTTGTAAATTTGGTGCTATTGAAAAGACAGCTGATGAAGAAGTTGTTGATTTAAGCGCATACAAAGACGTTTGGGTATTTGCTGAACAGAGAGACGGAAAATTAATGAACGTTGCTCTAGAATTAATCGGCGAAGGATACAGACTTGCTAAAGAAATTAGTGCTGAAACAAAAGTTTGTGCAGTTTTAGTTGGTGATGGAATTGACCACCTAGCTAAAGAATGTTACGAATATGGTGCTGAAAGAGTTGTAATGATTCAGGATCCACTATTAAAGAACTTCACAACTGATGGATACGCAAAAGTAATTACAGATGCAATCCACGAATACAAACCTGAAATCGTTCTATACGGTGCTACTCACATTGGTAGAGACTTAGCTCCAAGAGTTGCAGCTAGAGTTAACACTGGTCTAACAGCTGACTGTACAAGACTAGACGTTAAAGTTTCAAGCTACATCGATTTTGCTAACAAAGAAACTACTTTAGATACTTCTACTTTAGATCCTAATGATCCAAGTACTGGAATCAAACAGACTCGTCCAGCATTTGGTGGTAACCTAATGGCTACAATTATCTGCCCTAAGACAAGACCTCAGATGTCTACAGTAAGACCTGGCGTAATGTCTAAGAGAGAACCTGTTGCAGGAGCTACTGGAGAATTAGTAGTTTACAAACCTGAACTTAAAGCAGCTGATATCAGAACTGAAATCTTAGAAATCGTTAAATCAGCTAAAGAATTAGTTTCATTAACAGACGCTGAAATCATCGTTTCTGGTGGTAGAGGACTTGGCGATGAAAGCGGATTCAAAGTAATCCAGGAATTTGCTGACAAAGTTGGCGGAGTAGTTGGTTCTTCAAGAGCATGTGTTGATGCTGGTTGGATTGATCATTCTCACCAGGTTGGACAGACTGGTACAACAGTTAAACCAAGAATTTACTTTGCATGTGGTATTTCTGGAGCTATCCAGCACTTAGCAGGTATGCAGAATTCAGACTTTATTGTTGCTATCAATAAAGATGCAGATGCACCTATCTTCGAAGTTGCAGACTATGGAATCGTTGGAGACTTATACAAGGTTATTCCTGAAATCATGGCTGTATGGGATGATGCAGAAGCATTATT
Organism: Anaerovoracaceae bacterium; assembly: GCA_036646055.1. Classification (GTDB taxonomy): domain Bacteria; phylum Bacillota; class Clostridia; order Peptostreptococcales; family Anaerovoracaceae; genus JAVWMQ01. Next base: position 180,620 of record JAVXMY010000004.1, on the reverse strand, counting down.
TGATGCATCACAGAAATAAGATTTAGATCTTATAAAACTAGATTTTTTAGGGCGTAATATATTTGCGCCCTATTTTTTAAGGTAATGGAAAAATAATAAATAAAACAATTATTAAAAGTAAGTAAAGTAAGTAAAGTAAGTGATAGTTTTATTATTATATAATTTCGTTTAAGAGGGAGAATAAGATTTAATGAGAAAATTTGACACAGATGTACAGCTGTTTAAATATAAAGTATTAAAAGAAGTAGCAAGACACTCATGGGAAGGAACAGAAGTATTTTCTGTTTTTGATGAAATTGCAAAAACTATCGTTAAAAAGGGCGAGCCTTCAAATAGATGTTGTATCTATAAAGATAGAGCTATCGTTGCAGAACGAATCAGAATTGCCATGGGAGGCAATAAAAACAATCCTAATGTTATTGAAGTAATTGACATTGCATGTGATGAATGTCCTGAAGCTGGACATGTTGTAACAGACCTTTGTAGAGGTTGTTTAGCTCATGCCTGCGCAGGTAAGTGTAGAGTTGGTGCAATAACATTTGATAAAGAATATAAAGCACACATTGATAAGAGTAAATGTGTAGAATGTGGACAGTGTGCAATTGCGTGTCCTTATTCAGCTATAAATAATTTCACTAGACCTTGTGAAAAGGCATGCAAAATTGATGCTATTCATATGGCGGAAACTGGTGAAGCAGAAATAGACTATGAAAAATGTACTTCATGTGGGGCATGTGTTAGAAACTGTCCTTTTGGAGCTACTGTTGATAAGTCATATATTGTTGATGTTATTAATTTAATAAGAAACAGTGATAATAATAAGAAGTATAAGGTTCACGCTATAGTTGCACCAGCAATTGCAAGTCAATTTGACTTTGCTAAGTTAGGACAGGTTGCAACAGCAATTAAGGAACTTGGTTTTGAATCAGTTTCAGAAGTAGCAGAAGCTGCAGATATTGTTGCATATAATGAAGCTATGGAATTAGTAGAAAAAGAATTTTTGACTACATCATGTTGTCCTGCATTTGTTAAGTATGTTGAAACAGCATTTCCAGAGTTAGTGGATAAGATTTCACATAATCCATCGCCAATGGCACAAATGGGTCAGATGTTAAAAGAAAAAGATCCTGATTGTAAGGTTGTATTTATTGGACCTTGTGTTGCTAAAAAAGCTGAAGCCCAGTTAGATAAGGTTTCACCATATGTAGATAATGTTATGACATATGAAGAATTACTTGCATTAATTGATAGCAAGAATATTATTATTGAAAACCTACCAGAAACAGATTTTGATTCAGCATCAGGATTTGGAAGAGCTTTTGCTAGAGGTGGCGGCGTTGCTAATGCAGTAGTAGAAGTTGTTAAAGAAAAAGGATTAGACTTTGAAGTAAATCCAATTGCTTGCGAAGGTTTAGATAAGTGTAAAGGTGCCTTATTAAGAGCATCTAAAAATGTGCTTATGAATAACATTATTGAAGGTATGGCTTGTGAAGGCGGATGTGTTGGTGGTGCTGGTAATCTAACTCGTGAAGAAAGAGACAGAAAACAAGTAGATAAACATGCAGCTGCAGCAACTATCAAAACAATCATGGAAAGTGTTGAAAGGCATATATAAGATGAAATACATTGAATTAACAATTGTAACAACAGATTTTGGAATTGAAGAAGTTACTGCTTCTTTAATGGGACTGGGAATAAATGAATCTGTAGTAGATAATCCAAGAACTGCAATTGAACAACTTAATAAGAAAAATGATTATGACTGGGATTATGTTGATGAAGATATAATTGATGTTAATGCAGACCCTAAAATTATGGTTTATTTAGAAGATGACCAGTTAGGGCAGGCTAAAGTTAAAGAAATTCAAAATATGATTTTAGGATTAAAGGAAAAGGAAGGGGAATTTGGCAAAGAAGCTTCTTTGGGTTCCTTGGAATTAACAACTTCAATTATAGATGATCAGGATTGGATGAACTCATATAAGGAACATTTTAAGACAATTAAATTAACAGATTCTATTGTTGTTAAGCCATCATGGGAAGAAGATATTACTGATGAAAATATCAAAGTACTTGAACTGGATCCTGGTATGGCTTTTGGAACAGGTGATCATGAAACAACAGCAATGTGTGCCACATTAATGGAAGAATACGGCTGTGCCGGTAAAGAGGTTCTTGATGTTGGTACTGGATCTGGAATTCTAGCTATTGCTGCTGCATTGTTAGGTGGCAAGAATATTCTTGGTGTTGATATTGACCCTGTAGCTGTAGAAGTTGCTGCAGATAATGTTAAAATTAATAACTGCCAATCAAATGTTACTGTTAAATTTGGTGATTTAACTAAGGGCATAGACTTTAAAGCGGATATTGTTGTAGCAAATTTAATGGCTGAAATGGTTGTTATGCTTTCTAAGGCTGTTAAAAATCATATGAAAGAAGATGCAGTTTTCATATCATCTGGTATTCTTAATGAGAAGAAAGAAATGGTTATTGAAGGATTACATGAAGCTGGATTAGAAATTGTTAATGTATTAGATAGAGGCGACTGGAGCGCAATTGCAGCAAAATGAGTAGGTTTTTTGTAGAATCAAATTTAATATATGAAAGTACAATTATAATTGAAGAAAAATCTGATATTCAGCATATTTCCAAGGTTTTAAGATTAAGAGTTGGAGATGAAATTGATATTTCTGATAGTAGGGAGTGGGAATACCGCTGTGAAATTATAGATATATCTAAGGAACATGTTGAATGTCTTATTTTAGATAAACAAAAATTTGCTAGAGAACCAAATACCAAGGTTACTTTGTTCCAAGGTATTCCTAAACAAGGGAAAATGGATTTAGTAGTTCAAAAATCAGTTGAACTTGGTGTTAAGGAAATTGTTCCCGTTTTTATGAAACGTACTGTAGTTTCCGATAAGGGAACATTTTGGAAAAAAGTTATTAGGTTCAGAACTATATGTCAAGAGGCTGCTAAGCAGTGTCAAAGGGGCATAGTGCCTGAAATTAGACAGGAAATAGACTTTGCTGATGTATTAGATAGACTTAAAACGTTTGATGTTTTAATTTTTCCTTATGAGAATGAAGACCATTTGAATATTAAAGATGCATTACGAAACTTAAAGAATAAGCCAACTAACGTGGCTATAATAATCGGTCCGGAAGGTGGGTTTTCTAATGAAGAAGCTGAAGCCCTAAAAGAAATTGGAGCCTTATGCGTTTCTCTTGGTAAGACTATTCTTAGAACTGAAACGGCAAGTATTGCTGCTATTGCAATGACTATGTATGAATTAGAATTATAAATTATAAAAAAAACTGGATTTTAAATCCAGTTTTTTGTTTTTAATACTTTTTTAAATTGATTTATTGGAAATCCAACAACATTATTAAAATCTCCATCATATACTTCAATATACTTACCAAACATACCTTGGATAGCATAAGCTCCAGCCTTATCGTAAGGTTCATCGGAGCTAATGTAGCTTTCGATTTGATCCATTGTTAGAGGTGAAACCGTAACATTGGTTGATTGGTAGAATAAATAAGATTCATTGGTGTTACAATTTATTATTGCAACACCAGAAATAACTTGATGAGTTTTGCCAGAAATTGATGATATCATTTCTCTGGCATTTTCTTTTGAAGTTGGTTTACCAAGCATTTTATTATTATTTACTACAACAGTGTCTGAACTTACTATTAATCCTTTAAACTGTTCATTCTTTTTCCTGACATCTAAAGCCTTAATTAAACTTAAAAACATTACTGTTTCTTCTGGAGTCATTGGAATTGGAATTGATTCTATTACATTTGAAGGTTGAACCTCAATATTAAATCCTGCATCTATTAATAATCTTTTTCTCCTTGGAGAAGCAGATGCCAATATAATATCCATAACAAAGACCTCCTTTTATGGTGTTTCAGTATTGCCACCAGTACCGCCACCAGTGTCACCGCCAGTACCGCCTCCAG
>JAVXMY010000004.1:0-176546 GCA_036646055.1 Anaerovoracaceae bacterium | reverse complement strand
GTTTCAGTATTGCCACCAGTACCGCCACCAGTGTCACCGCCAGTACCGCCTCCAGTATCGCCACCAGTGCCACCACCAGTGTCACCGCCAGTACCGCCTCCAGCATCGCCATCAGGGTTAGGATTATCTACATCAGGTCCTTCTTCTGGTTCAGTACTAGGTTGATCCTCAGTATCTTCTTCAGTATCTTCTTCTTTATTAGGTCCGCTAGCAAAAGTAGCTCCTACTTCAGTACCGCTTGCAAATATTTCACCGCCATAATTAACAACATCTCCAGGCTGAGATGGAAGGTATCCATCCATACCGGCAGTAGCAGCAGTCATAATCTGTTTCCATAAGCTAGTAGCAGCGCTAGAACTTGAAGAAAGTTCTAAGCCTACATCATTACCAAGCCATAATGCTGCAGAATATTGAGCTGTAAATCCACAGAACCAAACGTCTTTCTGATCAGTTGTTGTACCTGTTTTACCACAAGTGATTTTGCCAGGAACTGCTGCACCACTAGCTATTCCTTTGCTAACAGTAGTTCTTAGTATATCCTGCATAATATATGCAATACTTTCATCAACAACAGTTTCTTGTTTTGGATTAGTCTCTAAAATGATTTTACCTTTTCTATCCTCAATTTTTGTATAAGCTATTGGATCAATATGTACACCCTTGTTAGGGAAAGTTCCAAAAGCAGAAGACATTTCTAATGGTGAAATACCTTTAGTCATACCACCTAAAGCCAAAGCAGCTGCATTTTCATCGTTTGGTTGGCCATCTGTAACAACTGTTGAAATTCCAAATTTCTTCAATTGATCAATTGCATAGTCTGTACCAACCTGTTGGAAGACTCTAACCGCATTAACGTTAACAGACTGTTCAACAGATGTTCTAAGAGATAAAACTCCACGATGTCCTGCGTACCAGTTTTTAGGCCAAACCTTACCACCAATAGTTAAAGGAGCATCATTTATACCACTTGCAGCAGTCCAATAAGGACCATAATTGCCTGTTTGTTGGTTCTTATCATAATTCTTAAATTGTTGAGCTTGTCCTTTTTCTGCAGCATCTTTACCTTGCTGCAAAGCGGAAGAATAGACAGATAGAGGCTTAATTGATGAACCAGGCTGTCTTGGGTTAATAGCTCTATTATAAAGCATTTTACCAGTAGTTTCTCTGCCACCAATCATTGCCTTAACTTGACCTGTTTTGTAATCGTTTATAACCATTGCACCCTGAGGCTGTCTAACTTTAGCTCTTAAAGAATAACCAGTCTTAGTAACTTTGTAAGTAGTACCTGATTTAACAATTAACTTTGGATAATCCTTAAAGTAAGATTTATCAATAACAACATTACCTTTTGTATCAAGAGATTTGTATTTCTGTGGAATTAAAATTACCCCACCTTTAATGGTTTTGAAGACACCATCCTCTGTAATATACATATCTTTAAACTCTATACTATAATCAACAAGATTGTTAGCAGTAGTTTTATAAAACTTTAATCTTTTGTCCTTTAACAAAACAAGGTTACCATCAGACATTTTAAACTCATTACTTTTAAGAACAAAGTTTTCATTTGAATCAAAGTAATTGCTATATTTAGTTAAAATAGTATTCCCGCTACTGTTTATAATATTACCATTTCCATCGTATCTAACATTAGAAACAGAAGGGAAGTTATAACTTTTATTAAAAGCATCTTCAGCAGCTTTTTGTGCCTGGGTGTTCATACTTGTATAAATATTTAAGCCGCCAGAATAAATCTTTTCGGTTGCTTCTTGTTTACTGTAATTCATCTTGTCCATTAAATCACGAGTAACATTATCAATCAAATAATCGATAAAGTATGTAGTTGAACCTGTTGATTTAGGCAGTGTAACTTTTAGAGAAGAAGTGATATCTGAGTTTAAAGCTTTTTCTTTTTCAGCAGCTGTAATAAACCCTTGATCTTCCATATTCTTTAAAGTTAAATCTCTTCTATCTTTACTACGATCACCATTGTAAACATAATTGTACTCAGCAGTTTCCAAAAGAACTTTTTTATCAGTATTGGCAATAGCCTCAGCATTAGAATCAACAGGGATTTTCTTAACTAAAGCATAACTATCTGGAGCCTTTGGAAGTGCAGCCAAAGAAACACACTCTATAAGAGATAAATCTTTAGGAGCTTTATCAAAATAAGATTCACTTGCCGATTGTATACCAAAAGAGTTATACCCTAAATAAATAGTATTTAAATAGGCCTCCATAATCTCTTCCTTCTCAAGATTAGCCTCTAGAATCACAGTGTAATAAGCCTCTGAAATCTTACGACTTAAGGACCTAACACTTTTACTCTCAGCCAAGTAAACATTTCTAGCCAATTGCTGAGTCACAGTACTAGTACCGGAAATATCACCTCCACTAAAAATACTGTTTTTAATTGCCCCAACCATTCTAATAAAGTTAAAACCATGATGTTTCCAAAAAGTTTTGTCTTCAATAGCAACAACTGCATCAACTAAATCTTTAGGCATATCTTTGTATTTAATATTTCTTCTATTTCCGTTATCAAGATAAATGTTCTCAATAACTTCTCCCTTATCGTCATATAAAACAGAAGCCTCAGACAGATAATCGTATATCTTTTCAGGTTCTATTTTAGGCGTAAAAGCAATAATCGTAAGAGCATAAACAGCCATAAACATAATCATTGCCAATATTGCCCAAAGACAATATTTTCCTACTTTTTTAATCATATGATACCTTCCTTTTTCAATAAAACATATGAATAAATTATATCATAATTTGCGTGTTCAATAAATAGAAATATGCTATAATATATTAAATAATCACGAAAAAACCCCTCATCACAGTTTAGTCAAGAAGGAGAAAATTTAATGAAATTAGTAATACAGAGAGTAAAAGAAGCAAGTGTAGAAGTAGAAAACAAAATTGTTGGTAAGATTGACAAAGGATATTTGGTTTTAGTTGGCATAAGTAAGGACGACACTGAAGAAATAGCAGACAAGTATGTCCAAAAGATGATAAACCTTAGAATATTTGAAGATGAAAATGGAAAAACTAACCTATCATTAAAGGATGTTGGTGGAGAAATACTATTAGTATCCCAGTTTACACTATATGCTAATTGCAAAAAAGGTAATAGACCAAGCTTTGTTGATGCAGGTGGACCAGAAGAAGCTGAAAGACTTTATGAGTACATAATTAAAAAGACAAGTGAACAAGTTGACAGTGTACAAAAGGGAATATTTGGAGCAGATATGAAAGTATCTTTAATAAATGATGGACCATTTACTATTATTTTAGATGAATCCATAATATAATTGACAATAATTGTAATTTGAGGTAAAATTGATTTGGTAATACTTTGGAGTCAAGGAGGAAAACTTTGAGACGTCCAATGATATATATTGCAGGAATTTATATACTAGTTTTAATACTATATATATTAGCTGTTGTACCCATTTTTAATATTTCCTTTGATTCTAATATTAACAAAATTGGAAACAATGTAGAACTAATTGGTGTTTGCAAGGATATATCAAAGGAAGGAGACAAAACTTCCTTTGTTTTAGTTTGTAAGGATAAAAGTAAGGTTTTAGTGAGAGATTATAAATATATAGATAATTATAAGTTGATTCCTGGCAGACTTGTTAAAATCAAGGGCAAACTTGAAATGCCTACTGTTAACAGAAATCCCAAAACATTTAACTATAACTTGTATTTGAAGACTAAAGGAATAGGAACAACAATGAAGTTAGAAGGAATAACTGTTGGACCAATTTCAAGTGTTTTTGAAAGTAAAATATCAAATTTTAGATTTAAATTAATAGAAAATATAGTCAAAGTTATAGGTACCCAAAATGGCTCGGTAGCCATAGCTATGTTAATTGGAGATAGAACCCTACTTGATGATGATTTGTATGAAGAAATACAAAAAGGTGGAATTGCACATGTACTTGCTATTTCAGGTCTACATGTAGGAATTATTTATAGATTTATAACATTGATATTTAGAAATAAAAGAAACCTATTAATAAATTTAATAATTCTAATATTCTTTTTACTTTATGCTGCTGTTGCGAATTTTAGTCCCTCTATTGTAAGAGCTGTTATAATGATTGTTTTGCATATATTATCTAAAATAATTCACACAAGGTATGATCTATTATCTAGTTTGGCATTAAGTGGAATAATAATATTAACAATTAATCCATGGCAACTTTTGAACGTAGGTTTTCAGCTTTCGTTTTTGGCAATTATTATAATGGGGAACACCTTATCTAAGTTTCAGAATATAGAAATGAATAAGTTTTTAAGAGATGACATAATACCTCTTATGGTAATACAACTTGCCATGGCTCCTTTTATTGCATACTTATTTAATTACTTTTCATTTAGTAGTTTTCTAGCTAATCTACCTTGTGTATTTTTGGCTGGGTTACTAATTCCAATAGGTGTAGTAGCAATGGGTCTACTTGTTTTCATAGGAGGAATACCTGTGATATTTCTTCAAATAATAGGAGGCCTAGCTGAAATAATAATATTTATAAATAAACTTTTTTACTTTGATGGAGCTTTTGTAGTGGATATAGTTAGTCCACCTTTATGGGCTATAGTTTTATTTTACTTACTATTATTTTATTTCTTATCAGAAACAAACTATTTAATTATTTCGAGAAAAAACTATACTGGATTTAAGAGATATATTACAATATTCCTAATAATAACAGGGGGCACCCTTTTTTTCTCGTACGATCAGTTTAAAAACGCCAATGTGTTCTTCATAGATGTTGGACAAGGGAACTCGACTCTTTTTCGTGGGGAAACAGGCAAGACTCTTTTAATTGATGGTGGAGGCAGTGTCAAATACCAAGTTGGCAAAAAGACAGTTAAGCAGTATTTGTTAAAAAATGGAGTAAGAAGGGTGGATTACGCCATTGCAACACACTTAGATACGGATCACTATGAAGGTCTAAGGGAACTTGCAAACCTAAAGATGTTAAAATCCTTTGGTTTTTACGAAGGAAACAAAGTGATAGAGGATAAACTTCTTAAGGAGCTAGATATGAAGTCCAATCAACTTTTTTACTTAAAAGCCGGTATGAATATTAATATAGATAGAAATTTGAAGCTTCAGGTTCTTTGGCCTAAACCAAAAGCTGATTACTTTTCTGATTACAATAATATAGATGAAAATCAACGTTCTTTGGTTATGAAGGTTATTATTGATGGCGTAAGTTTTTTGATTAGTGGTGATATTGGTTTTGAAACAGAAGAACAGCTTAAGGGTAATCTTAAGGCTGATGTTTTGCAAATTCCACATCATGGGAGTCCTACTAGTACAGGAGAAGAATTTTTGAACAAGGTTAATCCTAAAGTTGGAATAATACAGGTTGGACAGAACAATTATGGACATCCAGCCAAGAGAGTTATTGATATATTGGAAAAAAAAGATATAATGATGTATAGATGTGATACTGGTGGTGGAGTAGGTTTATTTTGTCATCGTGGTAATTTTAGAGTTAAACAAGTTATAGAGGGAATTCAGTGATAAATAAAGAACATAGTTTTCAAAAGATAAGTAAAGATATGAAAGAAGATAAAATAAAAAGTGTGATTTATCTTTGTGGTGTTGAGCAATATTTAGTTGATTGGTCAATTGATATTTTAGTGACTAAATATATTAATCCTGCTACCAAAACTATGGATTTACATATGGTTAATATGGAAAATGAAACTCCAAGTGATGCTATAAGTAGTTGCGAAACGGTTCCTATGTTTTCAAATAGAAAAATAGTATTAATAAAAAATATTAATAGGGAATTTAAAAAGGAAATACTCCAGTATATTGGAGATGTTCCGCCTAGTTGTTGCTTAATAATAACATCAGTAGAGAAGGATAAGGACTTAGCTAAAGCATGCACTACTTATGATTTTGACCCTTTAGAACAGCGACAACTTGTTGCCTTTATTGCTAAACGATTTAAAGGTGGGAATATACATATTGAGAGAGGTTTGATTAGCCAGATAATAAACAAAAGTGGCTATTACAACAAGGATATTGATTATACTTTATATAATTTAGAGGGTGATCTTAAGAAGGTTATTGCCCATAGTAACGGTGTGGAGATTACTGAAATGGATATAGAGTCTGGGATTTCAGAAAATATAGAACATGGTGTTTTTAAACTAATGGATGCTTTGTCTAACAATAAAAAAGATGAGGCTTTTAGGCTTTTGAACGATTTACTTTTAACTGGTGAAAGTCCCTTTAAACTTTTGGCCAATATTGTTTCCCAGCTTGAGCTTATGCTTCAGGTTAAGGAACTTATGGAAAGCGGTAAAAGACAAGGTGATATTGTAAACCTTTTAAAGATACATGAATTTCGAGTTAAAAAAGCCATGGGTTTTGCTAGAAAGTATCAGGTCAGTACACTTAAACGAATTTTGTGTAACGCATATGAGGTGGATGGTAATATTAAGAGGGGAATTCTAGAAGGTAAACTTGCTCTTGAAATGGTTATTGCTGAAATATAAAAGGATCTAATAATGAACAAACTATCTAAACAACTGCAAGCGGATTTAATGCTTGTTTTGGTTACTCTCTGTTGGGGAATATCATACGTTTTAATGGATGTTGCTCTTGTGGAGCTAGATCCGTTTAACTTAAACGCCTTTAGGTTTGTAGGAGCATTTATAATTGCACTTTTAATTGCTTTTCCTAGGCTTAAAAATGTTAATAAGGTTACCTTAAGGTACAGCTTATATATAGGAGTCGCTCTTTACTTTGTTTATATAGGGGCCACTTACGGGGTTTTATATACTAGTATTTCAAACGCAGGTTTTTTGTGTGCTTTATCAGTAGTATTTACACCAATTTTGGGTTTTATTTTTAAAGGACAAAGGCCAGACAAGAAGTTTTTATTAGTTGTAATTATTTCTGTTATTGGTATTGGATTACTAACTTTAACTGATGAATTAAAGTTGGCCATAGGCGATGTGCTTTGCATTCTTTGCGCTCTTGCTTATGCTATAGATTTGCTTGTAACGGAAAGTGCTGTTTCCAAAGAAAAGGTTGATGCTTTTCAGCTTGGTGTATTCCAACTAGGGGTAACTGGTTTTCTATGTTTAATAACTACATTTATTTTGGAAGAACCAACTATTCCTAAATCTCCAAAAGTATATATTTCTGTTTTATTTCTTATGATATTTTGCACAGGGTTGGCCTTTATAATTCAAGCTATTGCTCAGCAATATACTACTGCCAGTCATGTTGGAGTAATATTCACACTAGAACCAGTTTTTTCTGGAATATGCGCTTTTTTCATTGCAGGGGAAGTATTGTTACCTAGAGCATATATAGGTGCATTTTTACTGGTTGGAAGCCTTTTTATAATGGAAATTGATTTTAGTTTTTTGAAAAAGAAAAAAACCAAATAAATATATTCAAAAAACAACGAAAATTATTGTTAATCAATATAAAATTCGTTGTTTTTTAGTGCTATAAATGGTATAATTAACTTTGGTTTTGAAAACATAAACTATATCATTATGGATATTAAATTTTAAATGGAGGACTATTATGAGTGAAACAAAATGTTGCTGCGGAAATAGAGATGAGCAATTCAAAGAATTGGCTCCTGTACTTGACAAATACGCAAAGGTACCAGGAAGCTTGATTACAATTTTACAGCACACACAGGAAATTTATGGTTATCTGTCTCCAGATGCAATAAATCATATTTCAGAAGCTACAGGCATTAAGCCTGCTAAGATTTATGGGGTTGCAACTTTCTATGCACAATTTAGAATGGAGCCAGTTGGTAAGAACCTTATTATGCTATGTAAGGGTACAGCATGTCATGTTAATGGAGCTGATATCATAGAAGAAGCGGTTACAGAACACTTAGGAATTAAAGATGGAGAAACAACAGAAGATGGGATTTTCACATTAAATAATGTTGCATGTCTTGGATGTTGTTCTTTAGCACCAGTTATGATGGTTCAGAGCGAAGATGGTGACGAAACATTTGGTAACCTTACAAAAGACAGTGTAAAAGAAATTTTAGACAGTATTAGAGATAGAAAGTAGGGGTGACAGGTATAATGAAAATCGTAGTTGGACAGGGAAGTTGCGGTATCGCAACTGGAGCAAAAAAGACTTACGCTGAATTTGAAAAACAGCTTAAGGATAAGAAGTCAGATGCAATTTTAGATATTACAGGTTGTGTTGGTACTTGTTATCTAGAGCCAATCGTAGATGTTTACGATGATAAAGGTGAAATGACAAGATACGTTAAGGTTCAGCCTGAAGACGTAGAAGATATTATGAATGACCACATTTTGGGTGGTAAAATTTCAGAAAAACATGCTATTTCTGAAGAAGATAAAGGATTTGTTAACAAACAAAAGCGAGTAGTTTTAAGAAATGCTGGATTAATTAACCCAGAAAAAATCGAAGAATACTTAGCTGTTGATGGATATAAGGCTGCAGAAAAAGTAATTACTAAAATGAGCCAAGACGACGTAATTGAAGAAATTAAAGTATCAGGCCTAAGAGGTAGAGGTGGTGCTGGTTTCCCAACTTGGTTCAAATGGAATGCAGCGAAAGTTAATAAAGGTGCTAATAAGTACATGGTATGTAATGCTGACGAAGGAGATCCTGGTGCTTTCATGGACAGATCTGTTTTGGAAGGTGATCCACATAGCTTAATCGAAGGTATGCTTATTGGTGGTTATGCAATGGGAGCTACTGAAGGCGTTATTTACTGTCGTGCTGAATATCCACTAGCTATTGCTAGACTTGAAAATGCAATGGATCAGGCTAGAGAAAAGGGTTACTTAGGTAAAAACTTATTCGGAACTGATTATAGTTTTGATTTAAGAATCAAAGCTGGTGCTGGAGCATTCGTATGTGGTGAAGAAACTGCTCTTATCGCTTCACTTGAAGGTGAAAGAGGCATGCCTAGATTGAAACCACCATTCCCAGCGGCTAAAGGATACTGGCAGGAACCAACAAACATTAATAATGTAGAAACATTTGCTAATGTGCCTTGGATTCTACTAAATGGCGGTAAAGCATTTGGTGATATGGGAACAGATAAGAGTAATGGTACTAAGGTATTTGCTCTTGCTGGTAAAATCAAAAAGGGCGGATTAGTTGAAGTACCAATGGGTCTTCCACTTAAAGAAGTTATTTACGGTATTGGTGGCGGAATCAAAGAAGATAAAGCCTTTAAGGCTGTTCAAATGGGTGGTCCGTCAGGTGGATGTATTCCAGCTGAATTAATCGAAACACCAGTTGATTACGAAAACATTAACAAAACTGGAGCTATTGTAGGTTCTGGCGGTATGATCGTAATGGACGAAACTACATGTATGGTAGACATGGCAAGATACTTCCTTGATTTCACAAGAAAAGAATCTTGCGGTAAATGTAACTACTGCCGTATTGGAACTAAGAGAATGCTTGAAATTCTTGAAAGAATTACAAGAGGAGAAGGTAAAGATGGAGACATCGAATTACTTGAAGAATTAGCTGCTAAGATTAAGGATGGTTCAATGTGTGGTCTAGGCCAGACAGCACCAAACCCTGTTCTTACAACAATTAAGTACTTTAGAAATGAATATGAAGATCATATTTATAACAAGAAGTGTACAGCTAAATCATGTAAACCTCTTATTACTTTTGAAATTACAGATAAGTGTAAGGGATGTACACTATGTAGCAAAAAATGCCCAGTTGGTGCTATTACAGGCCAAGTTAAAGGTCAGCATGTCATTGACCAGAGCCTATGCGTTAAGTGTGGTAGATGTTACGAAAGCTGTAAGTTTGATGCAATAACAGTAGAATAAGAGGAGGACAATAATGAATAAATATAGAATTAACATTGATGGTAAAGAAGTATTTGGTCTTCCTGGACAGACAATTTTAGACGTTGCTAAGGAAAACGATATTTTTATACCAACACTATGTTTCGATGAAAGAACAAATATCTATGGGTCATGTGGACTTTGCGTATGTGAAGTAGAAGGTAACCCTAAACTATGTAAGGCTTGTGCAACAGAAATCGCACCTAACATGGTAATTTTAACTCAGACTGAAAGAGTTATTGAGTCAAGAAAGACTAACTTGGAATTATTACTATCAAATCACGTTGGTGATTGTAGACCTCCATGTGTACTTGCATGTCCAGCAGAAACAGACTGCCAGGGATATGTTGGTTTAATTGCAAATGGAGAATTTGAAAAAGCTCACGAGCTAATTAAAGACAAACTTCCATTACCTGCATCACTAGGTAGAGTATGTCCTCATCCATGTGAAGCAGAATGTAGAAGAGGATTAATTGATGAACCAATTTCAATTCAGATGTTAAAGAGATTTGCAGCTGATAACGACTTAATGGATGCAGAAAGATTTATTCCAGAAATTGATGAATTAACTGGTAAATCTGTTGCTATTATCGGTGGAGGTCCTATGGGACTATCTGCAGCATACTTCTTAAGACAGAGAGGCCATGAGGTAACAATTTTTGAATCAATGCCTAAAGCTGGGGGAATGCTTCGTTATGGTATTCCAGAATATAGACTACCTAAGGCTGTAGTTGATGAAGAAGTTGCAACAATTGAAGCTATGGGCGTTGAAATTATTACAGATACTAAAGTTGGCGTAGATGTTCCATTTGAATCAATTTACAAAGACTTTGATGCAGTAATTCTAGGAATTGGTGCTTGGTTATCAACAGGTGTTGGATGTAAAGGTGAAGATGCTGATGGCGTTGTTGGAGGTATTGACTTCTTACGTAAGGTTGTTAGAAATGAACCTATGGATCTAGGTAAAAACGTTGCTATTGTTGGTGGTGGTAATACTGCTATGGACGCATGTAGAACAGCTGTTAGATTAGGCGCTGAAAACGTATATAATGTTTATAGAAGAACTAAGGATGAAATGCCTGCAGATATGGTTGAAATTGTAGAAGGTGAAGAAGAGGGAGTAATCTTCAAAAGCTTAACTAACCCAATTGAAATCAAAACAGATGCTGAAGGTAGAGTAAACGAAGTTGTTTTACAGGTTATGGAACTTGGTGAACCTGATGCTTCTGGTAGAAGAAGACCTATGCCTATTGAAGGTAAAACAGAAACTATTGCTGTTGATACAGTTATCCTTGCAATTGGACAGGCTGTTGATGCTTCAATGTTTGATGATATTGATAAAACTAAGAAGGGTGCTATTGTTTACGACAAAGATACATTTAGAACAAGTATACCTGGAGTATTTGCTGGCGGAGACTGTGGTAATGATAAGATTTCCATTGCTGTTGAATCAATTGCAGATGCTAAGAAGGTTGCGAATGTTGTAGATGCTTATCTAAATGGTGAAGATGCAGCATTTGAACCTGAATATGTTGTTACAAGAGACGATATTACAGAAAGAACATTTGAAGATAGAGAAAGAATGGGCAGACCTGAATTAACACTTCTTGAAGCAAAAGAAAGAAAAGATAACTTCCTTGAAGTAATTCCAGCAGGATATACTGAAGAAGAAGCTATTGATGAAGCAGATAGATGTTTAGAATGTGGTTGTCATGACTACTACGAATGTAAGTTAATTGATTTTGCTAACCAGTATGATGTTAAACCTGACAGATTTGCTGGAGAGAAAAATGCAATTGAATTTGAAGATGACCATCCATTTATCGTAAGAGATCCAAACAAATGTATTCTTTGCGGACTTTGTGTAAGAGTTTGTGATGAAGTAATGGGTATTGGTGCTTTAGGATTAGTAGACAGAGGATTTGATACTGTTGTTAAGCCTAACCTAGAGAAACCACTAATCGATTCAGGTTGTGTCTCTTGTGGTCAGTGTGTAAGCGTTTGTCCTACAGGAGCACTACAGGAAAGACAGACTGTTGCCAAAGAAGTTCCAGTAGAGACTGAAATAACAGAAACAACATGCTCATACTGTTCAGTTGGATGTAGCTTACTTCTTGAATCTTGTGGAGATATGCTAATTAAGGCTAACCCAGATACAGAAGGTTATGTTAACGCTGGATTGGCTTGTGGTAAAGGCAAGTGGGGATTTGACACTGCACTATTAGAAGGCAAAATTGAAGAACCAATTATTAAGCTTGGTGATAAATTAAGATATGCTAATTATGATGATGCAATTATGATGACAGCCAAAAAGGCAGAATCAATTGCAACTAAATACGGCAAAAATGCTGTTGCTGTATCTATTTCAGATAGATATACAAATGAAGAAGCTTATGCAATGAAAGCCTTAGCAGATGTTATTGGAGCTAAAACACTTTGCTTCAATAAGAGAGAAAGTGGTTTAGAAAAAGTTTTAGGTTTAGATTCTACACCTAACACAATTGATGAATTGCTTTCAACAAATGTTATTCTTGTAACAGGATTTAACACAGTAGATAATCCAGTAATTCAGCTAAAACTAAAACAGGCTGCTGAAGCTGGAGCTAAGGTTGTACTAATTAACCCAGAAGGATTTGAACAGCACTTTGAATTTGCATACAAAGTTATTTACACAGCAAATGATTTAACTCCACTAAAGGGTATTGCAAAGACATTATTAGACCTAGGCAAAACTTCAGAAATCTCTGGATTTGAAGAATTCAAAGGAAGCCTAGCTAATGTTAAGGTTTCAGATGAAATTGCTGAAGTTGCAAAATTATATGCTGAAGCAAAAAAAGCAATGATAGTATATGCTGAAAACTTTGTATCAACAGATTGTGCTACATTAATTTCTGATATTGCATTATTATCAGGACATATTGGAACTCCAAGAGATGGTATCTTAGCAATTAAACCTAAGAACAACTCTCAGGGTCTAATCGATATGGGTATTATAAATGGTGATGAAGCAATGGATGGAGTTAAAGCTCTACTATGTTTCGGGGAAAATCCAGATACAGAACTTCTAAAGGACTTAGAATTCTTAATGGTTTCAGATACTCATAGAACAGAAACAACTGATATAGCTGATGTAATTATTCCAGGAACAGGATTTGCTTCTGCAGACGGAACATATACAAATACAGAAAGACGACTAATGCCAGTTGAACCTGCTGTAGATGAAGGAATTGTTTTAGAAAACTGGGAAATTCCAGTAGAAATCGCAGGAGTTTACGAAGTAGACCTAGGTTGGGATGACACAGCAGACATTTCATATGAAATGGATGATGAAATTCCAAGATATAAATATGCTGAAATCGGTCAAGTATTAGGTGGAGCCTTAAAGCCTGAATTCGCTAAGTTTGTACCAGTAGAAGATGGAATCTTTGTTGACCCTCTAAGATCAACAGACAACCTATTTAACGTAATGGTTGATAGACTTCCAGTACCTGCTTGCATGACAGAATAATATAGTTATATATTATAAAACAAAAATGACACGGGAACTAACTCTCGTGTCTTTTGTTTTTAATTATTTATATTAAATATAACTGTTTTGTATAAGAGGTAAAGGGTATAGATAAACACGATAATTTTTCAAAAGTGAGGTGTGAAATGAAAAAGAAAGTATTAGTAGTTACAGTTGTATTAGTTCTCTCCCTAATTATGGTAGCTTGTGGGCAAAATGATGGTACGGAAAATAGTAGCGGAGAAAGTCAAACTAGTGGCAAATCTGTAGGGCAGTTTACTGCCAAAACCATTGAGGACGAAACCGTTAGCGATGAAATCTTTAAAGAAAAAAAGTTGACTGTTCTTAAATTATGGTCAGTTGATTGTAGTCCATGTCTATATGAAATGCCTGAAGTTTTAAAACTTAACAAGAATTTACCTGATGACGCTCAACTTGTAACAGTGGTTACAGATAAAACAGCGCCTAAAAGTGAAATATATAAACTAACAGGATCATCAAAAAAAGATTATAAAATAATCTATTTAAATGATGAAATTTGGAATAATTTTATGAACAATTATACAATGACACCAACAACATTATTTATTAATCAAAAAGGTGAAATAGTAGGAGATCATATAGGGGTACCAGATTCAAAAGATATTTCTGGAGAATATATCAAAATGGCGAAAGGTTACATTAAATAATGAAAATTAAAATTACAGTTTTATTTTTAGCATTAGTTCTTGTAGGCGTAGGGATATATATTGGACAGCACCAAGAAGTAATGAATAAGGCAATTAGGGTTTGCTTAGAATGTATAGGAGTTGGATGATATGAGGCATAAAATTCAGTTGCTATCAACTATAATAAGCAATGGTTATGTTATAGGCTTTTTTCAAGGAAAAATATATTCTGGAAATCTAAAAATGGCTTGTGTACCTGGCTTAAATTGCTATTCCTGCCCAGGTGCCATAGGCTCTTGCCCAATAGGTTCTCTACAGTCAGCTTTAGCAGGTAGGGAAAAAAACGTTCCTTACTTTATAATTGGGATTTTGCTGTTTTTGGGAATAATGATGGGTCGTTTAGTTTGCGGATTTTTGTGCCCATTTGGCTTTTTTCAAGATTTGCTATACAAAGTTAAAATAAAAAAACGAAAGATTAATACTAATATAGATAAAAAGTTAAGGTTCTTAAAATATATTGTACTAGTCTTATTTGTCATTATTCTACCAGTTGTAATTGTTGATAGTACAGGACTTGGTGAACCTATGTTTTGTAAGTGGCTATGCCCAGCTGGAACATTTGAAGCTGGTATACCATTAATAATAACCAATCCAACATTAAGATATACTCTTGGATTTATATTTTCATTCAAAATGCTAATATTGCTTTCTATAATAATACTATCTATGATAGTCTATAGACCATTTTGTAAGTATCTATGTCCATTAGGAGCCTTTTATGGAATGTTTAATAAACTAAGCTTTTATCAGATGAAAGTTGACTTTAATAAATGTAATGGATGTAAAGAATGCGTAAAAACTTGTAAAATGGGTGTTGATGTACTAAAAAACATTAACTCAGCAGAATGTATTAGATGTGGTGATTGTAAAACTGCATGTAATCAAAATGCAATTACAAGTGGATTGAATATTAAGAAATAAAAAAAATCGGGTTAAACCCGATTTTTTTATTTGTTAGCAACTTGTTTACTAATATTCTTATAAATGTAACTCATCTGAGTAGCTACCTTGCTTGTCCATATTGATGATGTGCAGTAATATTTGTTAACCGCACCAATTGTTTTGCCTTTGTAGTATCTACCGTTTTCTGATAAGTAATTTTGAGATAAGCCCTTAGCAACATCTTGAATACCTGCTGCTTTAGAACGGTAATTCTTGCCGCCATATCCAAACATATTATTCTCTCTATACATATTTTGGCCACCACCGCTTTCAACAATTGAAAGTGCCATTAAGAATACAGCATTAACTCTATATTTCTTTTCAGCTCTTTTGAATTCAGCATAAAGACCATCTAAGGTGTCAAATCTACTTGCATTGGCTAATTCTTTGTATGTTACTCCACTAGGTTTTGTTAAATCCAATTTAGTGACCTGAGAAGAAGAATAAGCAGGAACTTTTCTTCCTGTTGTTTTGCCTCCAGCAGCAAATGAAAATGCTGTAGAAAATGCAAGGGTTAGAATTAAAACTAATGTAAATATTAACTTGCTTTTATTAAACATAAAATACTCCTTTTTTCTTTTATGTTTGAAGTATAAGTTCAGATAAACATTTTGTCAAAAAAAGTATGAGTTATGTGATGATAATGTGATGAATGTCACTAAATCAACGTTTTTTGTTATCTTAATTAAAAAAATTAAATTTTTTTCAAAAAATAAAAGTAATTATGGACAAAACGGTGTATATGATAATATAGGGTATATTTTTAAGGAGAGATAATGTCTAAACAACAAACTAATAATGTTATAGATGAAATAAAAAGCAGGTGTGATATTGTTGAAATTATTGGAAGTGTAGTTTCTTTGAAGAAAGCAGGCAGTAATTACAAAGGTTGTTGTCCATTCCATAATGAGAAGACACCTTCTTTTGTGGTGTCACCTAATAAGCAGATTTTTACCTGTTTTGGTTGTAATGCCACTGGAGACGTAATAGAGTTTGTTAAAAGATATTATAACTTAGAGTTTAATGAGGCTTTAGAAAAACTAGGAAGTCAATGTGGAGTTGATGTACAGCAAGGGTATAACAATTCGCAAAATAAAAGTCAACTATATGAGATGAACAGGGATGCGGCCACCTTTTTTTATAAGGGACTAAGAGCCACCCAAAATCCTGGTCTTGATTATGTTATCAAAAGAGGATTAAGTAAAGAAACTTTACATACCTTTGGTATTGGATATGCCGACCCATCATGGGATAGTTTATATAAGCATTTGAAGTCAAAGGGCTATAAAGAAGATAAAATGGTTGAAATGGGTCTGATTTCTCATTCCAAAGGCAAATACTTTGATAGATTTAGAAATCGAGTGATTTTTCCTATTCAAAATACTGCTGGAAAGGTCATTGGATTTGGCGGAAGAGCTTTAGGCGATGATACACCTAAATATTTAAACTCACAAGAAACACCAGTATTTCATAAGAAAAATAATCTTTATGGACTAAATGCCACAAAAAATCAAATCCAAAATAAGGATAAGGCTATAGTTGTTGAAGGTTATATGGATGTTGTTTCTCTTTACCAAGGCGGTGTAACAAATGTTGCAGCATCACTTGGCACTGCACTAACGGAGGAACAAGGAAAACTACTTAAACGATATACTAAGAATATTGTCCTTGCATATGACGCAGATAATGCAGGTGTTACAGCGGCTATTAGAGGTAGTGAAATTCTTTATAAACTTGGATTGGTGGTTAAAATTCTTACGGTTACAGATGGTAAGGATCCAGATGATTTTATTAAAGCTAAGGGTAAACTAGCCTTTGAAGATTTAGTTAATAAGGCTCTTGATTATCCAGAGTTTAGAATTTTTAAAATAGCAAGTAAATATGATCTTCAGATTACAAGTGAAAGAGTTTTGTTTTTAAAAGAGGCTTCAGAATTTTTGAAATCATTAAATCCTGTAGAAGCAGATGTTTACATTAAGAAACTGGCTTCTAAATATAGTATTTCTGAAGGTGCATTTAGAACTGAAATTACTGGAGGAGAACAGACTGAAGTTGTAATTCCCACAGATAATGAAGAAAGTAATTTAGAATTAAGTAATTTAATTTCGCCACTTGAGAAGAATTTTATTAAAATTGTTTTGACAGATAGCATTTATTTAGATAAACTAAATAGTCACAAAAATATTTTTGTAAGTGAAGCTGGTAAGAATATTATTTCTGAAATTAGGAATATATATAAAGAAGGTGAAGAAATTGATATAAATTTATTACTAGACAGTTTGGAGTCTGATCACCGGCAAATTTTAATGAATATTGATAAAAACATTAAATTAGCTGGTAAAACCGATGAAATATTCAACCAATGTGTTAAAACATATAGAGAAGAATACTTAGTGTCAGCAGAGAGGGAATTAATAATGAGGATTTCCATAGCTGATGAAAACGATAATATTGAAGATATTAGGAGATTAACAAAAGAGTTAATGGATCTTCAAAAAGAGAGAGCAACAGGGGGTAAATAAGTTGGAAGAAAAAAACGCAGGAGTAACTGTTGAGGTTATTGTAGAGGAATTAACGAAGTTAGCTAAAGATAAGAAGCTTTCTTATGGACAGGTGGAAAATCATCTTGAAAAGGTTCAAATTGACAAAAAAGAAATTGACGATATTTATGATAGTTTAATTTCGAAAGGAATTGAGTTTTCTACAGATGATCAACCAGATGAAGAAGAACTAATTGAAATAGAACACGATGGAGACGTTGTAATTGATGAAGCCATTGTGGAAAATAAAAAAACAGGCAAGAAAGAAGTTGAACTTGAATCAACATTGCCAAAGAATATAGCAGTAGATGATCCTGTTAGGATGTATCTTAAGGAAATTGGTAAGGTTCCTTTGTTAACAGCAGAGGAAGAAATAGATTTAGCTAAGCGAATGGAAGCTGGAGAGCAGTATGCTAAACAGAAACTTTGTGAAGCAAATTTAAGACTAGTTGTAAGTATTGCCAAAAGATATGTTGGAAGAGGTATGCTTTTCCTTGACTTAATTCAAGAGGGCAATCTAGGGCTTATTAAGGCCGTAGATAAGTTTGATTGGAGAAAAGGGTATAAGTTTAGTACATATGCAACATGGTGGATTAGGCAGGCAATTACCAGGTCTATTGCGGACCAAGCTAGAACTATTAGAATTCCAGTTCACATGGTAGAAACAATTAATAAATTAATGAGAATCCAAAGACAGCTACTTCAGGAATATGGTAGAGAAGCTACTCCTGAAGAAATTGCAGCTGAAATGGATATAACAGAAGAAAAAGTAAGAGAAATACTTAAAATTGCCCAGGAACCTGTTTCTTTGGAAACACCAATCGGGGAAGAAGAAGATAGTCATTTAGGTGATTTTATTCCAGACGATGATGTACCTGCACCTGCAGAAGCTGCTGCTTTTAGTATGCTTAAGGAACAACTTGTTGAAGTTTTAGATACTCTAACAGAAAGAGAACAAAAAGTTCTTAAGTTAAGATTTGGTCTAGAAGATGGTAGAGCTAGAACTTTAGAAGAAGTTGGTAAGCAATTTGAAGTAACAAGAGAAAGAATTAGACAGATAGAAGCTAAGGCTCTAAGAAAACTTAGACATCCAAGCAGAAGCAAGAAACTAAAGGACTACTTAGAATAGGAAGGATATGCAATATGTTGACACCAAGGTTAATGGCAATAGCAAATGAAATAGAAAAAGGGGAATCTGTAGCTGACATAGGTACAGATCATGGATACTTACCAATGTATTTACAAATGGAAGGTATATCTCCAAAGGTGATTATGACTGATGTAAGTAAAGGTTCTCTAAAAAAAGCAAGAGAAAATTGCGAAGAAATATGTCCGGATACTAAGTTTGATTTAAGGCTAGGAAATGGACTTAAAGTTATAAAAGAAAACGAAGTAGATAATGTAATAATCGCAGGAATGGGCGGAGTTTTAATTACTGAAATAATTGGCAAAGATTTAAAAAAAGCAAAAAATCTAAAGAAACTTATTATGCAGCCAAGAACTGCACAAGGAAGGTTAAGATACTGGCTTATTAAAAAAGGGTTTATAATCACCAATGAACAACTTGTTAGAGAAGGTAGATTTATTTGTGAGATCATTACAGCAGTACCAGGTGAAGCAGAAGAATCAATGAGAATAGATGCTGGCCCAGATTCAATTAAGTGGGAAATGCCTATTTGGCTTGCCAAAAGTAATGATCCATTAGTAAGAGAGTTTATTGATAGTAAGATTGAAAGAGAAAAGAGAATATTAACTTCAATGGGTAATAGCAAAAACATTGGGAAGGAAGATGTTGCTGCAATTGAAAATAATATTAAGTACTTAGAAAGCTTATAGGTTATTAATATGGATATTAGAGATATTGTAAGGCAAATTGAAGAAATTGCACCTTTAGAACTAGGAGAACCTTGGGATAATTCAGGGATTCAAATTAAAACTAAAGGAGAAGTTAATAGAATTTTAATTTGTCTTGAAATAAATTCAGAAGTGGTAAATGAAGCAATCAATAAAAAAATTGACTTAATTATTACACACCATCCACTATTATTTGATAAACCGTCTAGTATTGATGTAGATGGGGTACAGGGTAGTTATATAATTTCTTTAATTAAGAATGACATATCTGTTTATTCAAGCCACATACCTTTTGATAATAGCCAAAAGGGAAACAACTTTTATCTGGGAGACAAAATTGGTCTTTTAGATATAATTTCCTCAAATAAACTTGGGATTACTCACCCAGGTGTTATTGGAAGTTATCAGGGTAACAAGAAACTTGTTGACGTAATCAATATTATTACAGACAGGCTTAATATGGATAAATCATCACTTAAAGTTGTAGGTGATTTAGACAAAGATATAAGGAAGGTTGCAATCTGTACAGGATCTGGATTTGATTTAATGTACGAAGTGATAAAATTAGATTGTGATTTGGTAATAAGCAGTGAAGTTAAGCTTCATCAAGCACAGTTTGCCAAAGAAATTAATTTAGCCTTAATAGATGCTGGACATTATTATACAGAACAATTATTTGTTGAGAATCTAGGGGAACAATTAACAGAAACTTTTGGGAAAAGTGTAGAAATTTTAAAAAGTACTTCTAATACTAACCCATTTAGTGATATAATATAAAAGATTTTGGGTAAGCCAGATAATCGCGTGGGTGACCATGAGGAAAGTCCGGGCTCCATAGGGCGAGAATGCCAGATAACGTCTGGCGTGGGTAACCATAGGGAAAGTGCAACAGAAACATACCGCCGAAACGAGTAATGTCGTGGTAAGGTTGAAATGGTGAGGTAAGAGCTCACCGGCAGTGTGGAGACATACTGGCCGTGTAAACCCCATTCGGAGCAAGACCAAGTAGAGCATCAAAAGTAGCTGCCCGTTACTGCTCGGTAGGTAGGTCGCATGAGGTTGTTAGCAATAGCAATCCTAGATAGATGATTATCTAATACAAAACCCGGCTTATAGACTTGCCCAAAATTATTTAAAGAGGTGTTTTATGTGGAAAAGAAGTGAACTAAAAAAAGGTTCAAAAAGTAATTTAAAAAGAAATTATAAAGCAACTGTTGTAGTTTGCTTTATTTTGGCCATTTTGATGGTTGACTACGGTGCTTCTGTATCAGGTATTACATCTTATAGTGTTGAAAAGGAAACTACTGAACAGGTAGTTCACCAAATTACTACAGGCAGTATAGGAGATACAATTGTATCAACAGAGACGCCAAATGCAGACATAACAGAAAAAGCTACTAAAGGTGTTTTAGCTTCTGTGGTAAATTCAGCAACATCAACAATTCATATGTTAAGTGGTATCAAAACAATGGTATTTGGAATCATTCAACGCAACTACGTACTTGCATTTCTTGTAGGTATATTATCAATTTTAATTGGTATTTTGTATTCGATATTCTTAAAGAATACATTAAAAATAGGGGAAAGAAGGTTCTTCTTAGAAAGTAGAGTATATGAAAAAAGTAGGCTAACTAGACTGTTTTATACTTTTACAGAAAGAAAAACTGGACATGTTGCGCTAGTAATGTTAATTAGAGATTTATGTTTGATGTTGTGGACTATAACTATTGTAATGGGGCCAATTAAAACCTATGAATATAAAATGATCCCATATATTTTAGCTGAAAATCCAGATGCAACTTGGACCGAAGCCCATACTATAAGTAAAAAAATGATGAAGGGCAATAAATGGAAAGCATTTATTCTTGATGTAACATTTATTTTGTGGAAAATACTTGAAGTTATCACACTAGGCCTTGTTGGTATATTCTTCTTAAACCCATATATTAGAGGAACAGAAGCAGAACTATTCGTATCACTTAGATTTGATTACATTGAAGCTAAAAAAGAAGGGTATGAATTATTAAACGATATTTACCTATATCAAAAACCTTTAGATTGTCAGCAATGTTGGTATCCAGATTCATACAGGGAGAGAACAACATTTAAGAAAAGAATTACTATTGATTACCATAGAAAATATTCTGTAGTAAATGTAATCTTATTCTTCTTTACTTTCTCAATAATCGGATGGTTATGGGAAGTAAGTTTACATCTTTTTAAGGATGGTATATTTGTAAATAGAGGAACATTGTTTGGCCCATGGCTACCAATTTATGGAGCAGGTGGAGTTATAGTATTAATTGCACTTAAGAAATTAATAGACAAACCAGTTTTAACATTTTTCGCCACTATGATACTTTGCGGTATTGTTGAATATTCAACAAGTTATTACTTAGAAGCTACTAAAGGAATTAAGTGGTGGGATTACAGTGGATATTTACTTAATCTAAATGGTAGGATCTGTTTGGAAGGATTATTTGTATTTGCTTTGGGAGGAACTGCATTTATATACTTAATAGCACCACTATTTGACGATTTGTTTAATAAAATTCCTCTTGGAATTAGATACGGAATGTGTGCCGTCTTATTAGGACTATTTGCATCAGATCAGGTTTACTCACATTATCACCCAAACACAGGTAAGGGAATTACCGACTATGGATCTACTTTGAACAATCAAAAAGATTCATTTAAAATTGCACAAAGCAATAATATTAAGAGAATAATGAAAATTTAAGTTTTAAGGAATATATTGCGTGCAGTATATTCCTTATATAATTAAGAAAGAAGGTATTATGGATACAATAAGAGAAAATAAAATGGGGACTATGCCAATAACAAAATTACTATTTACTATGTCTGGACCAGCAATACTATCTATGCTTTTTAACGCACTATATAATATTATAGATAGTATGTTTGTAGCTCAAATAGGGCAAAAAGCCTTGGCGGCAGTATCAATTGCTTTTCCAATACAGATGTTAATCGTTGCTGTTGCAGTAGGTACTGCAGTAGGTTTAAACTCCTTAATATCTAGAAGACTTGGAGCTAGAAGATATGAAGATGCCAATAGAGCTGCAACTACAGGGCTGTTTTTGGGCATAATTAACTGGATACCCTTTTTAATATTTGGGTTATTTTTTGCCAAAATGTTTATGGGTCTTTTTTCAGATGATACATATATAATTAATGAAGGTAGCAAATACCTTTCAATAGTAACAGGTATGTCATTATTTGTTATGGTTGAAATAAATATTGAAAAAATATCACAGTCTACAGGAAATATGATTTTTCCAATGATTTCATTAATGGTGGGAGCATTGTTTAATATAATTCTAGATCCAATTTTAATATTTGGTTTATTTGGAATGCCAGAACTTGGTGTTTCTGGTGCTGCAATAGCAACTGTAATTGCTCAGTTTTTAGGAACAATAGTTGGATTTCTACTTTTGACTAAAAAGGTAAAAGCTATAAAAATTCAACCTAATAGAAATGTTCTTAATTGGGTAACTGTAAGAGAAATATATGCAGTAGGTTTACCTGCAATAATTATGCAAGCAGTATTTTCTGTTATGTTACTTGGCATAAATTCAATACTAGCTACTTTTTCTGTTGCTGCAGTTGCAGTAATGGGGGTCTATGGTAAACTACAGTCATTTGCTTTCATGCCTTGTTTTGGAATAAATCAAGGAGCATTACCTGTAATGGGCTTTAACTATGGAGCTGAAAATAAGAAACGATTAATGGATACATTTAAGACAGCTATAATAATGGCATTAACTATAATGGTAATTTGTACAGCCATATTTCAGTTAATACCAGAAAAACTTCTATATTTATTTAACGCAGAATCAGAAATGCTTAGCATAGGGATTAGAGCTCTTAAGATAATATCTATTGGGTTTATACCTGCAGCTATAGGCATTATTGCAGCTGGGTTATTCCAGGCTACAGGTCATGGAATTATCTCAATGTGGGGTTCACTAATTAGACAATTAGTAGCTGTATTACCACTAGCATACTTATTCGGTAAAATCGGTGGCGTTTATATGGTTTGGTTTGCATTCCCAATTGCAGAAATCATAGGAATGACTTATAATATTGTTATGATTATAGTATTTTATAAAAAAAGATTAAAACATTTAGGTGAGGAGCAGAAGAATGATAATTACAATTAGTAGAGAATACGGAAGTGGCGGAAGAGCAATTGGCGAAATGCTAGCAAAAGAACTTGGAATTCCTTTTTATGATAAGGTTTTAATTGATATGGTTGCTAATGAAAGTGGATTAGATGCAGGATATGTAGAAAGTGCAACTGAAAATTTAAGTTTAACTCAGGCTTTTGACATTGCTGCTAGTGGATACTATACAATTAGTCCTTTTTTGGATACAGTTCAGGTAGTAAGTGAAAACGTTTTTTCATCACAAAGTAAGATTATTAGAGATATTGCTGACAAAGGATCATGTGTAATAGTTGGTCGTTGTGCAGATTATATTTTAAGAGATAGAGATGATGTATTAAACGTATTTGTTCATGCTGAATTAGAAGACAAAAAGAAAACAGCAGTTGAACTTTATGGAATTGATCCTAAAAAAGTTGAATCAACAATTAAGAAAAGTGACAAGGCTAGAGCTAAGCACTATGCTTTTTACTGCGAAAGAAAATGGGGACAGGCGCAGAACTATGACATTACATTAAACTCAACAAGATTTGGCGTTAAAGGCTGTGTAGAAGCTTTAATGGATTTCGTTAGTCATCTAAAATAACAACATATAAAACAAAAGACGTTTATTCCAGCTTGGTAGCTAACTGGGATGAGCGTCTTTTTTTAGTGTATTAAATTAATCCTTCTTCATATCTGATTTCTGAATCAAGTTTTACTAAATCATAAATTAATGGATCCTTAATAAGTCTTTTCCAAACCGTATAGTTAGCCTTGATAAATCTAGGGTTTAGATCCATATTGTCTTCGATTAGGGGACATGAGTAAGGAGTGAAGGCAGTAGATTTAATTAGTGTTAACTTATCCTCATAATCTAAATGAGGGGTTAGTGGATAAAATCTACATTGGAGTGGTCTGTGGTTTCTAGGGCAAATAGGGGGAGTTTTGCATCTTACAAAGTATACATTTCCTGACCATGAATCTGGGAATTCATAATCCTCTGCCTGTTCAAGTGACCACTTAAGCCAATCTTCTTTCATAGTATATATTTTTTCTTCTCCTGGTAATAGGTAAATACCCATTTCAAAATCACCAGCATTGTCAGTTGATTCGTCTCCTCCACAGGTGCAACATGAAGCATTGCAAAGGGTTCCGCAATTATAATCTACAGGTGAAACTCGGTCTAGCAATCTATATATTGCCTTCCAAGTACTTTTTCTAATAGTGCTTTTCATAGTAATTCTCCAATCCAAAAAATATTATATATCAAAGATGATTTTTATTCAATTTG
This sequence comes from Anaerovoracaceae bacterium, assembly GCA_036646055.1. Taxonomy (GTDB): domain Bacteria; phylum Bacillota; class Clostridia; order Peptostreptococcales; family Anaerovoracaceae; genus JAVWMQ01. The sequence goes on along the minus strand of JAVXMY010000004.1, from coordinate 151,647 downwards.
AATTTTTCTTACATATTATATCAATATATAGACATATTAATTAGTTGTGATATAATCTAAAGGTGTGTTTAGACACTAAGGGGATAAGAAATTATAGGAGAAATAGTATGAAGTTAGGCATAGATATTGGTTCAACAACAGTTAAGTTAGTTGTGCTAGATGATAATAACCAAATTCGTTATAAATGTTATGAAAGACATATGTCAAATGTTCTTCAAAAAGCAAAAGATTTATTTGACGATTTAATAAATAAATTTAACGGAGAAAAAATGACTATGGCTATAACTGGGTCTGGTGGACTTAGTCTTGCTAAGTTGATAAATGTTAAATTTGAGCAGGAAGTAGTTGCCTGTAGTAAAGCAGTTGAAGAAATGATTCCTGAGACAGATGTTGCCATTGAGCTTGGTGGTGAGGATGCCAAAATCACATTTTATGGGCAGACTATTGAGCAACAGATGAATGGAACATGTGCCGGAGGTACAGGGGCCTTTATAGACCAAATGGCTGTTTTACTAAATACAGATGCAACGGGATTAAATGAAGCGGCTAAGAAGCACAAACTGATTTATCCAATTGCTGCTAGATGTGGGGTTTTTGCTAAGACAGATATTCAGCCATTAATTAATGAAGGCGCAGCAATAGAGGATTTAGCTGCATCTATTTTTCAGGCTGTAGTAAATCAGACTATTAGTGGTCTTGCTTGTGGTAGAACAATTAAAGGTAATATTGCTTTTTTAGGAGGCCCATTGTCTTTTTTATCTGAACTTAGAAATAGATTTATAGAAACATTAAGTTTGACAAGTGAGCAAATAATTTTTCCAGAAGAAGGTAAGTATTTTGTTGCCATTGGAGCCGCAATGCTTAGTGAAGACTTAGAAGTAAAAAATGTTAACGATATACATGCTAAGTTAAAAGGCTTAGGTGGTAATCAAATGTCTGAAACTAAACATATTGAGCCTTTGTTTAAATCTAAACAAGAGTACGATAAGTTTATGAGTAGACATGATAAAAATAAAATTAAACGTAAAGATATTAAAAAAGCCAAGGGTAAGGTTTATCTAGGCATTGATGCTGGTTCAACAACTACTAAGGCTGCTTTAATTGATGAAGATAAAAATTTATTATTTGACTTTTATAGAGGAAATGAAGGTAAGCCTATTGAGGCCACCATGACTCTTTTGAAGCTTCTTTATGAACAGCTACCTCCAAGTGCCTATATTGCAAATTCTGTTGTTACAGGCTATGGAGAAGGGCTTATTAAGGCTGCATTTAAAGTTGACATGGGAGAAATTGAAACCATGGCTCATTACAAAGGGGCAGAAGAGTTCCTGCCAGGTGTTGATTTTATTCTTGACATAGGCGGTCAAGACATGAAATGTATGAAAATCAAAGATGGTGCTATTTATAACATTATGCTTAATGAGGCTTGTTCTTCTGGTTGCGGATCTTTTATAGCCACTTATGCTAAGTCTGTAAATATGGATGCCAAAGCTTTTGGTATTGAGGCTCTTTCTTCAGAGGCTCCAGTAGACCTAGGAACCAGATGTACTGTTTTTATGAATTCAAAAGTTAAGCAGGCACAGAAGGAAGGTGCAACTGTTGCAGATATTTCTGCTGGCCTATCTTATTCTGTAATTAAAAATGCTTTGTATAAAGTTATTAAACTTAGAAATCCGGAAGAAGCTGGAAGCAAGATTGTTGTACAAGGCGGTACATTCTTAAATAATGCTATACTTAGAAGTATGGAAAAAATTGTTGGCAGGGATGTAGTGAGACCAGATATTTCTGGGATTATGGGAGCTTATGGTGCAGCTATTATTGCCAAAGAAAATTATATAGAAGATACAGAAAGCTCTATTCTAAAAGTAAATGATATGGATATGTTTTCTGTAGAAAATACTCATACAAGGTGTATGGGTTGTGAGAATAAATGTCTACTTACAATTAATAAATTTAATGATGGTTCTAGATTTATTACAGGTAACAGATGTGAGAAGGGTGAGGGAAAAGAAAAATCAGGAAGTCTTTTGCCAGATTTGTATGATTATAAGAATCACAGATTATTTGGATATGAACCACTTTCAGAAGCTACTTCTTCTAGGGGAATAATAGGTATTCCAAGAGTTCTAAATATGTATGAGAACTATCCATTTTGGTTTACATTCTTCACAACCTTAGGATTTAGAGTAGTTTTGTCTCCTCAATCTAGTAAGGAACTTTATGAAACTGGAATCGAAACTATATCTTCAGATACAGCATGTTATCCAGCTAAACTAGTTCATGGTCATATTAAATGGCTAGTTGATCAAGGTGTTAAATGGATATTCTATCCTAGTATAAACTATGAAAGAAATGAAGATAAGAAGGCTCCAAACCATTATAACTGTCCTATTGTTGCAACTTATCCAGAGGTAATTGCAAATAATATGGATGATATTTTGACAGATAATAATGTTAAATTTACACACCCATTCCTTCCTTATGATGATGATTTAAGATTAACTAAGGAACTTCATCTTTTGATGAGTAAGTATCATTTCACTAGAATAGAAATTGATCATGCTGTTAGGGCTGCTCGTAAGGAAGACAAAAGGTTTAAAGATGATATTAAGAAACAAGGAGAATATGCGCTTAGATATGCGAGACAAAATGGCAAGAAGTCTATTGTTTTAGCAGGAAGACCTTATCACCTTGATCCAGAAATTAATCATGGAATTAATAAGTTAATAAACTCTTTTGATATGGTTGTTTTAACAGAGGATTCTGTTGCTCATTTAGGTAAATTAGAAAGACCAATTAGAGTGTTAGATCAGTGGATGTATCACTCAAGATTATATAAAGCAGCTTCATTTGTTGGAACTACAGATGATGTGGAAATGATTCAACTTAACTCTTTTGGTTGCGGCCTTGATGCTGTTACTACTGATCAGGTTGAAGAAATATCTGAAATGCATAATAAACTATATACTGTACTTAAAATTGACGAGGGAAGTAATCTTGGAGCTGCTAAAATTAGAATTAGATCTCTTAAAGCAGCAATTGAGGAAAGAGAAAAGAACGGTATTAAACATGAAGATGTGAATTTAGAATATAGTAGAAAAATCTTTGATAAAAAGATGAAGGATGAATATTCATTGCTTATTCCTCAGATGGCACCAATTCACTTCCAGTTTTTAGAGATAGCTTTGGCTCAAGAAGGATATAAGGCTATTATGCTTCCATCTGTAACTACCGATGCAGTGGAAGAAGGTTTGAAGTATGTTAATAACGATGCTTGCTATCCAACTATTGTGGCTCTTGGTCAAATTATTTCATACCTAAAAAATGGAGATTTGGATTTGAATAAAACTGCTATTTTTATGTCTCAGACTGGTGGAGGATGCAGAGCTAGTAACTATGTTGCTTTGCTTCGTAAAGCTCTTAAGGATCTTGATATGGAGCAGATTCCAGTTGTTTCTGTTAATATGGCAGGTCTTGAAAGTAATCCTGGGTTTAACATATCTCTAAATATGGCTAGGCGAATTATTATTGGATTCCTTTACGGAGACGTTTTAATGAACTGTATTAATAGAGTTAAACCTTATGAACTTGAGAAGGGTTCAACAGAAGCCTTGGCCCAAAAATGGACTAAAATTGCCTATGATGATGTTTCAAAAGCTAGAATGGTTCACTTTAGAAAAAATATTAAATTATTAATTGAGGATTTTGATAAACTTCCTATTGATGAGAGTGTAAGAAAACCTAGAGTTGGAGTCGTTGGGGAAATTTTAGTTAAGTATCATCCAACTGCAAATAATGATATTGTTAAGGTTATTGAAGATGAAGGTGGAGAAGCTGTTGTTTTAGATCTTGTAGATTTCTTCTTATACGGAATGTATAGTAAGAAGTTTAACTATCAACATCTTTCAGGTTCTTACCTAACTATGGCTTTAAACAAGGTTGCTATGACATTCCTAGAGGCATTAAGAAAGCCTGTTAGAAGGGCCCTTAGAGAAAGTAAAAGGTTTGATGAGCCGGCGTTTATTCAGCATACTGCAGCTAAGGCTGAGGATATTTTATCTCTTGGTAATCAGTGTGGTGAAGGTTGGCTACTTACTGGAGAAATGGTTGAATTAATCGACAATGGAGTTGAAAATATTGTTTGTCTTCAGCCTTTTGCGTGTTTACCTAATCATGTTACAGGCAAGGGAATGATGAAAGCTCTTCGTAAGAGAAATCCTTATGCCAATATTGCAGCTATTGACTTTGACCCAGGCGCAAGTTCTGTAAATCAACTTAATAGAATTAAGCTTATGATGTCTACTGCTCATAAGAATCTTGCTAATAAGATTGAAAAAGAGAAGGAAAATCAATAGAATTGAAATATACTTTGAAATTTTTCGTAATATGTTTTATAATATTAAGGTAGTTTAAAAAAAAGAAGGAGGTACCACATGGGTAGACATGGTACAATTGCAGGAAGAAAAGAAAAACAGGACTCTAAAAGAGCAGCTATGTTCACTAAATTTGCAAGAGCGATTACAGTGGCAGCTAAAAACGGTGGGGACCCTGAATATAATGTTGCGCTTAAGCATGCTATAGATAAAGCTAAAGGCGTTAATATGCCAAACGACAACATTAAGAGAGCTATCAAGAAGGGTACAGGAGAACTTGCTGGTGAAACTTATGAAACTGGTAGTTTTGAAGGTTACGGTGCAGCTGGTGTTGCAGTAATCGTTGACGTACTTACTGATAACAGAAATAGAACAACAGCATCTATTAAACATGCTTTTGATAAATATGGTGGTAACCTTGGAACTCCAGGTTGCGTGTCTTATATGTTTAGCAGAAAGGGTCTAATTGTAATTGAGAAGACTGATGATGTTAATGAAGATGAACTTATGGAAGCAGCTCTTGAAGCTGGAATGGAAGATATGGAAACTTATGATGATAGTTTTGATATTTTAACTGCTCCAGATGATTTTGAAGCTGTTGCTGAAAGTTTAAGAAATGCTGGTTATGAATTTGTTGATGCAGATATTGAATATCTACCATCAATGGAAGCTACACCAACTGAGTCTGGGGATATTAAGAATCTTCGCAAGATGATTGAAATTCTAGAAGATAATGATGATGTTCAGAAGGTATATCATAACTGTACAGTAGAATTAGATTAATTATTAATATTTATAATCCATAAAAGAGCAACAAAAAGTTGCTTTTTTAGGTTTTTGTAAGAATATTTTTTGGAATTCGTGGTATAATAGTTATAGAAATAGATGCCTAGGGTGTTTGTTATGGACGCTTAATTCAACCTACATATTATTCTTGGAATCCAGATTCGATTGACTATGTCAAGCCTCCTTAGAGTGGAAGACAGAACCATGAGAGAGGAATCCCCCTTTATTAACTTAAGGGCGTGAATTATGCGACCAAACGGCATCCCGGGTATTTTTTGAGAGGGTTTTATGAAAAAGCAAAAAAGAAGATTAAGAATGCTTTGGTCAATTTTACAAAGAACTAAAGCAGATAAAATAATAATGGGGTATGTATTTACTATTCTTTGTGCATCTGGACTTTTGTATTTTATTGAGCCAGGCTTTGAGCGTTTTGGAGATGCTGTATGGTATTGTTATACTATGGGAGTTACCATTGGTTTTGGTGACTTTGTAGCCATAACTGCTATTGGCAGAATAATTTCCATCTTTATTTCATTATACACTTTGCTACTAGTTGGAATGATACCTGCAATTGTTGTAAGTTATTATATGGAAATAATTAAAGTTGCTGAAAACGAAACTGTTACAGAGTTTTTTGATCAGCTTGAACATTTACCTGAATTATCCAAGTCAGAGTTACAAGCATTGTCTGATAAGATTAAGAAGATGGATAAGCGCTGTATGAAATAATTAAATTAAAAAATCACTAGACTGTTGGTATAGTTATTTTTTTATAATCTATTTTTGCGTCGCTTTGCAATTATTGCAGCATTACGTCTTTTTATTCGTTTAGCTCTAATAATTAGAATTCCTAATATAAGGGCAAATATAAGTAATATAACAGCAAGGCCCATTAATAAATACTTAATTAATACTAAATATTTATTAGATTTAATTTCTTCTTTGGCTACTAAGGGGACAATTGAAACAGGTTCATTATCTAAAGTATATATAATTTCACCAGTTTTTTCTCCCTTATTAATAGGGTAGTCTAACTTTTCCTTAGTCTTTATTGAACCTTTAATTTGGTCCTTATCTGCAGTTTTAGCAATTATTCCAGTTAAATCATCTTTGTTATAAGTTGAAGCAGCAAGTATTCTGTTGTCTCCATTTAAATTGTCTTCAATTGGCGTATCATTAATTTTTTCAGGTAGATAAACTAGTTTATAGTTCTTGTAAAAATAATCAAATAAATTCTTTGTGTCTTCTAGATTTACTCGTTCAGAGTCACCCTTAGTTGTTACAGTAATAAGTCCCATATCGTCTCTATTAGCATAAGTTATAAGATTAAATTTAGATTCTGTAATAAATCCACGTTTGCCACCAACAACACCATGGTATTCCCAACTTTTTAATTTAACCATTCTGTGACCATTATTTATTAACTTTGGCTCTTTATCAATATTTGATGGTGGAATAGTATAGGATAGGGTACTGAAGATTCTTAAAAAATCCGGATTTTTAATAGCATAACTTGTAATCATTGCTAGGTCGTGGGCAGTTGAGTAGTGATTCTTGTTAAAAAGACCACTTGCATTTGTAAAGTTTGAATCAGTAAGACCAAGATCTGCAGCCTTTTTGTTCATTAATTTAGCAAATTCTTCTTCTGTACCTGAAATATGTTCAGCAATTGCAATGGCACATTCATTGGCAGAAGCCATAAGCAGGCCATAAAGAGCATTGTTTAACGTAATTTCTTCGCCAGCATCAAGAGCAATATGAGCTCCACCTTTTTCCATACCTTTAAGTGCGTTTTCAGAAACAGTTATTACATCATCAAGTTTACCATTTTCTATAGCTACAATTGCAGTTAGAACTTTAGTTGTGCTTGCCGGATAAATACGCTTATCCTTGTCTTTGTCATATAGTAGTGCTCCATTTTTGGAATTAATCACAATGGCAGAAGCGCTATTAACCTTAGGAAGCTTAACTTCTTTTGTTTTTGTATCCTTACTATAAACCCAGTCTAGGTTAAAGTTAAACATAGTTACAAGAAGGACCATAAGTATTAAAATCATTAAAAGAAATCTGCCTACAAATGTATTCTGTTTTAGAGATTGATTGCTCAATTTGTTCAAAAATTATTCCTCGTCTTTCTGGGCGATATATTTGAGTATACACTCACAAGCTAACTTGCTTGCATAACTTGAAATTGCTAGCTCTAAAGCGATTTCGCTAAGTTGTTTTTTGTTATCACTTTCGCCTATTTTAGTATCTACATTATTAAACTCCTTGTCAAGAATATGTGTGTATTTTTCATAAAAATTCTTAATGGAAATGTCTTCTAATTGAGTATCTAGTAGGCTTTTGGTTTCGGAAACTGTAGTGACTTGCTTTAGTAAACATATTGCAGTTAAGTATGCAATGTGGTCTCTATTATATCTCTTACCAGTAGCTCTTGGTAATAATCCCTGCTTAACGTAGTTATTTACCATAGAAGAGGTAAGACTTTCCTCTAGACTTAAGCCAATATGCTGTCGTTCCATAAATGATATAACCTGATCCATATATAAATCTATATCAGGTATCATATGCCAATCCATAGGTCTAATTTCTTTAAACATTTCTTTGTATTCTTTTAATTTATCCATAACTTTTTAACCTTAAATTCCTTTTACTTAAATTAATTATTTGTGTTAAAATTTATTATACTATATTTGATAATTGTTGTAAACAGATTTGACAAAGCAATAACTATGTAATATAATAATGAAAACTAGATTGTAACATATCTAAAAACAGTTAAGTTTAAGATATATTATATATTATGAATAAGAAAATGAAAGAGAGATATTAAATGACTAAAATTTTACAAAACCCTAGAGATGAATGGAGTTTTAAAACTCACTTCTTAGGAGCGATACTATCTGTATTCGCAACAGCATATATGATTATTAATTACATAGTAGTAGGAGACTTAGGTTTTGGAACATTACTATCATATGTAGTCTTTGGACTATCCCTTATAGCTCTTTATTCATGTAGTGCAATATATCACTATTCAAATGGAAATGAGCAGGTGTATACAAGGCTTAGGAAACTTGATCACTCTATGATTTACGTTTTAATTGCAGGTTCATATACACCAATTCTATATAATGGTATGCCTGAACCAAAATCTTTCATTTACCTTGGCATTATTTGGGGATTTGCCTTAATAGGAATTATTGTTAAGATTTGTTGGCTTAGTGCGCCTAGATGGCTTTATACTTCAATTTATATATTAATGGGCTGGGCAATAATATTTGATATTAAATCCCTTGCATCATTGCCAACATTAACAATTATATTTCTAGCACTTGGGGGTATATCATATACAACTGGAGCGGTAATGTATATACTTAAGAAGCCTAATTGGTTTAAAAAGTTTGGTTTCCATGAGATATTCCATGTGTTTATTATGATTGGATCACTAATGCACATTATTTCAGTAATGAATTTAAAATAACTAAGAGGTATTAATTAGATATGTCTAAAGGATAAGTTTTTGGTTACACCAGGGCTTATCTTTTTTTAGTTTAATAAGTAGATCTATTGTAGGCTTTTTATTGCATATAGGATTCAAAACCTATATAATTATTGTAGTATATGGAGGTCACAAATGTCTTATATTAAATTTGAAAATGTGAATAAGTTTTATCAAATGGGTGAACAAAAAATATATGCCTTAGATAACTTAAATCTAGAAATAGAAAAAGGTGAGTTTTGCGTAATTGTAGGACCTTCTGGAGCTGGTAAAACAACTCTATTAAACATTTTAGGTGGTATGGATAGTAGCACTAGTGGGAAGGTTATTTTAGATGGCAAAACCATTAGTAATTATAGTGAAAGAAAACTTACATCTTATAGAAGATATGATGTTGGTTTTGTATTTCAATTTTATAATTTAGTACAAAATCTAACTGCCTTAGAAAACGTAGAATTAGCATCTGAAATTTCTAAAGAACCATTAGATAGCAAAGAGGTACTAGAAGATGTGGGATTGACCCATAGGTTAAATAACTTCCCAAGTCAGTTAAGTGGAGGGGAGCAACAAAGAGTTTCAATAGCAAGAGCTATTGCCAAGAATCCAAAGATTCTACTTTGTGATGAACCAACTGGAGCCCTTGACTATAATACAGGCAAAACAATATTGAAACTTCTATACGAAACATGTAAGAAGACAGGTAAAACAGTAATAGTAATAACTCATAACCAGGCAATTAAAGCCATGGCAGACAGAGTGATTTTTATTAAAAATGGTAAGGCAGTCAGCACTGAAATTAATGACTCCCCAATTCCAATAGAAAGGATTGAGTGGTAGTGAACAAGGCTTTTATGAAAATGTCCCGAAGAGGAATCAAAAAGAGTCTTAGTAGGTTTTTGTCTATAGTAAGTATAGTTGCTCTTGGAACCGGATTTTTGGCTGGACTTATGGCCACAGCGCCGGATATGCTAATGAGCGCAAATGATTATTATAGAGAAAACAAGACCTATGATTTTATGGTGCGTGGAACTTTGGGAGTTACAGATAGTGACCAAGAAGCTTTGCAAAATGAGAAATATATAGACAAAACAGAGTTAATATATCAAAAAGATATGATTTTTGAGGATGAAAACAAAGAAAGCCTTACAACTCGTCTTATGGAAAAAAACTTCCAAAATGGCAGACTGAAGACAGATCTTAACGATTTGGTTCTTGTAGATGGTAGGATGCCAAAGACCAAAGATGAATGTGTTGTGGAAGTTCCAAACATGTATTCATACAAAGGCAAACATGGAATGAAGTATAAAGACAAAGAATCAGACAAAACCTATAAAACTGTTGGAATTGTCAAATCATCCTTTTATATTTCAGAGTTTGGTGATGTTACTAATGTAGGTTCAGGTAGAATAACCCTTGGCATGTATGTAATGCCACAAAAGGAAAGAAAAACATTTACAACGATTTATGCTACAGCCCAAAAGGATAGTGCAATAGATACCTATTCAGATGAATATATAGATAATGTAATCAAAAAAAATGAAGATGATTTAAAAGCTTTAGGAAATGTTCAATCAAAGGAAAGAGCTGAAGAAGTTAAAAATACTCAGTTAAAGAAAATCCAAAAAGAAGAAAACAAACTTAAAAATGAAAAAGATAAAGCCTATAATGAACTAGCTAAAGCCAAGGCTGAATTAAACAGTAATAAAGCAGAAGTAAATAAGGGTTTTAATGAAATAGCAAAGGGGAGAAAAGACTTAGATCTTGCCAAAGCTAAATTAATAAATCAGGAAAATAAACTAGATAAAGTTGCACCTCAAATTGAAGAAGCCAAAAAAGCTTTGGAAGCTGGATATCCTGTAACAGACCAAGTGAAGAAACAAATAGCTGAATATGATAAGGGAAGAGAACAAATTGCAGCTGGTAAAGTAGAAATTGAAAATAAATATAACTACTTAGAAAACCAAGAAAAAAGCCTAATAACAGCTACCAAAGTTATTAATAATGGATATGAAACATATAACATTAATAAAGAAAAAGCTGATAAAGAATTTGCCAAAGCAGCAAAAGAAATAGAAAATGCAAAAGAAAAAGTCAAAGATATTGACAACTCCAAATGGATAATTAATGATAGATTAGACAATATAGGCATATCTAACTTTGAAAAAGATGTAGATAAAATTGCTGCCATAGCTAAGTTGTTTCCAATTTTCTTCTTTTTAGTTGCCGCACTAGTTGCATTAACAACAATGACCAGAATGATAGAAGAAGAACGTTCTCAAATTGGTTGTTTAAAGTCTTTGGGTTACGATAATAAGGTTATTAGAAACTACTATTTAGGCTATGGATTATTAGCTACAATCATAGGAAGTGTAGTAGGCCAGGCAATAGGATTTTATATTTTCCCTAAGGTAATTAGTGGCGCCTATGCTATGATGTATAATTTACCGCCTACAACAATAAAATTTATACCAATAATAAGTGTATGGGTAACAGCAGCAATTATAGCATGTATACTACTTACATCATATTTAGCCTGTAGACAGGAACTAAAAGAAAAACCTGCATCCTTGTTACTGCCAAAAGCACCACCTGCAGGAAAGAGAATATTCCTTGAAAGAATTACACCAATTTGGTCAAGACTCAAGTTTACTCGTAAGGTAACACTTAGAAATCTATTTAGATACAAGAAGAGGTTCCTAATGACCATTATTGGTATTGCAGGCTGCTTCGCACTGTTAGTAACAGGCTTTGGCGTTAAAGGCTCAATTGGAAACATAGTAGGACTTCAATATGGAGAACTATATAACTATGATTATACAATCCTTTTGGATAAAGAAGACTTCAAACCTAGCAGCAAATATATTACAGATTATCAGTATCTAAGAGATGAAGCAGGTAAAGTTAAATCTTCTAAAAGCAATGAAGATGTTACACTTAAAATTGTTAAAGATCCTGAAGAATTTGGTAAGTTTGTTACTCTAAGAGATAGAAAATCTCACCAAGAATATAAACTTACAAATGAAGGAGTAATTATAACGGAAAAAACCTGCGAAATTCTGGGTATTTCCATAGGTGATAGTGTTACGGTTGTTGATAATAGTGGTAACCAAGCTAAGGTTAAGGTAACTGGTATATCTGAAAACTATGTAGACAGTTTTTGCTATTTTAGTGAAGATTATTTCAATGAAGCATACAATAGAAACATTAAGTATAATAGTATGATTGCAATGGGCAACTATGATGAAGGTTACACATCTGATGAAATTACCGAATACTTGTTAAAGCAGGAAGGCGCGATTTTTGTAAACTCATCAAAGGATATAGAAGAAACATTTTCGGACTCTGTTAAGAATATAGACTATATTATTTATGTGCTAATTGTTGCAGCGGGAGCGTTGGCTGTTATAGTTTTATATAACCTTACAAACGTTAATATTTGTGAGCGTAAGAAGGAACTTGCAACCATAAAAGTGTTAGGATTCTATCAGAGAGAAGTGGCATCATATATATTTAGAGAGATTAATATTCTAAGTTATATCGGTATTGTTTTTGGAGTTCCTCTTGGAATTATGCTTCACCAATTTGTTATTAGAACAGCTGAGGTTGGAGGGATTATGTTTGGACGAAGCATTTCTTTAATTAGTTTTGTTCTTGCAGCTATTTTGACAGTACTCTTTACACTGTTTGTAAACCTTATTATGGGTAAAAAAATTAAAGACATAGATATGGCTTCATCAATGAAGGCAAATGACTAAATATTCATTAAGAAAGGGAAGATTTTTATGAAAAAAAGTGTTATACTTATAGGGATGCCGGGGTGTGGTAAAAGTACAGTAGGTGTTGTGCTTGCCAAAACTCTAGGATATAGATTTATTGATTCTGATCTTTTTATTCAAGAAAAGAGAGGTAAACTTCTTTGTGATATTATTGCAGAAGTTGGTAATGAAGAATTTAATAAAATTGAGGAAGAAGATAATTGTGAAATAAATGATAATGGTACTGTTATAGCTACAGGTGGAAGTGTAATATATGGACCTAAGGCTATGAACCATTTTAGAGAATTAGGGTTAGTTTGTTATATTAAACTAGGATACGAAGAAATTGAAAGACGAGTTGGAGATGTGGTTAAAAGAGGTATTTCACTAGCTCCAGGCCAAAGTCTAAAAGATCTTTATGATGAACGAATTCCACTTTATGAGAAATATGCCCATTTAACTGTTGATACAACAGGGCTAGACATTGTTACCTCAATGGAGAAGATAAAGAAATTAGTTATAGAAAGGCTTGAAGAATGCTAGGATTAGTAGTAAATACTTTAGCTATAGTTGTTGGCGGAGTAATTGGTTTACTTGCCAAAAAAGGAGTTCCAGATACTTGGAATGATCAGATAATGAAGGCCCTGGGTTTTGGGGTGTTATTTATAGGAATTACAGGATTAGGTAAAGGTGGCAATCCTATGATAGTAATTATTTCTATGGTTATTGGAACGATTATTGGTATAGTTCTTAAACTTGATCATAGAGTTAATAATATAGGGATTATACTTGAAAACAAGTTCGCCAAAGGTGAGGAACATGGTAAGTTTAGCGAAGGCTTTGTAACTGCATCTATTTTGTTTTGTGCAGGCGCAATGGCCATTATTGCTTCACTTGAAGCTGGATTAAATGGCAATAATGAGATGTTATTTACTAAGTCTATAATGGACTTTGTACCTTCGGTGCTTTTGGCATCAACACTTGGTGCTGGGGTGATTTTTGCTGCAGCAATGGTGTTTGTATACCAGGGGTTTTTCATCCTAACAGCAGGCTTTTTTGCTCCATATTTAAGCACAGCAGTTACTAATGAAATAAGTGTATTAGGATCTTTACTTTTAGTTGCAATGTGTTTCAATGTAATTGGACTAGGCAAATTTAAAATTATGAATATGGTTCCAGCTGTTTTCATGCCAATAGTTCTAGTTCCATTGTTTGATTGGATTGGAAGTGTTAACTTATGATAAGGTTTTTAAAATGGATAATTAAAACTATCATATCTTTAGTTCTAATTGCAGTATTATTGGTAGTAGGAGTAAACTTTTGGGTAGTGTTTAGTGGTAGCCGAACATTTGTAGATGAAATTGATCAGTTAAATAAAAGTTCATATGTACTAATTTTAGGAGCTTCTGTTAAACCAGATAAAACTCCAAGCGATATTCTAAAAGAAAGACTAGACACCGGTATAGATATATATAAGGCTGGAAAGGCTGACAAAATATTAATGTCAGGAGATAACGATTCAGTTTATTACGACGAAGTTGGTGTAATGAAAACTTATGCTATGAAAAAGGGTGTACCAGAGGCAGACATTCAAATAGACAAGCTAGGTTTTTCTACATATGATTCCATATATAGAGCGAAAGAGGTTCTTGGAATTAAGGATATGATTGTAGTAACACAAAAGTATCACTTATATAGGGCAGCGTATATTGCTAAGTCATTTGACATTAATGTTCAAGGATATAAGGCAGACGATGGAGCGGTCAAGTCTGGATATTTCGAGAAGGAAATTAGAGAGTTACTGGCTAGAGATAAGGACTTTTTATTGTGCTTATTTAAGCCGGAGCCTGAATCTCTACTAAGTATAAACCAGATAGCAGGTCAATTAGAAAATAGTCTACCAAAGTAATGGAGGGCTTATTCAAATATGCTTTTGAAAAACTAAAAATCAATAGATTTTGGTTAGATGTTTATCCTTTTAATAAGGTTGGTATCAAGCTTTATGAAAGTCTTGGTATGATTAAAGAGGGTACTCATAGAGAATGTTATTTAAGTGAAGACGGATATTTAGACCAAATAGTATATTCTAAATTGAAATCTGAGTACAAATAAAGTTGTTTTGTGGACATAGTCCATGTTTAAATTTAATGGAGGCAATCTTATGAAAAAATTAATTATTACAATTGGAGCTATCTCAGTATTATTATCAGCAATCACAGGAGCATTCTTAATTTTCAAAATGCATGGAAAAGAAGAAGCATAACTAAATAAATATAAGCAATTATATTTGCAAATTATGGCTGGGGCGATTTAGCTCCAGCTTTTATATTTGGTAGTAATACTTGTTGCAATCAATTGAGAAGAACCAAAAAAAGTGTTATAATGAAGGGGATATTTTGCAATATTTAAAAATTAGTTTTGCAATGGCAGATAGTATAGATATTGTCGTCTCATTTTTGATAGAAACAGGGGTTGAGTTACTTCTTGAAGATATTCAAAAAGCTCTAGATAGAAATGTTAAGGTGAGAATCTTAACTGGTAATTATCTTGGAATTACACAACCTTCTGCTTTGTATCTTTTGAAAGGCAAATTTGGAGATAAAATTGAACTGAAATTTTATAATGATAGGAGTAGATCTTTTCATGCAAAAGCATATATATTTCATTATGAAAACCATAATGAAATATATGTTGGATCATCAAATATGTCTAAAAGCGCATTAACTTCAGGAATAGAATGGTCTTATAAATTTACAGATAAGCAGGATGGAAAGAACTATATTCCTTTTATGGAAACTTATAATGATTTATATAATAACCACTCAATCCTTGTAAATAATGAAATTCTAAAAAGTTATGCTGATAATTGGCAAAGACCAGCAGTCTACAAAGATATAATGAAACTACCAGATAATCCAACTGTAGATGATTCAAATGTGGTTGAATTGATTAAACCTAGAGGTGCGCAAATTGAAGCACTTTACGCTCTTGACCAAATAAGAAAAGAGGGGGCTAACAAAAGCTTAGTCCTTGCTGCAACAGGAGTGGGCAAAACATACTTAGCGGCATTTGACTCTATGAAATACAAAAAAATATTATTTGTGGCTCATAGGAAGGAAATTTTAAATCAGGCTTCAAGAAGTTTTGCAACAGTACATAAAAGCAATAACATTGGTTTTTTTAATAGCAATGAAAAGTCTACAGATAAGGATATGATTTTTGCATCAGTTAGTACTCTAGGTAAGAATGGATTTATTTAATTTAATGGATGATGATATATATACAATTGCTAGCAAAGGTATCAATAATATCTTTAAAAATTATTTGGAGTTTTTGAAGGGACAAGGAGATTTAACTTCTGATGAAAAACAAATATATGACTCAATTGGTAGAGAGTTTTTAGTAAATATTGAAGGAACAA
Source organism: Anaerovoracaceae bacterium (assembly GCA_036646055.1). Lineage (GTDB taxonomy): Bacteria > Bacillota > Clostridia > Peptostreptococcales > Anaerovoracaceae > JAVWMQ01. The sequence goes on along the minus strand of JAVXMY010000004.1, from coordinate 135,807 downwards.
TAATGAGTAAATCTTATAAAATGCCTATATTAAAGGCTTTTATTGAAGGCGATACACTAAGAAAATTCATTGACAAGGATATAATTACCTATGCATTTAGAAAATTTTATGTATATGGTATTAACTACAAAGATATAAGTTTAGCCACTTACAAAGTAAATTTCTAGATGGAATAAATAGTGGGGGAGGAATATTAGATTTTGGCTGTGGTTCTGGAAGAGATAGTAAAGCATTTAAAGACGCTGGCTATGAGGTAGTAGCTGTTGATGGATCAATAGAACTAGCCAAAGCAGCTAGTGAATTAATTGGACAAGATGTTGTTTGTTCATACTTTCAAGATTTTGAAACAGATAAAAGATTTGATGGAATTTGGGCTTGTGCTTCATTATTGCATTTGCAGAAGGATGAACTTCCAGCAGTAATTAGTAAATTAGTTTCATATTTAAAACCAAATGGCAAATTATATATGTCTTTTAAATATGGAAGCTTTGAAGGCCATAGAAACGGAAGATATTATACAGACTTTACTGAAGAGTCCATGACAAAACTCTTTAAAGAAATAGGAATAACTGAAGGCTTTGATTACTTCATTACATCTGATGTAAGACCTGGACGTGGTGAAGAAAAATGGCTTAATGTGTGGATCGTTACATAACATGAGTTAATCTTATTTTTCTTTATTCTATATTCTATATTTAATTTTGTTACTGTTACTGTTATAATATATGTTATGAAAAATTTATAAAACTACTTGAGGAAAGGTGTATATAATGAGTGATAATATTAAGATTAAAATTAATGGAGAAAGTGAAATTGAATGTGAAGTTTTAGGAACTTTTATTTCTAATAGCAGAGAGTATATGGCCTTAGTTCCAGCTGATGGAACTGACGATATATTTATTTATCGTTATGAACCATTACCTAATGGAGATTACAAGCTTAATGATATCGAAGATGGGTTTGAATTTAGCAACGCTATGGTTGAATGTGAAAATTTCATGAGTGAAATTGCAGCAGAAAGCGAAGAATATACAGGTAAGTACTATAATGTACTTGAAGAGTTTACTCAGGATGAAATTACTAAATTATTTACTTTAGTTGGACCAGTTGTTTTCCAGGATTTAATTGATGAAGACGTATATAAGGAATTAAAAGAAATCTTGAAGGCTAATTCATAATGAGAACAAAAAAAGAGCCAATGCTCTTTTTTTATTTATAAAATTTTATCTATATCCATTGAATATCCAAGTAGTTCACCAATTTCAGTAACTTGTCCCTGGATAGTTACACTATCTCCTTTGTTTAGTTCCTTAATTTGTTTTAATTGTTTATCATCTTCAATATAACACTGAATATCATCAAATGAGTATTCTTCATTTGTTTCAATACATATGTAAGATCCATCGCTATCAATTGTACCAAGTTTACCTGTAATTTCGATATATTTATCTTGATATTTTTCTTCAGCTTTCAAAGCATTAGCTTCTAATTCCTTATGCATTTTTTTGATGTCATGTTCAGTGTATTCAATTTTCTTTTCTGCTTTTTGGGGTTCATCATTTGAACTTGTATTTGTGTTAGAATCCCCACCACCTAGTGCTGAACCAACAACTCCAATAACTAGTATAGCAATGATCACTATAAACCAAGGCCTTTTGTAAATTGGTTTTTTGTTTTTGCCGCCGCAAGAGGGGCAAGTCTTGGCTCCTTTGGAAATATCAGCGCCACAATGGGTACAAGTAATTAAGTTTGAATTGTTTTTTGATTGATTATCCATTTTAAATGTCCTTTCATAATAAAGCTAGATTGTAACCTAAGTATATAATACCAAAATAAGTAAGGTGAAAATCGTGCTGATAGGACGAAAAAAACCCTCAAAGGGTTTCTTTCTCTTATATATCTAATGGTTTAAAGTTTTCATTGGTAAGTTGTAAATTCAAATCTGTAACATTTGTGTTTTTATTATTTATAAATACTATAATGGTAACATCTCTAGGATCCTTAGAATATAAAGGCCCTAGTTTGGAAATCTTTAAGGTTCTGTTTGTTTCAACAAAATCCATTCCAGCAGCAACACACAGAGCGATTACTTTATCTCTACCAGGGTTTTTCTTAGTACCGTTAACAATACCATAGACATAGTTCTTATTTATTCCACTTTTATTTAAAACATCAGTAATGTTAATATCTTTATAAGCGATATAATCGTTAAAAAACTGGTGGAATGATGTGTAACACTTGTTACCAGTTATGGCGTTCTCAACATATTTTTTCTTATCTAATGGGGTTTTTACATCCATTAAAACACTATCTAATTTACATGTACTTAAAGCTTTCATTTTATCTCCTATAATTATTACTATATATGTTATAATAAACTATTACTATTAAAGTTTCAACTCGAGGAGGATATTATCATTGGGAAATGACATTTTTATGGAAAAAAATTGCTCAAACTTGTTTATAAAAAAAGAGTCAGATAGATTTAGGCGAGATGTTCTCCAAACAATTAAAGATTCTGATTTTTTTGGTGTTCCTAAAATAGGGAAGATTATTGAAGATGGCGATAAAATTATAGTTGTTGAAGAATATATAGCAGGTAAAACTTTACAGGAGTTAATAGATGAGCACCATAGTTTTTCATTAAATGAAATTAAATCAATAGTAATAGAATTATGTGAAATACTAGAACAGTTTCATAATTTAAACCCTCCAATAATCCATAGGGATATTAAGCCAGACAATATAATTTGGGAAAACAATCATTTGTATTTACTTGATTTTGATGCAAGTAAATTTATAGATGAAACAAAAAATTATGATACAGTTCTTCTAGGTACTAAAGGTTTTGCAGCACCAGAACAGTATGGTTTCAAACAATCAGATGAAAGAACAGATATTTATGCAATAGGTGTGCTTATAAATGTATTAGAAACAGGGGAGATACCAAATTGTAAAATAACCAATGGGTTATTTAAAGATATTGTTAATAAGGCTACAAGTATGAATCCTGATGATCGTTACCAAAGGATAGACCAACTAAAAAGAGCCTGTAAGTTTATAAATGAATATAAGTCAGAACCAAAAGAGAAAATTGATTTCACACCACCTGGTTTTAGGTCGGGAAAACTTTTAAACAAAGTTATTGGTATGTTTGGTTATCTTATGGTTTTATATTTCTTCGTCTTGGCATTTTTGAATAAAAACCATCTAGATGACATAATGTATAGTGGTATAGCTATATTGACCTTAATTTTAGTAGGTGTTAACTGTAATTATCTTCAAGTTAAAGATAAGCATATGATTAATGAAAGCTATAGTAAGAAAAAAAGAGTATTAACTATGGTACTTTGGAATTTCGTAATAGTTTTTATTTGGCTTTTAATAATTGGAATAATTTTATAGCTACTCAAAAAGAGAGTATTTCTACTCTCTTTTATTGTCTCTATGAGATAGGGTGTGCTGAGCTGGTTTTGCCTAGTCATCATCTCCATCATCATCATTATCGTCGTCATGATCATCATTATCATTATGAATTGCTTCTTTATCCCAGTCAGTAATTACGCCACTTGTAGCATTGATTTCAAATTCGTACTCGTAATTTCCTTTAACAGCTTTACCTTCATAAACGTAAATTCCATCTTCTTTATCTAAAGCGATGTATGTAACTGAACCGCCACCTATTTTGTTAGTAACAATAGATTTAGCCTGTGAAACTGATATTTTAGATGAATTTCCAGAGTTCTGATTATTGTCATTGTTTTGGTCATTATCTTCATTCGCATCATTATCAGGTTTGCTTGATGCTCCAGAAATATGAGTTTCGTCCTCTTTAGTAACCTTGCCAGTTTTAGCATCTATAAGTAGCTCATACTCAACGTTTCCCTTAACAACTTCAACCTCATAAATGTAGCTGCCATTGTTTTTATCTAAGTCAATATCCTTAATCTTACCACCATCAGTAAATTTAAGAGCTGCTGCTTCTGCCTGTCCTTTAGTTAGCAGGTCACCATTACCATTTGGGTCATTTGGAATTGCAACTGTAGTTCCATATTTAATTGTGCTTTCAAGAATTACGCCAGTTTCAGGGTTTACTTCTGCAGAACCGTAGAAGTCCTTAGCCTTAAAAGATGCGTCGTATTTATATAGACCATCATCTTTATTTAAGGTGATTTTTAAGCTTGTTAGATTATCAAAAGCTTTTTTGATAATTGCTGATGCTTGGCTTTTACTTAGTTTAACAGTTTTGCTTCCACGGTCGTTATCCATGTTGCTTTCGATTTTTTTAACTGCTTTAGATTCCTTGTGAACTTCTACCTCAAAAGACTCTTTGTTAGTCTTGTCATAAAAGTCAACTTCATATTTTGTTTCTTCATCTTTAGTGTTAACGAATTCTGCTGTTTTAGGTACATGACCCTTAGCTATTTCTTTAGCTTCATCTGGTGTCATTGCTTTACCTAAGTTTGTTGAAATAAATATTGTAGCAATTATTGCTACTGCGCCAATAATTCCAATTAGCATTTTGTGATTTCTTATGGTCATCATTTCTTTTCTCCTTTTTATTTAACTTTTTAATTGCTTTTCTTTTGTTTATGTGACTATAATAAAATAATAAAATGAAATTAAAATGAAGAAAATGAAAAAATCGAGGTTTTTTATGAAATTATTATTAGTTGAAGATGAAAAGAAGCTGGCAGAGATTGTTAGCAAACATTTAAAAAGCCAAGGCTTCACATTAGATGTATGTTATGACGGCATTGAGGCCCTTGATTTCATCCAGTTTACAGAATACGATGCAGTGATTTTGGATATAATGCTACCAGGACTAGACGGTATTTCTGTTTTGCAAAAAACTCGCAGCGCAGGTAATCGTGTTCCTGTTTTACTTTTGACGGCCAAGAGTTCTGTAGAAGACAAGGTGTCCGGCCTAGATTCCGGGGCAGATGATTATTTGACTAAACCTTTTTCTCTTGAGGAGCTTACAGCTAGACTTAGAGTTATGATTAGACGAAATGGCGTGGAAACTGTCAAAAAGAATTTGGAAATTGGTGGATTAGTATTAGATCAAGATAGGCATATTGCTATTCGTAATGGAAATGAAATAGAGTTAACTGCCAAGGAATATATGATTCTTGAATATTTAATTCATAACAAAGGTATAGTTCTTAGTCGAGAAAAAATCGAAAATCATATTTGGAATTATGATTATGAAGGCGGAAGTAATATTATAGATGTATATATTAGAACTCTTCGCAAAAAAATTGATAAGGATTATGATGTTAAACTTATCAAAACAGTTAGAGGAGTAGGTTATGTTATCAAAGAATAGTACTGATTCTAAAAAGGGCAAATCTATGTCAATTAAAAACAGAGTAAGTATATTTTACTCTTTGGTTTTGGTGCTATTTTGTATATCTTTAATTGTGGTTTTTTTCAATGTTGTTGAAAATCAATCGGACAGTGTTACTAAAAAGAATTTAGCTGAAGCAGTTTATGAAGCCTTTGCAGATATTGATGGAGATAGTACTACTGTTGAAGTTAACAGTGACTTTGACAAATATTCCAAGGGGGTTACCTTGGTGCTTTATGATGAAGATGGTAATTTACTTCTAGGTTCTACTCCTTCTAAATTTCCAGCATCTACGCCATTAGAACTTGCCAGCTACAATAATGTAACTGTAGATCAAGAGAACTGGTTAATTTTTGATGCTAACGAAACCTACAAAAATGGTCAAACTATTTGGGTTCGTGGTATTTACGCTTTAGATAGTAATGCTTCTTTAATTAGTGCTATTATGCTTGTGCTTTTGATTATCTTACCAATTCTTCTTGCTGTTGCAATTATAATTGGTAGGCGAATTACTGTTAAGGCTTTTGATCCTATGATTGATATTATTGAATCGGCTGACAAAATTGAAATTGGTAATGATGTTAAGGGTAGGATTTCACTTCCAGTTCGTAAGGATGAGCTTTATGATTTATCCTTAACACTCAATAATATGCTAGGTCGTTTAGAGGCGGCCTTTGAAGGGGAGCGTCAGTTTAGTTCTGATGTTACCCACGAGCTTAAGACGCCCCTTAGTGTGATTTTGGCTCAATGTGAATTTATATTAAATGAGCCTCGAAGTAGTGAGGAGTATGTGGCCGCCATTACTCAGATTCAGATTGATTGTAAGCGAATTTTAGCTTTGTCTACTCAGCTTTTGAATATTAGTCGTACTATTAACAAGAATGAGTTAATTGAGAAGGAGGAAATCAACCTTAGTGTGCTATGCGAGAGCATAGGAGAACAGATGGAGATTTCCGCTTTAGAAAAAAACATCAAAGTTGAATGTGATATTGAAGATAATGTAATAGTTACTGCAGATGAAACTTTGATGCTCCGTATGATTATGAACTTAATGTCTAACAGTATCAAATATACTGATCCAAAGGGGCACATTAAATTAACACTTAAGTCTGGTAGCAACAGTGAATCAAATATTAGTGATTTAGAAGTCAAGTCTGGCAGCTACGGACAATTTATATTGTCAGTTAAAGATGATGGCATCGGCATTGGAGCCGAGCATATTGATAAGATTTTTAACAGGTTCTATAAGGTGGATCAATCACGAGAATATCAGGGAGCTGATAACAGCTTCGGCCTTGGACTTTCTATGGTTAAATGGATAGCAGATGCCCATGGTTACAAAATCAACTTAACGAGTCAAGTTGGAATTGGAACAGAATTTATAATTACAAATATATAATAAAAATTTATTGGTGAGGTGAGATATAATGATTAAGGATATATATTTTGCAGGTGGCTGCTTTTGGTCAGTGCAAATGTTGTTTTCAGATATTAAAGGAGTTAATAGCTCTATTAGTGGTTATGCTAATGGCAAAGATGGCATTATCCCAAATTATGAACTAGTTTGTACTGGTACTACTGATTTCAGAGAAACAGTTAAGGTTTCATATGATGATAAAATTGTTTCACTAGAAGATTTAGTAAAGGTGTTTTATTCTGTTATTGATCCGACTCAGTATATGGGTCAAGGCTATGACAAGGGAACCCAGTATCAGACTGGAATATATTTTGTAGATGAGGATTCTAAAAAGGTTGTTGAGGAAATCACTTCTAAGGTTAAGGAAGAATACAATAGGTTTTATGTTGAAACTTTGCCACTTAAGAATTTTTATGAAGCAGAAGAAGTTCACCAAGATTATTTGAAGAAGAATCCAAAAGGTGATAAAGTGTCAGTGGCCGGGGAGTATTAGGCTTGAGCCTGGAGGCGGCCTGTGTTATAATCGGAATATGAAGAAACATGCGATTATACCGATTTTTATTCCACATAGAGGGTGTCAGAATGACTGCGTTTTTTGTAATCAAAAAATCATTACAGCCCGCTCAGCTGATGTTACTCCTTTGGATGTTAGAAATATAATAGAAGAATATTTGCCGACTTTGGTTAATAGAAATATTGAAACAATCGAAGTCGCTTTTTTTGGTGGAAGTTTTACAGGGCTTCCAATGGATCAGCAGTCCGTATTTCTAGAAGTGGCCAAGGAATACAAGGATGCTGGCAAAATCAACAAGATTCATATGTCAACAAGGCCAGATTATATTGATGAAGCAATATTAGATAATCTGGAAAAATATTCAGTGGACATTATTGAGCTTGGAGTTCAGTCTTTTGATCCTGAAGTTTTGGCCGCATCTAAGAGAGGTCACAGTGTAGAACAGGTTTACAGGGCTTGTAATTTGATTCGGAACAGGGGCATTGAACTTGGAATTCAGCTTATGATTGGACTGCCTTCTGATACAATGGAGAAGTCAATTATGTCTGCAAAGAAAACGGCTGAAATTAGACCGTCACTAGCTAGACTTTATCCTACAGTTGTTCTTGAGGATACTGAATTAATTAATATGTGCAAAATTGGGAAATATAAACCTCTTGATGAGAAAATGGCTGCAGAAATTACAAAGGAAATGTATCTAATTCTTCATAATGCAGGAATAAATATTATGAGGGTTGGACTTAAAAGTACTGATTTAATCACACCTGAATCTGATTTTGGTGGAGGATATCATCCGGCTTTTCGTCAACTTGTTGAAGGAGAAATTTCCCGCCAGATTTTAGATAAACAGCTTATGGAAATTAGCATAACTAGTAAGATTATGGAGAAAACCCATGTAGTCTGCAGAAGTAATCCTAAGTGGTTTAACAATATGATAGGACACAAAGGCTGTAATAAGGCTTTTTTCGCTAAGAAATATCCCCATCTTTCCATTGCTTATAGGGTAGACGAAAGTCTTGATGATATAACATTCACTTCAAAAAAAGAATCTATTAGATAGCCTTTCTTTTGAGAAAATTTATACTCTAGGAAAAAAAACGGCAATGAGAGATTTTTGCCAGGAGAGAAGATGTATAAGTCGTTGAGAAATTGTTGTAAGTGTGATATAATTGTAAATTATTTTAAATAAAAATAGGAGGACATAAAATGAATGCAGTAGTAACAGTAATTGGTAAGGATACAGTTGGGATTCTTGCAGGTGTAAGTGCAGAGGTTGCAAAGGCTCAGGCAAATGTTGTTGAGGTAACTCAGTCAGTTTTGCAGGACTATTTTGCTATGGTTATGATAATAGATATTTCTAAGATGTCATCTGATATTGATGGGCTTAAAGCTAATCTAGAAGGGGCATTACCTTCAATGAATATTCACGTAATGCACGAAGATATTTTTAATTCTATGCACAGAATTTAGGAGGGCTTTTAATGTTAAATATGTCAGATATTCTTGAAACCGTTAAGATGATTCAAGATGAAAATTTAGATATTCGTACTATTACTATGGGGATTTCACTTATTGATTGTGCCGATAGTGATATTGATAAATCTTGCGAGAAGGTTTATAACAAAATAACTAGACTTGCCAAGGATTTGGTTAAGACTGGTGAGGAGTTAGAAAAAAAATATGGAATTCCTATTATTAATAAGAGAATTTCAGTTACTCCAATTGCAATGCTAGTTGGTGTTTCTGGTGGGGATCCTGTTAAATATGCTAAGACTTTGGATAGGGCAGCTCAGACTGTTGGTGTTAACTTCATCGGTGGATTTAGTGCTCTTGTTCAGAAGGGTTTTAGTGCTGGGGATAGAGAGCTAATTGAAGCAATTCCTAGGGCTCTTAAGGAAACAAATTTTGTTTGTTCTTCTGTTAATATTGGTAGTACTAAGGCTGGTATTAATATGGATGCTGTTAAGTTAATGGGGCAGGCTGTTAGAGAAGCTGCAGTTTTAACTAAGGATAACCAGTGTATTGGCGCTGCCAAGCTTGTTGTATTTTGTAATGCACCTGAGGATAATCCATTTATGGCTGGTGCTTTTCATGGCCCAGGGGAAGCTGACTGCGTTATTAATGTTGGTGTTTCTGGCCCTGGAGTTGTTAGATCTGCTTTATCAAAAATGCCAGCTGAGGCTGAGCTAACACAGGTAGCAGATATGATTAAGAGGACTGCCTTTAAGATTACTAGAGTTGGTCAGTTAATTGGTACTGAGGCTTCTAAGATTCTGGGTGTGCCTTTTGGTATTATTGATTTAAGTCTTGCTCCAACTCCTGCTATTGGTGACTCTGTTGCATATATTCTAGAGGAAATCGGTCTTGAACAGTGTGGTTCTGCTGGTACTACTGCGGCTTTAGCTATGTTAAATGATGCAGTTAAAAAGGGTGGCGTTATGGCTTCAAGTAATGTTGGAGGATTGTCTGGTGCCTTTATTCCAGTTACTGAGGATGCAGGTATGATTGCTGCGTCTAGAAGTGGGGCTCTTACAATTGAGAAGCTTGAGGCTATGACAGCAGTTTGTTCTGTTGGTCTTGATATGATTGTTATTCCTGGAGAAACTCCAGCTGAAGTTATTTCAGCTATTATTGCTGATGAAGCTGCTATTGGTATGATCAATAGTAAAACTACTGCTGTTAGAGTTATTCCAGCCATTGACGTTCCAGAAGGCGAAGAGTTAGATTTTGGTGGTTTACTTGGTAATGGGCCTGTAATGAAGGTTTCTACTAAGTCTCCAGCTAAGATGATTAATAGAGGCGGTAGAATTCCTGCTCCTATTCAGAGTTTGAAGAACTAGTATTTGAATTTGTAATTATAAATATTTAAAATAAAGTGGGGTTATTTCTCTTTTGAGATGTAACCCCACTTTGATTTTTATAGTAAACATTAAATTCATATATTTAATCTTCAAAAATTATTGAGCCTATATCTTCAAGTTGATAGTTTTGAAAATAGATTAGGTCTTTGCCCTTAGATGAAATGAAGGCTTTGATTTTTTCATAATCGGGATGAGCTGCCAGGTTGCCGTTAAATATGACAGTTTTTCCGAGAACTCCAGAGGCTCCTCCAATAAATCCGTAATCAAAGCCTTGTAACTTAATGTGGCCAGACTCAATTAATAGTACATCAATTTGATCTTCAGATTTGTTAAACTCTTTAATTGCAGATGCAATACCAACATCAGAAGTTATTATACTTGATTGATCAACTGGAAGGATATTGCATTTTGCATAACCCTGTTTTATGTCCACCAAAATTTGACCCATTGATTTAGCCTTATTAAGAAGGGAACTGTCAGTATACTTTAAATTATGAATAAAAAACTTGCCAGTTGAACACCCATTATATCTAATATTTGCTGGATAGTAAAAACCTAAAAGATCTTTGTTACCAAAGTGAATTGGTGAATCAATATCTACACCTAACTTGCACATAAATATATCAGGATGAGTTGAAACCTGACTATAGACACGATTATCTGAAGATAATATTGACAAAGTGCAATGAGCAGTTTCGGTAAGATAATCCTGTAACTCCTTATGTGCTAAATTACTAATAAATGCTTTCATAATTTTCTACCTTTCTGTAAATATTATAATAGAAAAAATGGAATTTGTAATGTATAATATTTTTATGATTAAAATAAATAACAATTGGGATCAGGTTTTAGAATCTGAATTTAAAAAAGAATATTTCAAAAATTTAATGGAATTTATAAATTACGAGTACGAAAATCATACTATTTATCCAGATAAGTATGATATTTTTAATGGATTTAAATTCACACCATATGATAAGGTAAAAGTTGTAATTTTAGGACAAGACCCTTACCACCAAGAAGGGCAGGCCCATGGGCTGGCTTTTTCTGTGAAAAAGGGGGTGGCAGTGCCACCATCACTAAAAAACATATACAAAGAACTTGCAAGGGACACAGGATTTGTGATTCCAGCCCATGGCTGCCTTGAATCCTGGGCCAATCAAGGGGTTTTACTGTTGAATGCTGTTTTAACAGTAAGAGAAGGACAGGCTAATTCTCACAAAGGCAAAGGCTGGGAAATTTTCACAGATAATATTATTAAAAAAATTAACGAAAAAAAAGACCCTGTTGTATTCATTCTTTGGGGCAACAATGCCAGAGCTAAAAAGAAATTTATTACCAATGAGGGCCATCTAGTATTGGAAGGAGTTCATCCAAGTCCACTTTCTGCATATAGAGGTTTTTTTGGCAGCAAAGTATTTAGCCAGACTAATGAGTTTTTAGTTAAAAAATATGGTCATGGAATTGATTGGTCTGTAGAAAAATAAGTATGCATTTGAATGTATAAAAAATTATTTGTCTATAAAAAAATCTTGAAAATCAGCAAATTTAATGTTATACTTTAACAACTGCGATAATTTTATTTGTTGTTTATACACAAGTTTATCGCATATTCGAAATCGTTATTTAGTAAGGAGAATTAATATGAAAAACAGAGGTTTGGCTTTATTGCCTATTTTGGTGTTCATAGTTTTATTCGCAGGAGGCGGAATTATTTCTGGTGATTTTTATGCAATGCCAGCTTTAGTTGCCTTCATTGTTGCACTATTTGTTGGGCTACTTCAGAACAAAACTAAAACATTTAATGAAAAACTAGAAATTATAGCTAAAGGTGCAGGAGATGTTAACATCATTACAATGGTATTAATATTCTTAGTAGCTGGTGCTTTTTCAGGAGTTGTATCTGCTGCTGGCGGAGTAGAAAGTACAGTTAATTTTGGACTTTCAATCTTACCTGCAGATTTTATGGTAGTTGGACTATTCTTAATTGGATGCTTCATTTCAATATCAATGGGTACTTCAATGGGAACAATTACAGCACTTGCTCCAATCGCATTAGGGATTGCAGAAAAAACTGGATTTTCAGTTGCTATATGTATAGGCGCTGTAGTATGTGGAGCTATGTTTGGTGATAACCTTTCAATGATTTCAGATACAACAATTGCTGCAGTTAGAACACAGGGTTGTGAAATGAAGGATAAATTTAAAGAAAACTTCTTCATTGTACTTCCAGCTGCTATTATTACAATTATCATTTTTTACGTTAAAACAATGAATATGGATGCAGTTACTCCAGATGGAAATTTTGAATACACATTTATTAAAATTGTACCATACTTAGTAGTTTTAGTAGGTGCATTAATCGGATTTAATGTATTTGCAGTATTAATTTCAGGTATTGTATTATCAATGGCTGTAGGTATTGGTACAGGTACTTTTGGCTTCTTCGAAGGAATTAGCGCAATTGGAACTGGTATGAGCGGATTATTTGAAATATCATTAATCTCAATTACAGTTGCTTGTATGGTTGCTTTAGTTAAAGAAAACGGTGGTATAGATTTAGTAATCGACACAATCAAGAAAAGAACTAAGGGCAAAAGAGGTGCAGAGTTTGGCATTGCTTTACTAGCTTTAGTGGTAGATATGTGTACAGCTAACAACACAGTTGCAATCGTTCTTGCAGGACCTATTGCAAAAGAAATCGGTGATGAATTCCAGGTTTCTTCTAGACGAGTGGCTTCAATCTTAGACATTTTCGCATCAGTTGGCCAGGGATTAATCCCTTACGGAGCTCAGCTATTAACAGCTGCCGCCCTAGTTAAACTAACACCGATTAACATTATGCCTAACCTTTATTACCCAATTCTAATGGCTATAAGTGCAGTATTATTCATTGCATTTAGACCAAGCAAAGATATTTAACTTAAGACACTAGTTTTTATAAACAAAAAAAGCGCATTCCAGCTTGTCTAGAATGCGCTATTTTCTTGGTTGTCCTTATATTTCCATTTGGTCGATAGTTGGGTTTACGCAGTACTCTTCAAGAAGGGCATCATATTCGCTGCGCGCTTTTTGCCTGGTGGCTATAGTTGATTTACTATTCTTTACGGCTCTAATTAAAATGTTTTTGGAAGTGTGCTCTAGGGAGGTGAATTCCACCATTGAAACTCCATAACCAGCTTCTTCTAATTTAAGTCCACGAAGGCTGTTAGTTAGAAGTTCAGTAAATTTATCCTTATTAATACCATATTTAAGTATTGGATTATTTATTTGGTTTTTGATTTGTTTAAATAATTCGTGCTGGCAACATGGTACTGAAAGAATTACGTCTGTATTCCATTTAACTGCATTAATTAAGGCATAATCTGTTGCAGTATCACAAGCGTGAAGGGTAACTACTAGGTTACAGCTAGTGTCCTCATATTTAGCAATATCACCTAACTCGAATTTAAGTTCATTGTAATTTAGTTCTTTAGCAATATTATTACAAAAACTAATTACATCTTTCTTTAAATCAAGACCGATTATTTCAACTTGCCTTTTTTGGATTCGTTTCAAATAATGGTAAAGGGCGAAGGTTAAATATGCTTTGCCACAGCCAAAGTCAATGATTTTGACGGTTCCCTCTGGTAGTTTAGGGTAGACATCTTGTACTATTTCTAGAAATCTGTTTATCTGTCTAAACTTGCTGTAATGCTTCTGATAAACTTTGCCAGATTCATCCATTACCCCAAGCTTAACAAGAAAATCACAGGGAAGACCCTCAGGAATTATGTAATTTTTTTGTTTGTTATGGGTCACTGGGCCTTTTAGTGTTTTGCCTTGATTTTGCTTAGTAATTATTTTTGGCTTGTCATATTTATTAGCAAGTATTTGTATTTCTTTTTCTTCTGTAAAAATATTGCATTGTTTAAAGTTGTTTTTCATCTGGCTAATTATAGCGGCCATTGTTTCTTCTTCAAGTAAATTCTTGTGAAATACCTGATTGTTTTTATGTTCTTCCCACTGGTAACAGAGTTCATCTTTAATTAAAACAGGTCGAATAATTATTTTACTTGTTTCGTAAGTTTTTTTTCTTTTATTAGCGATAGTTATTGAAACTATGTTTTTATCATTAAAAATTTCTTTAATTAAATTTATCATTTGATCACCTCGAGGTATATTTTATAGTAAACCATCATAAATGACAATAATGATATGAAATTATGTTAGATTGTATGATAAAATTTAAAAGAAGGAGTTTGAGATGAGAGTTAATAGGGATAAAAAAATATATAAAAAAGTAAGAAGGAAAACCGCTTACCGTAGGTTTGCCTTTTTTTGTGTATTCATAATTATTGCTGTTATTGTTGCTGGACAATTTCATCAAAAAACCATAACACAGGAGGATATTCCATCTTGGGTTAATAAACAGCTAATTGTTTCTAACACAACGCCAGAAGATAAAAATATTGGGAGAGTTAAAGACATTGTAATCCATTATGTTGCAAATCCAGGATCTACGGCAATGAATAATAGAGACTATTTCGCTAAAGAAGATGTTCATGTTAATGCTCATTTTGTCGTTGGTCTAAATGGGGAAGTAGTCCAGTGTATGCCTCTTTATCTTAAATCTGCTGCATCAAACAACAGAAATCCAGATACTATTTCTATTGAAGTTTGTCATCCTGACTCAACTGGAGAATTTACAGATGTGACTACAAATTCTTTGGTTAAATTAACGGCATGGCTATGCGATGAGTTTAATATTAGTAGAAATAATATAATAAGACATGGGGATATTACAGGCAAAAATTGTCCTAAATATTTCATGGAACATGAAGATAAGTGGCTTGACTTTAAAGAACAAGTTAAAAAATATTAGTTAAACCACAAAAAAGACTATAATTTCAATATTTTTTAGACTTTGGACAAATAAATATGGCATTGTATATATAAATATGATAGAATAGTTAAGTATATTTTAGTAAAAAACACACGAAGGGGTTATATGAGTAAGCAAAAAATAATTAATATAGCAGTTATTGCACACGTTGACGCAGGGAAATCTACACTAGTAGATGCATTTCTAAATCAGAGTGGAGTATTTAGAGAAAATGAAGACGTTGATACATGTGTAATGGATAGTGATGACATCGAAAAAGAAAGAGGAATCACAATATATTCAAAGAACTGTTCAGTAATGCATGATGATGTAAAAATCAATATTGTAGATACACCAGGACATGCTGACTTTAGCTCGGAAGTTGAAAGAATCATCAAAACAGTAGATACAGTAATTCTACTTGTTGACTCTAGTGAAGGCCCAATGCCTCAGACTAGATTTGTACTTAAGAAATCATTAGAAGAAGGCTTAAACCCAATTCTATTAATCAATAAATTAGATAAAAAAGATGCAAGAGTAGAAGAAGTAGTTGATGAAGTTTATGAACTATTTATGGATCTTGAAGCTAACGATGAACAATTAGACTTCCCAATTTTATACGGAATCGCAAGACAAGGTATTGTAGCTTATCAGCCAGAAGATATTACAGACATTCACGTTGAAGAAAATGGCCACAAAGTTGAAAAGAATTTCAAAGGGGAAAATGGCAGAAACATTATTCCACTATTCGAAACTATTATCAAACACTGTAAACCTTATGAAGATTTAAACGATGAACCTTTACAGTTGCAAATTTCAGCATTAGGATATGATGATTACATTGGCAGACTTGGTATTGGCAGAATCAGCAAAGGTGTACTTAAAGAAGGCCAAAGTGTTGGAGTTGCACAGGGTACAGAAAAACTAACACAAAAAAAGGTAAACCAGGTATTTGTGTATAGAGGTTTAAATAGAGTTCCTGTTAAAGAAGCTGAATGCGGAGACATTGTTGTTGTTTCTGGTATATCGGATATTTCAATTGGAGAAACTATTACAAGTATGACAAATCCAGATCCAATGGAAATGATTCATATTGAAGATCCAACATTAAGCATGAACTTTATGGTTAATAACAGTCCATTTGCTGGACGTGTTGGTAAGTTTGTAACAACAAGACATATCAAAGATAGATTAAACAAAGAACTTGAAGTAAACGTAGGTTTACGAGTTGAAGAAACAGATTCAACAGATAGTTTCAAAGTTTCTGGTAGGGGAGAACTTCACCTATCAATTCTAATAGAAAACATGAGAAGAGAAGGTTATGAACTTGCAGTATCTAAACCTGAAGTAATCATGAAGAAGGACGAAAGAGGCAAGAAACTAGAACCTGTTGAAGAAGTAGTAATTTCTGTTCCAGATGAATACTCTGGTAGCATTATTAATAAATTAAACATTAGAAAAGGTATGATGACTGAAATGTCTTCAGACAATGGATACACTAGAGTTGTTTATACAGTACCAACTAGAGGACTTCTAGGCTATAGATCTGAATTTATTAATGATACTAGAGGCGAAGGTACAATGGTTAGAAGATTTAGCAACTTTGAAGAGTTTAAGGGCGAAATTCCACAGAGAACCAACGGAGTTGGTATTGCTCAAGAAAACGGTACATGTACACCTTATGCTTTAAGCAGTATTAGTGAAAGAATTAAACTATTTGTAGAACCTGGAACTGAAGTTTATGAAGGAATGATTATAGGTCAAAATAGCCGTACAGATGATATGGTTGTTAATCCATGTAAGGCTAAGAAGGCAACAAACATGAGAGCATCAGGTAATGATGACTCAGTTAAACTTGCTCCACCTATAGTATTTACTTTAGAAGAAGCTTTGGAATTTATCAATAGTGATGAACTAGTTGAAATAGTTCCAGATGACATTCGTATTAGAAAGAAATTCCTTAAGGAGTTAGATAGAAGGAGAAATAGAAATGCCTAGTCATTATATGACTATCTTAACCAAAGTTGGCATAATAGCTATTGCTCTTGTAGCTACCTTAATAATATTAAAAATATTATTAGTAGTCGCAAGAAAAATCCTACACAAAAGCAGCCTTGATGTTGCTTTACACACCTTTGTAATTAATGCTATACGAGTAATAATAATAATTGTATTTATTGTTGGCGCTCTAGATTATTTAGGCTTTGATACCAAAAGTTTAATAACTATTTTAGGTGTGTCTGGTGCTGCAATAGCATTGGCTCTAAAAGATAGTTTATCTAATGTAGCAGGTGGTATAATAATATTAGCAACTAAACCATTTTCTAGGATGGATTATGTAGATATAGGTGGCACAACAGGTACCGTATCTGAAATAGACTTGCTAATTACAACCTTAGTTACATACGATAATAAAATAATTACTATTCCAAATGGACTTGTCTCTACTGCAGTTATTACAAACTTCAGTAAGGCAAATACTAGAAGAGTTGACTGTACCTTTGGTATAGGGTACGAAGCTGATGTAAACAAAGCAAAAGAATTAATGCTTAATGTTGCTAAAGCTAATCCCCAAATTAGATTTGATATTGACCCTATTATAGGGGTTGCTGAAAACGGCGACCATTCTGTAATTATAGATTTCAAAGTATGGACTGACACAGAAAATTATTGGAATGTAAGATACTATCTTGAAGAAAAAGTCAAACTAGCATTTGACGAAAACAATATCAAGATGCCTTATCCAATAGTTGAAGTCCAAGTAAGAAAATAGGAGGTTAACTATGGAAAAATATAAATTTTTCAGTCATAAGGAATGTGAGTTCTTTCCTTGCCATAATGTGAAAAGCAAAGATGATTTCAATTGTCTATTTTGCTTTTGCCCACTTTATGCCTTAGGGGATAAATGTGGTGGTAAATTTAAATTTACCAAAGATGGAACGAAGGACTGTACCGATTGCTTAATCCCACACAGTAGTGGTGGTTATGATTATATAATGAAGAAGTGGCCAATGATTTGTGAATTGGCAAATAAAGAAGAAATAAACCAAAAGTAAAGGATTTTAGTTTTAATTAATTTTAGGAGGAAAAAAATGAGCGAGATTAAAAAGTTCAAGCGTATTTTGGTAGCTAATAGAGGTGAAATTGCTATTAGAATATTCAGAGCTTGTAGAGAAATGGGAATTAGAAGCGTTGCAATTTATTCTGAAGAAGACAAAGAAACTCTATTTAGAACAAAGGCAGACGAATCATATCAGATAGGTAAAGGTAAAAGTCCAGTAGACGCGTACCTTGCAATTGATGAAATTATCGAACTAGCTAAATCTAAAGCTGTAGATGCTATTCATCCAGGATACGGTCTATTATCAGAAAACCAGGCTTTTGCAAAGGCTTGTGAAGATGCAGGTATTGAATTTATCGGACCAACAAGTTACATGATGGGTGCTTTAGGCGATAAAATTCAGTCTAAAATAGTTGCCAAAAAAGTTAATGTTCCTATTATTCCAGGTGTTGAAAAGAACATTGAAAGTGTTGAAGAAGCTAAGGTTATTGCAGAAGAATGCGGATACCCAATTATGCTTAAAGCAGCAGCAGGCGGCGGCGGAAGAGGTATGAGAATCGTTAGAACTCCTGCTGAACTTCCAAACGAATTTGAAAGTGCTAAAAGTGAAGCAAAAAAAGCTTTTGGTATTGATGATATGTTTATCGAAAAATACGTTGAAAAGCCAAAGCATATTGAAGTTCAGATCCTAGGAGATAAATACGGTAATATTGTTCATCTTTTTGAAAGAGATTGTTCTATTCAGAGAAGACATCAAAAAGTAATTGAATTTACACCAGCTTTATCTATTACTGAAGAGCAGAGACAGGCGATTTGTGCTGATGCAATTAAAATTGCAGGAGCAGTGGATTACAGAAGTGCTGGTACAGTTGAATTCTTAGTAGACAAAGAAGGAAACCACTACTTTATCGAAATGAATCCTAGAATTCAGGTTGAACATACAGTAAGTGAAATGGTAACTGGAATTGACATTGTTCAGTCTCAGATTTACATTGCTGAAGGATACGACTTGGCTTCAGACAAAATTAATATTTCTGG
Organism: Anaerovoracaceae bacterium; assembly: GCA_036646055.1. Lineage (GTDB taxonomy): Bacteria > Bacillota > Clostridia > Peptostreptococcales > Anaerovoracaceae > JAVWMQ01. The sequence continues at coordinate 116,702 of JAVXMY010000004.1, read as the reverse complement.
ACAGGAAGACGTTAAAATAAACGGACATGCTATTCAGTGTAGAATTACAACAGAAGACCCAATTAACGGATTCGCTCCTGACACAGGTCTAATTGAAGAATACAAGACATCATCTGGTTTTGGAATCAGACTTGATGGTGGTAATGGATTTGCAGGATCAATTATCTCACCTTACTATGACAGTTTACTTGTAAAAGTAACAGCATTCTCAAGAACATGGGATGGTGCAGTTGCTAAAGCAAGCAGAGCATTAACAGAAACAAAAATCAAAGGTGTTAAAACAAATATTGCATTCCTATTAAATGTATTAAAACATCCAGAGTTTGCTAAAGGACTTTGTGACACAGGATTTATTGCAAGTCACCCAGCACTATTTAACATTAGAGTTGGTACAGATAAAGAACTTAAGGTTCTTAACTTCTTAGGCGAACAGTTTGTAAATGGCAACAAAGGTGTTAAACCTGAGTTTGACGTTCCTGTATTCCCAAAAATTAAGGAAGAAGATATTGCGTCTTTATCTGGAACTAAACAGATTTTAGACCAACAGGGTCCAGACAAATTAGTTCAATGGGTATTGGATCAGAAAAAACTATTGTTAACAGATACAACAATGAGAGATGCTCAGCAGAGTTTAATGGCTACAAGAGTTAGAACTGTTGATATGGAAAAAATCGCTCCTGCAGTTGCTCTATATGGTAAAGATTTATTCTCACTAGAAATGTGGGGAGGAGCTACCTTCGATACAGCGTATAGATTCCTAAAAGAATCTCCATGGCATAGACTTGAATCTTTAAGAGCAAAGATTCCAAATGTACTATTCCAGATGCTTATTAGAGGAGCTAACGGTGTTGGATACAAGAACTATCCAGATAACGTAATCAGAAGATTTGTAAAAGAATCAGCTAAAAGCGGAGTTGACGTATTTAGAATCTTTGACTCTCTAAACTGGTTAGAAGGTATGGAAGTTTCTCTTGACGAAGTTCTAAATCAAGGTAAAGTTGCAGAACCTTGCCTATGCTATACAGGTGATATTCTAGACGTTAAAAAAGAAAAATATAACTTAAACTACTATGTTAACATGGCTAAAGAATTAGAAAAACGTGGCGCACACATGATCGGTATTAAGGATATGTCAGGTCTAGTTAAGCCAATGGCAGCAAGAAAGCTTATTACAGCTCTTAAAAATGAAGTTGCAATTCCAATTCATTTCCATACTCATGACACAAGTGGTAATGGAGTTGCTTCTGTATTAATGGCAGCTGGAGCTGGATGTGATATTGTTGACGCAGCATTCTCAAGTATGTCTGGATTAACATCACAGCCAAACTTAAACTCAATTGTAGCGGCTCTTGACTTTACTGAAAGAGAAACAGGAATTAAGGCTGATGAAATTCAGGAAATTTCAAACTACTGGAACGCTGTTAGACCAGTTTATAAGAACTTTGAATCAGATTTCATGGCATCAACTGCAGAAATTTATAGATACGAAATTCCTGGTGGACAGTATTCAAACTTAAAATCTCAGGTTGAAAGTTTCGGCCTAGGACATAAATTAAAAGACGTCAAGAATATGTATAAGTCAGTTAATGAAATGCTTGGAGATATCATCAAGGTTACTCCATCATCAAAGGCTGTAGGCGATATGGCTCTATTCATGGTTCAAAACGATTTAACTCCGGAAAACATTTATGAAAAAGCTTCATCACTTGACTTCCCAGATTCAATCGTTTCATTCTTTGAAGGTATGATGGGTCAGCCAGTTGGCGGATTCCCAGAAAAATTACAGAAACTTGTTCTTAAAGACAAGCCAGCAATTACATGTAGACCTGGAGAATTATTACCTGATGAAGACTTTGATGCTATTCGTGATCACCTAAAGGAAATCATGGGAATTGAACCTAATGAACAGCAGATGCTAAGTTATGCATTATATCCAAAGGTATTTGATGATTTCGTAAATTCTCTTAAGAATGGAGAAACATTTACTAAGATGGGATCAGACATCTTCTTCCATGGATTAGCAGAAGGCGAAACTTGTGAAGTTAAGATTGCAGAAGGTAAAGAACTTGTTATTAGACTTGTTGAAGCTAGTAAGACAGACAACGAAGGATACAAATATGTTACTTTCGAAGTTAACGGTACTAGATCAGCTGTTAGAATCAAAGATAAGGACGGGGCAGCAGTTACATCAGGAAACGCTATTGCTTATGCTGATGAAAATGACCCAGCTGAAATTGGAGCTAACATTCCAGGAAACATTATTAAGGTACTAGTTGCTGAAGGTGATGAAGTTGCTGAAAACGATCCAATTGCAGTTATCGAAGCTATGAAGATGGAAACAAATATCCTGTCATCAATGTCAGGAAAGATTGCTAAAATCTACATTAAAGAAGGTCAGCAAGTTAAGGCTGGCGAATTAATCGCAGTAATTGAATAATAGTATTTAATTTGTAAGTAAAAAAAGGAGAAATTGCCTATGGCATTTACTCATTTACATGTGCATACCGAATACAGTTTACTTGACGGAGCAGCTAGGATCAAAAGACTAGTTGCTCGTGTCAAGGAATTAGGTATGGATTCTGTAGCCATTACAGATCATGGCGTCATGTTTGGCGTTATTGACTTTTGGCGAGAGTGCAAAAAAAATAACATCAAACCAATTATAGGTTGTGAAGTTTATACTGCAGCTAGAATGATGCAAGATAAAGATGCCATTAAAGATAAAAAACAAGGGCATCTTCTTTTGCTTGCTAAGGACAATGAAGGTTATAATAACTTAATGAAAATCGTGTCAAAAGGTTTTACAGAAGGATTTTATTATAAACCTAGAATTGATAAGGATATATTAAAACAATATTCAAATGGTATTATTTGTTTAACCGCTTGTCTGGCAGGAAACACTCAACAGTGTTTACTTAGAAATGACTATGAAGGAGCTAAAAAGGAAGTTTTAGAACTTGCAGATATTTTTGGCAAAGACAATGTCTATTTGGAGTTACAAGATCAAGGTCTTGAAGAAGAATATAAAATTCTTCCTGATATGATTAAACTACATGAGGAAACAGGTTTGCCTCTTGTGGCTACCAATGATGTTCACTATATTAATCGTGAGGATGCAGTAGCTCATGATGTGCTTTTATGCATTCAAACTGCAACAACAGTTGATGAAGAAAATCGAATGCGATTTCCCAATGATCAATTTTATCTAAAAAGTGAAGACGAAATGACTAAGTTATTTGCAACTCTTCCAGAAGCAATTTCTAATACCCATAAAATTGCCGAAAGATGTAATGTGGAATTTGAATTTGGTAAATTACACTTGCCAGAATTTAAAGCTCCTTATGGATTAGATAATAAGACATATTTGAGACAACTTTGTGACAAAGGTTTATCTGATAGATATGATGAAATTGATGATAACCTTAGAGATAGATTAGAATACGAACTTTCAACCATTGAAAAAATGGGATATGTAGAATATTTCTTAATTGTTTGGGACTTTATTAATTATGCAAAAGAACAAGGGATTATGGTAGGACCAGGTAGAGGTTCTGCTGCTGGAAGTATTGTTGCATATACACTAAAAATTACAGATATTGATCCAATTAAATATAATCTAATTTTTGAAAGATTTTTGAATCCTGAAAGAGTTAGTATGCCTGATATTGATATTGATTTTTGCTATGAAAGAAGGCAAGAAGTAATTGATTATGTAATAGAAAAATATGGAGCAGATAAAGTTGCTCAAATTATTACATTTGGTACTATGAAAGCTAAGGCTGCAGTACGAGATGTAGGCAGAGCATTAAATGTTAGCTATGCCGAAACAGATGTAATAGCTAAGGCTATTCCATTTGAACTAAAAATGACAATTGATAAAGCTCTTGCTATGAATCCTGATTTGAAGAATTCATATGATGAAGATAATGTTGTCAAAAAAGTTATAGATACAGCAAGAGCAATTGAAGGAATGCCAAGACATGCTTCAACTCATGCTGCAGGTGTTGTTATTTCCAAAAAAAGTATTGATGAATACGTTCCTCTATACTTGGCTGAAAAAGGTATTTCAACACAGTTTACAATGACTACAATTGAAGAGTTAGGTCTTCTAAAAATGGACTTTTTAGGACTTAGAAACTTAACTGTTATTAGAGATGCTCTAGAACTTATTGAAAGTAATTATGGAGTATCAATAGATTTTAGTAAAATGGACTATGACGACAGTAAGGTTTATAAGCTTATAGCTAGTGGAAATACTCAAGGTATTTTCCAGCTTGAATCAGCTGGTATGACTCAGTTTATGATGAACTTAAAACCTGACTGCTTTGAAGATATAGTTGCGGGAATTTCCCTTTATAGACCAGGTCCAATGGCCTCTATACCAACTTATATCGAAAATAAAAAACATCCTGAAAAAATAGAATACTTACATGAAACCTTAGAACCTATACTTAATGTAACATACGGCTGCTTAGTATATCAGGAACAAGTTATGCAGATTGTAAGGGATTTAGCAGGATACACCTATGGACACTCGGATATTTTAAGACGAGCTATGGGTAAGAAAAAAATGGATGTAATGCTTTCTGAAAAAGAAGTGTTCATACAAGGTTGTAGTAACAAAAACATTCCAAGGAATATTGCCGAAGAGATTTTTAATCAAATGGTAAGTTTTGCGGAATATGCCTTTAATAAATCTCACGCAGCAGCTTATGCTGTTGTTGGGTATGAAACAGGTTATCTAAAAGCACACTATCCCGTTGAATTTATGGCCGCACTAATGACAAGTGTTATTGGTGATGGTGCTGCAGTATCTAAATACATTAGAAACTGTAATGAAATGGGAATAGAAGTTTTACCACCAGACGTTAATGAAAGTGGAAAGAAATTTACTGTTGTAGACGGTAAAATTAGGTTTGGTCTTTTAGGTGTAAAAAATGTAGGAGAGGGAGTAATTGATGCTATTATAGACTCTCGAGATAAGAATGGTAAAATTGACCATATAGTTACTTTTATTAATAATCTAGATATACATAGAGTTAATAAAAAGGCTATTGAAAGCTTAATCAAAGCAGGAGCACTTGACTCTATGGATGGACATAGAGCTCAATTTATTTCAGTGTACGAAAGTTTAATTGAGTCAGCCCAAAACGCTTCTAAGAAAAACGTAGCAGGACAGATTTCACTGTTTGAAGTAAATAGTGATGAAATGGATACTGGTGACGTAGCAATAACACTTCCAGATGTTGCTAATTTCCCAAAGGAAATAGTTGGAGCATTTGAGAAGGAAATGTTAGGTGTTTATGTTACAGAGCATCCGCTAAAAGATTATGCGGACGTAATTGAGAGAGTTAGCAGTGTAAATTGCGAAATTTTAAACAAGGCAAGGCAGCAAATAAACGAAGGTCTACCTTGTGATATTTGTGATGGCGACAAAGTTGCAATTGCAGGTATGATAACTAGTAAGAAAACCTTTATTACCAAAAGTAATAAAATGATGGCATTTATAGAGATTGAAGATCTATATGGATTAGTTGAGGTCATTGTTTTTCCAAATGTTTTTGAAAGATATAAGGGTTTAATTAATGAGGACAGCATTATTGCAATTAAAGGTTCTCTTAATTTTAAGGAAGACGAAAGTCCAAAAATTTTAGCAGATTCTATTAGAGATATAAAAGAAATTCAACAGGAATCTTCTAAAGAATACCTTAAAATTAAACTACCTAAAAACCAAGATGAAAATATTGTTTTAGGTAGCATTAAGGATGTACTTACCAAACATCATGGTAATACTCCAGTATTAATTTATAGAAACAATGGGAAAGCATTTAAAACGAGTAACGATTTATGGGTTACAGTTTCAGATGACTTAACAAAACAAATAGAAAGTATAGTAGGAACAAATAATGTCAAATGAAAATAAAAATAGCTCGGTAAAGTATGAAGATTCAAATATCGATCCGAGAATAGTAAAAGCCGTAACTGAAAATGGATTCACAAATATGACTCCAATTCAAGAAAGGGCAATTCCAGTATTTATGACAGGTTCTGACGTAATAGGTCAGGCACAAACTGGTACTGGTAAAACAGCAGCTTTTGGTATTCCAACAATTCAGAGAATTGTTGAAGAAGATAGTTCTGCACAGGCATTAATTCTTTGCCCAACAAGAGAACTAGCAGTCCAGGTAGCTGATGAAATGCGTAAATTTACCAAGTATATGCGTTCAATCAAAATGGCTTTAGTTTATGGTGGCCAGGATATGAGCAAACAGATTAAAGCGCTTAAAGGTGCCCAGATTGTAATTGGTACACCAGGTAGAGTTATGGACCATATGAGAAGAAAAACTCTTAAACTTGATAATCTTCGCACAGTTGTTTTAGATGAAGCTGATGAAATGTTAAACATGGGCTTTAGAGAAGATATTGAAAAGATTTTAGACCATGTTCCTGAAGAAAGACAGATTGGTTTATTTTCAGCAACAATGCCTAAGGCAATAATTGAAATTACAAAGAAATATCAGAAAGATGCTATTCATGTTAAAACACTAAAACAGGAATTAACAATGCCTTCAATTGAACAGTTCTTCTTCGAAGTAAAAAATAAGGACAAAATAGAAATCACTTGTAGATTACTTGACTATCATAATCCTAAGAGATGTCTAATCTTTACTAAAACTAAGAGAGGGGCAGATGCACTTTCTGGTGAATTAAAGGCTAGAGGATACCATGCAGAACCTCTTCATGGCGATTTAAGTCAGGGACAGAGAAATGCTGCAATGGCACAGTTTAGACATGGTAAAGCTAATATTATGATTGCTACAGACGTTGCTGCTAGAGGTATTGACGTTGATGATGTAGAAGCAGTATTTAACTTTGATCTTCCAATGGAAGAAGAATATTACGTTCATAGAATTGGTAGAACAGGTAGAGCCGGCAAAACAGGTAAAGCTTTTTCTTTAGTTGTTGGTAAAGAAATTTACAAATTAATGGCAATTGAAAGATATTGCAAAACTGAAATCAAAAGAGGTGAATTACCTTCAGCTATTTCAGTAATGAGAACTAAATCAGATAAAATTATGAATACTGCATTTAGAATAAATAAAAAGAATGATTTAGGGGATATAAAAAAGCTTATTAGAGCTAAATTAAATGAAAACGGAGAAGATCTAGAAAACTTATGTGCTGGATTATTAAAAATGCACATGGGAGATGATATCCAGGAAATTGATATTTCTGAATTTAAGGATAATCAGCAGAAACATAGAAGGAATAAATCTGGAGGAAACAAAAAGAGTAAGCCTTACAACAAGCACAAAAAGACATCAAGAGACAGCGGCAGTACAAGAGGTGGTTCTTCTAGAGGCAACAAAGGTAACAATGGAAGAAAAAAAGCTAGTAGATATTAATAGAATAATCAATACCTTTATTACTACAATTAAGTGGCTTTTCATTTCACTTATTGTAGGGGTAATAGGAGGATTAATTGGAACAGCATTTGTAATAAGTGTTGAAAAGTCTAACCTTATTTGGGATAGCAATAGATGGCTTTTGTACCTTTTACCAATTAGTGGTTTAGTTATTGTTTTAATATATCATTACTTTGATTTTAAGCAAGCCAAAGGTACAAATCGCATTATAGATAAGGTTAGAGCAGAAGGGGAACTTCCCATTTCTGTTGGGCCTGTTATCTTTATTTCTACAGTTTTAACTCACATTTGTGGTGGCTCTGCTGGTAGAGAAGGAGCAGCTATTCAGCTTGGTGGTTCTGTTGGTATTTTTGTTGGAAAGGCCTTTAAATTAGACAAGAAGGATACTTCACTAATTATACTAAGCGGAGTTAGCGCAGTATTTGCAGCATTATTTGGTACGCCACTTACTGCTGTAATATTTGCCCTAGAAGGAATAAGTGTTGGAGTAATCTATTATTCAGGATTAGTACCTTGTATTAATTCGGCTTTAATAGGTTATGGTATTTCATACTTGATTCATGGTAAGGGAGACGGTTTCCAATTGTCTTATATTCCCAATATAGATGTAATTGTAATATTTAAAGTGGTTTTTCTTGCTGCTTTATGTGGATTACTAAGTACTGTAATTGTTCTAGCCTTTAGTCAGTCATCTAAGTTAGCTGGCAAACTTATACCAAATCCCTATGTTAGAATTTTTGTAGGAGGACTTATTATTATTGGTCTTTCTATACTATTTCCATCGGGAAACTATAATGGTAGTGGAACTGCAATGATCAATGATGCAATACAAGGAAATACAGAAAGCTATGCATTTATTGTTAAGTTACTATTTACAGCCATAACCTTAGGTTTTGGTTTTAAAGGCGGAGAAATAATACCTACTTTTTTCGTAGGAGCAACATTTGGCTGCCTTGTTGGAAGTGTAATTGGAATTGATCCTGGATTTGCTGCAGCAATAGGACTTGTTGCAACATTTTGCGGTGCTGTTAACTGTCCACTTACTTCGATTTTTCTTAGCATTGAATTGTTTGGTGTTGGTGGATTGATTTACTTTGCCATTTCTGTAGCAATAAGCTATGTATTTTCTGGATATTATAGTCTATACAGTAGCCAAAAAATTGTTTATAGTAAGATTAAGGCAGAATATATAAATATAGATTCTTTACATTAAAATTTTAAGGAGCTTATTATGAAAAAAATTGCGATTTTAACTAGTGGTGGAGATGCACCAGGAATGAACGCTGCAATTCGTGCAATTGTAAGGTCTTCGATTAAAAACAATATTGAAGCTTATGGAATTATGTATGGCTACGATGGACTAATTGATAATGATTTTGTTAAACTTGACATATCCTCAGTTGGAGACATTATCCATAGAGGTGGAACCATACTTAAAACTGCCAGAAGCGACAGATTTAGAACAGAAGAAGGTCAATATAGAGCAATAGAAAATTTAACTACAAACAACATAGACGGGCTTATTGTTATTGGTGGCGACGGATCACTTAGAGGTGCTAAAGACTTAACAACTAAAGGTATTAATGTAATTGTATTACCGGCAACTATTGACAACGATATGGGTTCTACAGATTTTACAATAGGATTTGATACCGCAGTAAATACTGTTTTAGATGCTATAAGTAAGATTAGAGATACTGGTTGCAGTCATGATAGAACTTCAATTATTGAAGTAATGGGTAGATCATGCGGAGACATTGCGCTTCAAGCAGGATTGGCTGGCGGTGCGGATTTCATCTTAATTCCCGAACTTCCAATTGACCTAATAGCCTTAAGTGAAAAAATCAAAAGAAGTTACGCTAGAGACAAAAAACATAGTATTATAGTCAAAGCAGAAGGTGTAAGTATTACCAATGATAAACTTGCTAAATATATTAACGATAAGGTAGGGGAAGAAGCGCGCATTACAGTTCTTGGGTATTTGCAAAGAGGCGGGTCTCCCACAAATCGAGATAGAGTAATTGCATCCTTAATGGGAGCAGCGGCAGTTGACCTAGTTAAAAACGATGATGGTAATAAGGTTGTAGTTTGGTCATGTAATGATATTGACTATATAGACATAGATAAAGCCGTAACATTAGAAAGAGAAGCAGACTTAAGTCTTCTTAGTCTAATTATGGATTTATCCTAAATAAAAAAATAACGCTAATTTGCCTTAGGCTAAAGTAGCGTTTTTTTTATTAAAAAATATCGTTTTTAAGTTTACTTCCTGAAGAAATAACATCTTCTCCATATTTATTTTTTAGTGAATCGATGGCTTTATCTAACTTTTCGTTTTTTGCTCTATTAACTGATGAATCCATAAATATACTTAGCTGTTCATCTTCGTCTTTGTCTGTTAGATTTATTCCAGTTACGCTAATAAGTCTAATTGGTTCGAATTCTGGCCAAGATGATTTATATATTTCCATTGCAGCATTATAAATTTCAGTTGATATGTTACTTGGAGAAGAAAGCTGTTTTTGTCTACTAATAACTTTAAATGAAGGATCTTTTATTTCTAATTTAACTCCATTACATTTTAGTTTTTTTTTCCTTAGTATTTCTCCAACATTGTCACTTAAAGCTTTTATTGCAGTTTTACTATCTGAAAGTCCTATTAGATTTCTCTTAAAGGTCATTCCTTTGCCAACTGATTTAGCTTTTTCCCTATTATAAAAACTATTAACAGGGGTATTATCATAACCGTTGGCGTATTGATGAAGCATTTCACCGGATTTACCAAGTAGTGCTTTTAATCTTTTGGGATTTTCATTTGCAATATGACCGATAGTTAGTATTCCAAGTTTTTTTAGTCTTTCTGCTGTTTTTTTGCCTACAAAGAATAATTCGCCTGCATCCATAGGCCATAGTATTTCCTTAAAATTATTTTTAGTTATTACTGTTGTTGCATCTGGTTTCTTATATTCACTTCCCATTTTAGCAAAAATTTTGTTGTATGAAACTCCAGCAGAAAGTGTTAATCCTAGTTCATTTTTAACGGTTTCTCTAATTTGATCTGCTATTTCTTTGCCTGAACCAAATAAATTTTGGCTGCCGGTAACATCTAGCCAGGATTCATCTATTGAGAAGGGTTCTACTAGATCTGTATACCTTAAATAGATTTCATTAATTAATTTGCTATAATGTGTATACTTGTCCATATGAGGCGGTACACACTGAAGATCTGGGCATTTTTTTTTGGCCTGCCAAAGAGTTTCTGCAGTTACTATACCATAACTTTTGGCTAAGTCGTTTTTGGCCAATATAATACCGTGACGACTTTGTGGGTTACCACAAACCGCCATAGGTTTGTCTCGTAATTCAGGATAATCTAATAGCTCACATGATGCATAAAATCCATTCATGTCGCAATGCAATATTACTCTTTCCATAGGTTAATTATACTATATCTTATTTGACAAACCAATGTTATTTTGATAAAATAAATTGATTAAAAAAAGGAGGCAAAACAATGAGTAGAATTAAAACAATTGCAACAAGAAACTTAAAAGATTCTTTGAAAACTGGCGGTTGTGGAGAATGTCAGACTTCATGTCAGTCAGCTAGTAAGACTTCATGTAGTGTGGCTAATCAGCAGTGCGAACAGTGTAAAGAAAAATAAGAGTTAATAATAGTCGCTATTCTATTTAGTTTAGCGACTTTTTGTTGAAATATGGGAAAAGAAACAAGAAAAGGAATAAGAAAGATGATACATCAATATAGACTTAATGGGTTTAATATTGTTATAGATAATAATACAGGATCAATACATCAGGTTGATGAACTTGTTTACGAAATAATTGAGATAATTAATGCAAATTATAATGATGGTAAGATCAATGATTTAAAGAACATAGATGATGTTACGAAAGAAGGAATAGCTAATACTTTAATTGATAACTACAAAGACGAGACTAGAGAAGATATCTTAGAGGCTATAAATGACATCCAAGAGTTAATCAGGGATGAGCAACTTTTTTCCATGGATTACTTTAAGGACCTAGCTCCAAAGATGAAGAAGAACCAATCGGTTGTTAAGGCCATGTGCCTTCATGTGGCACACGATTGTAATATGGACTGTGGCTACTGTTTTGCTGGCAAAGGCGAATATAAGGGGCCTAAGGGCATGATGTCCTATGAGACAGGGAAGAGAGCTTTTGATTTTTTAATTGAACAGTCAAAAGATAGAAAGAACTTGGAAGTTGACTTTTTTGGTGGAGAGCCACTTTTGAACTGGCAGGTGGTAAAGGATCTGGTTGCCTATGGTAGAAGTTTAGAGAAGAAATATAACAAGAACTTTAGATTTACTTTGACTACCAATGGAGTGCTTCTTGATGATGAGGTTGTTGATTTTTGTAATAAGGAAATGAGCAATGTGGTTATTAGTTTAGACGGTAATCCAACTGTTCATAACAATATGCGTAAGACTCGTGATGGTAAAGATACATATGATTTAATTATTGATAAATTTAAGAATTTAGTGGATAAGAGAGAGCAAAAGGATTATTATATGAGAGGTACTTATACTGCATATAATAAGGAATTTGCTAGTGACATTATTCATATGGCTAACCAAGGGTTTAAGGAACTTTCTATGGAGCCTGTTGTTGCTCCGGCTGATGCACCTTATGCTCTTCATGAGGAAGATTTACCTATTTTAATGGAGCAATATGAAATACTGGCCAAGGAAATGATTAAGAGAGAAAAAGAAGGCAATCCATTTAAATTTTATCACTATACTATTGATTTTACAGGTGGCCCTTGTGTGTCAAAGCGTATCTCTGGATGCGGTGTTGGGACAGAATATTTAGCCATTACGCCTAAAGGTGATATTTACCCTTGCCATCAGTTTGTTGGGGAGAAAAAATATTGTTTAGGAAATATATTTAAGGGTATAGATAACGAAATATGCTTGGAAGAATTCGAAGGATGTAATGTTTATTCCCACGAAGAATGTAAAGACTGCTTTGCAAAATTATACTGTAGTGGTGGATGTGCTGCAAATGCATATTACTCTACTGGTAGTGTAATGGGAGTATACGACCTTGGATGCCAGCTACATAAAAAACGTATTGAATGTGCAATTATGATGAAGGTTGCAATGGATTATAAGTAAAAGAAATTCTATCTAATAAAAAAAGGGGAGAAATTATGAGAACTAATAAGAAATTTACAGTTAAACGTAAGAAAAAGAAATATAAAGGTGTTGGAAGATTTGTATTTATTTGTGTAATTATTGTTGCACTTGCTGCAGGTGGTTTCGTTGTTGCCAAACACCTAGGTAGAGATACTTATGATAGTGAGGGTTCATTTGAAGGTTATGCAAAGGATTATTTTAGCACTGTAAAGGCTGATAATGCCACAGGTGATTCTGTAGAAGAATTTAAGTATGGAGAACCAAACTCTGTTGCAACTGATATGCCTAAGCTTTCAAGTAAAGCTGTAACAAAAAAACTTACTGATTTTGTAAACTCAGAGAAGAGTGCTTTTGAAAGTAACTATGGCGGTTCTGCAAAAGACAGCAAAAACGGATTCTTTGCAGGATATCAGAGTTACAAGAGTGATAAGAATACTATGGGCGTAGCTATGTATACTACTGTTAAGCAAGAAAACAAAGATGGGAATATGGATCTTGTTTCAGAAAAGGTTAAAGCGGTAAACTTTAATGCTGAAAACGGTGGAGAGATTTTACCTATTATGGCTTTTGAAAATGGCTACAAAGAAAAAATAACTAAAATCTTAACTGATAAGGTTAAAGAAGAATATGGTGATGATCTAAAGAGTAAGTACAAGTCTTACATTGCTAATGATAGTGACTTTACTGAAAAAATGGTATTTACAGAGAAGGGGGCTAAGGTTTACTTCGATGCAGGTTCAATTTTAGATCTTTCCAAAGGAGCAATTGTTGTTGATTTATCAAATGATGATTTAGATGGTATTTTAAGAGATAAAATTAATCCAAGAAATATTGATCCAAATAAACCAATGGTTGCTATAACATTTGATGATGGTCCAGGACCTAAAACTTCAGATCAGATTATAGATTCTCTTGAAAAATATAATGCTGTTGCTACTTATTTCGAATTAGGACAAAATGTTGCTAATGTTAAAGATGCAGATAAAATTCTTAAGAGAAAAATGGCTATTGGATGTGAAATTGCTTCTCATAGCTGGAGTCATCCAAACTTATTCACATTATCTGATGCGCAGATAAAGGTTGAAAACGATAAGACTGATGCGGCCATTAAGAAGATTACCGGATTTGTACCAACTCTTTATAGACCTCCTTATGGTAATGGTAACGAAAAGACAGATAAGATATTTAATAAATCTGGTATTTTATGGTCAGTTGATACTCTAGACTGGAAGTCTAGAAATAAGGATGCTATATTCAAGGTTATTAAAAGTCAGAAGACTTTAGATGGTAGAGTAGTTTTACTTCATTCTATTCATCAACCTTCAGCCGATTCTATGGAATTAATTCTTCCATGGTTAAAGGAACAGGGATATCAGACTGTTACAGTTTCTGAGTTACTTGCATATAAATATGGAGAAGATCCTTCAGTTCCAAAATTCTATGGTTATAACTACTTCTATGGTGAAGATTCTAAGAAGGATAAATAAAAATTTAAGTTTTACAAAGCTAGCAAATCATGCTAGCTTTGTACTTTGTTAATTACAAGGAGGATAATAATGAGTTTAAATATTATTTTGGGCCCAATTATTGGTGCAATTATTGGATATTGCACTAACTTTATTGCAGTTAAAATGCTTTTTCGACCACTTAAGCCAATATATATTGGTAAGTTCAAAGTACCCTTTACACCAGGTATTATTCCAAAAAGAAGAGATTCTATGGCTAAGGCTATTGGAGATGCAGTAGGATCAGAACTATTAACAGCAGATGATTTAAAAAATACACTGTTATCTGATAAGCTTAAAGAGAAGGTTGGAGAAGAAGCTAAGGCTTTAATTAAATTTACGAAGGATCCTTCATTAACTGTTGATGAAAAACTGTTGGAATACATATCTGAAGAAGATTTAAATATTAAAACTATTAAAATATCCCAGTTAATTACTGATAAAGTTTACAATAAAGTATTATCGGTAAACATAGGGAATGTAGTAGCAAACAAAGTTTCTAATGCAATAAACAACAAAGTAAAAGGTGAAATGATCGGAATGTTTATTAATGAAGATTTAATTAACTCATTTATAGATCCTATTGCAAATGAAATTAATGAATATATAAACAGTAACGGAAAGTTAATAATACGTCATGGCGTAGACAATGAAATATTAGCATTAAGAGAAGAAAGGGTTTGTAAAATCAGAGAACCATTCCCTAATCTAGACGAAAATATTTCTGATTTAGCAGTTAATGTTTATGAAAAGTTTATAAATAATAAGCTTGAATCTGTTTTACATACTATAGATATTAGCAATATGGTAGAAGAAAAAATATGTCAGATGGATTTATTAGATGTTGAAAACCTATTACTTTCCTTTATGAAAAAAGAGTTAAATGCTATAGTTAATCTTGGTGCTTTAATAGGTTTCATACTAGGAATTATCATGATATTTGCATAAGCACAATATTTGCAAAAGAGTGGTTAAATAACAAATACCACTCTTTTTTTTGTTGCGTTGACAATAAAAGAGCATAATATTTAGAAAA
This sequence comes from Anaerovoracaceae bacterium, assembly GCA_036646055.1. Classification (GTDB taxonomy): domain Bacteria; phylum Bacillota; class Clostridia; order Peptostreptococcales; family Anaerovoracaceae; genus JAVWMQ01. The sequence goes on along the minus strand of JAVXMY010000004.1, from coordinate 101,555 downwards.
AAATCTTGCTGTAAAGTGTTTTTACTTGAAATGTGACAAAAAAGATATATAATATATAGAGTGTATTTTTACACAGGAATTTTTATAGATATTTTAGGAGGAAGAAATGACAAATTCTATTGAAAAGAAAAAGAAAAAATTGTCGTTCCCGACTGCGTTTACAGTTTTATTTATTGTTTTAGCAATAGCATGTGCTTTAACATATATAATTCCAGCAGGTTCATACGCAAAGCTACAGTATGATGCGGGCGGCACAGGTGCACATGAGTTTACACTTACAGCACCAGATGGAAAAACTGAGATTCTACCAGGAACTCAGGAAACTTTAGATAAACTTGATGTTACAACTGACATCGAGAAGTTTGAAGATGGAAGTATCAACAAAGCTATTGGTGTTCCAAATTCTTACGAAAAGTTAAAAGCAGCACCACAGGGATTAGGAGCATTTATTATGGCTCCAATTACAGGGGTATATGATGTAATTGGTATTATGTTATTTATCTTTGTTATTGGTGGTATTGTAGGAGTGCTTAACTCTTCAGGAGCATTTAGTGCTGGTATCGGAGCATTATCAAGGGCAACAAAGGGTAGAGAATATATTCTTATTATCTTTGTTACTTTCTTAATTTCATTAGGAGGTACAACCTTTGGTTTAGCAGAAGAAACCATTGCTTTATATCCAATTTTAATACCTGTATTCTTAGCGGCCAAGTACGATGCATTAATATGTATCGCAGCTATTTACATGGGTTCTTCAATTGGTACAATGTTCTCAACAGTTAATCCATTCTCAGCTGTTATCGCATCAAATGCTGCTGGTATCAGTTTCATGGAAGGTATGATATTTAGACTAATCGGACTAATCGGTGGTACTATTATTACTATTATCTATATTATGAGATATGCTAAGAGAGTACAGAGAGATCCTAAGTTATCATACATCTATGAAGATAACGAAAAGATTAAGGTTAAGTATGCACAGCAGGGCGAAGCTCCAGCACTAACACTTGGATACAAAATTGCTTTATTATTATTCCTAGCTACATTCGTTGTAATGGTTTGGGGAGTTGCTAAGCAGGGATGGTGGTTCGGAGAAATGACTGCTTTATTCCTAGTTTCAGCTGTTATTATCGGAATTCTTCTAAGAGTTGGAGAAAAAGAATTCGTTTCAAGCTTTATTACAGGAGCAGGAGAACTTATTGGTGTTGCACTAGTTTGTGGTATTGCTCGTGGAGTTAATGTTATTCTTGAAAACGGAAAGATTTCAGACTCAATTCTTTACAACTTATCTTCATTAGTTGAAGGTATGAACCACAATATTTTCATCGTATTAATGATGTTAATCTTCGTTATATTAGGATTCTTTATCAACTCATCTTCAGGTCTAGCGGTATTATCTATTCCAATTATCGCGCCACTTGCTGATACAGTTGGTCTACCAAGAGATGTAATCATTTCTGCTTATATCTTTGGTCTTGGATTAATTTCATTTATCACACCTACAGGACTTATCTTAGCTACATTAGACTTAGTTCAGGTTACATATGATAAATGGCTTAAGTTTGTTATGCCTTTGATGGGTATTATCGCTGTATTTGCGACAATAATTCTATTAATTCAGGCTAACATGTCTATGTAATTTAAAACTTCAAAAACCAGCTTAATCTGATATGTTCCTTTGGGACTTTATCAGATGGCTGGTTTTTTTATTTTCTATAACGAAGAGATATAGTGGGATGAGAGAGTTTTGCCATAATTTGATTTTTGAGTTAAATAGGTGTATACTATTTAGGTAGCTTTTTATATGAAAGGAAAGTATTTATGAATATAATGGTTTGTGTAACGTCACAAAAAAACTGTGATAGACTAATTGACTATGGTAGGAATTTACTTATGGACGAAGATAGCAATCTTCTAATTATACATATTGCTCATTATGAGTTTAGTTTAATGGGTAAATCGGAAGAGGGAGATGCTCTTGAATATTTATATGAAAAGGCACTAGAGTGTGGTGCAAATTTGACTGTGGTTAGATCCAATAATATTGTTTCTACCTTAGTTGATATGTGCCAAAAGAACAATATTGACCAACTGGTTTTAGGTGAGACTAAGGAGATGATGAGTCACAATGTGGTTAATGGTCTTAAAGGCAAACTTAAAGAGTCTATGATTAATGTTGTTCCGTTATGAGGTTAGGCTATTTTTTTAAACAAAGGGAAGGAATAAATGAATTTAATAAGTGATTTTAAAAAGGATTTATCTAGAGAATTTAAAGGTTATAATGGAAAGAAATTATCGAAAGATATAATGGCGGGGCTAACTGTTGCTGCTGTGGCATTGCCACTGGCATTGGCATTTGGTGTGAGTTCTGTGGCTACTGCAGCTGCGGGTCTTGTTACTGCTATTGTTGCTGGTATTGTAATTGGTGCACTTTCTGGTGCTTCGTTTCAGGTGTCTGGTCCAACAGGGGCTATGACGGCTATATTAGTAACTCTATCTGCAAAGTTTGGGATGCAAGGTATTTTAATAGCTTGTTTTTTTGCGGGAATTATTTTGCTTGTTGCAGGTATTTTAAAAGTTGGTAAAATTATTTCCTTTATCCCATCATCAGTTATTACAGGGTTTACTTCAGGGATTGCTATAATTATTGCCCTTGGCCAATTAGACAATTTGTTTGGGGTGACTTCACAAGGCAATTTGGCAATTAGTAAGGTTATTTCATATTTTACTGATGGATTTAATCCTGATTGGCATAGTATGCTTTTTGGGTTTTTGGTTATGGCAATTATGATTGTTTGGCCTAAGAAGTTAAATAATATTTTACCTTCATCATTACTTGCTTTGATAGTTGTACTAGGATTAAATGCAGTTCTTAGGTTTGATGTTGCTGTTGTTGGAGAAATTCCTAAGACGATTTTTTTAGACGAAAGACTATCTGTATTTGAAATTCCTTGGGTAAATTTCTGGGACTTTTTCGTTCCGGCTTTATCTATTGCAGCACTTGCTATGATTGAAAGTCTATTATGTGGTGCTTCAGCTGGTAAACTGAAGAAGGAAAAGATGAATGGAGATAGAGAACTGGTTGCACAAGGTGTTGGTAATATTGTTATTCCACTTCTTGGTGGGGTTCCTGCTACTGCAGCTATTGCTAGAACTAGTGTTGAAATTAAAGCAGGGGGAGAGACTAGACTTGCTGGAATGTTTCATTCGGTTTTTTTACTAATGTCTATGTTTATTCTGGCTCCTATTATGTCAGCTATTCCTCTTTCAGCTCTTGCAGGGGTTCTAATTATTACTGCATGGAGAATGAACGACTGGGAAAACATTAACTTTATATTTAGTCATAAATTTAAGAGTGGTATTTCAAAGTTTGTTATTACCATGGTTGCTACTGTGCTTCTTGACTTAACACAGGCAATTATTATTGGTGTTGCATTCTCATCATTCCTAATAGTTGTTAAGATTGCAGACATAGAAATTAATATTGCAGAAATTGATGGAGATAAACTTGAGGCTGCAGGATTTAGTATTCCTAAGGTTGATGAAAAGGTTAGAATCGCATATTTAACTGGTACTATTTTCTTCGCTGTTGTAGAAAAGTTAAATGAACAGTTATTTAAACTTGGATATACTAATACACTTATTTTATCCATGAGAGGAGTGCCAGTAATAGATTTATCTGGTCTTCAGGGACTTATCGAACTTCTTGATGAACTTGAAGAACAAAATGTAGAAATTATGATTACTAGTGCTCAACCAAAAGTTTTAACTGACTTAGATAGAGCAGGTATACTTGATAGAATTGGTAGGGATCATGTATTTGATTCTGCTGAACATGCAATTGTACATGCACATGATTTATAAAAAAGAGGATGTATCTCTTACATCCTCTTTTTTTATGTTATTTTACAGCAATTTCAAGTGCATATTTAATCATATCACTATTTGCAGTTAAACGTTCTTCAGTTGTTAGTTTTTCCCCAGTAACGAAGTGATCTGTTACTGTCATTAATGCCAAGGCGTTTATATTGTGGTAGGCCGCATTCATATATAAGGCTGCAGCTTCCATTTCAACTCCAAGAACGCCCATTTTAGACCAGTCTTTCCACCAGTTAGGATTTGTTTCGTAAAAAACATCACAACTAACAATTCCACCAGGATTTAATGGGATATTGATTTCATTACCAACTTCAATAGCTTTTTTTAGAAGTGACCAGCTTGCGTGAGGTGCGTAGCCATTTGGTACTTCAAAGGCATGTCTATAGTTAGAATCAGTTGATGCAGAAACGGCTAAAATAATATCCTTTAGTTTAGCTTTTTCATGAAATGCTCCGCAAGTTCCAACTCTAATAATATTCTGTACGTCATATTCAGTGATTAACTCCCATGAATAAATCCCCATAGAAGGCATACCCATACCAGATCCTTGTACTGAAACTGGTACTCCTTTGTATCTGCCAGTATATCCTAGCATGTTTCTAACATTTGTATATAATTTAGGTTCTTCTAAATAGTTTTCTGCAATATGCTTAGCACGAAGAGGATCTCCAGGCATTAATACAGTTTCTGCAATTTCTTTTTTGCTTTTTGCTCCAATATGTATACTCAAAATGTTTCCCTTTCTTTAATTATTATAGTATAATAGAAATGTTAGATTAAGAATTAATTTAATTTCATATCTATCAAGCTAATTATATCACAAAATAATAATGGAGAGAATATTAATATGGAATCAAAATTACATAGTGTGAGAAACATAGAAACATTAAGAGACTTAATAAATGGTAATGCAGCATTGTTTGGAGATAAACCAGCACTTTTACCCAAAGAGAAAAAAGGCGGAGAATACTTCGAAATATCTTTTAGTCAATTTAAAAGAGATGTTGATGCACTAGGCACTAAGTTAATTGATATGGGCCTTAAGGGAGAGAAAATTGCAGTTATGGGTAATAACTCTTACCAATGGGTAGTTGCATATTTTGCAATCATCAATGGTGCTGGAATAGTGGTGCCTTTAGATAAAGAACTAAAAAAAGAAGAAATTGAAAATTTAATTAAGACTGCAGGCTGTAAGGCTGTATTCTTTACACAAAATTATACAAAATACTTTGATGATATGGACATTGAGTATAAGTTTAAAATGGATGCTTATGAGATTAAAGAAAATATGACAATTGAAAATCATATTTATTCATTAATAAACGATGGAATGATCCTTCTAGAACAAGGTAACGATGCATATATTAATGCTGAATTAGATCCAAATGAAATGAGAGTAATTCTCTTTACATCAGGAACCACAGGTACTCCTAAGGGGGTTATGCTTTGTCATAGAAACTTATGTCGAGTAATAATGTCAACAAGTCAAATCGTTAAACTTTATGATGGAGATAGAAGTTTAAGTCTTCTTCCTATTCATCATACTTTTGAATCTACAATTGGTATACTAGTAATGCTTTATCAAGGTGCTAGTGTTGCTTTTTGTGAGGGGCTTAAATACGTACTTAAGAACCTTCAGGAATCACAGGCAAGTATGTTAGTTGGAGTTCCATTAATTGTTGAATCAATATATAACAAGATTTGGAAGGAAGCTGAAAAAACTAAAAAAGATAAAGTCTTAAAGAAAGCAATAAAGTTAAATAAGTTTTTACTTGCAATGGGTATAGACAAAAGAAGAGTGATTTTTAAATCTGTATACAAAAACTTTGGTGGTAAACTTAGATTAGTTATTTGTGGAGCGGCAGCATTAGATCCAAATGTACTAAGAGGATTTGTTGACTTAGGATTTGACTTAACTCAGGGTTATGGACTTACAGAAACTGCACCACTAGTTGCAGGAGTTCCTGATTTTGGAGATATTTATAGAAAAGCGGGGTCATGTGGACCTGCAATCCCGGAAGTGGACATTAAAATAGATAATCCAAATGAAGATGGAATTGGTGAAATTTTAATAAAAGGGGATAACGTAATGTTAGGGTATTACAATATGCCTGAAGCAACAAAGGAAGTATTTACTGAAGATGGTTACTTTAAATCTGGAGACCTTGGATTCCTAGACAAAGACGGCTGGGTTTACTTAACAGGAAGATCTAAAAATGTTATTGTAACTAAAACTGGTAAAAACATTTATCCTGAAGAAATTGAAATTATAGTTAATGCCAATAAATTTGTTGAAGAATCTATGGTTTATGGTGTTGAAGGCGAGAAAAATGAAGATACTATTATTACAGTTCAAATTAAACCTGATGAAGCAGCTTTGAAAGAAGAAAATCTTGAAGAATATACTAAAGATCAATTACAAGAATTTTTCAAAGAAGAAATTTATAAGATTAATGTTCAGCTTCCAAGCTACAAAAGAATTAAGAATATTATAATTAGAGAAGAAGATTTTATTCGCACAACAACGAAAAAAATCATCAGAAAAGCAAACATGTAATTAATGTGAAGAATCCTGCTATAAATTGATTTATCGTAGGATTCTTTGTTATCATATAAGTATAAGAAAGAATTGAGAGGAGTTATTTTATGAAAATAAAAATTTTAGGGAAAAAATATCTGGCGCTTGTTATCTCAGCTGTTATGGTTTTTTCTATTATGGCACCTATGTCTGCAATGGATGCAAAAGCCTATGAGGTTCCAAAAGGAAAAGAAATTAAAGGGCTATGGATTGGATTTCCTGATTTTGACGACTTAGGATTAAACACAAGTTCAGAAACGACTTTTAGAAAAAATGTAGATAAGATATTAAACAGAGCAAAATCCTATAATGTTAATACTATCTATTTCCACACTAGAGCTTTTAGAGATGCAACTTACAGAAGTAAAACTTATAGAGCAAATAAGGATATTACACATAAGAGTGGACTTGGAACATCGGCATTTAGTAATTTTGACCCATTAGAAATAATGATCAAAAAAGCCCACGATAGAAATATGGAACTTCATGCGTGGATTAATCCTTACAGAATTAGTTATGATTTATTCTTAGATCCAAGTAAAACTTCATCTACTAATGACATTATAAACTCAGTTAAAGAAGTAATGGATTATGGTGTAGATGGAATTCATTTTGATGACTACTTCTATCATTCTAGTAATTATTATACTGATTTAGATACAGGCAAACGATATAAGAAAAATCATATTAGATCAGCTGTTAAAATGAGAAATTGTAATATTATGATTAAAAAAGTTAGAGCCTATATTAAGGGTAGAGATGAATCTGTTAAATTTGGAATTAGTCCAGCAGGAAATCTTGAAAACTGTAATAATGCAGGAGCAAATGTTCAATCATGGCTATCAAAAGATATTTATGTTGATTATGTAATACCTCAAATTTACTGGACAAATAACTGGAGTTCTAAAGGTAATGTAACAATGTTTACAAATAGAATGAACCAGTTTATGAATTTAAACACTAATCAAAATGTTGATCTATACATTGGACTTGCACTTTATAGAGCTGGTAAATCAGTTTCAGCTACTAGCGACAAAGGATGGACAATGAATCATAACAATATGAGTAAGCAAATAGGCCAATTGAGAGCTGCAGGTGCTGACGGATTTGTATTTTTCAGTGGTGCTGATTTAATGAAATCAGGTGCTGCTAGAGAAGAGCGAATTAATATGAAACCTCAGATTAAAGATCCAAAATACTTGTAAAGAAACTATTGACTAATAAAAAAGCACTATGCAAAATGCTGTATAGTGCTTTTTATAATATTGTTTTCAAAAACTAAAAAAAGATGGGAGACACTTCCATCTTTTCTCTTTGGTTTTTTTGTCGATTCCAAACACATTTAACTTATGTGGATGTGGGGACGGGTGAGATTAAGCGTTAGCTTTGTTGAATCTTTTGTTTAATCTTGACACTTTTCTAGCTGCAGTATTCTTATGATTGATACCTTTAGCAACAGACTGATCAAGTTTCTTTTCTGCAAGAACTAAATATTCTTTTGCTGCTGCCATGTCGCCTTCAGCGATAGCTGCATCAAAGCTCTTTAGTAAAGCCTTAATGTGATTTTTCACACGTTTGTTTCTAGCTGTTTTCTTGTCGATTACTCCGATTCTTTTCTTAGCACTTTTAATATTTGCCATTTTAAATTCACCCCACTTTGTTCTTAAAATAATTTGTTTAGCAAAACTCGCTTTTAGTAGTATATAATAAATTTTGATTGAAATCAAGAGTATTTTCTAGTAAAATAGAAAAAGTAGTAAAAAACTTTCAAATTTAATATATATTTTTGAAATTAATATATCAATAATAACAGAAGTGAGGAAAAATATGAATTCATATCAGGACAATATAAGAAATTTTAGTATCATTGCCCATATAGACCATGGTAAGTCAACTTTAGCTGACAGAATCTTGGAATATACAGGGGTGGTAGCTAAAAGAGACATGAAAGAACAGTTCTTAGATAACATGGATCTTGAAAGAGAAAGAGGTATTACAATTAAACTTCAGACTTCAAGATTATCATACAAAGCTAATGATGGTAAGGAGTATATATTTAACTTAATCGATACTCCAGGACATGTAGACTTCACTTATGAAGTATCTAGAAGTTTAGCTGCATGCGAAGGAGCTGTATTAATTGTTGATGCAACTCAAGGGGTAGAAGCTCAAACATTAGCTAATGTATACTTAGCCTTAGATGAAGATTTAGAAATTGTACCAACTTTAAATAAAATCGATCTTCCAAGTTCAAGGCCAGATGAAGTAAAAGAAGAAATAGAAGAAATAATCGGAATTGATGCTTCTGATGCTCCTCTTGTTTCTGCCAAAGAAGGCACAGGTATTCCAGATTTGTTAGAAGCTATTGTTGCTAAGATTCCAGCTCCTAAAGGAGATGTTAATGGCAAACTAAAGGCTTTAATATTTGACTCATACTACGACAACTATAAAGGTGTAGTTATTTATGCTAGAATATTTAATGGCAGAGTTAAAGCTGGTGATGTAATTAAATTAATGAATACAGACAAGAAATACGAAGTTACTGAAGTAGGTACATATTCACCTGGTCCAGTTCCTTGTAATGAACTTAGAGCTGGAGAAGTAGGGTATATTTCTGCAAGTATTAAACAGGTTAGAGATGCTAGAGTAGGAGATACAATTACTATTGCCGGAGATGAAACAGAGGAACCATTACCAGGCTACAAAAAAGCTCAGTCTATGGTATATTGTGGTATTTATCCAGCCGAAGGAGAAAAATATGAAAACGTTAGAGATGCTTTAGAAAAACTTCAGGTTAACGACGCAGCATTCGCCTTTGAGCCTGAAACATCAACAGCCTTAGGCTTTGGTTTTAGATGTGGATTTTTAGGTCTTCTACATATGGAAATAATTGTAGAAAGATTAGAAAGAGAGTTCAACTTAGGCGTTATTACAACTTCGCCTAGTGTAATTTATAAAGTGATCATGAATGATGGTTCAGAACTAATGGTTCAAAATCCAAGTAATTTGCCAGAATTAACATTAATAGATCATATTGAAGAACCAATTGTTAAAGCAGACATTATGATTCCAAAAGATTATGTAGGTAGCATTATGCAGCTTTGCCAGGAAAGACGAGGCAAAATGCTTCATATGGAATACATTAATGAAACAAGAGTACAGCTTCACTATGAGATGCCTCTAAATGAAGTTATATACGACTTCTTTGACGCCTTAAAATCTATGACTAGGGGTTACGGGTCACTTGACTACGAATTCATCCGCTATGAGGAATCTAAGCTGGTTAAAATGGACATTCTACTTAACAAAGACCTAGTCGATGCTTTCTCAATGATAGTACATGAATCAAAAGCTTATCAAAGAGGTAAATTTGTAACTGAAAAGTTAAAGGAAGTAATTCCAATGCATCAGTTTGAAGTTCCAATTCAGGCTTCAATAGGACAAAAGATCATTGCAAGAAGCACAGTTAGAGCATACAGAAAAGACGTAATTGCCAAATGTTACGGTGGTGACATTTCACGTAAGAAAAAACTTCTAGAGAAGCAGAAGGAAGGTAAGAAGCGTATGAGACAGTTTGGTAAGGTAGAAGTTCCTCAGGAAGCCTTTACAGCAGTTCTTAAGTATGATGAAAATAAATAATAGGAAATAATATGAAAACAGTTTATGTAGGTTTATTTGGATTCTTCGGAGCCATTACAAGGTATTTAATAGGTTTAGCATTAAATGGTCAAACCTTTCCTTTGGGTACTTTAACCGTAAATCTAGTAGGCTGTTTTTTCTTAGGCATAATTTATGAATACGGAGCCAAAAAACTCCCCAAACATTCAGATATATTAGGCGCCTTTGGGACAGGTTTCATAGGAGCCTTTACAACTTTTTCCTCCTTTTCAGTAGAGGCAGTTCAACTCTTAATCATAGGTAATATTCTAGCCGGAATAAGTTATATAACAATAAGTCTTATTTTTGGTATTTTAGGAATAATGCTAGCCATGTATATTTCAGACAAAATAGGAAAGGTGGAACTATAATGAATATTATCGTTAACATTATCCTTGTAGGTCTTGGAGGAGCAATAGGTAGCATTATAAGATTTTTTATATCTTCTTGGACAGCCCAAAAGAAAAATCCATTACTTGGAACTCTTTTTGTAAATGTAACAGGTAGCATAATTCTTGCTCTAATAGTCAACGCTGGACTTAGAGAGGGCTTTTCCCTATTACTTGGAGTAGGATTAATGGGTGGTTACACAACATTTTCTACTTTTAACTATGAGGTATGTGTTTTACTCAAGAAAAAAGCTCTCATCCCAGCTTTTGGTTATGTGTGCGTTATGTATATATCGTGCATAGTTTCAGTTTTGTTAGTATTTTTTTTCGTCTAAAAAGAAGATATTTCCCTTTAGAAATGTTATTATATAAGCAAGATATTTTTGAATGGAAATGGGGCAAACTATGAATAAGAAAAAACTTATATTTATAACATTAATTTTAACAATGATTTTTATTGTTCCTTCAGTTGCTAATGCTGATAGCTTCAGTGTTTCTTCTGGTGTGGATTCTAGTAAATTCAGTCAACCAAAGGTTAACAACAAAACAACATATTCCACTTATCCAAGTAGTTATGATTTACGTAACTATGGTAGGGTTACATCTATCAAAGATCAAGGAGAATACGGAACTTGTTGGTCTTTTGCTGCTTTAGCTAGTGGAGAAAGTGGTCTAGTTAGCAAGTATCCTTGGGTTGATTTGTCAGAAAAACATTTAATTGATTCCACTTATGGTTTTAAGGATTCTTTTAGAGTTAGACCGGGACAGATGTATTTAGATGGAGGGTTCAATCAGACCTCTACAGCAACTTTAAGTCATTTTTATGGAGCGGAGAACGAAGGCTTATATCCATATTCTAATTTTTCAAAAAAAATATCATCATCTCAAAGACTTCAGTCAGATTTCCATTTGAGAGATGTGTCATATTTACCTTCATATCCTGTTAATACAGGAGATGATAAGGTTAGTAGCGCCATTCTAAAGAAGCTTTTAATGAAAAATGGTGCTCTTTCTATTGCTTATAATGCTGATTTTGATACTTTGAACTACAAGACATCAGCTTGGTATAATAAGAAAAAATCCATTGCAAATCACCAAGTAACTTTAATTGGATGGGATGATGATTATTCAAAGAATAATTTTTTGACAAAGCCTAAGAATAATGGGGCATGGCTTGTTAAGAATTCTTGGGGGCCAAGTGATGAAGCGACTTTTGGAGGATGCTTCTGGATCTCCTATGAAGATAAATCAATGGTTGATGGAGCTTTTTATAATATGAGTGATAAAAGCCTTGGTGAAAAAGTACAATTTTACGATAATACTGGTTGGTCTGCAACTATTTCTGAAGATGCTAAAGGGCCATCTGGTATTAAAGGTGGGAATAAATACAAAGCCAAGGAAAATACTAATTTAACAGCAGTAGGTTTATATACTGTTGACAGTAATATTAATTGTAAAATCAGCGTTTACACTAAATTAGGATCTAAGTGGGTTACTAAACTTAATAATCATTTTAAATTTGAACCTTATGCTGGATACCATACAGTTACATTGCCAAAGAGTATTCCTCTAAAAAAAGGTCAAGAATACTTTATTTCTTACGAAGCAGATAATACAAATCATAATAAAGAAGATGGGCTACCTTTTGAGAAAAAAACTAAAGAGTGGGTCAATACATATTCTGCAACTATTAAGTCTGGAGAGTCATATTTATATGACAGAGAAAACAAAAAATGGATAGATGTTTATAAGACTAAAACTTTAAAAAATATATGTAATCTTTGCCTAAATGCTATTACAGATACTAAAAAATCAGATACAAATTTCCAAGGAACAGATAGAGCCTTATTATCTTCATTAATGGTTGGGAATTCCAAGGTAGAAGCTAAGAATATTAAACTATTTGACTTATCTAAACAAAAAAGAGTTCAGGATATGCCTAAAATTTATACAAATCTAAAAACTGAACTTGAGCCTGGAAGTAAGAATGCACATATTTGGCTTGCTTCAACAGGAAATATTACAGTTAACGGGGTAGATTATACTAAGGACTCAGGTATTTATGAGCCAATAATGATGACTAGACTTAAAAATGGAGACAACATTTTTAATATTAAAGTTTCAGAAGATGGTAGGAAAACTACAGAGTACAAGTTGAATATTATAGCTAAACCAATTCCAGAGATTGGACCTGTTAAAGTACTAAAAGCAACAGATAACAAGGGTAAGGTTGTATTAAGGTGGTCAAGAGCAGCTAATGAACCAGAAGGTTATAAAGTATATAGAGCCACATCTAAAAACGGAAAATACACAGGGTATAAATGGGTGAAAAACGGTACTGCTAAAACTACTACTGATACCAATGTAAAAAAGGGTAAAACTTATTATTATAAGGTTAGAGCTTATTTAAGAGTAGGAGATACTTTTGTTTGGGGTGGATATAGCCCAGTTGCTAAAACTACTATATAGTGGAAGAGGGAAATATGAGAAATAGTTTAGGTTTATACATACACATTCCATTTTGCCAAAGTAAGTGTAAATACTGTGGTTTTTTATCTAAGGCTAATGAGTCTGAAGAACAAATAGACAAGTATGTTAAATATCTAATTAGTGAAATAGAAATTAATAGTGAATCGGTTGGTTTAGACTATTATGTTGATAGTATTTTTATTGGAGGTGGTACTCCTTCAATACTTAAGCCTGGTCAGATTAAGGGTATTATGGAAGCAATAAAATCTAATTTTTATGTAAGCAAAAATGCAGAAATAACAATTGAATCAAACCCAAATTCACTTGATGAAATCAAATTAAAAACCTATTTAAAATCAGGAATTAATCGAATTAGTATTGGTGTTCAGTCCCTTGATAACTTAGTTCTTAAAACCATTGGTAGAGTCCATAATAGAGATGAAGCCATTAAGGCAATTAAACTAGTTAAGAATAGTGGTTTTGAAAACATTAATGTTGATTTAATGTTTGGACTTCCAAATCAAAGTATTGAAACTTGGTTAGCTACCTTAAATGAAATTATAAAATTAGAACCGAAACATATTTCATTTTATACTCTTCAGCTTGAGGAAAACACACCATTCTATAAGGATTACAAAGAAGGGGCAATTGACCTTCCACCTAATAGCTTAAATAATGAAATGTATCATAGTGCAATAAAAATTCTAAAAGATAAAGGCTTCGATCATTACGAAATATCCAATTCTGCTAAGGATGGTTATTCCTGTATGCATAATTTAAAGTATTGGTATATGGCTGAATATATGGGAATTGGCCTTGGAGCCTCTTCATTTATGAAAGGCTACCGAGCTAAAAATGTTACAGATATAGAAGAATATTATGCTAGTATTGAGGAAGAGTATTCCTCTCTTGATCCTTGTGAATTTCATGAAGAGACATTAGAAGAGGCTTATGGAATTTATGTCTTTACTGGACTTAGAACTAGAGCAGGCATAAATTTAGAACTTTTTAAAGAAAACTTTGGTAAGTCCTTTGAAGATGTGTTCTCAGAAAAACTGGATTACATCAAAAAACTAGTTGGAGAGGGATATGTCATTTACAACAGCCAAGTTTTGGCCCTTACCGAAAAAGGAATAGACATATCTAACGATATTATGTGCGAGTTTGTTTAATTTAGGAGAAGAATTATGGCAGAAAAAAAATATGTTTTGGCTTTAGATCAGGGAACTACAAGTTCTAGATGTATTATTTATGACAAAAAGGGCAAGGTTGTTAGTGTTGCTCAAAAAGAATTTAAGCAGATTTATCCTAAGGCTTCTTGGGTTGAACATGATCCAATGGAAATTTGGTCAGGTCAAATGGGTGTTGCTCAAGAGGCTCTTTATAAGATAGATTGTACTTTTCAAAACGTTGATTCTATTGGAATTACTAACCAGCGAGAAACTACTATTGTTTGGAACAAAACCACAGGACTTCCTGTTTATAATGCTATTGTATGGCAGTGTAGAAGAACTGCTGATTTTTGTAAGGACCTTACTGATAAGGGATATACAGATCTCTTTAGGGTAAAGACTGGATTACTTATTGATTCATATTTTTCAGGGTCTAAGCTTCGTTGGATCTTAGATAATGTAGAAGGGGCTAGAGCTAAGGCTGAGGCAGGAGATTTGCTTTTTGGCACTATTGAAACCTGGCTAATTTGGAAACTTACTGATGGTAAAGTTCATGTTACTGATTATTCTAATGCTTCTAGAACTTTAATGTTTAATATTAACACTTTGGAGTGGGACAATGAACTTTTAGAAATTTTAGACATTCCTAAATCTATGCTTCCTAAACCTGTTCCTTCTTCGATGATTTATGGTTACACAGCTAGTCATATTTTTGGTGGAAAGGTTCCTATAGCAGGTGCAGCAGGAGACCAGCACGCGGCTTTATTTGGTCAGACTTGTTTTGATGAAGGTGAAGGCAAAATGACTTACGGTACCGGTGGTTTTATGTTAATGAACACAGGAGATAAACCTGTATTTTCTAAAAATGGTCTTATTACTACTATTGCCTGGGGAATTGACGGTAAAGTAAAATACGCTCTTGAAGGTTCCATTTTTGTAGCAGGGGCTGCAATACAGTGGCTTCGTGATGAAGTTTGTATTCTTAGTAAATCCCCTCAATCAGAAAAAATGGCTCTTTCTGTTGATGATTCAAATGGACTTGTTGTTGTGCCGGCATTTGTTGGTCTTGGGGCTCCATATTGGGATCCTTATGCTCGTGGAATGATAATTGGTATAACTAGAGGTTCAAATAAGAATCATATTGTAAGAGCAACTTTAGAGTCTTTGGCTTATCAAACTTGGGATTTAGCTAACGCCATGGAAGGTGATACAGGCAAACAATTAAAAGTATTTAAGGTTGATGGTGGTGCTAGTGCAAATAATTTCTTAATGCAGTTTCAATCAGATATTTTAGATTTAGAAATAACAAGACCAAAGTCTATTGAAACTACTTCTTTGGGAGCTGCTTATTTGGCAGGTTTGGCAACTGGGTACTGGAAAGATCTTGAAGATATTAAATTAAATTCAGCCATAGATAAAAGGTTTATTCCTAATATGGAAGATGAAACTCGTAATGACAAACTAAAATTATGGCACAAGGCCGTTGACTTAACAAAAGGTTGGGCAGAATAAAAAAAATGGATGAAAAATATTCATCCATTTTTTAAATTATAATGTGTATATATCCGGTTTGCTTACAAAAGAACATTCAGCAACTGATGCATCATCAAATCTATAAACTACGCATTTATCAGCGTCGCCCCTAGCTTGACCCATAACAGCCTGAGCATTTTTAAGAAGTTCTTCCTTATTATTTGCCTCTTCAACTAGTGTAGCTCTAATTCTAATCCATTTCATTTTATCCAAAGGTCCTGGGATTGTTGCAGCAACTTCAACTTTATTATTTTTAGCTAATTGCTGAGCAACTTCTTTACTTTTTAATGTAGCAGTATAAAGGTTACCATTACTTTCGAAAATTGTTCCAAGAGGTCTTACTCTAGGCATGTTATCCTCAACTGTTGCTAAATAAAACATTTTTGCTTGACCGATAAAATCGATTACTCTTTTTATTGACATAAAAAACTCCTTTCTTATTATGAAATTAATATATTATCATAATATCATATTTCCAAAATAATTCAATATTATTCCTACAAAGATAATCTGCACATGAAGATAGGCGGGGATGAGAGATTTTTGCCCCATATGACTCGTTATCGTATCATACATTGACTGATTTTATAAAAAAGTATATACTATGAATCATATTCGAACCAGGAGGCGACTTATGCATAAAATTAAAGATACATTTGGATTATCGAGAGTTATAGAACCAGCTAAAGCTGTACCAGTTAATGCGTGGAAACTTGATAATTCAAGAGAAATTGCTGCTAATGAAGCTAGAATTTCTGTAAAGATAATACATTTAGAGAGAGATAATTTTCAACAAATTTGCAGTGACTCTGGATATGATGATAATAAAGTTAAAGCCAAAATTTTAGAAATTGTTGAGAAGAGGGGAAAACTTCATAATCCATTTACTAAAACTGGTGGTATTTGTTATGGGGAAATAGAAGAAATGGGCGGAATATGTAAGCAGCTTTCTTCGTTTAAGGTTGGCGATAAGGTTATTTGTCAAACTACTATGACTACTTTGCCTTTATATATAGAGGAAATTACACATATAGATTATAACTATGGTGAAGTTTTTGTTGAGGGTTATGTAATAGTATTTTTGGGTTCAAAGGTTTTCAAACCTGCGCCAGATTTGCCAATTAACTATACTATGGCTGTAGCTGATGAAGGTGGAACTTTATTTAACATTACTGATATTGTTAATAAAGGCGATAAGACAATGATTATTGCTAAGGATTTAATGACTGCTGTTATTTATAGCCATGTAATCAAAAAGACTATTGGAGTTGATAGTAAGATTATTATAGTACTTGATATAGATTCTTTTGGAAATCTTAAGCATGATCAAGTTAAAGAAATTTTGAAGAAGTTTGCTAATAATATTTATATTACAGATTTAACAGATCCGGTTCATGCTTTTGAAGAGATTAATAAATATGAGGATGATTTAGTTGATTTAGCAATTAACTGTGAGGATATTACAGGTAGTGAAGTTTTATGTGTTTTAATGACTAAAAATGGAGGCAAGGTATATTTCACAAGTATTAAAAATGGTTATTCCCAACTTATCTTTACTGCTGAAAGTGTTGGTAAAGAATTAGAAACATACTCTTTAGACCAATATTCTGAAGGCTATCAAAAATACACCTTTGATTTACTTGAAGAAGTTAAAAACGATCTTATGGAAATCGACAAAGTTTATGAAACAATTGAAAATAAACTTCACGATGAGAGAAAAGAACAATTAATTTACAATAAAAAAGCTGGTAAAACAGATAATTTTATATATGCAAGTAAAAACACATCTAAACTAATAGATGAAATTCTAAATATTTCAAGTTACGACTGTAACGTTATTATTCAAGGGGAAACAGGTGTTGGTAAAGAAATGGTTCTTGGTCTAATTCACAAAAATAGTGAAAGAAATTCTATGGCCTGCGTTAAGATTAACTGTGCTACAATTCAGGAAAACCTGGCTGAAGCTGAATTCTTTGGTTACGAAGAAGGAGCATTTACTGGTGCTAAGACCGGTGGCAAAAAGGGTTATTTTGAAGTTGCTAATGGAGGAATTCTATTTTTAGATGAAATTGGTCAACTTACTCCATCACTTCAGTCTAAATTACTTAGAGTTTTACAAGAAAACCAGTTCTTAAGAGTTGGTGGCGTTGAACCTGTCAATGTAAATGTTCGTGTTGTTTGTGCAAATAACATTGACTTAAAGCAGTTAGTAGATGAAGGTAAATTTAGAGAAGATCTTTATTATAGATTAAATATTTGTACAATAAATATTCCTCCACTTCGTGAAAGAATTGAAGATATAGCCATTCTATCTATAAATTTTGTTGAAAAATATTGTAAACGTTACAAAGTTGAACGTCAGCTTGATTCAGGAGCCTTGCAAAGGCTTGCCAAACACCATTGGCCAGGAAACGTTAGAGAATTAGAAAACACTATTCATAGATTAATTATCAATACATCCGAATACGTAATTACTACTAAAGATGTTGAATCAATGTTAAACCAAGAAACATTTAATGAATTCTTAGTAGATATTAAAGCTTCTATGGAAAAAGAAATGGAGTTAGATTTTAATAAAATTGTTGAGTCTCAAGAAAAAAAATTAATTGCTTACGGTCTTAAGAAAGCAGGTAGTACTAGGAAGGCTGCTGACTTACTCAATATGACTCAAGCTCAACTTATGCGTAAGAAACAAAAATATCAATTATAAATTTAAGCAACTAATATTAACCTGTTAGTTGCTTTTTATTTTCCTTACGTTTTTGTTATAAAAATTCTCACCTAAAGTGTTGACAACCAATGCTAATAGTGCTAAATTATAAATGTAGTTAGCACTCGAAATTGATGAGTGCTAATAACAAAAAGGAGGAGGCTATGGATTTAAACGAAAGAAAATTAAAAATACTACAAGCCATTATTGGCGATTTTATAGCAACAGCAGAACCAGTTGGTTCTAGATCTCTTTCTAAGAAGTATAATCTAGGCGTTAGTCCAGCAACAATCAGAAATGAAATGTCTGACCTTGAAGAAATGGGGTTATTAACCCATCCACACACTTCAGCTGGTCGTGTGCCCTCGGAAAAAGCTTACAGGCTATATGTAAACAGTTTGATGGAGAAACGTGAAATTAGTCAGGAAATTAAGGATACCATAGCTAAAGAATTATATGAAAATATAAATGAGCTTGATAGAACAATTGAGCATGCAGCTAAACTACTTTCTGAAATTACCAACTTAACTTCTTTCGCAATTACACCAAACCAAGATCAAGACACTCTAAAGTGGATAAATCTTCTACCTGTTGATCAGAACACTGTTGTACTAATGATAGTTGCAGAAAGCGGTAAAATATCAAATACAGCTTTAAAAGTTCGTCATGAATACAGCGAAGAATCACTTTCTATTTTGTCAAAATCAATGACATATAGTTATAGAGGTAAAACTTTAAGTGAAGCTCTAACAATGGATATCATTCAAACATTTGAAACGGATATTTCTGCATTAGGCGGCCTTGCAGACGATGTAATGCCAAATTTCATTAAAACACTTGAGGATATGCTAAATGTAGATCTATATATGGACGGTCTAACAAATATATTTAGTTTTCCAGAATATAACGACATAACAAAAGCGCGGACATTTATGGAATTACTATCAAACAAAAAAGATTTAGCTCAAAAAATATCAAGTAGAGACGATGGCATAATGATAACCATCGGAACTGAAAACGAGGATGAAGGATTAAGCGATTGTAGCTTAATAACAGCCACATATCATGTAGATGGCAAACTTGTTGGTAAACTTGGAGTTATAGGTCCAACAAGAATGAAATATGAAGAAATCACATCAATTATCGAATATTTAACAGATAATATTAGTGATGCTTTTAAATTAACAGGAGGAAATAATGAGTGAGAAGGGAAAAAAAACGCCCATAGCTGAAGAAGCTATCAAAGAGGAGGATGTTTCTCTTGAGGAAGAAGTAGAAACAGACCAAGAAGAAGAAACTGCATCTGAAGAAACAGAACAATCAGAGGAGCTTTCTAAAGAGGATGAGGATCTTAACACTAAGTATTTAAGACTTATGGCAGATTTTCAGAACTTTAAAAGAAGGGCCGAAAAGCAAAGAAGCGATATTCACGCTTATGCAAACGAAAAAATCGCAACAGATTTATTAACTGTTTTAGATAACTTCGAAAGAGCATTGGAACATGAAGCTACAGGAGCAGAAGCATTTAAAGAAGGCATGGAACTGATCTTTACTCAGTTAAAAGATGTTTTAAAAGCATCTGGAGTACATGAAATCGAAGCTGAAGAAGCACAATTTGATCCTAACTTCCATAATGCTGTAATGATGGAAGATACAGATGCTGTATCAAGTGGATATATTTCAGCTGTACTTCAAAAAGGGTACACATTAAACGGTAAGGTAATTAGACCTTCCATGGTAAAAGTTGCTAACTAAAATTGTAAACACAATAATTAAATATAAAAGAAAGATAAGGAGAATAAAGAAATGGGAAAAGTAATTGGTATTGACTTAGGTACAACAAACTCATGTGTAGCAGTACTAGAAGGAGGAGATCCTACAGTTATTGCTAACGCAGAAGGAAACAGAACTACACCATCAGTTGTAGGTTTTGCTAAAAATGGAGAAAGACTAGTTGGAGAAACAGCAAAAAGACAGGCTGTAACAAATCCAGATAGAACTATTGCATCAATTAAAAGATATATGGGTGAAAACCATAATGTAAATATTGATGGAAAAGATTACACACCACAGGATATTTCAGCAATGACACTTGCTAAATTAAAAGCAGATGCTGAAAGCTATTTAGGTGAAAAAGTTACAGAAGCTGTAATTACAGTTCCTGCATACTTTACAGATAGCCAGAAACAGGCTACTAAAGATGCTGGTAGAATTGCAGGTCTAGATGTAAAGAGAATCATCAACGAACCAACTGCTGCTGCTTTAGCCTATGGTTTAGACAAAGAAGATGGACACCACAAAATCTTAGTTTATGACTTAGGTGGTGGTACATTTGACGTATCAATCTTAGAACTTGGCGATGGAGTATTCGAAGTATTAGCTACAAGTGGTAATAACAAACTAGGTGGAGATGACTTTGATGAAGCTTTATTAAACTTTATGGCTGATTCATTTGCTAAAGAAAACGGTGTTGATTTAAGAAAAGACAACATGGCACTACAAAGAATTAAAGAAGCTGCTGAAAAAGCTAAAAAAGAACTTTCAAGTGCTCAGACTACAAACGTTAACCTACCATTTATCACAGTAAACGAAGCTGGTCCTTTACATATGAACATGGACATTACAAGAGCTAAGTTCGATCAGTTAACATCTGATTTAGTTCAGAAAACTATAGATCCTTTACAGAAGGCTATGAACGATGCTGGAGTAACAAACAGCGATTTAGAAAAAGTTATCTTAGTAGGTGGATCAACTAGAATTCCAGCAGTACAGGATGCTGTTAAGAGAGTAACAGGTAAAGAACCATTTAAGGGTGTTAACCCTGACGAATGTGTAGCTGTTGGAGCTGCAATTCAGGCTGGAGTACTTACAGGTGAAGTAAATGATGTATTATTACTTGACGTAACACCACTATCACTTTCAATTGAAACACTTGGTGGAGTTGCAACTAAGTTAATCGAAAGAAATACAACAATTCCAACTAAAAAGAGCCAGATTTTCTCTACTGCAGCAGACAACCAGACAGCAGTAGATATTCACGTAATGCAAGGTGAAAGAGAAATGGCTTCAGGAAACATTACTCTTGGACGTTTCCAGCTAACAGGTATTCCACCAGCACCTCGTGGCATTCCTCAGATTGAAGTTACATTTGATATCGATGCAAACGGTATTGTAAATGTACATGCTAAGGACATGGGTACAGGTAAAGAACAGAGTATCACAATTACTTCTTCAACTAAGTTAAGCGATGAAGAAATTAACGCTAAGGTTAAAGAAGCAGAACAGTTTGCTGAAGAAGACAAGAAGAGAAAAGAAGAAATCGAAGTTAGAAACCAGGCAGAAACATTAATTTATGAAACAGAAAAGAACCTAAAAGAATTAGAAGGTAAACTATCTCCTGAAGAAGTTTCAACAATTGAAGCTGCTAAAGATGAATTAAAGACTTCTGTTGAAGGTGGAAACATTGAAGAAATTAAGGAAAAAACTGAAAAGTTAACAGAGCATTTCCACACATTATCTGCAAAGATGTATGAACAGGCTCAGGCTGCAGGAATGGACCCTAACATGGCTGGTGGATTTGATCCAAACAACATGGCTGGAAACCCTGGTTCTGAACAACCACAAAACGGCCCTGCAGGAGATAATGTAGTAGATGCAGATTATGAAGTAGTGGAAGAAGATAAGGAAGATAAATAATGGCTGAAAAGAGAGATTATTATGAGGTCTTAGGTCTTAGTAAGGGTGCTTCTGATGATGAAATCAAAAAAGCTTTTAGAAAAAAAGCTATGAAATATCATCCAGATAGAAACCCTGGTGACAAAGAGGCTGAAGAAAATTTCAAAGAAGTAAATGAAGCCTATGGTATCCTTAGCGATCCAGACAAGAAAAACAAATATGACAGATTTGGCCATGCCGGTGTTGATCCAAACGCCGGCTTTGGTGGCGGAGGTGCAGGATTCGGAGGCTTTGAAGATATCTTTGATATGTTTGGTGGTATGTTTGGCGGCGGAGGCAGAAGCTCTGCTCAAAGACGAAATGCCCCAAGGAAGGGTGCAGACCTTCAAAAGGGTGTAACAATTACTTTTGAAGAAGCAGCTTTTGGTGTTAAAAAAGAAATTAAAATCACTAAAGATGTTAAATGTAATTCTTGTGGTGGTTCAGGTGCTGCTAAAGGCACAGAAAAAAAGACTTGTCCTAAATGTAACGGTACAGGTGAGGTTAGAACTTCTCAAAGAACACCTTTTGGTACTTTCCAAAGTTCTTCTCCTTGTCCAGATTGTAATGGTACAGGACAAATTATAGATACACCTTGTCCAGATTGTCACGGTAATGGATATAATAGAAAAGATGTTACAATAAATGTTTCAATTCCAGCAGGAGTTGATAATGACTCTATTATTACTTTGAGAGATCAAGGACAACCAGGTATAAATGGTGGACCTAATGGAGATTTATACATTATAATTTCTGTATTACCACACAAGCTTTACAAGCGTGCAGGACAAGATATTCAAATTGAAATTCCAATTACATTTGAACAGGCAGCTCTTGGTGATGATATTGTTGTTCCAACTTTGGAAGATAAAGTTTCATACAAGATTCCAGCTGGAACTCAATCAGGTACTGTATTTAGACTAAAAAATAAAGGTATTGTAAGTACAAGAGGAAACAGAAAAGGCGACTTATATGTTAAGGTTGTTTTAGAAGTTCCAACTAAGCTAACATCAAAGCAAAAGAAAGCAGTTAAGAAACTAGGAGAAGAACTTGGTGGAGAATGTTACACCAAGAAAAATTCATTCTTAGATTCAATAAAAGATTTATTTAAATAATTGATTTAATAAAAAGTGAAAGGTAGAATCCTTTCACTTTTTCTGTTATAATAACTCTATGGATAATTATGAATATATTACGGAAGAGGAACTTTCTGAAGTTAAATTATCTGATGATGTTTTTGCAGTTTGTGCAATTAATGCAGTTTTAAAAACTAAAGGTGTTTTAGGCCTTAGCGGAAATATTACAGATTCAATTTCAGAAGGTATACTTGGTAAGGAAAATTTAAAAAAAGGAATTAAAATAGATCAAGGTGATGATGGCATTGCACTTGAAGTTTTTGTTATTCTTAAATATGGAATTAACATTCCTGCTGTAGCCTGGAATATTCAAGAAAACGTTAAAAAAGAAATAGAAACCATCACCAACAAAAATGTTACAGCAGTAAACATTCATGTTCAAGGTGTTAAATTAACTGGGGAGGACCAATAATGACAAGATCAGAAGCTAGAGAAGTATTAATGCAAGCCGTATTTCAAATGGATGCACAAAATGACCAAAGTGAAGAATTAGTAGAACTATTAATTAAAGATAAAAAGTCTGATGATAAGCAAATAGATTATATCAGAAGTTCTTTTAGAGAAATCAAATTCAATTTAGAAGAAATTGACAAGACTATTAATAGGAATTCTAGAAGTTGGAATACAGAAAGAATGGCCAAAACAGATTTAGCTATCTTACGAGTAGCAATCTACGAAATGGAATATAATGAAACAGTACCAGTTCCTGTAACAATAAACGAAGCTGTTAACATGGCCAAGAAATTTGGCGGTCCTGACAGCCAGAAATTTATAAACGGTATTTTAGGAAGTGTTGAGAGAGCATAAACATGACTGAAGAATTTGTTTTAGGAATTGACACAAGCAATTACACTACATCTGTTGCTATAATAAATAACCAAGGGCAAGTTATATCTGACAAGCGAATAATACTTGATGTGCCAAAAGGTGAAAGAGGAATAAGACAGTCTAATGCTGTTTTTTCTCATTTAAAGAACCTTCCACAACTTTTTGAAGAAATCTTTAAAACCATAAATGGTAAGAATATTATTGGAGTTTCAGTATCAAATAGACCAAGACCAATAGAAGGCTCTTATATGCCATGTTTTGTGCCTGGATTAACTTTAGGCAAAAGTATCGCTTCCCTTTTAGATGTTCCTCTTTATGAATTTAGTCATCAAGAAGGTCACATAGAAGCCATAAAACACTTTAGCAACTTAAAAAATCCTAATGAGTTTATTTGTTTTCATCTTTCAGGAGGTACAACAGAAATACTAAAAATAAAGGACAACAATATTAGTATTATAGGGCATACTTTAGATTTATCTTTTGGACAATTAATTGATAGAATAGGGGTTTCCCTTGGTCTTAAATTTCCAGCAGGTAAAGAAATGGATAACTTAGCTTTATTAAATTCTGTTGAAATTATTAAATGTAAAGATATAAATATAAAGGATTTACAGATAAATATATCTGGAATAGAAAGTCATTTTCAAAGACTTATTAAAGAAAATCAGAGCAATTTAAAGGAAGAATTTAAACAGATGATTTCAAATAGCTTGTTTACTAAAATTTTATTATGTCTACAAGAACTTGTCGATCAATGTAAATCAAATTATCAAGATCTGGATATAGTCTTTGCTGGAGGAGTTTCTGAAAGCAAATATATTAGAAAAAATATTAATGGAGTTATTTTCGGTGACTTCGGTGCCGATAATGCTGTAGGAACAGCACTCCTTGGAGGAAATAAAGTATGGCCATTAAACCTATAAGTGTTGGTCAAGTAAACCAATATATATCACGAGTTTTAAGAACAGATCCTTTGCTAGGTAACATTTCAGTTATAGGGGAAGTCTCCAACTTAAAGTTTCACAATACAGGACACGTGTACTTTTCACTTAAGGATAATAGTGGTAGAATAAACTGCTTTTTACCTTACGACAGAGCAAAGGATTTAAGATTTAATCTAAGCGATGAACTAGAGATAATAGCTTATGGATATGTTTCTGTTTATGAGCGTGGAGGTAGTTATTCTTTAAATATAAAAGATATTGAAGTTAAAGGCCAAGGTAATTTAAGCATTGCCTTTAATAACTTAAAGAAAAAACTAGAAGAGGAAGGATTGTTCTCTTCAATACATAAAAAAGCAATTCCTGAATTTCCAAATAAGATTGCAATAATGACTGCTGAAACTGGAGCAGCACTTCAAGATATACTTAAAACAGTTACATCTAGAAACAATATGGTTGATATTTTTATCTATCCAATAACTGTTCAAGGTCCAGATGCAGCCCCTGAAATTTCTAAAGGAATTAAATATATTAATGATAACTATAATGACATTGATACTATTATTCTTGGTAGAGGTGGAGGTTCTATGGAAGATCTTTGGGCCTTTAACGAAGAAATGGTTGCAAGGAGTATTTTTGAATCTAGAATTCCAATTATTTCTGCTGTAGGACACGAAGTTGATGTTACTATTAGTGACTTTGTTGCTGATAGTAGAGCTGCAACACCTACTGCAGCTGGAGTAATGGCAGTACCAAACTTAGAAAATATTCGCGCAAACTTAAATTTAAGTAAAGATAGACTGCTAAATATATTAACTGGCAAAATAGACTATATGAAAAACTTGATTTCTCTAAGAAAGTCTAGACTTGATGGCCTTAGTCCTTATAGAATTTTAAGTTCTGGCTATGGGGCAATTTTAGATAGTAATCGAAAGTCTGTCTTAAGCGTAAGTGACATAAATGAAAATGACCAACTAACAATTGTTTTGAAGGACGGAGAAATATGTGTTAAAGCAATAGGAACCAAAAGGAGAGAAATATGAGCAATCAAAGTACTTTTGAAAAGGCCTTAGAAAGCTTTGATAATAGCCTTAACCAGCTAGAAAAAGAAAATACTAATATTGACCAAGCTATAGAACTTTATGAGAAGGCAATTGGTGAATATAATAAATGTATTGAATTTTTAGATAGTGCAACTCAAAAAATAGAAATTTTTAAAGAAGGGAAGGAATAAACATGAAAAATGAATATAATCGCTATAAAGAATTAATTGAAGATAACTTAATATCATTCTTACCTAAAATAGATAAAAAAAGTGGAACCCTTTATGAATCTATGAAATATAGTTTAAGCGCACCAGGCAAAAGACTACGTCCAGTTTTACTTTTAGCTTCATGCGAATTTTGTGGAGGAAATGTAAACGAAGCATTACCTTATGCAATTGCATTAGAATACATTCATACTTATTCCTTAATTCATGATGACTTACCTTGTATGGATGATGACGATTTAAGGAGAGGACTTAAAACTAATCACAAAGTCTTTGGAGATGGTATTGCAACTTTAGCTGGAGACGGACTGTTAAATACAGCCTTTGAAGTTATGTTAAAAGATATGTTCCTTTCTTTTGATAATGTAGATGAATTAAAAAAAAGAATTAGAGCTGCCAATACAATTGGTAAATCTGCAGGCTGTAAAGGAATGGTAGCAGGACAAGTTGCCGATTTAGAAGCTGAAGGCAAAACATGTTCAAAAGAAATGCTAGATTATATTAATATAAATAAAACAGGAGAGCTAATTGTGGCTGCTGTTAAAGCTGGTTCATACCTTGGTAATCCAACTGATGAAATGCTTGAAGATTTAACTGAGTATGCAGAAAATTTAGGATTAGCTTTCCAAATTTCTGACGATATGCTTGACATAGTTGGAACAACAGAAGAACTAGGCAAAAACGTTGGAGTTGATGCAAATCAAAATAAATCAACATATCCTTCAGTTTATGGCTTAGAAGCAACAGAATTAAAAATTGCTGAAGTTTATCAAGCTGCTAAAGATTCTTTGGTAGAATACTACGATAATGCAGAATTTTTTAACTATATAATTGATACACTAAAAGATAGAAGGAAGTAATTTTGATTAAAAATATTTTAGAATATAATTTTCCCGAAGACCTTAGAAATATGAGCGATGATGAACTTGAATTTTTGACAATTCAAATTAGAGAGTTTCTACTTGAAAAAGTCTCTAAAACTGGGGGACACATTGCCTCAAACCTTGGCGCAGTTGAACTTACAATTGCATTACATTATTTATTTGATACACCAAAGGATAAGATTATTTGGGATGTAGGACACCAAACATATGTACACAAAATATTAACTGGTAGGGCTAATGAATTTGACACATTAAGACAATTTAAAGGCTTAAGTGGCTTTCCTAAAACATCTGAAAGTCCTTATGATACATTTGATACAGGTCATAGTAGTAATTCAATTTCCCTTGCAGCATCATTTGCTAAGGCTCGTGATCTAAACAATGAAAACTATGAAATAGTTTCAGTAATAGGTGATGGTGCCTTGACAGGAGGTATTTCATACGAAGGCTTAAATAATCTTGGTGGCATGAGACTAAAATCAATAATTATTTTAAATGATAACGGAATGTCAATAGGTAAAAATACAGGTGGTGTTTCTCGACATTTAGGAAAAGTAAGAGTTTCTAAAGGATATTATTCATTTAAGAAAAATAGTAGAAAAGTACTAACTCAGATTCCGGGAATCGGAGATGCTATATATAATGGAGCAGCAAAACTTAAAGATTTAGTTAAATTTACCGTTGTTGACGGTATTATGTTTGAAGAATTAGGATTCACATATTTAGGCCCAATTGATGGTCACAATCTTAAAGATTTAATATTTAATTTAAAACTTGCCAAAGCAGCTGATGGCCCAGTAATTATGCATATTATTACCAAAAAGGGCAAGGGATACAGAATTGCAGAACAAAACCCAAGCAAGTTTCATGGGCTTGGTCCTTTTGATGTAAATACTGGGAATTTACTAAATACATCTAAAGAAAAGACTTTTTCTTCAATCTTTGGAGACAAAATTGTTGAAATTGCGCAAAAAAATGATAAAATAGTAGCAGTATCTGCTGCAATGATTGACGGTACAGGTCTAAGAAACTTTGCCGATAAATATCATAGTAGAATGTTTGATGTAGGAATTGCCGAAGGACACGCAGTAACTTTTGCTGCAGGTCTTGCCCAAAATGGTTATAAACCTTTTGTTGCGATTTATTCAACATTTCTACAAAGAGCCTATGATCAAATTTTAATTGACGTGTGCCTTCAAAATTTGCCAGTTATCTTCGCAATAGATAGAGCTGGTGTTGTAGGTGCTGACGGTGAAACTCATCATGGATTGTTTGATATTTCATACCTTAAACATATGCCAAATCTTGTTGTTTTAGCCCCAAGAGATGGTAAGGAACTTGAAGAAATGATGGATTATGCTGTAGAATTAAATTGTCCAGTAGCTATTAGATATCCTAGAGGCGCTGCCACAAACCTTAAGCTACCTCTAGATAAAATGACTCAGGAATGGTCGGTTTTCTCTAAGGGTACAGAAGTAACCATTATTGCAGCTGGAAATATGTTTCCAATAGGAGAGCAGGTTTGTAGTCTTCTTAAGGAAAAAAATCTTAGTACCGGCTTAATCAATCCACGGACAATTCATCCTGTAGATATTAAGTCTCTTATAGAAGTTGCTAAACATACTAAAAATATTATTACAATTGAGGATGGCTGCCTTGTTGGCGGCTTTGGCGAAAGTGTAAACTCAATTTTAAAAAATACTGATGTTAAAGTATATAACTTTGCATGGCCAAATCAGTTTATTGAGCAGGGTTCAACTGATCAGCTAAGAAAAGAATACAACCTTGATGCTGAAAGTATTTTTGAAAGGATTTGTGAATTAATTGAAAGATAGATTAGATGTAATCTTAGTAAATAAAGGACTATTTCCATCTAGAGAGAAGGCCAAAGCTTCAATTATGGCTGGCATTGTTTTTGTAGATGGCCAAAGAGTAGATAAGGCTGGAACACCAATAGATGACAGTGCTGAAATCTTTGTGAAGCAAAATTTATGCCCCTATGTAAGTCGAGGTGGTCTTAAACTTGAAAAAGCTATGGAAATGTTTGGATTTGATTTACACAATAAGGTTTCTATAGATATGGGAGCTTCAACAGGTGGATTTACTGACTGTATGCTTCAAAAAGGTGCATCTAAGGTGTATGCCA
Source organism: Anaerovoracaceae bacterium (assembly GCA_036646055.1). Lineage (GTDB taxonomy): Bacteria > Bacillota > Clostridia > Peptostreptococcales > Anaerovoracaceae > JAVWMQ01. The sequence goes on along the minus strand of JAVXMY010000004.1, from coordinate 72,249 downwards.
TTGATGTAGGTTACGGTCAACTTGACTATAAACTTCGTATAGATCCTAGAGTTTGTAATATGGAAAAAACAAATATAAGATATTTGGATACTAATTTAATTCTGGAACCAGCAGATTTCATTAGTATTGACGTATCCTTTATTTCCTTAAACTTAATTTTACCTGTTGCTAGTAAGGTTTTAGCTGAAAAAGGTAGCATTGTTTGCCTAGTTAAACCTCAATTTGAAGCAGGCAGAGATCAAGTTGGTAAGAAAGGTATTGTTAGAGATATAAACGTTCATAAAGAAGTTATACTAAATGTAATAGGATATGCCCAAAAAGTAGGCCTTTATCCATGTGGATTAACTTTTTCACCGGTTACCGGTGCCAAAGGTAATATAGAATACTTACTGTATCTAACTAAAGAAGATAACAACTTTAGTTTAGAAACAGTAGATAATGTTGTTAATAGCTCACATAGTGAGTTAGCATAATATAATATAATTTTTAAAGGAGAATCAAAATGAAACTATCAAGAAAAGTTGAAGCTATGCAGTTTTCACCAATTAGAAAGTTCAATCCTTTTGCTCAGAAAGCTAAGGATGCTGGTAAAAAAGTTTACCATCTAAACATTGGTCAGCCTGACGTTGAAACACCTGCAGTATTTATGGATGCTGTTAGAAATTTTGACAAGAAGGTTATTGCTTACGCTGAATCACAGGGTATTCCTGAATTACAGGACGCAATTGTTGACTATTTCAAACAGTACAACATGAACTACACAAGAGATAACGTAATTGTTACAGCTGGTGGTTCAGAAGCATTAACATTAATCTTCACAGCTATTTTAAACGAAGGCGAAGAAGTATTAATTCCAGAACCATTCTACACAAACTACCACACATTTGCTACAGCAGCTGGCGGTAAAGTTGTTCCTATTACAACTAAAGCAGAAGATGGATACCACTATGCTAAGAGAGAACAGATTGAAGCTGCAATTACTCCAAATACAAGAGCAATTTGCTGTATATCTCCAGGAAACCCAACAGGTGCTGTTTTAACACTTGATGAAATTAAATTAATTGGAGATATTGCTAAGGAACATAACTTATTCATCATTGCTGACGAAGTATATAGAGAATTTGCTTATGATGGCAGAGAAGCTACATCATTTGGTATGATTGATGAAATTGCTGACAACGTAATCATTGTTGACTCAGTTTCAAAGAGATTCTCAGCTTGCGGAGCTAGAATTGGATGTATCGTAACTAAGAACGCTGAACTATATAGCGGACTTATGAAGATTTGTCAGGGTAGACTTTGTGTTTCTACTATTGACCAGGTTGGTGCAGCAGCTCTATACAGACTTCCAGCTTCATACTATGAATCAGTAAAAGCTGAATACTGTGCTAGAAGAGATGTAGTTTATGATGAATTAATGAAAATTCCTGGAGTTGTTTGCCAGAAACCTGGTGGATCATTCTATATGACTGCTAAGTTGCCAGTTGATAACATTGAAAACTTCTTAATGTTCATGCTAGAAGAATTCGAAGACAATGGCGAAACAGCAATGTTTGCTCCAGCTGAAGGATTCTATGCAACACCAGGATTAGGTAAAGACGAAATGCGTATTGCTTACGTTCTAAACCAGGCTGATATGAGAAGAGCTGTTGAATTAATCAGACTTGGAATCGAAGCTTACAACGCAAAATAATTATAAAAATTTAAGGAGGTTATTATGGCATTATCCCCAATGATGCAACAGTATATGGGAATTAAGGAACAGCATAAAGATGCAATCTTGTTTTTTAGGCTAGGTGATTTTTATGAAATGTTTTTTGATGATGCTATTGTTTCCTCTAGAGAATTAGAATTAACTTTGACAGGCAAAAACTGTGGATTAGAGGAAAGGGCCCCAATGTGTGGGGTTCCTTTTCATTCCGCAGAAACATATATTGCAAGGCTAGTTGAAAAGGGATATAAGGTTGCAATATGTGAGCAAATGACAGATCCTGCTGTATCTAAAGGTATTGTTCAACGTGAAGTTGTTCAAATTGTTACACCAGGTACAATTACAAGCAGCACAATTCTAAAGGAAAACGAAAATAATTTTTTGGCTTCCGTATATGTAGACCAAAATGAAATTGGATTTTCATTTTGTGATATTTCTACTGGTGAAATTAGTTCATCAGAATTTAAAAGTGAAGATAGGGAAGAAACACTTATAAACGAATTAGTTAGAATTTCAGCTAGTGAAATCATTATTAATGATGATGCGGAAAAATTCATAAGTATCAACAATATTAAAAAGTATACAGATGCTTATTTTACATTGCTAAATAATTCCTACTACAATCTAACAAAAGTAGACAATGTATTAGCAAATCAATTTGATAAAGAAACATATAATTCTATTGGTTTTACAGGCTCTATGAAAATGGCCCTAGGAAGTCAACTTCTTTATTTTATTGAAACACAAAAACAGACATTAACCCATATTACTAATTTGCACATTTATCAAATTGGTAACTATATGGCATTAGATAAAGCGACAATTAAAAACCTGGAATTAACTGAAACCTTATTTGAAAAAAAGCTTCAGGGATCACTTCTAGGTGTACTAGATAAAACTCATACTGCTATGGGGTCTAGGAAGATGAAAAAATGGCTAAAAGAGCCTTTAAACTCTATTGAGAGTATAAACAATAGATTAGATGCAGTTTCCGTTCTTGTAGATGAATATATGGGCAGAAACAATTTAAAAGAAAGCCTCAAAGCAATTTATGACTTTGAAAGACTGGGTGGTAGAATTGCTTGTGGCAGAGCTAATGCAAAAGATTTAGTTGCTCTAAAAAACTCTATATTTGTTTTACCAGAGATAAAATTAGATTTAGAGGATTTAGATTCAAAACTTTTAAATGAACTAAATGCCAACTTAAATCCCCTTACAAATATTTACGATTTAATTAATAATTCTATTAAGGATGATCCTCCTTTTACTATTAAAGAAGGGCAGATTATCAAAGAAGGATATTCTGAAGAATTAGACTTATTAAACCATAATATTAAAGATGCAAGAGAATGGATTTCTTCTTTAGAATTAACAGAGAGAGAACGAACAGGAATAAAAAACTTAAAGGTAGGCTATAATAAGGTCTTTGGTTATTATCTTGAAATAACCAAATCTTACTATGACAGTATTCCTGATAATTATATTCGTAAGCAAACATTGGCTAATGCTGAAAGGTTTATTACACCAGAGCTAAAAGAAACTGAAAGTTTAGTATTAAATGCAGAAGCAAAAATCAATCAACTTGAATTTGAACTTTTCACTGGAATTAGAGATGAAATCAAAAAATATATTAAAGAAATTCAAAGGGCTTCTAGTATAGTTTCAACCTTAGATGTGTTAACTTCCTTTGCAGAGGTAAGTGATAAATTAAACTATGTTAAACCTACAGTTAATGAAGGCGATGAAATTTTAATTAAAACAGGTAGACATCCAGTAATAGAGCAATCTATTACTGACGGTACCTTTGTTCCAAATGATACATATATTAATAAGTCTAATGCTTCAATGTTGCTAATTACTGGACCAAATATGGCTGGTAAATCAACATATATGCGTCAAACGGCTCTAATCGTTTTAATGGCGCAAGCAGGCTGTTTCGTACCATGTGAAGCTGCCACAATTGGAGTTACAGATAGAATATTCACTAGAATTGGTGCTTCAGACAATTTAGCTGCTGGCCAAAGTACTTTTTTTGTTGAAATGAGCGAGCTAGCATACATTTTAAATTCAGCTACTTCTAGAAGTCTTGTTATTCTTGATGAAATTGGTAGAGGGACTAGCACTTATGATGGCCTATCAATAGCTTGGGCTGCTATAGATTATCTATGCAAACCAAATAGAATGATAAGAACACTTTTTGCCACCCATTATCATGAATTAACATCAACTGATGAGCAATACAAAGGGGTTAAAAATCTTAATGTAGATGTTTCCGATAATAATGGAGAAGTTGTATTCTTACATAAAATTGTTGAAGGAAGTGCTGATAGAAGTTACGGTATACATGTTGCTAAGTTAGCTGGCGTTCCTAAAGAACTTCTAGACAAGGCAGAAGATAAGTTAGAAGAACTTGAGCGTTTATCTGAAAACGCTTCAAAAGATCAGGTGCAAATCCAATTTAAATTTTAAAAAACAAATTGCTGTAAGCTTAAAAGCTACAGCAGTTTTTTGTATTTTAATGAATTGTCCCTAAAAAAATGATATAATATATTATTAATATTTATGGAGAAACATATGATAAAAATACTTGAAAAAAATGTAGCAGCCCAAATTGCTGCAGGAGAGGTTGTTGAAAGACCTCTGTCAATTGTTAAAGAGCTTGTTGAAAATTCAATTGATGCTCTTTCTGACAATATTACCGTTGAAATTAAAAATGGCGGTAAAACATATATAAGAATTTCAGATAACGGAACTGGTATAGATGCTAGTGAGGTTGAAACTGCTTTTTTACGACATGCTACTAGTAAAATTAAGAATATAGAAGATTTAGACTCTCTAGTTTCTTTAGGTTTTAGAGGTGAGGCCTTAGCTAGTATTGCTTCGGTTACAAAAACTACTATTATTACTAAAACCCAGTATGCCGATGTTGGAATCAAACTTGTTTTGGAAGGCGGAGAAATTATATCCAGAAGTCCAATGGGCGCTCCTACTGGAACTACAATTATTATAGAAAATTTATTTTTTAACACTCCAGCTAGGCTTAAATTTATGAAAACAGATAGAAGCGAAGGTTCTGCTGTTGTAGATTTTATTTCTAATGTGGCCATGGCATATCCAGACATTAAAATTCGTATGATTAACAATGAAAACACATTGTTTTCAACCAGCGGCAAAGGGGATAGGTTAAAAGCTATTATTACAATTACAAGTAAAGATTCTTTATCTAAGCTTATACCTTTTCATCATACTGAAGAAGGAATTACTATTGAAGGATTTATTTCAAATCCAACAGAGAGCAAAGCCAATAGAAAAAGTCAAATTTTCTTTGTTAATGGTAGATCAATTAACAGTAATGTTATAGAGGAAGGTATAAGTCAAGGATATGCGGCAAGGCTCTTTGAAGGTAGATATCCAATTGCATATTTGTTTATTACAGTGCCTCCAAATATTATGGATGTTAATATACATCCAAATAAAAAAGAAGTTCGTTTCTATGACGAAAGAGTAATTTCAAATATAATCAAAAATGCTATAATCGAAGCATTAAATACCAAAGATGGTATTGGTAAAATTCAACCAAAACCATCAACTAAGTCTGATTACTTTAAATTTACTAAGGATGAAGTAGGGGAAATAAGAATTTCAAACATAGAAGAACAAACTAAGATTAGTATTAAGGCGGATACAAATTCAATTGAAGATAAACCTAAAATAGATGAGAATAAAATCAATAAAAATATAAATCTTAATCAAAAGATTAAAGAAGAGTCTAATGAGGTTGACGTTAAAAATATATTGTCAACTTATAATCATGAAAAATTGGTTGAAGAACAAAAGCAGGAAATTCTAGAGAAGAAAATTGACCAAATTAAAAGTGATACCTATAAACCAAAGGCTTTTGATATGGCATCTATTGTTCCTTTAGAACAAATTTTTGGAACTTATATTCAGGCTGTTGATGAAAATACTCTTTATATTGTAGATCAGCATGCAGCACACGAGCGAATTTTTTTTGAAAAATTCAGAAATGACTATTTGCGTCGTGAAATTCCAAAACAAGGTTTGCTTATTCCAATTACAATTACAATCCCTGTTGCTTTGTCTAAAAATGACCATGTATGGCTTAGTACTGCTGATAGTTTAGGTTACACCATTGAAGAATTTGGCCCTAATACCTATAGAATTACTCAGATTCCTAGCTACTTTAATCTAAGTGAGGCGGAAGAATTTATAAATGATTTTATTTCAATGACATCAGAAATAAATGATTATGAAAGTCCAAAACTCTTAGATAAAATTGCAACTAGAGCTTGTAAAGCAGCTATTAAGGCCAATGATTCTTTGTCTAAGGATGAAGTAAAAAGGTTATTTGAGGATTTAAATAAATGTGAAAACCCATTTTCTTGTCCTCATGGTAGGCCTACATTTATTAAGTTAACAAAAGATGATATAGAAAAGAAATTTAAGAGAAAATGAGAAAAATAATTGTTGTAGCAGGTCCGACTGCTGTTGGTAAAACTGAATATGCTATTAGAATTGCAGAAGAGTTTAATGGAGAAATTGTTTCTTGTGATTCTATGCAGCTTTATAAATACATGGATATTGGAAGTGCCAAGCCAACGCCTGAAGAACAGGCTAGAGTTAAACATTATCTAATTGATGAAATTGACCCAAAAGATGACTTTAGCGTAGCCCTATATATGGAAAAAGCAAAAGCAGCCATTGAGCATATTTTTTCCATGGGTAAAACTCCTATAATTGCTGGTGGTACCGGTTTATACCTTAATTCTCTTCTTTATGAGATGGACTTTGGGAAATCTAAGGGAAGTGAAGAATATAGAGATAAACTTTACAAAATTGCTAAGGAAAAGGGTAACGAAGCATTACATAAGATTCTTCAGGGTATAAGTCCTGATAGTGCTAAGAGAATTCATCCTAATAATGTTAAGCGAGTGGTACGAGCTATTGAAGCAATTGAGATTGGAGAAAATCAACTCCAGGATTTTAGTAATGTTAATGTTAAAACTAAAGATTATGACACTATGCTTATTTGCTTAAATAGAAATAGGGAAGAACTTTATGATAGAATTAATCGTAGGGTTGATATTCTAATTAATATGGGTCTTCTTGATGAAGTTAAAGGGCTTATGAAAATGGGCTTTACCGATGCTGATATTTCCATGAAGGGTATTGGATACAAGGAAATCATTGGTTACTTTGATGGTAAGTATTCCCTTGATGAAGCTATTGAACTTGTTAAGAGAAATTCAAGAAGATATGCTAAGAGACAGCTTACCTGGTTTAAGAAATACCAAGATATGAAATGGTTTAACTTAAGTGAATCAAATATTGAGGATGTGCTTTTATGGATAAAAGAAAACAAGTAAAAATTCATAACAAATCAAATAAGCCTGATAATATTGTTAACAAGGAGCATGAAATAATTTTTAAATCAGAAGAGATTGAAGATCAGCTTCCGAGTTTTTTGCGAGGATATTTTAGATACATTGAGTCTAAGGTTCTTCCTATGTCAAGACTGGCTTACTTAAAGGATGTTTCCTTTTTTTGTGATTACTTAATTGCTGAAACTGCTTTAACTAACGCTACAACTAAAAAAGACCTTAAGCAAAAGGATTTTCAAAAGATTACTGCTGTTGATGTTAATATGTTTTTAGACTATTGCAGGAAGTACAAGAAGGAAATTAAGGATACAATATATATATATGAGAATAATAATATTACTCTTTCTAGAAAAAAAGCCTCAATATCAGTTCTATTTAAGGAACTTTATAGAGAGGGTATAGTCGAAAAAAACATTACAGATGGATTTGTACCAATTAGAACTATTAAAGCCCAAGAGCGTGAAATTAAGGCTCTTCAGGATAATGAAGTTATGATAATGTTAGACAGTGTTACAACTGGAGAGGGCCTAACTGATAAGGAAAAAACCTACTGGCAAAAGACAAAACTTAGAGATAAGGCTATTTTGATTATGTTTCTAACTTATGGTCTTAGACTTTCAGAGCTTCAACAGTTAAATGTTTCATCCTTTAATTTTAGCAGAGGTGAATTTCTTATTTATAGAAAACGAGGCAAAGAATCTACTATGCCATTAAATAAGTCAGTTACTATGGTTATAGATGAATATATAAAACTGGAACGCAAGCAAGAGGACCTGTTAACAGAAGAAAACAAGGATGCGCTGTTTTTGTCCCTTCAAGGTAGGCGTATGACCGAAAGACAAATTCGTGAACTTGTAAAAAAATACACTTCTATAGGTATGAAAACTTCTAGAAATGGAGGGTATAGTCCCCACAAGCTAAGGGCAACTGCGGCAACAAGTTTAATTGGCAGAGGTAATTCAATCTATGATGTGGCGGCCTTACTTGACCATGAACAGGTTACAACGACTCAGCTTTATGCGGCTCACAAGATGAATGTTAAACGTGATCTTGTTAAGGATATGGAGTGGGAAGTTGAGCGAACAGAAGGGTTTGACCCTAATGACAAATATGAAGAATGATTTCAAAGTTTAAAAACATATCGATATAGTTTGCATAATATTTTTATAGACAACAGGAAGGATTTTTAATGAAAAATCAAATATTAGAATTTTTAGCTAACAATTTTAAAATTACAGAAAATGTTTTAAATCAGGTTTCAGATGCAGAAAATGAGATAAAAGATGAATTTGATGCTCTTGACCAAATTACCGAATATAATCAGTACAAAGTTTTATCGGCATTTCAAAAGTTTAGAACAAGTGATATGCATTTTACATGGAACACAGGTTACGGATACGATGATCCAGGTAGGGAACAAATCGAAAAGATTTTTGCCTATGTTTTTGGTGCTGAGGCAGCTTTGGTTAGAACTCAAATCGTTAATGGTACCCATGCGCTTTCCCTTGCTCTTTCAGGTGTTTTAAGACCAGGAGACGAATTAATTTATGTATCAGGGGGTCCATACGATACCCTTGAAGAAGTAATCGGAATTAGAGGCCAGGGTATGGGTTCTCTTAAAGAATTTGGCATTACATACAAACAGGTTGAATTAACTCATGAAGGCACACTTGATTTTGAAGGAATTAAAAAAGCAATTGGTCCAAAGACTAAGATGGTTTCAGTTCAAAGAGCTACAGGTTATGCTTGGAGAAATGCTATTACAATAGATCAAATTGAAGAATTCGTTAATGTTGTTAAAAGTGTAAACCCAGATATAATTACAATGGTTGATAATTGCTATGGGGAATTTTTGGATATTAAAGAGCCAACACAAGTTGGTGTTGATATTATGGCAGGCTCACTTATTAAAAATCCAGGGGGTGGTATTGCTCTTTCTGGGGGATATGTTGTAGGTAAAAAAGCTCTCATTGATAGTGTTTCTTACAGACTAACATGTCCTGGTATAGGTGGAGAATGTGGCTTAACATTTGGTCAAACAAGACAGATGCTTCAAGGCTTCTTCATGGCTCCAAAGGTTGTTAACGGTGCTCTTAAAGGTGCAATTTTGTGTGGTAAGGTATATGAAAACTTAGGTTTCGATATATGTCCTAAGGTATCAGACAAAAGAAGTGATATTATTCAGGCTATAAAATTAAATTCTCCTGAAGCCCTTGTGGCTTTTTGCCAGGGAATTCAAGGAGCTGCACCAATTGACTCTCATGTTTCACCAGAGCCTTGGGATATGCCAGGATATGAAGATCCTGTGGTTATGGCAGCTGGAGCTTTTGTACAGGGTTCAAGTATTGAGCTTAGTGCAGATGGACCTATTCGAGAGCCATATATTGTTTACTTCCAAGGCGGATTAACTTATGAACATTCCAAATTTGGTGTAATTAAATCATTGCAAGAACTGTTAAACAAAGGTATTATAAGTTTATAAAATTTGAGGGTAATATGGAATTAAACAAAAAAGAAATAAGAAAAACTAAATATAAAAAAATCCTAGCCTTTCTTAAGTTTGGCTTACTACTTGTAATTTTACTTGGGGTTCCACTTTATATTTTCTTCTTTCAAAAAGATTGGATTACTAGTATGTCTAGTATAGAAAATGTACAAAAATATTTTGAAAAATATGAAACTGAAACAGTTTTTATATATATAGCTGCCCAAATTGTACAAATTGTTATTTGTATTATACCGGGCCAAGGTTTGCAGTTTGCTGCAGGATATATGTATGGCTTTTGGCTTGGATATATATATTCTATAATTGGCGCAGCCTTAGGATCTATAATAACTTTCTACTTGGCAAAGGTACTTGGTAGAGATTTTATTCATATAATCTTTGATGAAGATAAAATAACTAATTTACTTACTAAGATTAATAGCAAAAGAGGAGTTATACTTGTATTTTTAATTTTCTTGATTCCAGGTATTCCAAAGGATTTGTGTAATTATGCAGCAGGTATTTCTGACTTAAAATTAAAACCATTTTTACTTGTGAGTTTGCTTGGTAGAAGTCCTGGCATGATGGGAAGCCTACTTATTGGAAGACAAATTATGAACGGTGGTTACACTAGTGCCATTATTATTGGTGTTATCGCATTATTATTCTTTATATTTGGAATTATATTTAGAAAAAAAATCAATATATTACTTGATACAGGTTATGATAAACTAACCAAATTACAAAACAATGATAAAAAATTTATGGACAGATTTAAAAATAAATAAACTTCAGTTATTGCAATTGTCAAAGGAGCTATTTGAAGATTCTTTTGATGTATCTAATAATATAAATATAAATAGGCAGGTAAAGTGCAATGTTGATCCTATGATTAAGCCTATAGCTGCAATGGCACGTTTTGATAAAATCAAGATACATTGTAACTCCATTGAAGTAAATAACAATTTGATAAACAATATCTCTTATAATGATATTGATAAGACCACAATTAGAGGTATCGTATTCTTTGGTGTAACTATTGGAAATTTACTAACAAATTCTTTTGGATCAATTACAGATTTAGCCATAGATTACTACAAGACATCCCTTGTGAATTCTCTTTTAGTCATGGTAAAAAGAGAATTAATTAAAAGTTTGAAGATAGAAAACAAATACTTAAGCAATGGCTTTGGGCCAGGTTATTTTGACTCACCTATGGATCAATTTATCCAATTAGATGAATTATTAAATTTTGATAAGTTAAATATATCTTATAATGGTACAACTTTAAATCCGCCAAAATCAAGTGTAGGATATTTTTATATTTTAGATCAGCCCTATAAATCTTCTAAATCAGAATGTATTAACTGTAAGGGTAACAAAGGAGGCTGTGAGTTTTGCAACATCAATTATATGAATCAACAGAATCAAACATAAGATACGGTATTGCTATTGACATTGGAACTACAAATATATGTGGTGCTCTAATACAGTATAATTCAGACTCAAGTTTACATAATTATATTATAGTCAAAGAACATTCTTTGAAGAATGGCCAGTGCAAATTTGGTTCTGATATTGTCTCTAGGATGACTTATTACCAAGAATCCATAGAGAACTTAGATAATCTAAACGCTTTACTAATATCCGACTTAAACCGATTAATTAATATTTTAATTAAGGACCATTTAAATAAAGATTTAATTAAGTCATTGACTATTTCAGGCAATACTGTAATGACTCATATATTTAAGTACTCAAACTTTAAACCAAACTACGGCTTAAATTACCCATATAGTCTATTTATTATGCCTAATTTAGGTGGTTTTATTGGTGGAGATATTACTGCAGGCATTCTAAGTTTAAACCTTATAAATTCAACTAAAAAGTCTTTGCTAATTGACATTGGAACTAATGGTGAAGTAGCTCTTTGGAATGGTAATAAGCTTTACTTTTCTTCTGCCGCTGCAGGCCCAGCCTTCGAAGGATTGTTTCAATCAATTCCAGGGTCAGAAGTTGTTAACATTATTTCAAAACTACTAAAAAAGCATTTTATTGATAAGACAGGGTATATAATATCCCAAGAAAAAGCTAAGGCTATTAATCCTTATGATAATGAAATAATAAATCTAGTTTCAGACACAAAGGATACTAATAAATTCTATACAATGAATCAATATATTACACAAGATCATATTAGAGCTATCCAACTTGCTATAGCAGCTATTCAAACTTGTATATCAATATTATTAAAAGATGGAAACTTAAAAAAAGAACAAATAGATGTCATTTATGTTGCTGGGGCATTTGGAAATAATTTAGATATTGAAAATGCACAACATATTTCACTAATACCAAATATAAATCCAAAGAAGATTTCTCTTGTTGGCAACACATCACTTCAAGGTTCAATTAAAGCCCTTATAGATTCAGGTGCTGTGGATGAAATTCATAGAATCATTGGAATTTCAACCCATATTGAACTTACTAATCAGCTTAACTTCCAAAGAGAATTCATAAATTCTATAAATTTTTAAACCGCTACAATAAGGCGGTTTTTTTTATTTGCAGAATTTAGAACATTCGTTCTGTTTTCTATTGACAAAGAACAAACATTCGTTTATTATATAGTTAAGAAAAGAACAAGTGTTCAAGAAGTGGAGGAGAGTAGAATGATTAAAACTAACCATAAATATAGAATGAAATCAAAATTTAGATTTACAATTTTTATTGCTTTACTTACAATTTGTTTTGTAACAGCAACAAATACTTTTTTAGGATTTAATGATGCCATAGCTATTGATGAAACTTCAAAAGCTCAAATTGAAATTGTAGCTGGCGATACCATGTGGGATATTGCACAAAGATATAAATCTCCTGATACTGAAATCAGAGAAGCAATATACATGATATGTAAGGTTAACGATATTAATGCCGGAGATTTAGTTCCTGGTATATTAATAGATATACCTCTTAATATTTAAGACGGTGTAACACATCACATGATTATTTAAAACCCTTTAAAACTCAAATTTAAGCTTCAAAAAAGACGTAAGTTATAGAAAGTCTCACACTATTAAATAATCATGTGATAAGGGACCAAGACTCGAATCATTTCAATGGATTTTTAACATCTTGTAATGAATTTCAGTCTTGGTCTTATTTATAAAAAGAACTATTCCCAAAATTATGTTTTTAGGAATAGTTACATTTGTTTAGTATCACTCTTCTTCTATTTTAAAGTACTTAGATAACCTTGCATAATTAAAATCGCTGCTTGCTTATCTATTACAGTCTTTCTTTTCTTTCTACTTACATCTGCTTCAATTAATACTTTTTCAGCCTGTACAGTAGTCAATCTTTCATCTTGATAAACTATTGGAATATGTCCCATTGCAACACTTCTCATTTTATTTTCAAGCATTTTTTTAAATTCATATACTTTTTCAGTTTGAGGGCTATCTGTGCCATCAAGTCTTTTTGGTAATCCTACAACCACTGTATCGCATTCATATTCTTTAATTAGATCAATAACTTTACCAGCATCTTTTCTAATCCCTACTCTTTGTATTGTTGTAACTCCTTGAGCCGTAATACCAAGCTGATCGCAAACAGCTATACCAATGGTTTTATCCCCAACGTCTAGTGCAATTTTTCTCATTTTTTTCTCCATTCAATATTTTAGCCAGACCTTGCGATCTGGCTAATTTATTATTTATTCATGTAATGTCTAATTATATCCTCAATCAAATCATCTCTATCTATAGTAGATATTAAATTTCTAGCCCCTTGATGGCTTGTTATATAAGAAGGATCTCCAGAAACAAAGTATCCAACAATTTGATCAATTGGATTATATCCTCTGTCTTCTAAAGCTTCATATACCTGTTCTAGTATTTCTCTTGGTGTCTTTTGTTCTGACTTAATTGAATTGTCAAACATGATTGTATTTCTGTTTTCCATTTTATGCCTCCTTATATTATTATACTGTACAAGTAGTATATAACATAAGATGTGTCTTGACAACAAAAAGGTATTTAAATTTACACAAAATTTACAATTTATAATAAACTTTCAGCAACCTCAAAGGCTAACTCTACTTTTGAAGTGTCTTTTGCGCCAGCTTGAGCCATATCAGGTTTACCACCGCCACCACCACCAGCTGCACTAGCGATTTCTTTGATCATTTTACCAGCATGAACATTCTGGTCAACTAAATCTTTAGTTACAGAAACTAAAAATGTAACCTTACCCTCTTTAACAGCCGCAAGTACTAATATCAAGTTATTTTCCTTTGCTTTTAGTTCATCTGAAATCATTCTAAGATCATCAATTGTTGCGTCCATAAGCTTTTTAGTAACAATTCTTTTACCGTTAATTTCCTTAGCTTCTTTTAGAATTTCGTCTGAAATATTATTCATGCTCTGTTTTCTAAGTTGTTCAAGTTCTCGCTTATTTTCCTTGTTTTCTTCAACTAATGATTCTAATTTCTCAATTAGTAATTCTTCTTTTGACTTAATAATTTCAGCTGCACTTGAAACTACTTTTTCAGTACTATTTAATCTATTTAATATAGCCCTACCTGTGATAGCTTCAATTCTTCTAACTCCAGATGCAATACCTGATTCAGAAAGAATTTTAAATGCACCAATCTGCCCAGAATTTGTTACATGAATTCCTCCACATAATTCTTGGCTATAGTCTCCAACTGAAAGTACTCTAACTCTTTTACCATACTTATCGCTAAATAGTCCTATAGCTCCTAGTTTTTCGGCTTCCAAAATAGACATTTCTTCAGTTGTAACAGGTAAAAATAATCCTATCTTTTGATTAACTGTTTTTTCAATTTCAGCTAACTGCTTTGGTGTAATACCTTCATAATGGTTAAAGTCAAATCTTAAAGAATCACTTGTAACCTGTGAACCCGCTTGAGCAATATGATCTCCAAGAGTTTCTCTTAAAGCCTTATGTAATATATGAGTAGCAGTATGATTTCTTGCAGAAGAATTTCTATGTGGTTCATCTACGATTAATTCAAATACATCGCCAACTTTAATTTCTCCTTTTTTTACATCAACTCTATGGGCATATACTTCTTTAAATTTTAAAACTTCTGTAACAACTGCTGCAGCATTATCATTATAAATGCCACCAATATCACTAGTTTGTCCACCACCATTGGCATAAAAAGGTGTACAATCAAATATAATTCTTCCTGTTTCACCTTCACTTATTTTATCTAGTGGTTTCTGATCCCAAAACAAAGCTTTTACAGTACCCTTGCCAACAACTTGTTCATAACCTGTAAATTCAGTTTTACCGTCAAATAAGTAATCTACTGCAGATTCTTCCCAAGCTTCATCACTTTTACTTGCATCAACCTTACCTTTGTTTTTCTGAACTTCCATGTAACTTTCAAATTCTTCTCTTGATACTGAATATCCCTTCTCAATTAGAATTTCTTCTGTAATTTCAAATGGGAATCCATAGGTATCATGTAATTTAAATGCTTTTTCTCCTGATAGTGATTTTTCTCCAGAATGGTTCATCTCAGCAATATAGCCTTCAATAATCTGCAAGCCCTGATTTAATGTATCTATAAACTTATCTTCTTCAATACCAATGATTTTTTTAATAAATTTACGTCTTTCTTCAAGTGTTGGATAAGCTCCACCAGACACATCAATAACCTTATCTACAATCTTGTCTAAGAACTTGCCTTCAATACCGATTTTTTTACCATGTCTAATAGCTCTTCTAATAATTCTTCTAAGGACATACCCTCTACCTTCATTACCAGGCATAATATTATCACCAATCATAAATGTTGCAGATCTAACATGATCCGTAATTATTCTAATTGAAATATCTTCAGGTGCTTCCCCATTTTTGTATTCAATTTTTGCAAGGCTGCATACCGCATCTCTAATATATTTAATAGTATCAATATCAAAGATAGAATCAACACCTTGCATAATGCATGCAATTCTTTCAAGTCCCATACCTGTATCGATATTAGGATGCTCTAAATCAGTATATACTCCATCTTCACCTTTAGAAAACTGAGTAAATACATGGTTCCAAAATTCCACATATCTATCACATTCACAACCCGGTTTGCAATCTGGATTATCACAACCATATTTCTCGCCTCTGTCATAGTATATTTCAGAACAAGGACCACAAGGGCCAGTTCCAATTTCCCAGAAGTTATCATCTTTACCTAATCTAACAATCCTATCTTCCGGAAAATTCATTTTGTCTTTCCAGATATTATAGGCGTTATCATCTTCTTCATAAACGGTAACCCAGATTTTATCTGTAGGCATTTTTAAAACTTCTGTTAAAAACTCCCATCCCCACTTAATAGATTCTTCTTTGAAGTAATCTCCAAAAGAAAAACTACCAAGCATTTCAAAAAAGGTACCATGTCTAGATGTAATACCCACGTTTTCTATATCAGCAGTTCTAATGCATTTCTGACATGTAACCATTCGTTTTGCAGGTGGTTCTTCTATTCCTGCAAAATATGGCTTTAATGGAGCCATACCTGAGTTTATAATAAGTAAGCTTTTATCTTTTTCAGGAATTAAAGAGAAACTTTCTCTTCTAAAATGATCCTTACTTTCGTAAAAACTTAAAAACATTTCACGAATTCGATTTAATCCTAACTTTTCCATTTGATTAATTTCCTCCTAATTATTTATTAATAACCATAATATTATACCACTAAATGCTCAATATGTGTTAAAATTTAATAAGAAAGTAGGTAAAATTTATGGAATTAAGAAAACTTGGAAATACAGATATTTTAATATCTCCTGTGGGTTTTGGCGTATTAACTATTGGTAAAACCCAACTAAATCTATCCATCTCAGAAGGAGCAGAATTAATTAAATATGCAGTAGACTCTGGCATTAATTTTTTTGATACAGCCCAATATTATGAAACCTATACTTACTTACAAGAAGGAATAAAGTCTTTTGATGAAAAGGACATTGTTATCTGCAGTAAATCTCTTGACCATGGATATTATCAAATGAAATACGCAGTTAAGGAAGCTTTAGAAAACTTAAATAGAACTTATATAGATATTTTCTTACTACACGAATTAAGACCTAACCAAGATAGGTCTGGTGCTTGGGAATACTTAATTGAAGCAAAAAAAGAAGGATTAGTTAAAGCAATTGGTATATCAACTCATCATACAGATGTTGTTTTATCTTCACTAGAATTTCCTAGTATTGATGTTATTTTCCCACTTATCAACTTAGAAGGCTTAGGAATTAGAACTGGTGATAGAATTGGAACTAAAGAAGATATGGAAAAGGCCATTTTAGCAGCTTCTAAAAAAGGTGTCGGCATATTTTTAATGAAAGCCTTTGGTGGAGGCAATTTAACTCACAGATATATTGAAGCATTAGATTATGTATCAAATTTAGACGGAGTTAACTCCATAATGATTGGTTTTGGTCAAAAAAAAGAAATTGACAAAGCAATTTCTTATTTTAACGGTACAATTGACAGATCTTATATCCCTGATACTTCTATGAAAAAAATTCGCATTGAAGATGGCAACTGCGAAGGATGCGGTACATGTGTTGCAAGATGTCCTAACAAAGCTCTTTCTCTTGTAAATGGCATGGCTTACGTGGATCATAATATATGTCTAACTTGTGGATATTGTGCTCCAGTCTGTCCAACAAGAGCAATAATTATGTTCTAGTTTTTTATAAAACCACCACCAACAACCTGGTCTTCTAGATAAATTACAACTGATTGCCCAGGTGTGGATGCGCGTTGTTTTTCCCTAAATTCAAAAAATGTAATCCCTTCATTTATAATGATTTCACCTTTAGCCGGCTTAGCTGCATATCTAATTTTTGCAGTAAGGTTTCTTCCTAGTAACTCTTTTGGGACTTCATTGGAATCTGATGCCTGGAAATAACAGCCAGTTAAAGGAATTTTATTTTCAAAAAGATCCTCACTGTCTCCTAAAGTCACTGTATTGTCTATATGATTAATTTTTGTAACAAATACGGGTTTTCCAAAGGTTATTCCCAAACCTTTACGCTGTCCAATTGTATATTTGGATATTCCTTGGTGTTTGCCCAAAATATTTCCTTCTTTATCAATGAAATTTCCTTTTTTTGATTTATACCCATTCTCATTAAGAAAGTCTATATAGTTTTTACCATTTTCAATAAAACAAATTTCCTGACTGTCCTTTTGATTTGCATTAGACATTTCATTATTTTTTGCAATATTTCTTATAATTTCTTTATCTTCATATTCAGCTAATGGCAAAATTAATCTTTCTATAGTGGTAGATGGTAACCTATAAAGCATATAAGACTGATCTTTTTTAATGTTACTCGCTACTTTAATATGATATGTTTTTAATTCTTCGTTGTATATAGTATTTGCATAATGTCCAGAAGCAATATAAAAGGCCCCTTCTTCATTTGCTGTCTCTATTAATACTTTAAATTTAATCCATGGATTACAAACAATACATGGATTAGGTGTTCTGCCACAAAGATATTCTTCAACAAAATTATTTACAACCTGGTTGTAAAATTCAGTATACATATTCTTGTATACAAATTTAATGCCCAATTCAGCTGCAACCTTTTCAGCATTATAGGCAGTATCGCCTTTATCTTTACATATGTCAAAAAAAAGGCTTATAACCTCATAGCCTTGTTCTTTTAACAATAATGCGGCGGAGGTACTATCAACTCCGCCACTTAATCCTAAAACTACTTTTTTCTTTGATAACAAAGTGTTCATTTTAAATCCTCTTTATTCTACTTCATGATGATCCTCTTCATCATCAAAAGGATCAAAGCCCTCTAATCCTTTATAAGTTTTCCCTGCTTTAACAGAGTAATCATAAATTGCTCTTTTAATCGCAGTGTCAGCTAAAACAGAACAATGAATTTTAACTGGTGGAAGTCCACCTAATTCCGCTACAATTTCATCATTTGTAATAGCCAAGGCTTCATCTATTGTCTTTCCTGTAATCATTTCTGTTGCCATTGATGAAGACGCAATAGCTGATCCACATCCAAATGTTTTGAATTTAGCATCAACAATAACATCATCTTTTACAGAAATCATAATTTGCATCATATCTCCGCAAACTGGACTTCCATAAGTTCCAACACCATCAGGATTTTCTATCTCGCCAATATTCCTTGGATTAGAAAAGTAATCCATTACTTTTTCATTATACATAGCCATACTCTACCACCCTTTCTCTTTAGAAACTGGAGACATTGCTCTTAGTTTACTTACAATTTCAATTAGTTCTTTAATAACATAATCTATATCTTCTTTTGTTGTAAAGTCTCCAATGGAGAACCTTAATGTTCCATGAATAATTTCAACTGGTATTCCAATTGACTGTAATACATGTGAAGGTGTAAGTGATTTTGAAGAACAAGCAGAGCCAGTAGCAACAGCAATTCCTTTAAAATCTAACATTAATAGCAAGGATTCGCCTTCAATATATTCAAAAGATATACTGGCATTACCAGGATGTCTATATTCCATAGATCCATTAATTCTAACATCTTCAATATTGTTTTTAATTTCGGAAATCAAATAATCTCTTAAACTAGATAGATGTTTTACATGAGCATCAAAATTTTCTTTAGCCAGTTCTGCTGCCAATCCAAACCCAACAATAGCAGGTATATTTTCTGTACCAGCTCTTCTTTTGTTTTCTTGAGCACCGCCATGAATAAAGTTGCTTATTTTAGTGCCTTTTTTTATGTATAAAGCACCAATACCTTTTGGACCATATATTTTATGTGATGACATAGATAATAAATCAATGTTCATATCTTTAACGTCGATTTTCACATTACCAAGAGCCTGTACAGCATCGGTATGAAATATAATACCTTTTTCTTTAGCAATCTCACCAATGGCTTTAATATCCTGAACAGTTCCTATTTCATTATTTGCAAACATTATAGATATTAGGATTGTTTGATCAGTAATAGCATTTTTTAATTCATTTAAATCTATTCTTCCCTCTTTATCAACAGACAGGTAAGTAACGTTTCCATTTATTTTCCTTAAATATTCACAGGAATGTAAAATGGCATGATGCTCAAAAACTGTTGTAATTATATGGTTACCTTTTTTGCTATTTGCATCAAAGACACCTTTCAATGCCCAATTATCAGATTCAGTTCCTCCTGCAGTAAAGTAAATTTCATCACTATTTGAATTAATTAACTTTGAAACTTGTGTTCTTGCTTTTTCTAAAGCTTCTTTAGGTTTAAAAGCTACTTCATATAATCCAGAAGCATTACCAAAAGCTTCTGTAAAATATGGTATCATTGCATCTACAACTTCCTTTTTAACAGGTGTTGTTGCTGCATAATCTAAATATGTTTTTTTCATTCTTATCACCTCGGTTTACTATACCCAAGGAATAAAAATTTAAAACACCCTTAACATTTTTTATTTTTTTCTAATTCAGCAAGTTCTTCTGGTGTTAAATCTTCAACATATTTTATCTTAGACAAATGTCCTCTTACTTGACCTCTAATTGCAGCTAAGTAATCTTTTCTAAGAGCATCTCGTTCTTTTAATTCTTCTTCTGTCAATCCTTCAGCTTTATTTTTAGCAGCTAGTTCATTAATTCTATTGATCATTTCTTTTGAAATCATATTATCATTTCCTTTCATTTCAATTAGTATATTATACAGTTTATTCATATTTGAAGCAACAAAAAAAACCTCATTACTGAGGTTTCTTATGTTGAATGTCCTTGGTATTCTGTTGTTGATTTCTTGCATACTTTTAAGTTTATATTTTTTAAAAAAGATAATGAAAAATTCGGCGAATAGGCTTCTATTATAGTCTCCACTGTGGGAGATGTAACGTTTAATTTGTTTGGCTGATTTATATGTTCTGTTAATGTTTTATCTTTATTCATTATTATTTTTTCTAAGGTATTGTAATCATCTTCAGAAACCAGTGATACGTTTATTTCCGCTCCTCCAGTCCAATATTTATTATTAATGTTTTCTGCTAACATCTCTATGACTGATTTAGCTTCTTTTTCTAAAAAACATATATCACCTTCGCCATATTTTTCTATATCTATTTTTTTACTTATTACCATAGACATTTCATTTGATAATTCTTGTAAATAATTAGACTCTCTTATTAACTTGTTCATATCGCCTTGAAAAGTAACTAAAATAGCAAGAACTCCCAATATAGATATTGTTACAATAAAGTTTTTCATTTGCTCACCATGATTTACTACGATCTACAAGTTGGCTAATAGTTCTATCATCTATACTAATATTACTACTATTAGCTTCATTAGAGATTCCAAGAACTTTAGCAGAAGCTATTAAGTTATTTACAGGAAAAGTTATTTTATAATTAACTATACTTCCAATAAATTTTGGAGTAGTATCCCCTTCAATTATAATATCCTTAATATCACAATTTAAATTTGAAACCAATTTATTCTTCAAGTCGTTTTTATTCTTTTCTGTAACACATCCCTCCTTTTTTATACCATTCTCGAAAATTTCTATATGCTTTTGAGCATTTGATAAATTCATATGTGTTATTTGATTATTAGTAAATTGCATTACAAAGACTAAAAGTAATGTAAGACAAGCTAATACTGTAATTAAATTTTTCATTAATGTACCTATTCATTATATTGTTTTATATTATTAATCATTAATTCTTTTGATGTATTTTTCAAGGAATTACCATCTCCCAAAATTAATCCAAATATAAAAACCCCCAGAATTATAGTTCCTAAAATAATTATAAGATTTTTCATTTTATATAAGACTCTTAATTTGAGTAACACCTGATTGAACAACTGAACTTGCTGCTCCTTGTAATGTATCAGTATCCCCTAAAACCAATGTGGACACGATTATCGTTCCCAAGAGAATAGTCCCTATAATAATTATCAAATTCTTCATTTTTTTCCTCCTTTTCTATTATTATCATTTAAACATAAATGATAGTTTGTTCATTGTGCTCATAAATACAACTACTACTGCAAAATTTAATAATAATGCAAATATAATTGCAGATGAAAACATTGTTGTAATAACGGAATTTCTATCTGCAACTCTAACATTTATTGTCATTCGTGCTTCAGACATTCCATCTAAAAAAACTGTAACTTGTTCTGTTAATTCTTTTGGATTTATTTCGTCTAATTTTGATAAAATTATAGCGAAATTTTTACCATGATTAGAATTAATATTTTCATCAAATATTTCTATAATAGATTTATCTCCTCCTTTCCTATAATTTGAAATTACTTCTCCATAAATATTTTTTAAATATTTACTATTCACCAATAATTGTTCATATATATAATCTGCAGCCATGGGTTGATTTTCCTGGACTATTGCAAGGTTTTTTAACAATATGCATGAGCTAAAAATTTCTTCCTCATATTTGTTTAACAATATTTTCTTTTTTATATTTCTAAATAATATTTTCTTTTTCATCTTATAACTCCATTTTCCTTTTTGTTAGGAATGTTGATATTAAAATACCTACAATATATAGAAAAGCAACAACAAAAAACCAAGTTAAGCCTGTTTTAGTATTAAACTGATACTCCATGAACATTGCAAATGAGAAATCAAAAAATTTAATTGATCCAACTATTGTTAGTAAATATGATATTGGAGCCAAGTACTTCAACATCAGTTTTGCTTCGTTATTTTCCCTTTTAGTATATTCTAAAATCCTTCTTGCTTTAATAATGCTCTCTGATAAATCTTGTAATGAATTAGTTACCTTAATTCCAGAAGTACAAGCAAAGTATATATTAGAACTTAAAATACTTCCCCAAGTAGTTGATAAGGAATATTTAAAACTATCAAGAAGTTTAATAATATCATCGTTATTAGCCGCTGTATTTAAACCTTTTGCCAAATTAAATAGTATTTTTTTTGAATATGGTGCATTTTGAATCTCAATAGCTGTTTTGGCAATGGCTTCTTCCATATTGTAATAACATATTTTATAATTATTAAGTATTACAGTTATTAAAATATCTCCTTCTCTTGAAGCAAGAATTCTATTATTTTGAAGTTTAACTCTTAGCCATATATAAGGTAGACACATTAATCCTATTGATATAAAACATGACATATGAATAGGTAACACTCTACTAATAAATACAATTCCTAAAACGGCAAATAATATTGATATCAAAAGGAAAATCACTATGTATAGTTTTTCATCTTTACCAGTTGTAGTTGATATTAATTTTTCAATATGTAAATAAACTTTGTCTTCCTTCTTCTTTTTTCTTGACCGCCTTCCACCAGAAGTAAACATCAGGTTTCTATCTGCCTTTTTTTCTATTTGTATTTTCGTTATAGCAGGTTTCATACATAAGTACATCCCTAGTATTAACAATAGGTATATGCAAATCCCAAAATTAATTTTCATTAAGTTCACTTCCTCTACTTTTATAATATGCTGGATATATAATGGTATTTTCATCCATTGGAAATTTAAATGCTAAGTCTTTTAAAATTTCATTAAAAGACTGAAACTCATCTATATTATCAATAGCTATTTCTTTTTTATCTAACCCAATATCCCAATTAAATGTCCACTTGTGTCTTTGAAAATCATATTTGCAAATTTTATGAATAGAACAAACATCCTTTTTTTCATCATATCTAAACTCAGATATTCCTTTTAATATTTTCTTTGATTTATCATTTGCAAGTTGAATAAACTCTAAAACATAATTAAAATTTTTAAAAACTTGACTAATACATGAATTTAAATCACCACCATATTTAGAAACAATTTTACTTGCCATTTTATAAGGAATATCTATTGCATTATTTGTATGTATCGTACCTTTTGATCTTTGAGTTCCTGTAGATGTAATATCTAAACCAATATTAAAAGCTACACTATCTCGCATTTCTTCAAGTAGAACATAATCGCAATCAGATCTAAGAAGTGATTTAGTGATTTGCTCTAAATTTTCTCCATCAGCAATTATTTGCATAATAGGTGCTTTTGGCATTATCTCATGCCAAGGCGTTTCTGGATCTGTTGCAATTGCAAGGCCTTCTAAGGACTCATCTTCATATTTTTGCCAACATATCATAAATGTAGTTTTTCCAGATCTAACTTGTCCAGAAAACAATACGTTATATCCTATCTTGATCATAGCCTTAAACATTGGAATTATTTCAAATGGAATAGTATTCTTCTCTGCCATTTTTTCAAATGTCATTTCTTTAAATACATATTTTCTAAAAACCATTATATCTTGTCCCACCTTAGTTCTATCACCAGAATAAATAGTCACACGAATACCATTATTAAGGTATACCTCATGGAAACCTTCTTCCATTCTCTCGTCTGGTTTACCTAAAAGAAGCGCTTTTTTCAATTGTAATCTTCTTTTTTCACAAATTGTTTGTGGCTGTAAAACTTCTTTGCCATTAATTAAACAATAAATTTTATCACCAATTATTTTTGCCGAAGAAGATGACTTATATTCATCTGTTGCATCAAATGCCCAAGGTGCTATTCCTGCCAACCCCCAGTTCTCATGAAAAATTGCATCTACAATGTTTTCGTAATAAGATGGATATTCAACATTACCAATATTTTTTTCTCTCAAAATATTCCTGATTTTATCCATATAATACTTAACATCTTCATAATGTCCTATAATTGCGTTTTTTTCTCTTAATAGTTGTGACTCCATTGCTTTATGATCAGATTGTTCCCAATCGTAATTAAATTGTTCAACAACTAAATTAGATATATCATTAAAATTCGTATTATTTACTTCGATTTTCTTATCAATATTATTTAAAAACTCATACAAAGAGAAATCAACTTCCATACTCATCATTTAACCAACTTTCTAAAAACAACTTTGAAGAACTTGTTTTATTCACTTTATAGGTCGAAATTATTTCGTTTACACTACTCTTAACACTATCCCTATATTTGGGGAATTTAATTAATGTTTCTTTGTTAAATTCAGCTTCCCAGCCATTTTCACAATATGGGATTGTAATAATATCCTTTTGTTTGGTAATACTTTGGATATGTTTTATGTTATAAGTTCTACTATCATTATTGTACTTATTTACAATCACTTCATATTCTAAATCTAGTGGTTTAAGAACAGTTTCGGATAATAATTTAAACCTATTAAGTGTTTTTTCTTGTTGTGATATAACCACAAATATTTTTTTAGCACAAAGCAGGGATGAAATGCTAAGGGGATATTGAATATTGGAACCGCCATCAATAATTACATAATCGAAACAATTATTAATAGAGCTTACAATTCGTTCTAAATCATTTTCATTATAATATCTTATTAAAGTTAAATCTTTAATTGGTGGCAAAACAGTTAAATTCTTATGCTTTATACATATGTTTAAAACATCATCCTTGGTTATCTTTCCAGACCTTAAGGCCGGCCTTAGCTCATCTATACTTCTAGTAAACTTGATTTTAGGATCAAAATAATCAAACAATGGATTTGATGATGCTAAAATAAATAATACTTTATGTTTGTTTTCTGCTAATAAATTTGCAACTGACTGTGCTAACATTGTTACTCCTATAGCAGAATCTGCTCCAAAATAAGTTATTACATTCATATAATCCCTCCTACCTATACATTATTATTAACTTAGTATCTTTAGTAAAATGTGAGGTTAGTAAATTAGCTTGAACTTTATTAACTACTAATTCTACAGAAGATATGCTGCTTGTTGCATTTAATCTGGTCTTGTCATTGGATTTAACTTCATTGCTGTTATTATCTTTAGTGTATGCAACCTTGGCATTAGTTAAATATTTTTTAGTGTTTTTTTCATTTGATACTGAATACAAATAAGCTTGATCTCCTCTTCTTAAAGTTTGAGGTACAGATAATATCCATTCCTTTGGTATAGAAAAAATAAAATTTGTTTTATTAGCTGATAAACCTCTATAATCAAAATATTCTTCATATAACTCTGTATTAGAATGTATAAATTGCCCTGCAGTTTTATTAACTATTTTGCTTACATTTTCTTTAGTTATGGACTCTTTGTTTTTTTCAGCTACTCTTTTAATTTTTAAATTATTTTTTCTTACAATATCACCTTGTTCTAAATTTTCTTTAAACACTACAACTTCATCAAAGGTTAATTGCTGTCTACCCCAAACTTCCCATCCAAAAAGTCCTAAAATAGCTACAACTATTAAAAGAATTCCTAATAATAATTTTTTATTTTTCATTTATTCCTCCTATACACAAATATCTTTTTTGAATTCATTAAAACTCTTATCTCCAATACCACTTACATCTTTAATTTCTTCAATTGCAGCAAAAGCACCGTTGGAATCTCTATAATCAATAATTTTCTTTGCAATTGAAGGTCCAATACCTGGAAGCGTATCTAGTTCTTTTTCATTTGCAGTGTTAATATTAACTTTAGAATCAGTTAATTCCTTATCTTTTTTCTTCAAGGCATTTGATTTATCAGGTATTAATATTTTTTCTCCATCTGTCAATACTGCAGCTCTATTAACAGTTTCTACGTCTGCGTTTTTTGTAAGACCACCTGCAGCTTCAATAGCATCTTCAACTCTTGCTCCTTGATTTAATTCAACTACTGTTGGATTATTTACAGCACCGCCAATATCTACAACTACTGATTCTACAATTGTCTTCTCTTCTTTTTCTTCAGTATTTGTTACATTATTCTTATCTTGATCCCATGAAATATCATCGCTCATAGTAGTCTTAAAGTTAAAATACACTAACCCAGAAATTAATATAACAATTACAATTAGGAATTTTATTAATTTCGATTTATTCCTTAATAAAAATTCAATATTAATATATTTAGAAAAAAATTCGTTTATCTTTTTATTTTTTTCTTTATCATTTCGCATAAAAAAACCTCCTGTAAGTATCTTTTTCTAAATAATACTCCCAAGAGGTTTGTTTGTCAATATTTTACTGTAATTTATTTACATTTAAGTTCTAACCTTGTTATTTCAACGTTTACACTATCTTTGTTAATAGATAAATAGTCTAATAATGGAGTTAAAACCATGTCCGGATTTAAATTTGATTCACTTCCCGCATCTAAATTCGTTTCAATAATCAAATTATTGTCAATCAGATTGTAGGTCCATGATCTAATTTTATCTTTTATATTAATTTCTCTAAATTCGTTTTTTTTCTTTTTCTTTCGTTTCTTAACAATGATCTCCTCTTGATTGAAGAAATCGTCTATCTGGCTCTCATTGGAAATTGTAATATCCGATACCATTATTCTATACTTTGCTTCATCTAATGTACTTCCAAAGGATTTTCCATCAGTCTGAATAGAGCAAGAAATAATATCTATACCATTTGGCATTGTCTCTTGTAATTTCCTTCTCAACTCTTCGCAAGGAATACTTTCTTGAGTCTCTATTTCTAGAACCTCTCCTTCAGATATAAACCCTAAAGATAGTGGTTGAGCGAAAGCCATTTTAGGATGAGGATTAAATCCTGAAGAGTACATTAGTTTTATATCAGCTTTTTTAAAACAACGTTTAAATAATCTAATTAAGTCTAAATGTGAAGTGAATTTGATATAGCCTTTTTTTGAAAATTTAATTAAATATTTAGCCATTTATACCCTCCATTTCACAATTTGTAATCTTATTAATACCACATCCATTACAACTAATTCTACAATCCTGTGTAGTATCAATTTTATCATTTTCAGACATTAAAAACTCTTTTGATACACCGCTATCAATAATATCCCACGGATGAATTTCCCCATATTCTCTTTTTCTAGAAGTATAAAAATCAGGATCAATACCTGCAGTTTCAAAAGCTTTAACCCAAGATTCATAATTGAAACATTCACTCCAACCATCAAATTTACATCCATTTTTAAAGGCTTCTAATAGTAACTTACCTGTTCTTCTATCACCTCTAGCAAAAACAGCTTCTAATACGCTTACAGGTGAATCATGATATTTAAAGCTAACATTCTTAATTTTTAATTTGTTTCTTAAATAATTATGTTTTTCAATAAATTTATCATAAGAATCCTGTGAATGCCATTGAAATGGTGTATGTGGTTTAGGAACAAAATTACTAACACTTACAGTAACATTAAATCTACCACCAGATTTACCATTAATGTCATAGTTAATGTCTAATATCTTTTTAGCTATATCTGCAATCCCATCTAGATCTTCATAAGTTTCAGTTGGTAAGCCAATCATAAAATAAAGTTTAATTTGCTTCCATCCTAATTCAATTGCTTGTCTAACAGAACCATAAATATCTTCTTCAGTAATAGTTTTATTAATTACATTTCTTAATCTTTGTGTTCCAGCCTCAGGAGCAAAAGTTAAGCCTGATTTTCTATATTTTTGAATTTCATTTAATACCTTAAAAGAAAAAGAATCTAATCTTAAAGAAGGCAAAGATAATGAAATATCCTCACCATCACATACATCTAATAATTCCATTACAAGAGACTCAAAATCCGAATAATCCGAAGTTGATAAACTTAATAATGAAAGTTCTTCATTTCCTGTTGATTTCAACTGTTTTTTTGCAAGTTCTAGTATTGTTTCTTTTTTCCTCTCACGAACAGGTCTATAAATCATACCTGCCTGACAAAATCTACACCCTCTTGTACAACCCCTAAAGGTTTCAACAACGGATCTATCATGTACAATACTAATAAAAGGCACAATATTCTCCGTTGGAAAAGGTATCTCATCAATATTAGGAATTAAAGATCGTAATACTCTGTTTGGCGCATCTTGATAATTTTTCTCAAAACTATTTATTGTACCATCATCATTATAATTAACATCATAAAAATGAGGTACATAAACACCATCAAGTTTACAAGCTTCTTTATAAAATTCATCTCTACAACTTGATTCCTTGTATAATTTCATAACTTGTGGTAATAAAAGTTCTCCATCACCAATTAAAAACATATCAATAAAGTCAACTAATGGTTCAGGATTAAATGCACATGGACCTCCAGCAATAACAATTGGGTAGGTATCATCTCTATCCTTTTTTAATAAAGGAATGTTAGACAAATCAAGCATATTCAATATATTTGTATATGACATTTCATATTGTAATGTAAATCCTAATACATCAAATTCTTTAACTGATGTTTTTGTTTCTAAAGAGAATAGCTCAACCTGATTTTCTCTCATCAAAGCTTCCATATCGGAAGCAGGTGCGAATACTCTTTCGCAAAATATGTTTTCTTCTTTATTTAAAATATTATATAAAATTTGCATTCCCATATAAGACATGCCTATTTCATATGTATCTGGAAAAGCAAATGCAAATCTTAAATCAACATCTTCAAGATTTTTATTTATAGAATTCACTTCTCCCCCAATATATCTAGCCGGTTTTTCGACTTTTTTTAATAATTTATCAATCTTTTTCATCTATACCTTCCAACAATTCATCTAAGGAAATATCCATAACGCCTTCTAATTCATAAATATATTCATATAATCTATCTTCAACAACTTTTAATCTTTTAAGAGTTTCTGGTGTGTGATTTGCCTTTTTTTTAATATATTCAAGACGTTTTTTTAATCCAACATATGTACCTTCTAAAACTACTCTGTCTGAAATACAAACAATATCTAGTTCTGAAATAGTTTCTATAGGGTTAAAATCTGAATGCTTCATATGTACTTTAATAATATCAGCCATATCTTGATAGCCTAAAGTTTCTAAATATGTAGCAGCAACTTCTCCATGATGATCTTCAACTCTAGCCATATCATGCAACAGCCCAGAACATGTACATAAGTTTGTATTTAATTTATACCCTTTAGTGTTTAGTCTTTCTGAAATTCTTGTTGCTACTTTAGATACACCTTTGCAGTGATTTATAACATGTTTTGGAGTACCATACTCTTTTAACATATCCATACATTTACTACTAGTTATTTCATTAATCATCACATACCTACCTTTATTCATAATATATTAATTATACCACAAAGATCATTCATAAAAAATAAGAAACTCCCATTTGGAAGTTTCTTAAAAATTAAAATTCATCAAAATATTCAAATTCGAAATCTTGAATCTTAATAATATCTCCTTCTTCTAAACCAAGTTTTTCTAACTCAGCTATAGCTCCACTCTTTTCAATATATTTATATAAATATCTTAAAGAACCCATATCATTAAAATTAGTTGAATTAAATATTTTCATTAACTGCTTACCTTCAAGTACAAATTTTTCATTCTCTTTTCTAGTAAACACTTTTCTGAAATCAGGATCTATATCATCTTTTTCAAAATCAAACACTTCTAGTATGTCTTCCATAGGCTCAGATTCAACCTGAGAAAGAAGTTTAGCTGCTTCTTGCATTACTTCTTCAACTCCAATATTAATAGGGGCACAAATCGGAAAAACTTTATATCCTTTTTTTTCAACATATTCTTTAAATTCTAAGAATTTAGGGTCATCATCCGCTAATAAATCAGTTTTATTAGCAGCAACTACCTGTGGCTTATTTGCTAGTCTATCACTATATTTTGTTAATTCATTATTAATTTTATCAAAATCTTCTATAGGATCTCTTCCTTCACTTCCAGCTACATCAACAACATGTATTAATACTTTTGTTCTTTCTATGTGTTTTAAGAAATGAAAACCCATTCCAGCCCCTTCATGGGCCCCTTCAATGATTCCTGCAATATCTGCCATTACAAAACTAGTTGTTGAAACTTGAACAACACCTAAATTAGGTTCAATAGTAGTAAAATGATAATTAGCAATCTTAGGTTTTGCTTTTGATGCAACACTTAGTAATGATGACTTCCCAACATTAGGGAATCCTACCAATCCAACATCTGCAATAAGTTTCAACTCTAATATAACTTCTCTCTCTTTTGAGAAGCCACCAGCCTCAGCAAAATTTGGAGCTTGTCTTGTTGAACTCTTGTAATGAACATTACCTTTACCGCCTTTACCACCTTTAGCTGCTACAAAAGAATCGCCAGGTTGAACCAAGTCCTTCATTAAATGACCCGTTTCCTTATCTAGAATCATTGTACCTGGAGGAACTTTTATTACTAAATTTTCTCCAGCTTTGCCATATCTCTTTTTCTTCATACCATTCTGTCCATTTTCAGCCTGGTATTTTCTCTTATATCTAAAATCCATTAAGGTTCTAAGGCTACCATCTGCCATAAAGACAACATCTCCGCCTTTGCCACCGTCACCACCATCAGGTCCGCCCTCTGGAACATAAGGCTCTCTTCTAAATGTAACAGCACCATCGCCACCTTTACCAGATTTAATAAATATACTGGCTCTATCTACAAACATTTTTTCACCTACTATCTCTATAAATAGTAAAAACCCCTATAAAAATAGGGGTTCCTAAATTACGCTTCTTTTGGATAAACGCTTACTTGCTTTTTAGTTTTGCCAGCTCTTTCGAACTTAACAGCCCCATCAATCTTAGCAAATAAAGTATCATCTCCACCGATACCTACATTGTTACCAGGGTGAACTTTTGTACCTCTCTGTCTAACAATGATGCTTCCAGCACTAACGTACTGTCCATCTCCAGTTTTGACACCAAGTCGCTTGGACTCACTATCTCTACCATTCTTGGAACTTCCTACTCCTTTTTTACTTGCCATGATTACACCTCCTTTAAATCTATAAGGTAATTACTTTAAATTTTCGTTAATTGTGTCAAGAATAACCTGTTTTGTTGCTTTAGCATCAACTTTAATGTTGTTTTCTTCAGCAAAAGCAATTAATTCGTCTTTTTTCATTGACATTGAAGCTGTCTTTACTTCAGTTACTTCAGTTGCTTCAACAGTTTCTTCTTTAGCTTTTACAGTTGCCTTTGGAGCTACTCCGCCGATTCCTGTAATTTTAACCATTGTATATGGCTGTCTGTGGCCCTGTTTCTTTCTGTAGTCTTTTTTAGCTTTGTATTTAAAGATAACAACTTTCTTACCTTTACCATTTTCAACTACTTCTCCGAATACCTTAGCATCAACATAAGGTGTACCAATCTGAAGATCACTTCCATCACCCATTACAATAACTTTGTCAAAAGTGATTGTGTCTCCAGCGTTTACGTCTAGCTTCTCAACAGTGATAACGTCACCTTCAGTAACTCTATACTGTTTTCCGCCTGTTTCAATTACTGCATACATTGTATATTTTCCTCCTCGTACCAGTCTCGCCATTATAGGTAGCAAACATATTATACGTTTACTTTACAACACCTATTTTGTGCGGCTTACAGTGATATATATTATCACTTTTAACTAGATAAGTCAAGCATTCTTTAGCGATTTGTTAATTTCTTAAGCTTACGTTTTACTCTCTTTTTAACTATGTTTGCAAACTTATCTTCAGGTTCTTTTATTTTAATGATTTTTGTTTTGCTAGCTTTAAGTTTTTCATATGCACTCTCTTCCAAAGGAAAATAATTATTCCATCTCTCAATCATATCTTCTAAAGAATGACCTGTAATTACATCAACGCCTTGAACTAAATCTAATTTAGTTATTTTTTTATCTAATGGGTAAAGATTATTCTCATATTGATTATTATAAATATGATCGATACCATTCTTCTCCATAAAACCAATGTATCTATCAAAATTGGCACCATGGGATCTAACAACACTTTGGAAATCAGCCTTCTCAATTATGTCAATAGGATTTTTGTTATCATTTATTTCTGTTGCCATTATATGTGCAAAATTATGATAGGTAGTTAGTTCCTTCATTCTTGAATCTTTAGGAATAATTAAACTTGGTGTCCCTGCAATTGTTGGTACAACATTACCATGTAATCTTGGCCCAATACTAAGTGCCGCATCACTAGCAAATTCACGCCAAGTAGGTACATTTACAAAAAATCTTGTTCTATTATTATAAAATGCTGGATGGTACATCTGAGTTGGGAAATTCTCCTCATTCGTATTTTTATAAGGAGACCCTAAATAAGTAGCCTTAAGCTCTCTTGTAAGTTGAGGGATATAATAATAGTTAGGAAATTCATTCATTACACGAGTCATAAATTTTTTAACATTATCTGTTGTATAATAAGTATTATTAACACATATTTTTGAATCATTTTTTAAATTAAGTTCTCTAACTTTTAAATCCCTACCATTAATATACATAGACGGACAACCAATTGCCATCTGAAGACTATCTTCTTTAAAACCTAATCTTGATAAATATGCCGAAGTAATTTCTCCTCTAACTCCAACAATTGCTGATTTTTCAAGAACAGCAGTAATGAACTTTTTAACATCATCATCAAAAACAAAAGGCTCATTTATATCTGCATCTATGGGCGCTTTGATTCCTGCTCCCGTAAGGAAACATGGAATTTTTAACTTTTTAACAAAATCAGTCAACCTATTTAAACCAGGTATAAAATTTTCCCTAAAAGCATCAGCAAGAGGAATAATATAACAATCAAACTTCTCACTAATTTCATCAGCCTCTTTTTGACTAACAAAATATTTTTCATATCTATAATAATCGGGAACTACAATTGTATTTTCATCTACCATAATAGTTTTAATAATCCCATATGAATACAATAAGTTTCCTGAATTAGAACCTATACTATCTCTTGTAATAACTTCAGCAGGACTAAAATTATCTAAAGGTGATTGTCCCGACCTAATTAATATTCTTTTCATTTTTAACTCCCTTTTATAAAAAACTCCCTTATTACTCTATTGGTTGCATTGCCATCATTCTTAGCAATAAATTTATTGACAAATTTGCCAGTCAATTCAATATTATTCCCTGAATTAATTATTGCATCTACCAAATCTTCTTTAGTCTTAGCTACTTTACCGTAAATGTATTCACTAAAATCAAAATAAAGACCTCTCCCCCCATCATATTCTTCCAAATCAAAAATATAATGAATAATAGGCTTCCCAAGTAAACAATAATCGAATATTAAAGAAGAATAATCTGTAACTAAAATATCAATTACAAATAATAAATCGTTAATCTCTCTAAATTGACTAAAATCATATACAAACCCCTCAAATCCTGAAAGGTTTACCCCTTTAGATATACCATAATTAATATTATTGTAAAGCGCCGGATGCCATTTAACTAATATGACATATTCGCTTCCAAGTCTATCCCTCAACATTTTCAAATCCAACATTTCAAAATCATAGTCAGCATCAGATACTTTAGTCCCTCTATAGGTAGGCGCAAAAAGTACCAGCTTTTTATTCTTCAATTCAGGATATTTACCAAAAAAATCTTCTTTAACCTTTTCTTTATATTCATCATCAAAAAATATATCAGTTCTTGGAATACCAGTGGGGAAAACACGCTCATAGGGTATTTTAAAAGCATCGGAAAAGCATTTATTTATCCCAGCACTACTGGTAATAGCTTTAGTGTATTTAACATAACCTGGATGAATCCTTTGTATATCTCCACCCTGCCCATTTCTGCTATGAGCAAATTTTTTAAATGCACCAGAACTATGCCATAATTGAATAAGTTCCTGGTTTTTTCTAACTTTGATAAATGCCGTTGCCTCGCAATAGTCATCTAGCAAAATAAATCCACTAGTTGCAATATGATAACTTTGTTTTAGCCAGTCTATAAAGGTATGTTTTTCTCTTCTATCAGCTTTAAGGGATGTAACCTTAATATAGCTTTGGGGCAAACTATTGTTTATAAATTGAAAGTTACCCGTTAAATCATCTCTAACATCAGATAAGAACAACACCTTATTTTTTTTAAGTGGAACTAAAAGTAGTATTCTATTTAATACTAAAGATGCTCCATAATATATTACTTTTGATATCATTTTTTCTACTCTGGTATAATGTCATTAAAGACTAAATCAATAACTCTGTCTGTAGATTTACCATCAGTGTATTTGAAGTTTTTCTTAATAAAATCATTTAATTTATCAATGTTATAATCTTCTTTTTCTAAGACTTCTACTAATTGATCCATATTTTTAACATTATCTCCTGGTATAATATCCTTAAATGGTTCATAAAAACCTCTAGTTGTTTCATAAGTTTCTATATCAAAAGCATAGAAAATCATTGGTTTACCTAATAGAGCCATTTCGTATATTACTGAAGAATAATCTGTAATAAGAACATCTGAAACCATCAATAAATCATTTACTTCTCTATATGGAGAAGCATCAATAAAGTAATCCTTGTATTCATCAGGTATTTCAATTGTCTCCTTTACAAAAGGATGCATTTTAATAACCATAATTCCATTAACACTCTTTAGGTACTTACCTAATTTGTAATAATCAAGCATATGTTGTGGAAAATACGCATCTTTTGCATTATTGCCTCTAAAAGTCGGAGCATACATAATTACTTTACTAGCTTTTTTGATTGATGGGTAGATTTTATATATTGATTTTCTAACATTAGCTTTATATTCTTCATCAAAGAACACATCAGTTCTTGCTATTCCCACAGGATAGCATTTACATTCATCAATACCAAAAGCTTCCGCATGATGTCTTGCAGAATGTTGAGAACTAACTGGTACGTGAGTATAACATTTGTGAACCCTAGTATTAAAGCCAGGGGCTCCCTTGGCATTTAGTCTTTCAAATCCAAGAGTTTTAAATGCTCCACAAGCATGCCATAATTGAATTATTTTAACATCTTTGTTGTAATCATTCTTATAAATTTCAGGCTGATAATCATCAACAAATATATAATCAGATGTAGCTAGATAATATGTAAATAATATTTTATTCTTAATTGATCTGTATGAATCTATATTCTCTTTATAATCAAATCTAAACTCATACTTGTTTCCCATTCCTCTTTCAATCATCCTGTCGTAAACAAATTTGTGATTTCCACCTATTTCAGACCTTGAAGAGGATGTAAAAAAGATCTTATTGCCAGATTTCTTTTTTGAATTAAACAGTTTAAATAAATAAACAAATCCAATTTTTCTAATCCTTGTCAACCTAGATTTATGTCTTGATTTTACGTTCCTAACCCATATTTTTAATATATTATTTTCTGGTATTGGAACAATATAATCAACAAAAAGATATAATGCTTCTTTCTTAAGATCAACTCTACTATATCCATGAAAATAATTTGATTGTGATTTATCATATACAGCATCAATAGCTTCACCATCATAATTCAATAAATGCACTTTTTTATAAACAAAATCACTTATTGTAATTAAAACTTCACTACCATCTTTTAAGCCTACATAAAAATACCATCTTCCATTTGTAAGTGGAGATTCATTTTTTACGGCTAAAACAGGAATTCTAATTTTTATTTTATTATCAATGATATCGTATGTAGATATTGTTATAATTTCATTGGTTTTCTTTTCTTTTATAAAAATCTTTACGATATGATTTTTATCAATATTTTCAAATGAACAGTCGCCTTTAAATATTGATCTGTCGAATTTAATATTTTCAAAAACTACCTTACTCATTTTACCATCCAATTACTTTTCTCTTAGCCTCAATAATTTCTAAAGTTGATTCTTCACCTTTTTTAAACAAACTTGAAGAACCTGCAACAAATATGTTGGCACCCACATCATAAAGTTTCTTTGCATTTTCAATAGTGATATTTCCATCAACTTCAATTTCAATATCCTCTTTACCAATAGAAATAAAATACTCTTTCATTTCTTTTACTTTATTGATTGTTTCTGGTACAAGTTTTTTACCTGCAAATCCTGGGTGTACTGTCATTGCTAAAACACCATCTAAATCATCTAAATAAGGGTCCAATACGCTATAGTCAGTACCTGGGTTTATAGCTACAAACGATCTAGCACCAAGACGTTTAATATAGTTCAAACACTCTTTTATGTCATCATTGCCTTCAAAGTGAAAGGCAGCTTGATCTCCTTCTCTAATATCAAACCAACTCATTTTTTCAAGAGGATCATTTACTAAGAAATGATAGTCAAATGGTATATCAGTAATTCTTCTCAAACTTCTAACATAATCAGTTCCTAAAGCAAAGTTCTTTACGAAATTGCCATCCATAACGTCAATATGCAAAAATTCAAGTTTTGCTTCTTTAAATTCAGTTAAATAGTAAAATGTTTTATCTAATCCTGCACACATCATTGATGCAGATATTTTTCCTTTTTTCATATTATCCCCCTAGTCTATTACAAACATAACTTTTGATTTAGAAATCGATTTATCCTTAACATATTCAAAAGCCTCTTTATAATCTTTCATGGTAAATGTTTTAGAAATTAATTTTTCAAATGGGAATCCCCCTTTTTTCATTAACTCTGTAACTTCTTTCCAGTCATTTTCATCATCATTATAAAATGAATTCCATGTGCCTTTTACAGTAAGTTGCCATCTTAAGATTTTCCAATATACATCTCTTGGTAATGCAAAATCTTCCTTTGGATTACCCATGGCTACAACAGTGCCACCGCTTTTAGTACTCATTATAGCATTTTCCATTGATAAATTAGTTCCAACTGCCTCAAAGGTAACATCCATTCTAAGTCCATCTGTAGCCTGATCAATTTCTTCTTTAAGATTATTAATATTAATAGTTTTCAAACCAAATGATGAAACAAAATCAAGGCTTTCTTTTCTTCTTCCACACATATATACATAGGCACCCTTAATTTGTGCAAAAGCTCCAATTAAAATTCCAATGGTTCCTGTTCCCATAATTGCAACTTTTTGTCCCTTTTTAATATTACCAATATTAACTGCATGGAGCGCAACGGCTGCAGGTTCGCAAAGAGCCCCAACTTCATAGGGTACAGAATCATCAAATAGGACTAGATTAAAAACAGGTACAGCTAAATATTCTGCAAAACCGCCATCATTTCTTGAACCAAAATATTTGTAGTTTGAGCAAATAGCATATTCTTTGTTTTTACAGGCTTCGCATTGGAAGCATGGTAATAGTGGGAATACACTAGATCTCCTTCCTATTAAATTTTTATCAACATCATCTGCAACTTGAACAATTTCCCCAGAAAACTCATGTCCTGGAATAGTTGGAAAATGATAAGTTCCGTTTATAAATACTCTCTCAATATCACTTGAACAGATGCCACTTGCCTTTATTTTTAATAAAACTTCTCCATTTTTAAGTTTTGGAGTTTCAACTTCCTCATATACTAAATTATTTATACCATGTAAATTTAAAGCTTTCATTATTTATCTCCCTCCATGTTATTAACAATAGTTTCAGCTCTTTCTAAATCTGCTTGGGTTGTGATTTTAAAATTTAAATCATCGCCAGCAATTAAATATATTGGAACATTGTTATAAGTACAAAATTGTGATGTACCTGTCAATGCACTTTTTTGTTCATCTGTTAATTTATCTCTCAATTTAATGAAATGTGATAATCTAAATGAATCTGGAGCTTGTCCATGAAATAAAGTTGCTCTATTTGGAATAGATTCCACTACAGACCCATCACTAGAAACTAGCATAGTATCTACTGCTGGCATACCTGCAACAGTTGCCCCTTTTTCTCTTGCTCCATCAATACTATCTTCTAATATTTGTTTTGTTACAAATGGACGAACAGCATCATGGAAGATTACAACATCATCTTCAGAAACTTCCCCATTTGAAATCAAAGCGTTTGTAACATTGTTAATTGTATCAATACGCTCCTTGCCTCCAAAAACAATTTTAAATTTATCTCTACTAACATGATCAAAATATTTTGCTAATAATTCTTCAATATATTCCTTATAGGGTTCTGAAATTGCAATATAAATATAGTCAATTCGTTGGCACTTTAGCATGGATTTAATCGTATACACAATTATTGGAACATTACATACTTCTAAATATTGTTTAGGAATATCCGAACCCATTCTTTTACCTACGCCACTTGCTAAAATTACTCCATAAACCATTTTATCCCCTTTTCTCTAAAATAAAATCAACTATCTTGCTAGTATTATTATGACAAATTTCAACATACTTGCTTGCAAATTTCTTTATTTTATCTAAGTCAAATTTTTTGTTTGTTATTGCTTCAAAAACATCAAATGGGCTTTTGCTACAATAACAAAACTCTTCTTCTATTAAATCAATATAAAACCCACGATTATCTTTATATTTTTCTATATCTGGAATATATAAAAATATAGGTTTACCAGATATAGCTGCTTCAAAAACAAATGCAGAATAATCAGTAACAATATAATCCACTTCTGTAATTAATTCTAAAGAAGAAACATCCTCTACTACTCTAGCTTTGTCTGTAATTATCAAACCTTCCATTAGAGGATGAGGTCTAACAATCAAATTGTATTTACTATAATCTATTGCATTAATAAACTCATATACTCCTTCAAGGTCTTTATCATCTTTTCTAAAAGTAGGAGAATACAATATTGTTTCTTTATTAGACTTCCTCGGCTGAGGTGCATCTAATAATATATCAACCCTAGGCAAAGGCATAGTAACAAAAAAATCTTCTTCATAACCATATGCTTCTGCTAAATATTTATTACATTCTTTGCTGCTAGAAAAAATATAATCGTATCCCTTATGCATATTCATTGAATATGCTATATTACTACTTGATCCTTCTTCTTGATCTAAAATACTGTAACCAAATTTCTTTAAAGCTCCCATTGCATGCCACATTTGAATAACTATTAAATCATTTTTATGATTTAATATGCTAATAGGAATACAGTATCCATCAACTATTACAATCTTTGATGAGGCAATACTATGCATCATAGGGCCCATCAAATAAAATAAGTACTTAATTTTACCCAATAGATTTTTAGGTATTGTTTTAGTCATTACATTTACAATTGGCGAATCTTTTGCAGATAAAAGTCCATTAGAAATAAGTTTTATATCTATTGAAGGTTTATCATCTTGTCTACTAATAATAGTAATTTTGTCTTTTGTTTTTGTCATTTTATGAAACAAATATACAAAGTTTAAACATAGTTTACCTATTCTAATTATTACGTCCATTATATCCTCTTAACTAAAAATTACACTGTTTATATTTTATCATATATATAGTATATGAGCAAGAAATCAAGGATAATATGTACAAACAGTAATAAAAAAAGCAGGTAACCTGCTTTTTTTTATTGCTGTTTATTCTTCACCATAATGAACATGAAGCAATCTATGCCCATCCTCTTTGATTACATCGCTATATGCTTTTTCTACAAATGGATTAGCTTCAGAATGTCTTATCTTTGTAAGTTTGTCATTCATATATAATTCTTTAGACCTTTTCTCCACAATTTCCCTAGTTGATCTTGGTTGACCACCACCTGCAATACAACCATTAGGACATGCCATAACTTCAACAAAATCATAGTAAACTTCACCTGTTTTAATTTTAGTAATTAAATTTTCTGTATTCTTTAGACCGCTTACAATGGCAATATTTAAATCTCTCTCCCCAAATGGAACCTTAATTTCTTTAACTCCTTCAAGACCTCTTACTCCTGAAACTCCAATGCTAGCAAAGGTATTACTATCTTTCTTTGACACAAGTCTTCTAATGACAGCTTCAGTAACACCACCTGTAACTCCAAAGATAACACCAGCTCCAGAATACACTCCATAATTCAAATCTGGCGCTTCCGGTTCTAATTTATCAAGATCTACACCTGCCAATTTAATCATTGAAGCAAGTTCTTGAGTTGTAATGACTAGATCAGTTCGATTTTGACCATTAACCTTAAACTCTTCTCTATCTGCCTCATATTTTTTAGCTGTACATGGCATAATTGCAATTACAAAAGTTTCTTTATCGTCCTCTGTTCTATTATTATCGTAATCCTCTTTTACTACTGCAGAAAACATTTCCATTGGTGATTTGCATGTTGATATTTGTGGTAATAAGTCTCTGTGCCTATTTTCAGCATACTTAATCCATGCAGGGCAACAACTTGTAAATAGAGGCAACTTTTCATTATTTTCTAACTTGCTTAAAAACTCTTTACTTTCCTCTATAACTGTTAAGTCAGCGCTAAAAGACGTATCATACACTTCATCAAAGCCTATTTTTCTAAGAGCAGAAACCATTATTGGCATAAAATTCTCATGTTCCTTATATCCAAATCTTTCGCCTAGCCCTACCCTAACTGCAGGAGCTACTTGTACAATAACTCTCTTGTTCTCGTCATAAATAGCTTCAAAAGCTCTATCAACATCAGATTTAATATCAATAGCTGCAGTTGGGCAAATAGCAGCACACTGTCCACAATTAACGCAATTCGTATCTACAATTTTATTACCAAATGCTGGAGTCACCTCAATGTTAAAGCCTCTAAATGCAAAGTCTATTGCTCCAACATTTTGAACTTCTGAGCACATTCTAACACAGTCACCGCAACTAATACATTTATTTGGATCTCTAATTATAGACTTACTAGAATCATCAATAGGATATTTATCCTTAAGGGCTTTATCTGATTTGTCAAACCTTACTTCAGTTATGCCATACCTCTTTGCCAAAGTCTGTAATGCACAATCACCACTTTTAGGACATGTTGTACACTCTCTACAATGACTAGATAATAGCATTTTTAGTATTAGCCTTCTGTGTTTAAGCAATCTTGGAGTGTTTGTTTTAATGGACATACCATCTTTTGGAGGAGTAGAGCAAGACGCAATAATGTTACCTCTTTCATCTTCAACAATACACATTCTACATGCGCCATATATTGATAAATCTGAGTAATAGCATAATGTAGGAATATCTATTCCCGCTTTTCTTACAATCTCTAATACATTTTTTTCATTTGTAAAAGGTGTTAATGTTCCATTAATTGTTATATATTTTGTTTTTAAAGTGTTCATTATTTTCTCCTCCTACTCTATGCTAATAGCGCCAAGTCTACATGCGCCAATACAAGCTTGACATTTAACACATTTTTCAGAATCAATTGTATGTGCCTTTTTAAAGGAACCACCTGTAATAGCATTAACTGGACACACATTTTTACATAAGCCACAGCCAACACACTTTTCTTCATTAATAATAATCTTTTTATATGCAATACATTGACCAGTTGGACAGACCCCATCTCGTACATGTGCCATATATTCCTCTCTAAATTGTGTTATTGTACTTATAACTGGATTTGGTGCAGTCTTACCTAATCCACATAGAGCAGTCTCTTTAATTGTTTCTGCAATTTCAAGTAATGTATCAACTGTAGATTCATCAGCTTTGTTTTTAACTATATCATCTAGTAATTCAAGCATAATATGAGTACCTTCTCTACATGGTACACATTTGCCACAAGATTCGTTTTGGGTAAAATTCATAAAAAATC
Organism: Anaerovoracaceae bacterium; assembly: GCA_036646055.1. Classification (GTDB taxonomy): domain Bacteria; phylum Bacillota; class Clostridia; order Peptostreptococcales; family Anaerovoracaceae; genus JAVWMQ01. The sequence goes on along the minus strand of JAVXMY010000004.1, from coordinate 30,250 downwards.
TTGCAACTTCCACCATACATGTTTCTTCATCCATTACTACCATACCGCCAGATCCAATCATTGCACCAGCATGTTTTAAGGAGTCAAAATCTAAAGGTAAGTCTAAATGTTTTTCTGTTAAACATCCTCCGGAAGGACCGCCAATTTGAACTGCTTTAAATTTTTTACCATCCTTAATTCCTCCACCAATATCAAATATCACCTCTCTTAGTGTTGTTCCCATAGGTACTTCAATAAGCCCAGTATTATTAATATTACCAGTAATAGCAAAAGCTTTAGTACCAGGACTATCTTTTACACCTATATTTCTATACCAATCAGATCCATTGTTAATTATAATTGGAACATTGGCAAAAGTCTCAACATTGTTTAAAAGTGTCGGTTTGCTATATAGGCCTTGATATACAGTTCTTGGAGGTTTAACTCTTGGCATTCCACGTTCACCTTCAATTGATGTAGTTAATGCACTTCCTTCCCCACAAACAAAAGCTCCTGCGCCTTTAGCAATAATTATATCAAAAGAAAAATCAGTTCCTAAAATATTATCACCTAAAAGTCCAACTCTTTTAGCATCACTAATAGCTTTTTCTAGTCTTGCAATTGCAAGAGGATACTCTGCTCTTACATAAATATATGCAAGTTTTGATTTAGCGGCAATACCAGCAATCATCATGCCTTCAAGCATTTTGTGTGGGTCACCTTCCATAATACTTCTATCCATAAAAGCACCAGGGTCACCTTCATCACCATTACAAACTACATATCTAACCTCTTCTTTTTGATTTCGAACTTGCTCCCATTTAGAGCCAGCAAGAAATCCGCCGCCTCCTCTGCCACGTAATTTTGCTTTTTTAATCTCCTCAACTATTTCATTACCAGTCATATCGAATAATGCTTTTTCTAAAGCCTTATATCCGCCATATGCAATGTATTCTTCAACTGAATCAGCGTCAATTTGACCACAATAATGAAGAACATTTCTATTCTGACCTTTATAAAAAGGAATTTCTTCTTGTACTGGATAAGATTTACCATCAAATTTATAAATCAATCTTTCAATAATCTCGTCTGCTACAATAGACCTTGCAACTATTTCTTCACAGTCTTCTAACTTAACTTTTAGATACAAAATCTTGGCAGGTTCAATTCTAAGTAATGGTCCCATTTCGCAAAATCCGTGGCAACCACTTTTTTTCAATCCAATATGTTCATCCCCTGGTTTTTCTTCCTCGAGACAGACTTCAACTGAAAGATTTCTTTCTTCTATTAGTTCCTTTAGCCTTGCATAAATATCAAGAGATCCACCAGCAACACAACCAGTACCACCGCAAACATAAATTTTCTTTATCTCACGTTCTAATTGTTTTTCGTATCTTAATCTAGCATCATCTAATTCTTTTCTAGAACTTATAAACATTATACTATCTCCTTCTCTGCTAAATCTATTAACTCATCCACTAAATCTCGTGCTTTATCTGGAGTCATAGCAGGAAATACCTTATCATTTACAGTCAATACAGGTGCAAGTCCACAAGCTCCAAGACAAGAAACAGTTTCAACTGTAAATAACATATCATCTGTTGTTGTCTTATCATCATACAAATCTAATTTGTTTTTTATTGCATCTATTATAGGTATAGATTTTCTAACATGACAGGCGGTACCATCACATATCTTAATAATAAACTTACCTTTTGGTGTAAGTGAAAAATTCTCATAAAATGTTGCAACACCATAGATTTTAGCCATACTCATATCTAATTCCTCAGATAATATTTCAAAAGCTTCCCTAGGTAAATATCTCAATTCTTCCTGTATATCTTGAAGTATTGATATTATTGACAATTGATCATCTTTATGCTTATCCAATACATTTTCTACTATCTCACGAATATCAATTTCAGTCATAGTATCCTCCTTGTTATTTTTTTAACTTATTAATAAATTTTATCATTTTTTTGTGATTTGTCCACCTTTTTCAAAAGAATCTGACAAATTTGTTTAAAAAAATAGCTCCTGCTAAAGGAGCCATTTTATATTATTCAATTATAACACCATCTTCATCAATATTTAGAGGCTTATCATCATTAACAAGTTCTTCATCTTCTGTTGGTTTCTTTATTGAGTCAAGCAACAAGCTTTCAACTTTATCTAATATAACCGGATTTTCTTTTAAGAAATTCTTTACATTTTCTCTTCCCTGTCCAATTCTATTATTATCAAAGCTATACCAAGATCCAGCTTTATCTATAATGTTTGCATCAACTGCACAGTCCATTACATCTCCTTCTTTAGAGATTCCCTCACCATACATAATATCAAACTCAGCTAACTTAAATGGCGGAGCAACTTTATTCTTAACAATTTTAACTCTTGTTCTGTTACCTAACATTTGATCGCCAGATTTAATAGTTTCAATTCTTCTAACATCAAATCTCATTGTAGAATAGAATTTCAAAGCTCTACCACCTGTAGTAACCTCTGGACTACCAAACATAACTCCAACCTTCTCACGTAATTGATTAATAAAAACAACAGAAGTATTAGATTTATTAATTGCTCCTGCTAACTTACGTAAAGCTTGAGACATTAATCTAGCTTGTAACCCTACATGACTATCTCCCATATCGCCTTGAATTTCAGCCTTTGGAACTAAAGCTGCTACAGAGTCGACTACAACAATATCTAAAGCACCACTTCTAACTAGCATCTCACATATTTCAAGTCCTTGTTCTCCAGTGTCAGGTTGTGAAACTAATAGTTCATCAACATCAACACCTAAATTTTTTGCATATTCAGGATCCAATGCATGCTCCGCATCAATAAAAGCAGCTCTACCACCTGCTTTTTGAGCTTCTGCTATCATATGTAATGTTAATGTAGTTTTACCTGAAGACTCTGGTCCATAAACTTCTATAATTCTTCCTCTTGGTATACCACCAATTCCAGTAGCAAGGTCAAGACTAATTGACCCAGTTGATATGGCTTCAATATTAAGCTTCATATCTTCATCGCCTAATTTCATAATTGAACCTTTGCCAAATTGTTTTTGTATCTGTGAAAGAGCTGCATCTAATGCCTTATCTCTGTCTTCTCTGTTTGTACTCATTTTCTTCCCTCCATTAGTTGTGAACATCTGTTCTTTTTTATATAATAATCTAATTACAAGATAATGTCAATAGGATTATAAAAAACAGATGTAAAATTTTTCATCTTACATCTGCTTATCTTTATTGAATGCCAGTATCGCTAATTATCAACTGATTAATTCTATGTGCTTGGTCGCTTAAAATATAATTTTTTTGTCCAAAAGCTTTTTTATGCAAATCAATAACATTACTTTCTAAAGTCTTTGGTACCGCTAACCATTTTCCATTAATTATTCCGCCATAAAAGTCTTTTGGCCATCCAATACTCTTTGTAATATTAAATGATGCAACATGAGGTAAAAGAGTTGTAAATGATGTTGTCCCCATATTAGTTTGTATTTCCGGTAAAACTTCATCTAAAACTTTATCTATTTTCGTCGGATTAGAAATAGCAGTTTTCAAAAGTGCTTCTGTAACTTTTTTCATACGATTAGTTCTTCCTTCATCTCCACCAGAAGTTTTTCTAATTCTGCAATATGTTGCAACCTGTGCGCCATCTAAAGTTTGTTCTCCTGTAGTAGTGATGTTTTTCCATTGTCTATTGGTATTTCTTGCTGTTTCAGGGCCCCATTTATTTAAGTCTCTTATTTCATTACTTTTAATATCTAATTTAAGACCTCCAAAGATATCAACAACGTCTGCAACAGAATTCCAGTCCATTACAATAAATTCTGAAATATTTAGGTCTAGAGCTTTATTAAGTGTTGCACAAGTATTTATTGCACCGCCAAAGGCAAATGCATGGGTTACTTTATCTAACATGTAGTTTCCTTTTCCATCACCCATATATAAATAACTGTCTCTTAATACTGATACTAGTTTAACTTCATTAGTTTTTTTATTTATACTAGCAATAATAATGGCGTCACTCCTTGTACCTTCAAAGCCTTCGCCTTTTCTTGCATCAATACCTAAAATGGCCACGTTTCTATAGTCAGACAATGACTTATCTACATTATCGTCTATAGAAAATTCTGCTGGTGTAGTCTTTATAAAATCCATCTTATTTATTTTTGTGTTTAAATAAAAGAATAGGCCAGCTGCTATTACACCTATTAGCAAGACTAAAACAAGTAAAAATTTTAAAAATGAGTGCTTTTTCTTGCCTCTTTTTTTCTTTTTCTTCTTGTTGGATTTTTTAAATTCCTTTTGAAATTTCTTTTCAGATTTTAGAAGTGCTTTTTCATCTACTTCGCCAAATAAACTTCTATCAAAATCTAAACCGTCGTTACTTTTTGATAGGTAGTCATCTGTATTTTTAGAGGATGAATTATAATTATTCTTTGAAATACTTTCATCGTCCAAAAAATCAAATCTATCATCACTATGAATTTTTTTACGATCATTGTTTTTATTCTTGTGTTTATCGCTTCTCATATTACTCCTCAATTGCTTTGTTAATTAAATTCATAACAAATAATACGCATCTTTGTCTAATACCTTCTCGTCCTGAATTCCTTAACCTTAATTCTTCACAATATGTTTTATCATTAAATTTAACACACACATAAGCAAGGCCTACTGGTTTTGCCTCCGTACCCCCTGAAGGGCCAGCAATTCCTGTAGTTGAGACACACAGGGATGAGCGTGTTTTTTTATATAAACCTTCTGCCATTGCTACTGCTGTTTCTCTGCTTACTTCGCCATACTTAGACAAAACTTCTTCGGGAACTCCTAGTTCTTTAATTTTAGCATTGTTGCTATATGTTACAATGCCTCTATCAAACACTTCAGAAATTCCAGGTGTTTCAATTAATTGGCTTGCAACTAGTCCTCCTGTTAAAGATTCTGCGCATGAAATTGTTATTTTTCTATTAATTAATTTTTCAGCTACAACCCTTTTAAGGTCCTTACCTTCTGTGTTATAAATATGCCCTGGGATTAATTTATCTACAGCGTCAATCATTTGATCTATGGCTTTTTCAGCTTCTTTTTTTGATTTCCTTTTGGATGCAATTCGTAAATACGATTCCCCTTCTTTGGCATATGTAGCTATTGTTGGATCACTTTGATTGTTAATTAAATCAAGGAGTGATGTTTCTAGTTGAGATTCTCCTATTCCAAATGTTCTAACTAGTTTATAGAATATTACAGAGTCTGTTTTGTTTTCTAGGTAAGGTTTTACGCTTTTAACAAACATGTTTTTCATTTCTCTTGGTGGTCCAGGAAGACAAATTGCTGTCTTGCCATTAACTTCAAGAGCAAACCCTGGGGCTGTGCCCATATCATTTTGAAATATAGTTGATTTAGAGGGTAGATATGCTTGTTTAATATTATTATCAGTCATTGGTTTACCCATACGGTCAAACGCTTTTTCAATGGATGTTAAAGCTTCTTGATCTAAAACAAGTGTATCTCCAAGGGCTTTTGCTACAGTTTCTTTAGTAAGGTCATCTTGAGTAGGCCCTAACCCACCTGTAGTTATTATTAAGTCACAATCTTTAAATGCTAAAGAAATAATGTCTTCCAATCTTTTTTCATTATCACCAACGGAATAATGATACATAACATCTATTCCCATATTGTTTAATTCTTGAGATAAATATACAGTATTCGTATTAATAATTTGACCAAATAAAATTTCAGTTCCAACACTTAAAATTGCAGTTCTCATAATTCTCCTTTATATGTATATTACATTCCTTGAGATAATATAACGTTTTTATTTTTTACAACATATTCAATACCTGAAACTATTGTCATAATAACAGATACCCATAAGAAAATTTGGTCTACAGGAATTCCTATTCCATTGAAAGGCCAGTTTTCCAATAATAGTAGTGGTACTGCTACCATTTGAGTTATTGTTTTTATTTTGCCTGTTGTACCTGCAGCTATTACAATACCTTCTGCTGCTGCAACAGTTCTAAGACCTGTTATTGCAAATTCTCTAGCTAAAACTACAATTACCATCCAGCCTGGTACTGCTCCAGTTTGTACCATACATACAAATGCTGAAATAACTAGCATTTTATCAGCAAGTGGATCCATTATTTTTCCAAAATTAGTCACTAGTCCTCTACTTCTTGCAATATGACCATCTAGGGCATCTGTTGCTGCTGCTATGATGAAAATAATTGTTGCTATAATATTGTATCCCAATAAGTAAGCTACAATAAAAAACGGTATAGCGCACATTCTTCCTGTTGTTAATTTATTTGGTAAATTCATTTTATTCCTCCACTCCTACTAAATCATAATCAAATGCATCTGTAATCTTTACATTTACAAACTGTCCTGCTGCCAAATCTTTTGAAGATGTGAATACAACTGAATTATCAATTTCCGGAGCATCATACATTGTTCTTCCAATGTATGTTTGATCATCTTCTTTGTTTTCGACTAGTACAGCAACTATTTCACCAATCATTTTTTTGTTGGCTGCTAAAGAAATATCTATTTGTTTACGCATAATTGCGTCTTTTCTTTCTTCCTTGATTTTGTCATCTATCTGATCTTCTCTATCTCCTGCAACAGTTCCTTCCTCTTTCGAGTATGCAAATACGCCTAATCTTTCAAATTTGGTTTTTTCAACAAAATCATATAAATCATCAAAATCTTCTTCTCTTTCTCCTGGAAAACCAACGATTAAAGTTGTTCTAATATGAATATCCGGTATTGCCTTTCGTAATCTATCAATGGTATTATTTATACTTTTTCTTGTAGATCTACGTTTCATTTCTTTTAATACATAATCACTAGAATGCTGTATAGGAATGTCAATATAGTTACAGATTTTAGGTTCAGTTGCCATAACTTCAATTAATTCATCTGTAATTCTGTCTTCATAGCAATACATTAACCTAATCCATGACAAGTCTTCAATTTTGCATAGTTCTTTTAATAGTCTTGGAAGAGCATATTCATTATAAATATCTATTCCATAGGTAGTAACATCTTGAGCTATTAAAATTAATTCTTTAGTTCCTTCTTCTGCCATTTTGGAAGCTTCTTTAATAATGTTTTCTATAGGTCTAGATCTATATGGCCCTCTAATTGAAGGAATTATACAGTAGGCACATTTGTTGTCACATCCCTCAGATATTTTAATAGTTCTAGTATAGTTGTTCTCTAATACTGCCCTCTGTGAAGATTCAAGTTCAATCTGAAATTCCTTAACACTTAAAATTCTAGTTCCATCAAAGTTATCCAATATATTAGGTAGTTCATCATATTCATTAACACCAATAAAAACATCTACCTCAGGCATTTCTTCAAACAATTCTGTTGCATACCTTTTGCTTAAACAACCACTAACTACAAGAATTTTATCTTCGTACTCTGCTAGTTCGAAAATTTTTGCAATAGATTCTTTTTTTGCGTCGTTAATAAATCCACATGTATTTATAATTATAACGTTTGCATGGTCAATATTATCACATACTTTGTTTCCCGCTGCCTTTAATATTCCTGCACAAACTTCAGAATCATTAAAGTTTTTGGGGCATCCTAATGTTTCAATATATATATTCATAATTTCCTTTCATTATTCATCATTTGATAAATCATCATTATTAGTCATATTTAAGTTAACACTTCTAGGTCTAGATCCATCTTGAGGTCCAACAATTCCTCTACTCTCCATTATATCAATAATTCGAGCCGCTCTATTGTACCCAATTCTAAATCTTCTTTGTAACATAGAAACTGAAGCTTGACCTGCATTTACAACACATTCTATAGCATCGTCTAATAGTTCATCATTGTCCTCATTACTTTTGGAATTAGGATTTTTCTCAATATGATCTAAAATTTCCGTATTATATACAACCTCTTCTTCGTTTTGTTCTTTAACAAAATCGATTAAATCTCTTACTTCATTATCGGAAATAAATGGTCCTTGTACTCTCAAAGGTTTATTTAAATCTTGAGGTTTAAATAACATATCTCCATTACCAACAAGTTTTTCAGCTCCTGGCATATCAATAATTGTTCTTGAGTCTATTTGAGATGAAACCATAAATGCAATTCTAGATGGAATATTGGCTTTAATTAAACCTGTTATAACATCAACTGAAGGTCTTTGCGTTGCAACAATCAAGTGCATGCCTGCAGCTCTAGCAAGTTGAGCTATTCTACAAATAGAATCTTCAACTTGATTACTAGCTACCATCATTAAATCAGCAAGTTCATCAATTACAACAACTATTTTAGGTAAAATTTCAGCTGTTTCTCCTTTTTTCTTCATTAAAGCATTATAGCCTTTAATGCCTCTAACACCAGATTTAGCAAATTTTTTATATCTATTGGTCATTTCTGCTACTGCCCAATTTAAAGCTGCTGCTGCTTTAGTCGGATCAGTTACAACTGGTATTAAAAGATGAGGAATGCCGTTATAGTTACCAAGTTCAACCATTTTAGGATCAATAAGAACCATTTTAACTTCATCAGGACTTGCCTTATACAAAATACTTGCAATAATTGTATTAATACACACACTCTTACCAGAGCCAGTAGCTCCCGCAATTAGTAAATGCGGCATTTTACCAAGGTCACTAACAATAGGTTTTCCTCCAATATCTTTTCCAACTGCAAATACAAGTTTAGATTCTTGATCTATAAATTCCTTTGAAGATATGATTTCACTTATTGATACCATTTCTCGATTTTCATTTTCTACTTCAATACCTACTGCTGCTTTTCCAGGAATAGGTGCTTCAATACGAATGCTTCTTGCTCTCAAATTTAATGCAATATCATCTGCAAGCCTAACAATACTACTAACTTTAACCCCTACTGACGGTTGAATTTCATATCGTGTAACTGAAGATCCTTTAGTTACATTAATTACATTAGCACTAACATTAAAGCTCTTCAATGTGTCTTCAAGCATTTTTGCACTTTCAAGTAAGTCATTATTTGAGGACCTTCCTACGTTTTTCTTCTTTGGAACAGATAATAAGCTTAAAGGCGGCATAATATAATTAGTACTTTTAGAATTATTAATTTCGGAAATTTCATCTTCTAAATCCTTTTTCGCCTTTATAACATCTTTAGTTTTAACCTTTTCGTCCATTAGGCCTGTTGTAGCAAGTGTTCCGTCAACAACTTTGATATTGTCTATACTATCTATATTATCTAATCCAAACTTTTCTTTTTTTGCTTTTTCAAAGGATTGCTCTAATTTATCAACCTTATCTGGTTTTTCAAGGCCATAATTTGGATCGTTTGTTAACAAGTTTAAAATTGATTTTTTCTTCTTTTTTGATTCCTTTGTATATATAACATTGCCACTTGGATTCAAAGAATCAATATAATTGACTTCGTTTGTTTTAGAATCAAATTGCATTTCAACTTGATTTTTTTCCTTCTCAGCTAATATTGCTTCCTTACGTTTTTCCTTTTCGGCTTTTTTGGCTTTAGCTTTATCGTAAGCTGCAGACATAGGTGTATTTACTATTAATAGTAAACTAACTAATATTCCCACAATAGAAATAATATATATTCCAGTACTACCAACTAATTTTTTAAACAATGCACCTACATACATTCCAAAGAGCCCACCATTATTCAAAAGTACTCCATTGTCATACACTTCAGATATAGTTGATCCATCAGGTGTTAAACTGGTAATAAATCTTTCTGCATTAATCAAATCCATAAACAAAAATATAATCATAATCAAAATTATAGTCCTTGTTCTAACTGGTCTATTAGCCTTAAAAAATATAAGCATACTATATAAAATCAAAAAGTAAGGTAAAATATAACCGCCATGACCAAACATGCCTTTTAGAAAATGGCTTATAATAATGCCCACCTGGCCAGCCAATTCAGTATGCATTGCAATCGCAAAAAAAACTCCAATAGCTAACATAATTATTGCTGCTATTTCATCCTTTAGTCTTGAAGACTTGTCATTTTTAACCGATGATTTAGCTTTAGCTGTTGCAGGTTTTTTCTTTGTATTCTTATTTTTTGAACCAGGCGGTCTTCCTGGTTTGCGCTTTTTTTCAGCCATAATACCTCTCCAACGATATAATCAATTGCTATGCTATAAATAGTCCATAGCCAATTGTTAAAACTCCTAAAATCCAAGTATAGTATGAGAAATAACTTAATCTATTTTTTGTTACTACTTTAATCATAGTTTTAATTGCAACAATACCCGAAACAGTAGCAACTACTACACCTACAAGAATTGGTAACATAATCGTCATATCAAGCCCCTGTAAAAAAGCTTTTGGTGCTTCTAAAATTGCTGATCCTAAAATTGAAGGTATAGAAATTAAAAAAGCATACTTAACTGCCAGTTCTCTATTAATATTACAAACCAAACTACCAAACAAAGTAGAACCTGATCTTGATACACCTGGTGTAATTGCAATTCCTTGCATAATTCCTACAAAAATAGCATTTCTAAAATTCATGTTTTTTATCTGTACTTTACCCTGTCCAAGTCTATTAGCGATAAATAAAATTGTTCCTGTAAAGACAAGGCCTATGCCTATTGCAACTAAATTTCCATAAAAACTTGTAAACAAGTCATTAAATAAAAGTCCTATAATTGCAGTTGGTATTGTGGCTACAATAATTAAAAATCCAAATTTTCTAGTATCGCTTGAGTCTATTCTTAAACCTTTACCTGTAAATATGTCCTTAATAGTATAACCTAATTCAATAATTAGTTCCCAAATATCTTTCCAGTAAATAATAAATACTGAAATCAATGTTCCAACATGTAATAATACGGTAAATATTAAAACATCATCCCCTTTAACTTCAAAGAAATGTTGAATAATTGCTAAATGTCCAGAACTACTAACTGGTAAAAATTCTGCTAATCCTTGAATTAATCCCAAAAAAGCAGCTTGTAAAATTGTAAGTGTTTCCAAAATAATTGCCTCCTAATTGTTTTCTTTTTTAACTTTAATATTATACCACAAAACATATAAGATTGCATTATTGAATAGTAGATATGCCCTTTAAGTGACAAGATTTCAACACTTGAATACACTCTATATTAATGTTATACTAAAAAGATGTTTATATTTTAGCAAATAGGAGGAAATAATAATGAGTAAAAAACCAAATGTAGCTTTAGTTGGAGCCACAGGTGTTGTAGGTTCAACTTTTTTAAAAGTTCTTGAAGAAAGAGATTTTCCATTCGAGAATATATATATGATGGCTTCTAAGAAGTCTGCTGGGAAAACTATAACCTTTAAAGGTAAAGACTATGTAATCGAAGAACTTACTGAAAGTTCATTTGATAAAGATATTGATATCGCATTATTTTCAGCTGGGGGATCAGTTAGTGAAAAGTTTGCACCAATAGCTGCTTCTAAAGGAGTAACTGTAGTTGATAATAGCAGCCAGTGGAGAATGGATGAAAAAACTCCATTAGTTGTTCCAGAAGTTAACCCTTCAGACATTGATTGGAATAATGGAATTATTGCCAATCCAAACTGTTCTACTATTCAAGCTATGGTTGTATTAAGACCTTTACAGGAAAAATACGGCATCAAAAGAGTAATCTACTCAACATACCAAGCCGTTTCAGGTTCAGGTGTTAAGGGTATAGAAGATCTTAAAAACGGAATGGCAGGTAACGACACAACAAATGCTTACCCTCACCCAATTTCAGGTAACTGTATTCCTCAGATTGATGTATTCGAACCAAATGGATATACAAAAGAAGAAATGAAAATGATCAACGAAACTAATAAGATTCTTGGAGATGATAGCATTAAAGTAACAGCAACAACAGTTCGTGTTCCAGTTTTCGATTCACACAGCGAATCTATTAATATAGAATTTAACAAAGAGTTCGATTTAGACGAATTGCGTCAATGCCTTGCAGATGCACCTGGCATTGTAATCCAAGACGATCCAGAAAACAGTGTTTACCCACTTGCTAGAGCAGCAGCAGGTTCAGACAAAGTATATGTTGGAAGAATTCGTAGAGACTTTTCTGTAGATAACGGTATAAATCTATGGTGTGTAGCAGATAACATCCGTAAAGGAGCTGCAACTAACACAATACAGATCGCAGAATTATTATTAGATAAATAATTGTTTTATCTAACATATTCATATATTGAAGATATATAAATAGGCCTAGGATTTAATTCCCAGGCCTATTTTTAGATAGAAAAAAAACGGCATAGCCGTTTTTTTCCGAGTCGTTATTTAGAGAGGTTTTCCATTTTTTAAGGATTTGGAAAATCCTGTGTTCGTACAATGTACAATACTTTCTTTCTTTTAGTATCTTTAACACATCTTTATTATAGAACATCATAGTGACAAGGACGTGACTTTTCAGTTAACAAAGTGTCATATTGGAAATTATTTATTTATTTATTTTTTTATTGTTCCAAACCTCTTTAATTTTTCTTTATTTGAAAATAAAAAACACACACGACTGTGTGTGTTTTTAATTTCAATATTATTCAGCTACTACATCTTTGCCATCGTAGTAATTACAATTAGGGCAAACTCTATGTGGAAGCTTAGGCTCATGACACTGAGGACAAATTGAAAGTCCTGGAGCTGTTTTCTTCATATTTGGAGCTCTTCTACTGTCTCTCTTAGCTTTAGATGTTTTTCTCTTAGGTACTGCCATTTCTACACCTCCTTAAATTTATTTGTGTATATAAAAAATTATTTTTATTTTCGCAACTATTAAAGTATATCTCAATACATTTACGTTGTCAACAATTATTTAAGAGCTGATACGATATCTTTTGTATCTCTAGCAATCATTAACTCTTCATCAGTTGGAATAAGAATTAATTTAACCTTAGAGTCATCTCTAGAAATAATAGTTTCCTTACCTCTAGTCTTGTTCTTAACAAGATCAAGCTTGATTCCCAAGTTTCCTAAATCGTTGCAAATAATGTCTCTCATAGCGATATCGTTTTCACCAACACCAGCAGTAAATACAATAGCATCTACACCATTCATTTCAGCAATATAAGCACCGATATAGAATCTTACTTTGTGAGCAAAAACCTTAATAGCTAACTGAGCTCTTTCATTTCCTTCTTCAGCTGCAGCTTCAAGATCTCTAAAGTCAGAAGAAACGCCTGAAATACCAAGTACTCCAGATTTCTTATTTAGAATCTCATTAGCAACACCCTGTTCTAGACCTTCTTTTTGTCTAATGTAAGTAACGATAGCTGGGTCAATATCTCCAGAACGAGTACCCATTACAAGACCTTCAAGAGGAGTGAATCCCATTGATGTATCAATACAAACGCCTCTCTTAATAGCTGATACAGAAGCACCATTTCCTAAGTGACAAGTAATGATTTTTAAGTCATCTAAGTTAACATTCATAATGTCAGCACATCTCTGAGCTACATATTTATGAGAAGTTCCGTGGAATCCATATCTTCTGATTCCATGTTTTTCATAGTATTCGTATGGAAGAGCATAAATGTATGATTCTGGTGGCATTGTCTGGTGGAATGCAGTATCAAATACACCTACCATTGGTGTCTTTGGCATTAATTCCTTACAAGCAGCAATACCTAATAAGTTAGGTGGGTTGTGAAGAGGTGCTAATTCGATACACTCTTCTAAAGCTTTAACAACTTCATCAGTAATTAAAACTGATTTAGCAAATTTTTCACCAGCGTGAACAACTCTGTGACCTACAGCTCCGATTTCAGCCATATCTTTAACTACACCATGGTCTTTGTGAGCAACAGCTTCTAATACAAGACCGATTGCTTCCTTATGAGTTTCCATAGGTGTTTCATTTTTGATCTTATCCATTCCGATTTTTTCGTGAGTGATGATAGATCCATCCATTCCGATTCTTTCAACTAAACCTTTAGCTAGTAGAATTTCTCCGTTCATATCAAGAACCTGATACTTAAGTGAAGAACTACCACAGTTGATTACTAAAATTTTCATTTAATTATCCTCCATATTATAAATAATAAAATTTTGAAATACTAATTTATTGTGTTAAACACATTAAAATATTATATATGATAAGCATTGAAAAATCAATAACTTTTATCAATAAAAGGTTTTTTCACAAAGTCAGAATACAAATAAGTATCAAGACCATAAATGTGATTATATAAATCTGAAGCAACAATATCTAACCCCATTAACTCAACATTGGCTTTATTCACCTTTTGAATAATTGGAATATCATTACATTCTCTAACCTTAATTTCCCTTAAAATTTTCGCACCCCTGTCATTAAAAGCCAAAACATGACCAAATAAATCCAAAGATGCCCCCTTGTATAAACCAACAAGAGAATGAGCCAAAAACCGCATAATACGAGTCCTTGTATACCGCTTAGACTTTAACTTATCAATTAACTCCTCAATATTACCAACATTACGAATCTCCCGAGAAACAATATTCTCAAGACCCTCAGAACAACTAAAAATCTCTCCAAACTTATTATCTCTCAAAAAAATAAACTTTAAACATTGAAAGTATTTTTGATCATTTACAAAAGAAAACCTTTCTTCATTAAGAATATCTTCTCTTATTTCTTCTGGCAAAAATCGCCCAGCGGCTGTTTTATCCTTATTTTCTATAGATTTTCGTATGCCATTAGCGCTTGAAAACAAAGCCCCTAATTTATCAGAGTTGTAATCACTGCCCTTTCGCAAAATAGTCATTGGCTTAATATTAGAATTTAAAGCCTTCAATTCCTTTAAGTATTCAATAGCCAAAAGGTTATTTGGATCATTTAGAAACTTACCATAATGGCCTAAAGCCTTAGCCCTAGCCTTAGGAAAACTATCTCCTTTTTTCAAAAACAGTTGAAGTTTCTCCTTAAATTCATCAGATTCCTTTAAAAGTAAATCTGCTGTTTTAGATAAATCTTCAAGGCTACCTGATTCACTTCCAAAAGATAAGTAATCAATTATCCCAAGACCATTTAAAACACCAACGCTACCCTTGGCAAAATATTCAGCGCTATTACACGCAAAAACAAAGGGTAATTCAATTACTAAATCAACCCCTGCTTTAATTGCAAGTTCACTTCTCTTCCATTTGTTCAAAAGAGAAGGTTCACCTCGCTGAGTAAAATTACCACTCATAACAGCAACAACATATTCCGCACCAGTTTTCTCTTTGGATTCTAAAATATGATATTTATGTCCTGTATGAAAGGGATTATACTCAGCTACTATTCCAAGAACTTTTTTATTCTCCATCTTCTAAATTATTGTCTACAAGTTTCATGTCTGTTCCCATTGAAGTCTTGTATGCCATATCCTTTATTTCATCTCTATTTGCACCAATAATGCTGTTAACCTGTGCAAAGGTTGAGTCAATATTATTAAACAACTCTGAAAAATACACATTATTAAGCTGTTCAATTCTCTGCTGGAAACTAAATAAAATACCATCAACATAGTCATAAGTACTCATTTTTAGTTGCTTAACATTGGCTTCAGTAACCTGCATTAGCTCTTCTGCTCTTCTTCTGGCTCTAATTAGAATTTCGTCTTTTTCCACTAGTCCTTCAGCATGTCTTTTTGCTTCAGTTACAATTACATCATACTCTTTTTTAGCTTCGTCTAGAATTCTGTCTTTTTCTGACTGAATCCATTGAGCTTGATGTATTTCGTCAGGTAATGATTCTTTGATGTCTTTGGCAATTTCTGCAAGTTCATCTGCATCAACCATTATTTTCCCTGTTAATGGCACGCTTGATGACGTCTCAATAATTTCATCAATCTCATTTATTAAGTCTAAAATCTTCATTTATTTATCCTCCATTGCTTTTAATACATTGTCGGGAACTAGCCCTTCTATATTTCCGCCTAAATTAAATACTTCTTTAGCCATACTAGAACTAATAAAAGAGTACCTTGTATCAGTCATAAGAAAAATTGTTTCCACCTTTTCTTCAAATAATCTAGCATTCATATGAGCCATTTGTAATTCATAATCAAAATCAGTGTTTCCTCTAAGACCTCTAACCACCATATTAAATCCATTTTGGTTAACATAGTCAGCTAATAATCCAGAGAATGCATCTGCCTTAACATTTGGTAAACCTTTTACCGCTTCTTCAATTAATTTAACCCTATCTTCAGAAGAAAAATATGGTTCTTTTTGAGGATTCTCTATAACTCCAACCACTAATTCATCACATAGTTTTGCCGCTCTTTTAATTAAATTGTAATGACCACTAGTTAGTGGATCAAAGGAGCCTGCATATAAAGCTTTGTTCATTTTTTCCCTCCATAACTTTTATTTATAATATCACATATAAATTGAAAGTACAACTCTACCATATTTTTTCTCTTTAATCAAAGTATAGGAGCCATAAGTTTCTTCTAAAACCTCTTCTTTTGGATGTTCCACAAGGATTAATCCCTCTTCTGCAAGCAAACTGCTTTGAGCGATTTTTTCCATAACCTTTTCAACTAAATCCTTGTTATATGGCGGGTCTACCAAAAATACATCAACCTTTTCCGGAATATTATCTAATGTCCTAGTGTAGTCACCATGAATTATTCTTACATTGTCTGTTACTTTGCAGTGCTCTATATTGGTTTTAAGCAGCCTAATGCTTTCGTTTGAGCTATCACCAAAATAACAGAATTTTGCTCCTCTAGATAAGGCTTCAAGGCCTAGATTTCCTGTTCCTGCAAACAAATCACAAAATACACGGTCATATGTATTATTCATTAGAATAGAAAACATAGCTTCTTTAACCTTGTCTGTCGTTGGTCTTACTTTTTTGTCTAATGGTGTTTCTAGTTTTCTGCCTTTTAAATCCCCTGCTATTATTCTCATATGTATCCTCTGCTTTCTATAATTTTATATTAACATTTTTTCCAAATATTTTCTCAACTTTTTTCAATATTTTTTCATCTATTTCTTCTAAGTCAGTAATTTGCTCTCTAATTGTTTCTAGCAAATCAATGTGTCTGACTAAATCGGCAAATTCCATATCAGGTATTCCATGTTGCCTTGTTCCAAAGATTTCTCCCGGCCCTCTAAGTTCCATATCTTTTTCGGAGATATAAAAACCGTCAGTTGAAGAGGCAATTACTTTTAAACGCTTTTTTGAGATTTCCCCGTCACTATAGTTGTTTAAATAACAATATGATTGATCTTGTCCTCTACCAACTCTTCCTCGTAGCTGATGTAACTGGGCTAGTCCAAACCTTTCTGCATTTTCTATAATCATTACTGTAGCGTTTGGTACATCTATGCCAACTTCTATGACAACTGTTGAAACTAAAATATCTATTTCCTTATTTTTAAAGCTTAACATAATAGAGTCTTTATCACTTTGTTTCATTTGTCCATGAACTAAACCTATATTTAATTCTTTGTATTGGATTTTAAGTTTTTCATAAACTTCTATTGCAGAATTTGCATCTATTACTTCAGACTCTTCTATTAGTGGGCAAACAACATAGCCCTGGTGACCTAGTTTAATTTGATCAATTAAGCTATCATAAGAATTCCTGGTTTTGGATTTTGAATTTATTTCCGTAATTATTTTTTTTCGTCCCTTTGGAAGTTCTTTTATTGTCGATATTGATAAATCACTATAAAGGACCACTGCTAAGGTTCTCGGTATTGGCGTTGCAGTCATTACTAGAATATGTGGATTGCCACCTTTTTCTGATAAAATAGCTCTTTGATTTACTCCAAAACGATGTTGTTCATCTGTAATAACTAGTCCTAGTTTTCCAAAGGAAACCTTTTCCTGAATTAAAGCATGGGTTCCTACAATTATATCTATTTTTTGTTCTACTAGTTGTAATACCGTATTTTCTTTTTCTTTTTCCTTCATTGATCCAGTAAGCAATCCTACAGTTATACCCAAAGGTTCAAAATGAGCCTTCAATGATTCATAATGCTGGTTTGCAAGGATTTCTGTGGGAGCCATAAATCCACCTTGAAAGCCGGATTTAACCGTTTTATACAAAGCTATTTCTGCTACAACTGTTTTACCAGAGCCAACGTCTCCTTGTAGCAACCTGTTCATTGCCTTATTACTACATAAATCACTGGTAATTTCATCAACAACCTTTTGCTGATCCCTAGTTAATTCGTATGGTAGAAGTTTTATAAACTCTTCATGGTCTGCTGTTAGAGGAATACCATCTACTACGCCCCTTTTCATCATGGTAAGTCCAAGTTGAAGTACAAATAGTTCTTCAAATATCATCCTGAATTTAGCCACCTTAAGGTGTTCTTTGGATTGAGGATGATGAAGGTTATTTATGGCAAAGTCCCTAGGGCAAAGTTTGTTTTTCTTTACTATTTCCAAAGGCAGTTCTTCTTCAAACTCAAGTTGGTTTTCAAGAATTAAGTCTATGTTTTTTCTTATTTCTTTTTGAGATATGCCTTTTATAGTTCTATATATAGGTAAAATCTTTGGTTGATATTTTTCCATTTTTAGATTAGTTATTTCTGGATGTGTCAGCTGAACTTTGCCTCGATTAATTGAAGCTCTTCCATATAAAACAATTGGATCGCCAACCTTAATAGTATTTAACAAATAATTTGCATTAAAAAAAACAACATCTAAAGACCCTGTTTCATCTGAAACAAGAATACGAAGATTTTGTTTTTTGTTTTTTCTATATTTATCTGTTACAACCAAAGTAACCTTACATTTAATGTGAGCTATACTTCCCTCTGTAAGGTCTGAAATGTTATTAAATATGCGTCTGTCTTGATAAGTATAAGGAAAGTGATTAACTAAGTCTCCTAAAGTATTAATGCCCATAAGTGCAAATAGACTTTCCTTTTTAGGCCCTATTCCCTTCAGTGTAGAAATACTATCACTAATCGATGTCATAATTTTTCTTAACCTCAATATTTCTCTTGGCGATATTCTTTGACATTGTTCCTGTAACAATTACTGAAACACTTTTAGGTGCTACTCCAATATTTGCTGTTATTCTATTTTTAATATTATCAATTAACTCATTAATAGTTTGACTAATACTAATACCAAACTTAATTACAACATAAAATTTAATATCTATATTTTTTTCATCAATATTAATATGAATGTTGCTAGGCGTAACTGCACTAAAAGTACGTGTAACTATATTTGGAATTTTACCTTTGTTATTAGTTAAAAAAACCTTATTCTTAAAAGGCCTCATTTGGTCAACTACTATATCTGCGATTAAACTTCTTGGAATAACAATATCTCCAAGATTGGTTTTTTCTCTATAATTTTCTGGCATCATAACACCTCACAAATAATGTTTATATAAAAAAATAAATTCTGTGCAAAGCACAGAATTATTCTTTCCAAATTAGTTGGCGCGGTTAACTTTGTTTGATCTAATGCATCTTGTACATACATTAGCTTTTCTAACTCTGCCTTCTTCTTCAATTCTTACAGTCTGAATATTTGCATTCCATTTTCTTCTAGTGTGTCTGTTAGAATGTGAAACATTATTTCCAGAAACCTGTCCTTTACCGCAAATTTCGCATTTTCTTGACATTTGCCGCACCTCCTTCTTAATTTAAATATTTAAAGCCGTTAAGCTCTGAATTTCATTCGAACAAGAGATAGTATATCATACCATATATTCCTTTGCAAGCATTAGTTTATGATTTTTTATACTTTCCTTAACGTCTATAATTCTCTGATTTGAACTACCACGATATTTAAGTGTTAGATCTTTTTGGGCTAAAACAAATTTGCCATCTACAATATAATCGGCTAAAGATATTAGCTGTTTTATGCTGTCATTATCTTTTTCTTTTAATTCTTCAATTAAAAATCCTGTAAATATCATTATATTTAGTTTTGTTTCACTTTTAATCCTTTTGGCAAGTTCCAAGAATCCTTCAGCTTGCAAAAATGGTTCACCACCGGAAAAAGTAACTCCAGATAAAATTGGGTCCTTTTTAATCTCTTCCATAATCTTGTCTATGGTTACGTCTTTACCACCACCTATTGCCCAAGTCTCTTCATTATGACAACCTGGGCAATGGTGAGTACATCCCTGACAAAATACTGCAAACCTAATCCCTGGACCATCTGTAATTGATTCACGAACAATCCCAGCTAGATTTATTGTATCCATTTATATTTCTTCCATTTCACTATTTAATGAGTGTTTAACCCTATCATTAACTTCAGCTGTTTTAGCATTATTAAATCTATCAACAGTTCCAACTAAGTAACCTGTAATTCTTCTGATTCTTTCAAAACCTTCATTGTCATCCTCTGTTCTACCACAACAAGGACAAGCATTGTCAATGATTCCAGTATATCCACAAACAGGGTCTCTATCAACAGGGTGGTTAATAGATCCATATCCAATTCCGCTTTCTTTCATACATCTAACAACCTGTTCGAAGGCTTCAAGGTTCTTCATTGGATCACCATCAAGCTCAACATATGAAATGTGACCTGCATTTGTTAGTGCGTGGTAAGGTGCCTCAAGTTTAATCTTATCATAAGCATTAATGTCAAAGTAAACAGGAATATGGAATGAATTTGTGTAATATTCTCTATCTGTAACACCTTCTATAGTTCCGAACTTTTCTCTATCCATTCTTACAAATCTTCCTGAAAGTCCTTCTGCAGGTGTTCCTAATAATGAGTAGTTAAATCCTGTCTTTCTTGCTTCGTCATCTAGACGTTTTCTCATAAATCCAATAATTTCTAGTCCTAAAATCTGCGCCTCTTTAGATTCGCCATGATGGGTTCCAATCAAAGCCTTAAGAGTTTCTGCTAATCCAATAAATCCAATTGATAAGGTACCGTGTTTCAACACTTCAGCAACACTGTCATTTGGCTTTAGATTTTCAGAATCAATCCATACACCTTCACCCATTAAGAAAGGATAGTTCTTAACTTTTTTAGATGCTTGGATTTTATATCTTTCCATAAGCTGATCTATACATAGGTCCATTTTTCTTTCTAGTTCTTCAAAGAAAAACTCAATACTTCCATGGGCCTTAATTGCAATTCTAGGTAAGTTAATAGAAGTGAAACTCAAGTTCCCTCTTCCGCCTACAATTTCTCTATCTGGATCGTAAACATTTCCTATTACCCTAGTTCTACATCCCATATATGCACATTCTGTATTTGGATCACCTTCCTTATAATATTCCAAGTTAAATGGAGCATCAATAAATGAAAAGTTAGGGAATAAACGTTTGGCAGAAACTCTACAAGCCAATTTAAATAAATCGTAGTTTGGATCTTCCGGATTGTAGTTTATTCCTTCTTTAATTTTAAATATATGAATTGGGAAAATTGGTGTTTCACCATTTCCAAGTCCAGCTTCTGTTGCAAGTAATACTCCTTCAATAATCAATCTACCTTCAGGAGATGTATCAGTTCCATAATTAATAGAAGAGAATGGAATCTGTGCACCAGCTCTTGAGTGCATTGTGTTTAAATTATGCACAAAAGCTTCCATAGCCTGATAAACGGCTCTCTTTATTTCTACATTTGCATACTTCATTGCCTTTGCTTGTAACTTTTCTACTTTAGCTGCATCATCAATTAATGGAAGTATAAATGGACTTTCTAGTTCCAAGTAATTATTATCATTTAAAATAGTTGGATATACATTTTCTTTTACCAAAATGTTTTTGCCAATTTCTTTAACTTTATCTACATTAACTTCTTGGTCTAATTCCATATCAATTAATTTACCAAGATTTGTCCAATATAATCTTCTAAAAGTCTTTTTAACTCCATTAGCCATACCAAAATCAAAATAAGGAATACTCTGACCACCGTGTTGATCATTTTGGTTTGACTGTATTGCAATACAAGCTAATGCTGAGTAACTTTGAATATCATTAGGTTCTCTA
Source organism: Anaerovoracaceae bacterium (assembly GCA_036646055.1). Taxonomy (GTDB): domain Bacteria; phylum Bacillota; class Clostridia; order Peptostreptococcales; family Anaerovoracaceae; genus JAVWMQ01. The sequence goes on along the minus strand of JAVXMY010000004.1, from coordinate 8,351 downwards.
AGAAAACCATGACCAGTACTAAATCCGCCATCAAACAATTTATCTAAATCTATTTGACAACATGTAGTTGTTAGAGTTAAAAAATCCAAATCATGAATATGAATATCCCCATTTTTATGAGCTTTGCTATGCTCCGGTTTTAAAACAAACATTTCATAGAACTGTTTAGCCCCTTCAGAACCATACTTAAGCATTGTTCCCATAGCTGTGTCGCCATCAATATTAGCATTTTCTCTTTTAATATCATTATCTGCCGCATCTTTAAAAGTAAGATCCTCATAGATTTTCATTAATCTAGTATTCATATCTCTTACTCTTGTACGTTCTGATCTATACAAAATGAATTCTTTAGCTGTTCTTGCATGTCCGTTTTCAATTAATATTTTTTCAACAGCATCTTGAATTTCTTCAACTGTAGGTGTATTGTTATGACATTTTTCAATTAAATATAGTTCTACCTGTCTAGCTAGGTAGTTCGCCATTTCTTTATCTCTACCGCCTAAAACTTCAGCTGCCTTGTAGATGGCAAGTGCAATTTTATCAATATCGAACTCATCTGTTCTTCCGTCTCTTTTTATAATCTTTAAAATAGAGTTCATTTATCCCCCTCCGAATCGTTTTTTTCTCCAATTTCCCTTTTAGATATTATCTACAATATCTAGTGTCTATTTTTAGTCACAAATAAATTATACCCCATATAGGATTGATGTCAATAAGAAAATAATCCTGATTTTGTAGTAAAAAAACATTAAGTAACCCAAAATTCCTTAACCCTTGTTATTGCAATAACTAGATTTTTTTAAATAAAAAAATTGTAATATTTGTATTTTTGAAATCATATTATGTTCAAATTTTTTATGTATCATGATATAATACTAAAGATATATTTATAAATGAGGAAACAAATAATGAACACTAAAAAAATAATAATTATAATAGTAATAGTTTTAATTGGTATTTCACCTTTTATTATATCTTCACTATCAAGTAACGAAAAAATTGAAGATAGCGAAAATACTTTAAAATCAAATATCTTTGATTTTTATGAAGATTTACGTATCAAATATGATAATAGCAATACTGAAAAACAGTTAAGTAATACAATTAAAAACTTCTTAACTTCTAAATCATTAACAGTTAATGATTTAGGAAATAATCTACTACTTACAAAGTTTAAAGCAGTAGATGGTTACAAGGATGCAGATTCAACAACATTACATATTAGTTACTCTCTATCGGACAAAAAAAAATCAGCACAAGTTTCAGCTATAGCTTTTGCTACACTTATAAATAGTAGTAATCATGGAGATATCAACTTGCTTATTACGCCTGAAAATAAGAAGAGCACATCTGCTAGTTCAACTTTAAAAAAAGCTGATATTGATACTGATAATATTATTAATCTTACACATTGGAACAAATCAGCTTTATTTAATGGTAGTGCCTTTACAAAAACATATCGTGTATCTAAACCATTAACTTATAACTATCCAAGTGGAACTAAGGCATATAAAATAGAAATAGCAAACTTAAAAGCTGATGATTCCGGAGATCGAAGTTCTAAACATACAAATCCTATTGTTTTTATTGGAGATTTACTGGCAAGTGCCAAAGCTTCAGGAACTGTTATGGAGATTGCAGAGTTTACTAGTTCAAACAATATAACCGACTACCCTACTAATTGTAAGGCTTTAGTAGTAATAGATGAAAGTAATCAAACTAAATTTACTTCTAAGCTAGAAGCATCAAAAAACAGTTTTAAAGACAAAAATAGAAACAGAGATGCAGAAGCAACTTTTGAATATGAAGAAGTTGCTGTTCCAGATAGAGTTATATCCCTAGACGATACTTCTAGACTACTAAGTTTACTGTATACTTTAGTAGATGGGGTTTATGCCACTACTGAAGAGGACTACGAAGGCGATACTTTAGCTTTAACAACAATTGCATCAATTGACACTACACAAGATGCAACACTAGATATAATGGCTAGAACTGTCGATAAGGACGTTTCAAAGGAAATGGATTCTTCCTTTAAGACCATTGCCAATCTGTCCGACTTTAATATTACAAAAAAAGTTAGATACCCTTTATGGGAGGCAGATGTTAAAGGCACTGTTGAAGAGCCTATTCAAAGCGAATTTACCCAGTTCGTACAAAGTGTACTAAAGAAGCATTCAATGGATCCAACACCTCGTTACAACTTTGTAGAATCTGAAATGGCATATATGCATCAAATTAATAAAAAAGCAAATATGATTTCAATTGGTATTAATATAGAAAATGCCTATGACTATGCCAAAGCATTAACTACATTATTTGAAGAAATGAAAAAAACAAAATAAAAAAAGGTGTGAATTATTTCACACCTTTTTTTTATGCTTATTTTTCTTTTCTAGCTTCTTCAATTGCTTTAATTAATTCGATGTTATAATAGTCCATATGAGTTTCTATTTCCGGTTCTACTATATTATGGCTTTCATCTTTTGAATCATCATCTGCAATGGCTTTATCTTTTGGTTTTTCTTTTGTAACTTCTGCTTTAGTTAAATATTTGTATACCAACGCTGCAAGTATTCCAGCAACAACTGGTACTAATATAAATATCCATACCTGTCTTAAAGCTTGATCTCCAACAAATATTGCCGGTCCTAAACTTCTTGCTGGGTTTAATGATGCTCCTGTAAATGGTAGAGCAACAATATAACACGCTGCAAAGGCTAAACCTATTACTATTCCATCCAAAGAACCGTGCTGAGCGGTTTTTGTCCTAAAGAGATAAAAGGATACAAAGAAAAAAGTTAACAATAACTCTATTATTATCGCCGTAGTTTCGTTGACTTGTAATGCACTATTATAACTGTAACCATTCTGGCCTAGAGATGCTTTTTGAGCTGTTACAAGGTAAAGTATACAACCTGCTGCTATCCCTCCTGCAAACTGTGCAATAATATAGCCGCAAGTTTGCTTAATGGACTCCATTCTTCCATCAATATATGCTGCAATGGTTAAGGCCGGATTCATATGTCCTCCTGATATTGTCCCAAAAGATTCATACCCAAGTGCCAAGGCTAAACCGAAGGCAAGTGCAACTGTAAGCGCTGAAAATCCAAGTGGAATTGTAAGTCCCATGCCAGCAACAAGAGCATTAATGGCAACCATAGCTCCGCATCCAATAAATACTAAAATAAATGTACCTAAAAATTCTGCAATAAATTTTTTCATTTTAATTCCTTTCGTTTATTTTTTCTATCCATATATATAAACTCTAAAAAAACGACTCTTCTAATGAAATTTAAAAATATTGAAAACCATCTAGTAATGTGAGGTTCTCCAAAAATAATTACGCATAGAAAACTTAATAATACTGCTATCATATTTAATTTTTCTTCGCTTGTAACTAAAAAAATGTCTAAGATTTCTTCTCTCCACATAAAAAACAGCATTGCTTGGCAGATATATACTAAAGACGTGTTTCTTCCCCATTGAGAAAGATCATTTTCCTTGGCAGGAAATAAAGCAATAATTGCAATTCCTAATGAAACTGAAATAAAAAAAGTATATATATATAACAAGTATATAAAGCCACCAACTTGGAAATATTCCGTAGGTAAATCTCTCAAGAATAGTAATCTCAAACGTGTAGTGCCAATAATATTAGCCTCAATTAAAATCACCATTGAGATGATTGATGCCCCAATGACTAATAAAAATGGTAGTTTTTTTCTGCTTTTCAAAAATGCTATTTGTTCTCCTGTTGTGTAGTAACCTATAAAATAGAACACTGAAAATTCACATAGTTTTAATAAGCTGCTTTGGATATCTGTTTCTGGATTTATAGCAGAAGTATATATACTTAAACCCAAAAAAAATCCAATAACTAAAAGCGGATATTTGATTTTTGCAATTAAGGGTAATAATGCCTTGAATATTATTAAAGAAAATAAATACCACATTGAAAATGCTGGTACAAATAGTCTATCAATAGATCCATCTAGTCCGCAAATATTGACTCTAACTAGGTAGATTAAAATTTGTCCAACTGCGTATAATACAATAAGGTTTTTTACCTTCAAAAAAGTGTTATTTAAATTTTTAGATAAATACCCTGAAACAAACATAAATAAGGGCATATGAAATGTACAAATCATAAGACTTACTATGCCGTCATAACGAAATGTTGGCTCGTAAAGGTTACTTATTACCGCTAATAAGTGCACTAAAACAACCGTAAAAATCAAAAAGACCTTTAAGTTATCAAACAAATAATTTCTCTCCAAAGTAACTCCTCTCCAAAGTAGTCCTCTTCTAAATAATATAATGTGTTAAAAGACAACTTTTAACACATTATATAGTCTACCATATTTCTTTTAACTTTGGTAGTAATTAAAATACAGAAGTTTCTCCTTACATAGGTGTTCCAACCTCTATCAAGTTTCCATCTAAATCGTAAAAACGAATTACTTGTTGTTTCCAGCTATGTGTCATTAACTTATTCACATACACCGTATCAGGATACAGCTTTTCTAATTTTTCTATAAAACTTTCAAGATTGGTTTCTTCAAAATATAGTTCGCAGGAATTGCTTTGTTGGATAACTTCCTGATTAATAAATTCTTTCCAACATTTCATTTCCTGGAGAACAAGACCTTCAGTAAGAATCATGTTTCCATCATTATCAAGAACCATTTCCAGCCCAAACAAATCATGATAGTACTTCCTTGATCTCTCAATATCTTTCACAACAATTAAAATGTTCTTTAATTTCATTTTGTCTTCTCCATTTCATTTATAGAATAGTATATATAAATAAGTTTACCACAGTAAAATTAAATTTTGCAAGGGTTTACTGGACTGTTTTGGGAATATAGAAAACGAAAGAGCGCTGCAAAGTGGTGGCTCTTTCACTATTCAAAAAGCGCTGCAATCATAGTAACTGCAAGTTCTATTGGGATTTTAGCCGTGTCAATGCAAAGATTATAGTTTCTCATATCCGTCCAATTGTCTCATAATAATTCCTTTCGCCTAAATCTAATTTATAAATTTTCCGCCTGTCTCTTTCCCATGCGTTTCCAGTTGATAAATCCGTAAATATCATTGATTAGAAATGCCATAAAGCATACTACAACAGAGATATAAGAAATATCTTCCCGCATTGCCAGAGACCATAAGATAATTAAAACGATGTCATTTGCAGCATAACCCAGTGCAAAAAGAGGGCTTCTGCGAAAGGTAAGATATACCACAACAAAGCTGGTTATTACGGAAATAGTGCTTGGGACAATATTCGCCGTATTAAAATATTTTAAAATAAAATAAAACAATAGTGTAACAATTGCTGAAGTGAGCCACATGACGACAAGCTCTTTTTTAGATAAATGATTGATTTTTACTTCTGCTTTATTCCCGTTGTAAGGGTTTCTCATCCAAGAAATCAAAAGTGATGTAACACCAACAAGAGATGCAAAAAGAGTGAGAAAATTACTCCTATCAAACAGTACGAAAAACGCCACAATAATGAGTGCCGAACCAATCCATAGAAACAATTCCCCCTTTGTAAAGTATTGTGTAAGTATTCTTGTTTTTTTCATGTAACCTCAAAAAAATAAGCACCCATATACACATCTTCCATGACCTAACGATGTGTGTATGAATGCTTGTGCACTCTTACCCGGTGGTAATTTTTTGTTTATTGTACACTACTATGCTCAAAAAGTCAATTCACGATTGGCTTAATGTAATTGACTCTCCTTTTGCGAGGATACTCTGGAGGATACTTGGCATATTTCAATCAGCAAGCATCTCTATATTATTGCTGTATATGAAGAATGTAATCTTTTTATTGTCATAAGGTTTAAAATCTATCTTTTTTTCTCCTAATCGCTCAGCACCCTTATGTTCATAAAAGCCATAATTACAGGAAGTATCTGTGAAAATATAAAAATTGTCTATACCGCACTCTTTGAAATATTCCATAAGGCTAGCATATAAATCATTGCCAACGCCGGTTCCTCGTGTTTTTTCTTTTACTGCAAAGAAAGAAAGTTCACCATTAAAAGTCTTTTGACTGCCCTTCAATAATTTTTCATTGATGTTTTCAAATCCCTTAAACATATTAACGATTTTTCTGCCATCTCTTGACAAAAGCATTTTTATACTACTTTTTATAAGAAACATTCGATTTTTAAGGATAATATGGGAATTTTTAATATCATTTCCCATAATGACACCCACAACCTCATTGTCTTTCAGCGCCACGCTATTAAAGCTTTGCGCACAAAGACAGCTTGCTAAATATAGCAGTCCCATCTTGTGTGCAGTTTTTTCAGTACAAAAGTCCCTATAGTTCCATGTATCGCTGATAATTTCTGCAATTTCATTGTAATCTTGTTTTTCAATATTTCTAAAAATAATACTGTTTTCCATAATTAATAATTCCTTTCTTGATTAACTTGTAAATATACGATACACTTTACAGTAGGTGTAATGTCAATAGAAAGAAGTGGTAAAAAATATGAAATATTTAACTATAAAAGAATTTGCTAAAATTCATAATGTGAATACAAGAACCCTACACTATTATGATAGCGTAGGACTTTTCTCGCCAAAGTATAAAGGAGAAAATGGATATCGATATTATAGCTATATGCAAGGCTCGGAGTTTGAAATGATTTTGGCTTTTAGAGAACTTTCAATGAGTGTAGAAGAAATAAAAACCTATACAGAAAGACGAAATGCGGAACATTTAGAAACAATGCTTTCCAAAAAATCTTCAGAAATTGACCATAAAATGAAACAGTTAAAGCAGATAAAAAATGTTTTAGATAGTAAAAAATTAAGCCTTAATCTTATTAAGTCAATGGACTTAAATGCAATAGATGTAGTTTCTTGTAAGACTGAATATTTATTTTTAACAACAATTAATAATGAAAAAGAAGTTGACCAGGAGGCTTTTGAAGAAGTGATGAATCTTAGTAGAAATGAAGGTATTAATCGAATTTTTAATGCAAGTTATGGCTCAATGATGCCTGTTACCTCCTTAGAGCAAGGCCTATTTGAAGATTACAGTCATTATTTCATAAAAATCCAACCCAATAAAATGAAGAATAGGCTATTTGAAAAAGAAAGTGGACAATATCTAAGAGCTTACTGTGTAGGAGAATGGAGTAAACTTCCTCAAACCTATGAAAGAATATTAAAATATGCAAATAAACACAATTTGAAGCTTTCAGGTTATTCCTACGAACAAGGCTTAAATGAAATGGCAATTAACAAGATGAGTGAATATGTAACTGAAATTATGATAAAATGCGAAAAAATATAGTTTGGCTCTTGGTTCCTAGTACACAAGGGTTCCTATTTGCTCTGCACCAGTTTTAAGAACTTCTTATCATTGAGTTGTTCATTTGTTAAGAACTCTCCATTAAAAAACATTGCGTAAGAAGTGCAAGGACTTGGCACTGCTTGTGCCTGTTCTTTTGTTTCAATGCGTATTGCTTTGAAGGGAATATTGTTTTCTATCGATGTCTGCTCTACTATAGGGACATACTTCCTATTAAATGGACACTGATTTGTGTAATAAAGAACATACCCCTGATCTTTGATATGTGGGTGCTTAGCTGCTTCTGTAAATTGCGGAACAACAGTTTTCTCATCAAAGGGTAGATACATAAGATTAATTCCTGCATCTGATTTGTCTGCAACCTTAAATCCTTTATAAATCAAATGTTTTGGGTCAGAAAGAAAAGGTTTCTTCTTTGCTGACGAAAGGATGCAAAGTCCCGATTTTCCTTTTGCCTTACTGTCCTCAATGCACTTGTTTAACAAATCATTTGAGTAACCATGTCCTTTGAATGACCCTGATACCCAAAAGCAGTTAATGTACATATAGTTTTCTGCAATAATGGGAACCCAAGCATTTTCAGCAGGAATATATTCTATGAAACACTTGCCTCTCTCTTTACTCTTAATAAAAACTAGTCCATCATCAAAACATTTCAGCATCCAATCTTTTTTTGAGGATACTTGAATATCTTTGTTATTAGAGATTGCACAACAGATATGTTCTTTTTCAATATTGTCATTTGTTACTTGTATATATTCCATTCTCTGTTCACCTATGTTTCTATTGGCAGAATTTACTCATTTCATATCTAGCCATCCCATTAATAAACTTTATTCTACATATTATACTATACAAATCAATTTACTGATAGATGGAATTTTACCTATTAATACTCCTATCTCAACAGCCCTCGTTTTCTATTCTACCCTTGATATCAGAACTACGGTCTCCACGTGCTTAGTATTCGGGAAATTATCAAATGGTTTTAAGTATTTCACCTCATATC
>JAVXMY010000003.1:0-225542 GCA_036646055.1 Anaerovoracaceae bacterium | reverse complement strand
TCAAGTCCCTCCACGCGCACCAAAAAATATAACTACGAAAGTAGTTATTTTTTTTATACAAAAAGAACTTCAACGGGATGGTGTACCTTCGGGACCAAACCAAAAGCCCTAATCACTACTAATTGAGGATTTCGGTTTTGTATGATATAGTTGTGGTGTAGATTATTTATATTATACAAGGAGAGTTATATGGAAAAAGGTCTTATCCTATATCAATCAAAATATGGAACTACCAAGAAATATGTTGATTGGCTTGTTGAAGAGTTTTTATTTGATTGTTTGGAGACTTCCAAAGCTAATATTGAGTCGGTGAAGAATTACGACACAATTATATTATGTGGTGGGATTTACGCAAGCGGTATTGCTGGTCTGTCTTTTTTAAAGAAAAATTACTTAGATCTTTTAGATAAAAAAATTGCAGTACTTTGTGTAGGTGCATCTCCCTTTGATGAAAAAGCCCTACAACAGATTAAATCTCACAATTTTAAAGATAAAATGAAAAGTATTCCGCTGTTTTATGCAAGAGGGGCATGGGATGAAGACGCGATGACTTTTAAAGATAGAACTCTTTGCAAACTATTACAAAAGGTTGTTTCAAAAAAAGACCCTTCTACATATGAGATTTGGGAAAAAGCATTAGTGTGTGCAGTTGGTCAAAAATGCGATTGGACGGATAAAGCTTATTTATCCACACTTTTAAATTTTATAGAACATCAATAGCCAAGTGCACAAAATGAGCATAATCTTTGTGTAAGTTTAAAGGCCAATACAAAAACTATATTACATATATAACTGACGTATCACTAAAAAAATAACTACGAAAGTAGTTATTTTTTTAATTTATGTGCAGTGATAATTGTGTAGCTGTGAGCGTTAACGGTTATCTTGCAATTATCAATGAGAACGTACCAATTCTTGCCTTTTCGTTCTATAACAGCACCAGATTTTTTTATTTTTTCGTAACACCATTTAACTACATCGGATACATCAAGATTAAGGTTTCCTTTTATCCTATCGACACCCATTTTGGTTGTGTGTAGTTTATCTAAATTCAAAATTAAATCATTCATAATTTTCCCACTTTCTGTTATAAGGATTATTCTATCTTTGATTCTATTATGCCACAAATAGAAAGAAACACCAAAGAGCAATTTTTGAAAGATGTACTAATTGTTGTTGAATATTACAGTGTGTTATGGAATGGATTTATGGATTCTTAATAATTGTTAATTAAAAATTAATAAATAATTAATAAATATTTGATATAATTAAAGGCACAGTTATGTAAAGGAGTGTGATTATATGTCTGAAAATATACTTGTAGTAGATGATGAAATGGAAATTGCAGATTTGATAGAACTTTATCTTACCAATGAGAATTATACTGTATACAAATTTTATACAGCAAACGAAGCACTTGAATGTATTAATTCAACAGAAATTGATCTTGCTATTTTAGATATTATGCTTCCAGATATTAGCGGTTTTGAAATTTGCCAAAGGATTAGAGGGGAGTATACTTACCCTGTTATAATGTTAACAGCCAAAGATGAGGAAACAGACAAAATTACAGGTCTTACACTTGGCGCTGATGACTATATTACAAAGCCATTTCGCCCGCTTGAAATGATAGCAAGAGTAAAGGCACAATTGCGGCGATACAAAAAATATAATCCTGCCCATTTGGAAAAAGCAGAAAACGAAATTATTACTCATTCTGGATTAGTATTTAATATGGGTACCCATGAATGCTTGCTAAATGAAAAAGTACTTGAACTTACTCCTACGGAGTTTTCTATATTGGGAATTTTGCTGGAAAACAAGGGAAGTGTGGTTAGTGCAGAGGAATTATTCCACCAAATTTGGAAGGACGAATATTATACAAAGAGTAATAATACTATTACTGTCCACATTAGACATTTACGTGAAAAATTAAATGATACCGTTGAAAATCCAAAGTACATAAAGACAATATGGGGAGTGGGGTATAAAATTGAAATATAAAAAACAAAAGGCTAAATACAAATCGGATTATTCAAAGTTAAAGGTTAAATTACTTTGTAAGCTTTTGGTAATGGTTGTAGTTTCTGTTCTTATTATTTTCTCCTTTTACAAATTAATTTGGAGCAATAGAGGTGGTAACTGGATTGTAGGTATAATTCAAGACTTATTAAAAATAGATTATACAAATGCTCTAAACTTATATCAACAGGTTTTTCGTAATAATTTGTCCCTTATTTGGATAGTAGCAATTTCCATTATATTTTTTGTATTGCTACGTATTGTTTTAAACTGGTATACAAAATACTTTGATATAGTCAATCAAGGAATTGACGATTTACTAACTGATAATATGGAAATACATCTGCCATCTGAAATGACAGCAATCGAGGATAAGTTAAATGCTGTAAAGCAGGAACTGAAACAGCGCACATTGGAAGCCCAGTTGGCTGAACAACGTAAAAATGATTTGGTTATGTATTTAGCCCATGATATACGAACTCCGTTAACTTCGGTAATTGGCTACCTTAGTCTTTTATCTGAAGCACCAGATATGCCGGCTGAGCAAAAAGCTAAATATGTAAATATTACACTTGATAAAGCTTATCGTTTAGAAAAAATGATAAATGAATTCTTTGAAATAACTCGATACAACTTGCAGCAGATAAGTCTTTCAAGGGAAAACATTGACTTGTATTACATGCTTGTTCAGCTTACTGACGAACTTTCACCAATATTATCTACAAATAAAAATACTGCAAAATTAAAAGCAGATGAGAACTTGACTATTTATGGTGATCCTGATAAGCTAGCTCGTGTTTTCAATAATGTTTTGAAAAATGCAGCGGCATATAGTTATCCAAATACGGAAATCAATATTCTTGTTGAGGAAAAAGAGAATGACGTTATTATTTCATTTATAAATAGAGGAAAGACTATTTCCAAGGAAAAATTAGTGTCACTTTTTGAGAAGTTTTACCGGTTAGACGAAGCACGAACATCTAACACAGGTGGTGCTGGATTAGGTTTAGCAATTGCAAATGAAATTGTTACCTTGCATGGTGGTAGAATTACTGCTAATAGTAATAATGAAACAATAACCTTTGAGATAACTCTTCCAAAGGGGAATTAGAAGAAATATAATTTGAAATTAGGATTTTCTTAGGAATTAAACAACTTTATATTAAAGTTCTAAATGCTCTTGTTCAGTAGAATAAATACTGATAGGAGCATTTTTTATTTTAGATATATTTAACAGGAGGTCTATTTCAATGAGAAGATGTGAGAAAAAGGATAATTTAGACAGACGCAACCAGAAAAATAAGCTGGAATCTAGTTCTGTCTACAAACCCATTATTTTTGGTTTTACAATAATTGTATGCATTGTAGTGGTAATAATAGTTTGCAATGTTGGAAGGGTTATTCAAAACAATGTTCCAAAAGAATTTTTAAATTTTTCAGATAGAGTAGTAGGTTCAGATGAAACTTCATGGTGCTTGATTCTGACAAATAAAAGTAATCCTATTCCAAAGGATTACAAAGTTAAATTAAAAGAATTATCCAGTGGGGAGTTAATAGATACTCGCATATATCCCGCTTTGCAAAAGATGTTTGATAATGCGAGAAAAGATGGGGTTTATCCCATTGTTGCTTCTGGCTATCGAACACCAGAAAAGCAAGAAAGTCTTATGAAAGAAAAAATTAATGATTATGTAAAAGAAGGGTACTCTGCAAAGGAAGCAAAAACCAAAGCAGAAACATGGGTGGCTGTTCCAGGGACAAGCGAACATCAATTAGGTATAGCTATAGACATTAATGCTGATGGTATTCGTTCCAAAGGTCATGAGGTGTATAACTGGCTTGGTAAAAACGCACACAGATATGGCTTTATTAACCGCTACCCACCAGATAAAAAAGAAATTACAGGGGTGATTAATGAACCTTGGCATTATCGCTATGTTGGTATTGCTGCAGCAAAAGAAATCAAAGATCAAGGTATCTGCCTTGAGGAATACTTACACAAGATTAACTAAAATATTATTTAATTGTGCCTAATACTATTATGAGGTATACTTGTTCTATAAATTAGAAGTCGGAAGAGAGAGTATTTGTATTTTACCTGTAAAAAAATTAAAGTAATTAACTTTAACAAAAAGGAGAACTTTATGAGTGAATTAAAATTAAGGGGAGTAGAAGATACTTTGTTTATTCCTTTAGCTGCCAGAGTGTTAGCTTCAAAGGAATTTCCGCAATATTTTTATGACGAAAAATCATTGCAATTCAAGGAACTAGAGCAAATAAAGAGTATTAATAGTAAGAGTTCCGAATATTCTATGCTTGCTTCAGTATCACGGTATTTTGTCATGGATGAAATTGTAAAGTCATTTATGGAAAAAAACGAAAATGCAGTTATAGTAAATTTGGGGGTTGGTCTTGAAACCATGAATTATCGTCTGAAATCATATAAGGGACATTTTGTTCAAGTGGATTTTCCGGCAGTAATGGAAGCCCGTCAACATCTCCTTGGCAAGGCAGATAACGAAACAATTCTAGAATGCGATGTTTCCGATTTTACATGGGCCAATGAGATTGATGAGAATAGTCCTGTTTTGTTAGTAGCTTCGGGAGTGTTTCAATATTTTAAACCAGAGACAGTAAGTGATTTTATTAAGAAGGCAAAAGATAAGTTTAATAATGCAGAATTACTTTTTGATGTTACAGATGAAGTTGGAATAAAATATGCACAAAGATATGTTAAAAAAACTGGAAATCAAAGCGCTATGATGTATTTCTTCGTTAATGATCCAAAGGAGTTTTGTAAAAAAGAAAATATAGAGTTAATACTGGAAAGAGGTTTTTTTGCTGAAGCAAGGAAACAATTAAAAGGACTTAAGCTATATACCAAAATAGCTATAAAAGTTGTAGAAGATAATAAGAGAGTGAAATTGATTCATAGTAAACTATAAGTGAAAACTAGGATTTCAATAAAATTACTTATCTATTAACATTCAATTATGGTATAATTATGCAAACAGTTTTTATGTTCATTTAAGTAGGAGTGGCATCCATAAAAAACTGCAGAGTTAATTTAAAAAGGAGAGATAAAAATGAATACACTTATTCTTTATGCAAGTAAATATGGCTGTGCTATGGATTGTGGGGTAGAAGTTAAAAACAAGCTGTCAGGAGATGTGGTTCTTGTTGACATTAAAAATAATAATGATAAAATTAATCTAGAACAGTACGATACTGTTATTATCGGAAGCTCAATTTATGTTGGTGCAATACCAAAGGAACTTAAGAACTTTTGTGCAGACAACATTGACATATTAAAGAGTAAGAAAGTAGGAATATTTCTTTGTTGTGCTTCTATGGATGAAGCTGATAAATATTTCGAATCTAATTTTCCCGAAGACCTTCTTAGGAGCGCTAAGGTAGTCAAAGCTTTCGGTGGTGAAGCTCGGGTGGACAAAATGGGTTTTATGGATAAGATGATTGTAAAAGTTGCAACAAAGGGAAACCCTCAAGGTTTGAAAATAAATAGGGAGTCTTTGGACGAGTTTGCTAGAATTATGAATAGTTAGAATTTTGATATTTGTAAAAATAACTACGAAAGTAGTTATTTTTTTACTAATAAAGCTAAAACTTTGAAAGTTTTAGTGGACTTGTATTTAAGTAGGGATTAAGATATAATTAAGGTAACTATTTTAAGAACAATTTGTAGGTGAGACATGAAAAGGAAAAAAATATTAATTGTAGACGATTATTTAGTTAATAGAAAAGTCTTAGAAAAGTTAATTCCGGAAGATATGGAAGCTGTTCATGCTGAAAATGGCGTTGAAGCCTTGGCTTTGGCAAAAGAATTTCAGTCGGGGATTTCTTTAATTTTGCTTGATATTATTATGCCAGTTATGGATGGATTTGAGGTATTAGAACAATTGAGTAAAGATGAATTGCTTTCATCTATTCCCGTTATTGTTCAGACTTCAAGTAATGACAGCAATGATGAAGTAAGATGCTTGTTTAGCGGTGCTTCTGATTTTATTTCTAAGCCATATGTTGCTGAGGTGGTTAAGCATAGAATTGAAAGTATTATAAGACTTAGAGAAAATGCTTCTATGATTAATATGTTGGAATATGACCAATTAACTGGACTTTATTCTAAAGAGTTTTTTTATAAAAATGTTAGGAGCTTATTTGAAAACTATCCAAATGAAGATTTTGATATGATTTGTAGTGATATTGAAAACTTCAAACTAATTAATGACAAATATGGCATTAAAAAAGGTGATGAAGTTTTGAGGGCTTTGGCTGATGCTTATTCTAAGTGTGATGCAGGTGTCAACATTGCCGGTAGACTTGGATCTGATAAGTTTGGTTTTGTTATTTCAAGTAATCATGGATTTTGCATGCACAAATTTAATAAATCTTTAAGTAGGTTTATTGAAAATGCACCGGTGCCTAATTTGGTTTTGAAGTTTGGAGTATATCGAAATGTAGATAAAACTCTTGAAATTCCAAATATCTATGATAGAGCTAGATTAGCCTTAGAACGAATTAAAGGCAAATATGGTAAGAATATATCTGTGTATGATGAAGAAATATTAATGGAACAAAATATCCTTGAAGATATGGAAAAGGCTATTGCTAATAGAGAATTTATGGTTTATCTTCAACCAAAAGAAGATATTAGTTCAGGGTATATAATTGGTGCGGAAGCATTAGTTAGATGGAAACATCCTAAATTTGGAATGCTTTCTCCAGGTGTGTTTATTCCTCTTTTCGAAAAGAATGGCTTTATAAGCAAACTGGATTATTATGTTTGGGAAGAGTCTTGTAGAATGATTAAAGAATGGAAAGAAAAGGGCCAAGGTGTTGTTCCGATTTCTGTTAATATATCTAGAAACGATTTTTATGATGAAGATTTATTAGACAAACTTCTACTTATGACAAGCAAATATAATGTTGAGCATAAATATTTACATGTTGAAGTTACTGAATCACTTTATATGGATAATCCTGAGGAACTTGTTAAAATTGTAAATCAAATTAGGTCCATGGGTTTCAAAATAGAAATGGATGACTTTGGTAAAGGATACTCTTCACTAAATATGATTGGTGAAATGCCAATTGATGTATTAAAAATTGATATGAGCTTTATTCAAAATTTCACAGAAGAGAAGAAAACTATAATGAGATTTATTGTGGCCTTATCTAGATGGCTTAACTTAGATACCATTGTGGAAGGTGTGGAAACAGAAGAACAGAAAGAAACTGTTAGGAGAATGGGATGTAATTGTATTCAAGGTTACTACTGTTCAAAACCATTACCTAAGGCGAAATTTGAGGAATATGTTAAAGGTAGACCTATTGGAGAACCAAACATTTCTAAAAGAATTAATTTGATTAATGATCAACCAGTATTTGATGACAGACATACTATTCTTGTAGTTGAGGATATGGAAGTAAGTAGAGAAATTATTAGAGAAATGCTTTTTACTCGATATAATATTGTTGAAGTAAATAACGGCAAGGAAGCTTGGGAATATTTACAGGATAATTCTCATGCTGTATCTGTTGTACTTCTTGATTTAATGATGCCAATTATGGACGGATTTAGATTTTTGGATATGTATAAGCAGGATGAACGTTTTGCTGATATACCGGTTATTATTACTTCTGAAATAGAAAAGGATAGTGAAGCAAAAGCGATACAATTAGGTGCGGTTAGCTTCGTAGGTAAACCTTATCAAAAGGAAATACTAATTCATCATATTAGAAATGCAATCAAGACTTTGGAATTTGCTACTATCAAAAGAAGCCTTGAAGAGCAGGTTGATAATTATGAAGAAGCAGCCCATAAGGATCATTTAACAGAAATATTAAATAGAAGAGGACTGACCAATGCGATTAAGAATTTGCCAAAGGGCAAGGGTGTTGGACATGCACTTTTGATGTTAGATATTGACAACCTTAAACAATGTAATGATACTTATGGTCATGACTTTGGAGATGAACTTATTAAAAAGATTGCTAACTACTTAACTTCAGCTACTAGAAGTGATGATATAGTTGCTAGAATAGGTGGAGATGAATTTATTGTAGTATTAAAGTTCTTAGCCGACAAAGATATTGCCTTTGCTAAGGGCAAACGAATTAGTGACGGAATTAAAGCAATTGAACTATCTAAGGAAAACATTATTGCTTCTTGCTCAATTGGTATCGCAATTCTTGAAGATCCAGATGAGTTTGAGGAAACCTGGAAATGGGCAGATTCAGTTTTGTTAGATATTAAGAAAACTTCAAAGGGCCAATGTGTAATCGCTCAAAACAGGAATTAGTTAATTAGCTTTATTCATTTAGGGATTTTATTATTAAAAAAATCGGCATAGTCGTGATTATCGGCTATGCTGTTTTCTATTTATGGAGAGGCCAAATTCTAACAAAATCTTGCAATCCTACTTAGACTAATGCATAATCATAAGTAGAAGAAGGCAGACACTGCCGTAAATCTTATTTTTTTTTAGTAATGCAACTGGTGATTTACAAATTGTCCGCTGTAGGTATATAGACTGCAACAGTAAAGGTGAATAAAATATACATATAATAAATTCTTAAATATATGGAGGTAATACTATGATTTTTGCAGATAAAATAATAAGATTAAGAAAAAGAAACGGCTGGTCACAAGAAGAGCTAGCCGAAAAAATGAACACATCAAGACAAGCAGTTTCTAAATGGGAGGGCGCACAGTCCTTGCCTGATATTAATAAAATAATTCAGCTTGGACAACTGTTTGGTGTAACTATTGACTATCTTCTAAAAGATGAAATTGAAGATGAGGAATATAGTGAAGATGATGGTGAAGAATCTATCAAGCATGTTGGTTTGGCCAATGCAGTTGAATATTTAGAGCAAAGAAAGAAGGCATCTGTCAGAATAGCTATTGCTACCTTATTGTGCGTTCTTTCGCCAATGACCCTTATTCTCCTTGGAGCTGCCAGTGAAAACCCAAAGTATGGTATTAATGAAAATATTGCAGGAGGTGTAGGACTTGTTACACTACTAATAATCGTTGCAGTGGCAGTTTTAATTTTTATTCTATGTGGTTTTAAAAATGCTCCCTATGAGTTTTTGGAAAAAGAACCCTTCATAAATGAATATGGCGTAAAAGGTATGGTTCGGGAAAGACAAAAAAACTTTCAAAAAACTTATGTAAGTTTTAACGTTATAGGAACTTGTCTTTGTATAATTTCTCCTGTATTTTTATTTATTGGAGCCTTTACAGAAAATGAGTTTTTTACAGTAATTATGCTTTGCATAACAATGGCTATTGCAGGAATTGGAGCGGTGTTTTTTATTTTGGCAGGAGTTCCTATGGCCAGTATGCAGAAACTTCTTAAAGAAGGAGAGTATTCTGTAAAGGAAAAGAAAAACAGCATAATGAAAGAAATGGTTTCTACAGTATATTGGTTGCTAGTTGTGGCACTTTATCTTGGAATTAGTTTTATAACTAATGATTGGGAAACTAGTTGGATTGTCTTGGTTGTTGGTGGAGTTTTGTATGCTGCAATTATGGTTTTATGTAATTTCTTAATTTCAAAAAAGGATAATATAGACGGATAGGTAGTACAAACTATAATTGTTTAAAAAATAAACAATATAGGATTAAAGAAAATAACCATACTAGAGTATAATTTTACTCTTGTATGGTTATTATTGTTTACCCTATGGTCTTTTAGCAAGTTTTTTAGATTTGCGTAGTGATAATAGACTAATAATTAGTATTGCGTTTGAAACTGCAACTGCAATGGCAGACAAAGCAACAGAAGCTGTTGATAAACCTTTCATCTTAAACCTCCAAGTTCTTAAAATTAAATTTACTTTTACCAGTAGCGTAATCATCAACAATATGACCATTACCAACTAGTTTGTATTTATATGTTACAAGGCCATCTAAGCCTACAGGCCCACGAGCATGAAGCTTGCCAGTACTGATACCCACTTCGGCACCAAAACCGTATCTAAAACCATCTGCAAACCTTGTAGAGCAGTTCCAATAAACTCCGGCAGAATCTACGTAGTTCATAAACCTTTGGGCAGCCTCATCATTTTCTGTAATAATGCAGTCAGTATGATGTGAACCATTAAGATTAATACTTTCAATAGCTTGGTCTAAACTAGAAACCTTCTTAACAGTCATAATATAATCCAAATATTCTTTATTAAAATCCCCAAAATTTAGTTTAATCTTGTGGGTAATCCTTGGAACTAGTTTATCATAAACATCTTGGTGAACTAGTAAAGTTTCCAAAGTATTGCAAGCAGCAACATACTGAGTCTTAGAATCTTCAATTATCTTTAAAGCCTTATCTAAATCAGCAGCCTTATCAACATAAAGGTGACAAATACCATCTGCGTGTCCCATAACTGGAATTTTAGAATTGGCCATAATGTATTGAACGAACTGGTTTGAGCCTCTAGGAATAATTAAATCAATACTGTCATGACGCTTTAAAATTTCATCAATACCAGCCCTATCCTCAATTAGGTTAATAAAACCCTTTGGCAAACCAGAATTGATGCCTGCCTGATAAATAGTATCAAAAAGAATTTTGTTAGTTCTCTTAGCTTCGCTGCCACCCTTCAAAATAGAACAGTTACCACTCTTAAGACAAAGAGTACCAATTTGAATTAAAGCATCAGGTCGAGATTCGAAAATTACACCAATAACCCCAAGAGCACAAGTAATCTTAGTTAGTGTTAAATTTGCATCAAGCTCCTTTTTAAAAAGCACATGATTTAAAGGATCGTCTAAATTAATTAAATCTTTAATCCCATTAATGCACACCTCTAACTTAGACTTATCAAACTTTAGTCTAGCCATAATTGGACTAGCCAGGCCATCTTCCTTAGCTGCAGCTAAATCTTTGGCGTTTTCTTGAAAAATATCCTCAGCGGCTGTTTCTAGTGCTATAGCAATGTTGTGTAATGCGTTATTCCTTGTTTCAAGAGTAGTGTTCATAAGAATACTACTGTCTTTTTTTGCGTTCTGCGCAAGTTCTTTATAGTTCATTTATAATAATCTCCTCAACAAAATGTTTTGTAAAAATAGCTATTCCTTGATAATTAGGTGCCTTTTCTTTTGATAATACCAAGTTACCCTGGTAATATCCATCAATAGATTCAAAAGCTGATAAATCTAAGTTTAATTTATTTAGATCTACAAAAGTAACTCCCTGTATTGTTGCAAGATCGATTTTAACTGAAAATTCTTCTGTTTCGCAACTAAAATCATAGGTATAACCCATGTTATCAATAAAGGCGCTGTAACTGCAACCGCCGAAATAAGAGCCTGAAAGTTCTAGTTTTTTTGTAGATAACTTTATATTTGATATAACAACCTTTTTTAGAGGGAAGCCTAATACACAAAGGGCTTTGAAAAAGGCCAACTGAGGTAATATATTTAATAACTTATACAGCTGTAAAACATCATCTCTATTATGAAGTAAGATTTTTTCCAAAGCCTCTGGGTCTCTTGTTTCTAAGTAATCAAAGTATTCATAAATGCTTTGTTCTCCACTTATTTGGTCTTGGCGAGAATCAGAATAGCCCAAATAGATTTCTATTGTTTTTTGCCTTAAATTTGGAAGTAAAGATTTTAAATCCGAATGGCGGGCCAAAAGTTTATAAATATCTAAATTATAAGGCATAGGCCTTCCCTTAATGTTAAGGGCCTTCATTCGCTTCTCCAAAAAAGGAATATCAAAAGAAACTCCGTTATAGGTAACAATGTAGTCTACAGAATTTAAAACTTTTAGAGTTTCTTCTATTACCATTGATTCTTCCATTAAACTTTCAGCAAAGATCTGTTTGTAAATGAAATTCCCATCAGGAGATGGAATATAGAAACCCGATAATATTAAGTTTGCTTTTTTAGGGCTAAGCCCTGTTGTCTCAATATCGAAAACGGCACAGTTTAAGTTGCCGAAGAAGATATCTAAAGGCCTATATGATATAGGTACCTGGTTTACTTTTTTTTCTATGATTTTCATATTAGTATTGTAACATAAATACATCTTATTAAAAGACTTATTTAATTGTTTTCATAAAAGTGGTATAATAGATGAAAGTTTTGTGTAAGGAGTAAAATATGAGCGCGATAAGCAATGTATTAAAAGACAGCAGAAAAGTTGTAATTAAAATTGGAAGCAATGTACTTTCAACAGATGAAGGTTATGTAGATAAGCATAGGTTAAGCAATATAATTGAGCAAGTTATTAAGTTAAAAAAAATGGGAAAGCAAGTTATAATAGTTTCTTCAGGGGCTGGAATTTGTGGGGCTACGGCTATAAATAAATGGTCTAGAAGAAAAGATATAAATTATAAGCAAGCCCTTTGTGCTATTGGTCAGGTTGAACTTATGATGGCTTACAAAGAATTATTCTCTAAAGAGGACATACATGTTGGCCAGATTCTTTTGACACGTGACGACTTCTCTAGCGATGAGCGAGTTTTGCACATTAGAAACACTATTTTTACTATGGTAGATGAAGGCGTTGTGCCAATTATTAACGAAAACGATACTGTAAGTGTTGATGAGATTAAAATTGGAGACAATGACACTTTAAGCGCTTTGACAGGAAACTTGTGGAATACAGATTCTTTAGTTATTTTAAGTGATATTGATGGTGTTTTTAACAAGGATCCAAAGAAATATAAGGATGCGGAATTAATTGAAGATGTATATGATATTGATGGGCTTATGGAAGAAATTGAAGTTAGGGGCACTAGTAGTTTTGGGACAGGTGGAATTAAGACTAAAATTGAAGCTGCAAGACGTGCAGGAGAGTACGAAATCCCAACGGTGCTTTTAAATGGTAAGAAACCGGATATTATTATGGATGCTATGGATGAAAAAGCGTCAGGTACAGTGTTTGTGTGGTAGAAAGGATTATCAATGATTTTTGAGGAAAAAACAGTAAGTTCCAAGGTGATATTTGAAGGTCAGATTATTAAGTTAAGGGAAGACCAGGTGACTGTTGTCAACGGTGGTACATCTACTAGAGAAATTGTTGAACACAATGGTGGTGCTGGAGCTGTTGCTATAACAGATGAAGGCAAAATTGTTTTAGTTAAACAGTTTAGAAAGCCATTAGATAGGGCGGTTATAGAAATCCCTGCGGGAAAAATTGAGAAGGGTGAAGATCATCTGAAAAATATTACGAGAGAATTACAAGAGGAAACAGGGTATTCAGCTAAGAGTATTAAGCTTTTGACAACAATGCATCCTTCTGTTGGATATTGTACAGAGCTTCTTTATATTTATTTGGCTGAAGGGTTAACTCCTGGTGAAAATAATCTTGATGAAAACGAAGCCTTAGATGTAATGGAAGTTACATTTGAAGAGGCCTTAAATATGATTAATTCAGGGGAAATTACTGATGCTAAAACTCAAGTAGGCATACTTTTGGCGAACAATATTATAAAGGAGAGATAATTTTATTGTAAACCGTTTTTTTCTGTTATATACTATATGGTAATAGTAAAGGAGAATTTAGATATGACTTTTGAGGAATTTATTAACTACTTAGAAAATGAAAAAAAGATGTCAGGCAATTCTGTTGCAGCTTATAAGAGAGACATTTTGGAGTTTACTAAATTTTGCAATGAAAGAAATGTTTTAGATATTGCTACTGCTAGTAACACTGAAGTTGTAGCTTTTTTGATGGTACAAAAAAATAGCAATAAGAGTGCAGCTACAATAAATAGAAAATTATCTTCAATTAGGGCGTTTTATAAGTTTTTAATTGAGAATGGACGTATTCAAGTTAGTCCTACTGTAGGCATTAAGTCGCCTAGAGTTGAAAGAAAAGAGATAGAGTATTTGTCTATTGAAGAGGTAGATAAGCTTCTTACTGCCCCTGAAAACAACTTAAAGGGTCATAGAGATAGAGCTATTATGGAACTACTTTATGCAACAGGTATTAGGGTTAATGAAATAATTTCGGCTGATGTAGAAGATATAAATTTACGTATCGGCTTTTTTACTTGCCCAGGTGAAAGCGGTAAGGCTAGAATTGTTCCTATGGGTAAGCCTGCCATTAAAGCAGTTGAAACTTATTTGTACGACGCTAGAGATATGTTTGTAAAAAACAATAGAGAAGAAAAAGCCCTGTTTGTTAATTATCAAGGTGAAAGAATGACAAGGCAAGGCCTTTGGAAAATTTTGAAGAAGTATGGTGAAAAGGTTGGAATCGAAAATAAGATTACACCGCATATTTTGAGGAATTCTTTTGCTGTTCATATGGTTCAAAACGGAGCGGATTTAAAGTCACTTCAGGAATTACTTGGACATGAAGATTTGACAGCTACTCAAATTTACTTATCGGTGACTAAAAATAGAATTAAGGATGTGTATGACAAAACCCATCCAAGGGCATAGAAGGGGAAGATATATTTATGAAGATTATAGTTCTTTGTGGATTAATATATTTAATTGCTTTTGTTGTTACGGTTATTTTTGTACCGTTATCAATTAAACTAGCACATAAGGTAAACGCAATAGATATTCCAAAAGACAATAGAAGAGTTCATACAAAAGCAACACCTAGAATAGGTGGTGTTGCTATTTTTATTGGAGTTTCTGTTGCTCTTTTATTTTGCATATTTGCAGGGCTTTTTAGTCCTGGAGGAATAATAAAAGAAACGGGTATAGCCACATTTAGTTTTGGAACTCATACCTTAAGTGATGAGAGAATACATAGTATAGTAGGTGTACTAATTGGAAGTGTGGTAATTTTTGCAGTTGGCCTTTATGACGATATTAAAGATATGGATCCAAAGGTTAAACTAGCTGGGCAAATAATCGCAGCTAGTATTGTATATGCATTCGGTGCTAGAATCCAGTTTATAAGCATAATGTTTAATAGTGATGTTACTTATTTTGGATCAATAATTAGTTATATAGTAACTGTACTTTGGATAGTAGCTATTACCAATACAATTAATTTAGTAGATGGTCTTGACGGTTTGGCGTCAGGAGTTGTTGCTATTGCGTCTTTATGCATTGCCTATGTTGGATATATATTTGGATATTACATTGGGGCACTTCCAATGGTTGCTTTGGCAGGTGGATGTTTGGGATTTTTATTATTTAATTTTTATCCTGCTAAGACTTTTATGGGGGATTGCGGATCTCAGTATTTAGGCTTTATGATAGCAAGTTTTTCTATGCTAGGTACTGTTAAGAGTGCTACGATAGTCGCTGTATTGATACCGAGTTTGGCCCTATCTCTTCCTATTTTGGATACATTCTTTGCAATTGTGAGAAGGACAATAAATAGGAGACCTGTTATGGAAGCAGATAAGGAACATTTGCACCATAGACTGCTTAGAACAGGCATGGGACAGAGGAGAACGGTTTTATGTATGTACGGAATTTGCGGAATTATGGGAACGGCAGCGGTTCTATTTAGCAGAGAGCTATATGTAGAAACAATTGGCCTCTTAGGTGTTGCATTTATGTATATATATGTAGTTTTAACTGATCCAAACAGGAAGGTTCCTCATGTTAGGAAACCTAAAGATGAAGAAGAAAATAAATAAAAAAAAGGCCAGCGATTAGTCGCTGGTCTTTTACGTGAAGGTTATGTGAATATATTTCATATTGGTTTGATAAAATCTATTGCTATGCTAATATAAGTCTTGTGGAGAGAAAATAAAGATTGAAAGGGATCACAATGAATAGAAAGATAACACTAATATTAGCAGTAATTATGATGATGACAATTATATCGGTACCTTCATTTGCATTTGCAGCAGAGAATACAGTTGCAACAGAAACTAAGGCAGAAGTTGCTTCAGTGAAAGATGTAGATGTTAAATTATACAATAGTACTGGTGTAACAGTTTCGTGGAAGGGCGTTTCTGGAGCTACAGGATATGCAGTTTATCAGGAATTAGAAGATGGCACATATGAAGGTGTTAAATATATCAAAGATGCAAGTGTAAGAAGCACAGTAATTAAGAATCTTGAAAAAGGAACAACCGCTAAGTTTGCTGTAAGAGCTTTTTATCAGGATGAAGATATAACTGAGTTTTCAGAAGAATTTGTTTCAGATTCAATTAAAATTCCAAATTTAATGACTAGAAAAACTAAAGGTTTTAGAGATACAACAGCAGGAGAAATTATTAGCCTTGCAGAAACAAAAGTTGGATCAAGATACGTAAGTGGCGCAGCTGGTCCTAACCAATTTGATTGTAGTGGATTCACATACTGGATAATGAAGACAACTGATGCTTCAACTAAGAGTTTTGGTAGAAGTTCAGCTTCAGCTAATTATTCTTCATTAAAGAAGTATGATATTGGTTCAAGAAGTTTATCAGATGCTCAGCCAGGAGATATGGTTTTCTTTAATCCTAACGGAAGAATTTCTCATGTTGCATTTTATTATGGCGATGGCAAATTAATACATGCTACAAACCCAAGGGATGGAGTAAAAATTACACCAGCTAGATGGTTTGGAAACATTGCAGGAATCGTTAGATTACCAAACTTATAAAATCCATGAAGTAGAAGAGATTCTACTTCATATTTTTTTTAAAAAGCCAACAAAGTGCTTGCTTTTTAAATTAATGGTATGTTATACTATTAAAGTTACTACGGGCGGTCCTCTGAGTATAAGGATACCAAGAACGTCTACGATGGGAAGGAGGAAATACAATGGATATTTTAACAGCAATAACAAACGAATACAAGAAAACAGATGTAGCTTCATTTAATGTTGGAGACACAGTTAAAGTACATATCAAAATCAAAGAAGGAAACAGAGAAAGAATTCAGGTTTTCGAAGGGTTTGTACTAAAGAAACAGCATGGCGGAGTTTCTGAAACATTTACAGTAAGAAAGATGTCTTCAGGAATTGGTGTAGAAAAGACTTTCCCTCTACATTCACCAAAGATCGAAAAGATCGAAGTAGTGAAAGAAGGTAGAGTTAGAAGAGCTAAACTAAACTACATGCGTGAAAGAACTGGTAAAGCAGCTAAGATTAAAGCTAGAAAACTAGACAAATAAGAAATATAGGGGACCTTTTGGGTCCCTTTTATATTTATAGTAGTAAAAAAGAATTAGAAGGAGATAATAATGTTAGAAACAATAAACTGGTATCCAGGGCATATGAAGAAAACAAAAGAGCTTATTGCAGAAAATCTTAAGCTTGTTGATATTGTTATAGAAGTAATTGATGCTAGAATACCAATGTCTAGCAGAAATCCTATAATTGATCAAATAACAAAGGGCAAGGAAAGAATGATTCTGTTAAATAAAAGTGATTTAGCAGATAAAAAAGCTACAGATAAGTGGGTAGATTATTTTAAAAATCAAGGTTATTACGTTCAGGGCATTAATTGTATGCTTGGTACTGGGATTAAAGAGCTTTTTAGATCTCTTGAAAAACTTCAGGAAGAGAAGAACGCTGATAGACTTAGAAAAAAACCATTTAGAATTATGATTGTTGGCGTCCCTAATGTGGGGAAATCGTCACTTATAAATAGAATGACAGGGAAGAAGAGCACACAAACAGGAGATAGACCTGGAGTAACAAAAGGGAAGCAGTGGTTGACACTTAAAAATGGAATGCAGCTTCTAGATACACCGGGAATTCTTTGGCCTAAGTTTGAAGACCCAATGGTAGGTGCAAACTTGGCCTTTTGCGGTTCAATTAAAGATGAAATAATGGACATTGCAGATTTATGCTTCCAACTGATAAAAGTTCTTGTGGAAGATTACAAAGAGGATCTAATTGCTAGATACAAATTAGATGAAAAGGTGTCTGATGAACCATTAGAATTAATGGATGCAATTGCCCTAAAGAGGGGCTTTATATTGCCAGGCAAGCGTATAGATTACGAGAGAACAGGTAGAACTGTCTTAGATGAATTTAGAGCGGGTACAATTGGAAAAATAACCCTAGAAAGGGTATAAATAATAGAGACTAAAGAGATATTATGAAAAGAGAAGAAAAGCAGAAACTTAGATTAGCGGAAATGCTAGAGTTTGAAAATAAACTATATTCTGAAGGGATTTATAATATTGTTGGTGTCGACGAAGTAGGAAGAGGTCCCTTGGCAGGTCCTGTAGTTGCGGCTGCAGTGATTTTGCCTAGGGATTTTAATGTTCTAGGCATTGATGATTCTAAGAAAGTTTCGGAAAAAAGAAGAGAAGAGCTATATCCTATTATTAAGGAAAAAGCTATTGCTTACGCAATAGGCATGGTTGATCATAGAACTATCGATGAGATAAATATTTTAGAGGCAACTAAGAGAGCCATGATGGGAGCGATTTTTTCCCTACAAAAAAAGCTAGAGGAGAAAGGCTTAGGTGATATTGAACATGTTTTGATAGATGCTGTTAAGCTTGATGGCCTTGGAATTCCTCAGACAGGAATTATTAAGGGAGATGCTAAAAGTGTTTCTATTGCGGCGGCTTCTATTTTGGCTAAGGTGACTAGGGATCATATGATGATTAAAGCAAATGAGGAGTATCCTGGATATTCTTTTGATAGTAACAAGGGTTACGGTACTAAGGCTCACTATGAAGGCTTAGAAAAACAAGGTTTTTGCCCAATACATAGGAAGACTTTTATTAAGAAATATCTTTGACAAATAGGTGGTATAAAGGTATTATTTAGGTAGGCATAATTACTCTTAGATTGGAGATGAAATATGAAAATCAGTGAGATTTTAAATAAAAAAATGACTTTTTCTTTTGAGGTTTTTCCTCCTAAAGAAGAACAGCCAATAGAACCCTTATTTGAGACTTTAGATGAGCTTAACAAATATAGACCGGATTTCATAAGTGTTACCTATGGGGCTGGTGGTACGAATATTGGTAGGAGTGAAGAAGTTTGCAAGAAGATTGTTGATGATAAAATGACTTTGATGACTCACTTTACTTGTATTGGTAATTCTAAAATTGATGTTAAAAACAATATTAAGAAATATGTTGATTTAGGTGCGGATAATGTTTTGGCACTTAGAGGCGATTTACCAGAAGGTTGGGAAGGAACAAGAGGGGATTATCTTCATAGCGATTCTTTGATTGAAGCTATTAAGATGGATTATACAGACCTTTGTTTAGCCGGAGCTTGTTATCCTGAGAAACATATTGAGGCCTATTCATTTGATGCAGATATTGCCCATCTTAGAGCTAAGCAAGATAATGGAGCGGAGTTTTTGATGTGTCAGCTTTGCTATGATGTAGAGGCTTATGAAAGATTTATAGAGAGAATTAGAAAAGCGGGAATTCGGATTCCAATTATTGTTGGAATAATGCCAGTACTTTTTAAAAATGGCGTAATTAGAATGACTACTACTAATGGCTGTTCTATTCCATCAGAAGTTGCTAGTATTATTGGCAAGTATGGTGAGAATAAGGAAGAATTCAAGAAGGCAGGCAAAGAGTACACTAAGGAACTTATTTATAAGTATATGAATTTGGGTATAGATGGACTTCATTTATATTCACTAAACAAGTATAAGGATTTGTTAGAAATTATAAAAGATACAGGGATTAGAAGTAAATATTAATTGGAGGACATTATGGAATTTAAATCAGATATACAGATTGCTCAAGAAAGTACACCCCTTAAAATTGCAGATATTGCAGAAGCTGCGGGAATTAAGGAAGATTATGTTGAATATTATGGTAAATACAAAGCAAAAATTGACTATAATATTTTGGAGGAAAAAAAGAACGTTAAAGATGGTAAATTGATTTTGGTAACAGCAATTACCCCAACTCCAGCTGGTGAAGGGAAGACAACTACTACTGTTGGTCTTGCTGATGGACTAAAGAAAGAAGGCAAGAGTATTATGGTTGCTCTTAGAGAACCTTCACTTGGACCTGTTTTTGGAATTAAAGGTGGAGCTGCTGGTGGTGGATACGCCCAGGTTGTTCCTATGGAAGATATAAATTTACATTTCACAGGGGATATGCATGCCATTGGAGCAGCTAATAACTTAATTGCTGCAATGTTAGATAACCATATCCACCAGGGAAATAATTTGGGAATCGATACAAGAAAAATCACATGGAAAAGATGTGTGGACATGAATGATAGACAACTTAGAAATATTGTAAATGGTTTAGGTGGCAAGGTTAATGGAGTTCCTAGAGAAGATGGGTACGATATTACAGTTGCTAGTGAGATTATGGCTATACTATGTTTAGCAAAGGATATTAACGACCTTAAGGCTAGAATTTCTAGAATTGTTGTGGCTTATGACTTTGGTGGGAACCCAGTTACAGCAGGAATGCTTAAAGCTGAAGGTGCTGCTACTGCATTGCTAAAAGATGCACTAAAACCAAATTTAGTTCAGACATTAGAGCATACGCCGGCATTTGTTCATGGTGGACCTTTTGCTAATATTGCCCATGGTTGTAACTCAATTATGGCTACTAAAATGGCTCTAAAAATGGCAGACTACGTTGTTACTGAAGCTGGGTTTGCAGCTGATCTTGGGGCGGAAAAGTTTCTAGATATTAAGTGCAGAATGGCTGATCTAAAGCCGGATGCAGTAGTTTTAGTGGCAACAGTAAGGGCACTAAAAAATCACGGAGGAGTGCCTAAGGAGGACTTAAACAATGAGAATCTAGAGGCTGTAGAAAAGGGACTACCAAATTTACTTCAGCACTTAGAAAATATTACTAAAGTATATAAATTACCTGCTGTAGTTGCAATTAATGCTTTCCCAACAGATACTAAGGCAGAACTTGACCTAGTTGAAGCAAGATGCAAAGAACTTGGAGTAAAGGTTGCTCTAAGTGAAGTTTGGGCCAAAGGTGGTCAAGGCGGAGTTCAGCTTGCCAAGGAAGTTTGTACTCTTTGTGAAAAGGAAAATGATTTTACTTTTGCTTATGAACTAGAAGATACAATTACAGAAAAAATAGAAGCAGTGGCTAAGAAAATTTACAGAGCTGATGGTATTGTTATTGAAAAAAATGCAGCTAAGCAGATTGAAGAGTTAGAAAAACTTGGCTTTGGTAATTTACCAATTTGTATTGCGAAAACTCAATATAGTTTCAGTGATGATCCAGGTTTAGCATGTGCTCCAAGAGGATTTGACATTACAATCAAAAATGTAAAAGTATCTGCAGGAGCAGGATTTATTGTAGTTTTAACTGGTAACATTATGACAATGCCAGGGCTACCTAAGGTCCCAGCGGCAGAAAGAATTGATGTAGATAATAAAGGAAAGATTTCAGGACTATTCTAATGGCTAAATTATTATTAGGTAAAGAAGTAAACGAAAAACTAAATAAAGAATTAATAAATCAGGTTAATGATCTTAAGGGCAGGGGAATTAATCCCATGCTTGCAATTATGCGTGTAGGTGAAAATCCTTCTGATATGGCTTATGAGAGAGGAGCCTTAAAGAGGGCAGATACTATTGGTGTCTTTGCTAAGCAGTTTACCTACAACGAAAAAATAACTACTGAGGAGTTTTTGCAAGAAATTCATAACATTAATGAAGATAAAAATATTCATGGTGTCTTGATTTTAAGACCACTTCCTAAGCATATTGATGATGACGCTGTTAGAAACGCTCTAGATCCTAAAAAGGATATGGACGGAATAGGTGATATGTCAATGGCTGGAGTTTATGGGGGAAAACCAATTGGCTATCCACCATGTACGGCTGAGGCGGCAATTAGAATTTTGAACCACTATGATATTAACCTTTGTGGTAAAAGGGTTGTGGTTATAGGTAGAAGTCTTGTTATTGGCAGACCGGTTTCTATGATGCTGATGAAGGAAAATGCTACTGTTACAATTTGTCATACTAAGACTATTGATATGGACAAAATCGCTCAGGCAGCAGACATTATTATTGCTGCGGCAGGTGTTCGCTCAAATGTAGGGGAAAACTTTGTTAGACCTGGGCAGGTCATAATAGATGTAGGTATTAATTTTACCCATGAAGGTAAGATGTGTGGAGATGTTGATTTTGATGCTGTATCCCATAAGGTTTCAGCTATTACGCCAGTTCCAGGAGGTGTTGGTGCAGTTACGACAAGTATATTAATGAGTCATGTTATTGAAGCGGCTAAGTTAGTTTAGCCTTCGGGGTATATTTTTAATATGGAGAGTCTAAAAAAAAGAGGGATAATAATATCACTAGTGATAATTGTTATAGCAGCATTTGCTATGCCTTCTTTTGCTGTTGCTAAAAAGAAAACTGTCAAGGTTGGGTTTATGCCACTTGATGGTTTTTTTGAATACAATCAAGCCGATAAAGAGGTTGGATATGGAGTGGATTTACTAAATAAAATTAGTATTTATTCTAATATTGATTTTGAATATGTCAAGATTGATAGGAGTAAGGATATATATAAGAGTTTAGATAATGGTGAAGTTGATATATTAATGCCTGTTACGGATACGGATTTTATTAGGGATAAGTATAAATACAGTAAGAATAATATTATTGGTACTTTTAATGCAATTATGACGTCAAAGAATAGGGATGATTTATACTATGATGATAAGGATACCTTGGCGAATATTAAAATTGCTGTAATGAAAAATCAATATGACTTTGATGTTGATAAAGAAAAACTGTTTAAACTAGGTGTTTCTAAGGGGAATTTAGATTTCTATAATACTTATGAAGAATGTCTTAAGAAATTAAATGCTGGTAAGGTTGATGCTGTGTTATCAAACATTATGGATTTAACCGATGATCTAAAACTGTTACAGAAATTTGATAAAATAAATAATTACATAATAGCTAAAGAAGATTTTAAATATATGGGTCAAATAGATAAGGCTATTGATAAAATTAAAATAGAAAGACCCACTTACTTTTCTAACCTTTTTAAGGATTACTTTTCTGATAAGGCTATTATTCCATTAAACAAGGCGGAAATTTTAGATTTAAAAGAACGCAAAAAACTGGATTTTTATTTTTCTAAGGATTCAGGAAGTTTGTCTAGACTTGAAGATGGCGAATATGTTGGCTTCTTGCCAGAGTTGGCTAAGGATATATGTAAGGATCTAGGCGTAGAATATAATGTGATTAAAACAAATAAAGAGTTCTTTGGTAGTAAAGCGGCTGTTAGAACAGATTTTTATTATGATAAGACTTGGGCTAAAACTCGAGACATATCTTTATCTAAGCCATATTTGGAATTTAGGTATGTTGTGGTTACATCAGAAGATGAAGAAAATAACAATAAGGTAGGACTAGTTAAAGGTACTAAATATGGAAACGAATATCTTAAAGACTATCTGAATATGGATCAAGTTGTTTGGTATGATGGTTATAATGAATGCTTGGAGGCTGTCAAAAAAGGAAAAATAGGCAGTACTATTATTAACAATTACATTGCAGAGTACTATCTAAAAATTTATAAGTATGATAATTTGAATCTTAGATTAACTAATTTTAAACATGATGTTAGTTTTGGGATTTATGGAGAAAACAATGAGAACATTGTTTCAGCAATAAATAAAAGTTTAACTAATTACTCTGAAAACAATATTCAGGAAATGTTAGTTGCAGCTGCTAAAGATGTTTCGGAAGAAGAATTTTGGGTCTTGGCGTTTTACAAACATACTGGATGGACAATTCTTATTATTTCAATAGTACTTGTGCTTTTTTTCCTTTTGATCTTAATGGTAATATTAGCTAAGTCAAGTAATGAAAAAAACGATTTATTACAGAAGGCAGATAAGGCCAAGAGTGACTTTTTATCCCAGGTTAGCCACGATATAAGGACACCAATGAATGCAATTATTGGGTTTTCTAATATTGGTATTAATGATGATTTAACCAAGGCAGAAATATTAAGTTATATGAGTAAGATTAATATGTCTGCAAATCACTTGTCTGATCTAATTAACAATGTTTTAGACATGTCTAAAATAGAAAATGATAAAATGCAATTAAATTTATCACCGACTTATATATCTGAAATTATTAAGCATGTGGAAACAGTAGTAAGTCCAAGGGCTGTTGAAAAGGATATTAACTTTGGGTTTAAACTAATAGAAATTGATGACATGTGTGCCTTAATTGACAAAGTTAGGATGATAGAATTATTAATAAATCTTATTACTAATGGCATTAAATTTACGCCAACTGGAGGAATGGTTTTTTGTGAATTAATAAAAACTAATCAGGAGGATAGTTTTGCTAATGTGATAATTAAGGTAAGAGATACTGGTGTTGGAATGAGCGAAGACTTTCAAAATAATATGTTTGATCCTTTTGCACAGGAAGAAAACTATGGCGAGGGAACAGGCTTAGGTCTTGCAATTGTTAAGAATATTGTTGATCTTATGGGTGGAACAATTTCTGTTAACAGTGTTATTGGACAGGGAACGGAGTTTGAAATAAAACTGGATTTTCAGCTTTGCACTGATAAACAATTATTTGTAAATAAAACTTTAGATTGTGGTAAAAGTCTCAAGGGCAAACGCATTCTTATTGTGGAAGATCACCCTATGAATAGATTGGTTGCTACTAAGCTTTTGGAAAGAGAAGGTGTAGTGGTAGATGAAGTGGTAAATGGATTAGAGGCTGTAAAAGTAATTTCTAAAGAAGAAGTCTTGTATGATGCCATATTAATGGATATTAGAATGCCAGTTATGGGTGGCTTAGAAGCTGCTAGAGCCATAAGAGAACTTCATAGTGAATATGGAAAGACTGTTCCTATTATTGCAATGACAGCTAACGCCTTTAAAGAAGATGTTAGGGAAAGTAAAAGTGCTGGAATGAATCAGCATCTATCTAAACCTATAGTAGTTGAAGAACTTTATAGTGTATTAATCAAAGAAATTTATAAATAAAAAACTGGGATTAAATTCCCAGTTTTTTTGAAAACTTTTATAGTTCAACAGGTCCTGATATTCCGAAATTATCAACTAAGACTTTTACTACATTTGGAGATAAGAAACCAGGTAGGGTAGGCCCTAGGTGGATGTCTTTGACTCCAAGGTATAGCAAGGCTAATAATACGATAACCGCTTTTTGTTCATACCAAGCAATATTATATACGATAGGTAACTTGTTAATATCTTCAAGTTGGAAGACTTCTTTTAGCTTTAATGCAATTAGAGCTAATGAATAGGAGTCGTTACACTGTCCTGCGTCTAATACTCTTGGGATACCTCCAATATCACCTAAATCTAATTTATTGTATCTGTACTTTGCACAGCCTGCTGTTAGAATAACTGTATCATTTGGAAGTGATTTTGCAAAATCTGTGTAGTACTGTCTAGATTGCATTCTTCCATCACATCCTGCCATAACATAGAACTCTTTAATTGCTCCTGATTTAATAGCCTGAACAACTTTATCGGCTAAGGCGAATACCTGATTATGAGCAAAACCGCCAACAATATCTCCATGTTCTATTTCAATAGGAGGATCACATTTTTGAGCTAAACTAATAATTTCTGAAAAATCCTTATTTCCATTTAAATCACTTTCGATATGTTTACAGCCTGGGAAACCACTAGCACCTGAAGTAAAAATTCTATTTTTGATTGTTTCATTACGAGGTGGGACAATACAGTTTGTTGTAAATAGAATTGGTCCATTGAAGGTTTCAAATTCTTCTAATTGTTTCCACCAAGCGTTTCCATAGTTACCTACGAAGTGATCATAATTTTTAAATAAAGGATAGTAATGGGCTGGAAGCATTTCTCCATGAGAATACACATCTACTCCCATATCTTTTGTTTGTTCTAATAACTGCTCTAAATCTGTTAAATCGTGACCTGTAATTAAAATACCAGGTTTGTTTTTAACACCTATATTTACAGAAGTCATTTCTGGATGGCCATATTTACTTGTATTAGCTTCGTCTAATAGAGCCATTACTTCTACACCATATTGGCCAGTTTCTAATGTTAGAGATACTAAATCCTCAAGTGAAAGAGAGTCGTCTAAGGTACTTGCCAAAGCTTTATAAATGAATTTATAAATATCATCATTTTCCCTTTTTAAATTTAATGCGTGATGAGCGTAAGCTGCAATTCCTTTAACACCATAAATAATCATTTCTCTAAGTGAACGAATATCTTCGTCCTCTGTTGATAACACTCCTACTGATTCTGCCTTTTGTAACATTTCTTCTTTAGAATTTACTATGAAACTGACTGAATCAACAGTTGTATCTAAATCGAAATATCCTCTTAAATCATCTCTAAGGTGTAGCATTTTAAGAATTTGATCTTCCAAAGCCTTTTCATCAAAGTTAGCATTAGTAATAGTCATAAATAGACTTTTTAGTACTTGATGATTTACATGGTCAATTTTGGTAACGTTAATATTACCCTCATATACAAGATAGGAAATTCCCTTACTTATATAAATTAATAAATCTTGAAGTTTAGCAACCTGTTCGGATTTACCGCAAACTCCTACTACGGTGCATCCACTGCACTTTGCCGTTTCTTGACACTGATAACAAAACATACTCATTTTGCACCTCCTACTTTCTTATTCTTTTTTATAAACATACATTCAGTGTAAATGAAATAAAAGTAAATGTATGTTGTTTTTACAACTAACAAATACTTTTGTTGACCCATTATATCATGGCAAAGGTGGAAAAGACAGAAAAATCAGATAATTTAATTATTACAATTTTGTAACCATCCTAATACATATTTTTAAAGATAAGTTGGGTGATGTATTTTACATTGACTTTTACCAAAAAAAACAATATAATTAACTGTAAATATTTAATAGAGTGATGAAGAAGAGGAGTAGATAAATAGCCCCTTGAGAGACGGAAATTCGTGGCTGAGAGATTTCCGGGATAAGCGTTTGTTGAAGGTTGCTTTGGAGCTCAAATATTATTAATTAAGTGCTGAAACTTTTGGTTTCAGAATAAAGGTGGTACCGCGGAAATATTCGTCCTTTAGTAATCTAGAGGACGATTTTTTATTATGTAAAATCATATAAAATAAGGAGAATTACAATGGGAAAAAATTTAGCTAAAACATATAATCCCCATGAATTTGAAGAAAGAATTTATGAAACATGGGAAACTAAGGGTGCATTTAGAGCAGAAGTAGACAAGGATAAAAAACCGTTTACTATTGTTATGCCGCCACCAAATATTACAGGACAGCTTCATATGGGACATGCATTAGACCATACTCTTCAGGATGTATTAATAAGATACAAGAGAATGGAAGGTTATTCAGCATTATGGCTTCCAGGTAGTGACCATGCAAGTATTGCAACTGAGGTAAAGGTTGTTGAGAAACTTAGACAAGAGGGAATCTCTAAAGATGAAATAGGCAGAGAAGAATTTCTTAAACATGCATGGGAATGGAAAGAACTGTACGGCGGTAAAATTACTGAACAGTGCCGTAAACTTGGGGACTCTTGCGATTGGGAAAGAGAAAGATTCACAATGGATGAAGGCTGCAATGTTGCAGTTAAAGAAGCATTTATTAAATTGTACGAAAAAGGATTGATTTATAAAGGCAACAGGCTAATTAACTGGTGTCCGGTTTGTGGAACATCTTTGTCTGATGCTGAAGTTGAACACGATGATAAAAACGGTAAGTACTGGTACTTTAGATATCCAGCAGCTGATGGTGGTGAAGGCATTGTTATTGCAACAAGTAGACCGGAGACAATTTTTGCTGACGTTGCAATTGCTGTTCATCCAGATGATGAAAGATATAAGGATATGGTTGGTAAGAATGTTATCATTCCAATTATCAATCGTGAAATCCCAGTTATAGCAGATATATATCCAGATCCAGAGAAGGGAACAGGAGCTGTTAAAATCACACCAGCCCACGATGTTAACGACTTTGAAGTTGGGCAGAGACACAATCTGGAAACACCATCATGTATCGATTTAGAGGCTAATATGACTGATATGGCTGGCAAATATGAAGGGATGAATAGGTTTGAATGTAGAAAAGCATTTGTTGCTGACTTAGATGGAGCTGGATTTTTAGTAAAAACTGAAGATCTTGTTATTCCAACTGGCGAATGTTATAGATGTAAAACTGTTGTTGAACCAATGTTATCTGACCAGTGGTTTGTTTCAATGGAAGAACTAGCCAAGCCGGCATTAGAAGCAGCTAAATCAGGAAAATTAAAACACGTTCCTGATAGATTTGAAAAAATATACACCCATTGGTTAGAAGGAATTAGAGACTGGTGTATTTCAAGACAGCTTTGGTGGGGACATAGAATTCCAGCTTACTACTGTGACGACTGTGGTGAAATAATGGTAGCTAAGGAGGCTCCTACTAAATGTAGTAAATGTGGAAGCAGTAAAATTACTCAAGATGAAGATGTATTAGACACTTGGTTCTCATCAGCACTATGGCCTTTCTCAACTATGGGCTGGCCAGAAAAGACTCCTGACTTAGATTATTTCTATCCAACTAATGTTTTAGTAACAGGATATGACATTATATTCTTCTGGGTTGTTAGAATGGTATTCTCTGCTCTTGAGATGACAGGTCAAGTTCCATTTGAACATGTTTATGTTCATGGATTAGTTAGAGATGCTGAAGGAAGAAAAATGAGTAAATCCCTAGGCAATGGTATAGATCCCCTTGAAGTCATTGATCAGGTTGGCGCCGATGCATTAAGATTTATGCTTATTTCAGGTATTACACCAGGTAATGATATGAGATTTCAGTTAGACAAGCTAGAGGCATCTAGAAACTTTGCAAACAAACTTTGGAATGCATCTAGATTTGTAATTATGAATTTACAAGATGAAGACGGAAACTTCTTTGAACTTGCAGATGAAAATACAGATAAACTTCAAGATGAAGATAAATGGATATTCTCAAGAGTTAATGATGCAGCTAAATATGTTAAAGAGACAATGGATAAGTTTGATTTATCATTGGCTGCTCAGAGAGTTAACGATGTTATTTGGAATGAGTACTGTGACTGGTATATTGAAATTGTAAAGGGAAGACTTTACGGCGATGATGAAGAGGACAAGAAAGTTGCTAGAATGGTTCTAGTAAAAGCTCTTAAAGATATGCTTAAAATGCTTCATCCATTTATGCCATACATTACAGAAGAAATATGGACTTATCTTCCAAAGGGCAAGGTTAAAGAGGATAATAAAGATAATTTATTAATCTTAGAATCTTGGCCAGTATACGATGATAGGAAAACTTATGAGGCTGAAACTGTTAAGCTAACTGCTGCTATGGAAGCAATTAAGGCTATTAGAAATATTAGAGTTGAAGCGGATGCTCCTCCTAGTAGAAAACTTTCAGCAATAATTCTTGCAACAGGTGATAAACTTGAAATTGCAAAAGCAGGTGAAAGATACATTAAAAAGATTGCTAATATTACAGATGTTGAATATATTACATCTAAAGAAGATGCGCCAGATGAAGCTATGAGTGCTGTAGTTACAGGTGCTGAAATCTTTATTCCATTAGATGAGCTAGTTGATTTTGCTGTTGAATTCGAAAGATTAACTAAGGAAAAGAAAAAGCTTGAAGGGGAAGTAATGCGTGTTACAAAAATGCTTTCAAACCCTGGGTTTGTAAATAAAGCACCGGAAACTAAGATTAATGAAGAAAAAGCTAAACAGGCTAAGTATGAAGAAATGCTAGGCAAAGTTATAGATAGACTTGCTATGGTGGAGAAAAAAATATGATTAAAGATGCCATATCTAAGATAGCTGAATTTAATAGATTTGGAAGTGTATTAGGTCTTGAAAGGATGGAAAGTCTACTTAGTAGGCTTTCAAATCCTGAGAAGAATTTAAGAATAATACATGTGGCAGGAACTAATGGCAAGGGATCCACTTGCAGGTTTCTTGCACACATTCTAAAAGCCAATGGATATAAAGTAGGATTATATTCCTCACCTTTTATAGAAGTGTTTAATGAAAGAATTGAATTTGATGGTAAAAACATTTCAGATGAAGATCTTAACAGAATAACTGATATTGTTATTAAAGAAGCTGAAGAAATGGTTAAGGATGGAGAAGATTCTCCAACTGAGTTTGAAATAGTAACTGCAATTGGCTTTTTGTATTTCAAGGAAGTTGAGGCAGACATAGTTATTTTGGAAGTTGGACTTGGTGGAAGAGGAGACTCTACAAATGTTGTTTTGAATCCTCTAATAAGTATTATTACCTCTATTTCATATGACCATACAGATAGGCTAGGTGAAACCTTAGGTGAAATAGCTTATGAAAAAGCTGGCATAATCAAGCCTAATGTACCTGTAGTATCAAATGTATCAGAACTTGAGGCGGCTAAGGTAATTGCTAAAATAGCCTACTCTAGGGGATCTCAATTAATTGATGCAAGTAAGGTTAAATATACCTTGAGAGGAAATGATTTGACTGGTTCAGATTTTGATACAGTTATTCTAGATGAACCATATAGAGATTTGTCTATTTCAATGATAGGAAGTCATCAAATTTCAAATGCTTTGACAGCTTTGACCGCACTTGAATTTTTACGCAAAAAGGGTATAATAAAGGTGGAGTATTCTAAGCTAAAAGAAGGACTTGTAAATGCTAAAAACATTGGCAGGTTTGAAGTCCTTAGAGAAAATCCATATTACATAATTGATGGTGCACATAACGAAGCAGGGATATGTGCTTTTGTTGAAACGGTTAATAAATATCTAAAAGGGACAAGGATGTTAACCGTTGTTGGTGTACTTAAAGATAAAGATGTAGATACAATAGTAGCAAAATTAATGGAAATCAAAAGTGACTTTATTGGGTGCGAACCTGATAACCCTAGGAAACTAGACAAGGACAAACTTGGAGAATACATTAAGAAGGCTAATGGAAATGTTATCGACTGTTTATCTACAGAAGAGGCAATAAAAAAAGTAAAGGATTTATCAAGTGAATATGACTGCATATTGTTTGTAGGATCACTTTACTTAATTGGAGAAATTAGAGGGAGGCTATCAAATGGAAATTAAAAGAAGAGAAAAAGTATTACTGTTTTATAATCCACACTCAGGAAATGGACTTTTTAAAAATAATCTAGACAGAATTATTGGAAGGTTTCAAGAACAAAACTTTCAAGTAGTACCAGTTAGAGCTGCCAAGGGACATGCCATTGAGCAGGCTTTGTCTGAAATGGATGAAAATTATTACAGACAAATTATTGTAGCAGGGGGAGATGGTACTATTAACATTTGCGTTAATGCTATGATTAAAAACAATATTGATTTACCAATTGCAATATTCCCTACAGGGACTGCAAATGACTTTGCCTATTACTTTAATTTGCCAAATGATATTGAATCTATGGTTGACATTGCAATGGGAGACCATCATACGTATGCAGATGTTGGCGTTTGTAATGACAGATACTTTGTTAATGTTGCGGCTCTAGGAAACTTGGTAGATGTAAGCCAAAAGACAGATCCTACACTTAAGAATACACTTGGAGTATTTTCATACTACTTAAAGGGAGCTACTGAAGTAGTCAATCTTAAACCCTTACCAGTTAAGTTAACTACTCAGGATTGTATATATGAAGAAAACATGTTCTTTATGGTTGTACTAAATGGTATTTCTGCTGGTGGGTTCAAGAAACTATCACCAGAATCTGAAGTAAACGATGGAATGCTAGATGTAGTTTTATTTAGAAAGATGCCAATCTTAGAGTTTGCACCTTTATTATTCCAGATACTTCAGGGAGTACATACTGAAAACAAACACGTTTTAACATTTAAGGCATCTGAGCTCCTAATTGAGTCACCAGTAGATATATCAACTGACGTTGATGGAGAACATGGAGAGAAGCTACCGATTAAATTAAGCGTATTACCTAAGAGACTAAAAATATTTACTGCAGAAGATAATATATAGGAGATACTGAAATGAGAATAATATTAGATGGAATGGGCGGAGATAACGCACCAGTTGAAATTGTCAAAGGAGCAGTACTTGCAGCCAAAGAAATTAATGATGAAATTATTATTGTAGGTAAAGAATCCTTAATTAAAGCAGAGCTTACTAAATACAAGTTTAAAACAGGACAAATCAAAGTAGTAAATGCTACAGAAGTAATTGAAAACGACGATGCACCGGTTAAGGCAGTTAGGCGAAAAAAAGACTCATCCATGGTTGTTGGCGTAAACATGGTTAAAACTGGTGAGGGAGATTTGTTTGTTTCTGCTGGAAATACAGGAGCACTTATGGCGTCAGGATTATTTGTTCTTGGTAGAATCCAAGGAATAGATAGACCTGCTATTGCATCTGTTTACCCAATTCTTGGCAGTGAGCCATCACTTCTAGTTGACGCAGGTGCTAACTCAGAATGTAAACCAAATAACTTACTTGAATTTGCAACTATGGGTAGCATTTATATGGAAAAAGTTCTTGGTAGAAAAAATCCAAGAATAGGTTTAGTTAACCTTGGAGTTGAAGAAACTAAAGGGACCACATTAACTAAGGCTGCCTATGAATTGTTAGATAAAAGTGAAATGAATTTTGTAGGAAATGTAGAAGCGAGAGAAGTACCTAAGGGAGCCTGTGATGTAATTGTATGCGACGGTTTCGTAGGTAATGTAATTTTAAAACTTACAGAAGGTCTTGCTTGGAACATTCTTAAATTATTAAAAAACAAGTTTACTGCTGGTATGAAAGCTAAACTTGGAGCCTTATTCCTAAAGGAAAAGTTCGGAGAACTTAAAGAAGAATTTGATTACAGTGAATATGGCGGAGCACCTATTTTGGGAGTTAAGGGACCTATTGTTAAGATGCATGGATCTTCAGCTGCTAACGGTGTTAAAAATACGATTTTAAAAGGCATACCTTATGCCAAAGAAAATGTTGTAGGAATTATTTCAGATTCTGTATTTGAAATAGAGGAGATCATGATCAGTGATGAAGACTGAGTTTGAAAAAAATATAGGCTATGGGTTTAAGGACAGAGAGTTGCTTTCTAAAGCAACCACCCATAGTTCCTTTGTAAGGGAACAATCACTTGGCAGGGAAATGTGCAATGAAAGACTTGAGTTTCTTGGCGATGCTTTTTTTGATGCGGTTATTGGCGAAAAATTATATATGGATAGAGCCAAAGACAGTGAAGGCAGTTTATCTAAAATAAGAGCTGATATTGTATGTGAAGGTTCACTGGCAAGAAAAGGCAGACAGGTTGGGATTCCTAAAATGCTTAAACTTGGTAAAGGTGAAATGTCAACTAATGGTATGGACAAGGATTCCATAATTGCAGATGCAATGGAAGCAGTAATGGGAGCCATATATTTAGAAGCAGGATATAATAAGGTTAAAGAGGTTATATTAAAACTTTTTGAAGATATTATTTTGGAAGCTCTTGAGGGCAAACTAAACTTGGATTACAAGAGCAAACTTCAAGAAAAGTTACAGAAAAACGGTAGCCTTAACATAGAATATGTAATCATAAAAGAAGAAGGACCAGCTCATAGCAAGGTGTTTTTTGTTGATGTGTTAGTCAATAATAAATTGCAAGGAAGCGGTCAGGGGAAATCTAAGAAGGAAGCGGAACAGATGGCAGCTAAAGCTGCGCTTATGGGAGATAATTAATGTATTTTAAAAGGATTGAAATGCACGGGTTCAAGTCTTTTGCTGAACCAGTTACAATCGAGTTTGACAAAGGAATTACCTGTGTTGTAGGGCCTAATGGTAGCGGTAAAAGTAACATTAGTGATGCTATAAGATGGGTTCTTGGTGAACAGAGTCCTAAAATGCTTCGTGGAGGCAAAATGGAGGATGTAATCTTCGCTGGTACTGCAAGCAGAAAAAGCAGAGGTATGGCAGAGGTTACTCTTGTTATAGATAATAGTACAGGTATTTTACCTATAGAGTACAGTGAAGTTGCTATTACAAGAAGAATGTTTAGATCAGGCGAAAGTGAATATGAGATTAATAACAGTCAGTGTCGAATGAGAGATATTAGAGAACTTTTAATGGATACTGGTATTGGTGTAGACGGATATTCTTTAATAGGCCAGGGAAAAATTTCGGATATTATCAGTAATAAAACAGATACAATTAGAGAAATTTTTGAAGAAACTGCAGGGATTGTTAGCTATAGAAGCAAGAAGGCTGAAACAGAGAGAAAACTAAAGGGAACTGTTTCCAACATGGAAAGAGTTACGGATATTGTAAATGAAATAGAAGATCGTATTGGTGATCTTAAGGAAGATAGTGAGAAGGCTCAGGAGTATATAAAACTTAGAGAAAGACATAAGGAATTAGAGATTAATATTACCTTAAGATCTATTGAGGATATT
Source organism: Anaerovoracaceae bacterium (assembly GCA_036646055.1). Classification (GTDB taxonomy): domain Bacteria; phylum Bacillota; class Clostridia; order Peptostreptococcales; family Anaerovoracaceae; genus JAVWMQ01. The sequence goes on along the minus strand of JAVXMY010000003.1, from coordinate 191,261 downwards.
GACAAGAAAAATGAAGAGGTTATTACTGACATTAAGGAACTTGACCTTCAGATAAAAAACAACAAAGATGAAAAAGAAAAATTAGATTCTCTAGAAACTGCTAGCAAGGAAAAACTGGCAAGTTTAGATAGAGAACTTGAAGAGGCTAATAGCCTATTAATTAGCCAAATAGAAGAAATAAATACTATTTCTAATCAAAAGGAAATTAACAAAGAAAGATTAAACAGTATTGAAGCAAATATTGAAAGGCTTCATAGAGAAAAAAAGGAATTAGAAGAAAAAATCGGCAGAGAGGAAGACTCTCAAGGAGCACTTTTGGCCCGAAAAGATGATATAGACAAGAAACACATGGATTTACTTGAAGAACTAGGTAAGTGCAGTGAGAAGTTTGAGAAGATTACTAGTGAAATTGCTCAGCGAAATCAAAGAGTAGATGATGCCAAAAACCATATTTTCCAGTATTCTAACAAAATCAGTTCTAAAGAAGCTGAAGCAAAAAGCTACCAAAATCTTCAGGATACCTTGGATAAAAGAAAAGAACAGATTTTAGGCGAGAAGGAAAGCGGTGGAGATGCTTTTGCTGACTCAAAGGCTCAACTTGAAACTGCTAAGGAAGAATATAGAGAAATTGAAGAGGAGATGTCTAAAGTTTCAAAAGAGACCTTGGATATTAAGGATAGTTATCAGAAGGCTAGGAATGATGCGGCTACATGTTTTAGAGAACTTGAGCAGGTGAAGATTGATCTGAGTAAAGTCCTTAGCCGTAAGAGAACCATGGAAGAACTTGAAAGCAACTATGATGGTTACAACTTCGGTGTTAAGTTTGTTATGAGACAAAATCTTAATGGAATTGAAGGGGTTGCTTCTGATTTGATTAAGGTTCCTGAAGGTTTTGAAATGGCTATTGAAACTGCTCTTGGCGGTACTATGCAAAATATTGTCTGTGACAACGAGAGTGTTGCTAAGAAGGCTATTAACCTTTTGAAAGACAATAAAGCAGGTAGGGTTACTTTTTTACCAGTTAATTCTATTAAGGCTAGACCGGTTAAAAGGCACAATGATATTGGATCTACTAAGGGCTTTGAAGGCTATGGCGTAGATATTGTGAAATACGACAAAAAGTATGAGAAGGTTGTAGAGTATTTACTTGGCAACGTTCTTGTTGTGGATAATATGGATAGTGCAATTGCCCTTTCCAAAAAAATTATCGGTGGACAAAAAATAGTAACTCTTGATGGAGAAATTATTAATCCTTCTGGTGCAGTTACAGGTGGTAAGTACAAGAATAAGTCTGCTAATATTTTTGAGCGTAAAAGTGAAATTACAAGTCTTGAAACTGAGGTGTCTAGTCTAGAGAACCGAGAGAGACAATTAGAGGAGAGTAAGGTTAAATTAAAAGGTCTAGAAGAAGAATACCTGGCTAAGGGCAGTAGTCTAGATCAACAGTTTAGAGAATTTCAAATTCAGCTACTAGGCAAGAAAAATCAAGTGAATATGATTGAGAAGCTTTTGAACGATCATGCGGCCAGTGAAGAAAAATGGGAAATTGCTCTTTCAAATATTGAAAAAGAAAAGATTAATACTGAAACTTCTATTAGGGAAACTAATGAAGAAATTTCTAGGTTAAGAAATTTGATTGACCAGTTTTCAGCCCAAGCGGAAGAAGCAGAAGCCAAAAGTGTTAACCATAAGGCAGAAGTCGAGGGGATTAACGAGGAAATTACTCAGGCTAGAATTGCTGTAAATGCTTGCGAAGGTGAGAAAAACAATGTTGATGATTTAGTAAAGAGAATTACAGAAACAGTTGAAGGCCTTAAATCTGACCTATTAAATAAGAAGAATGAAACTATTGGACTTCTAGCAGAAAAGGATCAACTTATTGATTTTAAAAATGATGGGGAAGAAGACGTTAAAGAAATGGAACTTGCCAAGTTGCGTTTAGAAGAAAAAATTTCCCAGTTAAATGAAGAAAAATTAGAGGAAAACCGAAACAGTATTAAGGTTACTACTGATAGAGACTTCATAGGAAACGCAATTACTAATTTGCAAAATCAAAAGTATCAGTTAGATATTAAACAGGCTAAGATGGATACACAGCTTGAAAACTTAAAAGGCAAACTTTGGGAGGAATTTGAGATTTCATACCTACAGGCATTTGATTTTAGAAATGAAGAAATAGCAATTTCAACAGCCATTAAGGAAAATAGAGAAATTAAGGGTAGAATTCGTGAATTAGGTGAAGTTAATGTAGGTGCAATTAAAGAATACGAAAAAGTTAGTGAAAGATATGAGTTCCTTTGTGAACAGAAGGACGATATTGAGAAATCAGTTAATGAACTTAACTTAATTATTGAAGATATAGATAAGATTATCAGAACTAGATTTAAGGAAAGCTTTGATGAAATTGTTACTCATTTTGAAGAAATATTTATAAACTTCTTTGGAGGAGGAAGCGCTAAGATTACACTAGATAATGAAGAAAACCCATTAGATGCAGTAATTGAAATCAATGCCCAACCACCAGGCAAGCAACTTAAGAATATTAATTTACTATCAGGGGGCGAAAAAACAATGACGGCTATTGCGCTAATGTTTGCAGTTTTAAAAACAAAACCGACACCTTGCTGTATTTTAGACGAAGTTGAAGCTGCACTTGATGACCACAACATTCATGTATTTGCAAATTACTTAAGGAATTTTGATGATATTCAGTTTACACTGATTACACACCAAAAGACAACAATGGAACATGCAGATGTAATGTATGGGGTAACAATGCCAGAAAGAGGTATTTCTAAGGTGTTCTCACTTAAATTAGGTGACACCTTACCAACATAAAATTAAGAAAGAAAGGAAAATAAGACTAGTATGGAATTAAAAAAGAAAAAAGGTTTCTTTGGGAAATTATCAGAAAAAATCAGCGACGTATTAATGGCCAGAGCCACAGTTGATGAAAATCTTTTTGATGAACTTGAAGAAGTACTTATAACATCGGATATAGGAATGGAAACAACCCTAAATATTATCGACAGATTAAGACAAGAAGTTAAGGATGAGTACATTACAAATCCACAAAGAGTCAAAGTAAGACTCAAAGACATTATGATTGAGGCAGTAGATAAAGGTGAGAGACAGCAGTTATCTAAAAACACGCCCTTGGTAATATTGATGATTGGAATTAATGGAGGGGGTAAGACTACTTCTATAGGAAAAATCGCTCATCGTTACATTAGTGAAGGTAAGACAGTATTACTAGCTGCGGCAGATACATTTAGAGCGGCAGCAGCAGAGCAACTTGTAATTTGGGGTGAAAGAGTTGGAGTTCCAGTAGTGAGACATCAAGAAGGTGCTGATCCATCAGCAGTATTATTTGACGCAATTGGGTCTGCAAAGGCTAAAGGAGTAGATGTTTTAATCTGTGACACAGCTGGAAGACTTCAAAACAAGAAAAACCTTATGAATGAACTTGAAAAAATGAACAAGGTTATCCAAAAAGAATATGAAGAAGCAACAAGAGAAACATTGCTAGTTTTAGATGCAACTACAGGTAAGAATGCAGTATCACAGGCCAAAGAATTTGGTGATGTGGCAGAACTTACAGGGGTAGTGTTAACTAAGCTAGATGGAACTGCCAAAGGCGGTATAGCAATTACTATTGCTGATGAATTTGATATGCCAATTAAATTTGTTGGTGTTGGAGAGGGAATCGATGACCTAAAAGAATTTGATCCTGAGGAATTTATTGGAGGTATTTTCGGTGAGTAAACCAGTAGTGGCCGTAGTTGGAAGGCCTAATGTTGGGAAGTCAACATTTTTCAACAAAATAGTAGGTAAAAGGGTTGCCATAGTAGAAGATACTCCAGGTGTAACAAGAGACAGAATCTATGCAGAGGCAGAGTGGCAAAACAATTATTTTGCCCTAATTGATACAGGTGGTATTGAACCTACTAGTGAAGAAATAATTCCTGCTCAAATGAGAGAGCAGGCCCAGATTGCCATGGATACAGCTGATGTTATAATTTTTATGGTAAATGGAAAGGACGGCTTAACTTCGGACGATAGAGAAGTAGGTCAAATGCTTAGAAGAACAGGTAAAAAGGTTATTTTGGTTGTAAACAAAGTAGATACGGCTATCTTACCAGAAGACTTTTACGACTTTTATGAACTTGGGCTGGGAGAGCCTTTTGCCATATCTGCGGCAAATATGCTAGGTTTTGGAGAGGTTCTTGATGAAGTTGTTAGTAGATTTGAAGCAGGATCAGCCATGGCTGAGGAAGAAAGAATTGGCGTAGCTATTATTGGTAAGCCAAATGTTGGGAAGTCTTCTTTAGTTAATGCATTAACAGGTGAGAAGAGGGTTATTGTATCTCCTATTGCAGGGACTACTAGGGATTCTATTGATACACCATTTGAATTTAATGGAGATTTATTTACTTTAATTGATACAGCAGGTGTTAGAAGAAGAAGTAAGGTTAATGAAGATATTGAAAAATATTCTGTAATCAGAGCTATTGCAGCTATTGAAAGATGTGACGTTTGCGTTCTTATGATCGATGCTACCGAAGGAATTACTGACCAGGATAAGAAAATTGCAGGTCTAGCCCATGAAGCGGGTAAGGGTATTGTTATTGTTGTTAATAAGTGGGACTTAATAGAAAAAGAGACTAACACAATGAAGAAGTACAAGCAGAATATTGCTAATGAACTTACATTTATGTCCTATGCGTCTAGTGTATTTATTTCTGTTAAGGATAACCAGAGAGTAATAAACGTTATTCATATGGTTAAGGCTGTAGCTGAAACTAGAGCTATGAGAGTTCCAACAGGACAACTTAATAGTTTAATTGCTGATGCAACAATGATGAAACAGCCACCATCAGACAAGGGCAAGAGACTTAAGATTTATTATGTTACACAGGTTGGAATTAAGCCTCCACTATTTTCATTTAAAATTAATGATCGTCAGTTAATGCACTTCTCCTATTCTAGATATTTAGAGAATAAAATTAGAGAAGGCTTCGGCTTTGATGGTACATCAGTTAAATTTGTATTTAGAGAGAAGGGCGAGAGGGAATAATGAATCCGTTTGAGAATTTTACTACTAGTCCATTAATCTTTGTTGTTATGGTTGCTATAGCCTACTTAATTGGTAATATTTCACCATCAATGTTACAAGCTAGGGCTAGGGGCATTGATATCAAAAAAGAAGGTAGTGGGAATGCAGGAACAACTAATGCGCTAAGAGTCCTTGGAAAAAAAGCTGCAATTATTACATTAGTTGTAGATATTCTTAAGGGGACCTTTGCGGTTATACTTGGGAGTTTAATTGGAGATCATACTACAGCTATGTTTTGCGTAGTTGGGGTTTTTTGCGGTCATGTTTGGCCTATATTTTACGGTTTCAAAGGTGGCAAAGGAGTTGCTACAGCCTTTGGATCACTGGCAGGATTAAACCCTCTAATGGGATTTACTGCTCTTGGAATTGTAATAATTGGTGTAATAGTTACTAGGAGAATGTCAGCAGGATCTATATTTGGAGCAGCGACATTTCCAATTATTGCATGGTTCATTGAACCAGAATTTATTATTCCAGGCACATTGTTGGCTATTTGTGTAATTATTAAACATAGAGCTAACTTAAAGAGACTAATTGAAGGGACAGAACCAAAATTAAGTTTCGGTAAAAAGGAGAAATAGTTATGAGTAATGTTTGTGTAATTGGTGCAGGAAGTTTTGGTACAGCACTTGCTATAACTTTAGCGGAAAAAGGCAATAAGGTTAACTTGTGGGCTAGAAATGCTGATCATATTTCTGAGATGACAGATTCTATGATAAATGAAAGATATTTGCCAGGAGTTAAATTGAATTCTAATATTAAACCAATGAAAGATATGAAGAAGGCAGTTGATGGAGCAGAAATGGTTTTATTCTCTGTGCCTGCACAAAATTTTAGAGGAGTATTTACCTCTGCTTTAGAATTTTTAGATCCTAATGCAGTTATAGTAAATGTTGCTAAGGGCATAGAAAAGGGTACTTTGCTTAGAATGAGCCAAGTGGCCAAAGAAATAAATCCAAATGTAAAATATGCAGTATTATCTGGACCTTCTCATGCTGAGGAAGTTGGTAAAAAACTACCTACTACTGTTGCTATTGCATCATCTGATAAGAAAATAGCAGAGTATGTTCAGGATTTATTTTTTACAGATAGATTTAGGACTTACGTAAACGATGATGTTGTAGGTGTAGAATTAGGAGGATCCCTAAAAAATATTATTGCCTTAGGTGCAGGGATTTCTGATGGTATGGGATTTGGAGATAATGCTAAAGCTGCTCTTATGACTCGTGGTATGACTGAAATCACCAGACTTGGACTTGCTCTTGGAGCTAAGTCAGAAACTTTTTATGGATTAGCCGGTATGGGGGATTTAATTGTTACTTGCACAAGTATGCATTCTAGAAATCGAAGATGTGGAATTATGATTGGTGAAGGTGTTAGCCCTATACAGGCTACAGAAAAAATAGGCATGGTAGTTGAGGGGATGTTTACTACTGAAGCTGCTTATGATTTGGCTAAAACCGTTAATGTTGAGATGCCAATTACTGAACATATTTACAAAGTAATTAAGGGCGAAATAAACCCGGTAGATGCAGTTACCTATTTAATGGGAAGAGAAAGGAAACATGAAAAAATATAATATACAAACATTAGGATGTCAGATGAATGAAAGAGATTCTGAAACTTTAGCAGGTATGCTAACGGAAATGGGCTATGAGCCGGCTTCAGATAAGATGGACTCTGACATTGAAATTATAAATACGTGTAGTATTAGAGACAATGCGGATCAAAGATTTTTTGGTCTTCTTGGTCAACTGAAGAAGAAAAAAGAAAAAAATAAGGATTTTATTGTTGCTGTTTGTGGCTGTATGATGCAGCAGGAACATGTAATTGAGACTATTAAAGAAAAATACCACTGGGTAGATATTATTTTTGGTACACATAATATTCACCAGTTCCCTGAAATGCTAAATAAGGTTTCTGCTAAACACAAGAGACTTGTTCAGGTTTGGCAAGAGGGGGGCGAAATTGTTGAAGGCTTACCTTCTAAGCGTATGTTTAAGCACAAGGCTTTTGTTAACATTATGAATGGATGTAATAATTTCTGTACATATTGTATTGTTCCATATACTAGAGGTAGGGAAAGAAGCCGTAATGCAGAAAATATTATTGCAGAAATAAAGGAACTTGTTGCAGACGGAGTCAAGGAGGTTACACTTCTAGGACAAAACGTCAACTCTTACAAAGGTGAGGGATGCGCAGATTTTGCCGATTTAATTTATATGATAAATGAAATAGAAGGGCTTGAGAGATTAAGGTTTATGACTTCACATCCAAAGGATATGTCAGATAGATTGATTCAAGCTTACAAGGATTGCCAGGTTTTAGGCAACTATGTTCATTTGCCTGTTCAGTCAGGTAATAGCAATATTTTAAAGAGGATGAATAGAAGATATTCTAGAGAAGATTACTTAGAACTTGTCTCTAAAGTTAAAAGTATAGATTCACATATTGGGATTTCTACAGATTTAATAGTAGGTTTTCCTGGTGAAACTGAAGAGGAATTTGAAGATACTGTTTCTTTGGTTAGAGAAGTTGGATATGATGCGGCTTTTACTTTTATTTATTCTGTAAGGAAGGGGACGCCTGCTGAAAAGTATGATGATCAAATTCCTGAAGAGGTAAAGCACAATAGATTTAATAGGTTAATTGAAGCTGTTAATGAGGGATGTGCAGAAAGTAATAGACGTTTTGTTGGTAGAACTGAGGTTGTTTTGGTCGATGGACCAAGTAGGAATAATCAGGGCTGGATGAGTGGACGAACTGAGCAAAATAAAATTGTGAATTTCCCTGGTGGTCAGGAGTTACTTGGTGAAATGGTTAGGGTCAAGATTATAGCTAGCCATACTTTTAGTCTTGATGGCGAAATTGTAGAATAATTAATGATTTTTATGAACTTTACTAAAAGAAGAATTAAAACAACGTAAGAGATAAATAAGATTAACCCGTGAATTTCATCACGAAAAAAAGGTGGAATGAGCGGGTTTTTTTGTGGGTAAATAACGAATAATTTTTTAGCCATACATGTGCAAATTTTTTTGCGTTAAATTATTGAAAAGTTCCCATTTCCAATATTGACAATGGACAATATAAGGTATAAAGTAGAAGTGTATTATTTTATAAGCGAAAAGATTGAAAAACGGTTCGCGTAAATTTTGGAGGATGAATATGTCACAGAAAAAAATGAAAACAATGGACGGGAATGCAGCAGCAGCTTACGTATCTTATGCGTTTACAGATGTAGCAGCAATTTACCCGATTACACCATCTTCACCAATGGCAGAAGTTGTTGATGATATGGCGGCTCACGGAGCAATTAATGCTTTCGGACAGAAAGTTAAAGTTGTTGAATTACAGTCTGAAGCTGGAGCAGCAGGAGCTGTTCACGGATCATTAGTATCTGGTGCTTTAACAACTACTTACACAGCATCACAGGGTCTATTACTTATGATTCCTAATATGTACAAGATTGCAGGAGAATTATTACCTGGAGTATTCCATGTAACAGCTAGAACTTTAGCTACTCATGCACTATGTATTTTCGGAGACCATTCAGACGTAATGGCTACAAGACAGACAGGGTTTGCATTACTATGTTCTAGTTCAGTTCAGGAATGTATGGACTTAGCTGGTGTTGCTCACTTATCTGCAATTAAGGGACGTGTTCCTTTCTTACACTTCTTCGATGGATTTAGAACATCTCATGAAATACAGAAAATCGAAGTTATCGATCATGCTGAATTTGCTAAATTAATTGATATGGATGCAGTTAAAGAATTTAGAGCTAGAGCGCTAAATCCAGAACATCCAGTAATTAAGGGAACTGCTCAGAACCCAGATATCTTCTTCCAGGCTAGAGAAGCATCAAAACCTTATTATGATGCATTACCAGCTGTAGTTGCAGAATATATGGCAGAAATCAGCAAGATTACAGGCAGAGAATACAAGTTATTTGATTATGTTGGAGCACCAGATGCAGAAAACATTATCGTAGCTATGGGTTCTGTTTGTGAAACAATTGAAGAAACTTTAGGCGTACTTTTAGCTAAAGGCGAAAAAGTTGGTCTAATTAAGATTAGATTATACAGACCTTGGGCTCCTGAGTATCTAAAAGCAGTTATGCCTAAGACAGTTAAGAAAATTGCTGTTTTAGATAGAACTTTAGAACCAGGTTCTTTAGGTGATCCTTTATACATGGATCTTAAAACAATGTACTTTGACGAAGACAATGCTCCAATGATTATTGGGGGAAGATATGGTCTTGGTTCAAAGGACACAACTCCAGGACAGATTGTTGCAGTTTACAACAACTTAGCAGCAGATGCTCCTAAGAACAACTTTACAATTGGTATTGTTGACGATGTTAACAATTCTTCATTAGAAACAGTTGATATCGCTACTGAACCAACTGGAACAGTAAGATGTAAGTTCTGGGGACTAGGTTCTGACGGTACAGTTGGAGCTAACAAACAGGCTATTAAAATTATTGGAGACAACACTGACATGTATGCTCAGGGTTACTTCTCATATGACTCTAAGAAATCTGGTGGTATTACAGTATCTCACTTAAGATTTGGTAAGAACAAGATTCAGTCAACTTACTTGATTTCAGAAGCTGATTTCGTTGCTTGTCACAATGAAGCTTATGTTCACCAGTATGACCTAACTAGAGGACTTAAAAAGGGAGGTACATTCCTACTTAACTGTACATGGGATGATAAGGAGTTAGATGCTCACTTACCAGCTGCTCTAAAGAGATACATTGCTGCTAATGATATTAACTTCTACACATTAAACGCTACTAAGATTGGTCAGGAAATCGGTCTTGGAAACAGAATTAATATGATTATGCAGTCTGCATTCTTCAAGTTAACAGAAGTAATTCCAGTAGCTGACGCTGTAGGATACCTAAAAGAATCTATTGTAAAATCTTACGGTAAAAAGGGTGAAAAAGTTGTAAACATGAACTATGCTGCTGTAGATGCAGGTACTGAAAGTGCTCACAAGGTTGATGTTCCAGCTGCTTGGGCAGATGCAGTAGATGGAGCTAAAGAAGTTAAAGAACTTCCTGAATTCATTGAAAACGTTCTTGTTCCAATGAACAGACAGGAAGGTGACGATTTACCAGTATCAACATTTAAAGATATTGCAGATGGTACATTCCCATCAGGAACAGCTGCTTTCGAAAAGAGAGGCGTTGCTGTTAATGTTCCTAAGTGGAATATTGATAACTGTATCCAGTGTAACCAGTGTGCTTTTGTATGTCCACATGCTGCTATTAGACCAGTCCTTGTAAACGCTGATGAAAAAGCTGCAGCACCAAAGGGATTCCAAACCAAAAAAGCAATTGGTAAGGGATTTGAAAACTTTGAATACAGAATGCAAGTTGACGCTTTAGACTGTCTAGGTTGCGGAAACTGTGCAGACATTTGTCCAGCTAAAGATAAGGCTCTAACAATGGAACCACTAGGAACACAGTTAGATCAGGCTGAAAATTGGGATTATGCAATGAAACTTCCAATCAGAGACGATATTACTTCTAAGACTTCAGTTAAGGGAAGCCAGTTCGCTAAACCTTACTTCGAATTCTCAGGTGCTTGCTCAGGTTGTGGAGAAACTCCATACATGAAGGTTGTTACACAGCTATTTGGGGACAGAATGATGATTGCTAATGCAACAGGATGTTCATCAATTTGGGGTGCTTCAGCTCCTTCAATGCCTTACTGTAAAGATGAAAACGGTAGAGGTCCATCATGGGCTAACTCTTTATTCGAAGACAATGCTGAATTCGGATTAGGTATGGCAACAGGTGCTTTCCAGCAGAGAGATAAATTAAAGGATGCTATTACAGGATTAGTAGGAGTTACTGCTGATGCTGACCTTAAGGCTGCAGGACAGACTTGGTTAGACAACATGGAAAACGGAGACGAATCAAGAGCAATTAGCGAAGCATTTGAAGCTGCTTTAGATAAGGCTGCATTAACAGATGCTGAAGCAGAATTCTTTAACGTAATCAACGATAAGAGAGATTTCTTAGTTAAGAAATCAGTATGGTGTGTAGGCGGAGACGGATGGTCTTATGACATCGGTTACGGTGGTGTAGACCACGTACTAGCTTCAGGCGAAGACATTAACGTATTAGTATTCGATACAGAAGTATACTCAAATACAGGTGGTCAGGCTTCAAAGGCTACACCAACATCAGCTATTGCTAAGTTTGCTGCTTCAGGTAAGAAGACTAAGAAAAAAGACTTAGGAATGATGGCAATGAGCTATGGTTATGTATATGTTGCTCAGGTAGGTATGGGTGCAGATAAGAATCAGTTCATGAAGGCTATTACAGAAGCTGAAGCTTATCCAGGTCCATCACTAATTATCTGTTATGCTCCTTGTATCAACCACGGTATGAAGAAGGGTATGGGTAAAACTCAGGAAAATACAGCAGATGCAGTTAAGTGCGGATACTGGCAGCTATACAGATTTAACCCAGCTCTAGAAGAAGCAGGAAAGAATCCATTTACTTTAGACAGTAAAGAACCAGCAGGTGGATTTAGAGACTTCATTATGGAACAGGTTAGATTTAACTCACTAGCTAAAGAATTCCCTGATACAGCTGAAGGATTATTCCAGAAGGTTGAAGAAGAAGCAATGGCTAGATACGAAAAATACAAAAAATTAGCTGAAGCGTAAAATTCAGTTGAAAAACTAGTATAATTAACGACTCCCTAAGGTAAATCCTTAGGGAGTTTTTACGTGAAAACTCAAAATTGTAAACTATTTGAAATTTCAATGATTGACACCCATATATGTAACTGATATAATACTTATAGTATCCTATGAATTTAGGAGACAAACTTTCTTTCTTATTCACATTCATATACCAAATACTGAGTAGAGACCCCTCTCCACTCAGTTTTTGGCATTTTTGGGATAAGACATTAAATATGAAGTTGACAAGGGTTTAGTTGTCCTTCATAATTAAACAAATAAATAAATGTTAAGAAGGGATGGACATTATGAAATACGCAATAATTGGGTGCAGCCGAGTAGCTGTAAACCACATTAAATCAGCAATAGATAATAATATGGAAATCGTAGGAGTATGTGATATTTCAGAAGAAGCAATGGATAATTTATTAAAAGAATTTAACTTAGATAAAGATCCGGGAATAAAAAGATTTACAGATTTTAAAGAAATGATAGGCCAGCAAAAACCGGCCATAGTCAGTATTACTACAGGGTCAGGCAGCCATGCTAAAATAGCTCTTGGGTGTATAGAAGAAGGTGTAAACTTAATTATTGAAAAACCAATAGCTATGAGTATAACTGATGCAGATGAAATATTAAAAGCTGCAGATTCTAAAGGACTTAAGGTTTGTGTTAGTCATCAAAATAGATATAACATTGCAATTCAAAAACTTAGGAAAGCCTTAGAAGAAGGCCGATTTGGGAAACTAAGTCATGGATCTATAAATGTTAGATGGAACAGGGACAAAGCCTATTATGATCTTGCTAATTGGCGTGGTACTTGGGCACAAGATGGTGGATGCTTAATGAATCAGTGTGTACACGGTATTGACCTACTAATATGGATGATGGGACCGGTAACTGAAGTTTATGGAGTAACTAGACAGCATTTTCATGATTATATTGAAGCTGAAGATCTGGGAACTGCAATACTTAAGTTTGAAAGTGGTGCAGTTGGTACTATTGAAGGGACAACAAATATTTATCCAGAAAACTTAGAAGAAACTTTATGTATATTTGGGGAAACAGGTACTGTTAAGATAGGTGGAACTTCAGTAAATAATATTGATGTGTGGAAGTTTGCAGATGAAAGGCCTGAAGACAAAGAAGCCTTAGGTTTTCATGAGGAAACTGAAAATGTATATGGAAATGGACACTATCATCTGTTTAAGGACATGATTAATGCTGTAAAAGAAAATAAGGTTCCATATGTTAATGGTGAAGCTGGTAGAAATGCTATTGAAATTATACTAGCTATCTACAAAAGCCAAAAAACAGGATTGCCGGTTAAATTGCCACTAAAGGGTTTTGCCAGTATAGATATGGCTGGAGAGTTTGATAAATAAATATAATAAAAAAAGCTTAGGAATTAAACCCTAAGCTTATATTTTATTTGGTGAAAAATTCTAGTTAAAGAACCTATGAATAGTAGGGCCAAGGCAATTGCCCCTGCTACAAAAAATGTTTCGCCACCTATTGATGCAGCTTTTTCATAATTGCCGTTTACAATTTCAATCATTGTATAGTAAAGTCCAGCACCAGGGACTAATGGAATAATTCCTGGGATTATAAATATTGTTGCTGCTTCTTTTAAAAATCTAGAAAGAATATCACTTAATAGACCTACTAAAGCTGCTGCTGCAAATGCTGCAAAGACTTTACCGCTGCCGTCATTAAAAAAGATTAAATAAACGCTCCAACTTGCACCTCCCACAAGGGTTGTGGCCAAAATACATCGTTTAGGGATGTTTACAAGGAAGCAATATCCTAAACATCCAAAGATGCCAAGAAGCATCATGCCATACTCTGTCATACTATTGCACCTCCAATTAAGCCTACAAGTGAACCCCAAATTTTAAGTACGAAACCAGCTCCTGCTGCAAGTGAAATTGCAATAGCTAAGGCTTCGGTTAATCTGGCAACACCAGATAGCATATCTCCAGAAAGGAAGTCTCTAAGGGAATTTGTAAATGCAGCACCTGGGACGAATATCATTAGAACCCCAATGATTATATGGTCGTGTGCTCCAGTTAGGCCTAAGGTTTCAGCTGTTAATGCAAGAAGGCTGGCAAGGGCACAGCAAAAGAAATCTTGAATAAAATAACTTACGTCGTGTTTGGCCAAGAAAAGAGATAGCAAATAGCTTAAAGGTCCTATGACCCCTGCACATAAGCCATCTTGCCACTGCCCGCCAAATATCATAGCGAAAAGTGCAGCGACGAAGGAAGCTCCAAATAACCTAAGGCCTAGGCAAAATGGTTTTTCATTATCAATTGCAGTTAGCTCTTTCATACCATCTTCTACAGATAATACAGTTGTAGTAAATCTTCTTGAAAATGAGTTAACCTTGGATATTTTTTCAAGGTCAGTTGTTCTAGACTTAATGGCCTTAATGTATGTTTCGGTTTCTCCGTCTGCACCGCCAGTTCCAATGGAAGTAAAAATTCCAGTAGGCGTAGCAAATACTTCTACATAGGGAATTTCACAAGCATGACAAATACGGGTGATAACTTCTTCCACCCTGTAAATTTCAGCTCCGTTTTTCATTAATATTTCGCCTGCGCGAACGGCCAAGACTAAGGCCCTTTTTTGTTTTTGTGTAATCATAAAGTAATTATAACACAAATTGCGTTTTGTTGTAAAATGTGATACACTTATTCGATAAAAATGAATTTATGATTTAGGCGTACTACAGCTAATTTGTAGAAACGACGGAAGAGGATTAAAAGATGAGATTAAACAAGTATATTGCTGATGCAGGAATTGCAAGCAGAAGAAAAGCAGATGAACTTACTGTAAATGGTAATGTTAAAATCAATGGTAAGGTAATGAAAGAACCGGGATATCAGGTTAAAGATGGTGATAAGGTTGAGGTAAATGGGATTCTAATTAGTAAACACGAAAAGAAGATTTACATTGTACTTAATAAGCCAAAGGGTTATGTTACTACTATGGATGATGACAAGGGTAGATTAATTGTGGCAGACTTAGTTACAGATATTAGCGAAAGAGTTTATCCTGTGGGCAGATTAGATTACAATACTACAGGTTTGTTGCTTATGACCAATGATGGAGAACTGACAAATAAATTAACTCACCCAAAGCATGAAACTCCTAAACTTTATAGAGCTCATGTTGCAGGAGTTCTTAGTGGACAGAAACTTTCTAAACTAAGATCTGGTGTGGATATTGGCGGCTACATTACTAAAAAAGCCAAGGTTGAAGTTATTAAGCAGTCTGAAAGATCAGCAATTGCAGAAATAGAAATTCACGAAGGTAAAAATCGACAGGTTCGTAAAATGTTTGCGGCTGTTGGCTGTCCTGTTCAGGCACTTGAAAGAGTTGCAATTGGAAATATTAGACTTGGAAGACTTAGACCAGGCCACTATAGAAAATTAACTCGTGAAGAAGTAGAATACTTATTAGGATTATAACAATAAAAAAATACCAGCATAAATTGCTGGTATTTTTTGTATTATTTTCTTTTTGATTCTTTTGGAGTTACGCAAACACCTTTGGCTCTAGCAACGATAATAGGTTCTTCTAATTGGTCAGCAGCAGATGGGCTGATATCAGGTCTAGCTGCAATTACTTTTTTAGCTACAAATTCCATAGTTCTTGAAGTGTTTCCCATCTTTGTGATTTCTCCATAAGCTTCGATGTAGTCTCCAGCATATGTAGGTGCTAAGAATTCAACTTCGTCGTATCTTAAGAATAAACCTTCATCTCCGTCGGCTTTAATTAATAGTTCAGTAGCAACGTCACCAAATAGGTGAACCATATGTGCTCCATCAACTAAGCTTCCGCCGTAGTGAGCATCTTTGTGTGACATTCTTAATCTTAGTGTTGATGTAATCTTTTCCATTATTTTAATCTCCTTTGTTATTTAAAATTTCTTAAATAATAATTATCTTTTACATAGATATATATTGCAATTTCTATGCCAATGCTTTATCATTGAAATAAGATAAAAGTGAACCGAAAATGTTTCGGTTTTTAGATGGAGTGAACACAAAATGAACATGTTATTTGGGCAAGATAGAGTTATAGGAAGTAAGGTTTTGCTTCCAACAACTGCTTGGCAACTTGATAATAGGAGAGAAATTGCTAATCATGAAATGAGAGTGGCTATTACAAAGCTGCACATTGAAGGAACTAGCTTTAGACAATTGATTCTTGATGCAAATAATAATGAAAATATTATTAAAGAAAAGATAATGAAAATTGTAAATAGAAGAGGAAAACTGCACAATCCAATTACAGATACAGGAGGGCTTGCTTGTGGTGTTGTTGAGGAAATAGGACCTGGATATTACAATACAAACAATATTAAAGTAGGAGAAAAGGTTATATGTAACGCATCATTAACTAGTATGCCTCTTTTTATTAAAGAAATTAAAGGTATTGATTATGCTTACAATCAGATAGAAGTTGAAGGGTATGCTGTTTTATACAATAATATTACAGTGGTAAGGCAAAATGAAGACTTACCTGTAAATTTACTTCTATATTGTTTTAATGAATCGGGAACACTATTTAGAGCACAAGAATTAGCTAAAGGAAAAAATAGATTTCTTGTTGTGGGTAATAATTTTTTAGTAAATATCCTGTATGGCTATGTTATTAGACGAATAGCCGGACCTGACGCATTTATTACAAACATTTTAGATAAAAAAACAAATACAATAATGCATAGCAGCGGTACCGATGAATTATCAAATATAGTTTTTAATGAAACTATTTATGGGAATATATTAAAACCTATGAGTGTTGTAGAACAATTGCCATCAGATGATTTGTTTGATTTAACAATTAACTGTGCGGATATACCTGGAGCAGAAACCATTAATGTTATGGCAACGAGAGAAGGTGGGACAGTTTTATTTGCAAACTTAATTAATAACTACAATATTTCGTTATATATAACAGAAGCAATTGCGAGGAACGTTAACCTTAGAAGTGCAGAAGGTTATGTTGAAGGCTATGATGATTTTGATATTAAGATTGTAACTGAAATAGCGCCGTACTTTGAAGGGGCTACAGCCATTATGAATCAGGCAAGAAGAAGGCCAGAGAGAGTAATGAAGCAGGCAGATTATAGAAACTTCTTGTTTGCAGACTTTATTAGTGAGAGTAGGGCTATGAGCCTTGTTCTTGATGAGATAATGAATGTTTCCAAATATGATTGTAACGTTATGCTAACTGGAGAAACTGGTGTAGGTAAGGACAAAGTTGCAAATATTATTCAAAGAAATAGCACACGAAATATGCAGAAATTTGTAAAGATAAACTGTGCATCTATTTCCCCAAATTTAATGGAGTCTGAATTCTTCGGATATGAACCAGGATCCTTTACTGGGGCTAAAACTGGCGGCAAAAAAGGATACTTTGAGACAGCAGATAATGGTATAGTCTTTTTAGATGAAGTTGGAGAATTACCTTTGGATATGCAAGCTAAATTGCTAAGAGTAATTCAAGATGGTGAATTCTTCAGAGTTGGTGGAAATAAACCTGTGAAAACCAATGTAAGAATTATTTCGGCCACTAATAGAAATCTTGATGAATTTGTTGAGAAAAAACTATTTAGAAGCGATCTATATTATAGATTAAATGTTTTCCCAATTCATGTTCCTTCTCTAAACGAAAGAAAAGACGATATTCCAGCTTTAATAAATCATTTCATTGAAAAATATGGAGAAAAATTTGGAATAACAAGAGGAATTGAAGAAGATGCTATAGAATATCTAATGGAAAGTGAATGGCCAGGTAACATTAGAGAACTTGAAAATGCTGTCCAAAGACTACTTATAACAGCAAAAGGTGAAAATGTAACAGTAATGGATGTTATGAAGGAACTTCATGGAGATATTTTTGCTAGAAGTCAAAACATTGCAGTTCCAAAATTCAATGAGGATACTCCAGCTAAGCTAGATATACTTGTTGACAACTTTGAAAAAGAAATAATTAAAAAAGCTTATGAAAAATATGGATCCACAAGGAAGGCAGCTAAAGCTCTTGGAATAAGTCAGACTCAAATGGTAAGGAAGAAAAACAAATATCACATTGAGAGCGTAAAAGAAACTGAACAATAGAATTAAGAACTAGGAATTAATACCTAGTTCTTTTTTTATGAGAATTTATAAGTTGGCACGATTTTTGCTTATATATTATACGGGAAAAAATAAAAGAAAAAATGGAGGATACGAAGATGATGACAAAATTAAAAGGATGTAGATACGGTACTCACAGAGTGTTAGAACCAGAAGGAGTATTGCCACAGCCCGCACAGGTTGTTGATAATACAATGGATATTTACGAAAATGAAGTGCTAATTGATGTACAGACCTTAAACATAGATTCAGCGTCTTTCACACAGATTAAAAATTCTGTTAATGGAGATGTTGAAAAAATCAAGGATAGAATCATGGAAATTGTTGAAATTACAGGCAAGCATAAAAATCCAGTAACTGGTTCAGGAGGGATGCTAATCGGAACAGTTAAAGAAATTGGAGACCAGTTCAAAGGTGACCTAAAGGTGGGAGATAAAATTGCTACATTAGTATCTCTATCCCTTACACCGATTCACATAGACCAAATCTTAGAAGTTAGAAAAGAAATTGATCAGGTAGATATTAAAGGACAGGCAATTTTGTTCCAAAGTGGAATATACGGTAAACTTCCAGAGGATATTCCAGAAGTACTTGCCTTATCCGTACTTGACGTTGCAGGGGCCCCAGCTCAGACAGCCAAACTAGTAAATCCAGGAGACAAAGTTGTAGTAATTGGCGGTGGCGGTAAATCTGGACTTCTTTGTCTATATGAAGCAAAGAAAAACGCTGGAATTAACGGCCAGGTTATATGTATTGACGGATTTGAAAGTGCAACAGACAGAGCAAGAAAACTAGAGGTTGCGCATGATTATGTGACTATGGATGCAACAAATGCAATTGAAGTATACAACAAGATCTTAGAATTAACTGACGGACAGCTAGCGGACGTTGTAATTAACGTTGTAAACATTCAGAATACTGAAATGTCTACAATTATGGCCTGCAAAGATGGAGGAAGAGCATACTTCTTCTCAATGGCTACAGACTTTACTAAAGCAGCATTAGGTGCAGAAGGCGTCGGTAAGGATGTAAAACTGCTAATCGGAAACGGTTACACAAAAGGCCACTCAGAAGTAGCCCTACAGGTTTTAAGAGAAAACCAGAAAATCAAGAAGTTCTTTGAAGAAACATACGCATAAATATATATGGCAAAACCCGCTCATTCCAGTTTGTTAGAAAAGAGGGTGGAACATAAATAAGTTCACTATTCGTGGTTAGTGAACACAAAATGGTTCTAAAATATATAGAAATAAAAGAAGGATTGTTGAAACTTTAACAATCTTACAATTGGCACAATAATTGCATATATTATTAGTATGGATTTATGGATTAATATATGTTAAAAATGCTTATTAATCCATGGTTAAAAATGCTTATTATTACGGTATAAAATTAATTATTAGGAGGAAATTATTATGAAAAAAGGATGCCCATATGGAACACACAGAGTTATTAGCCCAAAGGGAGTATTACCACAGCCAGCTGATGTTATTGATAACACAATGGAAATTTACGACAACGAAGTTTTAATCGACGTTAAAACATTAAATATTGACTCAGCTTCATTTACTGAAATTGAAAGAAGAGCAAACGGAGATATTGAAGAAATCAAAAAGACTATGCTCGGAATCGTAGAAAAAGCCGGTAAACACAAGAACCCATGGACTGGATCTGGTGGAATGTTAATCGGAACAGTTAAGGAAATCGGTGAAAACTATGAAGGGGATTTAGTAGTTGGAGATAAAATTGCTACATTAGTTTCTCTATCATTAACACCACTTGTAATAGATGAAATTTTAGAAGTAAGGCCTGACATTGACCAGGTAGATATTAAAGGACAGGCAATCTTATTCCAGAGTGGGATCTATGCTAAACTTCCAGAAGATATGGAAGAAGGGCTAGCTCTTTCTGCTTTAGACGTTGCTGGAGCACCTGCACAGACTGCTAAATTAGTAAAACCTGGTGATACAGTTGTTATTATCGGTGGCGGTGGTAAATCTGGATTACTTTGTTTATATGAAGCAAAGAAGAGAGCTGGAGTTACTGGTAAGGTTATCTGCATCGGTGGATCAGAAAAATCAACAAACAGAGCTAGAAATCTAGATTTAGCTGATGTTTACTTTGCTGCAGATGCTACAGACGCAGTTTCAGTTTATAACAAGGTTATGGAACATACAGATGGAGAATTAGCTGACTTAGTTATTAACTGTGTAAACATTGAAAATACAGAAATGGCTTCAATACTATCTTGTAAAGATGACGGAATGGTTTACTTCTTCTCAATGGCTACAAGCTTCACTAAAGCAGCTCTTGGTGCTGAAGGTGTAGGTAAAGACGTTAACATGGTTGTTGGTAACGGATATACTAAGGGACACGCAGAAATTACATTACAGGTTTTAAGAGAACATGAAGGATTAAGAAACTTGTTCAAAGAAATGTATGCTTAATTCAAATATACACTTTGTATTCATCACTGTGGCTTAATTAATAAGCTGCAGTGTTAAAAAAACGATAATAAAGGAGAATTTAAAATGGCTATTAGAAATTGGAAAGATGTTCCTCTATGGAAAGATGTAACAGATGAACAGTGGAATGACTGGCATTGGCAGGTTGAAAACAGACTAACTTCAGTGGAAGATATTGCTGCTGTTGTAAAGTTGACAGAAAAAGAAAAAGAAGACATTACAAAAGTAATGGATGGTTTCAGAGTTGGAATTACACCATATTATGCTTCATTAATGGACCCAGAAGATCCAAGATGTCCAGTTAGAATGCAGGCTGTGCCTACATTAGCTGAAACACATAGAGGAGAGCATGATATGCTTGACCCTCTACATGAAGATGAAGACTCTCCAGCACCAGGATTAACACACAGATACCCAGATAGAGTTTTGTTCTTAATTACTGACCAGTGCTCAATGTATTGCAGACACTGTACTAGAAGAAGACTTGCTGGGGAAACAGATGGAGCTAGATCAATGGATGAAATCAACCAGTGTATTGAGTATATTAGAAATACTCCACAGGTTAGAGACGTATTACTATCAGGTGGTGACTGTCTTCTAGTTGAAGATGATGTATTAGACTATATCTTCACTGAATTAAGAAAAATTCCACATGTTGAAATTGTAAGATTAGGATCAAGAACTCCAGTGGTTATGCCTCAGAGAATTACTGATAAACTATGTTCAATGTTAAAGAAACATCATCCAGTATGGTTAAATACTCATTTCAACCATCCAAAAGAAATGACACCAGAAGCAGCAACAGCATTAGCTAAGTTAGCTGACGCTGGAATTCCTTTAGGTAACCAATCAGTTTTACTAAGAGGAGTTAACGATTGTTCTCACATTATGAGAGACTTAGTTCATGTATTAGTTAAAAATAGAGTAAGACCTTACTATATTTATCAGTGTGACTTATCTCTAGGTATTGAACACTTCAGAACTTCAGTAGCTAAGGGTATTGAAATAATTGAAGGACTAAGAGGTCATACTTCAGGATATGCAGTTCCTACATTTGTAGTTGATGCTCCTGGTGGTGGTGGTAAAACACCAGTAATGCCTCAGTACGTAATTTCTCAGACACCAAACAAGATTATCTTGAGAAACTATGAAGGAGTTATTACAACTTACGACGAACCAACACACAAGGAAACTTTGGAATGTACTTGTGATTACTGCACAGGCAAGAAGGAATATCACTATGAAGGTGTTGCTGGCTTAGCTCAAGGCGAAAGAATGTCAATGGAACCACAGGGTCTACAAAGACATGAAAGAAACAAAAAATAATTAGCTGTAATTAGAACTAGAATAAGGGGTAACTATGGGATTACTTAATGACATCAAAAGTAAATACAAGGCGGTTTCAATTGTTGGTATGTCCAAGAATGCAGGCAAAACAACGGCTCTAAATTATATAATTGAAGAGGCCATGGATGAAGGCATGATTTTGGGTATAACCTCTACTGGCCGTGATGGAGAAAGTACAGACCTAGTTACTGGAACAGATAAACCAAGAGTGTTTCTTGACGAAGGAACCTTAGTATCTGTTCCCACACAGCTTTATGAATTGGCTGATGCAGGACTTGAAATTTTAAAGAAAACTGAATTTAGATCATCTATTGGAGAAATCCTATTATGTAAGGTTGTATCTTCAGGATATGTTCAAATTGCAGGACCAGTTGCAACAGCAGATACAAAGAAGCTAACACAGGTAATGCTAGAATATGGCGCTGAAATTGTATTAATAGATGGGGCTATAGACCGTAAGTCTATAGCTTCACCTGATACTTCGGATGCTATTATTTTATCAACAGGGGCAGTGCTTTCAAGAAGTATGAAAAAGGTAGTAAACGAAACAGCTCACATAGTTGAGTTGTATAATCTACCGGTTTTTACGGAAAAAAGCGTTTGCGCTCAAATAGAAGAACACAGCGACCGAATTAGTTTAATAGGTAGTGAGTCTTTTTGTGTTCTAGACTTAAAGACAGGGCTTAATGGAAGCCGAACAATCAATGATGAAATTTTAGAGGATACGGAATATGTATACATTCCTGGAGCTTTTACTAAAAGTGTAATTGCAGATATTTCTCCTAAAAAAATAAAACAAGTTACATTTATACTAAAAGATCCAACTAAAATATTTATTGATGCAATTTCATTTCCACAACTATTAAAAAAAGGACTAAAGGTTACGGTTCTTGAAAACATTAAGGTGGCAGCAGTCACTGTGAATCCTACAGCACCGGCAGGTTATTGTTTTGACCATAAGGAACTTGTAGAAGCAATGGAAGCTAAGTTACCTAATGTACCAATTATTGACGTAAGACTTTAAGCTAAGGGGGTAAACATGAAACAAAGATTAGCAAACGTAAAAACTAGAACTCAAACTGGCCTTGATTACGTTATGAATTCTTTAGAAATAGGCACGCCCTTTGGCAGAAAAATTTTAAAAGCAAAGAAACCATTTTTCCCAGGGCAAGAAGAAAACCTTAGGGAAGAACTTGACAAAATTCAAGAAGTGCTAGAATTTGCCAAGGCAAATCCAAAAATAATAGAAAGAATTAATATCGATATATTCATGTGCATGAATGATGGGACTGGTACTATAACTCGCAGTGTAACAGAAACTCTTTCAGTAGTTGAACTTTTTGAAATTAAAACACTATTATTATTTATGGATAGTCTAAGAGAATATCTAGTTAATTCTAAACTAAAAGTTGATGAAAGCTTTATTCCACAAGATATATCAACACTTTTAGATGAACTTGACCCTAGACATGATAGGCTAAATACTTTTTACTTGTACGAAGAGTTTTCTCCTAGATTGGCTGAGTTAAGAACTGAGAAGAGGACTTATGAAGTTAATCTCCGCAAGGAGCAAAAAGCTATGAGAGATAAAGTTAAAGAAGAATACGACATCTTCTTAACACCAAAATTCGAGATAGTTGTGTCTAAGCACGATGAGATGACTATTGATAAATTAACTAACATTGAAGAACTCGAAATAGCAGATCAAGATTATATGTCAATTACCTTTGCCTTAAAGAAAACTGGTAAGGCTTTTGAAATTTCAAAAGAAATAGAAGATATTAATTGCAAAATAGAAGATGAAGAGTTTGCTGTAAGGCAAGTTCTTTCAGAAAAAATCGGAAGATATAAGGAAGTGTTACTTGATAACTGTAATACTATTGGTGAATTTGATGTGGCTTTAGCTAAAGCTACTTTCGCAATGGAGAGGAACTGTGTGAAACCAATAATCTGTGATGAGCAGGTTTTGCAAATCAAAGAGGCTAGACACCTTGAGGTTGAAGAAGTTTTACAGCGAAAAAACAAAGAGTATGTACCAATTAGTATAACTTTGGAGCAAGGCGTTACTTGTATATCCGGTGCCAATATGGGAGGCAAGACCATCTCTCTTAAACTTGTTGGTATGATAGTTATTCTTGCACAGTACGGATTTTTTGTTCCATGTAAGGATGCTCAAATAGGTCTTAGCAACTTTATGCAAATTTTAATTGGGGATAGTCAATCAGTTGAGAGAGGGCTTTCTAGTTTCGGTAGCGAAATGGAAGAACTTAAGGAAATTTTAGACCATGGAGTTGATAGATCCATAATATTGATTGATGAAATTGCAAGTGGAACTAATCCTGTTGAAGGGTTAGCGCTAACTAGAAGTTTAATTGACTATTTAAAAACAAAACCGTATATTTCTTTAATTACCACTCATTTTGATGCTGTTACAGTAGACGGTATTAAAAATATGCAGGTCGTAGGCCTAGGAAATGCGAATTTTGATCAGCTAGATAGTGCAATTAGGTATGCTAATCGTAAGAAGAGAATAGAAATTATTTCAGAGCAAATGGATTACAGGTTACGTGAAGTTAAAGATGGAGCGGAAATTCCAAAGGATGCTTTGAATATTGCCAAGATGCTTGGTATTTCTGAAGAAATAATAGATAATGCAAAAAAATATTTATAATGTAAAGGAGCTCAGGATGAAAAGTAAATTAAATCTAGATCCTAAAGTAATTGATAGTGCTCGTTCATGTGCAAGCAGAATCGCACATAGTATGCAGGAGTTTATTGACCAGCATACAACTGTAAGTACAGAAAGAACTATTGTAAGATTACTCGGGGTTGATGGAGTGGATGATGTTGAAACACCACTTCCAAATGTGGTTGTTGACCAGATTAAGGATGCAGGGGGACTCCCTAGAGGCGTTGCTTATTGGATAGGTAATGCTATGATCCAGACTGGACTAAAGCCACAGGAAATTGCAGAAAAAATGTCTGCAGGAGAATTAAACATTACTGAACTTGAAACAGCTACTGCTAAGGAAGCTGAAGAGGCAATTATGCCTACAGTAATGGAAACTTTGGCTAGAATAAATGCACAAACAGATAAGAGAAGTAAATACTTAGATACAATTGGCGAAGGCAAGAAGCCTTACCTATATGTAATTGTTGCTACAGGTAACATTTACGAAGATATAACTCAGGCAGTTGCGGCGGCTAGACAGGGTGCAGATATTATTGCTGTAATCAGAACAACTGCTCAGTCATTGCTTGACTATGTTCCATACGGACCTACAACTGAAGGTTTTGGTGGTACTTATGCTACACAGGAAAACTTTAAAATCATGAGAAAAGCTCTTGATGATGTTGGTGAAGAAGTTGGTAGATACATTAGACTTTGTAACTACTCTTCAGGTATGTGTATGGCTGAAATTGCAGCTATGGGCGCACTTGAAAGACTTGATGTTATGCTAAATGATGCTATTTACGGTATTCTATTTAGAGATATTAACATGCAAAGAACAATTGTTGACCAGTTTTTCTCAAGAGTAATTATTGGATACTGTGGAATTATCTTTAACTCAGGTGAAGATAACTATTTAACTACTGACGATGCTTATGAAGCTGCTCATACAGTATTAGCTTCTCAGTTTATTAATGAACAATTTGCGGTTCTAGCTAACATTAGAGAAGAACAGATGGGACTTGGTCACGCATTTGAAATGGATCCAGATATTGAAAATGGATTTTTATATGAGCTATCACAGGCTGTTATGGCAAGAGAAATCTTCCCTAAGGCCCCATTAAAATACATGCCTCCAACTAAGTTCATGACAGGTAATATTTTTAAGGGTCATGTTCAGGACGCTTTATTTAACTTGATTTCTGTATGGTCAGGTCAGTCTTTACAGCTACTTGGTATGCTTACTGAAGCTATTCATACACCATTAATGCACGATAGATACTTATCTATTGAAAATGCTTCTTATGTATTTAATAACGCAAGAGATCTTGGAGAAGAAATTGAATACAAGAAGGACGGAGTTATCCAGAAGAGAGCTCAGGATGTACTAGGTAAGGCTAATGAATTACTTCATGAAGTGGAAAAAGATGGCCTATTTAGTACTATTGAACAGGGTAAATTCGGTGGAGTTAAGAGACCTAAAGATGGTGGTAAAGGTCTTGAAGGCGTTTGCACTAGAGATGCTGAGTACTTCAATCCATTCATTCCACTAATGATGGGAGGCGTAAGATAATGGCAGAGAAGAAAATAATTGTTCCTGATGGAGTAGATTTAAAGAACATTAAGCCTTATGGCGACACAATGAATGATGGTGTTACACAGTTATCATTTTCCTTACCTGTACCTTACGGCGAAGAGGCAAATGAAGCAGCTAAAGTTCTTTGTAAAAAAATGGGACTTGATGAAGCGGCTGTTGTATATTCATATGACATGGGTGGCGGATTTACATTCTTCAACATGTATGGCAAAATGCAGCACACAGTAGACTATACTGGAATTAAAGTAACTAAGGTTGAATCTGACGTTATGGATAGACTAGAATGTGCTGAATATATTAAAGAAAACATTAAGAGAGATGTTGTAATTGTTGGTGCTTCAACAGGTTCAGATGCTCATACTGTAGGTATTGATGCGATTATGAACATGAAGGGCTTCCATGGACATTTCGGGTTAGAAAGATTCGATGGAATTGAAGCTATTAACTATGGTAGCCAGGTTCCTAACGAAGTATTAATTGAAAAAGCGAAGGAAAATAATGCTGATGCAATTATTATTTCTCAAACAGTTACACAGAAGGATATCCACATTCAGAACTTAACTAATATGGTTGAACTTCTAGAAGCTGAAGGTCTAAGAGATAAGATTATTCTATGCTGCGGTGGTCCTAGAATTTCTCATGAGCTTGCTCAGGAATTAGGATACGATGCAGGATTTGGCCCGCATACTTACGCAGAACATGTTGCATCATTTATTCTTGACGAAATCGTTAAGAGAAAAATGGTGTAGTCGAAAGGAGACAGTAATTAAATGTTGAGTAAATTAACAACTGCTGAAAAAGCAATTGAAGGAATTAAAGACGGCGATACTATTATGGTAGGTGGCTTCCTAGGAACAGGAACACCTGAAATATTAATTGATGCTTTAGTAAAAAAAGGTGTAAAAAACCTTACAGTTATAGGTAATGATGCAGGACTTCCTGTAGGAACTTACGGAGCTAAAACAGCTAGAGGTATTGGTAAACTTATGGAAGCTGGAATGATTAAACATATTATTGCTTCACATGTAGGTATGAATCCACTAGTTGCTGAAGGAATGAACAATGGAACACTAGAATGTACATTAGTACCTCAAGGAACATTGGCAGAAATTATTAGAGCAGCAGGGGCTGGCCTTGGTGGAGTATTAACGCCAACAGGAGTTGGAACAATCATTGCTGAAGGTAAAGAAACAATTACAATTGATGGCAAAGACTATCTACTAGAAAAACCACTTAAAGCAGATTTTGCACTAGTTAGAGCAAACGAATGTGATGAGTTTGGTAACTTCAGATGTAACCTAGCAACAAAGAACTTTAATACTGTAATGGCTACAGCAGCAGAAACTGTAATTGTGGCAGCAGAACAGGTTAATAAAATTGGGGAAAAAGATCCTGATACTTACACAACTTCAGGAGTATATGTAGATTATGTTGTAGGAGGCGAAGAAAAATGGCAGATTTAAAAAGAAGAATAGCTAGCAGATGTGCTAAAGAGTTTAAAAATGGAGCTGTTATTAACTTAGGTATTGGCCTTCCAACAATGGTAGCTGACTGTTTACCAGAAGGAGTACACATAACTTTACATTCAGAAAACGGATTTACAGGATTAGAATCTGGAGCAGAACCAGGGAAGGAAAATGTAGATGTAATAAACTCAGGCGGAGCATATGTAAACTATGCACCACAGTCAAACTTCTTTGATTCAGCAACAAGTTTTGCAATTATTAGAGGTGGCCATGTTGAGGCTACAGTCCTTGGAGCTATGGAAGTAGATAAACATGGAAATCTAGCAAACTGGATTGTTCCAGGCAAAATGGTTGCAGGAATGGGCGGAGCTATGGACCTAGTAGTTGGAGCAAAGAAAGTAATTATTGCAATGCTTCATACACAAAAGGGTGCGCCAAAAATCTTAGATGAATGTACATTACCATACACAGCTTTAAAAGTTGTAGATATGATCGTTACAGAAATGGGAGTTATGGAAGTAACAGAAGACGGAATTGTATTAAAAGAACTACATCCTGACTTCACTCTAGATGAAATTAAAGCAGCAACAGGCTGTGAATTAATCATTGCAGAGGACCTAAAAGTAATGGAAGAAGAATAATAAATCCAATCATTAGATTCTCTTTTAAAAGAACCTTGCAAATAGCCTGTAAGGTTCTTTTTGTGGTATACTGTAGCCATAATATTTTAGAACATGTAGAATTAGAAAGACAATTATTAATGGAGGTAGGCATATGAAATTTAAGGTTGCACTTTGTCAAATGAATGTAGTACTAAACAAAGATGATAATATTAAGACAGCAGAAAGATTAATTAGGGAAGGGGCTGCTAATGGGGCAGATATTATAGGTCTTCCTGAAATATGGAATAGCCCTTATTCAACTAAACATTTTAGGAAAAACGCAGAGCTTCCAGGGGAAAAAAGCTATAAGTTTATGTCTGATATGGCCAAAGAACTTGGTGTATATATAATTGGCGGATCTATTCCAGAACTTGAAATTGTACAAGGCAGCCAAGATGGAAGTTTGGAACCTTCCAAGGAAAAAGTGTATAACACTTGTTATTGCTTTGATAGAACAGGGGTTGAAATTGGGAAGCATAGAAAATACAATTTATTTGATGTAAATATTACTGGCGGTACAGTTTTTAAAGAATCAGATGTTTTTTCACCTGGTAATAAAATTACAGTGTTAGATACTGAGTTGGGCAAAATTGGCGTTGCCATTTGTTTTGATGTAAGATTCCCGGAAATATTTAAGGCCATGAAGGATGTTCATACTGTATTTCTTCCTGCAGCTTTTGGATTAACTACAGGACCTGCTCACTGGGAACTTTTAAATAGAATGAGAGCGGTAGATAATCAGGTTTACTTTGCAAGTATTTCTTCAGCCAGGGATATGAGTGGTCATTATCAGGCTTGGGGTCACAGTATGTTTACAAATCCTTGGGGAGTTGTAGAAGCTGAAGCAGATGAAACTGAACAGATTGTATATGGAGAAGTTGATTTAGATTACGTTGATCAAGTACGAAATGAAATGCCAATTGGGAAACAAAAAAACATTGCAATACTATATTAAAAGATGTATACTATTTAGCGGAAATAAAAAAGGTTAAGTATAGGAGGAAAGAATGGGAAAAAATCGAGAAATCATTCAGGTGAATGAAAGGGTTCCTTTATTAAGAGGAATTCCGCTTAGTATTCAGCATACATTTGCTATGTTTAGTGCGTCAGTGTTAGTGCCGTGGCTACTTGGAATTAATCCATCGGTAGTTTTATTAATGAACGGTATTGGTACACTGATTTTTATTATGATAACAAAGGGAAAGGCACCGGCTTATTTAGGATCAAGTTTTGCCTTTATATCACCGACACTGCTTATTATGGCAAATCCTAATATGGGGTATGCATATGCCTTAGGTGGATTCGTTATAACAGGTTTAATACTAGTGGCTATAGCTATAATAATTAAGTTTGTGGGAACTAAATGGATCAATGTGGTTCTTCCGCCGGCAGCAATGGGACCAATTATTGCCCTAATTGGACTAGAACTTGCAGGAACAGCAGCATCAAATGGTGGACTGATTTTATCAGATACATACAAAGCAATTAATCCTAAATTTGTAATTGTCTTTGCAGTAACACTTGGGGTTGCAGTATTTGGTCAGGTTTTATTCAGAGGCTTTGCAGCAGCAATTGCCATTCTTATTTCAATTATTTGCGGATATATTACTGCATTGGCACTTGGAATTGTAGACTTTACAGCAGTATCAAATTCAGCAGTATTTGCACTTCCGGAATTTACAACTCCTAAATTTAGCATAGACGCTATATTAATAATTATTCCAGCATCACTAGTTGTAATTTCAGAGCATATTGGCCATCAGGTAGTAACAAGTGAAATTATTGGAACAGATTTATTAAAAGATCCAGGACTACATAGATCACTTATTTCAGACGGTCTATCAACAGCAATTTCAGGTATGGTTGGAGCAGTTCCAACAACAACATACGGAGAAAACATTGGAGTTATGGCAATCACTAAAGTTTACAGTGTTTGGGTAATTGGTGGAGCAGCAATCTTCTCAATCATTCTTGGATTTGTAGGTAAGGCAGCAGCATTAATTCAAACAATTCCAGGACCTGTAATGGGAGGAGTTAGTTTCTTACTATATGGTATGATTGCAGCATCAGGACTTAGACTTCTAGTAGATGAAAAGGTAGATTATGGTAAGGCCAGAAATTTAGCCTTAACATCAGTAGTATTTGTAACAGGTCTATCAGGAGCATTTATTCAGGTAGGAAGCGTTAAGTTAACAGGTATGAGCCTTGCAACAATTGTTGGAATATCTCTTGGAGTAATCTTTGCAATTTTAGACAAAGTAAAACTTACAAACGACCAAGAAGAAGCATAGAACAATAAAAATAGCAGGTATCCATTAATTTGGATACCTGTTTTGTTTTGGGCAAAAACCTCTCATTCCTGTCTATCTTTAATAGTGATATTTAGGTTAGCGTAAGTGTTTATCTAGTAAATCTATAAATGTTTCTACATTAGTCTTAGAAGTAAACATTGCCCTAGCTGAAGTTTGATTACCGCCACCTTTACCTTGGTAAATAGGAGCGTTTTCCTTAACAAGCTTGCCACAATCAATATCTCCCTTAGAAAATAGAAGAACTGTGTGGTCTTCAGCAGAAACAATAATTAGAAGCTTTGGAATCTTATTGGAAAGAGGTCTACCAATATTAAGTAGGCTATCAATATTCATATCGTCATACTGGTAAACAAGAATAGACGGTGAGGCTCCATCCTCTTGTAAGATTTCAATATCTTCACTAATTTCATCAATTCTAGAATTAATAACAGACTGTCTTAGTTTATTCAATTGAGCCTTAGTTTCCTTGTGTTTATCCTCTGTCGCTTTAATCTTTTTCATTAAGTCATTAGTTCCAGCAGAATATCTATTTCCAAGTTCAACTAACAAATCATGTTTTTTATCATAATCGGCAAGAGCTCTGGCACCAGCTTCGAAGTAAACTCTAAACATGCCTTTGTTGTTTTCAACCTTGTAAATTTTTACTAGACCTACTTGGCCAGCAGAAGATGGGTGAGTACCACAACAAGCAACACAGTCAGAAGGGTCATGGATGCTTCCAATGCTTACAATAGTAATTTCTTCATCAATGGCAAGAGGCTTGCGAAGAGGCAAGGCTGCAGCATCTTCCTTCTTTTCAAAACGGCGAGTAATAACAGGTAGGTTATCCCAAATAACTTGATTAGTCATTTTTTCAGCTTCTATGGCCATATCAAAATCAAGTTTAGTAAAGTTTGGGTCATCTTCAAGGCTAATATCTATAGTCATATATTCATCACCCATATGAAAACCTCTGTTAACTCCTCCGTATAATTTATGGAATATGCCTGACAAAATATGCTCACCGCAGTGTCTTTGCATATTGTCGAATCTTTTTTCCCAGTTAAGTTTAAGAGTTACAGTGTCACCGATTTTAAAATTGTTAGACTTAACTTTATGGCTAACTAAGTTGCCTTCTTCATTGACATCAATTACCTCTATATTATTTATAAAACCTTCATCGCAAGTTTGTCCACCACCAGTTGGAAAGAATAGAGTCTGATCTAAATAAATAAGGTCACCTTTAATATTTGTAACAGTGGCAGATGTTTCTTTTAAGTATACATCTTCCTGATATAACTTCTTTGTTTCTAAAATGTTCATAGTTTGCTCCTAATGTAGTTGGTTGTCCAATATTTTTTAAATAAAGTTAGGCACTAATGTGCTTACAAAAATAATTATAGCATAAATTGATAATTTTTACTTGACATTTATTAATATTCCGCTACTCATTATAACCGTTGAAAAAAGGGTATTTGACAATATTTGCTAGTAAATAAATTCAATAAATTGTCATTAAATCCCAATTAAAATAATAGGGAAATACCTGTGGATAAACTAATTTTTTATACCCTATTGACAAGGAGATATCGTTGGAATCACTTGCTGGTAGCCGTTGACTTTATCCACAGTCTCCTTGGGATAAAATTGTATACAATTTAAGAAAAAATGTGGATAAATAAAAACAACCCCAAAAAATCAATGGTTTTAGGGTTGTATAAGTTTGTTCTCATTTAACGAACGCAGGTTGACATAATGCGCAAAAAAAGATTATTTTTAAAAAATATTTTTTGCTACTTTTAGACATTTTTATTTAACAAACAATTGGGTTGCTTCTTTCATTAGGTGGGTGATTTTTAAACTTTGAGGACAAATGTCTTCGCATTTTTTGCATTGAACACATTTACTTGAATCCGCTAGAGGGGAAACCCACATTTTGTAATCGTCGTAAACTTTGTCACTTCCTTCGTATAGGTAATAGTCGTTTACCAAATCCATAATTTTAGGAATGTTGATTCCAGATGGACATGGTAAGCAGTATTGACATCCAGTACATGAATATTTGATCATTTGGTTATATTTATCTGAAACTGTGTTTATTAGTTCATGTTCTTTATCTGTTAATGAATTAGCTTCAATAGAATCAAATATTTCTAGATTTTCATTTAGTTGTTCCTTATTGCTCATTCCGCTAAGAACTGTCATTACTTCAGGGAAGTTGCCAATCCATTTAAATGCCCACTCTGCAGGGGTTCTAACAATATTTGAATTAGTCCAAATTTTAGATATTTGGTCAGGAACTTTAGCTGTTAGTTTTCCACCTTTTAGAGGTTCCATAATAATTACCGGTATTCCCTTTGATGCGGCATACTTAAGGCCTTTTACACCAGCTTGGAAATCCTTATCCATGAAGTTTAACTGAATCTGGCAACAGTCCCAAGGATAACTATCAATTATTTCTTTGAACAGTTCCAAATTATCATGAAAACTAAAACCAATATGTTTGATTTTGCCTTCTGCTTTTAGCTGCTCTAAGAAGTCAATAGCCTCATACTTTTTGACAAGTTCCCAATTCTCTCTATTAAGTGAATGAAGTAAATATAAATCTACACCATCCATACCCAATCTATCCATTTGCTTGTTGAAGACTCTTCTATTATCATCTTTGCCTTTGCTTACCCAAACAGGGAATTTATCAACCAGAAACACTTTTTCTCTATAACTATCTTCTAAGGCCTTGCCTACTAAACCTTCGCTTTTGCCTCTGTGGTACATATAGGCAGTATCTATATAGTTGATACCCTTATCTATTCCATGTCTAATTAAATTTATCGCTTCTTTTTCATTAATAGTTTTATCTTGGTTCATTGGTAATCTCATAGTTCCAAACCCTAGTAGGGATAAGTCTTTGTTACCAGCTTTAAAATGTCTGTATTTCATAAATTGCTCCTTTACATATGATGAATTTTATTCTCCATCATCTCGAATAATATCCAAAAAATCGTCAAAATCATCAATTTCGCTATTGATGAAATCGTATAGTACTGGATCTTTAAATTCATATCTACCTGTTGGTATTAGATACTTGCCTATATCATTTTTGGCAAGCTGATATTCTAAATTACGTATATCTGTAGCATTATATGCGGCAACAATAAACTGACCAAAATCTGTAATAAAGTATAGTCCTTGTACATCAGCACTTAGAAGAAATGTTTTGCTTTTGACATGATCATTATTGTCATGAAATTTAAGGAATAGTTTGCCGGTTTCATGAGGTCTAACCATAGTGTTAAAAGAAAACTCTAGGGTTTTGTTTGCCATTTCTTCTGGGCTTGCATTTACCTCATAAACTGTAATAAATTCTGGTTTTGCAAGTATCATTGCGGCTTCTGAACTAGATATTTTCATTTTATCTAGTGGAATTGCATTTTGAATTTTTTTGTTATTAATTATGATTTTAGTTGTAATTATTTCATATTTATCATCTGCTTCAATTAAGGATTCGCATATTAATGTGTGAGGATCATTTGGGTCAACTGTAATACTGTTCCTACAAAAAGTTGCCATTTTAAGGTGAGGATAAATGTCGGTATTTACTTCTTTTGTTGCTAAGTATTTGGCCCCAACAAAATCTTTACCAAAGGTACGCATTAGGAAGTAATGTGCCAATTGATACTTGTTTGTTATAGGTGTGCAAATTTTATTAATTAAAATATCCTTTTCTTGGTCACTTAATATTACCTTATTATCTAGGACAAATTGGTATTCCTGAGTTAATGGTGGCAAAGGTATTTTGCGAACATTGTTAAATTCTGCGTAGTAATTAACTAAGTAGCATACTTCTTTTTCGGTTAATTCAATTTTACAACCTCCAAGGCAACTTATTGCAGTTTGCTCTAAGGTTTTAACTGCTTCTAGATTTAGTCCCCAAATACTTTCGTAGGAATCAAAGCCAAATTCTTCTGTATCGAAATAAAAGTATTGAAATAAATCGTCGTACTCAAAAGAACCTTCAAGTTCCCATTGAACGAAAACTCCATAGGCGCCCATTAATCTTGTATCAGTTGTATAGGCGGAAACGAATTTTTTGTTTGCTTTTTCTTTTGGTAACAGTCCGCCTTCTATTACCTTAAAATTTGATTTGTTTTTCATGTTTTCATTATACAGCATGATAGATATCTAGGCAATTAAAAGACTAAAGAGAACAACTACAAAGAATAGACTAAAGTGGGATGAGAGAATTTTGCTAGAAAAATAAAAAAGTTGCGGAATATGTTTGACATGCTTGGAAAAAGGTATATAATAGTAAACTAGTAAAACTAAATAATTACCTTATTAAGAGTGGTGGAGGGACTAGGCCCTTTGAAACCCGGCAACCTGTACATTTGTACGATGGTGCTAAATCCTACGGAAAATATTCTGATAGATGAGGCTTATCAATATGATATATTACCTCTTCTATAGGAAGAGGTTTTTTTATGAAAGGAAGGAAATGAAATGAAGAAACTATTTACATCGGAATCAGTTACTGAAGGGCATCCAGATAAAGTTTGTGACCAAATTTCAGATGCGATTTTAGACGCGATTTTAGCTCAGGACACAGGTGGACGTGTAGCTGCAGAAACTACAGTAAATACAGGATATGCAATGATTATGGGAGAAATATCAACTAATTGTTATATTGATATTTCTAAGATTGCTAGAGAAGTGATTTGCGATATTGGATATATTAAAAGTGAATATGGGTATGATGGCAACACTTGTGCAATTATGACATCTATTGACGAACAGTCAGGGGATATTGCTATGGGAGTTGATGATGCTTTAGAACATAAGGAAGGTAAGTTGGCTGAGGCTGATTTGGCCATTGGTGCTGGAGACCAGGGGATTATGTTTGGATTCGCTTGTAACGAAACTCCTGAATTAATGCCTATGCCAATTGCTTTGGCACATAAGTTAGCGCTTCAGTTAACTAAGGTTAGAAAAGACGGGGTTTTAACTTACTTAAGACCTGATGGTAAGACTCAGGTTACTGTTGAATATGATGGGGATGCTGTTAAGAGAGTTGATACAGTTCTGATTTCTACTCAGCACGATCCTGATGTTACAATTGAACAGATTAAGAAGGATTTAATAGAGTATGTTATTAAACCAATTATTCCTACTGATTTGTTAGATGATGAAACTAAGTACTTTGTAAATCCAACTGGTAGATTTGTTATTGGTGGACCTCACGGAGACTCAGGTCTAACAGGTAGAAAAATAATTGTTGATACTTATGGCGGATACGCTAGACATGGCGGCGGAGCTTTTTCTGGTAAAGACCCTACTAAGGTTGATAGATCAGCTACTTACGCTGCAAGATATGCGGCTAAGAATCTTGTTGCAGCAGGCTTTGCTGACAAGTGTGAAATTCAGCTTGCTTACGCAATTGGTGTTGCTAGCCCAGTGTCAATTATGGTTGATACATTTGGAACTGGTAAACTAGCTGATGAAGAAATAGCTAAGATTGTTGACAAACATTTTGACCTTAGACCAGCAGCTATTATTAGAGATTTAGATCTGCTTAGACCTATTTATAGACAGGTTGCGGCTTATGGACATTTTGGCAGAACAGATATTGAAGTACCTTGGGAAAAACTAGACAAGGTTGAGGTTTTAAAAGAAGAACTTAAATAGTATTTAGAGAGGATTGCCGCTATTTGCTTGGCAGATGGCGGCTATTTAATGAAATAGGAGACGAAATATGGGAATTAAAGTAACAAAATTTGGTGGTTCATCAGTTGCTGATGCAATCCAAATTGATAAGATTAAAGGAATTATTGATGCTGATGCTGATAGAAGGTTTGTTGTTGTTTCTGCGCCAGGGAAAAGGTTTGCCCAGGACAGTAAAATAACGGATTTGCTTTATTCTTGTCATATGCATATGCAGCATAATTTGCCATATGAGCAACTATTTCAGGTTATTTGCGATAGATATAGAGCTGTTGAATTAAATCTTGGAATCCACGCAGGATTAACTGTTGAATTTGCAAAGATTAGAGAAAAACTAGATGATGGTACAGCTACACCTGACTACTTAGCTAGTAGGGGAGAGTTCCTAAATGGTAAGATAATTGCAGCTTACATAGGTTACGATTTTATCGATGCTGCAGATGTTGTACTATTTGATAAAAAGGGAAGATTTTTGGAAACAAAAACCAACGATAGATTAAAGGAAGAACTATCTAAACATGATAAGGCTCTTATTCCGGGATTTTATGGAGCAACAGAAGAAGGAGAAATCAAAACTTTTTCAAGAGGCGGTTCGGATATTACAGGAGCATTAGTTGCTAGAGCTATTGAAGCTAATGTTTATGAAAACTGGACAGATGTTTCAGGTTTCTTAATGGCAGATCCTAGAATTGTCCCTGAAGCTAAACCAATTAAAGAGGTTTCATACAAAGAACTAAGAGAACTATCTTACATGGGAGCTTCGGTTTTACATGAAGATGCTATTTATCCTGCAAGAGTTTCAAACATTCCAATTAATATTAGAAACACAAATAAACCAGAGGACCTTGGAACATTAATTACAGCAGAATCAGACAAAAATCCTGATAGAGTAATTACAGGTATTGCAGGAAGTAAAGATTTTACAGTTATAGCATTATACAAGAATAGATTAACAGCAGAAAAAGGTTTTATTAGAAGGCTTGCAGGTGTTTTAGAAGATTTCGATATTGATTTAGAACATATGCCAAGTGGAATCGACAATGTTTCTGTGGTTTTATCTGATGATCAAATTGATGGTAGAATTGACGAACTTGTAGAAGAATTCAAGCGACAGCTTCAGCCGGATACAATTGATGTATTCGATGATGTTGCATTAATTGCAACTGTAGGTGCAGGTATGTCATCTAGAAGAGGTGTTTCTGCTAGATTATTTACAGCATTAGCAGATAATGATGTTAACATTAGAATGATTGATCAGGGCTCTAGCGAAATGAATATTATTGTAGGAGTACAAAACACAGACTTCGAAAGAGCTATAAAAGTTATTTATGAAGCATTTGAAAAATAAGCTCATCCCACCTTGTTGGCGTTAGCCATAAAGGGAGAACCATAGGTAGTGGCTTAAATATTAAAAAGAGATTATTGACTAAATTATAATAAAGCAGCGAAATTAATCGCTGCTTTATTTTGTGTTAGATTTATCCCAAGCTAGGACAGAAGGAAAATATCTTTTTTATGCAAAAATATTCATAAAGAATGTATAAAGATACTGATTATGCATAAAAATCATTAATTAATGAATAAAATAGTTGGATAACTACAAATAATTTGGCTTTTTCAACAATAAAAACGAATAAATATGAAAAAAGTTGAATAAAAATGATGAAAAGGGGTTGATTTTTTATAAATAGTCGTGTATTATTATAAACAAGTCGTAATAATAATACAGAAAAAACGATAAAAAGCATATAAATGCAAAAAAATTAAAAACATGTTTAGGAGGAAAAGAAAATGAAAAAACAGGTGAAAAAAATCGTAACAATAGGGCTTGCCCTAGTAATGGCATTTGCAATGGCATCATGTGGAGCCAAAGAAGATGCAAAAGTTTATAAGGTAGCAATGGAGCCAACTTTCCCACCATTTGACACAACAAACAAAGAAACAGGTGAGCTTGATGGATTCGACGTTGATATGATGAATGCAATCGCTAAAGACCAAGGATTTAAAGTTGAATTTGTTAACGTAGGATTTGACGGGCTTATCCCAGGATTAGAATCTGGAAACTTTGATATTATTGCATCAGGAATGTGGGCAAACGAAGAACGTGCCAAAGTTGTTAACTTCTCAGATACATACTATGATTCAGGATTAGTAGTAGCAGTTAAAGAAGAAAACAATTCAATTAAGTCAATTAAAGACATAACTAAGGATATGGTTTTAGGTGGACAGATTGGAACAAGTAGTGCGGATTATATTAAAAAAGCTGAAAAAGAAGGCAAAATTAAAAAAGGTAAAATATATAATGGGGTTGATACAGCAGTGTTAGACCTATTAAATGGAACAATTGATGGATTAATTAACGATAAACCAGTAACACAGTCTTACATGAAGGCTAAGCCAGGAAAAGTTAAAATTGTTGGTGAACCATTAAATGATGAAAAGTATGGAATTGCAGTAGCTAAAGATAACGAAGAACTACTAGACAAAATTAATGCTGGTCTAAAGAGTATTAAAGATAGCGGAGAATTTGATAAACTATATAAGAAATGGTTTGAATAAATTATAGAAAGGTAGAACATTGGAAAATTATTTACAGGGAATTAAGGTCGCATTAAGCGGCGTTGGAACAACATTATCAATAACAAGTGCTGGAGTAATAATAGGGGTAGTAGTAGGACTACTATTAGCCCTTATGAGAATTTCTGGGAAAAAACCTCTCAAAGTCATTGCAACGATTTATATAGAAGTATTTCGTGGAACACCGTTAATAGTTCAAGCTTTAATAGCTTACTTTGGAGTACCTAGTTTGCTTCAAAGTTATGGAATAGACTTTAAATATGAGAATGCAATAGTTTGCGGGATGATAGTTTGTGGATTTAACAGTGCAGCATATGTTGCAGAAATTATTAGATCAGGACTAAATGCCATAAGCAAAGGGCAGATGGAAGCGGCTAGATCTCTTGGAATGACATACTTTCAAACAATGAGATTCGTAATTGTTCCCCAAGCATTTAAGGTAGTATTACCTGCACTTGGTAATGAGTTTGTAACATTAATTAAAGAAACTGCAGTATTATCAGTAGTTACAATTACAGATATAACAAGAAGCAGTATGTTATGGGCATCTTCAACATTCCTGTTTTGGCCGGCCTATATGGGCACAGCAATAGTGTACCTAGGATTAACCTTAACATCTTCAAGGTTAGTGATTCTTTTAGAAAGGAAACTTGCAAAAAATGATTAAAGTAAATAATTTGACAAAAAATTTCAATAAGTTAGAAGTACTAAAAGGTATAAACCTATCTATTAAGGAGGGTGAAGTTGTATGTATTATCGGACCATCAGGATCTGGTAAAAGTACATTCTTAAGATGCCTAAACATGTTAGAAATACCTTCAAGTGGAGAAATATATCTAGATGGTACTGTTATTAATAATGGCAAAGCTAACTTAAATAAAACAAGAGAAAAACTAGGAATGGTTTTTCAAGACTTTAATCTTTTCCCACATAAAAGCGTCCTAGAAAATATTATGATAGGACCTTTAGAAGTAAAAAAGGAAAACAAAGATGAAGTTAAAGCAAAGGCGTTAAACTTATTAGAACGAGTTGGCCTATCAGATAAAGCAGGAGTATATCCAGCAGCCTTATCAGGTGGTCAAAAACAAAGGGTTGCAATAGCTAGAGCTCTTGCAATGGGTCCAGAAGCGATGCTATTTGATGAACCGACATCAGCCCTAGATCCAGAAATGGTTGGAGAAGTTCTAGAAGTAATGAAGGAACTTGCTGCAGAAGGAATGACAATGGTAATAGTTACCCACGAAATGGGATTTGCCAAAGAAGTTTGCGATAGAGTGATATTTATGGATGATGGAAACATTATTGAAGAAGGAACTCCGGCAGAAGTATTTGGAAACCCTAAAGAAGAAAGAACAAAAGACTTCTTTAGCAAAATCTTAGTATAAATAAGTAATAATAAGACTAATAAGACTAATAAGACTCAAAGACTGACATAAAAGGACTTGAGTCTTATTTTTGTAAGAATAAAGAAGATTAAAACTACTATTATGTAAGGCCTACTATTTTGTTAAAATTAAAATTTAAAACATTATAACATATTTATCACATACTATTCATTTTGCTTTGAAACCCTTTTATTTTATGGATAAATAAGGTATAATTGTACTGTTATTAAAGGAGGAATTTAATAGATGGAGAGTCACCTGATATCAATTATTACAATTATAGTTTTAGTAATGTTTTCAGCCTATTTTTCGGCTACTGAAACAGCATTTACTTCAATAAATAGAATTAAAATCAAGAACATGGCTGGAGATGGAAATTCTAGAGCCAAAAGGGTTCTAAAACTTTCGGATAATTACGACAAACTGTTATCGACAATACTTATCGGTAATAATATTGTTAATATAGCAATGACAGCAGTTGCAACGGTGTTATTTATAGATATATATGGAGACCTGGGTGCTACATTATCAACTATAATTATTACTGTTGTTGTTTTGGTTTTTGGAGAAATAACTCCCAAGAATGTTGCTAAAGATGCACCTGAAGGATTTGCAATGTTTAGTGCACCAATTATAGGTGTGTTTGTAACAGTTTTAACCCCTATAAACTTTTTGTTTTCTAAGTGGAAAGATTTAATAAATAAGATTTTTAAAATAGTAGGAGATAATTCAATTACTGGTGAAGAACTAATAACCATTGTAGAAGAAGCAGAAACAGTTGGAGGAATTGAAGCTGGACAAAGTGAACTGATTCAAAATGCTATAGAATTTAACGATCTTACAGCTGAAGACGTTCTAACACCTAGAGTTGATGTTGAAGCTATTAGCATTGATATGTCAGAAGAGGAAGTGGGAGAAATCTTTAAGAACACTGGATTTTCTAGATTGCCTGTTTATGAAGACGATATGGATAAGGTTCTTGGAGTATTAAACCAAAAGGACTTTCATAATTACATAGTAGGAAGTCAAAGAACCATTTCTGATTTTGTTAAGCCTGTAGTATTTGTTGCAGGAACAATGAAGGCAGCAACATTACTAAAGAAACTTCAGGCAGCAAAGGCTCACATTGCAATAATTGTTGATGAATATGGTGGAACAGAAGGGCTAGTAACTATGGAGGATATCATAGAAGAACTAGTTGGAGATATTTTTGATGAACATGATGCTATAATGTCACAGGAAGTAACCTTACTTCAAAATGGAAGTTATAGAGTAATGTGTAATGCCAACTTAGCTAAGGTATTTGATTTCTTTGAGATTGATGAAGAAATTGATGTTAATACTGTTAACGGTTGGGTTGTGCTATGTTTAGATAAATTGCCTAGCAAAGGGGATTCCTTTGAAAGAGTTTATGATAATAAGTTAATTAAAGCAAGAGTTACTAAAGCAAATCCAAGGAGAGCTTTAGAAATCAACTTGGTAATAGAAAATTTAGATGAAGAAGGAACCAAAAAGGGGGACAAATAAATGGGATTTATGGAAAAAATCTTCGGAGACTTAAATGTCAAAGAAGTAAAGAAGGTAGAGAAAATTGTAGATAAAGTTGAGGCATTTGATAGTGCTATATCAGCTCTTTCAGATGATGAACTAAAGGCCAAGACACCAGAGTTTAAGGAAAGACTTGCTAATGGAGAGA
This sequence comes from Anaerovoracaceae bacterium, assembly GCA_036646055.1. Classification (GTDB taxonomy): domain Bacteria; phylum Bacillota; class Clostridia; order Peptostreptococcales; family Anaerovoracaceae; genus JAVWMQ01. Next base: position 149,413 of record JAVXMY010000003.1, on the reverse strand, counting down.
CTTTGGATGATATTCTTCCTGAAGCCTTTGCTGTATGTAGAGAGGCTGCATTTAGAACACTTGGAATGAAACACTTTAGAGTTCAGTTAATTGGTGGTGTAGTATTACATCAAGGTAGAATTGCTGAAATGAAAACAGGGGAAGGTAAAACTTTAGTTGCTACACTTCCTGTATACTTAAATGCTCTTTCAGGGAAAGGAGTACACGTTGTTACAGTAAATGACTACTTAGCTAAGCGTGACTGCGAATGGATGGGTAATTGTTATACATTCCTAGGGTTAACAGTTGGATGTGTAATTCACGGTATTTCTGAGGAAGAACGTAAGGCTGCTTATGATGCTGACATTACTTATGGTACAAATAATGAATATGGTTTTGACTATTTAAGAGACAATATGGTTACTTACAAAGAGAACATGATGCAAAGAGAACTAAACTTTGCAATTGTCGATGAAGTTGACTCAATTCTAGTGGATGAAGCTAGAACTCCTCTTATTATTTCAGGTAAGGGAGACAAATCAACAGACTTATATGGAACAGCAAATAGATTTGTACAGGGACTAACACCAGAAACAGATTATACAGTAGAAGAAAAAGACAAACAGGTAATGATTACTGATGAAGGTATTGCTAAATGTGAAGAGTTCTTCAATATTGAAAACTTTGCAGATCCAGAAAACATGGAAATCAACCATCACGTTATTCAAGCATTAAAGGCTAGAAGTTTAATGAAGAAAGATGTAGATTATATCATTAAAGATGGTGAAATTGTAATTGTAGATGAATTTACAGGCCGTTTAATGTTTGGTAGAAGATATAGCGATGGGTTACACCAGGCTATTGAAGCTAAAGAAAACGTAAAGGTTAGATCAGAGTCTAAAACTCTAGCTACTATTACTCTTCAAAATTACTTTAGAATGTATCAGAAACTTGCAGGTATGACTGGTACAGCTAAGACTGAAGAAGATGAATTTAGAGATATTTATAATATGGACGTAGTAGTTATTCCTACTAACAAAGATATTCTTAGAATAGATATGGATGATGCTATTTTCTCAACTGAAGCTGGTAAGTATAATGCTATTGCAGAATCTGTAATTGCAGCCCACGAAAAGGGAATGCCTGTATTAGTTGGTACTATTTCAATTGAAACTTCAGAACTAATTGCAGATATGCTTCGCAAAAGAGGAATTAAAAACTTTAATGTACTTAATGCTAAGCAGCATGAAAAGGAAGCATCAATTGTAGCTGAAGCTGGTAGAGAAGGTGCTATTACAATTGCTACAAATATGGCTGGTAGAGGTACTGATATTATCTTAGGAGGTAATCCGGAATTTGAAGCTAAGAAGGATATGGAGAAGGCTGGATATGATTCAGAAACTATTGCTTATGCCTCAAGTTTAATTCCAACAGAGGATCAGGCTATATTAGATGCAAGAGCAGAGTATACTAAGATTTTAAATAAATATAAGGAAGAAAGAAAAGACGAGCAGGAAAGAGTAAGAGCTAACGGTGGACTTTGCATTATTGGTACAGAAAGACATGAGTCTAGACGTATTGATAATCAGCTTAGAGGTCGTTCAGGACGTCAAGGAGACCCTGGTATGACACAGTTCTGTATCTCAATGGAAGATGAAATACTTAGACTGTTTGGTGGCGAAAGAATGCAAGCTGTTGTAAACAGATTAGGCGTTCCTGAAGACGAAGCCATTGAAGCTAAAATGATTACTAAGTCTATTGAAAGTGCACAAAAGAAGGTTGAAGGAAAGAACTTCTCAATTCGTAAATATGTACTTCAGTATGACAACGTAATGAATAAACAAAGAGAAATAATATACGGAGAAAGACGTAAAGTATTATTTGGTGAAGACCTAAGAGAATACATTATGAACATGGCTCAGGAACTTATTGTTTCAGTAGTAGAACCAATAACTGTTGAGTCTAAGTATGCTGAAGAGTGGGATTTTGAACTTATGGCTAAGCACCTTAGAAGAATTTGTGCTAAGATGCCAGAGTTAAACTTTACAGAGGACCAACTAAGAGATATGACAAATGACTCTTTAGTTGATAACATAATGGATATATTTGAAGAACTATATACTGCTAAGGAAGAAGAAATTGGCATTGAACAGATGAGAGAACTTGAAAGAATGATTCTTATTAGAGTTGTTGATAACAAGTGGATGGATCATATTGATGCAATGGATCAACTTAAAAGTGGTATCGGTCTTCGTGCAATGGGTCAGCAGGATCCTGCAGCAGCTTATGCTCAGGAAGGCTTTGATATGTTTGAAGAAATGATCGGAGCGATTAAGGAAGAAACAGTTAAGTTCTGCTTCAATGTAACAGTAGAGACTAAAACAGAGCGTAAGGAAGTTGCACCTAAGGGTGAAGAAGGCTTTGAAGATATTAACAAAACATTATTATCTCAGCAAAATTCTAGCGGAGAGTTAAATGAAACTGAAATTCCTGATAGAGAAAACAAGCAGGAAACAGTTAGAAGAGACTCACCTAAAGTAGGAAGAAACGATCCTTGTCCATGCGGAAGTGGCAAGAAATATAAACACTGTTGTGGAAAGGGTGAATAAATTTGATTATTATTGAACAAATTAAAAATGAAATCCCAGAGCTAAAAGCTAATCTTAAAGAGGTTGGTGAATCTCTTTGACCCAGATAGGTTAAAAGAGCAAATAAATAAAATAGACGAACAGGTTAATGGACCAGATTTTTGGAATGATCCAAATGAAGCTCAAAAACTTTTGAAACACAAAAAGGCAGTAGAAAGTAAGCTAAATGAATATTTAGATTTAGAAGCTAGCCTTGAAGAGCTGGAAGTTTTAATCCAAATGGCACTAGAGGAAGAAGACAGGTCCTTAACCTTGGAAATTGAAAATCTAAAAACTAAGTTTGAAGAGGACTATGATGAAATAAGGGTTAAAACCTTATTAAATGGCGAATACGATGGAAACAATGGAATTCTAACTATTCATGCAGGCTCTGGTGGTACAGATGCTCAGGACTGGGCTCAAATACTTCTTAGAATGTATATTAGATGGGGAGAGCGTAAGGGCTTTTCAGTTAAAACTCTTGATTTGCAAGATGATACTGAAGGTGGAATCAAATCCGCAACATTACTTGTTGAAGGTGAAAATGCCTATGGGTATCTTAAGACGGAAAAAGGCGTTCATCGCCTGGTTCGTATATCACCATATGATTCATCTGGTAGAAGGCATACATCCTTTGCGTCAGTAGAGGTAATGCCGGAAATAGACAAGGATATTACTGTTGAAATAGATGAGGATCATATTAGAATTGACACATTTAGAGCAAGTGGAGCCGGTGGCCAACATGTTAATAAAACCGATTCAGCAATTAGAATAACCCATTTGCCAACAAACATTGTAGTGTCTTGTCAAAATGAAAGATCTCAACACCAAAATAAGGACACAGCTATGAAACTTTTAATGTCTAAGCTGGTGGAGCTTAAGGAAAGAGAACATAAGGAAAGTCTAAGTGAATTAAAGGGAGACTTTAGCCAAATTACTTGGGGTAGCCAAATTAGATCTTATGTTTTTCACCCGTACACTATGGTTAAGGATCATAGAACTAATGCAGAGGTAGGAACAGTCGATAAGGTTTTAGATGGAGACTTAGACTATTTTATAAACGCAAAGTTAAAACAGAGAGATTAAAATAACAAAGGGATTAAAAAAATGAACATAATAGCAAAGATTGCACAGGAGTTTTCAATAAAGGAAAGTCAAATAGAAAGCACAGTTAAATTAATTGACGAAGGGAACACAATTCCATTTATTGCTCGTTATAGAAAAGAAGTAACTGGCGGACTTTCAGACGTTGTTCTTCGTGATTTAGATGAAAGACTTACTTATTTAAGAGGACTTGAAGAGCGTAAGGAAGAAGTTATTAGATTAATTGAAGAACAAGGCAAACTAACACCTGAACTTAAGGAAGACATTGTTAAGGCAGAAGTTTTGCAAAGGGTTGAAGACTTATATAAACCTTTTAAACAAAAGAAGGCAACACGAGCATCGAAGGCAAAAGAAAAGGGACTAGAACCACTGGCAGGAGAGATTTTTGCCCAGAAAGCTGAAAGTGGAAGCCTAGAAGAAATGGCTAAGGAATACATAAACCTTGACCTTGGAGTTGAAACTACTGATGATGCTATTGCTGGTGCAATGGATATTATTGCAGAAATGATTTCTGATGATCCTGAATTGACTGCTATTTTAAGAGATAAAACATATAACGTTGGCATTATTAAATCAGAGGGAGTAGACAAGGAAGAAAAATCTGTTTACGAGATGTACTATGATGCTAGCGAAGGAATTTCAAAGATTCCAAACCATAGAGTTCTTGCTATTAATAGAGGCGAGAAGGAAAAGAAACTAAAGGTTAAAATCGTAACCATTGCTGAAGAAATGGAAGCTGTAATTGCTAGAGAAGTGATTAAAAACGAAAAATCAATTTTTGTTGAAACTTTAGGTGCTGTTATTAGTGACGCCTATAAACGTCTAATTGCACCTTCTCTTGAAAGGGAAATGAGAAATGTTTTAACTGAGAGAGCTGAGGGAGAGGCTGTTAAGATTTTTGCTAAAAACACTGAAAAACTTCTTATGGTTCCTCCAGTTAAAGGGGCTAGAATTATTAGTATTGACCCAGGTTACAGAACAGGATGTAAGGTTGCTGTTTTGAACCAGACAGGAAAGTTACTAGCTTATACAACTATTTTTCCAACTAAACCTAAGGAAGATATTAAGGGAACGGAAGCAGTATTTGATAAATTAATTGAAAGGTTTAAGGCTAATACTTTTGTAATTGGTAATGGAACTGCTTCTAGGGAAACTGAAGAGGTTGTTGCAAACTACATTAAGAAAAAATCACCAGATATGAAGTATACAATTGTTAATGAGGCTGGGGCTTCTGTTTATTCTGCTTCTAAGATTGCTACTGAAGAATATCCGGATTTAGATGTTACTACTAGAGGCGCAATGTCTCTTGGTAGAAGGCTTCAAGACCCACTAGCTGAGTTAGTTAAGATTCCAACTAAAAGCATTGGTGTTGGTCAATATCAGCATGATATTAACCAGAAAAATTTAGAAACTGCTCTTGATAATGTTGTTGAGGATTGTGTAAATAGAGTTGGTGTTGACCTTAATACAGCGTCACCATCACTGCTATCACATATTGCAGGAATTAATGGAACCATTGCTAAAAATATTGTTTCATATAGAGAAGAAAATGGTGATTACACCGATAGAAAAGAACTTAAGAAGGTTGCTAAACTGGGACCTAAAGCATTTGAACAGTGTGCAGGTTTTATGAGAATTAGCGGAGCTAAAAATCCTCTTGATGGTACCTCTGTTCATCCTGAATCATATAAGGTTGCAGAAGCTATGCTTAAGAAATTAGAACTGGATGTTAAGGGTATTAGTAACGAAGGTTTATCACATATTGAAGAAAAAATATGTCAGGTTTACGGCCCTAAAGAGGAAAAATCCAAGCCTAAGACTAGGGCTAAGGGTTTTGCTGCCCTTGCAGAATTACAGAAAGCAGATAATGATAATCCACTTAAAAATTTGGGACAGGCTATTAAGAATATGGCTGAAGACCTTGAAGTTGGAGAACTAACATTGAAGGATATTGTTGATGAAATTAAAAAGCCTGGCAGAGACCCTAGAGAAGATGCTCCGGCAGTAGTGTTCAGAAATGATGTAAGAGACTTTGATGATTTAAAGCCTGGAATGGAAATGACCGGAACTGTTAGAAATGTTGTAGACTTTGGTGCTTTTGTAGATATTGGAGTTAAAAACGATGGACTTGTTCATATTTCACAGCTTAGCAATAAGTTTATTAAACATCCAATGGACGTTGTTTCAGTTGGAGATAATGTGAAGGTTAAGATACTTGAAATTGATAAGGCTAAGGGTAAAGTTGCACTAACAATGAAACTTTAATATGATATTTAGAAATAAAAGAAAAGGGGGAGCTATGGAAAATTATAATACAGTGCTTTTTGATTATGATGGAACAATAATGGACACTAATGAAGTGGTGTATAATTCATGGCAACATACATTTAAAAAACTAACTGGCAAGGAAGGCCCAGACGATCTTATTTATAAGACTTATGGGGAGCCTCTTAAAACTTGTATGGCTACAGTCTTTGGTGATGAAAACCAACAAAGGGCTGTAAAAATATATAGAGAATATCAAGAAAAGTACTTTGACAAGGATACTCATTTATTTGATGGTGTCAAAGAACTTCTTGTAAATTTAAAGGATAAGGGATATAAGGTTGGAGTTGTTACTTCAAGACTTAAAGAAACAACTATGATAGGCCTAAAAGATAAGGGAATTGAAAACTTATTTGACCTGGTTGTAACTGCAGAGGATACTAAGAAACATAAGCCTAACCCAGATCCTATTCTTAAGGCAGTAGACTTAATTGGTGCCCAAAAGGAAAAATGTATTTATGTAGGAGATACAAACTTTGATCTTCTTTCTGCAAAGAATGCAGAGGTTAAATCTGTTTTAGTTGGATGGGCAGTTGCTTATCATGCCCAGGATAATAAAGTTGATCCAGACTATGAAATAAAAAAAGCTGAAGAGTTATTACAAATTTTATAGGTGTTGTTATGAATACGGTTTTTTATGGAAGAGACCATGTAAACAAAACTAAATACTTGTTTGATAATATTAAAGGTAAAACCCTGTTACTTGTTCCGGATCAATATACCCTGCAAGCTGAGAGGGATGCTTTTAATTTCCTGAAAACAGAAGGGCTAATTGACCTTGAAGTTTTAAGTTTTGGTAGATTAGGAAATAGAGTTATTGCTGAAACCGGAATGACAAAACCTCTTATTTCTAAAGAAGGAAGGCACATGCTTCTTACCAAAATTTTAGAGGATAATGATGACAGATTTATAGAGTACAAAGGATATAAAAACAATAACGGCTTCATTGAAATGGTTAATAATATGATTTCTGAAATGAAGCAGTTTAACACCACGCCAGATACTATTAAGGAGTATTTAGATAGTAAAGAGAACCATGAACTTTTGGAAAAGAAATTGTCAGATATGGCAATAGTCTTTGAAGAATATGAAAAACTAATAGGGGATAAATATATTGATACGGAAGATTTAATTGATCTAGTAGCTAGGAGAATTGAAAATTCCAAATGGCTTTTGGGCCAAGATGTATGGATTACAGGTTTTGACTACTTTACTGAAAAAAACTTAAAACTTATAAAAGCGTTAATGAACAAATGTAACAATGTTAACGTTATTTTGTCATATGAAAAAGGGAATTCACTTTTCCATATCGGTTGGGAAATGATTGAAAAGTTAAGAGAGCTAGATAGTGATTTTGCCCTTGTAGATATTTCTACTTTTGAAAAGGTTGAAGCATCTAATACTATGAAGGCCATAGAAGAAAAAATCTTTGATTTTACTATGAAACCCTCTGATATTAAAGAGAACATAGTCCTTGTTAAGGCAGCAAACCCTCATGGTGAGGCGGAAACAGCCGCTGAGCATGTTTTGCACTTAGTTCGAGATAAAGGGTATAAATACAATGAAATTACTTTAGTCTGTAACGATTTAGAGGGCCGAGGTAAGATATGCAAGAGAGTATTTAAAGACTACGGTATGGATTTGTTTTTGGATAACAAACGAGACATTCTTTACTCACCTTTGGTGGGTCTAGTTCTTGCAGTTTTAGATATAATTCTTGGAAAATATAGAAGAGAAGATGTTATTAGATATTTAAAAACTGGTCTGGTAATTAAGGATGATAACCTTATTGAAGAACTGGAAAACTATGTTAGAACCTACAAGATTCGAGGAAGTTTATGGAAAAAAGCTTTTGTCAAGGGTTCTTCGGAATATGGGGAGGACTTGGTTAATAGGGTCGAGTCACTTAGAGTAAGTGTTATGGCAACTTTAGAGGAGTTTGAGAAGGAATTTAAAGGTGCTAAAAGGGTTAAAGACCAGGCTGAGGCAATTTACGAGCTACTTGCTTACAAACTTAATATTCCAGCTAAGTTAGAGGAACTCATAAGAGAGCAATTAGAGGATGGAATGGTTGAAAATGCAGAGGAAACTGCTCAAGTATGGAATGTTTTCTTAGGTATTTTGAGACAACAAATTGAGCTTATTGGAGATGAGAAACTTGGCATTAATGAGTATGTTAAACTGATTACTGCTGGGATTAACAGTGTTGAAATTGGTCTACTGCCGCCTACTATTGATGGCCTTGTAATGGGGACTATTCAAAGGTCTAGGCCAGGTCAGTCAAAGGCTATTGTAATTGTTGGAGCCAATGAAGGTGTCCTTCCTGGGGCTATTGATGATAGTGGTATACTAAACAGGGACGAGAAGGAAGCCTTGGCTTCTAAAGGACTTTATCTTTCTAAGCTTGAGAGTATTAGATTAATGGAAGAGAATTTAGCTATTTATAGAAATTTAGCTAGCAGTAGCAATGAATTGTTTATTAGTTGTGCCGCTGGGGATAGTGAAGGCAATGGGCTTTTTCCATCTACAGTGTTTACAAGTATTAAAGAAATGTTTCCAAATGTTCCTATAATAAATGATATAATAAATCGAGAGGACTCTAAAGACCTTGTGGTTAGTAGAGACTCTACTTTTGCTCATTTGGTAGACAATTTACAAAGGTCTATTGAAGGAGAACAACTTGAGGAAATATGGAAATATGTTTTTGAATGGTTTAGAGGAGGTAAAGAGTTTTATCTTTTAGATAGTCTTTTTAAACCTGGTGAGCGGGTTTCTTCTATGGGGGAAGATAATGCAGATGCTCTTTATAGAGAGGAAGCTTTAAAGGCTTTGTCCCTTAGCCCTTCTAGGCTAGAAAAATTTGGGAAATGTCCTTTTGCACATTTTGTACAATATGGACTTAAACCGAAAATAAGAAATGATTATGAAATTTTACCTTTAGATGCAGGTAACCTTTATCACTTTGTTATGATGAAGGTAGCCGAAAATTTATCTTCGGATAAGAAAAAAAATTATGAAGAGGATTCTAAATGGATGAAAGCGTCTAATGATGAACTTTTAGATTTAGTTTCTAAGGCTGTAGACCTGTATGCTAAGGATTATAGGGAAGGTATATTAATAGATAGTTATAAGACTAAATGGTTTAAGGACGTATGTTTTGAGTCTGTTAAAATGATGGTTGAACATGTAAGGCTTGGCAGAATTGAAAGCATGAAGTTTGAAGAGCCTTTTGGTCGGGGAAAGAGTATAAAAGAAATTGTTATTCCTGGAGGCAACAAAGTTGTTATTGAAGGAATAATTGATAGAATTGATATTTTAGAAAACCAAAGTGTTAAAATTGTAGATTATAAATCTGGCGCAGATAAGTTTGATGAAACTGAAATGCGAGAAGGTTGGAAGTTTCAATTATTTGTATATTTGAAGGCGGCTATTGAGGAAGAAAAAGAACCGGCAGGGGCATTTTATTTCCATATAAAAGATGGTTTTGTTAAGGCAGATGAAATTGCAATAGAAGTCTTAGAGGAAAAGGTTAAAAGTAAACGAGAATCCAGTTTTAAAATGGATGGTGCTTTTGTAGGAAAAGATAGTATTGTTCAAGGTATAGATAGTAAGCTTAAAATTGTTACTAACAAGAAAAAAGCGGCAATGGATGAGGAAGAATTTAAGGTATTATTCAATGAGGTAATGGATAAGGTAAATCAATTGGCTAATCAATTGGCAGAGGGAGACATAAGGATATTACCACTTAAATACAAGGACAAGACTCCTTGTGGATATTGCCAGTATAAAGGTGTTTGCAAATTTGATATAACACTTGACAATTGTAAATACAAAGTTATTAGGAAAAAGGATAACAAAGATAATTTAGAGGTCGAAAACGGGGGAGAAGAAACAAATAATGAATAGTAAAAAATATAAGGATGCCTTATATGATGTAAGGAAAATAGAAGACATTAGAGAATTAATTAATAGCAGTGTGGCTTTAAACGCAGAGGAACCGGCTTTTTTGGTTAAAAGCAAGGAAACAAAAAAATTTGAGCCAATTACTTATAGAACTATGAAGGATGATTATGAAGGCTTAGGAACTTCTTTTATTAGATTAGGTCTAAAGGATAGGAAGATTGCTGTAATTGGTGAAAACAGTTATGACTGGGTTATTACTTATCTAGCAACAGTAAATGGGACAGGTGTAATTGTTCCTATTGATAGAGAACTAAAGGGAAAGGAAATCCTAAATCTATTAAAGAGAAGCGGGGTTTCGGCTATAGTATATTCTAGGAAACTAGCAAAAGTTATTGAAGAAATCAAAATTGATCTTAGCGGTATTGATTATTTCATCGAAATGGGTAAGGAATTTCATGATGATGATTCTCTATCACTTAATAGACTTATTAAGGATGGTAGACTTGCAGTTGTTGATGGAGATGATTGCTTTATTAATGCTACAATTGATCGTGAAGCAATGTGCGCAATTTTATTTACATCAGGAACTACAGGGTTGGCTAAAGGGGTAATGTTGAGTCATAAGAATATTACAGCCAATGTTTATAATATGTCTAAATATGTAAAAATAAAAAGGGGAGGAATCGGTTTATCGGTTTTACCTATGCATCATTCATACGAAATGACATGTCATGTATTTACTGGACTTTTTCAAGGGGTAACTATTGCTATTTGCGAAGGCCTTAAGCATATTCAGAAGAATTTGGTAGAAGTTCAGGCTTCGGTTATGTTAGCTGTACCACTTATATTTGAAACAATTCATAAGAAGATTTGGAAACAGATAGAGGTAAAGGGGAAACTTAAAAAAGTCCAAAAAGCAGTTAATATGTCTAAGCAGTTTAAACTCTATAACAATCCAAGGATTGTAAAGAAGGTATTTGCTCAAATTCAAAGTGTTGCAGGTGGTAATGTAACACATTTTATTGCTGGTGGAGCTGCAATTAATCCAACTGTAGTTGAAGATTTTCAGGCTATGGGATTCCCTATGATTCAGGGTTATGGTATGACTGAAAACGCGCCTATTATTGCAGTTAACAAAGATAGATACAGCAAGGCTAAGTCTGTTGGTCTTCCAATGCCGGGAACAGAAGTGAAAATAATAAATAAGGATGAGGATGGACTAGGAGAGATTGTTTGCAAGGGACCATCAGTAATGCTTGGTTATTATGATAACGAGGAAGCTACAAACGAAGCTATTATTGATGGATGGCTACAAACAGGCGACTTTGGTTACTTTGATGAAGACGGTTTCCTTTATGTTTCAGGAAGAAAGAAAAACGTAATTGTTACTAAAAATGGTAAGAATATATTCCCAGAGGAAGTTGAATTCTATTTAGCGGAAAGTGAATATATTGAAGAGGTTCTGGTTCATGGTATTGAAGATGAGAGAACGGGCGATGCTGTTGTTAAGGCTGAGATTTATCCAAACTTTGAGCTTATAAGTGAAGAAAAAGGATTGCTTTCAGATGGAGAACTTAGAGCATTTCTAAAAGAAGTAATTGATAATATTAATGATCAAATGCCACTTTATAAAAGGGTTAAAAGATTTGATGTTAGAAGAGCTGAGTTCGAAAAGACTACAACAAGAAAAATCAAAAGACACACAACAGAAAACTTTAGTAAGGAAGTATAAACAATAATAAAAGGGGTGGAATAACAGTGGAGAAATATAGTAGAGCGGAAATTGAACATGCAGAAGCTGTAGTAAAGGTAATTGAAAATGATCAAAGAGGGTTTATTAAATACAGAGATAGTAGGCCAATTATTAATATTAAGCACATGATTGAAACTAGTTGTGAAAAGTATAGTGAAAATGTTGCATTCCACAGAAAACCTTATAAGGGGGCACCCTATGAGCAAATTAAATATAAACAGTTACTAGAAGACATGAATGGTCTGGGTACTGGATTAATTGACCTAGGACTAAAAGATAAGAGGATTGCAATAATAGGTGAGAATTCCTATGAGTGGGCAATTGGCTATCTATCAATAGTTTGTGGTACAGGTGTTGTTGTTCCTATAGACAAAGAACTATCAAAAAATGAAATTAGGCATATTATTGAAGAGGCTAAAGTAGAAGCAGTTATTTTTTCAAAGAAGTATGAACAGTTATTTAAGGAACTAAAAGCTGAAGAAGGATCAAAATTAAGGGTTCTAATTAACAAACAATTAGAGGAAGATTCAGAAGATGTATACTCTTTTAAGAAACAACTTGAAAAGGGCAAAGCTCTAGTTACTAGTGGTGATAAAAGATTTGTAGATAGCCCAATTAATAGAGATGAAATGGGGATTTTGCTCTTTACATCAGGTACAACTGGTGCTGCTAAAGGAGTAATGCTTTCTCATGGAAATATTGCTGAAGATTTAATGGTTTCACCAACAGTTTTAAAGGTAAACCCTTGGGATATTTTCTTTTCCGTTTTACCATTACATCATACATATGAATGTACATGTGGATTCCTAATGCCGATTTATAAAGGTGCTTCTGTGGCTTACTGTGAAGGGCTTAAATATATTACAAAAAATCTTGGTGAAATTAAGCCTACTATGTTTTTAGGTGTTCCGGCAATTTTTGAAAAGATGTATAAAAAAATATGGCAGAATGTAAGGAAGCAAGGTAAAGAGAATTTACTAAAGAAGGTTATTAAGATTAATAACAAAACTAAGAAGATAGGCATAGATATTGGCAAGATATTCTTTAAGGATATTTTAGCAGTATTTGGTGGAAATATGAGACTTATGATTTGTGGAGGAGCTGCTATTAATCCTGAGGTTTTAGAAGGAATTCAGGACTTTGGAATACAGGCACTTCAGGGATACGGATTAACTGAATGTGGTCCTTTAGGAGCATTAAACCCAGATACAGCACCTGTAGCCACTTCAATTGGTGTTGAATTTCCTGGAATTAAAGTTGAAATTCGTGACAAAAATGAAGATGGTATTGGAGAAATCTGTGTTAATGGTGGCAATGTAATGCTTGGATATTATAATATGCCAGAAGAAACAGCTAGAGTTAAAAAAGATGGGTTTTTCTATACTGGAGATTATGGATATATGGATGAAAAGGGCTATATATATATTACTGGAAGAAAGAAGAATGTTATTATAACTAAAAATGGCAAGAATGTATTCCCAGAAGAACTTGAATTTTTAATTAACTTATCTCCTATTGTTTCTGAATCTATGGTATTTGAAGATGAAAATAAAGATGGAGATGATACACTTATTGTTGCTAATGTAGTAATAGATAAGGAAGGCTTAGAAGAATTTTATGGTAAGGATCTTCCAAAGGAAAGGGTAGAAGAATTAGTAAATAATATTATTGAAGATATAAATAAAGAACAACCTTTCTATAAGAAGATTAAGAGAATTATTGTAAGAGAAGAAGAACTTATGAAAAATACATCAAATAAGATAGTCAGAGTTCGAGAAGAAAATAAGAGGTAAATTCATGACCAGGTATCCAAGGTTGATTATAGACTTAAAGAAACTTGAGTCTAATGTTAAAGAAATGAAAAGCAGATGCGATGCAATGGGAATTGAAATTGCAGGCGTTATTAAAGGTTGTAGCGGTTTGCCAGAGTGTGCTAAGGTTTACGCTAATGCAGGAGCTAAATATATTGCATCATCAAGATTAGATCAGATAAAAAATATTATTGATTATGGTGTAGAAACACCTAAAATGCTTATAAGAATACCTATGCTAAGTGAGATTAAGGAAACTATAGAATTAACTGATATTAGTTTAAATAGTCAGGTTGAAACCTTAGAAGCCTTAAATGAAGAGGCAAAAAAACAGGGCAAAACCCACAAAGTGATTTTAATGGTTGATTTAGGTGATTTAAGAGAAGGTTTTTACGACAAAGGCGAACTATTAGATGCTGCATTATTAGTAGAAAACACTTTAGATAATCTGATTTTGGCTGGGGTTGGAACCAACCTTGGTTGTTACGGAGCAATAGCGGCTACAGCAGAAAAATTAGATGAACTAGTCTTAGACGCAGAGATGATAGAAAAGGAAATAGGTAGAAAGCTAGAGTATATCAGCGGAGGAGCAACAACGTCTCTTCCAAGAGTTTTAGATGGAGATATGCCTAGACGAGTTAATTTGCTTAGACTTGGTGAAGGAGTGATTCTAGGTAGAGACTTAGAGGAATTCTGGGGATACAATATGGACTTTATGAATATGGATGTGTTCACAGTTCAAGCTGAGGTTATTGAACTTAAGGATAAGCCGTCTCATCCAATTGGAGAAATAGTTGTAGATGCCTTTGGAAACACACCAACTTACCAAGATCGAGGAGTTAGACGAAGAGGTTTAATTGGATTAGGTAAAGTTGATTATGGAGACCCGTCTTCAATTTATCCTAGAAACAAAGGGGTTGAAATTATTGGTGCATCAAGCGATCATACAATAATTGATGTTGAAAACATTAAGGACGAAATCAAGGTTGGAGATATTTTGGAGTTTGATATTTGTTATGGATCAATGGTTTATGTGACAAACTCACCTAATGTAACAATTGAAATTAAATAATCATAGATAATTTAAGGGAATATTGAATTAATTGATAATTTCAAAGAATTACTTATTTGACAAATATATAATAGTTTTATATAATGAAGCGATATGACCATAGGTTGAAAGGAGATTTAACAATGAACGAAGAAGTACTGCTAACCAAAGAAGGGTTAGAAAAAATAAAAGAAGAGTATGATCTTCATGTTTCTACAACTAGAAGACAAATTGCAGAAAGAATTAAAGAAGCAAGAGAATTTGGTGATATTTCGGAAAATGCTGAATATGATGCAGCGAAAGACGAACAGGCTGAATTAGAAGAAAGAATAAATAAACTAGAAAACATGATGCGTAACGCTAAGATTATCGAAGAAGGTGCATCAGAAGGTGGAATAGTAAATATAGGTAGTGTTGTAACTCTTAAAGAGGGCCGTAAGGCTCAGACTGTAGAGTTTATGATTGTTGGTTCAACAGAAGCGGATCCTTTTGAAGGTAAAATTTCTAACGAATCTGCAGTAGGAGCAGCATTGCTAGGAGCATCAGTTGGTGAAAAAGTTGATGTGGAAGTTCCAAATGGCAAAATTAGATACGAAGTAATTAGCATAAATTAATAATATAAAAGAAAAAGAGGAAAAAAAATGAGCGAAGAAAACAGAACAGTTAATTCTGAAGAGGTTGAACTAACAGTAGAAGAACTTAATGAACAGAGATTGATTAGACGTGAAAAGCTCAAGAAACTTCAAGAGGCAGGAAGAAACCCGTTCTTAGTTGAAAGATGGGATGTTACTGACTCCAGCGTTGCTATCAAAGATAACTTTGATGATATGGAAGGCAAAGAAGTATCTTGTGCAGGCCGTATCATGGCTAAACGTGACATGGGTAAGGCGTCATTTATTGATATTCAGGACAAAGAAGGCAGAATTCAGGCTTATGTTCGTAAGGATGCAATTGGAGATGAAGATTACACTTGGTTTAAAACATATGATATTGGAGATATTGTAGGTATAGTTGGAGACATTTTTAAGACTAGACATGGCGAAATTTCAATTAAAGCAAAGGAATTAAAACTTTTATCAAAATCATTACAGGTTCTACCAAATAAATGGCAGGGACTAAAGGATACAGATTTAAGATACAGACAGAGATATGTTGACTTAATTATGAATCAGGATGTTAGAGATATGTTCTACAAGAGATCTATGATTGTTAAAGAAATCAAAAGAGTTCTTGAAGATGATTTTGGCTATTTAGAAGTAGATACACCAATTCTAACAACTATAGCTGGTGGTGCAAATGCAAGACCATTTAACACACATCATAATACTTTAGACATAGATATGAAAATGCGTATTTCAAATGAACTATTCTTAAAGAGATTAGTTGTTGGTGGGCTTGATAGAGTTTACGAAATGGGTAAGATGTTTAGAAATGAAGGTATGGATAGAAACCACAATCCTGAATTTACATCTATGGAATGTTACATGGCTTACGAAGACATGGAAAAGACTATGGAAGTAACAGAACAGATTGTTTCTAAGGCAGCTCTAAAAGCAACTGGATCAATGAAGATTAATTATCAAGGTAAGGAATTCGATTTAACTCCACCATGGGATAGAATCGATATGGCAGATGCAGTTAAGAAGGTTACAAATATAGACTTCTCAAAAATCATTACAGATGAAGAAGCTAGAGAAGCTGCAATTGCTTATGGAATGGACAAGGATGATGCAAATTCTTGGACTAGAGGAAAGATTTTAGCAGAATTATTTGAAGATTACTGCGAAGATTATCCAGGTCTATTAGATGGACCTATATTTGTTACTGGACATCCAGTAGAAATATCACCTTTATCTAAGAGAGACTCAAAAGATCCAAGAATTACTAGAAGATTTGAGGCATACATTAATAGCTGGGAAATTGCAAATGCATTCTCTGAGTTAAATGACCCAATTGACCAGTATGAAAGATTTAAGGAGCAGCAAGCTCAGCTTGATGGTGGAATTGATGACGAAGCTCATCCAATGGATGAAGATTTCGTAAATGCTTTAGAAGTAGGGCTTCCTCCAACAGGTGGACTTGGAATTGGTATTGATAGAGTAATCATGCTAATTACTGATGCACAGTCAATTAGAGATATTATTTTATTCCCGACAATGAAGCCGCTAGATAAATAAGATTAATAAAAGTAAATAATGGGATATTAATTATCCCATTTTTTTTATTATTGAAATAGAAGGAGAAAACTACATGAAGTATATCAAACAACTATCGATAATACTTGGGATTTCATTTGTTGGTGAAATGCTGAATTTTTTATTACCCTTGCCTATACCTGCAAGTATTTATGGATTGGTAATTATGTTTATTGGGTTAAACTTCAATATTATTAAATACAGTAGCATTAAAGAGACAAGCGCATTTTTACTTCTTATAATGCCATTAATGTTCATTCCTGCATCAGTAGGAGTAATGGTGGTTTGGGGAGAAATGCAAAAAATATTAGTACCTTTATTTGTGATTGTTGTCGCATCAACATTTATTGTTATGGGAGTTACAGGTAAAACTACGGATCTGATTTTGTATTTAAAAGAAAGGAAAAAATAATGGGAGAAGTTCTTGGAAACTCAACATTTTTTGGTTTGTTTATTAGCTTTGTAAGCTTTGGTATCGGAATGGTTCTTAAACAAAAGCTTAAGTGGTCAATTGTTAATCCACTATTAATTTCAGTTATTATTGTAATTTGTACTTTACTATTGCTAGATATTGATTACGCAAAATATGAAAAAACTACAACTAGTCTAAGTTACTTGTTAACTCCGGCTACAGTATGTCTTGCGGTTCCTCTTTACCAACAGATTCAGGTGTTAAGAGATAATATGCTTGCTGTTTTACTTGGAATAACATCTGGTGTCTTTGCAAGTGTTGGTAGTATTTTTATTATGTCTAAGGCATTTGGTCTTTCTTATGGGGAATGTATGACATTGCTTCCTAAGTCTATTACTACAGCTATTGGTATGGGTGTATCTGAGGAGCTTGGAGGCATTGTTACTATTACTCTTGCAAGTATAATAATTACAGGTATGATCGGAAATTCTACAGCAGAAATTGCATGTAAGTTATTTAGAATTAAAAGTCCAATCTCTAAAGGTTTAGCAATTGGTACAGCATCTCATGCTGTTGGTACAGCTAAAGCTGTAGAAATGGGACAAATAGAAGGAGCAATGAGCTCTCTTGCTATTGCGGTTGCAGGTCTTATTACAGTTGCTATAGCGCCATTTTTTGCAATGATTTATTAAAAAATAGTTATGGAGGGTTATAGAAGTGAAAGATTACAAATACATTTTTTTTACTACATATGCCTATGGAGAAGAATCCCTTTATGAGTTGGAGTTTAGAACATTGTTTGGAAAAACGCCTACAAATAAAATATTGTTTAGTAATAAAAACTTTAATCCTTCAAGATCAGTTTTTATAAAAGAAAGATTAGAAGTTCTATGTAGAGCCTGGTCACTTAAAGAACTTTTGGCAAAAATAGGGGAATTGAATTTAAACTTAGATGGGTTTAGAATTAATCATATAAGGCATGAAGAAGAAATCCATAAATGGGTTTTAGCTATTAAATCATTAAGAGGGGATGACTTTCAAATTAATGGTAGAATAGAACTTAAAAAGCCTAAATTTCTTCTTGGTATAACAGAGATAAATGGCACTTGGTATTTTGGAAACTTAGCCATTAGTATGGATCACTGCAAAGAACATAATGAGAAGCCTTATTCCTATTCGTCTTCTTGTGGTGTTAGAGTTGCTAGGGTAATGGCAAACTTAGCTATTGTTAACGATTTTAGTAAAACAGTTATAGATCCTTGTTGTGGAGCTGGTACTGTTCTTTTGGAACTTCTATCTATTGGTGCTAAAACATTTGGAAATGAAATTAGAGAAAAAGTTGTAAAAATGGCTAATCAAAATCTAAAGCATTTTGGATATGATTTAGAAGTTACCAATGGGGATATAAGTCAAATTAATGATTTGTATGATGTTGCTATACTAGATATTCCCTATGGCTTATTTACAGAGATAGATTCAGAACTTCAAGTTCATATTTTAAGAGAAACTTATAGAATAGCTAATAGATTGATACTATTAACTAATAGGGATTTAGTTAACATTGTGGAGTCTGTTGGATTTGAAATTGTAGATCAAGGTTATGTAGATAAGGGTAAATTAAGAAGACATGTTTTAATTTGCCAGAAGGTAAGTAATTGTCTTTGAATATAAAAAATAAAGTAGTGAATTTTATATTTGACAAAAGTATTCGAGAATAGTAGAATAATTATGGAGTTAATTTTCTTTTGAAAATAATCCTATTAATTAAATAAGTGTTATGTTCCTTTAAATTGTGCGATTTAAAGGATAATATGGAAACCGGTTAGAATCCGGTGCGGTGCCGCCACTGTAAATCAGGAATGCAATCATAATATACCACTGAAGAAATTTGGGAAGGTTTGATTGTGTAGCGATAGATGAGTCAGGAAACATGCATAAACACTAAATAAGCTCCAGCGGTTTTCTGGATTAGGTTTATTTATATATGTAGTAAATACGGACTGCAACAACTTGCAGTTTTTTGTATCTCCAAACAAAAGAATAGAAGTAATAAGTACTTTAGCGTTTTTCTTGCAAGTTGAAATAAATAAATCCGATAACCAACATTATCGTTAGAAAAAACGAGGCATTATGCCTCGTTTTTTCGTTGCCATAATTGTTGACGAGAAATATGGCAAATGTTATTATTAAAACTAGGATTAATCATTGGGAGGTAAAAAGTGAATTTTAAAAAGACAATAGGATTAGTTGTTCTAGAATATTTATTAATAGCAGCAGGAGTGGCAATTGCACTTCTTTCAAAAAGTATGGGCATAACTATATTAGGCTTATTTGTAGTAGCCTTATCTTTTCCAGTTGAAGTATTTAAACTTAAAGAAGGTGGAGAACTAAAGGGCAAAGAAGTTTTGGTACAATATGGCCCACTAGCAATATTTTTCATAACATTTCTACTAGATAGATTTGAAATGATAGAAGATGGTATGATAATTTCATTAGTTGTTATAGCTGGAGTGCTAGCTATATTAGGCGAATCTTTTATTAGAGCAAATAAACTAAAATAATTTAATCGAGAAACAAGACTTTTTAGTCTTGTTTCTTTTTTGTATAAGAATTGGTGTAAAACACGAAAATTAATTAGAAATTTTCGCTTTTTCTTTTGCAAAAAGTGGTGTAAATGATGTATACTAGACTATAGTTGATTAAATTATAAAAGAGAGATAAAACATAATTAATATGTCTAATCTCTATTTAAATAATTAGTTATTGTAGAGGGAAAGGAATTTTGGAATGAAGGATATACTAATTAAAGAGCTTTATAGAAATAGTGAAGCTTATGCAGATAAAGAAATCGTTGTTAGAGGATGGGTTAGAACTAATAGAGGATCTAACAAATTCGGATTTGTAGAATTAAATGACGGGTCATTTTTTAAGTCTATTCAAGTAGTTTATGAAGTAGAAAACTTAGACAATTTTGAAGAAATTTCTAAAGCTCCTATTTCGGCAGCATTAATGGTTAAGGGAGAATTTGTTCTTACGCCAGATGCTAAGCAGCCCTTTGAAATTAAGGCTAAGGAAGTAGTAATCGAAGCAGATTCAGAGTCAGATTATCCTCTTCAGAAAAAAAGACATTCCCTAGAGTACTTAAGAGAAATTGCTCATTTAAGACCTAGAAGTAATACATTTAGCGCAGTATTTAGAGTGAGATCTTTAATTGCATATGCAATTCATAAATTCTTCCAAGAAAACGAGTTTGTATACGTTCATACTCCAATTATTACTGGCAGTGACGCAGAAGGTGCTGGAGAAATGTTTAGAGTAACAACTTTAGACATGGAAGACGTGCCAAAAGAAAATGGTAAAGTTGATTATACTAACGATTTCTTCGCTAAAGAAACAAGTTTAACAGTAAGTGGCCAGTTAGAAGCAGAAATATTCGCATTAGCATTTAGAAATGTATATACATTTGGGCCTACATTTAGAGCTGAAAATTCTAACACAGCAAGACACGCCTCTGAGTTTTGGATGATTGAACCAGAAATTGCATTCTGCGACTTAGAAGGAAATATGGAAGTTGCTGAAGCAATGATAAAATATATAATCAAGTATGTACTTGAAAACGCTCCAGAAGAAATGGAATTCTTTAATAACTTTATTGACAAGGGATTAATTGATAGATTAAACAATGTTGTTAATTCAGAATTTGAAAGAGTAACATATACTAAGGCTGTTGAAATTCTACTTGAATCAAAAGAAGAATTCCAGTATCCAGTTGAATGGGGAATTGATCTTCAGACAGAACATGAAAGATATCTAACAGATAAAGTCTATAAGAAACCAATCTTTGTAACAAACTACCCAAAAGATATTAAAGCCTTCTACATGAGATTAAATGAAGATGACAAAACAGTAGCAGCATGCGACTTGTTAGTTCCAGGTGTTGGAGAAATCATTGGAGGAAGCCAGAGAGAAGAAAGACTAGACGTTCTAAAAGAAAGAATGGCAGAAGTTGGCTTAAATGAAGAAGACTACTGGTGGTACCTAGAATTAAGGAAGTACGGTGGAGTTAAACACTCAGGATACGGACTTGGATTTGAAAGAGTGATTATGTATGTAACAGGTATGAGCAATATCAGAGACGTACTACCATTCCCAAGAACACCAAAAACAGCAGAATTTTAAATTAACTAAGAGGTGTCCAAGGGCACCTCTTTTTTAGAAGAATATTAGGAGAATATAATGGATACTTCTATTTTTACAGTAGCAGGACCTATAATGATAGGACCATCAAGTTCCCATACAGCGGGAGCGGCTAAAATGGGCAGAATTGCAAGACAAATAATAAATAAAGAATTTAATAGGGTGGATTTTTACCTATATGGATCATTTGAAAAGACAGGCAAGGGACATGGTACAGATAGAGCCCTATTAGCTGGTACTATGGGAATTTATCCCTGGGATGAAAGGCTATCAAATGCATTTGAAATAGCAAAAAAAGAGGGAATAGAATATCACTTTGGAGTTGCGGAGTTAGAAAACGCCCATGAAAACTCTGCAGTAATTAAATTTTATAATAATAATGAGTTGCTAGGCACAGTTCAAGGTGCATCAATTGGAGGTGGCGAAATTCTTATTACTAATATAGACGGCTATGATGTTAATATTAGTGGGAATTTAAACACAATATTTGTAAGACAGCAAGATAAAAAAGGTGTAATTGGACACGTTTCAAGTGTGCTAGCTGAGGCAAATATTAATATTGCCACAATGAATGTAAGCAGAAGTGCCAAAAGGGAAAATGCTATCTGTATCATTGAAGTAGACGACAAAATAACAGAAGAAATAGCTATTAAATTGGCGGATTTCCAAGTAATCGAGTCAGTGAAAATAATAGATGTGAATTAGGTGGAATTATGTATAACAGCTTAAAAAAAATGGTCCAAGAGGCCCAAAATGCAGGCTTGACATTATGGGAAATCATAATGGAAAACGAAGTTAAGCATAGCGAAAAAACTAAAGAAGAAATTAGAGCAGAATTAAAACTTCGTATGGAGGTAATGAGAAAATCAACAGAGACAGCCATAGATACTCCTGAAAAAATGAGCAAAACCTTTATTAGCGGCATGGCTAAAACTCAGGAAGAATATAGAAAAAAGGGTGACACACTTTGTGGTAATTTGGTTAATAAAGTTATGGCCAAAGCCTTGTCTGCTAGTGAAGTTAATGCAGCCATGGGAAAAATCTGCGCAATGCCCACTGCTGGGTCATGCGGAATAGTGCCGGCAGTACTTTTTGCTGTAGCTGAAGAAGTAGAAGCTAGCCATGTGGAATTAGAAAACAGTTTTCTTATAGCATCTGGCCTAGGTGCAGTAGTAGTAGCAAATGCAACAGTATCTGGTGCAGAAGGTGGATGCCAAGCTGAATGTGGCGTTGCAGCAGCAATGGCAGCAGCTGGGGCTGCATACCTAAAAGGTGGAAACAATG
This sequence comes from Anaerovoracaceae bacterium, assembly GCA_036646055.1. Lineage (GTDB taxonomy): Bacteria > Bacillota > Clostridia > Peptostreptococcales > Anaerovoracaceae > JAVWMQ01. The sequence continues at coordinate 126,772 of JAVXMY010000003.1, read as the reverse complement.
AGCAATGTTTAGAAGCCTTTGCAATATCTATAATAAATATAATGGGACTTATTTGCGATCCTGTTGCTGGTTTAGTACAAATACCATGTGCACAGAGAAACGCATCTCAAGGTGTAAATGCATTATCTAGCGCTGACTTAGCACTTGGAGGCATGAAATGTGGAATAGAGGCAGATGATGTAATTGAAGCAATGTACAAAGTTGGGAAACTAATGCCAGTTCAGCATAGAGAAACTTCCCTAGGAGGAATTGCAGTAACCAAAAGTGGCAAAAGTTATAAAATAGAAGACCAAGGTTAGTAAGGAATAAAAATGAAAGCAGGAATTGTATACTTCACATCACAAGGTGAAAAACTTAGTAGAAAAGTGAAAACAATATTAGAAGCTATAGGTTATAATGTAGAAGTTAGAAATAAAAATGAAGTTTTAAAAGAATGGACTAAAAAGTCTTTTGTTGAAAAAAGACTAATTATTTTTATTTCGGCAACAGGCATTGCAGTTAGAACTATAGCACCGTTTTTGGTGTCCAAAACAGAAGATCCTGCAGTTTTAGTAATAGATGATGGTGGGGATTTTGTAATATCCCTAGTATCAGGACATATTGGAGGAGGAAACAAAATGACAAAGGAAATTAGTAAAAAAATAGGGGCTACACCTGTAGTTACTACTTCTACAGATGTAAACAACAAGTTACCTATAGACCAATGGGCAATGGAAAATAACCTTGCAATAGGAGATATGGAAATGGCAAAAAAATTTGCAATGTATCTCTTAGAGGGAAGAAGGATTGGACTAGTTAGCAAAATAGATTTAGGAGATAATATTCCAAAAGACTTCATATTAACCGATCAAACGGATTTAGGTGTAAATATTTCTTGGAAGAGGGAAAGCGTGTTTACAAGAGAACTTAAACTTATACCAAGAAGAATTGTACTTGGAATTGGATGTAAAAAAGATACTCCTAAAAAAACAATAGAAGATGTGGTTTTAGCTAAATTGTTTGCTGAAGATATTAATTTAGCAGCAGTTGCAAAAATAGGGACAATAGATTTAAAGAAAGATGAAGAAGGACTAATTGAGTTTGCAAAGGATTTAAACTCAGAATTAATGTTTTTTACAAGTCAGCAATTAGAAGAAGCAAAGGGAGAGTTTCCACCTTCAGACTTTGTGAAAGAAATTACAGGTACAGATAATGTATGTCAAAGAGCAGCAAGTTTACTAAGTCATAATGGGGAAATATTATTTGAAAAATTCTCTAAAGACGGAGTTACTGTTTCAGCTGCATTAATCAAATAGTATATTTGGAAAGGGAAAAAACATGTTAAATAGACCAAGAAGACTTAGGATGGATGGAAGAGTAAGAAATATGACTAGGGAAACTAGAATTTCTGCAGACTCATTAATTTACCCGATTTTTGTTGAAGAGGGGCAAGGGATTGTTAAAGAAATAGAAGCAATGCCAGGACAGTTTAGATACAGTTTAGATACACTACCAAAGGCACTAGAGGAAGCATACAAAAATGGAATTAGAAATGTAATGTTCTTTGGAATTCCAAAAGAAAAAGATGAATGTGGAACTGAAGCTTACAATGATAAAGGCATTATACAAGAAGCCTTTAGAGTGGCTAGAGCAGCAGTACCTGATATTTATTACATAGGTGATGTTTGTATGTGCGAATATACTTCTCATGGCCATTGCGGAATAATTAAGGGAGATTCAGTAGATAACGATAAGACCCTTCCATTACTTGCCAAAATAGCAGTTAGTCAGGTTAAGGCAGGAGCAGATATGGTTGCACCATCAGATATGATGGACGGGAGAGTTAAAGCAATTAGAGAAGCATTAGATGAAGCAGGATACATTGATACTCCAATTATGTCTTATTCAGCCAAGTATGCATCAGCATTTTACGGACCATTTAGAGAAGCTGCAGGCTCAGACAACTTTAAAGGTAACCGTAAAACTTATCAAATGGATTATCATAATAGGAGAGAAGCCATTAAAGAAGCTATGTTAGATATATCAGAAGGAGCAGATATTATAATGGTTAAACCAGCTCTATCATATTTAGATATTATTAGAGAAATTAAGGATAATACAAATGTTCCAATTGCAGCATATAGTGTTAGTGGAGAATATGCCATGGTTAAAGCAGCAGCTGCTGCTGGAATGATTGATGAAATGGCAATTGTTGCAGAAACCACTACTAGTATTTTTAGAGCAGGTGCGGATATTCTAATTACGTACTATGCAAAAGAAATTATTGAATTAATAAATGAAGGGAGAATAGGCTAATGAATAATGTAAGCAAATCAAAGGTTCTATTTGAAGAAGCAAAAAAATATATTCCAGGTGGAGTAAATAGTCCGGCTAGAGCTTTTCAGGCAGTAAAGGATACTCCTAGATTTATTGAAAAGGCCAATGGAGCATATATTTATGACGTTGATGGAAATGAATATATAGATTATATTGGCTCATGGGGTCCTATGATTTTGGGAAACAACAGTGATGTAGTTAGAGAAGCAGTAAACGAAAGAGTCAAATTAGGCTTAAGCTACGGAGCTGCAACAGAAATTGAAATTAACATGGCTAAACTAATGCAGGAAATGGTTCCTTCTATGGAAATGATGAGAATGGTAACATCAGGTACTGAAGCAACAATGAGTGCAATTAGAGCGGCAAGAGGATATACAAATAGAGAGAAGGTTATTAAATTTGAAGGATGTTATCATGGACACCATGATGCACTGTTAGTAAAAGCAGGATCTGGACTAATTTATGATGGTGGAGCTAAGCCAGACAGTGCAGGTGTTACAAAGGGTACAGCTAAGGACACTCTACTAGCGGTTTACAATAACATTGATTCCGTAAAGGAGCATTTTGAAGAAAATAAAGACGAAATTGCAGCAGTAATTATTGAACCGGTAGCAGCAAATATGGGAGTTGTACTTCCAAAGCCAGGTTTCTTAGAAGATTTAAGAGAAATTTGTACTGCCAATGGAACAGTTTTGATTTTTGATGAAGTAATTACAGGGTTTAGACTTCATCCAGGTGGTGCTCAGACTTTACTTGGTGTTAAACCAGATATGAGTACTTTTGGTAAAATTATTGGGGGAGGACTTCCTGTTGGATGCTATGGGGGCAAAAGAGAAATCATGGAAATGGTTGCACCTTTAGGACCTGTTTATCAAGCAGGAACTCTTGCAGGTAACCCAGTTGCCATGGCTGCAGGAATTGCACAGTTAACATATTTAAGAGATCACAAAGAAGTTTATGAAAAAATTAATAGATTAACAGATAAACTTTTTAATGGCATAGAAGAAATTATAACTAAAGCAGGAGCTAAATGTACATATAATAAGATTGGTTCTATTGGTTCATTATTCTTTACGGACATTGATGTAGTTGACTTTGAAACAGCTAAAAGTTCAGATGTAAATAAGTACGCTGATTACTTTAAGCATATGCTAGGTCAGGGAAGTTACATTGCACCTGCACAGTTTGAAGCAATGTTTATGTCATACGCACATACTGAAGCAGAAATAGATAAAACCTTAGGAAGTATTTCAGAATTTTTTGGAGTATAAGCTGAATAATCAAGGGAGAAGTTTATGAAAGTAGTAAATATCATAGGAATAGGAATGGGAAATCCTGCAACCTTAACACTTTGGGCCAAAGAGACAATTGAAAATTGTACATTTTTAATCGGTGCTAAGCGAATGGTTGAAGGTTTTGCTAAAGAAGGGGTTTCTATTTGTAATGCAATAAGGCCTGAAGAAATATGTGAAGAAATAAATAAGAGACCAGAAAATGAAAACATTGCTGTTTTAATGTCTGGGGACGTAGGCTTTTTTAGTGGTACTAAAAAACTAAAAGCTATGATGTTTGATTCTTGCGATAATGCATATGTAAACTTAATCCCGGGAATAAGCTCACTACAGTATTTTGCTGCCATGGTAGGGACAAGCTGGGATGATGCGCGGGTTTTTACCCTTCATGGAAGAGAAGGAAATCCAGTTTCTCAGGTGCTTACTAACAAAAAAACATTTATTCTTTTGAGTAAAGATAATACACCGAGTGGAATTTGCAAAGAGTTAACCGACAGTGGTTTAGGGGAACTTGAGGTTTTTGTTGGGACTAATTTGTCTTATGACGAAGAATTTATTTTCCATAGCAATGCAGAGCAAATTGTCAATACGGATTTTGATCCTTTGTCAGTTATGCTGATTATTAATCCTAATGGAAGAGAGAATAAACCAGCAGTTCACGGTATATTAGATGAGGAATTTGTTCGTGGTAAGGTACCAATGACCAAAGAGGAGGTTAGAAGCATTTCTATATCTAAGTTGCGTATTGAAGAAAGTGATGTAATTTATGATATAGGTGCGGGAACAGGCTCTGTTTCTATTGAGATGGCTTTGCAGGCGACTAAGGGTTTTGTTTATGCTATTGAAACTAATCAAGAAGCAGTGGAACTTTTGAATATAAATAAAGCTAAGTTTGGACTTCAGAATTTAAGTGTTATTTCCGGTATGGCGCCAAAGGCTCTTCTTGATCTGCCAGTTCCAACTAAGGCATTTATTGGAGGCAGTAAAGGTAATTTGGAAGAAATTTTCAGGGTTCTCCTTGAAAAAAATCCAAATGTGAGAATAACAGTAAACGCTATTGCTTTAGAGACATTAGCTGAGGCGTTGAGAGTTATTAAAGTATTTGAATTAGAGAATGTAGATATAGTACAAGTTGCGACAACAAAGGTTAAGAAAATTGGTTCATACAACATGATGAATGGCCAAAACCCAGTGTTTGTAATAACTTGTGGAAAGAAGTAGTTGGATATGATTAAAAAATTTAATGTACCAAGGGTGTTAATTACGGCAACAGGAAGCGGTGGTGGCAAAACCACTGTAACTTGTGGCATCTTAAAAGCACTAAAAAATAAAGGGTTAGAGGTAGATTCCTTTAAATGTGGGCCGGATTATATTGATCCAATGTTTCATTCGAAAATTCTAGAAATACCTTCTAGAAATTTAGATTTGTTTTTTTCTAGCGAAAATGTTGTAAAGTATATTTTAGAGAAAAACACGGTCAGTGCAGATATTGTCCTTATGGAGGGAGTTATGGGCTATTATGATGGTATCGGTGCAATAACTTCAGATGCTGGGGCATATGATCTTTCGGTTAAGACCAAAACACCTTCTGTGCTAATAATAGATTGTAAGGGAAAGTCAGTTTCTATATTGGCTGAAATAAAGGGATTTGTCACATACAAAGAAAACAGCAATATTAAGGCTGTAATTTTAAATAGGATTTCACCTATGCTTTACCCAATGATTAAAGATGAAATTGAAAAGCAATTAGGGATTAAGGTTTTAGGCTACTTGCCTTATATGGGAAACTGTTCCTTGGAAAGTAGACATCTTGGGCTTATTACAGCTGAGGAAATAGGGAATCTTGAAGAAATTATAGATGAGCTTGGAAAACAAGTAAGCGAAAGTGTGGATCTTGATTACTTAATAGAGTTGGCATCTTCTGCTCCAGAATTATCTTTTGACAATGAAGAAATTAAAGTCGAAAAAGTTAATGGCAAACCTAAAATTGCAGTGGCTAGAGATGAAGCTTTTTGTTTTTATTATGAAGATAATTTAGAACTTTTGAGAGAACTTGGGGCAGAGATTGAGTTCTTTAGTCCTATAGAATATGAGTCCTTGCCAGAAGGTACTTGCGGTGTACTATTTGGAGGAGGCTATCCAGAACTTCATCTTAGAGAACTTGAATTAAATACTAACCTAAAAAGGGATTTAATTATGGGAATCCATAATGGTTTACCTGTACTTGCAGAATGTGGTGGATTTATGTATCTTCATGAATTTATTGAAGATGAACAGGGAGACAGATATACTATGGTTGGTGCCATAGAAGGTGGTTCAATCCCAACAGGCAAACTTGGTAGATTTGGTTATATAAATTTAGAAACCAAAGTTGACTCTGTTATTGGTAAAGCTGGAACTGAAATCAAGGCACATGAATTTCATTATTGGGATTCTGAAAATCCGGGAGAGTCAGCACTTGCGAAAAAGCCATCGGGCAAAAGAAATTGGAAGTGTGTTCACACAAAAAATAATATGTTTGCTGGATACCCACATATGTACTATTACAGTAATATAGATGTACCAAAAGAGTTTTTAAATAAATGTTTGGAATATAAAAATAAAGTTGAGGTTTAAAATGAGTAAAACTAAGGCAATACTTATTGTGAGTTTTGGTACAAGCTTTAAAGAAACTAGAGAAAAAACTATTGATGCTATAGAAAAGGAAATCGCAAGAGAGTTTAAGAACTTTCAAGTTAGAAAAGCTTTTACTAGTGAAAGAATAATTAATAGTATCCAAAAGAAAGAAAATGTAACTATTGATAATGTTAAATCTGCCATGGCAAAATTATATGAAGAGGGAATTGAAGAAGTATATGTACAACCTACTCATGTTATTAATGGGGTGGAGTATGAAAAAATATTGAAACAATTAGCTGATTTTGAGGACAAGTTTAATATTATTACAGTAGGTAAACCTTTGTTATCAAGTCAAAAGGATTTTAGACAAGCTTGTGCTGCTATTATAGATAGGACTAGGCACATTAATAAGGAAGAAGTTCTTTTGTTAATGGGACATGGTACAGACAATAATGGGGACTTAGCATATTTAAAGTTGGAGGAAATATTTGAGTCTATGGGCTATGGTAATTATTTAGTGGCTACAGTAGAAGGTAATATGAGGATTGAAAATATTATTCCAAGATTGAAAGCCATTAGACCTACAACGATATACTTAATGCCCTTTATGGTTGTAGCAGGAGAACATGTTAAAAATGATATGTGTGGTGAAGGAGAAAACTCCTGGAAGAATATCTTGGAAAAACAAGGTTTTAGAGTTAAGGTTATAGATGAAGGACTAGGGGAAAATATTCAGGTAAGAAAAGTTTATAAAAACCACATAAATGATTGTTTGGGGGGTTGTAAACTTTTTCAAAAAAAAGTATAATGGGGATGACAGTTAGGTAGTAATACCTTAAAAGGGAAGTTGGAAAAAACCACACGGTTCCCGCCGCTGTGAGAGTAGAAAAATTATTTATATACCACTGAAATTATTTGGGAAGGTGATAATTTTATTGAAACTCGAGTCAGAAAACCTTTGCTGTTGAACTCAAAACTCTACGGGTGTATGGAGTAAATGAAATAAAATAAATATTTTGTTTAACTGTGCCCTTGTGATTTGAGGACGCTATTTTTTTGCTCTTAATTTAGAGAGGAACTAGGAGGTTCACAATGAACAAGACAATTAAGAAGGTGCTAGCTTTAGGGCTTGTGCTAGTTATGGTGTTAGCAATGGCATCATGTGGAAGTGGTAAGAATGAGAATTCTGACAAAAAGGCTGTTTTAGTAGTAAGCTTTGGATCAAGTTTTATTGAAAACAGAGAAGCAGCTATTGATGCAACTGAAGAAGTTGTTAAAAAGGAATTCAAAGATTATGACTTTTACAGAGCATTTACAGCTCAGACAATTATTGATATTTACAAAGATAGAGACAAAGTAGATATTGATAATGTTGAACAGGCTATGGAAAAGATTTATAAAGAAGGCTACGGAGAAGTTTTAGTAGTACCTACTTTAATTTTCAACGGTGCTGAAAAGGACGAAATGTTAGAAGGACTTGATCCTTTTAAAGACAAGTTTGCTAAGTTAACTATCAGTTCTCCACTATTAACTGAATATGAGGACTATATTGCACTTACTAAGGCAATGAAAAAAGAAATGCCTAAAGACGAAGGAAACAATGCAGTAATTCTAATGGGACATGGTTCACACCATGCTGGAAACAGTGCTTACGGTATGTTAGACTATGTATTCAAAGATGAAGGTATGAAAAATGTATATGTTGGAACAGTTGAAGGTTTCCCTACATTTGATACAGTTAAGAAGCAGCTAAAAGCTAATAACTACAGTAAGGTTACTTTAATTCCTGCAATGCTTGTAGCTGGTGACCATGCTCATAATGATATGGCAGGGGACGAAGCTGATAGCTGGAAGAACCTATTAAAGGCTGAAGGTTATGATGTTGATGTTATGCTTAAGGGCTTAGGCGAATTACCTGAAATTCAGAAATTATTCGTTAAACATGCTCACGCAGCGTTAGAAGCTAAATAAATTAAATACTAGGAAAAGATTCAACGTTGGTTCAATGACTAGTTGAATCTTTTCTTATTATTAAACAAAAATGAGAATTTGAAAGGCAAAGAATATGAATAAAAAAGTCATGTTAGTGTTAATATTAATAGTTACAATGATATTAGCAAGCTCCTGCAGCCTTGGAGTAAAGGAAGGCAAAAGTGAAATTATAGATAGTAAAACTTTTATTGACGATGAGGGCGAAAAGTTTGAAATAAAGAAGCCTTATGAAAAAATAGTAAGTTTATATTCAGCCCATACAGAAAATTTATATGCCTTAGGGGAAGGTGATAGATTAGTTGGAGCTCATAAAACTTCTATTTATCCTCCAGCGGCAGCTAAACTACCTAGATTTGATTATAAAGCGGATCCGGAGCCATTAATTGCGTTGAATCCTGATTTGGTTATTATTAGACCTTTTATTGATAGAAACTATCCTGACTATATTAAGGCTCTTAAAAAAGCAGGCTTAAAGGTGGTTTCCTTGTATCCAGAAACAAACAATGACTTTGAGAAGTATGTTAGAATTCTTGGCATGCTAACAGGTAGCGAAGATAAAGCCATTGCAGAAATAAAAAAACAAGAAAAAAGAATTGAAGAAATTCATAACAAAGTTAAAGACATTAAAGAAGATGATAAAATTACTGCCTATTTTGAATCTACCAAGACTGATTATAGAACAGTAACGCCAGAATCAAATCCAGGCAAAGCAATAGTAACTGCAGGTGGAATAAATCTAGCAGCAGATGCAAAGCCAATTGAAAATGGTAGTACAATTGCATCATTTGGTGTGGAAAAAATAATGGAACATGCAGAAGATATTGATGTTTATGTTTCACAAAGAGGAGCTATGAACTCAGGGGGAAGTATTATTTCCATTCCACAAAGAGAAGGATTCAAGTCTATTAAAGCAGTGAAAGAAGGGAAGATATTAGAATTAAATGAAAAGATAATATCATCTCCAACATTTAGATACTATAAAGGGGTAAATGAAATGGCGAGAGCTTTTTATCCTGAAATAATGGATGATTATAGTGATTTGAAATCAGATAAACCGATAAATAGAGAGGACTATGCGATTTTAACAGTTAAGTTTGACCATTCTCCAATATTTATTCCAGCATCATCTCATTATTATGAAACAGATTACTACAACCATACTTATGGTATGTTTGAAGATATAGATTGGCAGTATAAAAACTTTGATTTCATAGAAACTGCTGCTATGAAAACTTTTGTTAAAGGTGAAGAAAAAAATGGTAAGGAATTCTTTAACAAAGAAAAATTAATTACTAGAGAAGAGGTTGCAGATACTATGTACATTATGAGTGATGTATCGACAGCTAAAACACATAAGAATATTGGTGATATTGGACAGTGTAAGAACGGTACAATAGTACAAAAGGTTGTGGACAATGGGCTAATGGATTTACAAAATGGAAACTTTAATCCAAAGGCTACTATTACAGCAAATGAAGTTATAAAGATACTTGAAAATTTCAAAGCTAAATTTAAATAGGTGAAAAATGCAGAAAAAATTATTGGTTATATGGCTTATATTATTTGCACTTCTAATAGGCAGTGGATTTAGTATTAAGCTTGGAGGAACAGAGTCAGGGACTTCAATTGTAGACGAGAATACGTTTATTGATGATGTGGGAAATAAAATTGAGGTGGATGGACCTTATAAAAAAATTATAAGTCTTTTTAATGAACATACTGAAAATTTATTTACTTTAGGTGTGGGAGATAAAATTATCGGAGTTAATCGAGCATCTAACTTTCCATATGAAACGACTAAACTACCCTCGTATGTTTATGATGAAGAGTCAGATATAAAGAGCATAATTGAAGCTAAACCTGATTTAGTGTTAATTTCTCCATCAATCAATTCAAAATATCCGGCATTTGTAACTAGGATAGAAACAGCAGGTATTAAGGTTGTTTCTTTAAGACCGGAATCCTTTGAAGACTTTGACATATACATGGAAAAACTAGCAATGCTTACAGGTACAAAAGATAAATGCAAATCTTTGCTTAAGGAATTTCATAGTCAGCTTGATAATTTAAAGGATCAAACTAAAAACTATGAAGTTAAGACAGACGTTTTCTTTGAAGGTTCTGAAATTGGATATAGAACTTTTGCAAAAGGAAGTTTACCATATATTGCAATTGAAAATGCTGGTGGAGAAAATGTTGCAGGGCCACTGAAAAGTAATGAATCAAGTGGTAGACTTGCTAAGTATGGAATTGAAAACTTAGAGGCAAATAAGGATAAGATTGATGTTTACTTAACCCTTCAGGGTGGAGAAGAACCGGGAGCCTCTCTAATTTCAATAAAGCAAAAGGATAACTTTAAGGAATTCAAAGCAATTAAAGAAGGAAGAGTTTATGAGATGCATAGGTATTTTATTGATTCCTATACATTTAGATATGTAGATGGAACTTATGAAATAGCTAGATATCTTTATCCTGAAATTTTCGATGATATAAGGGAATATAAAAATGAGGAAATTTTGACTAGGGAATCTTTTGCGGCAATTACTGTTAAGATGTTGCATATTCCAACATTTATAAATGGTAGAGCAGATTACTACGATTTTGAGAGATATAATCACACCTATGGTGCTTATGAGGATATTTCATACAAAGATGAAGACTTTAATATTATTGAAACAGCAGCTATGAGAAGTTTTGTAAAGACTCATAAGAAAAAAGATGGTACAGAATATTTTGGTAGAAATGAAAAAATAAATAAAAAAGATATTAGTGATTTTCTATATATTGAGTTTAATATCAAACCAGAGGAATCCAAGAAATTTGTTAAAGATACATATACTAACAGGGAGTTTATAAATTTACTCAATGATATAATAAAAAAGCAGGATAAAAATGATAAAAGCAAATAATATTACAAAAATATATGGTAAGCAGAAGGCGGTAAATGGTCTTAACCTTAATATTGAAAAGGGAATGTCTTATGCACTTTTAGGACCAAATGGAGCTGGTAAAACTACTACTATGAAGATACTTTCATCTTTAATTGAGGCCAATGAAGGGGAAGTATATATAGACGGAGAAATAATGAGCCGTCAAAACAAAAGAATAAAAGAAGAACTCGGTATGGTTTCACAGCACTTTAGTTTGCAACGAGAAATGACGCCGGTAGAAGCCTTAACCTTACATGGGAAACTTCACAAGATGCCAAGTAAGGAAATTAAAACTAAGGTGGATGAACTATTAACTTTTGCACAAATGGACAAAGACAAAGGGAAACTAATTGGAAAGTTATCTGGGGGTAACAAGAGAAAATTGATGATAATTAGAGCTGTTATGCATAGCCCTAAAATATTATTTTTAGATGAACCAACTGTAGGTCTTGATGCAACAATTAGAAGAAGCATTTGGGATTTACTTAGAAGGTTAAAGAATGAAGGGTTAACTATAATTCTTACAACTCACTATATTGAAGAAGCAAGTGTTTTGTGTGATAAAATTGGAATGATGTCTGAAGGAAAAATACTTGCGGAAGATTCCCCAAGTGGTTTTATGACTAAGATTGATCCATTTACTGTGGAGTCTTTTGAAGGTGGAATTACAAATTATAATTATTTTGCTTCTAGGGAAGAGGCAGGCGCATATGGTGCTAGTTTAGGTGTGGATACCTTAATTAGAGAGACCAACTTAGAAGATGTATATATTAAATATACTAGTAAGAAGTTACAGAAGTAAGGGAAAAATTATGTTTAAAGAAATACTCCCAATTTTGTGGGAAGAGTGGATTGTTTTTAAAAGAGGGTTTTTGAAAATAACAACAAGTGCAGTAATAGGACCGATTTTATATATTGTTGCATTTGGATTTGGTATGGGTGGAGGATTTTCACTAAAAGGTATAACTTATATTAAATTCTTAATACCAGGGGTTATTGCCTTAACTACAATGAATGCAAGTTACAAGGCAATTGCAATAACTCTAAACACCAACAGACTTTATGATAAGACATTTGAGCAATATGTATTGGCGCCTATGTCAATGTTTAACTTTTGCTTAGGCAAAGCCATTGCAGGGTCAATTAGAGGCGTTTATTGTGGGTTTATAGTCTTACTTGTAGCTGGGATATTCCAAGTTAGCATGAATATTAATGGACCATTTATAGCAATAATGTTTTTATCAGGTTTAACTTTTTCATGTCTTGGAATGTTAGGAGCTTTAGTAGTTACATCTCATGCAGATATGACTAGATTTGGGACTTATGTAATGATGCCTATGACATTCTTATGTGGTACTTTTTTCTCAGTAGATCAGTTACCGGTTATATTGAAACAGTTTATATACGTATTGCCACTAACTCATGTTTCAACTATGCTTCGTGCAATTGGAACATATGAAGCCTTTGATATGAAAAGTGTATTAATAGTGGTAATGTACTTTGTATTATTCTTTGGGTTATCTCTTTGGAGATGTCACAAAACAGCAGCTTAAATATTAAAAATTTTGGAGGATATAGATATGAAATTTTATGGAATTGGAGTTGGACCGGGAGACGAAAAACTATTGACTATTAAGGCAGTAGAAACAATTGAAATGTTAGATGTGCTTTTGGTTCCAGAAACACAAAAAAACAAGCCAGGTGTAGCTAATAAAATTGCTAATAAGTATTTTAAAGAGTCACTAGAAATCGAATATATTGATTTCCCTATGGTTATTGATGAAGAAGTTTTTAATAGGGCCGGCAGAGTAGCAGCGGATATTATTGTTAAGAAGATAAATGAAGGTAAGAATGTTGGATTTATTACCTTAGGAGATCCTGGGGTCTATAGTACATATGGATATATTGTCAAGGCATTAAAAGATACTGATGTTGAAATTGAAACAATTCCTGGAATTACAAGTTTTTGTGCAGCAGCAGCATTAGCTAATCGACCTTTAATTGAGAAGGATGAAGTCTTAGCTATTATTCCTATGAATGCAAATGACCAACAAATATCTAAAGTTTTAGATGCTTGTGATACATTTGGATTTATGAAGGTCTATAAGCGTGAAGAAAGAGTAGTTTCTTTGTTAGAAGAAAAGGGTTTAACTGAAAAAGCTATATTAGCTTTACGTTGTGGTTTTGAGGATGCTGAATTCAAAACAGATGTTGTTAAAGGGTTAAAAGAAAACAAGGATTATTTATCTGTTGTACTAACAAGAAAGTAAATCGAAAGAGAGGATATCTTTTGCAGGACAAATTTATGCCTATAGGGGCAAAAGAGATAATAAAAAAGAATAGGTTTAGCAAAATAGTTATTTTGGGGTTAACTATATTATCTGTAATAATGATTGGGGTATGTGCAACTTTTGGAGATGCAGATATTTCATTAACTAGTATATATAAAATAATTATCGGCAAAATAACCTTTAATCCAGAAATGTATGGGGATATTCCGGAAGGAATTGTAGCTATAATTTGGGATATTAGGTTGCCTAGAATTATATGTGGGATATTTGTTGGGGCTGGACTTTCTGTTGCAGGGGCAGTTTTTCAGTCATTACTAATGAATCCCTTGGCAGATCCATACACAATTGGAATCTCAACAGGTGCAGCTTTAGGTGCATCTATTGCAATATTCGTCACAGGAATACTTGCAATTGCAACAATTCCTGTGTTACCAGCAGCTTTTGTAGGTGCAATTTTAACATTGTTTGTGGTTATGAAGATTGCAAGTAGAGGTAGTGGTCTTAGCTCAAGTAACTTAATAATTGCAGGTATTATTGTTAGTTCTATTTTATCTGCAGGAATTAGTTTTATTAAATATGCTGCAGGTGATGAAGTTGGTGCAATAGTATTTTGGATAATGGGAAGTTTAGCCTCAAGAACATGGACTCATGTTTTTGTTGCTGTACCAGTTATATCATTTTGTGTAGCTATATGTATTTACTATGCAAATGAATTAAATGTTCTTTGTAATGGAGATGATACAGCTACAGTTTTAGGAATTAATGTTAAGAAGGTTAGACGTATTTTGTTAACAGTAGCATCATTAATGACAGCAGCTTGTGTTTCTGTTGCAGGGGTTATTGGATTTGTAGGATTAGTAATTCCTCATTTACTAAGGTTTGGTGTAACTTCGAATAATAGGAACCTTATACCTATGTCAGCTTTGGCTGGAGGATTATTGCTTATGGTTGCTGATAATGTGACTAGAGTTCTTTTTGGAGGAGAAATTCCAGTAGGTGTTTTGACAACCTTAGTTGGAGGTCCTTTCTTTATTTATGTATTCCTTAGAAAATCCAAAAGGGGAGGTTTGTTTTCATAATGATTAACCCAAAATTAAAGGTAAAAGACTTAGTCTTTGGATATGACGGAAATAAAATTTTTAATGGTATAGATATTGAAATGAATGGTGGATTTATTTCTATACTAGGACCTAATGGGTCTGGTAAATCCACTTTTTTAAAATTAATAACAGGATTGCTTTCTGCCGAAAGTGGCGGGATAGAAATAAACAATAAAAAATTGAAAAACATAGATTCTAATGAGAAGGCTAAAATTTTCACTGTTATAAATCAGAAACAAGAAGCGGTATTCCCGTTTACTTGTATAGAATCTGTATCTCTAGGTAGATATCCATATAGGAAGAATATTAATTCTTTAACTAGTGAAGATTATGAAATAGTAATTAAAGCTATGGAAGATACAGATGTACTTAAATTTAAGGATAGACTAATTACAGATATTAGTGGAGGTGAACAGCAGAGAGTTCTTCTGGCAGCGGCTTTAGCCCAAGATACAGAAATAATATTCTTAGATGAAGCTTTTTCAGCTCTTGATATTAGTAATAAGGCAAATATGATAAAATATTTAAGAAAAAAAATAGAAGAAAAAAACATTATGGTTATATCTGTAATGCATGATATTAATATTGCATATAGATATAGCGATAAGGTTTGCTTAATAGATAATGGCCAAATTATTGGCTATGGAGATCCAAAAGAAGTAATGACTTTAGCAAGTATGAAGGATGTATTCAAGGTGGATTTAGAATTAGTAGAAGACAAAGGATTTTTTATAAATATTAATGAGTAATTAAGAGGATCATCAATGAAGTTGTTAAAAAAAGGCTATACTACAGGCACTTGTGCAGCAGCAGCTACTCAAGGAGCAGTGGCAGCAGCTCTAACTGGAGTTTTTCCGGAAAAAGTAAAAGTGGTAACACCTAACAATACAGAATTAAATTTAAAACTACTGTACAAAAAAAAGATTAGAAATATCTTTAGATGTGCTGTTAGAAAATATAGCGGTGATGACCCGGATGTAACAGCAGGGGCATTAATATATGCCTATGTTTCCCTTATTGAGGACAACCTAGATAGGATTATTCTAAAGGGAGGCAAAGGCGTTGGAACTGTAACTAAACCTGGCCTTGCATGTAAGGTTAATGAGCCGGCAATAAATCCTGTTCCAAGAAAAATGATTATAAACGAAGCTAGAGATATAAAGAATAAAATGGGTTTTAGTGGATCTATTGAAATTACAATTGTTGTTCCAAAGGGCAGAGAGTTAGCCAAAAAAACTTTTAACCCTAAACTGGGAATAGTCGGTGGTATTTCAATTTTAGGAACTAGTGGTATTGTAGAACCAATGAGCGAGCAAGCTTTGATTGATACAATTAAAGTTGAGTTAAATGTTAGAAAAGCTGAAGGTAAAAACTCTATATGCATAACTCCAGGTAACTATGGGCAGGCTTTTTTAAAAAGCAATACTGTAATATCAGAAGAGGATACTGTCAAGTGTAGTAACTTTATTGGAGATGCACTTTTGTTTGTAAAAGAAATGGGTTTTAAAGAAATTATTTTTTCTGGCCATTTGGGTAAACTTGTCAAAGTGGCTGGGGGAGTTATGAATACACATTCTAAGTATGGCGACAGAAGAATGGAAATAATAAGTAACCACCTAGAAAAATTAGGTGCAGATGAAGCTATAAGAAATAAAATTAAAAATTGTGTAATGGTTGACGATGCTATAGATATATTGGAGTCATTAGGATTTAAAGAAAAGTTGATGAAAGCTTTATTAATTAGCATTGAAGATAATGTTACAAAAGTTCTTGGAAAGAATATAAATGTTGGAGTAATAACTTTTTCCAACAAATACGGATTGTTGATTAAAAGCAGCAGTGTAGATGGGATAATTGAAAGGATGAATAGGTGTTAGTATGATAAATTTTGTAGGCGCAGGGTCTGGAGCTGCAGACTTAATTACAGTAAGAGGACAAAAACTTTTAATGGAGGCAGATATAATAATATATGCAGGGTCACTGGTTAATCCAGCTCATTTAAAAATTGCTAAAAAGGGATGCGAAATCTTTGATAGCGCTAGTATGACTCTTGAAGATGTAATAGATGTCATGAAAAGGGGAGAAGCTGAAGGTAAGAATACAGTTAGACTTCATACAGGAGACCCTAGTATTTTTGGTGCTATTAGAGAACAAATGGACCTTCTTGATCAACTAGGATTTGACTATGATGTAACACCAGGAGTTAGCTCGTTTTGCGGTGCAGCAGCAGCCTTAAAGGCGGAATATACTCTGCCTAATGTTTCTCAGTCAGTAATTATTACTAGAATGGCAGGAAGAACTCCAGTACCAGAGAAGGAAAGCATTAGATCATTTGCAGCCCATCAAGCTACAATGGCAATTTTCCTAAGTACAGGTATGCTTGAAGATTTATCTAAGGAGTTAGTTGCAGGTGGCTATGCCCCTGATACTAAAGCAGCAATTGTATATAAGGCAACATGGCCAGATGAAAAAGTATTTAGAGGAACAATTGAAACCTTGCCTCAAATCGCAAAGGAAAATAACATAACAAAAACGGCCTTAATTCTTGTGGGAAATTTCCTTGGAAATGAGTATGAAAGATCATTGCTTTACGATCCATCATTTACACATGAATTTAGAAAGGCGACAAAATAATGGAATTTAAAATGGTTGGGATAGATCATAGCATTGCTTCTCTAGATGTAAGAGAAAAGTTTGCATTTACAACAAGTGAAGCCATAGAAGCTATGAAAGAAATTAATACCATTGATGGCGTTAACGGTTGCCTAATTTTATCTACATGTAATAGGACTGAACTTTGGATTAGTGGTGATAAAGGCTGCATAAATCCAGATGAAGTTTTGTGTAACATTAAAAATGTTGAAAAAAATCAAAGCCAAAAATATTTTGTATGTAGAAAAGGAAAAGCAGCAGTTGAACATTTGCTAGTTACCTCTTGTGGCATTAATTCCAAAGTATTTGGTGAAGACCAAATAGTAACTCAAATAAAAGAAGCACTACAATTAACAAGAAAGAATAAAACATCGGACAAGTATATTGAGAAAATTTTTCAAAATAGTATTAGTGCTGCTAAAAAAGTTAAAACTACAGTTAGTTTAACCACATATAATCCATCTGTTGCTAATAGTGGCATAAGCAAATTAATCGATGCTTATGGTGATATTAAAGGTAAACGTTGTCTAATTATTGGCAATGGCAAAATGGGTGTTTTAATTGCGGAACATTTAGTTCGAGCTAAGGCAGATGTTTTTATGACTTTAAGAAAAAAATATCACAATGCAGATAATAGAGAATCCTTAATACCAGAAGGGTGCACAATGGTTCCCTATGAAAAGCGCATAGAAAATTTAAAGGATGCAGAAATTGTTATAAGTGCAACATTAAGCCCTCATTATACAATAAGCCTTGAGGATATTAAGGAAGCATCAATTATAGAACCTGCAATTTGGCTAGATTTGGCAGTACCAAGGGATATAGACCCTAAAATTTCTGAAAATCGAGAAATAAAAATTCTAGATATAGATAGTCTTGACACAGGAATTTACGATGAAAATAAAGAATTAAATATAGAAAAAGCAAAAAATGTATTAGAGTCCTATGGACAGGAAATTGAGAAGTGGGTAAAGTTTAGAAAACGTATGCCAACAGTAACAAAAATATTGGATTTGGCAGCAAATGACACTTGGCTTAGAACTAAATCAGAATTAAGTCAGGAAGATATCCAAGAAAATATGGAAGAAGTCGTAGTTGAAGCTTCAAAAAAAGGAATTAACAAACTCCTTTGTGGATTAAAAGATACACTTCCAGAAGAATACTGGGATATTTGCTTTAATGCCATTTTAGAATCAGCAAAAAAAGATACAATCAAAAAATAATTAGGAGAAATATATGAAAATTTACGTTGTAGGTCTAGGGCCTGGAGATTTAAAATATGCAACAGGAAGAGCAATGGAAGCCTTAGAAGAGTGCGATATAATTGCAGGATATACAGTTTATGTAGACCTAGTTAAGGATGACTTCTCACATAAAAAGTTTTTATCAACACCTATGAAACAGGAAGTTGCAAGATGTCAGTTAGCAGTTGATGAAGCATTAAAAGGCAAAACTGTGGCAATGGTATGTAGCGGAGATTCTGGAGTTTACGGAATGGCTGGATTAATTTATGAATTATCAGAAGACCATCCGGAAATAGAGATTGAAATAGTTTGTGGAATTACAGCAGCATGTAGTGGCGCTGGAGTTTTAGGAGCCCCATTAATCCACGACTTTTCAGTAATTAGTTTAAGCGACTTATTAACGCCTTGGGAATTAATTGAAAAAAGATTAGACTGTGCAGCAATGTCAGATATGATCACATGTTTATATAATCCTTCAAGTATTAAAAGACGCGATTACTTAAAAAAGGCTTGCGACATTACTCTAAAATACAAAAGTCCAGATACAGTGTGTGGGTATGTAAGGAACATTGGTAGAGAAGGTGAAGAGGGAATAGTCTTAACCCTAAAAGAACTAAGAGATACTAAAGTTGATATGTTTACAACTGTATTTATTGGAAACAGTTCAACTAGAAACATAAACGGAAAAATGGTAACACCAAGAGGATACAAAAAATAATGAAAAAGATTTTGGTTTTTGCAGGTACAACAGAGGGCAGGCAACTGCTTTCTCAAATAGGCCAAGGAATAGAAGTTCATGGATGTGTTGCAACAAATTACGGCAAGGAAATACTAGAGGCAACAAAGTCAAATATTAAGGTACTAGAGGGGCGGTTAAACCTTGAAGAAATGAAGGATTTAATCACAAATGAAAATTACGATTTAATAATCGATACGACTCATCCTTATGCAGATATTGTTACAGCAAATATTAAGGAAGCTGCTAATTATTGTGGCAAAAAATATCTTAGAGTGTTAAGAGACAGCCAGTCAAATAGTCTTGTAGATGAAGAGGAAGTAGTCTTTGTTTCAGACACTAAGGAAGCTGTTGAGGTATTAAATAAGACCAGTGAAAAGGTGCTTTTGACAGTAGGCAGTAAAGAACTTGAAACATTTACTCAAGTAAACAACTTTAAGGAACGACTTTTTGCAAGGATTCTTCCAATAGGTCATATTATTGACCAATGTAACACCTTAGGGTATGAAGGCAGAAACTTGATTTCTATGCAGGGACCATTTACAGAAGAATTTAACATAGCCCTTATAAATCAACTAGGAACTAAGGTTGTGGTAACTAAAGATGGGGGCAAAAACGGCGGCTTTATGGAAAAATTCCAGGCGGCTCAAGCAACAAATTCTAAATTAATAGTAATAGGTAGACCATTGGTAGAAGAAGGGGTTTCGGTATTAGAAACATTAGAAATTCTTTGTGAAGATTATGGTATGTCAAAACTCGCTCATTGCAGTTTAGAGACAAAGAGGGAGTGGTTCCCTATATTTGTTAATGTAAAAGATAAGAATTTTTTAGTAGTTGGTGGTGGCAAAATTGCAACTAGAAGAGTAAAGACTTTGCACAAATTTAATTGCAATATTAAAGTTGTAGCACCGACAATTAGTGACGAAATTAAGGCACTTGATAATATTAATATTGTAAATAGAGTTTGTATGGAAGAAGATCTTATTGGTATGGACTATGTTATTGCGGCAACTAGCAATGAAGTTCTAAATGAATATATTTGTCATGAAGGAAAAAAGATGGATTTAATGACCAATGTGGCAAACGACAAAGATAGATGCACGTTTTTTTTCCCGGGAGTTATAACTTCTGGAGATGTAACTGTTGGAGTGACGGCTCAAGGCAAGGATCATAAATTGGCCAAGGATGTAACAGCTGACATTAGAAAACTACTAGATAGGAGAAAATAATGAAGAGAAAAATCATAGTTGGAAGTAGAGAAAGCAAACTTGCTGTTTTGCAAACACAACTTGTTATGGATGAAATTGCAAGAAATAATCCGGATATCCAGCTTGAACTTGTAACAATGAAAACTACAGGAGATGTTATTTTGGATAAGACTCTTGATAAAATTGGTGGCAAAGGACTTTTTGTTAAGGAACTAGATAAGGCACTTATGGATAAACGTGTGGATATTACAATTCATAGTTTAAAGGATTTACCTATGGAGGAAAATCCTAAGTTACCTCTTTTGGCTTTTAGTGAGAGAGCAAATCCTTACGATGTTTTAGTTTTGCCTGAAGGCGAAAAAGAGATAGATCTGTCTAAACCTATTGGAAGTTCAAGTGCTAGAAGGGTACTACAACTTGAGGAGATTTATGGGGATTTTGAAAGTAAAAGCGTTAGAGGTAATGTTATTACTAGGCTAGCCAAGCTTGATAGAGGCGAGTATGGTAGTTTGATTTTAGCCCAT
The DNA here is from genome assembly GCA_036646055.1 of Anaerovoracaceae bacterium. Lineage (GTDB taxonomy): Bacteria > Bacillota > Clostridia > Peptostreptococcales > Anaerovoracaceae > JAVWMQ01. Next base: position 105,868 of record JAVXMY010000003.1, on the reverse strand, counting down.
GCAGGGCTTACTAGAGTGGGACTTGGCAATAGAATTACTAAGGTTTTTACTCATAATGAAATGATTCCATCTGCAGGACAGGGGATTTTGGTTATTCAGGGTAGGGCTAATGAAGATTATTCATTTTTAGAGTCTGTTGATTCAGCTAAAAGTAGAGCTGAAGCTGAGGCAGAAAGAGAGTTTGTTAGAGTTCTAGATGGGGGATGTAGTTCACCAATTGGGGCATTTAGTATGGCTAATATGGAAGATGAAATAATTGAAATTTTTGGGCTTTACTATGATGAGGTAAATAAAGTGGGAGTTAAAGGTAGTGTAAAAGGACCACTTAAAGATAGATTAAAGCTGGCTTCAGGGTTGGCAATTAAATTAAAGGAGAGCAAAAATGACTAATAATAATATTGGTAAGGTTTGGCTTGTTGGAGCTGGTCCTTCAGATGTAGGCCTATTTACTTTGAAGGGTAAATACTTGCTTGAAAATGCTGATGTTGTAGTTTATGACAAACTTGTTGGACAAGGTGTACTTGGAATGATTCCTGAGAATATTGAAAAGATTTTCGTTGGGAAGGTTGCAGGAAGTCATCCGGTTCCACAGGATGAAATCAATAGAATTTTGCTAAGGGAAGCTTTGGCAGGCAAAAATGTAGTTAGATTAAAGGGAGGGGATCCCTTTGTATTTGGAAGGGGCGGAGAGGAACTTGAACTTCTTTGTGAGAACAAGGTTCCTTTTGAAATTGTACCAGGAGTTACTTCTGCAGTTTCGGTTCCAGCATATAATGGCATTCCTGTAACTCATAGAGATTTCACTTCTTCCTTCCATGTAATTACAGGACATACAAAAAAAGAAGAAGAACCGAATATTGACTTTAAGTCTTTAGTTAAACTTGAAGGAACATTGATTTTCTTAATGGGTGTTGGTGCCCTTCCTAAGATTTGCCAAGGTTTAATTATGGCTGGAATGGATAAGGATATGCCAGCTGCTATTTTGGAAAATGGCACAAGAGCCCATCAAAGACGTGTTGTTGCAACTGTAGAAACACTGCCTTTGAAATCTAAAGAAGCAAATATAGGCACACCTGCTATTATTATTGTTGGAAAGGTTTGTAGTCTTTCTGATGACTTCGCTTGGGCGGAAAATAGACCTCTTGGGGGAGTTAAAATTGCAGTAACAAGACCTGCAGATAGAGCTTCAAGTTTGGCCGAAAGATTAAGGTTTTTAGGTGGTGAAGTTTTAATGCTTCCAGCAATTAAGACAGTACCAATAGAAAATAATATAGCCTTAGATAAGGCAATTGAGAATATTAAGGATTATGGATGGGTTTGTTTCACAAGTCCAGTTGGTCCTAAAATTTTCTTTGATACCCTATTAAAAAACAAGGTTGATGTTAGAACTTTAGGTGGTCTAAAGTTTGCAGCAATAGGCCCTGGAACTAAAAAGGTAATTGAATCAAAAGGTATTCTTGTAGATTTAATGCCAGAAATTTATAGCGGAATAGAGTTAGGCAAAGTTTTGGCTGAAACTGTTTCTGCAGAAAAGATACTAATTCCACGTGCTAAAATTGGCACTGATCAAGTAATAACTCCATTAAGAGAAGCCAATTTAGAATTTGATGATATTCCTATTTATGATACTTTGGATGTTACAGCAACAGAATTAAATAAGTATGATGATTCTATTGATATTGTTGGATTTACAAGCGCTTCAACAGTTAATGCTTTTGTAAAAAACAATGAAGGAATTGATTTTACTAAGGTAAAGGCTCTTTGCATTGGGGAACAAACAAGTAAGGAAGCTAGTAAATATAATATGAATATTATTATGTCTGAAGAAGCAACTATAGACAGTATGGTTTCAAAACTTTTGGAGGAATATAGTAAGTAATGAGAGTTATAAGCTTGGCCATTGGTTTTATATTGGATTTAATAATTGGAGATCCTTATTCATTACCTCATCCTATTTGCCTTGTGGGTAATGGGATTAAATGGGGAGAAAAGAAAATACGCAACTTTACTAATGGTGATAATCAGAGGGAATTTATTGGCGGAATGATTCTATCAATAACTATTGTTCTATTATCCTTTGCAGTTCCATTTTTAATACTATGGATCTTGGGACAAATAAATTTCTACTTGGCATTAGCTGTTAATTCGATTTTTTGCTATCAGATTTTAGCTACTAAGTGTCTTAAGGATGAAAGTCTTAAGGTTTATAATGCTTTAAAAAACGGAACCATAGAAGATGGTAGAGCTGCTGTTTCTATGATTGTTGGCAGAGATACAGAGAATCTATCTGAAGAAGGTGTTATTAAGGCTACGGTAGAAACAGTAGCAGAAAACACTGCAGATGGAGTTGTTGCTCCAATGATATATTTTGCCATTGGTGGTGGGCCACTTGCCTTTATGTATAAGGCTATAAATACTTTAGATTCTATGATTGGATACAAAAATGATAAGTACTTATATTTTGGAAGATTTGCAGCTAAACTTGATGATGTGGCTAACTATATACCAGCTAGAATCTCCGGAATATTAATAGTGTGTGCTGCCAAATTTTTGCCATATAATAGCAAGAATGCATGGAAAATTTTTAAGAGAGATAGGTATAATCATGCAAGTCCAAACAGTGGACAAACTGAATCGGCTTGTGCTGGAGCACTTGAAATTCAACTGGCGGGTAATGCAAACTATTTTGGAAAAGTATACAAAAAGAAGACCATTGGAGATCCAATTAAAGAGATAAATTTAGAGAACATAAGGGAAAGTATTAAGCTTTTATATGGTGCTGCAATAATTTGTCAATGCGTTTGTTTGACTTTATTGTCTGTAATATGTTTTATGTAAACAAAGGAGTTACCTTGAAAAATCTAGTTCATGGTGGAGATATTTACTCTGCACAAAAAGAAATCGGCAAAAAAATATACGACTTTTCGGCAAACATTAACCCTTTAGGAGTTCCTGATGGAATTATTAATGCGGTTACAAAATGCCTAAAGGATTGTTCCAATTATCCTGATCCTCTTTGCAGAGATTTAATTGCAAAGCTTGCCAAGGCAGAAGGAATAAATAATGAGTACATACTTTGTGGCAACGGTGCAGCTGATATTATTTTTAGAATTACCCTTTCCAAAAAGCCAAAAAAGGCCCTAGTTACTGGACCAACTTTTGCTGAATATGAACAGGCATTATCTGTAGTTGATTGTAAGACCAATCATTATATTCTTAAAGAAGAACATGATTTTGCTGTCCAGGATGATATTTTAGATTACATGGAAGATGGCATAGATATTATGTTTATCTGCAATCCAAACAATCCCACAGGAAGGCTAACTGATAAAAATTTAATGGATCAAATCCTACAAAAAAGTGTTAAAAATAATATTACTTTAGTTGTTGATGAATGTTTTATTGAGTTTATCCAAAAACCTGAAGAACTTACGGTTAAGTCCTATTTATCTAAAATGGATAACTTGATTATATTAAAGGCTTTTACTAAAAATTATGCTATGGCTGGTTTTAGATTAGGTTATTGCTTGTGTAGCAACAAGGAAACCTTGGACAAAATATATGAAATGGGTCAGCCTTGGAGCGTATCTATTCCTGCTCAAGTTGCTGGTCTTGCAGCTCTTGATGAGGACGAATATGTAAGGGATGCTATGGAAGTGATTTCAGCTGAACGAAGGGTTTTAGTTGATGCTTTAACAAGTGTAGGTTTCAAAGTCTTTAAACCAATGGCAAACTACATTTTTTTTAAGATAGCTGACAGAGATGGAATGAAGAGAGGAAATATCTTCAGGGAAAAAATGCGCAGCGCAGGTTTTCTCATAAGAGATTGCAGTAATTATGTGGGGCTTACTCATGAATTTTCAAGAATTGCTGTTAGGAGAATAGATGAAAACTTGGCTTTTATTGATGCAATGAAACAAGTTTTGAAGGAAATGGACGGTTAATATGGCAAAGTTTTTGATGGTTCAGGGAACGACTTCAGATGCGGGCAAAAGTTTAGTTGTAACTGGACTTTGCAGGCTTTTTAAAAATATGGGATATAAGGTGGCTCCTTTTAAGGCCCAAAATTTAACTTCAAATGGGTTTGTGACTTCTGAGGGGCTTGAAATGGGTAAAGCTCAGGTTCTACAGGCAGAAGCTGCTGGAGTTAAACCTATGGCTAAGATGAATCCGTTGCTTATTAAGCCTTTGGGGCCAGGCAATTTAAAGGTTTTGGCTTTAGGCAAAGAGTGGATTAGCCCTGATGGAAGGCCATACAAGGAACATAAGGATTATTTTGGTGCTTTACTTTTTGAGTCTTTAGACTCCTTGGCAAGGGACTATGATATTGTTGTTATTGAAGGGGCAGGCAGCCCTGCTGAAATTAATATTAAAGACGGTGATTTGGTAAATATGTTTATTGCCAAGATGGTAAATGCTCCGGTTTTGCTTGTTTCAGACATAGAGCGAGGTGGGGTTTTTGCTTCACTTGTTGGAACTCTTACCTTGTTAGATCCTGTGGAAGAGGACTTAGTTAAAGGATTAATTATTAATAAGTTTAGAGGAAATATGGACTTGATTCTTGATGGGGTTTCAAAGCTTGAACAGATTACAGAGAAGCCGGTTATTGGTGTTATTCCATACATGGATGTTGATATTGAGCCGGAAGATAGTTTATCTAGGTCTAAAAGTGGCAGTGATATGGTTTACTCTGATGAGTTTAGAGAAAAACAATATGAAATTTTAGCCAAAGGTATTGAAGAAAATTTAGATATTAGTTTAATTTTGAGCATGATGGGGATTAAATAGAAATAGGTGTAAATATGGAAAAGGTGAAATTACAGAATGTGCTTCCTGCTGATATTGAAAATAGAAGTATGGAGATAATTGAAAGTGAAATGGCTAGGGTGGATTTGGATCCTTATGAAAAGCCGATTATTAAAAGAGCTATTCACACTAGTGCTGACTTTGATTATTTAGATAATTTAAAGTTTTCTAGGGATGCAGTTTTAAAAGGCATTGAAGCTATTAAAAAGGGAGCTATTATAGTTACAGATACTAATATGGCTAAAGCTGGTGTTAACAAGGCAGCAGTTGAAAAATTTGGTGGGCAAGTTATGTGTTTTATGGCTGATGATGATGTTGCAACTCATGCTAAAGCTAATGGTACAACTCGTGCGACAGCATGTATTGATAAGGCTGCGAAACTTGGCAAACCTATTATTTTTGCAATTGGCAATGCACCTACAGCCCTTGTTAGAATTTATGAGTTGGTTAAGGATGGGGTTTTAAAGCCTGAATTAGTAATCGGTGTGCCAGTTGGATTTGTAAATGTTGTAGAATCTAAGGAACTAATTATGAGTTTAGAAATTCCATATATTGTTGCAAGTGGGCGAAAGGGTGGCAGTAATATTGCAGCTGCTATTTGTAACGGAATGTCCTATATTGCTACGGGTAGAATTACAGTATAAAGACCAAAAAAAGTCATTAAATTATAAATGACTTTTTTTTAATTGAAATATATAAATTTTCTGAAAAATTCAATAACATTTATTGATAAGAAGTTAACAAGGTGTTATAATGAAATCACTTGTTAAATAAATTTTGAGGAGGGCTTACATATGAAAGGCTATACTAGCGAAACAATTAGAAACGTTGCACTTGTTGGACACGGCGGTTGTGGTAAAACAACATTCCTAGAATCAGTACTATTAGAAACTGGTGCTACTAATAGAATGGGTAAAGTTGAAGATGGAAATACTATTTCTGACTACGACAAAATGGAAATAGAAAAAGGATATTCAATTAACACTTCTGTTGTTCCAGTAATTTGGCAGGAAAGTAAGATTAACTTTATAGACACTCCGGGATACTTCGATTTTGTTGGAGAAGTTAATGCAGCACTTAGAGCTTCTGAAGCGGCTATTATTTTAGTTGATGCAGGGGCAGGCGTTCAGGTAGGAACAGAACAGGCATGGAAGGCTTGTGAAAGATATAAAAAACCAAGATTTATAGTAATTAATAAAAGAGACAAAGATGAATTTGATTATTTCAAAACTTTCAATGAATTAAAAGATAAATTTGGAGAGCATTTAATTCCATTTAGTTGGCCAATTACAACAGAGATAGATGAAGAACTTAAGGAAGCTATCGCTATGACAGATGATGAATTAATGGAAAAATACTTTAACGGAGACAATTTCTCAGAAGAAGAAATTAAAAAGGGCTTGCGCAAAGGTATTCAGGAAGGTGGAATTGTTCCAGTACTTTCTTCAGCATTTATTATGGGACATGGTAGTGAAGGTTTACTTGATTTATTGATTGAATATGTTCCAACACCATTAGAACATGGTCCATATAGAGGATTTAATGATAAAAACGAACCAGTAGAAGTTATTTCTAAAACAGATGGACCAGTTTCAGCATTTGTATTCAAAACAATTGTTGACCCATTTGTAGGCAAGATTTCTATTATGAAGGTAGTATCTGGTAAGTTAAATGCAGGTACAGAAATTCTTAATGAAAGAACTGAAAAACCAGAAAAAATTGGGAAGTTATTCTTCTTAAGAGGTAATCATCAGGAAGAATTAAATTATGCAGAGGCTGGAGATATTGTTGCTGTTTCTAAATTACAGCATACTTTGTCTGGAGATACACTTTGTGAAAAGGGTAATATTATTAGATATCTTCCTTTAGATTATCCAAAGCCATCTTTATTCTTAGCCATTGAAGCTGCAGATAAAAAAGACGAAGATAAAGTCTTTGCAGGTTTAGCTAGATTAAGAGAAGAAGATCCTTCATTTGTTATTGAAAGAAATTCTGAAACTAAACAGACCTTGCTAGGTGGACAAGGTGAAATTCAGCTTAATGTAATAATGGAAAAACTAAAAGATAGATTTGGTGTTGAAGTTAAAACTATCCCACAGAAAATTGCATATAGAGAAACAATTAAGGGTACTTCAGATGTTCAGGGGAAACATAAGAAACAATCTGGTGGAGCTGGACAGTATGGTGATGTACACATTAAATTTGGACCTTCTACAGAAGACTTTGAATTTACAGAATCTCTATTTGGTGGTTCAATTCCTAAGAACTATGTTCCTGCAGTTGAGAAGGGTATAATTGAATCTATGGAAAAAGGACCTCTAGCTGGATGTAAGGTAGTAAATATTAAGGCTGATTTATATGACGGATCATACCATGATGTTGACTCAAATGAAATGGCATTTAAGATTGCTGCTTCACTTGCATTTAAGAAGGGCATTATAGAGGCTAAACCTTGCTTGTTAGAACCAATTATGCATTTAGACATCTATGTACCTGAAAACAATATGGGCGATGTAATGGGCGATATGAACAAGCGTAGAGGTAAAATATTAGGTATGGAACCACAGGCTAACGGAGATCAAAAAATTATGGCTGAAGCTCCACAAGCTGAATTGTTTGACTATGCAGTTGTTCTAAGAGCAATGACTCAGGCTAGAGGATTCTATGAATTAGAATTTGAAAGATATGACCAAGTTCCAGGCAACATTGCAGATAAAATTATAAAAGCATATCAGGAAAGTAAATAAATTAAAAGCAAAAGCTGTCAATCCAATTGACAGCTTTCTTTTTTAGTAGTAAAATTAAAAAAAGAACAAATGTTTGCGTAGAGGTGAATTATGGCGAAGAAGATTAGAACTGTATATGTATGTCAAGAATGTGGATATGATAGCCCTAAATGGATGGGACAGTGTATTTGCGGTGCATGGAACTCAATGGTTGAGGAAAAGGTTAATTTAATTGATGAGGACGATAATAGGCGTAGAGGAAGTACAATTACAGGGAAGGTACCTAAGGCAAATAAACTAAATGAAATCAAGTCAGATGGGAATTTTTCAAGATTGGATACTGGCATATCTGAGTTTAATAGAGTGTTAGGGGGAGGAATTGTCAAAGGCTCACTAACCTTAATATCGGGAGAGCCTGGAATTGGCAAGTCTACAATTATTATGCAAGCTGCTAGCAATTTATCTAATAGGGGACTTAGGGTTTTGTATGTTTCTGGAGAGGAATCCGAAGAACAATTAAAACTACGTGCAGATAGAATCTGCGGTACTTTAAGCGATAACTTGTTTGTTCTGGCAGAAACAAATATAGAAAATATAAATATAGTAGCCGAAGAAATGAAACCGGATTTTATTATTATTGATTCCATTCAAACAACCTATTCAAGTAAACTTGACTCAGCTCCTGGATCGGTTTCACAAGTTAGACACTGCGGTAACGAATTTATGCGAATTGGTAAGATGGCAGGAGTTCCTATTTTTATTGTTGCTCATGTAACTAAAAGTGGAGACTTGGCAGGACCTAAAATTGTTGAACATTTAGTTGACTGTGTCTTACATTTTACCGGTGAAAGAAACCAAGAGCTAAGAATTTTAAGATCGGTCAAAAACAGATTTGGAACAACAAGTGAAATAGGTGCTTTTGAAATGGAAGAAGAAGGGCTTAAAGAGATAACCAATTTATCTAAGACTTTTTTAGATGGATTAGGAGAAGGTAGAGAAGGTTCTGTAGTTGGGGCTGTTTATGAAGGCACTAGACCACTTCTGTTAGAAATACAAGGGCTTACATCAACAACTAATGTTGGATTTGCTAGAAGAACACCTATTGGAGTTGAAATGTCTAGACTTAATATGATTATTGCAGTCTTAGAGAGAAAGGTACATATGCCTCTACTTAATCAAGATGTATTTGTTAATGTTGTTGGAGGACTAAAACCTGAAGGTACATCAACAGATTTAGCAGTTGCCCTGGCTATTCATTCTTCCTATACAGGTAAGGCTAGTAATGGTAAAACTATTGCTATAGGCGAAATAGGGCTTACGGGAGACTTAAGATCTGTTCAAAATTCTGAAAGAATAGTTAAAGAAGCTGTTAGAATGGGTTTTACAAAAATAATACTCCCATATGGAAATGCAAAAAAGCTTCCTCACATGGGAGATAATATTAAAGTTATTGCAGCAAGAAATCTTAATGAAGCCATTGATGCTTATTGCGTTTAGTAGGTTTTTCGTATACGCTTAATTCAAACCAGAAGGTTGTACCACGACCTACTTTACTCTCAACTCCAAATCTAGAGTTATGAGCGAGAAGTATTTGTTTGACAATAGATAATCCAAGACCAGTACCGGCAGTTTTTCTTACATGGTTACTGCTGGTTTTGTAATATCTCTCCCAAACATAAGGTAACTCTTCAGGTTTTATTCCAACACCGTGATCAACAATTTCACAATGAACTTTTTTACCCCAATGTTTAATATTAATGTAAATTTCTTTATCTTCACCACAGTACTTAATAGCATTTGTTAGAAGATTTGAAATTACTTGCTTCATTCGTTCTGGGTCTCCTTTAACAGGAACGTCATTTCTACAATTTACTTGGATTTTATATCCTTCATTTTTTTGTAGAATATTATAGGGTTGAACAACCTGCATAACTGTTTCTTTGATACTAAATGGTTGTACATCTAGTTTTAAGCTACCGGACTGAATTACTGATAGAGTTAGTACATCGTTTACAAGGCCATTTAGTCGATCTGACTCATCAATAATAACCTGTAAATGTTTATTTCTTTTTTCTGGAATATCCCCAGAAAGATCTCTGATCATTTCTGCATAAGACTTAACCATTGTAAGTGGGGTTCTAAGATCATGAGAAACGTTAGCCATTAAGTCTTTTTGTAATATAGTTGAACGTTCAAGTTCGTAAGATGTTTTATTTAGAGTTGTAACTAAATCGTTGATTTCTGTATATTTTGAATCGGTATTAAAGGTTATTCCGTACTCACTATTGGCTAATTTTTTTGCCTGTGTTGTTATCTGCCTAATAGGTCTTGATAATCTGTCTGATAGGAAGAAAGATAACATAAAAGCTAAAATAAGCAATATTATTAAGACATACAACAATTGGTGATTTAATATTTTAATCGTTGAATTTACTGGATATAAAGGTGATAGAACATACATTGTAGTAGTTTGCGCTACATCTAAATATCCTGCATAAACCCAGGTTTCACGATTTGTTTTATCGCTAGTTAAAACTAGAGAAATTGAAGAAGCACTTTTTTGGGTAGATTCCAACTTCTCTTTGGCTATGTCAAGTTCGCCTTTATAAGCCTGGAGTTCGTTTGATGTTGAAAACATAAGTTTGTTATCAGAAATAATTTTAATAAAAATATCATCTGCTTCGTTAATCTTACCAACTAAATATAAAAATTCCTCTCGACTTTTATTTTGATATGTGGTTGTAAGTTCTGCTGTAATTTTTTCTGTTTCACTGATTTTCATTTTTTCATAGTAGTTGTTCAAAAAGAAAATCTGCAAAAACCATATTAAAAATACAATTATAATTGTAAATACGATAAAGTATGTCCACATTCTAAATCGTATACTGTTTAAATTGATTCTATGCTTCAAATTTGTATCCAACCCCTCTTAATGTTACAATAAAATCTCTGTAATCACCTAAGCTATTTCTTAGATTTTTAATATGAGTATCAATGGTTCTGTCATCTCCATAAAAATCATAGCCCCAAATTTCAGATAAAAGAACATCTCTTGAAAGAGCTGTGTTTTTATTTTCGATTAAATAAACTAATAATTCATATTCCTTTGGAGTTAAATCTATTTTTTCTCCATCTACTATAACAGATCTAGCTTTTAGATCTATTTCTAACCCTTGGAAAGTATAAGATGTTGTTACATCATTATCCATAGGTATAGCAGTAGTCGCTGCGGCTTTATGTCTTGCAACAACAGCCATAGCTCTTGCAAAAAGTTCTTTTGGACTAAATGGTTTAATTACGTAATCATCAATGCCAAGTTCAAAACCAAAAAGTTTATCATATTCTTCGCTTCTAGCAGACAATAAAATAACAGGTATATTCTTGAATTTTTTTATTTCTTTACAAGCACTAAAACCATCTAGTTTTGGCATCATAATATCCATAATAATTAACTCATAATCATTGGATTTACATAGTGCAACAGCTTCTTCGCCGTCTTCAGCTTCGGTAACTTCAAAGTCATAAACTTCAGCATATTCTCTAATTACATCTCTGATTCTAACTTCATCATCAACAACTAATAATCTATTCATAAATTTTGTCCTCCTATTTATAATTGCTATTGTACCATAAATTTTAAGAATTACGAAATAATTTGGTTTTGATTGGATTTCTTTTCACAAAGAATAAAATTTGTGGCAAATAATAAAGGAAATGAGTTGACAGTGTTTTTCTTATATGATATAGTAGTAAATTTTACATTACCTTGACTTTTTATTGTGTGATGAAGTATACTAATATGTGTTAGTAAGTAGGAAGGAGCAAAAATGTTTAATGTAGGAGATAAAATTGTATATCCCATGCATGGTGCGGGAATAATTGAAGATATAGAGATGAAAAACATCTTAGGAAAAGACAGAAAGTATTACATTCTTCACATTCCTTATGGGGATATGAAGGTTATGATTCCAGTGGATAAAACAGATGAGATAGGGGTAAGATCTATTTTATCAGAAAGTGAAATCTTAGAAGTTTTTGACGTTTTGAAGGGCGAATCTACAGAGATGTCAGATAATTGGAATCGCAGAAACCGTGAGAACATGGGGAAATTAAAAACTGGTGACATTTTTGAGACGGCTGAAGTTGTAAGAAATCTTGTGAGAATAGAAGAGGTTAAGCCACTTTCTACAGGGGAAAAGAAATTATTGTCAACTGCTATGCAAATTTTGGCAAGTGAGATTATTTTAATTAGAAATGTTTCTTTAGATGAAGCAAAGAATATGGTTTGTGAAGCTGTTTTGGTATAGCTTCATATTGTTATATTATCGTTATTTTATTATATTAAAAAAGAAAGGAGGTAAGTATGCTTAAGAAATTTTTACGTGTAATTTTTACTATTGTTGGTACTGTTGTCGGCTTTGGATTTTATTCATTATGTAAGTTTTTAATCGATTTAAGCTCACCTGGTATATTTGATTCAATGCAGAATTGGCAAAATGTTGTTGCTGGTTCATTTTTCGGAATTATTTTTGGTATTTTATTTTTTAGATATATGCCAGCATTAAGTAATAAAAGTGAAAAGGTTGCCAGAGGAATTGAGGAAGATCTGAGTACAATTTCTACTAATAAGTTAATTAGTGGCACAGTGGGATTGATTCTTGGCTTTGTAGTTGCTTTTTTATTAAGCCATATTTATACTCAAATTCAAATTCCTTATTTAGGGGCCGCTTTATCCATAGTCACATATTTGATATTAGGATACTTAGGCTATATCGTTTCTAGTGAAAGAGGCAAGGATTTATTCAATTCTGTTATGACTGCTAGAAAACTATCATCTGTTGGGGGCAAAAATAGAGAAAAGGGAGCGGATGCTTCTCCTAAGATTTTTGACACAAGTGTAATTATCGATGGTAGAATTATGGATATTATGAAGACGGGTTTCCTTGAAGGTACGGTAGTTATTCCGGAATTTGTATTAGTAGAATTAAGACATATTGCAGATTCATCAGATAGTCTTAAAAGAACTAGAGGCAGACGAGGTCTTGATATTTTAAATAAAATTCAAACGGATTATGGCATTGAGATATACAATACTAATTCTGAAAAAGCTTTGGATGAAATTCCAGAAGTAGATGTTAAACTTATTAAGCTTGCTCAAATTTTAAAAGGCAAAGTTGTTACAAATGATTACAACTTAAACAAGGTAGCAAAGATAAAAGATGTTGAAGTTTTAAACATTAATGAACTAGCAAATACTTTGAAGCCAGTAGTTTTACCTGGAGAAAACATGGAACTATTCCTTGTTAAGGAAGGTAAAGAAAGAGACCAAGCCTTGGCTTATTTAGATGATGGTACAATGATTGTAGTTGAACATGGTAGAAAATACATAGGATCTACAATTAGAGTGGTAGTAACAACTGTTCTGCAAACTTCTGCAGGAAGAATGATATTTAGTAAACCGGAGAATTCTTAAATTATGCAAAATAAAATAGGAGTTATAATTGCTGCAGCAGGCAAAGGAACTAGAATGGGATCAGAGGTTCCAAAACAGTTTATGAGTATTAGCGGTATACCAATGATAGCTAAAACTTATAAAGCTTTTGCTAAGAGTCAGTTAGTTGATAAAATTTTTATAGTAACAAACGAAGAGTACATGGAAACATGCAAAGATTTAGTCATGTCATGTACATCTTTTGATGAAAGAAAAAAAATGGGTGCTATAATCCAAGGTGGAGATAGCAGACAAGATTCTGTTTATAGAGGATTAAAAGCCATAAAAAATTTGGACAATTCCTTTACTCATGTTCTTGTTCACGATGGGGCAAGACCTTTTGTTTCAGAGGATGTAATTAATAGAACTATTTCTAGGACTATTGAAACTGGAGCTGCTGTTGCTTGTGTTAAACCCAAGGATACCATTAGGACTAGAGAAAGAACATTAGATAGAGGCCAATTACTTCATGTGCAGACTCCACAAGGGTTTGATATTGGTCTTCTTATAGAATCCTATGAAAAGGCTACAATAAATAGACTTGAGGGAACCGATGACGCAAGCCTAGTAGAGGCACTAGGTTATAGGGTTGCCATTGTTGAAGGCGATTATGGGAACTATAAAGTTACTACTCCTGAAGATATTCCAAAAACAATGGGTGTAGGTCATGGATATGATGTACATAGACTAGTTGAGGGGCGAAGGTTGATTTTGGGAGGAGTTAATATTCCTCATGAAAAAGGACTACTTGGCCATTCAGATGCAGATGTTTTGACACATGCCTTAATGGATGCCCTTTTAGGTGGTTCAAATATGGGTGACATAGGTAAATTGTTCCCAGACACTGATATTAAATATAAGGATATTAGTAGTATGGAATTATTGCGCAATGTAGGGTTGAAGTTATCCCGAAAAGGTGTTACTATTTCAAATGTTGATATTACAGTAATGGCTCAACGACCGAAGATTTCAGGTTATATAGAGGCTATGAAAAAAAATATAGCGGCGGCTCTTGGAATATTCCCTTATCAAGTTAATATAAAGGGTACTACTACTGAAAAACTTGGTTTTGTCGGTAGAGAAGAGGGTATTGCTGCAGAAGCAGTTTGTTTATTAAATTTATAGGATATAAGAAGGAGAAATTTTATTTATGAGACTTTCAAAGATGCATTTAAAAACATTAAGAGAAGTACCAAACGAAGCAGAGATCGCAAGTCATATTTTACTTGTTAGAACAGGCATGATTAAAAAACTTGTTTCAGGTGTTTACGGATTTATGCCACTTGGATGGAGATCTGTTCGTAAGATTGAAGATATTATTAGAGAAGAGATGGATAACAAGGGTGCTCAGGAAATCCATATGTCAGCAGTTCAGCCAGCAGAGTTATGGCATGAATCAGGAAGATGGAATGCCTATGGACCGGAATTATGGAGACTAAAAGATAGACATGGTAGAGAGTTTTGCTTAGGACCTACACATGAAGAAATATTTACGGATATTGTTAGAAACGATGTGTCTTCACATAGACAACTTCCACTAAATTTATATCAGATTCAGACAAAATATAGAGATGAAGCTAGACCAAGATTTGGACTTATGAGAAGTAGAGAGTTTATTATGAAGGATGCTTATTCTTTCGACAAAGATGAAGCTGGATTAGACGAAAGTTACAAAGAAATGTATGCTGCCTATGAGCGTATTTTTTCCCGTTGCGGCCTAAACTGTAGACCTGTAGAAGCTGACTCTGGAGCCATTGGTGGGTCCAATTCTCATGAATTTACTGCATTATCTGAAGTTGGTGAGAGTGAAATTGCATACTGTAATAGTTGCGATATGGCGGCTACAATTGAAAGGGCAGAGGTGGTTAATGCACCGGTAGATAACAGTGAAATGCTTCCATTAGAAAATGTTGCTACACCTGAGGCTAAGACAATTGAAGATGTTGCTAACTTCCTTGGTATGGACCAAGAGTATACCCTTAAAGCGCTTATGTTTGTTACATATGATGACGATGGTAACAAAAATGGATATGTTGTTGCCTTTGTTCGTGGTGATAGAGAATTGAACATGACTAAACTTGTAAATGCTTTAGGTATTGCGGAGCATGCTATTGAGTTTGCTGATGAAGCTGAACTTGAAGAGGCCATTGGTGCTGTGGCTGGATTTACTGGTCCTATTGGTTTACATGACTGTAAGGTTGTTGTGGATAATGAAATTCCGGGATTAAAGAATTTAGTTGCTGGTGCTAATAAGGCTGATTATCATATTAAAAATGTTAATTATGGTAGAGATTATACGGCTGATATTGTTGCTGATTTAAAGACGCTTTTGGAAGGGGATCCATGTCCTGTTTGCGGAGCTCCAGTTAAACATGCTAGAGGAATTGAAGTAGGCCAGGTGTTTAAGCTTGGTACTAAATATAGTGAAGCTATGGGTGCTACATATAAAGATGAAAATCAGAAGGATCATAATATTGTTATGGGCTGCTATGGTATTGGGGTTACAAGAACTTTAGCTGCAGTTGTTGAACAGCATAACGATGAAAATGGTATTATCTGGCCAATGTCTGTTGCTCCTTATCATGCAATTATTACTTTAGTTAAGATTGATGATCAGGTTCAAATTGAAACTGCGGAAAAGATTTATAATGAGTTAAAGGCTGCAGGAGTAGAAGTACTTTTAGACGATAGAAAAGAAAGACCTGGTGTTAAATTTAAGGATGCCGATTTGTTAGGTATTCCTGTAAGAATTACAGTAGGCAAGGGCGCGGCTTCTGGTGTTGTTGAATATAAGCTAAGAAGAGATGCGGATAAAGAAGAAATTACTATTGATGATGCTATTACGAGAGCAATAAAAGTTGTAAACGAGGAGAAATAATGGAGTTTATTTCTGCTATGGAAATGATAGGGACTATAGCCTTTGCAATAACAGGGGCCATGGTTGCTATTGAAAGTAATCTTGATTATTATGGGATAGTTTTTCTTGCTATTATTACTTCAGTTGGTGGAGGAATAATTAGAGATATCATAATAGATTTGAATATTCCAGTAGCTCTAGATAACCCGTTATATGTCATAGTTAGTGTTGCAACGGCGGCAGTAGTAATTTTGTTCTATAAGAGAATAAAAAAATTACATAATGTAATTGTTATTTGTGACGCAATCGGATTAGCTGCTTTTACAGCTATTGGTTGTGAGGTGGCTATTAATCATGGATTAATGTCTCCCTTTGTAATTATTACATTATCACAGTTAACAGGAACAGGTGGAGGGGTTATTAGAGATATTTGTGCTAGAGAAGTTCCTTTTGTGTTTAAAAAGGAAGTCTATGCAGTTGCCTCTTTGATCGGTGCTATTACTTATATAGTAGGATATAAATTCTTTTTTGAAACTACTGCTATGTATATTTGCTTTGGGGTTACTTTAGTTATTAGACTTGTAAGTGTCAAAGAAAATATCCATTTGAAGAAGGTTGAAATGTAACGATGAAAAACAAAAGAGTTATGGAAAATTTAATCTTGTTTTGGGAGTTTTTTAAGGTTGGTCTTTTTACTATTGGTGGGGGACTGGCTATGGTCCCAATCATTGAGGATATTGTCGTTAATAAAAAAAAGTGGCTTACAAAAGAAGAGATGCTTGATTGCATTGCTTTAAGTCAGGCGGTGCCAGGGGTTGTTGCTGTAAATGTATCTACGTTTATTGGCAAGAAAAAAGATGGTATTGTTGGAAGTCTTACTGCTACTTTTGGAGTGCTATTACCATCATTTTTAGTAATTCTAATACTAATGGGAACTTTAGATTATATTGATGAGAACAGGTTTATTCAGGGTGTTTTTGTGGGTATTAAAGCTGCTTTGGTTGGTTTAGTAGTTGTTTTAACATTTAGAATGGGTAAACAAATTATTAAAGACAAAGTTGACTTTGGTATTTGTATTATTGCATTTCTATCAGTAGTATTACTTGATATTAATGGAATAATTGTTATTGCCATTGCCGGTACATTAGGAATTATTAGATCGGTGGTGAAAATCCAATGAAATATATTATATTATTTTGGATATTTTTTAAGGTTGGAGCTTTTTCCTTTGGTGGAGGGTTAGTAATGCTCCCAATTATCTTTCAAAATATTGAGGATTTTGGAATCATGACTGTTGATGAATTTTCAAATTTATTAGCATTAAGTCAGGTTACGCCGGGAGCAATTGCTGTAAATGCGGCAACTTATGTTGGTCTTGAATATGCAGGTCTGCTTGGTGGAATTATTGCAACTTTAGGAGTTGTAGTACCTTCATATCTTGTAATTATAATTGCCATGCACTTTTTAGACAGATACAAAAATAGTAAGGTGACTTTAGGAATGGTTGCGGGTATTAGACCGGCGACAGTAGGACTAATTGGTGCCGCTGCTGTAATTATTTCAAATACTGTTTTAATAAAACAGGATATTTTTACGATTAATCTGTTTCAAAATCCATTAGAATATGTTAATCTAATAGCAATAATATTATCTATTATAACAATTATTTTAACTGGTAAGTTTAAAGTCAATCCTATGATTGCTATTGTGATTATAGGCCTTGCAGGAGGCTTTTTATGTGGGTAGGTGGAGTTCGAGTTTTAATATTTGATCATGAAGACAGATTGCTTTTAGTTAAACAACATCATGAAGGTAAGGATATTTGGATGGTACCTGGTGGTGGAATTGAAGAAATGGAAACTGCCCATTGTGCTGCAATTAGAGAGATGAAAGAGGAAACCAATTTAGATATTAAAATCAAAAAGCTAATTTGGCATGTGGAGGAAGTTTCTGAAAGCAGAGGTCAAAGATTTGTAAATTACTATGTTGGAAAAGTGGTTTCTGGAGAACTTAAGTTAGGTATTGATCCGGAATTTGATTCAGAACATCAAAGAATGAGAGAATTGCGATACTTTACTAAAGAAGAAATAAATCAGTTAGAAATAGTTCATCCAAAATATTTAAGAAAAGAGCTATGGAAAATAAAAGAAAATAATTTTAATCATACAAACGTATACAAAATAAGGAGGACAAAATGAAGAAATTTAGAATTGAATTAGAAAATGGTGGAGTAATGTCAGGAGAACTATATGATGATATTGCGCCAATTACAGTTGCAAACTTTGAGAAATTAGCCAATGATGGATTTTATGATGGACTAATATTTCATAGAGTAATTCCAGGATTTATGATTCAGGGTGGTTGCCCAAATGGTAATGGAATGGGTGGTCCAGGACATACAATTAAAGGTGAATTTAATATGAATGGTGTTGAAAATAACATTAAGCATGAAAGAGGAGTTCTTTCTATGGCTAGAGCTATGGACCCTAACTCAGGCGGTTCACAGTTCTTTGTAATGGTTGAAACTTCTCCCCATTTAGATGGACAGTACGCAGCTTTTGGTAAGGTAATAGAAGGCATGGAAGAAGCAGATAAAATTGTTAATCAGCCTAGAAATGCAATGGATTGCCCTCATGAAAAGCAGGTTATTAAAACAATCGTTGTTGAAGGTTAGTAAAGTGGCGGATGGCGTAAGCTGTTCGCCTATTTGTTTATAGGAGATTATTATGGGGACTGAAGCTAAAAAATACATCAAATTTTTTATAATAGTAGTTGTTTTAGGGTTTATTGGAGGAACTGTAAAAGTACTTTATGAAGATAAATTTGGAAAATTCCCGATTTGGGTTTATTTAGTGTTTATCGCTGTTGTTTTTGGAGCGTATATTATTTTAGGTATTTTGCCAACTATGAGGCTAAAAAAGCATATTCTTAAGGCTAATAGCATTTTATATGATGACCATGATGCTGAAAGATACCTTAAGGAAACAATTAAACTTCAAAACAGAAAAAAATCATTTTTGGATATGCAGTATAATGTAAATAAAGCTATAATAGATATAAATGTTGCAGTAGGATATATTCATACAGGTAGAACTGAAAAAGCCATTAAATTGCTAAGCAAACTAGATGTTTCTAGGCTTCATAGTTTTGCTAAGGCAACCTATTATACCAATTATCTTTATGCATTATTTAAGCAAAAAAAGAAACATGACGCAACTATGATTTTAGAGAATCATAAGAAACTTTTAATACAATATGAGGATAACCCTAATATTGGTTGCTATATAAATTTGATTTTTGCCTACAATGCTAAATTGAATAAAGACGGTGATGTTAATGACTATATTGAAAGGTCTGAAAAACTAGCAATAGGATATTATGAAAGAATTGAATACGAAAAAGCAAGAAAGGTGCTAATAGCACAATAGGAAAAAGATGAGTAGAAAAAAGAAAAGTACTTCTAGAAAGAAAAACATAAGTTTTTTTGAAAAAAACATAAAAAAATCTGGGAGAAAGAAGAATAAACTTAAGGAACCAGGCTTACTTGGAGTGTTGCAAAAACATGCAAGAGGTTTTGGTTTTGTAACAGTTGAAGGCGAAGACGAGGATATTTATATTAATAGTTCTAACATGAATTCTGCCATGGAGGGGGACATGGTAGAAGTTGATTTATTACCATCACACTTATGGGAAAAATCTAAAGAAGGCATTATTACAGAAATTGTAAAGAGAAAGTACAGTGAAATTGTTGGAACACTAATTATTAATGGTAAATTCGGTTTTGTTGTTCCAGATGATAAAAAAATCAATGATGATATTTTTATTGTTGGTAGACTTTTAGGTAAGGCCAGGGATGGAGATAAAGTTGTTGCAGAAATAATTAAATATCCAGAAGGAAAAAGAAAAGCAGAAGGCAAAATTATAGAGATTGTTAGTAGAAAAGGTGAAGCTGGTGGAGACATTAAGGCTTTAATGAGGCAGCAAAATGTTATTGAAACTTTCCCAAGTAGGGCATGTGCAGAAGCTAAGGCTAAATCAAAGGAAATAATCACTAATGAAGAAATTGCTACTAGAAGAGATTTACGAGATAAGTTTATCGTTACAATAGATGGGGCTGATTCAAAAGATTTCGATGATGCTGTTTGTGTAGAAGTTTTAGATAATGGAAATTATCTGTTGGGAGTGCATATAGCAGACGTTGCTCATTATGTCTCAGAAGGCAAATATATGGACCAAGAGGCGTTAAAGAGGGGTAACAGTATATATCTTTTAGATAAGGTTATACCAATGCTTCCTAAGGACTTATCAAACGGTATTTGTAGTTTGAATCCAAATGAAGATAGGCTAACATTAAGTTGTGATATGGAAATTGACTTAAATGGTAATGTTATTAATTATGATATTTATGAGGCGGTAATTCATTCTAAAAAAAGATTAGTCTATAAGGATGTATCAGATATTATAGAAAGCAATGAAAAAAAGGCAGAATATGAATATATTTATGTTATGGCCCAATTAGCAAATATATTATCTAAGAAAAAAAGAATGAGGGGAAGCCTTGATTTTGATTTGGATGAGGCTAATATTTCTCTTGGTAAGGATGGCTTGGTTGAATCCATAACTATAGCAGAACGAAGATCTGCCAATAAGCTAATTGAAGAATTTATGCTATTAGCAAATGAAACAGTTGCAAAACATTTTGCAATAAAAGAGTTGCCATTTGTATATCGTGTTCATGAAAATCCATCTTTAGAAAAGATGGAAGAATTAAAAGCCTTCTTATATAGTTTTAAGATAATCCTTAAGGGTGATTTAAAAGATGTAAAGCCAAAGATGCTTAGCGACATATTAGAAGATGTTGAAGGTGAACCTTATGAGAGTGTAATCAATACTGTAACTTTAAGGTCTATGCAAAAAGCTAGATATGATGTTGAGTGTACTGGCCATTTTGGGTTAGCCCTTCAATACTACTGTCATTTTACTTCTCCAATTAGAAGATATGCAGATTTAATGATTCATAGAATTATAAAAGACTCTATCCATGGCAAACTTAATAGTAAGAGAATAAAAAAATACAAAGAAGAAGTTAGTAACGTAGCTGAAATTACTTCTAGAACTGAAAGAGAAGCTATAGAACTTGAAAGACAAGTAGAAAAGATGAAAATGGCTGAATACATGGAGCAATTTATTGGGGACACATTTGAAGGTGTTGTAAGTGGAGTATCTAGCTTTGGTATTTTTGTTGAACTTCCTAATACTATAGAAGGCTTAATTAGAATAGGAACTATTAACGATGATTATTATGATTATGTTCCGGAAAAGTACTCTATGATAGGGAAACATAGTGGAAGATCAATAACTTTAGGAGATTTAGTGAAAATAAAAGTGCACTCAGTTTCTGTGAGTGCACATGAGATTGACTTTTTACTAGTTGATTAGAAGTTTCTTTTACGCTTTGATTGCCAGAATGAAGGCATAGCGATTAAGAAGACAGAATATAGGCCTAACCTACCCACTATCATTTCGATACAAAGTAGTAATTTTAGGAGTGGATGGAAGAAGTGATACTCTCCTAGATATCCAACTTTACCAAAACCAATTCCTATATTGGTAAGGCTGCTAAAGGCAGCACTAAAAGTAGTTTCTAAATCAAGGCCTTGTATACTTAATAGCAAGGTTGAAAATAAAAGTATAATAAAAAATAATAAACCATATGTGGTGACAGATGCAGCTAAAGGTGCACTTACAATACTGTCTCCAATTTTAACTGGTTCGATAAGGCGTGGATGTAATCGTTTGTGAAATCCACGTCTTATTAATTGTACATATATAAGCATTCTAATAACTTTAAAAGAACCGCTTGTAGATGCTGAACATCCTCCTATTAAAGTAAGTATAAGGAAACAATAAGAAATAGATTCAGGCCAAGTTTGGTAATCAATTATTGTATAACCAGAAGTAGAAGCAAAAGAAATTACTTGGAAAATTATTTCTCTAAAACTTCGTAAATTATATTGGCCAGGGCCTATATTCACAAACAATAATAGGTTGCATAATATTGTAAATATTATAATGATAAGAATAAATGTCTTTGTTTCAATATTTTTTTTGACTTCATTTTTATAACCTTTAATAATATAAAAGTAAAATACAAAACTAGTTGCAGATAAAATCGAAAAAATAGAAATAATTATTTCTAGATAAACATTATTATAGTGTAATAAACCGCTATTATGAAGATTAACAGCAGCGGTACTTACAGTTGAAAAGGTATAAACTAAACTATCAATAATACCAATTTTTGAAAAAGATATTAAAATGAAAGTTAAAATTGTAAGGGTAAAATAAATACAGAATATTATTTTTATAATTTCTGAGGATTTTGGTGCAATTTTGTTTAAATTTGAATTAGATGACTCCGCTGTTGTAATTTGTTGCCCACCATGACCTAGTCTAGGTAGAAATGTTATTAAATAAATTAGTATGCAAATGCCACCAAACCAATGAGATGAAGCTTTCCATAATGCCAAGCCTAAAGGAAGGTTTGGTTCACCAATTGCAGTTGCACTAGTTGTTGTGAAACCGGCAACTGATTCGAAGAATGCATCAATAGGATTAAGTAGTCCGGTCCAAATATAAGGGAAACTACCTAGTACAGAAGCTACTAATAATGAACATATTACAGATAGGTATCCTTCCCTAAATTTAAGGGACTTTTTACTAGGTTTGATTTGTTTAATTATAGCAAAACCTAGTACTAAGGAAATAGCCATAGTAAAAATCAAACCAGAAGTAACAGTATTAGTATGACTAAAAAGAGATACGCCAAGAGAAGGTATAGTTAATACCCCTACAAGGATTGCAGTAATTCCTCCTGTTCGTAAAATAATGTTGTAATTCAAATTCATTAATAACTCCTAATGTCTATTTATTTGGGTTCCAAAATCTAGGTGCAAAAAGCATAAATAAAGTAAATAATTCTAATCTACCAGCTATCATTAGTAGTGATAACATTGATTTTGTAAGATCTGAAAAAATACTGTAATTAACTGTTGGACCAATAGCGTCAAAGCCAGGGCCGATATTTCCAAGGCACGAAGCTGTTGCAGATAAACTAGTAATCATATTATATCCGTCAAGTGATATGATAAAACCACCGAATAATAGTATGCCTAAATACAAGAATATAAAATTCGAAACATTGGCAACTGTTGCTCTTGGTAATACGTTATTATTAATCTTTACATTTACAACTGCATTTGGGTGTAAACGTAAAGCTACAGATCTCTTTATTAATTTAAATACAACTAAAACCCTAATTACTTTAATTCCTCCACCTGTAGAAGAAGAACATCCACCTACAAAGAATAATAGGAATAGAATCATTTGACAAAATGTGGGCCATAAAGCATAGTCATAAGACATAAAGCCTGTAGTTGTAATAATTGAGGCCTGCTGGAATGAAGCATATCTAAAGGCTTCAAATGGATCGCTAATATTTCCAGAACCTACAAGGCCTATTGTTATTAGTACCATTGTTAAGGCGACAATGCACAGATAAAACTTTAATTCTCCATCTTTGATAAAGGCTTTAAATCCGTTTCGAAGAAGTATGAAATAAAGGTTGAAGTTTACACCTGATAAAAGCATAAATACAGTGATTACACCCTCTATATATGCACTATCAAAGTGTGCAATACTGTTGTTATAGGTAGAAAAACCACCTGTTCCTACTGTAGAAAATGTATGAGTTAAAGCATCATAAAAATTCATACCGCCTAACATTAGTAGAATAGTTTCAATAATAGTAAATGAAAAATACATTATATATAGTTGTCTAGCTGTATCTGATATTCTAGGGGTTAACTTTGAAAGTTCTGGTCCTGGAGTTTCTGCCATAACAATCATTTGGCCACTTATTCCAAGAGTAGGTAGTAGTGCTACTGCAAATACTAGTATACCCATTCCGCCTAACCAATGTGTGAAGGATCTCCAAAATAAAATTGATTTTGGAAGACTTTCAATATCTGATAATATGGAGGCTCCTGTTGTAGAGAAACCAGAACATGTTTCAAATATGGCATCAATAGGATTTGGGATTGCTCCAGAAAGTATAAATGGAATTGACCCGATTATTGCAGCAATTATCCAAGATATAGACACGATAAGAACACCATCACGAACCTTAAGTGGTTTGTTAGATGGTGGAGCAATTTGTCTAATTATACCACCTATTAAAATAGATGGTAGCAGCACTACCGCAAATGCTTGGATGCTTGGTATTTCATGATATATGAAACCTACAGCAAGTGGTAGAGTAAGCGCAGCACCCATTACTTGGAAGATAACGCCTATAATTCTAATAATTTCTCGCGAATTTAAATCCATGAAAGCCCTCTTATCTTGTGTATTTATCCATTTCTGGCAATGCAGATAATAAGGAAATTAATAATACTCTATCGTATTCCTTAATCTGGGTATCACCATCTGGAATTATAGCACCTGTATTTCTATGAATGGCGGCGATAATAACTCCTTTTGGAATATCAAGAGTTTTTAATGGGCCACTTAAGAATTTTGATTTATTACTAACAACTAGTTCTGTTATTACAGCTTGTCCTTGAATTAATTGAGAAGAAATAATCTTTTTTGATCCTTGAATAATTCGAAGGACATTACTAGTTACAATTTCAATAGGGTTCATTGTCATGTCAACACCTAGAGTAGAAATTAAATCAGTGTATATTCCTCTGCTTACCTTTGCAATTACATCTTCAATGCCATAATTTTTGGCCATTAATGCAAGAAGTAGATTATCTTCATCATATCCTGTACATGTAACGAAAGCGTCCATGTTTTGAATATTTTCTTCTTCTAATAATGAGGTATCAGTTCCGTCTCCTCTTAAAATCATTGCGTTTTCAAGTTTTTCAGCTAAATAATGACACCTAGCTAAATCTTGCTCGACAATTTTTACTGATAAATTGAATTTAAGTAGATTTTGGGCAAGGTATAAACCTGTTTTTCCTCCACCTATTATCATTACATTTTGTAGTCCGGTATATAACCCTTGCTCATGAACTTTTTCATTAAGTTCTAAGATTGGTTCATTTTCTCCGATTATATATATGTCATCACCATTTTTGATTATATCATCACCATGAGGTATTATAACTTTACCACTTCTAGAAATAGCAACTACAAGTTTGTTTCCAATAATTGATTTAGCTTGATTAATTGGTAAATCTATAAGTTCTGGGAAATTCTTAACCTTAAATTCAATTAAGGCTGCTTTACCAGTGGTAAAAACACCATTGTTAAGGGTATATTTTTCTACTAAGAATTTTGAAATCTCATTACTAATTGCAAGGTCAGGATTTATTAGATAGTCAATTGACATAGTATCTCTAATAAAATTAATCTGATTCATATGTTCAGGATCTCGCACTCTTGCAATAACACGGCTGCATCCTAATTTTTTAGCAAAGGCAGCAATCATAATATTTATTTCATCATTACCTGTAACAGCAATCAAAAAGTCAAAAGATTTAATATGTAATTCCTTTAAAACTGATATTTGTTTACCATCTGCAGCTAAAGTAAGTAAATCTACCTGCATAGAAAGATTATGTAGTTTATCTTCGTTTTTATCTACTATGGTAATTGAATGGTCACTCTTAGCTAGGGACAAAGCTATCTTCTTACCTAATTTGCCAGCGCCAATTATTGCTATATTCATTTACTTAATATCCTTTCAAATATATCCTATGTATAAATTACATATTTCATTCTAACACTAAAAATTTAAATAGCAAGTAATAGAGGGAAAAAGAATATTGATTGCTACTGATGATAGAATAATGTAAAATATATATGTATAAAGGATGGAAAAATTATGACAATAAAATTAATAGCATTAGATTTAGATGGAACAACCCTAAGGGACGACAAAGAACTTAGTGAGGCTACAAAAGAAGTGTTTCTTGAAGCCATAAAAAAGGATATACATGTTGTAATAGCAACAGGAAGGTGCTTTCATTCTTTGCCTAAAGTTTTAGATGGATTAGAAGGCTTAGAATATGCAATAACTTCAAATGGTGCTGACATACGAGAATTAACTGTAGGAACTTCAATTTATAAGAATTGTATTGATCCGACAGAAATTGAAAATATCTATAGATTTTTAAAAAGGAAACCTTTTATGACAGAAGTTTTTACTGATGGTAGAGCATATATCAGTCAAGAAGACTATGACAAGGTTTTAAATGGAGAATATCCCTCTAGAACAATTGGATACGTTAAGGGCACAAGAATACCAATGCCAGAGTTGCTTGAGTTTATGCTTTCTAAAAAAGATGAAATTGAAAATATCAATTTATTTTTCTTTTCTGAAGATGAACGTATTGAACTGATTAACGAAGTTAATTCTTTAAAAAATATAACCTTGACATCATCTATGAGTAACAACTGTGAAATTGGTAGTAAAACTACAAGTAAAGCTACTGGATTAATTGCTTTAATGGATAGACTTGGAATATATAAAGAAGAAATAATGGCAGTTGGAGATAGCCCAAATGATATTGAAATGTTAAAACTAGCAGGCGTGTCAGTTGCGGTAGAAAATGCAGTTGACAGTGTTAAAAATGTTGCAAAGTATATAACAGATTCAAATAAGAATGACGGAGTTGCTAATGCAATCAAGAAGTATGCTTTATAAATAATTAAAAAGATAGCGAAATTTTATATGATAGCTATCTTTTTTTGCGTAGACTATTGACATATATTGTAATTTATAGTAAATTAAAACTATAATATATATGGAAAGGAAGCGTAAAAATGGAAAATATCGACAAAGGGAAAGCTGGAGAACGTATTGCAGCAATGTTTTTAAAACAGGATGGCTATGAAATTGTGGAAATGAATTTTAGATGTAGAATAGGAGAAATTGATATTATTGCAAAAAAAGACGATGTTTTAGTTTTTATAGAGGTAAAAACAAGAACTACTGAAGATTTTGGATTGCCACGTGAAGCTGTAGATAAAAATAAAATTATGAAAATAAAAAAAGTTGCAGCTTTATATTTATTATCGGAAAGAATAAAAAATTACACAATTAGATATGATGTATTTGAAGTTTATTGTAATCGCATTGAGAATGCGTTTTAGGAGGTTATTTTGTTATCTAAAATATTTACATCTGCAATTATAGGATTAGAAGGTAAGTTAGTTACTGTTGAGACAGATTTAACTAGAGGATTGCCTGCATATAATGTTGTAGGTCTTGGAGATAAAATTATTAAGGAATCAGGCGAAAGGATTAGGTCCGCAATAATAAATTCTGGACTATTTTATCCTCAAGAAAGAATTACAGTTAATTTATCACCAGCAAATATACAAAAGCATGGAAGCCATTTTGATCTGCCTATTGCCATTGGTATTCTACTAGCAAAGAAAAAAGATTTGTTCCATTCTCTAGAAGACAAGGTTGCATTTTTGGGAGAACTGAGCTTAGATGGAAATATCAAAGGCATACAAGGCGCTCTTCCTTTGGCATTATCTGCAAAAGAAGCTGGAATAACAAAGATAATAGCGCCAGTAGATAATGCTGAAGAGATTTCATTAATTAAGGACATTGATGTATTTCCAGTTAGTACATTAATCCAAACAGTGGATTTTCTCAATGGCCAAAAATGTATAAGAAAATACATATATAAAGGAAGAAATCTTATTTCCCAAAAATATAGTGTGGATTTTTCTGAAGTACAAGGCCAAGGTTTTGCAAAACGAGGTATGATGATTGCGGCAGCAGGAAATCACAACGTTATTATGATTGGATCTCCAGGGGTAGGTAAAACAATGATGGCAAAGCGAATGAAAACAATACTACCTTCTCTTAGTTATGAGGAAATGATAGAAGTGACAAAGATTTATAGTGTTGCAGGGCTTTTGAGTAAAGAAAACCCAATGATACAAAGTCGGCCATTCCGAGCACCACATAATACAATTACATCTGCGGCATTACTAGGAGGAGGATTATTGCCTAAGCCAGGAGAAGTAACTTTAGCCCATAGAGGTATACTATTTCTAGATGAAATAAATCAATTTGAAAGCAAAATAATAAATCAACTAAGACAACCAATTGAAGAAGGAAAAATTACTATAAGTCGCCAATTGAATAATGTTACTTTCCCTGCAAACTGCACAGTTGTAGTTGCAGCTAATCCATGTAGATGTGGCTATTATGGCGATGAAACTCACCAATGTATATGCACAGCTGGAGAAATAAATTCCCATAGGGCTAAGCTAAGTGGGCCTTTAGTTGATCGTTTAGATTTACATATCAAAATGACTAGGGCTGTATATAGCGATATGGAAAAAAAGGATAATCTCAGTTCTATGGTAATGAGAGAGATTGTTGTTAAAGCAAGAAAAATACAAGAAGATAGATATATAAATGAAGAAATAAAAACAAATGGAGAACTTGAAGGAAAATTAATAAGAAAGTACTGTAAAATCTCCGATGAAGTCAAGAGTATTATGAAAATGGCCTATGAAAGATTTAATCTAAGTTCAAGATCATATTACAAAATTATTAAGATAGCAAGAACAATCGCTGACATTGAAGGAGCATTAGAAATAAGAAAAGAAGATGTCCTTGAAGCATTACAGTACAGAAGTCTAGAAGATTATTATAGGAAAAAATAAAAATGAATTATAAAATATTAGAATTTAATGATGAAAAATATCCTGAAATGTTAAAGCGTATTAAGAATCCTCCTAAACGGATATTTTATATAGGAAATATTCAGTTACTTAATACTGTATCTGTAGCAGTAGTTGGATCTAGAAAAACCAGCGATTATGGATTTTGGGTTGCATCAAATGTGGCTCGTAGATTGGCTGAAAATAATGTTACAGTTGTAGGCGGAATGGCAAAAGGAATAGACACCTTCGCCCATAGAGCCGCTCTAAAAGCAGGAGGGAATACAATTGCTGTACTTGGAACTGGAATTGACAAATGTTTTCCAAGTGAAAACAAGGGATTAATGGATGAAATCGCAAAGAAAGGGCTGATCATTTCAGAATATCCACCAGGTTATCCAGGTGATAAGTGGACATTTCCCCAGAGAAATAGGATTATAAGTGGAATAAGCAAGGCGGTAATAATTGGGGAAGCAGGACTTCATAGTGGAGCATTAATAACGGCAGAATGGGCAGAAGAGCAGAATAAATATTTATTTGCTGTGCCAGGAAATATTAATAATATACGGAATATAGGAAACAATAAATTGATTTCTGATGGTGTTATGCCTCTTACGGTAATTGATGATATTTTTGAATACATAGGCGTAGCGCCTAAGGAAGTGGATGTTGAAAAAATATATTTGGGTAATGACGAAAGAAAAGTTCTTGAAATAATAAAACAGCATGGAGAATTATCCATAAATGAACTGTGTATGAAACTGGAAATGAAACCTTCAATTGTAAATGGAATAGTAAGTATTTTAGAAATAAAAGGAATAGCAAATACGTCACTTGGGAAAATTTTCATTGCAAAATAAAAAAAATGTAATATAATTACTTTCTAGTGATATAATTTTAAAAGATACCTTGGAGGAATAATAATGGCAGTGCCCAAAAAAACAGCAAGAAGGAAAAATCTAGTTATAGTAGAATCACCTTCAAAGGCTAAAACTATAGGGAAATTTTTAGGAAGTAGTTATAAAGTTATAGCTTCTGTTGGACATATAAGAGATTTACCTAAGAGTAAACTAGGTATTGATATAGAAAATGACTTTGAACCTCAATATATAAATATTAGAGGTAAAGGAGACATTATCAAAGAATTAAAAAAAGAAGCTAAAAAGGCAAATAAAATTTATCTGGCAACTGACCCGGACAGAGAAGGGGAAGCTATATCATGGCATTTAGCATTTTTGCTTGGAATTCCTGAAGATGAACCTTGCAGAGTTGTTTTTAATGAAATTACAAAAAACACTATAAAAAATGCAGTTAAAAATCCTAGGAAAATTGATATGGGACTAGTAGATGCGCAACAGGCAAGAAGAATTTTAGATAGACTAGTAGGATATTCAATTAGCCCTTTACTTTGGAGAAAAGTAAGAAGAGGATTAAGTGCAGGAAGAGTACAATCGGCTACTCTTAAGATGATTTGTGATAGAGAAAAAGAAATCAAAGGTTTTGTGCCGGAAGAATTTTGGACTATTACATCAGTTTTTAATGAGGAAAAGAAAAAATTCGAGGCTAAACTTGTATCTTTTGATGAAAAGAAAATAGATATTAAAAATGAAAATGAAGCAAAGAAAATTGTTGAGACCTTAGAAAAAGGTGACTTTACTCTTGACCATGTGCAAGAAAAAGAAAGGAAAAGAAATCCTTATCCGCCTTTTACAACAAGTAGCTTACAACAGGAAGCTTCTAATAAAATTAACTTTAATACTAGAAAAACAATGCAAATTGCCCAGCAACTATATGAAGGTATTGACATTAAAGGAATGGGTACTGTAGGTCTAATTACATATATTAGAACAGACTCTGTTAGAATTTCAGATGAAGCAAAAACAATGGCAAAAGAATATATAATAAACAACTATGGAGAAAAATATTCTAGTGTTAACATTTTTAAAAATAAAAAGAAGGATGCCCAGGATGCTCATGAAGCTATTAGACCAAGTTATATAGAATTGGAACCAGATAGTATTAAGGAAAAGTTAACAACAGATCAGTATAAATTATATAAATTGATTTGGACAAGGTTTATGGCAAGTCAAATGTCATCTGCTGAATATAGTGGAGTATCATATTCTATAGGTAATAGTAACTACATATTTAAAGCTACAGGTTCAAAATTATTATTTGATGGATTTTTAAAGGTGTATTCATATTCAAAAGAAAATGAGGACACAATATTACCTCATATTGAAGTTAACCAAAAATTAAAAAATGAAGAAATTATCAAGGAACAAAACTTCACCCAGCCTAAACCACGATTTACAGAGGCCAGTTTGGTGAAGATACTTGAAGAAGAAAATATCGGAAGACCAAGTACGTATGCTCCTATTGTTGCAACATTAACTGCAAGGATGTACATTAAGCGAGATAAGAAGAACTTGTATCCAACTGAACTTGGATTTACAGTTAATCAAATGATGGAAGAATACTTTAAAGAAATCGTTGATGTTGGATTTACTGCAGAAATAGAAAATAAGCTAGACCATGTTGGGGAAACTGAAATGGATTGGAAACAATTGATTAGAGATTTTTATCCAACATTTGAAAAAGATATTAAAATAGCAGAAGAAGAAATAGAAAAAATAGAAGAAAAAGTTGAATTTACAGATATTAAATGTGAAGAATGTGGCAAGTTTATGGTTATTAAACATGGCAGATTTGGAGATTTTTTAGCATGTAGCGGATATCCTGAATGTAAAAATACTAAACAAATAGTAAAAACAATTGGAGTACCGTGTCCAAAGTGCGGCAAAGATATAGTTGAAAAAAGAAGCAGAACAGGAAGAACTTTTTATGGATGTAGCGGGTACCCAGATTGCGATATGTCATTTTGGAATAAGCCGGTTAACAAAGAGTGCCCTCAGTGTGGAAAACTATTAATAGAAAAGAAGACAAAGAAGTTTGAAGGATTAGTATGTTCAAGTAAAGAATGTGACTATAAAGAGGAATAATGGAGGTATTATTTATGAAATTTAATGCTACAACAATATGTGCTGTAAGAAGAGGCCCTAATGACATTGCTATAGGTGGTGATGGACAGGTTACTATGGGTGAAACAGCAATAATGAAAAATGGCGCTAAAAAAATTAGAAAAATTTATAAGGGGACAGTTGTTTCTGGCTTTGCAGGATCTGTTGCGGATGCTTTTGCTTTGACAGAAAAATTTGAAAGCAAATTAGATGAACATGGTGGGAATTTAAAAAGAGCCGCTGTTGCTCTTGCTAGCTTATGGAGAAGCGACAAAGGTATGAGAGGCCTTGAAGCTCTTATGATAGTTGCAAATGAAGAGAGTTTACTTGTTGTCTCCGGAGGTGGAGAAGTAATTGAACCAGATCAGGACTTTATTGCTATTGGTTCAGGTGGGAATTACGCTTATGCAGCTGCCAATGCCTTATATAACAATACAGATTTAAGTGCAGAAGAGATTGTAAGAAAGTCATTAGAAATTGCCGCATCAATTTGCGTATATACTAATGATAATATTTCAGTGGAAAAGCTATAGGAGGCGATAATAATGAAAAAACTATATTATATGACACCAAGGGAGATCGTTGGTGAGTTGGATAAATATATTATCGGTCAAGATGAAGCAAAGAAGTCTGTGGCTGTGGCATTAAGAAACCGATATAGAAGAAGTCTATTATCAGAAGAATTACAAGAGGAAATTACTCCAAAAAATATTTTGATGATGGGGCCAACAGGAGTTGGTAAAACTGAAATAGCAAGAAGACTTGCAAAATTAATGGATGCGCCTTTTGTAAAAGTAGAAGCAACTAAATTTACTGAGGTTGGATATGTTGGTAGAGATGTTGATTCTATGGTGAGAGATTTAGTTGAAGCATCTATTAGAGTTACTAAACAAAGTAGGCTTGAAGAAAAATATACTATAGCAGATGAACTTGCAGAAGAAAAAATAATTGAAGCTATAATACCAGGAGGCAAGAAAAAAGTAGATAATACAAACAATGGGCCTTTTGATTTTATACTTAATAATGGCGGATATCAAAGCCAGAAGCAAATGTATGAAGAAAAACGTGCAAGTGAAAATGAAACTTCTGCAGATAAGCCTGATATAGATTTGGCGAGAGAACAAGTTAGACAGCAACTTAAAGCTGGAGCTTTAGAAGAACAGTATATTGAAATTGAAGTTACTGCGTCACCAAAAGGCAACGAACTTGATATGGGTAATGAAGGCATGGGAATTGCTATTGGCAATATTTTTGGCGATATGATGCCTAAAAAAACCAAGCAGAAAAAAGTTAAGGTTAAGGATGCTAGAAAAATTTTAAGAGAAGAAGAAGCACAAAACCTAATTGATATGGATGCTGTTGTTGAAGAGGCTCTTCATAATGCAGAACAAAATGGTATTATATTCATTGATGAAATTGATAAAATTGCATCAGGATCAAGCTTAAGATCAGGAGCTGATGTTTCAAGAGAAGGGGTACAAAGAGATATTCTACCAATTGTAGAAGGTAGTGTAATAAATACTAAGCATGGTCCAGTTAAAACAGATCACATTTTGTTTATTGGTGCTGGTGCTTTTCATATTGCAAAGCCAACAGACCTTATTCCTGAGTTGCAAGGTAGATTTCCAATTAGAGTTGAACTAGAAAACTTAACAGAGGACGCTTTCTTAAAAATCTTAACAGTGCCAGAAAATGCAGTATTGAAACAGCAAAAAGCTTTATTAGAAACAGAAGGCGTAAAAGTAGATTTTACAGAAGATGCTATATCTGAAGTGGCTAAAATGGCATTTTTGATGAATGAACAAACAGAAAATATTGGAGCTAGAAGATTACATACTATTTTGGAAAAGTTACTAGAAGATATTTCATTTAATTTACCTGATAGCGAAGAAGATAGTATAGTGATTGACAAGGATTATGTAAATCAAAAGTTTATTGAAAAGATTAAGCCAGAAGATTTAGATAGATATATTTTGTAATTGTGTGAGAAATAAAGAATTTTCTAAAATTTCTTAATAATCTATTGAAATAGATTATTACTTATAATATAATGCTAGTGGGAGCTAGCATTATTTTTTGATATGTTGGCATATTTAGTAAATTAGGAGGAACATATTGTGGAAAGAGATATTTTATCTAAAGTAAGAAAATTGAACTGGGTATTACAAGAAAGCCCGAAGGGAGCATTTTCTTTTGATCAAATGTGTGAGATTTTAAGTGAACTTACAGACTCCAATGTATATTTAGCAAATGTTAGAGGTAAAATTATTGGTGTGCATTATTCTATTGAAGCAGATAGCACTACGATTACAGATGAATTAACAGGAAACGAAATTTTTCCAAAAGCTTATAATGAAGAATTACTTAAGGTTGTAAGAACAAAAGCAAACTTACAAGCTGAAGAAGTTCTTAAGATATTTAAAAACGATCATGAAACAAAAGATAAATTGCACACTGTTATTCCAGTAACAGGTGGAGGCGAAAGATGGGGCACACTTATATTCACCCGTTATGCGCCTACTTTTAGTGCAGAGGACTTAGTTCTAGGAGAAATAGGAGCTACTGCTGTAGGCCTTGAAATCCAAAGAAGAAAGGCTCTTGAAAAGGAAGAAGATATTCGTAGAGAAGAAGTTGTTAAAATGGCAATAAGCACACTTTCTTATTCTGAAAATGAAGCAGTTAAAAAAATATTTGAAGAACTTGAAGGAGAAGAAGGCATATTAGTAGCTAGTAGGATTGCTGATAAGTCAAGTATTACTAGATCGGTAATTGTTAATGCTCTTCGCAAATTAGAAAGTGCCGGGGTAATTGAATCAAGATCTTTAGGTATGAAGGGTACGCATATTAGAATAATTAATGATAAATTTATTAATTTACTTAAAGCAAATAGTTAAAATAGACCTCGCATAAGCGAGGTTTTTTTCTAAAAAGAAAGGGAAAATAAACGTGATGTAATTTAAGAACAAGCTATATCGGTTTATTTTGGTAGTGTTATTATATGATAAAATTTAGTGAAGATAATGAGATAATCAAGAATGAAGAGTGTAACGCCATATTAGTTGGTGTGGAATTGCGTCATGACATATCTTATTCAATGGAAGAACTTAAGGGGCTTGCATCTGCTGCAAATAGTAACGTTCTTGGTGTTGTTATACAGAAATTAGACAAAATAAATACAGGAACATTTATTGGCAAGGGTAAAGTTCAAGAAGTAGCATTGATGTGCGAGAATATGGGAGCCGATACTATTATTTTTAATGACGAACTTTCGGGAGCGCAGATTAGAAATTTAGAAGAGCTTACAGGCGTTAGGGTAATAGATCGTACAATTTTAATATTAGACATCTTTGCAAGCAGAGCAACATCTAGTGAAGGAAAGCTACAAGTTGAGCTAGCACAGCTTCAATATAGACTACCAAGGCTATTGGGCTTTGGCAGGTCTTTGTCTCGTCTAGGAGGCGGAATTGGAACTAGAGGGCCAGGTGAAAAGAAACTTGAAACAGATAGACGTCACATTATGAGAAGAATGGAAGATATCAAAAGCGAAATGAAGCAAGCCATTGCTACTAAAGATACACAGAGAGCCAAAAGAGAAAAGTCTGATATTCCTGTTGTGGCTTTAGTTGGTTATACAAATGCAGGGAAATCAGCTTTAATGAATAAGATTCTTGAAGTAGTTGAAAAAGATGAAAAAGCAGTTGGTTCCAAAGACATGTTGTTTGCCACTTTGGATGTACAGCAAAGAAGCATAAAGTTAGAATCTAATAGGGAGTTTATACTAATAGATACTGTAGGCTTTGTAAGTAAACTACCTCATACCATTGTTAAAGCATTTAAGTCAACCTTAGATGAGGTTAATTATGCTGATTTACTAATTCATGTAGTGGATAGTTCATATGAAAATTTTGATTTTCAAATAGATGTTACGGAAAAAGTAATTGATGAAATTGGTGCCGGAAATAAGGAAAAAATTGTGGCATATAACAAAATAGATTTAATTGAAGGTGAAATAATAGATGCAACTGGCAATGAAATCATTAAAATTTCTGCAAAAACCGGAGAAAATATTGATCTTTTGTTGAAAAAAATTGAAGAAAAGATATTCAAGGATGTAGTAGTTGCAAAATTATTAGTTCCACATAGCAGAGGAGATATAACCTCTTATGTAATGAGTAAAGGTATTGTGAAAAATGTTGAATATGTTGAAGAGGGGACAGAAATTGAAGTTGAACTTTCTGAAGCAGACTATAGTAGGGTGAAAAAATATGATACTATATAGTACAGTTAAAGAAGAAAAAAGTATAGAACAAATTATTGAGAAATCAAGGTTTATTGCTCATATAAAACCTGTGGAGACTAGAGGAGAAGCAGAGAGCTATATTAAAAATATTAGGGAAGAACATAAAGGTGCAACTCATAATGTTCCTGCAATGGTAATTGGAGATAAAATGCAAATCCAATGGGCCAGCGATGATGGAGAACCTCAAGGAACTAGCGGGGCACCAATTGTGCAAATGTTAGTTAAAGAAAATGTAACTAACGTTGTTGTTGTTGTTACAAGATACTTTGGAGGAGTAAAACTAGGCACAGGAGGGCTAGTTAGGGCATATACGGGTTGTGTTAAGGAAGCCTTAAAGGAAGCCGGTATATGTCAAGTTAAAGAGATAAAAAGAATTAAGTATAAACTTGATTATTCATATCTTGCAAAATTGCAAAGTATGGAGGATGGCAGTTTTTATAAAATAGGCCCTATTATTTATGAAGATGTTGTTACAATTGAGTTTATAGTTGATGTTGAAGAGGCAGAAAAATTAAAAACCTTAGTAGTAAATATGACGGGAGGAAAAGGCCAACTTGTATGGGAGATGGATTCTGTAGAAAAAGTATAAGTCCATATAATATGTAAGAAAATATAAATCTAAAATTATTTAAAAAAATATCGTAAAACCATTTGACAAACATATAAAATTACTGTATTATCTATAAATGTTCTGCAAAATAAATTACAGCAGTAACAACCGTAGCTTTTAAAAGTAAGTAAGAAATTGCACCGCTTTTAAAAATAAAAAAATAGAAAAAGTGCTTGACAAATCACATCGTATACTGTATAGTTAATAACTGTGCCGAGTAAATAGATTTAGCACAAAACACAGAGGTTTGGGCGTATAGCTCAGCTGGGAGAGCATCTGCCTTACAAGCAGGAGGTCATAGGTTCGAGCCCTATTACGCCCACCAAATAAAAAAATGTGGTCCGGTAGTTCAGTTGGTTAGAATGCCAGCCTGTCACGCTGGAGGTCGTCGGTTCGAACCCGATCCGGATCGCCAATTTTTTATAAGTATCGGGAAAGCATAATGATATGCTGGCATAGCTCAGTTGGTAGAGCAGCTGATTTGTAATCAGCAGGTCGGGGGTTCAAATCCCTCTGCCAGCTCCATTTTGGAGGAGTGCCCGAGTGGCTAAAGGGGGCGGACTGTAAATCCGTTGACTACGTCTACAGTGGTTCAAATCCACTCTCCTCCACCAATTAAATATTTTGCGGAAGTGGCTCAGGGGTAGAGCATCGCCTTGCCAAGGCGAGGGTCGCGAGTTCGAATCTCGTCTTCCGCTCCAATTATATCTTTGATATAATAACACATGCGGATGTGGTACAATGGTAGAACCTCAGCCTTCCAAGCTGATGACGTGAGTTCGATTCTCATCATCCGCTCCATTTTTTAAATATGGGTCCATAGCTCAGCTGGATAGAGCATTGGCCTTCTAAGCCATGTGTCCGGGGTTCGAATCCCTGTGGGCTCACCATTTTTTAAAAAAACATAAATAAGCGTTAGGGATGACGATGGGGTATAGCCAAGCGGTAAGGCAACGGACTTTGACTCCGTCATGCGTAGGTTCAAATCCTGCTACCCCAGCCAATAATAAGACCCATTAGCTCAGTCGGCAGAGCACTTGACTTTTAATCAAGGTGTCCGGAGTTCGAATCTCCGATGGGTCACCAAATAAAACAATAAATGTAGAATCCATATATGGAGAGGTGTCCGAGTGGTTTAAGGAGCTGGTCTTGAAAACCAGTGATTCCGAAAGGGACCGTGGGTTCGAATCCCACCCTCTCCGCCATATAGATTTCATGTTTTAGCCTGGAGAAGTACTCAAGAGGCTAAAGAGGACGGTTTGCTAAATCGTTAGGGTTCGCAAGGGCCGCATGGGTTCGAATCCCATCTTCTCCGCCATTTTAGGGGTATAGCTCAGTTGGTAGAGCAGTGGTCTCCAAAACCATGTGCCGTGGGTTCAAGTCCTACTACCCCTGCCAACTATCAATTAAATGGACTAACAATTAAATATAATATCGGGGTGTAGCGCAGTTTGGTAGCGCAACTGGTTTGGGACCAGTGGGCCGCGGGTTCAAATCCTGCCACCCCGACCAAATTTATTACTAAATATGTTTGGGCCATTAGCTCAGTTGGTCAGAGCGTCCGGCTCATAACCGGCAGGTCCGGGGTTCAAGTCCCTGATGGCCCACCAAATTAGGTTCAAACGTTAAAGTGTATAATTTGCCCAGATAGCTCAGTTGGTAGAGCAATGGATTGAAAATCCATGTGTCCTTGGTTCGATCCCGAGTCTGGGCACCACGAACTCCTTTATTAATTTAAAGGAGTTTTATTCTTTTTAGATTTAATGGAGGGTGTTAAAATGGCACAATTATATTATAAATACAGTACGATGAATGCTGGTAAATCCATAGAGCTTATCAAAGTTGCATATAATTATGAAGAACGTGGTAAAAGAGTTCTTGTTTTGACACCCAAGGTAGATACCAGGTATGGAGAGGGTGTTATTACTTCAAGAGTTGGTCTTCAAAGGTCGGCTATTGCCATAACAGAAGATACAAATATTTTAGAAATATTTATTAGAGAAAATGAAAAACATAAAATTGATTGCGTATTACTTGATGAATGCCAGTTTTTGAAGAAACATCATATTCAAGAATTAGTTGAAATTGTTGATAGCTTAAATGTTCCGGTTATGGCTTATGGCCTTAAAAACGACTTTAGAAATGAGCTGTTTGAAGGTTCTTATTATTTGCTTGCTTATGCTGATAAAATTGAAGAAATCAAGACTATTTGTTGGTGTGGTAGGAAAGCTACTATGGTTGCTAGAATTGTTGATGGAAAGTTTGTCAAAGAGGGAGAACAGATTCTAGTAGGTGGAGATGACTTGTATGTGTCCTTGTGCAGAAAGCACTATAATGACGGTAGAATAAAATCAGATAAATAAAAACGAGCTAAGGCTCGTTTTTTTGTTTTATAGTTTTGATCCTTGAGATGATCCTCTTCGCTTTAGTTCATGAGCAATTCCGTTTAGAATTGTTCTTTTTTTATAACTCCAAGGAGGAGTAATTAATATTGGTCTTGGCACATCTCCTGTTAGCCTATGAATAGTTACTTTAGGAGGCACTAATTCTAAAAAATCACAGATTGTGTTTATATATTCTTCCGGAGAGTCAAATGAATTGTAATCACTGTGGGTTTTTTCCATTTGTGA
Source organism: Anaerovoracaceae bacterium (assembly GCA_036646055.1). GTDB lineage: Bacteria > Bacillota > Clostridia > Peptostreptococcales > Anaerovoracaceae > JAVWMQ01. The sequence continues at coordinate 66,726 of JAVXMY010000003.1, read as the reverse complement.
ACCTTTAACAATGTTAAGCATATGAAGTTTTAGGCCGAAAATATTTTTGGAGGTAATGTGTTTTAGTGAAGCAACCATATCATCCTTAGTTTCCCCTGGAAAACCTAAAATTAAATGGGTAACATATTTGATGTTTCTCTGATTTAATTTATCTACTATTTCATCATACTGGGATACTGGATAACAGATGTTTAAATCCTTACGAGTTTTGTTGTGAATTGTCTGTAACCCTAATTCTACCCATAGAAAAGTTTTTCCGTTTAACTCACTTAATAAATCTAAGATTTCTTCATTAATGCAGTCAGGTCTTGTTGCTATGGCTATACCAACAATTTTATCCCCATCTAAAGCTTCGTAATACATTTGTCTTAATTTTTCTATAGGAGCATATGTGTTAGTATGACTTTGGAAGTAGGCTATGTATTTATTAACATTAGGCCACTTAATTGAAAGAAGATCCATTTGGCCCTTAATGTCGCTAGCAAGCTCTCCAGAGCCCTCTGATGAACAGAATGTGCATCCTCCAGTACTTTTACTCCCATCTCTATTTGGACAGGTAAACCCGCCGTCTAGAGATAGTTTGACTACTTTTTCGCCAAAGTTCTCTTTTAAATATTTGCTTATTTGATATATGTGTTCCATGGTCATGCCTTCCTAATAAAATATTGCGCTTTTCTATAAATAGAATAACATATATATAGTTATTTAGCATCAAATATGTTATAATATTAACTTGTAAAAATAGGTTAAAAAATAGTGTGAGGTCTTGTTTTATGGAGAATTTAAATCAATTAAATATTTTAAATAAGCATAGAGTTATTAACGTAGATAACAAACTTGAGATCAGTAAACCTTCAATTTTACTCCACAGTTGTTGCGGTCCATGTAGTACTGCAGTTATGGAAAGATTGGTGTCAAGATTTCAGGTTACAATTTATTTTTATAATCCTAATATTACAGATGAAGAAGAATATATTAGGAGAAGAGATAGTCAGATTCTTGCAGTAAAAGAGTTTAATAAGGAATCAAGCCAAGGTAAAGTTGGATATAAGGAAGGTCCTTATGATCCTGAAAACTTTTACCTAATGGCTAAAGGCCTAGAAGAAGAAAAAGAGGGCGGCAACAGGTGCACTAAGTGTTTTAATCTTAGGCTTATAAAAACAGCAGAAATCGCTAACATCGAAAAATATGATTTTTTTGGGACAACCTTAACGGTTAGCCCCCATAAGAACTACTTGCAAATAGGACAAATAGGAAATGTAATAGGCGCTAAATATGGCGTAACTTTCTTAAATGAAGACTTTAAAAAGAAAGCCGGATTTCAAAGAAGCATAGAATTATCAAAAAAATTTAAGTTATATAGACAGAATTATTGCGGGTGTCAATACTCTGTATGGGATAAATAAAGGAGAAGAATAGAATGTCAAACTTAATATTACCAGTAGGCTATACGCCAGTAATTGACTATATGGAAAGTCAAAGAGCTATCAAAAAAATTAAGGACTTTTTTCAGCAAGAACTTGCATATGGATTAAACCTTAGACGTGTATCAGCACCACTTTTTGTAACACCAGAAAGCGGATTAAACGATAATCTTAGTGGAGTTGAAAGAACAGTTTCTTTTACAGTTAAGGATATGGATGACCAGGGTGTTGAAATTGTACAGTCACTTGCCAAATGGAAACGTATGGCACTAGGAAAGTATAATATACAACCAGGCCATGGATTATATACTGATATGAACGCAATTAGAAGAGACGAAGAACTAGATAATATTCACTCAATTTATGTTGACCAGTGGGATTGGGAAAAAGTTATTAGATCAGCTGATCGTACTGAAAATTACTTAATTGACGTTGTTAACAAACTTTATAACGCTATTAAGAATCTAGGGGATTTTGTAAATAGACATTATCCGGAACTTAAAACAGATCTCCCAAACGAGATTTTTTATATAACATCTCAGGAATTAGAAGACATGTATCCAGATCTTGAACCAAAAGAAAGAGAAGATGCTATTTGTAAGGAAAAAAGAGCAGTTTTTATTTCTAAAATCGGTAAAGTACTAATTTCTGGTGAAAAACATGATGGAAGAGCTCCAGACTATGACGATTGGGAATTAAATGGGGATATTATTTTATGGGATGATATTTTAGACCATGCATTTGAAATTTCATCTATGGGTATTAGAGTTGATGAAAAGTCAATGCTAGATCAACTTAAAGCGTCAGAGAATATGGATAGAACAGAACTACCATTTCACAGAGCTATTTTAAATGGCGAATTACCTTACACTATTGGTGGAGGCATTGGACAGAGCAGACTTTGTATGTTCTTCCTAAGAAAAGCACACATTGGTGAAGTACAAGTTTCTGTTTGGCCAGATACTATGATAGAGACTTGTATGGAAAATGATATTTTCTTACTATAAAAAAAGGATTAAAAATGAAATATGTAGACCTTGTTATTGATAATAAAAACGACAATACTGACTGTTTCTTCACCTATGGTTCAGAGTTTGACCAGGTGGAGAAAGGCCAGAAGGTTTACGTACCCTTTGGCAAGGGAAATAAAATTAAGGCAGCCTATATATTTAATGTTTACGATACTTTGGAAAAAGAAATTCCAGGACTTAAGTTTGTTGAATCAATAGATCAAGACGTGGCGCTAACATTGGAAATAATAGAAACATGTAAATTCATGAAAGAACGATATTTGTGCAGATATATTGATTGTATAAATTTATTCCTGCCATCTGGCAAGAAGGCTAAAACCAGAAAAACAGCAGACCCTCTCAAAGAAGTAGTTGGAGAAAAACAAAATATTCTTAAACTTACAAAAGAACAAGAAACTGCATTAGGGGAAATAACTGACGCCATGGGAAAAAATCGCTCAGCGCGGTTTTTGCTAGAGGGTGTAACTGGTAGTGGCAAGACAGAGGTTTACATGAGAGCAATAAGTCAGGCCCTTAGTATGGGCAAGACGGCAATTATGCTTGTTCCGGAAATTACTTTGACTAAACAAATTATAGATAGATTTGTTGAAAGGTTCGGCAGAGATACTTTGGCGGTTTTACATAGTAGCTTGACTTTAGGGGAGAGATACGACGAATGGCAAAGAATTAGCAAGGGTAAGGCTAGAATTGTTATTGGTGCAAGATCAGCGGTTTTCGCACCTATTAAGGATATTGGACTTATAATTTTAGATGAGGAACATGAAACTACTTATAAATCTGATATGACGCCAAAATATGACACTATTGAAATAGCAATAAAGCGAGCTAAGGCATATAATGGATGTATAGTTTTAGGAACTGCAACACCTTCGGTAGTTACTAGTTTTAGGGCTAACCAGGGGATTTACCAAAGACTGACTTTGACGGAGAGATATAATAAGGTTCAACTGCCTAATATTGAAATTGTTGATATGGGAGATGAACTTCGCTTAGGCAATAGATCGGTGTTTAGTAGAAGGCTTTATGATGAAATTAAGAAGACTCTTGAAGAAAATAAACAAGTTATTTTATTTTTAAATAGAAGGGGGTTTTCTACATTTGTTTCTTGCAGGGATTGTGGACATGTTTTAAAGTGTGATGACTGTGATATTTCCTTGACTTATCATAAGGGCGATAGCAAATTGAAATGTCATTATTGCGGCAAGGCTTATGATGTACCCCGTCTTTGCCCTAAATGCGGAAGTAAATATATCAGGTATTTTGGAACTGGTACAGAGAAAATTGCAGAAGAAGCGGAAAAGCTTTTTGGCGAATACTCTATAGATAGATTAGAATTAGATACCATAAAAACAAAGGGAAGTTTAAATAAAATTTTAAACAATTTTGCCAAAGGCAAGACAAATATTTTGATTGGGACTCAGCTTGTAGCTAAGGGTTTGGATTTTAAAAATGTAGGCCTTGTTGGTATTGTTGCGGCAGATGTTACCTTAAACATTCCTGATTACAGATCGGCAGAGAGAACTTATCAGTTAATTACTCAGGTTGCTGGGAGAGCTGGAAGAGGAGATTTGGTTGGGCAGGTTGTGGTTCAAACGTATATGAAGGATAACTATGCAATTAAAGCGGCCTGTAATAAGGACTATATGGATTTTTATAAAAAAGAGATAGGTTACAGGCAGTTAATGGATTACCCTCCCTTTGGACATCTTGTTCAGGTAAGTTTGATTTCTAAGGAAACAAAGAACTTGAATCATGTGATATCTATTATTCGGGATTTTATTGACAAGAATATAGATGATGGTGTTGTTGGGATTCGTAATGAAATTAAAGAAGATACCAAAGTTAAAAGGTATAAGACGTATATTTTAATAAAATGTACGATTAAAGAGAAGAATGTAGTAATGACGGCATTAAAGGGTATTAAGGCTGACATTGTGAAGAAAAGATATAATATAAGTTTAACGGTGGATATTGATCCCTATAAAATTTGGAGGAACTAAAATGGCATTAAGAAATGTAGTTACAAAAGGTGATGATGTATTGGCAAGAAACTGTAGAGAAGTTACAGAGATTAACGATAGAATTATTACATTGCTAGATGATATGACTGAAACTATGAGGTTAGAAAAGGGTGTTGGCATTGCAGCTCCTCAGGTGGGCATTGCTAGAAGAATTTGCGTTATTGAACCAGAAGAAGGTCAAATTACTGAACTTATTAACCCGGAAATTATTCAAGCTGAAGGTTCTACAATGAGCTGCGAAGGGTGTCTTAGTGTTCCAGGGGTTTTAGGTGATGTAGAAAGACCTGAAAGGGTTAAAGTTAAATACATGAATAGAAAAGGTGAGGCAATTGAAGAGGAACTTGTTGGTTTCTCAGCTATTGTAGTATCACATGAAGTGGATCACTTAAATGGCATTTTATTTGTTGATAAAGCGACAAATATCAGAAATGTGGATATGGACGAATAATAACAAAGAGGAGTAATAAACTATGAAGATTGTATATATGGGTACTCCCGATTTTGCAGTTCCAGCACTACAGAAGTTAGTTGAAGCTGGGCAAGAGGTGGGATACGTTGTTACCCAACCAGATGCTGCAAAAGATAGAGGAAAAAAACTTAAACCAACTCCTGTTAAGGAAAAGGCCACTGAACTTGGTATAGAAGTTTTGCAACCTGAAAGAATTAAAGGTAATGATGAATTTTATAATTTATTAAAGGCATATGAGCCGGATTTAATTGTTGTTGCTGCTTATGGCAAGATTTTGCCAAAGGAAATATTAGAAATACCTCCTAAGGGATGTATTAATATTCATGGTTCTATTTTGCCTAGATGGAGAGGTGCGGCACCGATACAAAGGTCTATTATTGCAGGGGATAAGTTAACGGGTATAACTTTAATGCTAATGGAAGAGGGCCTTGATACAGGAGATATTCTAGCAGTTGCTACAACTGAAATTGGTAAAAAAACAGCAGGAGACTTGCATGATGAATTATCAATTTTAGGCGGAGATTTACTGGTAGATAAGCTAGAAGCCATTGAAGATGGCTCTATTACTCCAGAGAAGCAAGAGGATAATTTGGCGGTTTATGCTGAAATGATTTTTAAGAAAGATGGAGAGATTGATTTTACTAAGTCTGCTGAAGAAATAGAGCGTAGAATTAGAGGATTTGCTCCTTGGCCAGGAAGTTATACTAATTATGATGGAAAGGTTTTCAAAATTTGGGAAGCTGATGTTGAAGAGGGGACTGTTAAGGAAAAACCAGGCACAATTAGTAGAATTTCAGAGGATGGAATTTATATTGCGACTTCAAAAAATTATTTGGTTGCAAAGATTATACAGATGCAAGGCAAAAAAAGAATGACAGTAAAAGACTTCTTGCGTGGTAATAACATTGAAATTTTATCTGTTTTAGGGTAAAATATAAGGATAAAAATTATTTTATTTGCTGATTAAGAATTAAGAGGACATTATGGATATAAACAGACGCACAGCATATAATACGTTGCTAGATATTGAAACAAAAAAGCAATATTCAAATATTGCATTAAATAATCATATTGCGTTTAGCAAACCAAGTTCACCAGGCTTTGTTCGTGAACTTGTTTATGGTGTTTTAGAAAATAAATATCTATTAGATTATGTAATTGATCAATTGATTCCAAAAGATGTATCTAAAATGAAAAAAGAAGATCTTACAATACTGAGGATGGGGATTTATCAAATTGATAGAATGAACTCTGTACCAGATTATGCGGCGGTAAACGAAAGTGTGCTACTTGCCAAAAGGTATGCAAAAGGTAGAGATAAATTTGTAAATGGAGTACTTAGAAGTTTTTTAAGCAAAAGAGGTACCTTTGACTTAACTGATGAAGATAAGGCAAAGGACATAATTAAATATTTATCTGTAAAATATTCATATGAACCTTGGATAATTAAATTATGGTTAGAAGAATACAATATAAATTTTGTTGAAGAATTATTATCAGCAGGTAATGAAACTCCAAGTGTAAATATTAGAGTTAACACCACTAAGGTTAGAAAAGAAGACTTGATTAACATATTAAAAGACAGAGGCTTTGAAGTTGAACAAGGTAAATTTACAGATACTGCATTAAGTGTTAAAGGAGAAGGTTTACTTGAAACTAAACAGTACATTGACGGCATGTTTTCTATTCAAGATGAAGCATCACAAATGGTTGTTAAATTATTAGATCCTAAACCAGGAGACTTGGTAATAGATGTTTGTGCGGCGCCTGGAGGCAAGGCCTTGGCTGCTGCTGAAAAAATGGACAACAAAGGCAAGGTGCTAGCTAGAGATGTATACAGGCGCAAAGTTGAAGTTATTTCAAGTAATGCAGAAAGACTTGGCTTAACCAATGTTGTTACAAACACATGGGATGCAACTAAACTTGACTCTACTAAATGTGATATGGCGGACAAAGTTATTGTTGATGCACCATGTTCTGGACTTGGAGTTATCAGGAGAAAGCCTGAAATTAAATATATTAAGGATAATGGAGCATTAAAAGAATTACCAAAAAAACAACTTTTAATACTTACTAATGCTGCTGCTTATGTGAAAAAGGACGGGGTTTTAGTATATAGTACGTGTACTATTAATCCTAATGAAAATAGAAAAGTAGTAGGAGAGTTTTTAAGGAAAAATACATCCTTCAAAATGATTGAGTCTAGGCAAGTGTTACCCAATATAGAAGGGGTAGACGGATTTTATATGTGTAAAATGGTTAGAGTTTAATGCTTTTGAAAGAGGTATCAATTAATGACGGAAGTTGGATATAAGACTCATAGCGGAAAGATAAGGAGCAATAATGAAGATTCTTATTTAGTTATGAGGACTAAAGGTGTTTATATGGTTGCAGATGGTGTAGGCGGAAACAACGGGGGAGAAAAAGCCAGCAAAATGGCGGTAGATATTGTTTCTGAGTACATTAGTAAAAACAATTTGGACCAGTTAAACAAAAAAGAGGAAATTGGTTGGCTTTTTAAGAGGGCAATTGATGAAGCCAATTTACAAATAAGGGAAAAAGCTAAATCAAATAGCGAATATCATGGTATGGCTACGACGCTTGTTGTTGCGTATATTTTGGGAAAAACCCTTTTTGTCATCAACATTGGTGACAGTAGAGCTTACATCTGTAGAGATGAAGAAATATATCAAATTACAGAAGACCATACCTATGTGAATTCTTTGGTTAAGCAAGGCGCAATTACTAAAGAAGAGGCAAGAGATCATGAAGAAAATCATATGATTACTAAGGCGGTTGGTGCGGAACCTACTGCAGATATGGATTTTTTTAAGATTGGTATTGAGAAGGATGATGTTATTTTACTTTGCACTGATGGCCTATATGGTGAAATCCAGGATGATGTTATCTTAAAGAATATTATTGAAGAAAAAAACATGACTAAGTTGGCAAATAAACTTATAGAAATTGCCAATGAAGCTGGAGGAAAAGATAACGTTACTGCAGTATGTATTACAGTAAAGGGAGGTAACCAGAATGAATAATAATGTAATTGCTGGTAGATATGAACTTATAGAGAAAATTGGTGATGGCGGAATGGCCATTGTCTACAAGGCTAAATGTAAACTTTTAAAAAGATTTGTTGCCATAAAAATACTTAAACCAGAATTTATAAATGATGAAAAGTTAGTTGAAAGTTTTAGAAGAGAGTCACATGCTGCGGCAAGTCTTTCTCATCCAAATATTGTTAGCATTTTTGATGTAGGTAGAGAAGGAAATATTCACTACATTGTAATGGAATTAGTTACAGGGGCAACTTTAAGCGAAGTTATTAATAGAGAAGCTCCAATGAATTATAAAGAGGTTATTGATATTGCTAAGCAAATAGCAGCAGGTTTATCGGCAGCCCATAAGAGCGGTATTGTTCATAGAGATGTAAAGCCTCATAATATTTTAATTACGGAAGATGGAATAGCTAAAATCACAGATTTTGGTATAGCTAGAGCTGTTTCCCATACTACTATTGTAGACAAAACAAATGACAGGGTAATGGGATCAGTTCACTACTTTTCTCCAGAACAGGCTAAGGGGAATAATGTTGATGAGAAATCTGATATTTACTCTTTAGGTATTGTAATTTTTGAAATGCTTACAGGTAAGGTTCCTTTTGATGGAGACAATCCTGTGACAATAGCATTAATGCAGATTAATGAACCTATTACGCCACCATCAACTTTTGTTAGAGGAATTCCGCCTCAGTTAGAAAAAATTGTGTTAAAGGCTACAGACAAGTATCCAAACAATAGATTTAAATCAGCAGATGAAATGATAAGCGCATTTGATAATTTGCAACTTGTAGGAAGAGTTGTTGGAGCATCTATGTATGAGGGTAATAAGGAAAATTACAAACAAAAGGAAGATGACTTCTTAAAAGATTTTGATAATGATGATTTTATAGAAGACTACGAAGATTATAAACCTAAAAAGAATAAAGCTCCTAAACGAAAGAAGAAGAGTAAATTAAAAATAATAATTCCTATTGCTGTAATTGCAATTATTGGTGCTCTTGTAGGTGTGGGTTTTGCTTTCGGACTTTTTGGTCCTAAAGATATTAAAGTTCCAGATGTAAAAGGTATGACTTATGAAGAGGCTGAAAAAACTTTGGAAGATGCTAAATTAGAAATGGAAATTGGTGAATACGTATACGATAAGGAGTATAAGATAGAAACTGTTTGTGCTCAAGATCCTGACGACGGACAAATGGCGAGAAAAGGCCAAACTGTAACGGTTAATATTTCTAAAGGCGCAGATAAAGGTGTTGTTCCAAATTTGGTAGGTAAAACTAAGGATGAAGCTAAAAGAATAATTGAAGAATTTGGATATAAACTAGGAGAAATTAAAGTTGTTAAAGGTGAAGAACCAAAAGACACAGTAATTAAACAAGATCCAACTGCTGGTTCAGAGGCAGCAAAGGATAACATAATTAACATTGAAGTAAGTGATGGAGAAGGAAAAGAAGAAAGTGCTGTTCCGAATTTATTAGGAATGACTTTGGGAGATGCTAAAACATCTCTTAAAAATGAAGGTTTCAAGCTAGGCAAAGTTAGCTATGGTGTTAGTGACACTTACGGCGAAGGCGAAATAATGTGGCAGCAATATAACAGTGGAACTAAACTTGAGAAGGGATCTGCAATTAATATTAGAATAAGTCAAGGTCAGTCATCAACATTAGATTTCTATGTAGATTTTAGCGCCGCTAAGGAAGATGTTTTCTATATGACAGTTACTGTATCAGACGATAATGGAACTAGAAATATTATTACTAGAGATCAAAAGAAAAAGGCTAATGGTGGAGAGAATATTAAGATTAAAGGGACAGGTAAAGGAACTATAACTGTAATATTCGATGATGAAACTGTTATGCAGAAGAGGGTTGATTTCTCAGCAGGGGATGTTGGCTGATGGAAGGACTAATTGTTAAAGGTATTGCTGGTTTTTACTATGTAAAAACCAGCAATAATGAAGTATTCCAGTGTAAAGCCCGTGGCATATTTAAGAAAAAAGGTATTTTACCCTACGTAGGGGATGAAGTTGAGTTTCAAGTTCTAGAGGACGGAGATGGTATAATTGATCAAATCTATCCGAGAAAGAATCAATTTATTAGACCACCAATATCAAATATAGATATGTTTGTAGTTGTTATTGCTGGTACTATGCCTAATCCAAATCCTAGAATTATCGATAGATTTTTAGTCATGGCAGAAAAAAGTGGTGCAGAAATTTTGCTTTGCTTTAACAAAACAGACATTACTGACCCTAAGACTATAGAGTTATTAACAAAGATTTATGGTGGCTTATACAACATGGTTTTTGTTAGTGGGAAAAAAAATATAGGTATTGATAAGTTAAAAGCTAGTTTAAATGGGAACAAGGTTGCATTTGCTGGACCTTCAGGTGTAGGAAAATCAACTTTAATCAATAGGCTAAATGAAAATGAAAATATTGAAACAGGAGAAATAAGTAATAAAACTAATAGAGGTAAACACACTACAAGGCATGTCGAAATATTTGATACAGACTTTGGAGCTATGATTTACGACACTCCTGGATTTACATCATTTGATGTACTAGAAGCAGAAGTAGATCAATTACATTTCTATTATCCAGAAATGGATAAATATATTGGACAGTGTAAATATGATAATTGCAGACATTTGAAAGAACCTAATTGTGCAGTTTTAAAGGCCTTAGAGGCAGGGGAAATACACAAATCTAGATATGATTCTTATGTTGAGCAAATGAATGAATTGTTAAAAAAACAAATTATTAAATAGAATAGCGAGGATAATATGAATAAATTGGCGCCGTCAATTTTAGCAGCTGATTTCAGTATGCTAGGAGAAGAGGTTTCGAAAATTGAAAAAGCAGGAGCACAATTAATACACGTTGATGTAATGGATGGGCATTTTGTTCCAAATATAAGTTATGGAGCTACTGTTATGAAAAGTTTATTAGGGAAGACAAAAATGCCTTTTGACGTTCATTTAATGATTGAAGACCCTGATAGGTACATTGATGACTTTGTTACAGATAATACAGGATATATTACTGTTCATCAGGAAGCTTGTGTTCATTTAGACAGGACTATTAACTATGTCAAAAGCAAAGGTATTAAAGTGGGAGTTTCATTAAATCCAGCCACACCAGTATCTGTATTAGAATGTATTTTAGACAGTGTTGATATGGTCTTAATTATGTCTGTTAATCCTGGATTTGGCGGTCAAAAATTTATAGAAAAGGCAGTTGACAAAGTTAAAGAATTAGATAAAATTAGAAAAGCCAAAAACTTGGATTTTGAAATAGAAATTGATGGGGGAATTACATTAGACAATATAGACAGAGTTATAGAAGCTGGAGTGAATATAGTTGTTGCAGGTTCATCGGTTTTTGGTGCAGAAGATATAAATGAAAGAGTAAAAGAGTTTAATAACAGGCTATAGGGGAATTATATGAGATCTGATAAAGGGAAAAAAATAGGTTCTAAAAGTGATTTGAATTATGGACGTGATTTAAATAGTGTTGATCAGTCAATGGAATTGCGCAAACAAAGAAGGGTCAAGAAAAAGAAGAAAAAAAAGAAACTTAAAAAGATTATTCCTTTGTGCATAGTTTTGGCGCTATTAATTTGTGGCGGAGGAATTGTGTTTAAGGGAATTTCAATGATAAATACTGAATTAGACAAACTAGACTATAGAGAAATAGATAAGGATAATTTGGAGATAGATAAAGAAGCGTCTAAAGGGGCTAAAGACTACAAAAATATTGCTGTTTTAGGTATTGATACTCGTGAGGGTGAAGATGATGAAAAGTGTAGAACAGATGCAATTATTTTAACTACAATAGATAAAAAGGAAAATAAAATCAGAATGACGTCTATTGATAGAGATACATATTGGACAGTTGACGAAGTTGGAAAGCAAGTATTAGATAAAACTAATCATGCCCATGCTTATGGTGGTCCAGAAGGGACTCTTCGTGCTCTTAATAGAAATGCAGATTTAAACGTAGACGCATTTGTTAGGGTTAATTGGAGAACTGTTGCTGACGCTGTGGATGCTATGGGTGGAATTAAGCTTCCTATTAAGGAATATGAAATTCCAGAGTTGAATAAATTTATAAGAGATACTAATAAAAATCTTCATGGTGATGAAACATTAATTACTAAATCTGGTAATCAGACATTGAACGGAATTCAGGCAGTAACTTATTGCAGAATTCGTAAAGTAGGAAATGGTGATGTTGAAAGAGCAGAAAGAATGCGTAGAACTTTGGAAGCATGTATTTCCAAAGTAAAGACTATGAGCATTTCTGAAATAAGAGCAATGTCGGATAAGATAATGCCGCAAATTTCAACTAATCTAAAAAACAATGAAATAATAGGGCTAATGCTTAAAGCTATTAGATATGAAATTGATAATAGTGGAGGATTTCCTTATGTTAGTGACGGTATAGTTATTAATAGACTTTGGTATACTCCTCCAATCACACTAGAGAAGAATGTTATTCATATGCATAAGACACTTTTTCATGAGAAAAACTATAAGCCAAGTAAAAGAGTAATGGAAATTAATCGACAGATTATAGAAGCAACTGGGTTTGACGGTACTGGATACCCTGAACCTGGGAAGGAGAATTAATGGAGTTTATCAATATTATAAAAGAGCATATTGAGTGGAGACATCAAATATTAAAATTGGCAAAATCTGATTTGAGAAAGACTTATAGTGGATCAGCATTAGGCTGGTCTTGGGCAATAATTAAGCCGACTATTACAATTTTTATATATTGGTTTGCTTTTTCTATGGGACTTAGAAACCGTGCAGGAATTGAGAACTTTCCGTTTTTCTTGTGGTTAATAGCAGGAATTATTTCTTGGTTCTATATGCAAGAAATGTGGAATAATGGTCCAATGATTATGAGGAGATATAAGTTTCTTATTACAAAGATGAAGTTTCCCACATCAACTATTCCTACATTTTTCAGTTTATCAAAACTTACAGTCCACTTGTTTTTATTAGCTTTAGTCATAATAATTTATATATTTGCAGGATATGGTGTATCAATTTACTATGTTCAAATACCATTTTACATGCTGATGATGTTTTTAATGTTTACTGGATGGGGATTGTTTTCATCTGTTTTAGGTGTTATGAGTAAAGACTTTGGTAATTTAGTCAAATCATTTACTTTAGCTTTATTCTGGCTTTCTGGTATAATGTGGCCAATCGACAATATTACAAATAAATGGGGACAAATATTATTACAATTAAATCCAGTTACATTTATTGTCGAGGGATATAGAAATTGTTTTGTTCACCATGTATGGTTCTTTAATGAACCAATGGAACTTGGAATTTTTTTGGCAGAAGTGTTAATTGTATGGATTCTTGGAATAAAGGTATATAAAGATTTGAAAAAAGAAATGCCAGATGTACTATAGGAGTTTTAAATGGGTGAAGTAGTAATAAAATTTAATAATGTTACAAAAAAATACAAATTATATAAAAACGATAGAGAACGATTACTGGCTGTTTTTTTCAATAAAATAAAATATAAAGAAAAACTTGCTGTAAAAAATTTAAGTTTTGAAATTAAAAGAGGAGAATCTGTAGCTTTATTTGGTAAAAATGGAGCGGGGAAATCTACAGTTTTAAAAATGATTACAGGTGTTTCATACCCATCAGAAGGTGAATTAATTGTTAATGGTAGGGTAAGTGCACTTTTGGAACTTACATCAGGTTTTGATAGAGAATTGTCTGGTCGAGATAATATATATCTTAAAGGTCAGCTTATGGGGCTGAAGAATAAAGAAATCAAAGATTTGGAAAATGAGATTATTGAATTTTCCGAATTAGGGGTATATATAGACCAACCAGTAAGATCCTATTCTAGTGGAATGAAAGCAAGGTTGGGATTTGCTATAAATGTAAATATTAATCCGGAAATATTAATAGTAGATGAAGCTTTATCTGTTGGCGATGCAGCTTTTAGACAGAAGTGTCGAGATAAAATTAACGACATTATGGATAAAGATGAGATTACATTGTTATTTGTTACACACTCTACGAAAACGGCAAAAGACTTTTGTGAAAGAGGAATAGTAATGAAAAATGGTAAGATGATATTAGATTCGGATATTGATGAAGCGATTTTGGCATATAAAAGAGCAAATAAAAAGTAGGGGGTTATATGAATACAGATAAAATAAAACTGTTGATTTTATTTGGTGGTCCATCTTTGGAACACGAGGTTTCTTGTATGTCCACTGCTTCAGTTTTAAATAACATAAATAAAGAAAAATATGAAATTCGTACTGTTGGGATTACTAAAGAAGGCATCTGGTATTTAACAGAGGCCACACCTGAAGAAATTGGTAGTGGTAAGTGGAATGAGCATGAATCAAATGAAGAAGGATCATTGCTATTATCAAGGAACCCAAAAGGCTTTAAAACTAGCAGTGGCACCTTATATGATTTGGATTGTATTTTTCCAATTATGCATGGGAAATATTGTGAAGATGGTGCTATACAAGGAGTTTTCGAGATGGCAGGAATTCCCTATGTTGGCTCAAAGGTGCTTGGAAGTGCAATTGGAATGGACAAAATAATATCCAAACTGATAGTATCTAATACGGATATAGTTCAGGCAGAATATTGCTATACAGATAGGTACGATTTCTCAAGTAGCCCTTTGGAAGTGATTAAAGAAATTGAAACTAAACTTAATTATGAGTATCCTTTTTTTGTAAAGCCGGCTAATACTGGGTCTTCAGTTGGTATTACTATGGTAAATAGTAATAGAGAACTGTTTGAAGGAATTAAAAGGGCAGCAGAGATTGATCATAGAATATTAATTGAAAAGGGTATTAAAGGTAGAGAAATAGAGGTTGCAGTATTAGGGAACAGAAAACCTAAAGCTTCTTTGGTAGGGGAAATAATTGCTGCAAATGAATTTTATGATTATGATGCAAAGTATAATAATGGTGCATCATTAACAAAGATTGTTGATGACTTGCCGGATAGCGAAATTGAGAGAATTCGTAATACGGCAGTTGAAATATATAAATTGTTTTCATGTCGTGGATTTTCTAGAGTAGATTTTTTCTATACGGATAATGGAGAAATCGTATTTAATGAAATTAACACCATACCAGGATTTACTAAGATTAGTATGTATCCAAAGTTATGGGAAGCCACGGGAATACAGTATAATGGATTAATTGATAAGTTGATAGAGTTGGCTATGGAGGAGTTTTAAAATGGCAAAGCAAGTAATAGATTTTAATAATGAAGAAGTGAGAAATGCGTATAGACATACTACATCTCATATTTTAGCTGAAGCGGTAAAGAATATTTGGCCTGATGCGAAATTAGCAATAGGACCTGCAATTGATAATGGGTTTTACTATGACTTCGATTTAGATCATAAATTTACAGACGATGATTTAAAAGTAATAGAAAAAGAAATGAAAAAGATTATTAAAGCGGGAAAGCCTCTAGAAAAATATGAACTATCTAGAGAAGAAGCTATTAAAGTTATGAAGGAAAAAGGTGAAGATTATAAGGTTGAATTAATTGAAGATCTACCAGAAGACGAAATTCTGTCTTTTTATAAACAGGGAGATTTCTTCGACCTATGTGCTGGACCTCATATGGAAAAAACTAGCAATATTAAGGCTGTAAAGCTAACAAGTGTGGCAGGTGCATACTGGAGAGGTGACTCAGACAAAAAAATGCTTCAGAGAATTTATGGTACATCCTTCCCAAGTCAGGTTGAATTAGATGAATACCTAAAGAAAATTGAAGAAGCTAAGAAGAGAGACCACCGTAAGATCGGTAAGGAGATGGATCTTTTTGCAATTTATGAAGAAGGACCAGGCTTCCCATTCTTCATGCCAAAAGGAATGGTTCTTAGAAATGAACTTGAACGTTTTTGGAGAGAAATTCATAAATTAAATGGATATGAAGAAATCAAAACACCACTAATTCTTAATGAAGATTTATGGCATACTTCAGGTCACTGGGATAATTATAAAGATAATATGTACTTCACAAAAATTGATGGAGAAGATTATGCAATTAAACCTATGAACTGCCCAGGTTCAATGTTGGCATATAAGAGAAAGATGTATTCTTACAGAGATTTTCCAATGAGAATTGGAGAATTAGGTCAGGTTCATAGACATGAACTTTCAGGAGCTTTACATGGATTAATGAGGGTTAGAACTTTCACTCAGGATGATGCACATATCTTCATGTTACCTGAACAGATTAAAGATGAAATTAAAGGTGTAATAAAGCTAATCGATTATGTATATAGCGAAATTTTTGGATTCAAGTATCATATCGAGCTTTCAACAAGACCTGAAAAGAAATATATCGGTACAATTGAATTATGGGACAAGGCAACAGATGCTCTAAGAGAAGCTATGGAAGAAGAAGGTTTGGAATACATTATTAATGAAGGTGATGGTGCTTTCTATGGTCCTAAACTTGACTTCCATTTAGAAGATTCAATTGGAAGAACATGGCAGTGCGGTACAATACAGCTTGACTATATGATGCCAGAAAGATTTGACCTAACATATGTTGGTTCTGATGGTGAAAAACACAGACCTGTTATGATACATAGAGTAATATTTGGATCAATCGAAAGATTTATCGGTATTATTACTGAACATTATGCAGGTAAATTCCCATTATGGCTTGCACCAGTTCAGGTTAAATTACTTACTGTTGCAGAGGCGTTTGAACCATATGCAGAAGAAATTGCTGCAAAACTTCAACAGGCTGGAATTAGAGTTGAACTTGATACAAGAAATGAAAAAATCGGATATAAATTAAGAGAAGCTAGAAATGAAAGAGTTACCTATATTGGCATCATAGGTGAAAGAGAAGCTGAAGCTAAGACATTAACTTTAAGACATAATGTTGAAGGTGAGCTTGGTGAAATGAATGTTGATGAATTTGTACAAAAGCGTATTAATGATATCAAGGATAAAAAATAATGGATACTAAAAAAAGTAAGAAAAAACCAATTATAATATTCGTAAGCATAGTTTTAGTACTATGCTTACTTGGATTTGTATTTTCCAGTGTTTCGGTTAATGTTTCGGAAGATAGCAGAAGTAATAAGAATATTTCTTCAGGGGAAGATTTTGTTGCAGTACTAAATGTAAATGGCACTATCTCTTCTAGTGAAAGTGGATTACTTGGTGATAATTCCTATGACCATAAATTCACTTTAGATTCTATTGAAAATTTAAAGGGGATGGAAAACAATAAAGGTATTTTCTTATTTGTAAATACACCTGGTGGCGGAGTTTATGAAAGTGATGAGCTGTATGTTAAATTAAAAGAATATCAAAAGGAAACTAAGAGACCTGTTTATGCCTACTTTGCAGCTACTGCTGCATCAGGAGGATATTATATTTCTGCAAATGCTGACAAAATAATTGCAAACAGAAATACTTTGACAGGGTCTATTGGTGTTACTATAGGTACAATATTTGACCTAAGTGGATTTATGAATAAACATGGCATTAAACACGAGACTATAACTGCGGGTAACAACAAAGCCATGGGCTCGCCTGTGGAAAAACTTACCAAAGAACAAAAAAAGATATATCAATCTATTGTTGATGAGAGCTATAATCAATTTGTAAACATTGTGGCTAAAGGTAGAGATATGTCAGTAGGTGAAGCAAAAAAAATTGCTGATGGCAGAGTTTATACTGCTAAGCAAGCAAAGGCTAAAGGCCTAGTTGATCATATTGCTACTAAAGAAGAAGCTATTTCAATGATGAAGGATGATATGAATTTAGCAGGAATAGAATTTATAACTTATAAACCAAATGAACAAACTATGTTTGACAAGATTTTTGCGTCAATCAATTTGAAGAAAACCACGGAGTTTGATCAAATAAGTAAGGTTTTGAGTATTAATGAAGATCAAGGTGGACTAAAGTTAGAATACAAAATGAAAAATTAAGATAAAATAAAGGAGGGGTAACCTTCCTTTGTTTATTAGAGGAGATATATTTACTATGGAAGAAAACAGATTAGGTGTTGAGCCAATAGGCAAGTTGATTATTAGTATGGCTTTGCCAGCAGTAGCGGCTCAACTAGTAAATGTTTTTTATAATATAATAGACAGAATGTATATAGGACATATTCCAGGTGAAGGCCATTTAGCATTGACTGGTATTGGTTTGTGCATGCCGATTATTATGGCTATTTCTGCATTTAGTGCTTTTGTTGGCGCTGGTGGTGCACCTTTGGCAGCGATTTCTTTAGGAAAAAAAGATAAAGAGCGAGCTGAAAAAATATTAGGTAATGGCACTGCCCTTTTACTTCTCTTAGCCATAATACTGTCTATGAGCGTGTTTTTCTTTAAAGAAAAAATACTATATGCTTTTGGGGCAAGTGAAAGCACATATGGGTATGCTGCTGAATATTTAGGAATATATGCTGTGGGATCTATTTTTGTTATGATTTCACTGGGATTAAATACATTTATTACATGTCAGGGATATTCTAAAATTGCTATGATTTCTGTATTAATTGGAGCAGTTTTTAATATTGTTCTAGACCCAATATTTATATTTTTGTTAGATATGGGGGTTAGAGGTGCGGCTATTGCAACGGTTATTTCCCAAGGGATAACAAGTATATGGGTAGTTAGATTTTTAATTTCTTCTAAAACAATAATTAAGATTAAGAGGAAAAATTTAAAGTTTGAGAAAAAAATTGTGTTTGCCATTTTAGGGTTAGGAATTTCACCATTTATAATGCAAATTACTGAGAGCTTGATTAATATTACTTTTAACGTAGGTCTTCAAAGGTATGGGGGAGATATGTATGTTGGAGCTATGACTATTATGCAAAGCGTTATGCAAGTTATAGTTATTCCAATTATGGGATTAACCCAAGGGACACAACCGATTATTAGTTATAACTATGGGGCTAATAATATTGGAAGAGTTAAGTCTGCATTTAAAAGGATTTTAATAATTACTGTTACTATTACTGTTTTGGCAACTATTCTTACTGGGCTATTCCCAAAGATTTTTGCTAGGGTATTTTCATCAAATATAGAGTTGATAGAGTTAGTTGGAAATCTTTTACCTATATTCACTTTTGGAATATTTATTTTTGGTATTCAGATGGCATGTCAATCGGCATTTATGGGTATGGGACAAGCTAAAATTTCTTTATTTTTGGCATTGCTTCGTAAGGTGATACTGCTTATTCCTCTTGCAATAATTTTGCCACGATTCCTAGGGCCAAAAGGTATTATTATTGCAGAACCTATATCAGATATAACTTCTGCAATTACAACAGGAATTTTGTTTTTATTGTTTATGAGAAGACTTAAGGATTCTGCTGAAAAAGACGGGTGAATCAAGTAAAAACACTTGACACACATACAAGACTATGCTATTCTAATTTGAGTGGTGATTTAAAAAATTACTATATTGACTGAAAGGGCATAGTTAAAATGATTGATGAAATTGCAAAATCTAGTTTGCTGTATGACTTTTATGGTGAACTTTTAACAAAGAGACAAAAGGACGTTATAGAACTTTATCATGATGAAAATTTATCACTTTCTGAAATTGCTGAAGAATTTGGAATTAGCAGGCAGGGTGTTCATGATTCACTTAAGAATGCGGAAAAATCACTTTTGTCTTATGAAAAAAAACTAGGTCTAGTTGCAAAATTTGAAAAGAATAGAAATGTTATCAAATTAGTTGATAAGGAATTAAATAAATTGATTTTAGAAAATCAAATCAATAGTATGGTTAAAGATAAACTCACATATATTAAAGGGATAATTGATAATATGGGAGAACAGTAGAAAGGAGCTATTATGGCATTTGAAGGATTATCTGACAAATTACAAGACGTCTTTAAAGGCCTTAAAGGTAAAGGCTCGTTAACTGAAAAAGATATTGATACAGCTATGAGAGAGGTTAAACTTGCTCTTTTAGAAGCAGATGTTAACTTTAAGGTTGTAAAAGACTTCGTAAAGACAGTTAAAGAAAAATCCCTAGGGGCTGATGTGTTAGAAAGTTTAACACCAGCACAACAGGTTGTTAAAATTGTTGACAGTGAGTTAACGGAATTAATGGGTGGGTCAAATAGTAAATTGACATATTCACCTAGAGGTTTTACTGTATTGCTAATGGTAGGTTTGCAGGGAACTGGTAAAACAACAACTTGTGGTAAATTAGCCTCATGGCTTAAGAAAAATGGCAAAAATCCAATGCTTTGTGCATGTGATATATATAGACCAGCAGCTATTGATCAATTAGAGGTTGTTGGTAAATCTGTGGATACACCTGTTTTCACTATGAGGGACTGCAAGGAACCTGAGAAAATTGCTTTGACAGCAATGAAAGAAGCAGAATTAAAGGGCCATGATGTTTTGATTGTGGATACTGCAGGTAGATTACAAATAGATGAAGCATTAATGGATGAACTTGTTACTATTAAGGGAGCGGTTAAACCACATGAAATATTGTTGGTTGTTGATGCACTTACAGGACAAGATGCAGTGAATGCTGCTGAAGGGTTTAATGAAAGACTTGGAATTGATGGTATTATCATGACTAAGATGGATGGTGACTCTAGAGGCGGTGCTGCTTTATCAGCAAAAAAAGTTACAGGGAAACCTGTTAAATTTATAGGTATGGGCGAAAAAATGGATGCCCTAGAGCCTTTCCATCCGGAAAGAATGGCTAGCAGAATATTAGGTATGGGTGATGTAATGTCTCTTATCGAAACTGCAGAAGCCGCTTATGACGATGAACAGGCAGCTAAACTTGAACAAAAACTAAAAAAGAATCAATTCACTTTAGAAGACTTCTTAGATCAAATGGGTCAAATCAAGAAAATGGGTGGTGTGGCGAAGATTATCGGCATGGTTCCAGGACTTGGTGCTAACAAAATGAGCGAAGAAGATATTGAACGAGGTGAAAAAGAATTTGTTCAAATGGAAGCTATAATCTACTCCATGACAAAAGCAGAAAGGAAAGATCCTTCAATTCTTAATGCGAGTAGAAGAAAGAGAATTGCCGCAGGTTCAGGACAACCTGTTAGCAAAATAAATAATTTAGTTAAGCGTTACACAGATGCAAAGAAGATGATGAAACAGTTTTCAAAGCCAAACGCAAAACTACCAAAAATGTTTAAAGGTTTACAATAACAAAAAAATAGGAGGAATTAAAAATGGTAAAAATTAGATTAAAGAGAATGGGTGCAAACAAGAAGCCTTTTTATAGAGTAATTGTTGCAGATTCACGTTCACCAAGAGATGGAAAGTTTATCGAAGAAATTGGATTCTACAACCCAATGACTGAACCAGTTGACATCAAAATTGATGAAGAAAAAGCAAAGAAATGGTTAAGCACAGGTGCACAGCCTACAAGCACAGCTAAAGCATTATTAAAAAAAGCAGGCATCATTTAATTAAGGAAAGCGGTGAAGACTAATGGTAGAATTGGTTGAAGTAATTGCAAAGTCATTAGTTGACGATAAAGAAGCTGTAGAAGTTTCGAAGTCAATGGACAAGCAAACTACTATTGTCCAGCTTAAAGTTGCCCCAGAAGATATGGGTAAAGTGATTGGAAAACACGGACGAATAGCTAAGGCTCTTCGTACAGTTGTAAAAGCAGCAGCTATTAAGGCGAACGAAAAAGTAGTAGTTGAAATAGTTCAATAAATTTTGAGAGCACATATACAGTTGTATATGTGCTTGTGTTCTAAATGGAGTAAAATATGGGTAAAATTGAAATAGGTAAAATAGTAAATGTGGTTGGTTTGAAGGGCGAATTAAAAGTTTATAATTACTCAGATCAACTAGAGAGGTTTGAACGTTTAGAAGAAATATATGTTGAAAATGATTTGTATCAGATTGATAAAGTAAGATACAAAGACCATATGGTAATACTTAAGTTTAAAGGTATAGATAATAGAGATCAAAGTGAAGCTCTAAAGGGTAAGATGCTATATATGAAGGAAGAAGACTTAGAAGAACTTCCGCCTGGAGTGTTTTATATTAGAGATATGATTGGAATGGATGTAGTGTCTGATACAGGTGAGTATTTAGGTAAATTAAGTGATATAAATACCAATGTACCTCAGAAACTATATGTAGTTAAAAGAGAAAATAAGAGTGATATTCTAATCCCAGGTGTGGATGAGTATATCCTAGAAATAAATATGGAAGAAAGAAAAATTAAGGTAAAAGTAATTGAGGGGTTATATGAAGATTAATGTATTAACTTTGTTCCCGGAAATGTTTACGGCTGTAAAAGATAGTAGTATTGTCGGTAGAGCATGTGAAAATAATATTTTGGAAATTGAATTAACAAATATTCGTGACTTTACTTTGAATAAGCACAAAAAGGTGGACGACTATCCTTTTGGTGGTGGCGTTGGAATGTTAATGCAAATTGAACCAATAGCAAGGGCATTAGATCATGTTTCGGCTAAGGGAAAAAGAATTGTATATATGTCACCTAAAGGCAAAGTATTAAATCAAGAAAAGGTATTTGAATTGGCCAATGAGGAAAATTTAGTAATACTTTGCGGCCACTATGAAGGCATTGATCAAAGAGTATTTGAAGAGTATGATATTGAAGAAATATCAATAGGAGACTATATTTTAACTGGAGGCGAACCAGCAGCAATTGTTTTGATAGATTCTGTGGCAAGACTTGTCCCTGGAGTTTTAGGGGCATCTACATCTGCTACGGAAGAATCGATTTATTCTGGTTTACTTGAACATCCACAATACACAAAGCCAAGAGAATATAGGGGTCATCATGTCCCTGAAATTCTAACTAATGGCAATCATAAATTAATACATTTATGGCAGTTTGAAAAATCCTTAGAGATAACAAAAGAAAGGCGTCCAGATTTATTTGAAAAATTCTGTGAAAGTACTGATAGTTTGTCTAAGGACGAAAAAATAGTATTGGAAAAAGTTAAAAAAATGGTGTAAAATAATATATGGAGATGTATTATGCCAAAGATAAAAAAGAAAACTATTTTATTACTTATATGTGTTGCTTTAGGCTTGTATTTAATTACGGAAATTCTGCCTAATATTATTAACAAGGTAACACCTACAATGACAATCGAATATGGTAAATTAACAACTGTTGAAGAAACGGAAATTTATGTTCTTAGAGATGAGACTGTATATGCTTCTACTAAAAATGGAGAAGCAGAGTATAGAGTTGAAGAAGGACGTCAAATCAAAAAGGGAAGTAAGACTTTAGATTTAAAAGAAGTTGCTTCAAAAAACAAATCGGACAATTCTGCCAATAGTGGAGGGAAATATGGAAACATAATGAACAACCTAGATGGAGATTTTGTTAAGACAAATGGAGAATATGCAAAGCGTAAGGGTGTTTTTTCAACTTATATAGATGGTTATGAAAACATGTTTAAAGTTGAGAACTTTTCTAAAATTGAAAAAAGTACAGCAGAGAAATATAAAGATGGCGTTGAAGATGTAAGAAGAGATGAAATTTTCAAGGGCGAGCCATTATTTAAAATAACAGATAACAGTAAATGGTATATGATGTGTTTCATTGAATCGGAAAAAACAAGTCGATTTGTTGAAGGAAATCGAGTTACTGTTAAGTTTAAAGATGGAGAAGTAAGAGCTACTGTTGAAAAAATTATACCTGAAGGCGATGATTGGAGAGTGCTATTTTCAACTAATAGAATGTACAAGAACTTTAACAAAATCAGAAGTGCTGACGTAGAGATAATTACCTTGGATATTGAGGGAATATTAATTCCTAATAATTGTATTACGACTAAAAAAGATAAGGTTGGCGTAAAAGTAATTCAAAAAACAGGTGAAGAAAAATTTGTTCCTATTAAAGTGTTAGGTAATGATAGTGAGATGTCTGTTGTATCAGAAGGATATTTTTACGATGGGAAAGGAAAACTTTGTGAAAGCGTAAAGATTTATGATGAGATTATAAAAAATCCTTAGGCCGTATCAAAGAGGAAGGCGATAAAATGGAGCATATTGTTGAAAACATTAAAGAAATAAAAAAAACATTAAGAGAAGGAGTGCTACTTGTAGCAGTAACTAAAACTCATACACCAGAAGAAATAAATGTTGCTATTGATGGGGGTATTACCGACATTGGTGAAAACAAAGTACAGGAAATATTAGATAAGTATGATTTAGTAAAACCTGTTAAATGGCATTTAATTGGTCACCTTCAAACAAATAAGGTGAAATATATTATTGATAAGGTTTCTATGATTCATTCAGTTGATTCGTATAAACTTGCTAAAGAGATACAAAAAAGAGCAAAAAACGCTGGAATTACAATGGACATTCTAATCCAAGTTAACTCAGCAGAAGAAGAAAGTAAATTTGGGGTTTCATTAGAAGAAACAAAAAATCTTATAAATGAAATTCTAGAAACATGTCCGAACATTAATATTAAAGGTTTAATGTGTATAGCACCTTTTGAAAGTGATACGGAAAATGTTAGAGAGTATTTTGAAGCTGTGAGAAAACAGTATGATGAATATAAAAATATTGAGCATCCAAACTTGGAGTTCAAATATTTATCTATGGGAATGTCACACGATTATATTGTGGCAATGGATGAAGGTTCAAATTTAGTACGAGTAGGAAGTGCTATTTTTGGAAGACGTGTTTACTAATTGTAGGAGGTTGAAATGGGAGTATTTGATAAACTAAAGGATTTAGTAGGAATTGAAGAAATTGAAGATGATGATATTACAGAAGAAGAAATAGAAGAGGCGGAAAACCGCATAGAAAGACAACCTGTAGAGCCGAAGCCAAGGTTTCAACGCACTGCTAGAGAAAATGTAGTTCCAATGGGAAGTAGAGTTTCTCCATCAGCTTCTGCTTTAAAAATGGTAGTCATAGAACCTACAGCCTTTGATGAAGCATCAAGACTGGTAGATTCTTTAAAAGAAAGAAGACCGGTTATTGTTAATTTAGAAAAATTGGATTCTGAAACTGCAAGAAAAATATTCGACTTTTTAAGTGGGGCGACGTATGCATTAAATGGAAATGTGCAGAAAATTGCAAATAATATTTTTGTTTTTGCACCAGAAAATGTTGATATTACAGATAACGGTGGCAATAATGAATTTGAGTTTTCAGGGCTTAATGGATTTAATAAGGATACTTGGAGGTAATTGATATGATAACACCAGCAGAAATACAAAATAAGGAGTTTACTAAATCTTTTAGAGGATATAGTGAAGAAGAAGTAGACATGTTTTTAGATCTTATTACTTTAGATTTAGAGAAACTAGTAAAAGAGAATATTAATCTTAAAGCTCAAGTTGCTACTTTAGAAAAAGAAAAAGGCGATATTGATGGCACTGATATTTCAATTAGAGAAACTTTAGAAACTGCTAAAGCGCTTATGGATGATATTTCAGCAAGTTCTGAAAAACGTGCAAAAATTTTAATCAGTAATGCTGAAGCTGATGCAGAACTAATACTAAAAGATGCAAAACTCCAGTCAGAAAAATTAAAAGAAGAAAGTGCTGAACTTGCAAAGAATTATAGAATATTTAAAGAAGAATATACTAAAATGCTTGAACGTGAATTAACAAAGATGAATAACAATACAGGTATTAATCTAGAACCATCTAAGGATGATGAGTTAAATGCGTTATTTGCAAGTAATGAAAACAGTGATTCTGAAACAGACAGAAAAACTAAAATCAATATCAAATACGAATAGAAGTTAGGAGGCGGGGCAGTTATGCCCCGTAGTTTTTTATGTACATAGTTATTGTTGCAGTAGTTGTAATCATAGATCAAATAATAAAAGTATTTGTTAGAAGTAACCTATATTTAAGTGAGACCCATCCAATTATAGAAGGCTTTTTTTCTTTTACATATATAGAAAACTATGGCGCTGCGTTTAGCATGTTGTCAGGACAGAGAATAATATTAATAGGGCTACCCTTGTTAATTATTGTTGCTGGTTTTATTTATATTATTAGAGGAAAGAGAGGAAATAACAAAGTTGCCTTAGTTGCAGCTTCCCTTTTAGTTGGTGGAGGAATTGGTAATTTTATTGATAGGCTTTTTTTAGGATCCGTTACAGATTATTTGGATTTAAACAATTTTGCAATATTTAATTTTGCTGATATTTGTGTTTGCCTTGGATGTGCTTTGATTTGTATTTATGTTGTTTTTATAGAAGGGAAGGGTTCGATTGAAAAGTAAATTTATCGCTAGCGAAAAAGTAGAAAACTGTAGACTAGATACTTTCTTAACAAATAATATAGAGGATAAATCTAGAAACTATTGCCAAAAAGTAATTGAAGAAGGTGGAGTAATAGTTAACGGCAAAGTATGCACTAGCAAAAAAGAAAAGGTAAATCAAGGGGATATAATTGAAATAGAGGTTACTGAAAAACAAGAGATTACTCCAACTCCTGAAAAAATGAAGCTTAATATTGTGTACGAAGACGAGGATATATTAGTTTTAGATAAGGATAAGGGCGTAGTAGTTCATCCTGGTGTTGGTAATTATACAGGAACACTAATGAATGGTTTGCTTTATTATTGTGGTGATAATTTATCTGATATAAATGGAGATTTGAGAAGAGGAATTGTCCATAGGATAGATAAAGACACTAGTGGCTTAATAATGATCGCTAAGTCTAATTTTGCCCATGAGGGGCTTGCTGAGCAGCTTGCTAATCACAGTAGCACTAGAGGATATAAGGCTGTTGTCTATAATAATTTTAAAGAAGATGAAGGAACCATAAATAAACCTATTGGCAGGAATAAAAAAAATCGCCTTCTTAGGGCTGTAGATTATGAAAATGGCAAAAGGGCTGTTACTCACTACAAAGTTTTAGAACGCCTCTCTAAATTCTGTTTAATAGAAGCAAGATTAGAAACTGGGCGAACACATCAAATTCGTGTACATATGGCAGATATTAATCATCCATTATTGGGAGATGTGGTATATGGTCAAGCAAAACAAAAATATAAGTTAGAAGGTCAAATGTTACATGCCTACTTATTAGGGTTTATTCATCCTAGGACTGGCCAATATATGGAGTTTGAGAGTGAATTGCCAAGTGAATTTATAAATGTTTTAGATAAATTGAGAAAGGAATAATAGATGTCAAAAAAATCTTTTAAACCAGGCACTATGCTAAACCCTGTTCCAGTAGTAATGGTATCTGCAGGAACAATGGAAGGGGAAAACAATATTATTACTATAGCATGGACAGGAATAATAAATTCTGATCCACCGACAACATATGTTTCAGTAAGAAAAGAAAGATTTTCCCATCATATTATTGAGGATAACAAAGAATTTGTAATTAATTTAGTTAATGAGAAATTAGCATTTGCAACAGATTATTGTGGCGTTAAGTCTGGTAGAGATGTGGACAAATGGAAGGAACAAAATCTAACAAGAGAAAAGGGACAAGTTGTTGCAGCTCCAATGATAAAAGAATGTCCAGTATCCCTGGAATGTAAGGTCATTGATGTTAGAAGAATGAACACTCATGATATGTATATTGCAGAAATAGTAAATGTGAATGTTGAGGAAAACATTATTAATGAAAATGGAAGAATAGAGTTAGATAAGGCTAAAATGGTTTGCTATAATCATGGTGAGTATTTTGGAATTAAGAAGGAACCATTAGGACGTTTTGGATATTCTATTATGAAGAAGAAAACTAAGAAAAGAATAGCCAGACAAAAATCAAAAAAAAGAAATGATTAAAGATAGAACCTGTATTTTTAATCATCTCTTGTGGCAAATTAATGAAAGAAGTCTCTTTTCTTTCTAACTTTTGACTTCAAACGATTTCTTTATATCTTTCGAAATCAACTTCAAAAGCTTTTATGTCGTTTATGCAATCTTCACAGACGCATTTGCCGTAAAAAGTTACGAAGTGATGACTGTAACTTTCGCATAGGTCACAAAGTTTGTTGCTCATAATTGCCTCCTTTCATTTTTAAAGGGTTAGTTTATTTATAGTATAATTCTAAATAAACTAATAATCAAGGAAAATGTTGTATATTTTGAAAATAGTGGGAAAAGGCCGCTTATTTAACAAAAAAGGCCCGTTTTTAAAGAAAATAAGGCTATATTTAACAAAAGGAGAAATACAAAGATGAATGAATTTATACTTAATAATTATAAAGAAGGTCATTTGATTGGTTATCAATGGGATATTAAAAATCCGGATAAATGTATATGCTTGATTCATGGAATTGGAGAATATGCTGGAAGATACCATAGGATGGCGAAAATCTTTAATGAAAATAACATTGCGGTTTTTGCTATGGATTTAAAAGGACATGGCAAAAGTTATGGTAAAAAAGGCCACTGTGCACCGAGAGTAGATGTTTTAAAAGATATTGATACATTGATAGAATATATAAAAGATAAGCATCCAACATGTGAAGTAGTATTATACGGACACAGTATGGGAGGGAATATTGGGTTGGATTATAGATACAGGGGAAGATATAACGGAGAATTAGCTGGATATATTATATCTGCACCTTGGATATATTTAGTGAAAGAAGTACCAAGACCTCTCTATAAAACGGTGAAAGCCTTATCTAAAGTCATACCTAAGTTAACTATTTCATCCAACATCAAAGAGACGGAGTTAGGAAATGTGAAATATGTTAAAGGATATAATGATCACCCTTTAACACATAGTAGAGTATCTCTTCTGTGCGCAGCTGAAGGCTTTGATATAGGAATAGCTATGGCTGAAGGCAAGCAAGAAATTAAAGGTGAAGGAAATACTAAACCCTTGCTACTAATGCATGGAGATGAAGATTCAATTTGTGCATTAAAAGGTAGTGAAAAAATAAAAGAAAACGAAGGAAATCTTTGTCAATTTATTACATGGCAAGGATTGAAACACGAAATTCATAATGGCGGCAAAAAAAGCGAAGGCGATGAAGTTATCGCCTACGCAGTTAAGTTTACTCTGGGAGTTTAGGAGTGACGTATACTGTTTTATTGTCAGTAAATATTACCATCCCTGGTTTAGCACCAGAAGGTTTTTTAACAAAGCGTACCTGAGTATAATCAACAGGTACGTTTTCTGATTTTTGAGCTTTGCTATGATATGCAGCTATTGCGGCTGCTTCAAATATTGCAGTATCAGAGGGAATATTACCTTGGGTAAACAGAATTGTATGAGAGCCAGGAATGTCTTTTGTATGGAACCATATATCCGTTCTATTGGCAGTTTTAAAAGTCAGAATATCATTTTCTTTATTATTACGGCCAACTAATATTCTAAGATTATCGGAAGTATTGTAAAGATATGGTTCTGACTTATTCTTTTTTTTCTTTTGATTATTTTTTTTTCTTAATCTTATATAACCAGACTCGATTAATTCATCTTTAATTAAATCTATCTCTTCGGTTTTTTGAGATAGATCTATGTGGCTTAACACTGATTCTAAATACTGAATTTCCTTTTCATTGTCATCAAGTTGAATTTGCTTTTCAATAATAGCTGTTTTAGCCTTGTTATATCTTTTGTAGTATTTTTGACTATTTTGAGAAGGCGTTAATTTGCTATCCAAAGGAATAGTTGTCTCTTTATTGTCGTAATAGTTGATTACGTCAACCTTTTCCATCCCCTTTTCAATTAAATATATATTTGCTGTAATCAGTTCGCCTAGAAGTTTATATCTATCTGCATTCTTCGCTTTTTCAATATCTTCTAATAATCTTTGTTTTTTCAGATAATGCTTCTTGATAAGACCGTTTATAACTCTAACTAAATCTGAAGATTTTTGCTTGACTCTATTTGCACTATCTTTGTGCATATAAAAATATTGAATACATTGGCTAATGGAGTCAAAAGTTTTCTGTTTTACATCGGAATAAAAGTCTAGAGGCAAAACATGAAAATCCAAGGGATCATTATTATCTTTAAAGTATACAGTAGGTTTGTAATCCATTGCTTTAATTCTATCTTGTAAGGATGTAATTTTAAAACCAATATCTGATGATGCGAAAAGTTCTTCAGCAATCAAAGGAGATATACCTTGAATTGTTCCAAGTAAATCCTTAGAAGAGTTACAATGAGAGATGTTATGGGGAGTAATACTTGTAAAAGCTATTTTATCTTGTGAAGGAGGATATTCGTACTGTAAACCAGGTAAGATTTGCCTAGCTCTACTAAGATCAAATGAAATCTTTTTTATACAATCAAGAATCTTGTTCTCCTTTGAATCAACTAGGATAATATTACTGTGCTTACCCATTATTTCTATAATTAGTTTTTTGTTCGCCTCAAAACCAAGTTCATCTCTAGTTTCAAAATCTATTTCAATAATACGCTCAAAATCTTTTTGGGTAATATTAATTATTCGTCCACTTTGTAAATGCTTTCTTAAAAGCATGCAAAAACTAGGTGGGGCACTAGGATTTTGATAATCCATATCAGTGAGATAAAGTCCCATGTGACTAGAAGCTGCAGACATATATAACTTTTTCTTGCCAGTCTTAGTGTGTATAACAAAAATAAGTTCATCTTTTTCTGGTTGGTGAACTTTTTCTATTTTGCCTAATAAAATTGAATCTCGTAACTGGCTAACTATAGCGCTACATACAATACCGTCAAATGCCATAAACTATTCCTTTCTTTCTGTAAATATGTTATACTAATAGTATCATAAATTAGACACAAAAAGGAGAAAAATTGTATGATAAAAAGTATGACAGGCTTTGGAAAAGGCGAATTTAATGATGGCAAAAGAAATATTATTGTAGAAATGAAATCAGTGAATCATAGATATATGGACATTCACACAAAACTACCAAGAAGGTATTCTTTCTTAGAAGAGCATATTAAGTCTATAATCAAGAAAACAGTCAAGAGAGGCAAACTTGATATTTCTGTTATTGTAGAAAACCTAACAGAAGATGACGTTAGAATTAAACTTAATACAACTGTTGCTAAGCAGTATTACGATAACCTTGTAGAACTAAATAATTCTTTTGACCTTGGGGAAAAAATCTCTCTAAGCCATCTTGCGGCCTTGCCAGATGTAATGAAGTCAATCCCGGATATTGAAGACGAGGAAGAAGTAAAGAAGACTATATCAGAAGCTGTAATTAATGCCTTAAATAATTTCGATAAAATGAGAGAAATTGAAGGTAAAAAATTAGGCGAAGATATTTTAATGAGAGGCGATCTGATTAGAAGTTATGTTAATAAAATTGAAGAAAAAGCGCCACTTGTAGGGAAAATATACACAAAGAAATTGCAGGCAAGAATAACTGAGTTGCTATCAAACAGTGTTGAAATACCAGAAGATAGAATTATGGTTGAAGCAGCAATATTTGCCGATAAGGCCAATGTGACAGAAGAACTTGTTAGATTGGATAGTCACATTATTCAATTAAATAAAATTGTCAAAGATAGTGGTAAATCTGAAGGAAAGAAAATAGATTTTTTAGTACAAGAAATGAACAGAGAAACTAATACTATAGGATCAAAAGCAAATGACCTTGAAATTACTGAAACAGTACTAGAAATTAAAAGTGAAATTGAAAAAATCAGAGAACAGGTTCAAAATATTGAGTAATTTCAATTGAAATATTGATTTTTAAGTGTTATAATTGCATTTTAAATAAATTAAGAATTGATTTTGTTTGGGAGATATAATGAATAAAGGACTATTATTAGTTATTTCTGGACCATCTGGTACTGGAAAAGGGACAATATGCAAGGAGCTTTTTAAAGATGAGGGATTTGTTTTTTCTATATCTTTAACAACAAGAAAACCTAGAGTTGGAGAAGTAGATGGAGTTAATTATCATTTTGTTACAAAAGATAAGTTTGAACAAATGATAGAGAACAATGGTTTACTTGAATATGCTAGAGTCTTTGAAAATTTTTATGGAACTCCAAGGGAAATGGTAGTTGATGAATTAAACAAGGGCAAAAATGTTGTTTTGGAAATTGATGTGCAAGGAGCTATGCAAGTAAAAAAAGCATATCCTGAAGCGGTTTTGATTTTTATTTTGCCACCATCACTAAAGGCACTAAAGGACAGAATTGTTGGAAGAGGTTCTGAAACTGAAGAAAGCTTAAAGATTAGATGCGGTGAAGCATTTAATGAAATATGTTATGCCAATGAGTATAATTATACTGTAGTTAATGATCAAGTTGAAGAAGCTGTTAATGATGTGAAAGCGATTATTAAAGCAGAACACCTAAAAGTTGATGACAATATTAAAGAAGTTATAGATAGATACAAGGAGGAAGTGTAATGTTATACCCATCTGTTAATGAAATAAGGAAAAAAGCCGATAGTAGATATACTTTGGTTTGCCTAGCTGCTAAAAGAGCTAGAGATATTATAGACGGAAAACCAATGCTGGCTGAAAATGGTAATTCTGAGAAGCCGGTTTCTGTAGCTGCGGTAGAAATTGTAGAAGATTATATTACGTACAAGAGACAGGGCGAATAATAAAGTTAAAAAAAGCACCAAAACAATCCTGTTTTGGTGCTTTTTTAATACAATTCAGGGAGGCATATAAATGAGAAAAATTATGGCAAAGACAAAAGAAGAAGTTAAAGCGTTAGTGTTAAGTGAGGTAGATTACTTTTCTGGACATGTTAATATAACGTGTTCACACAAAGGAGAAGACTATCAACTAAAAAAAAAACAACCTTGGGAGAATTTAAAGAACTTATAGGCGAGGAATTTGAAATGGTTTCTGCTAAAATAGTTTTGAACATGGAAAACATTGACAGCATCTGTTCTGATGGAGTGAAATTTAAGAGCGGTACATTGCTATCTTTTGGAGAAAATGCTATAAGAACAATAAAGGAAATATATGAGGAATATATTTGGGCTAAGTTTTTGAAAAACAATAAATAATCTGGTAAAAAGTTGTTGCATTACTAAGCGAAATACTGTACAATATTACAGTGTGTTCAATATGGAACTCACAGATTAATCACGCAGTACGATTTAAAAAGTGGTGCCATAATATATGGATCTTTTTAAGAATAAGTACCAGCGGAAGGAAATAACCAGGAGGACGATATGTCAGTAATTTCAATGAAACAGCTTTTAGAAGCAGGTGTTCACTTTGGACATCAGACAAGAAGATGGAACCCTAAAATGGCTCCATACATTTTTACAGAAAGAAATGGTATTTACATTATCGATTTACAGAAGACTGTAAAGAAGATTGATGAAGCTTATTCTTTCATGAAAGAAGTAGGAGCAACAGGTAAACCAGTACTATTTGTTGGAACTAAGAAACAGGCTCAGTCTGCAATTAAAGACGAAGCAATTAGATGTGGAATGTACTACGTAAACCAGAGATGGTTAGGCGGAATGCTTACAAACTACAAAACAATTTCAACAAGAATTAAGAGACTAAACGACATTAAGAGAATGTCAGAAGACGGAACTTTTGAAAAATTAAACAAAAGAGAAGTATTAACTCTTGAAAGAGAATATGAAAGATTAGAAAAATTCTTAGGCGGAATTAAAGATATGAAGGGTATGCCAGGAGCAATCTTCGTAGTAGATCCTAAGAAAGAAAAAATCGCAGTAAAAGAAGCAAGAATTCTTGGAATTCCAGTAATCGGTATTGTAGATACTAACTGTGATCCAGATGATGTTGATTTCATTATCCCTGCTAATGATGATGCTATTAGAGCAGTAAAATTAATTGCTGGTGGAATGGCAGATGCTATTTTAGAAGCAAAACAGGGAGAAAGCTTTGATGAAAGTGAAGCTACAGAAGTAGCAGAAAGTGAGGAAGCATAATGGCAGTTACAGCAAGTTTAGTAAAAGAACTTCGTGAAATCACTGGTGCAGGAATGATGGATTGCAAAAAGGTTCTTGTAGAAACAGATGGCGATGTTGAAAAAGCAGTAGAATTACTAAGAGAAAAAGGCCTAGCTAAGGCAGCTAAAAAAGCTGGCAGAGTTGCGGCTCAGGGACTAGTAAGAATTGCATTTTCTGCAGATGCTAAGGAAGCAGCTATTGTTGAAGTTAACTCTGAAACAGACTTTGTTGCAAAGAATGAAGATTTCATTAACTTTGTTGAAGGATTAGCTAAATTAGCTTTAGAATCAAATGCAAACAATATGGATGAGTTTATGGCTTTATCTTTTGAAGATGGTACAGTTTCAGATGCTCTTAACAACAAGATTGCAACTATTGGTGAAAACATGAACATCAGAAGATTTGAAAAATTCTCAGCTGATGGAACTGTTTACGGTGGATATATTCACGGTAATGGAACAATTGGTGTTATTGTTGGACTTAAGACAGAAGCTACAGCTGATGAAATTCAGGTTGTTGCTAAGGACGTTGCTATGCAGGTTGCATCAATGAACCCTCAGTTCTTAGATGAAACATCTGTAGATCAAGATTACATTGCTCACGAAAGAGAAATTCTAAAACAGCAGGTTCTAAATGAAGGCAAGAAACCAGAAATGGTTGATAGAATTGTTGATGGTAAAATCAAGAAAGAAATCAAAGAAGTTTGCCTAGTTGAACAGAAATTCGTTAAGAATGGTGATTTAACAGTTAAGGGATATGTTGCCGAAGCAGGAAAAACTATCGGAAAAGATATGACTGTTGCATCAATGATTCGTTACGAAGTTGGTGAAGGAATTGAAAAGAAAGAAGAAGATTTCGCAGCAGAAGTTGCAGCTCAGCAGGCAGCAGCAGCAGGAAAATAGTTTTCTTTAAATCAAAAATTTAAAATAAAAAACCTTGAAAGATTGGCTCTATGCCAAAGCTTTCAAGGTTTTTTTTACATATTTAGTAAATTTGATTTTTTGTTTTCTGAAATTCTGCGAGCAATGTATACTGCTGGAGTATCTAAAATACTTGTGAAAATATATATTACATAACTAGAAATACAGATATTTATAATTGTACTAATTGAATGCAAACCATAGAATGCACCAAAGTTAAATAAAACAGTATTTAATAATTGGGATAAAAGTGTTGAACCATTATTTCTAATCCAAAGACCTTTTCTGGAATTACCAAAAAGTTTTGTTGTATGATTCCATATGGTATGATAGGTGAAAACATCAAAAACTTGTGCAATGGCATATACTGAAATACTAACAAGCATAAGCCTTGGGGTATTGGTAAAAACAGTCCTTATTGCCTCCATAGCCCAATCGTTAGAATTTGGTGTATATAGGAACCAAGATTGGCTTATAAGTATAAAAACTAAGCTGGTAATTATTCCGAATTTAACTGCATTAGTCGCTGCTTGTTTTCCTTCGGTTTCACTTAAAATATCAGTTACTAAAAATGTTGAAGCAAACAGTACATTTCCTAAGGTTTGTTCCATCCCGAAGGCATCAACCAATATTAAAACTTCAATATTTACAGCTATGGTTGCAATGGCTGTCCATATATATAGTCCTGTTTTACCCATGTATTTGTAAAATAGAACAACAGTTGAGTAGGTAATTGCAAGAGTTACAATTAAAATTAATTCGTTTGGCATTATTCATCTCCTTTTGTAATTGGATTATAATACTACAATAAAAAACACACATATAAAATGTGCATCAAAAAACTATTCTATTATAATATAGATAATCCCTAGTTTTGTTTATGGACAGGATGGTCACGAACTGTCCTTTATAAAATTCATTTACTACTATAACATATTATATAGTAATATGTCAAAATAAATTGGAATTGTAAATATAATATGTTAAAATAAAGGAGATAGATAAAGGAGGGGTTACTATTGAAGAAAACTATAATGACTATAGGTTTATCACTGATTTTGTGCTGTAATCTAATACCAGCGGTTGGTCTCGCTGAAGATGTATCTGGGGGTGTTATCCCAGGAGTAGGTCAAGCAGAAATGGGTCAACCGGAAATAGGGCAGCCGGAAATTGGGCAGCCGGATTTGGAAGTTAAACACATTATTAACAGTTTTGAGTCTTTAGATAATAAAGACTTGGTTAAAACTGTAAAAGCGGGAACTACTGCCGCAAAACTTAATTTTCCAAGAGAACTACAAGTTATTGTAAATAAAACAGAATTTGCTGAAGGTGAGACAATATTATTACCTGTTATGAAGTGGGTTAACAAATCAGGAAGCAAGGAATATAATTCTTTGGTTTCAGGGTCGTATTTATTTGTTCCTACTTTTGATGATAGCATTGCTATTGGAGAAGGAGTTTCTTTACCAGAAATAAATGTAACTGTTAAAAGAGCATACCAAAATCCAAAAGGATATTACCAAATTCATAATTCTATTAATCTTAAGGATAGAGGAAACTACAATTTAAATATTGGTAGAATGGGTCTTAAAGTACTTAAAGTTAATAATTATTTTCATATTGGAAATAAATATTGGCCAAGGTACACCTACGAAACAAGAAACAAGGTACGCCTATTTCAAATAAAGAAAAATATTAAGGCAACGGGAATTGTAGATGAAAAAACTTGGACTAAAATGGGATTTACTAAGGATTCATGGTATACTCTTGGTGCATACAAGTCTCCTATGAGAATTAATGCTACGAGCACGAAAAAAGAGTGTATTGAAGCGATGATAGGGAGAGCTAGAGATTATAGAGGCGATGATTATGTTGTAGGAGCATCTGGTAAACCAGGACAAGGACTTGATTGCAGTGGATTAGTTATGCAAGGCCTATATGCAGCAGGAATTGATTTGCATCCTATTAATCCTGTTAGGCATTCACAAAAAGAATACGAATATGAATCTAGAAACATTTTTAAGAGTAAAAAATTAAAGACAATTTCATATAACAAGAAACAGCGTGGAGATTTAGTGTTCTATAAAAATGGAGCGGGAAGAGTAAATCATATTGCAATATATTTAGGAAACAACAAAGTCATAGAAGCTATGCCTAATAAAGTCGTAGTGGCTAATATTGTTAATAGTGGTCATAGTAGAATTGCAGGAATTAAAAGAGTATTTATTTAAAAGATGTGTAAAAATAAAAAGATGTAGATGTATGAGTTAATCATACATCTTTTTAGTTTATCTTATCTTTTTAAGTAGCGTATTTGAGGCTCTGTCATTTTTCGTGCATCAAGAAGATTATCTAAATTAATATTAGTAAAACCATTTTGCAATGCAACTTCCTTAACAGTAGAACCTGTTTTAAGAGCTTCTTTAGCTAGATTTGAAGCCTTGTTATATCCTATAACTGGGCATAAAGCTGTTGCAACACTATAACTGTTTGTAACTAGACTGTGACAATGCTCTATGTTTGGTGATATTCCATCAATACAGTTTATTCGAAGTGAAGCAATGGCGTTGGTTAAACAATCAAGAGACTCAAATAAGTTTTTGAATATTACTGGCTCAAAAGGGTTTAGTTCTAGTTGCCCACCTTCAGCGGCTAAACTTATGGTTACATCATTTCCAATTACCTGAAAGGCAACTTGACTTACCATTTCTGGGATAACAGGGTTGACCTTTCCTGGCATTATACTAGAACCGTTTTGCCTTGGAGGAAGGTTGATTTCACCAATACCAGTAGTAGGTCCACTAGACATTAGTCTAAGATCGTTACACATTTTAGACAAAGTAATAGCACATGTCTTTAGAGTAGATGAAATTCTAACAAAACAGTCTAAGTTAGATGTTCCATCAAATTTATCTTTAGCTGGTAGCATTGCAAAACCACAGACAGTTGATAGGTTATCTATAACGTGTGATATGTAATAAGCATTAGCGTTAATAGAACTACCAATGGCTGTTCCACCTAGATTAACTTCACGCATATATTTCTTGTGTAGCTCTAAAGCTTCAATATCCCTTCTAATACCTTTAGAAAATGACTTAAAACTTTGTCCAAGCCTCATAGGTACAGCATCTTGCATTTGAGTTCTACCCATTTTGACTATGTCGTGAAACTCTATGGATTTTTTTACTAAAGAATTGTCAAGATTTTGAAGTTGATAAATCAGATTAGAAATCAGTTCAAGCACAGTGATTTTTCCAGCTGTTGGAATAACATCATTAGTTGACTGGCACATATTAACATCATCATTTGGATGAATTAAAGAATAGTTCCCCAAATTTCCAGCTAGATACTCAATAGCAATATTGGCAATAACCTCATTGGCATTCATATTGGAAGAAGTTCCGGCTCCCCCTTGAAATTCATCAACAATAAACTGGTCCAAAAACTGCCCGTTTATTATATCCCTGCAAGCCTTACAAATGGCCTCGCCTTTTTCCTTGTTAAGAAGGCCACTATTAATATTTGTAGTAGCCGCAGCAAGTTTAACCCTAGCAATATTTCTTATGAAATTTTTATGAATAGATTGGTTTGAAATATTAAAATTTTCCTTAGCTCTTAAGGAATGAATCCCGTAATAAGCCTGGGAAGGGACCTCCAAAGATCCTACAATATCAAACTCTTTTCTTGTATTCATTATCTTATTCCTTCTCTCTTAAATTCTTTAAAGACAAATCTAAAATTGGACTTGAATGTGTCAATGCACCACTGGAAATATAATCTACACCAATATTCTTATAGTTATTAATATTTTCAAAAGTAACATTTCCAGAAATTTCGATTTCAGCCTTTCCCTTTGCAATTAAAACTGCTTCCTTCATTTGAGCCACAGTCATGTTATCAAGCATGATAATATCAGCACCAGCATTGATAGCTTCCTTAAGCATTTGAATAGTTTCAACTTCTACCTCAATTTTACGCACAAAAGGGGCATAATCCCTAGCCATCTTAATCGCCTTTGAAACTCCGCCAGCTGCATTAATATGGTTATCTTTAAGCATTACCCCATCAGTTAAGTTATATCTGTGATTGTGACCACCACCAACAACAACGGCATATTTCTCAAAAATCCTATTATTAGGAGTGGTTTTTCTAGTGTCAAGAAGTTTGATATTTGTACCTTCAAGGAGATTTGCAATTGCCCTTGTATAAGATGCAATTCCACTCATCCTTTGTAAATAGTTTAGAGCAGTTCTTTCGCCAGAAAGTAAAGTTCTAATATCTCCAGTAACAGTACCTAGAAGTTGGCCTTTTTTTACTTTCATACCATCAGAAACCTTAAAATCACAAACAGTAGTTGGATCTAAAAGAGTAAATACTCTTTCAAAAACCTTAAGTCCAGCAATAATTCCATCTTCCTTGCAAATCAAATCAACTTCCCCAAGTTTAAACTCAGCCATTACAGCATTTGTTGAAACATCCTCCTGGTTAATATCTTCGACTAATGCACTTCTAATCAATGGATCCATATTTAAAACCATTGTTGTATTATTAATCTTTCTATTCATATTTTTCAATTCCTTTCACAATATTAATTAATTTAGATTTTATAATTGGGTCATCTACGGGAAAAACCTGCTCATCGGCTGCTTTTACCTCTATAGAAGGAAAACTGGAATGAGAGATTTTTTCTATAATATGTGTAGCAGCAAGTTCTGCGAAGACTAAGGCTTCAAGAAGGGAATTACTGGCTAGTCTATTTTTGCCATGAACACCATTGCAACTAGTTTCGCCAACAGCGTAAATGTTATTCATTGATGTTTGGCTATTATAGTCCACTGCGATACCTCCCATATAATAATGTTGGGCTGGAACAACAGGGATTGGTTCCTTAGTAATGTCGTATCCTTCATCTAAACATTTTTTGTAGATATTTGGAAAATGATTTTCAATGGTATTATTATCAATATTTTCAAATGACAATAATACATATTCTGTATTGTCTTTTTTCATTTGATTTATGATAGCCTTTGAAACTATGTCTCTAGGCTTTAGTTCATCTGTAAATCTATGTCCCTTATTGTCTAACAAAATTCCGCCTTCACCTCTAACTGACTCTGTTATCAAAAAACTTCTGCCGGGCTTCTTGGTATACAAGGAAGTAGGGTGGATTTGAACATAGTCAGGGTTTTTAAGTTTAATATTATGTTTCAAAGCAATGGCTAAGCTATCACCTGTTAGATGGGGGAAGTTTGTTGTATTGCTATAAACTCCACCAATGCCTCCAGTGGCTAGAATAATATGATTTGCAT
This sequence comes from Anaerovoracaceae bacterium, assembly GCA_036646055.1. GTDB lineage: Bacteria > Bacillota > Clostridia > Peptostreptococcales > Anaerovoracaceae > JAVWMQ01. Next base: position 26,635 of record JAVXMY010000003.1, on the reverse strand, counting down.
AAAGATTCACAATGTTATTATTCGAATCTCTTAAAACTACTCCGTAACAAGTGTTTTTTTCTTCAATTATATCTACCATTTGTGTATGCTCAAGCAAAGTGATGTTATTTTGGGTTACCACTGCTTGTAAGAGTTTTTTTGTTATTTCTTCACCAGTAATATCTAGGTGATATAGAATTCTAGGTTTGCTGTGGGCGCCTTCCTTTGTATAATCTAGCTTATTATCTTTTTTGGTAAAATCTACACCGTAAGATATTAAATCATTAATTATTTTTCTGGAATTTTCTATCATAAGTTCTACGGATTTAATATCGTTTTCATGGTGGCCTGCTTTAAGTGTGTCTTCGAAAAAAGATTGAAAATCTTTATCATCTCTTTTGACACAGATTCCACCTTGAGCTAAAAATGAATCGCATTCATCAGCTGAGGTTTTAGTAATAATTGTTATTTTTTTATCTTTGGGAAGCTTTAGGGCTGAATATAATCCAGCAACACCACTTCCGACAATTACTATATCGGATTCCATTTTATTTCCTTTCTGCTAACTTAATTCAAGCATTTTTTTAAGTGAAAATAATGATTCTGATCTAAGTTTTTCATCAAGTGTAATAGTATGAGAACTAGGATCTAAAAGGCAATCTTTTAGTGCTTCTAATGTATTTAATTTCATGCCGGGGCATATTAGGTTTTCATCTAATGGATAAAAATCTTTGTTTGGATTGTTTACTTTTAGCTGATGGATAACGCCAAGTTCTGTTCCTATAATGAATTCAGTTTTAGAACTCTTCGTAGCATATTCAATAATGCCAGATGTGGAACCAGCATAGTCGGATAATGCAACTACTTCTGGCTTACATTCTGGATGAACTAATAGTTCAGCACTTGGATGAGCCTTTTTAGCATTAAGAACATTTTTTGCAGTCATATTGTGATGAACAGGACAGTACCCCTTATTTAATATAAAGTTCTTATTAGATACTCTTGAGGCAATATAGTCTCCTAAGTTTTGATCTGGTACAAAGAAAATGTTTTGATTTGGTAATGATTTAATTACTTTTTCCGCATTAGATGAGGTTACACACACATCTGAATTTGCTTTTAATTCTGCTGTAGAATTTACATAACATACTACAGCCAAATCATGGTGAGTTTTACGCATTTGGGCAATAACCTCTGGGGAAGCCATATGTGCCATTGGGCAATCAGAATTCAAATCAGGAACAATTATTGTTTTGTCAGGATTTAATATCTTGCCGCTTTCTCCCATAAAGGAAACCCCGCAAAAACATAGTGTCTTTGCATCTATTTCTGTTCCAATTTTACTTAAATAATATGAATCGCCAACATAGTCTGCTAAATCCTGAACTTCGCCAGGGACATAGTAGTGGGCTAAGATTGCAATTTGTTTTTCTTTTTTTAATTTAATAATTTCTTTTTTTAGAGATTCCATATATTCCTCCGAATTTTTTTGTTAAAGTGCAAACTAAAAAGATTATAGCATAGAAGTATACATATGACAAGACACCTATCAATATACTTACACTTAAATATTTGTGTTTAAATTTTGAGAAAAAGGATATATAATAGTTATAGATTTAAAGTGAGAGGAGAATTGTTATGGAAAAATATATTTGCACAGTATGTGACTACGAACATGAAGGTCCATTACCAGAAGATTTTGAGTGTCCACTATGTGGAGTTGGTCCGGACCAATTTAAATTAATTGAAGAATAGGATTTATACTTTAAGAAATTTATAGTAAAATAAATACAGGATACGAATTGTATCCTGTATTTTAAATGTAGGAGAAATAAATGGTACTATTAACGGCAGAGAATATAAAGAAAAGTTACACAGAAAAGACCTTATTAGATGGAGTTGATATAAGCATTCATGAAGGTGATAAAATTGGTTTAATAGGTGTCAACGGTACTGGTAAATCAACACTTCTAAAAATAATAGCTGGTGTAATTTCCCCTGAAGGTGGAAACATTATTAGATCTAGACAACTGAAAATAGGATATCTTTCACAAAATCCTGCATATAATCCTAAGTTAACAATAGAGGAGCAGGTAAAATCATATATTGAGGAAAGTGGAAGTCATGTTGATGACTATAGATATAAGGCTATATTAACTAGATTAGGAATAGATAATTTTGAAAAAAGAATGGATACATTATCTGGTGGACAGAGAAAAAGAGTTGCAATGGCAGCTGTTTTATGTGAAGACCATAATCTACTTATTTTAGATGAACCTACTAACCATATGGATAGCGACATTATTGAGTGGCTTGAAAACTATTTAATGGAGCAAAAAAGTGGGTTGCTTATGATTACTCATGATAGATATTTTTTGGATAGAGTAACAAATAAAATTGTGGAGATAGAAGGCGGCAAAAGTTTTACTGTTGATGGCAATTATAATAAGTACTTAGAAATGAAAGCAATTAAAAATGAGATGTTACTGGCCTCGGAGAGAAAGAGAGCGACAATATATAGGAAAGAACTAGAGTGGATTAGGCGAGGAGCTCCTGCTAGAACAACTAAAGCTAAAGGACGAATTGAAAGGTTTGAACAACTTGAAAATTCCAAGTTAGAAGTTAGTGACAACAATATGGAAATAGCATCTTTAAGTAGCAGGCTAGGCAAAAAGATTGTAGAAATTAATCATATTGAGAAGGGGTACGAGGGAACTACATATATTTCTGACTTTAGTTATAATGTTCTTAGAAATGATAGAATAGGAATAATTGGACCTAACGGATGCGGTAAATCTACATTGCTAAAAATAATTATGGAAGAGATAAGTCCTGACAGGGGATATATAGAAAAAGGCGATACAGTGCGATTGGGATATTTTTCCCAGGAAAACGAGCGTTTAGACCAGGAACAGAGAATAATAAAGTTTATTGAAGAAATTGCAAGTAATGTTGTTTTATCTGATGGAGTGATTTCTGCTAGTCAAATGCTTGAGAGATTTTTGTTTCCTTCATTTATGCACTCTGTTAAGATAAATGCCCTTTCTGGTGGCGAGAAAAGAAGGTTGTATTTGCTTTCTGTTTTGATGCAGGCTCCAAATGTATTGATTCTAGATGAGCCTACAAATGACCTGGATATTGAAACCCTAACGATTCTAGAGGATTACTTGGATAGTTTTGATGGTGCAGTAATTATTGTTTCTCATGATAGGTATTTTTTGGATAGAACATGCCATCGTACTTTTTCATTTTGGGAGGGTGGAATAATTAAGCACTTCCCGGGAGGATATACAGATTATGCCCTTAGAGTGCAGGATTATCAAGACCAAAAGGCAAGGGAAAAGAAGAAGCCTTCTAGTGGTGAACGAAAGAAAACAGGGACAGGTAAGCTGAAGTTTTCCTATAATGAAAAAAGAGAGTTTGAATCAATAGATGAAGATATTGAAAAAATTGAAGAAGAGTTAGAAACTATTGACCAAGAGATGGGTGCTTGTATAACTAATTATTCAAGACTTAGTGAACTACAAAAGGAGAAGGAAGCTATAGAGATAAGGCTACTTGAAAAGATGGAACGATGGGAATATCTTCATGATTTAAATGACAAGATAGAAAGGGGAGAATAGTATGGCTAAGAAAAAAGAGACTAAAACCAATGCAATGAGATTATTAGAGCAACATAATGCCAAGTATGAGATGGTTTCTTATATGGATTCAGATGCTGTAAGTGGAGTCCATGTAGCGGCTGAACTTGGGGAAGACCCGGAAGATGTGTTTAAGACTTTAGTAACTGTTGGAAAAACCCGTGAAAACTATGTTTTTGTTATTCCTGTTGCTGAAGAATTAGATTTGAAAAAAGCTGCCAAAAGTGTAGGTGAGAAAAAAATTGAAATGATTAAATCGAAGGAATTATTACCATTAACAGGATATATTCATGGAGGCTGCTCACCTATAGGAATGAAAAAGCAATTTCAAACAGTGATTGATCAAAGTGCTATTAACAGAGAAAAAATCTTTGTAAGTGGGGGCAAGATAGGTTTACAAGTCCATTTGACACTAAATGAACTTAAGAAGATTGTTGAAATACAAGTAGCAGACCTTATTAAAAAATAAATAAAGCAAATCTTCAGAAAACTCTTGCAATTATATTTATTAATGTTATAATTAAGACATAAATAAAATAAATGATTTTAAGAAAGAGGTGAGTCCACCAGAAATTTTAAATGAAATTTAGAGGTTATAGTAGAAATTAAAATAGAAAGAGGTGAGTCCACCAGAAATTTTAGAGCAATTTTAGAAAAATCTTACTATGTATTAATTCAATTAGAGGGAGAAGGGAGTGAGTCCGCCAGAAGTGATAAATTTTATAAATGAAGAAAAATAATACCAACTATCAGAGATTGCGCATATGCAGGCATATGTTAGATAAAACGGAAACCTTACAGGTACCGAGAACTTAGGTTAGGAGTAATGATTGTTGTCAAGAAAGCTTGGACAACGGGGATCTAGAGAACTTGGAGTTAAGGATGAAAGTTTTAGTTAGTGATAAGATAGTTGGTATTTATATTTTTGAATTATTTTCAGAAAACTCTTGCAATTATATTAATGCGTGATATAATATAAATATACACAAAGAGGAGACAGTTTTACTCCTTATGTGATTTAATAAATTTCGTTATTGGTTAAAGGATAAAGAAAGAGGTGAGACCACCAGAATGACAAGTAATACAATAGAACAGAAAAAATAGTATCAGTTGATTTGAAACGCCATAGGTAAAGAACCTTTGGAAATGGACAGCAGGGATAGTGCGAATTACCCAGACTTTGGACAAAAAGATTTCAAATATGCGACTGGTACTATTTTTTTTTATGTGCTATAATATTTTGCATGCTGTAAGAAATAGAGGAGAAATAGAAATGTCAAAATATATGATCAATGAAATTGTATGCCCAAATTGTGGCAATAAACAGAGTGCTACTGTTTGGGAAAGCGTAAATGTGTCTTTGAATCCTGAATGTAAGGATCAAATATTAAATGACCAGTTTTTTCAGTTTAAATGTGAGAAATGTAATAAGGATATGCAGCTGGCATATAATTGTTTATATAACGATATTAGTAAAAGAGAGATGATTTGGCTTATTCCAGAATTAACTGATGAAATAAAAAAAGAAATTAATCAGGCTTATACTATTCAAGTTGACGGTAGAGATTTTGGGAAAATGTATCTTGATAGAATTGTAGATACACCTAATGGGCTTAAAGAAAAAATAATTATTTTTGATGAAGGATATGATGATAGGATTATTGAAATTATAAAAATAATATATATGTCTCAGCTAGGGCAAATTACAGGAAATGATGAATTGATGAACGAAGGAATTACCGAAATGTTATTTGATAACTATGAGGGAAGTCATTCTTTTGTAATATTTTTTGAAAAAATAAATCCAATATCAATACCTATGGATGAAAATTTGTATATAAAAATTTATCAGGATTTTATTGAATTTGTTGAAGAAAAAACAAAAGCAGGATATTTAACAATTGATTATGACTGGGCAAAAGATATTCTAAAAAAAAAGAACAACTAAAATCACAAAAAGTTATTGACAAGTAACGATTAAACTGGTAATATAAATCTTGCGTTGAAAAGTACAAAATGTGCTGTTAGCGTGCATGGTTTTGGCGGTGTAGCTTAGTTGGCTAGAGCGTCCGGTTCATACCCGGAAGGTCGGAGGTTCGACTCCTCTCGCCGCTACCATTTTTTATTTGGGCGTATAGCTCAGCTGGGAGAGCATCTGCCTTACAAGCAGGAGGTCATAGGTTCGAGCCCTATTACGCCCACCAAATAAAAAAATGTGGTCCGGTAGTTCAGTTGGTTAGAATGCCAGCCTGTCACGCTGGAGGTCGTCGGTTCGAACCCGATCCGGATCGCCAATTTTATTTTTAGATTACACATGGTGGGTGTAGTCAAGTGGTTAAGACAACGGGTTGTGGCTCCGTCACGCGTGGGTTCGAATCCCATCACCCACCCCATTTAAAATTTAATAATGCAATATTGTGCAAGATGTTGGGGTATCGCCAAGCGGTAAGGCAATGGATTCTGATTCCATCATGCGCAGGTTCGAATCCTGCTACCCTAGCCAATATGGCGCCATAGCCAAGCGGTAAGGCAGAAGTCTGCAAAACTTTTACGCCCCAGTTCAAATCTGGGTGGCGCCTCCATAATCTGGGGAGATAATACCTAATGAAGTCAAGATACTATGTATCTTGATTTTTTTATGGCTTTAGCCTGTTGAGCTCGCGAAGCGTGCGAAATATAAACCACCCGCTATGCGGGTGCGCGGTGGAGGTTATACCAAAAAATCACCTAAACTGCTATAATGTGGTTGTTCAAGCTACATTGTAGAAAGGAAAGGTGACTTTTATGGCAAATAAAACAAATAGTCTGTCGCACACCAAGTGGATGTGCAAATATCATATCGTTTTCACTCCCAAGTATAGACGAAAAATGATATATAATCAATACAGAGAAAGTCTTAAAGAAATAATAAAACTTCTATGTAAATACAAAGGAGTGGAAATTTTGGAAGGGCATCTAATGCCTGATCATGTGCATCTAGTGGTGAGTATACCACCGAAACTAAGCGTTTTAAGTTTCATGGGATATCTCAAAGGAAAGAGTGAACTCATGATGTTTGAAAGGCATGCAAACTTAAAATATAAATTCGGAAACAGACATTTTTGAGCAGAAGGATATTATGTAAGCACAGTAGGTCTGAACGAAGACACAATTAGAAAATATGTCAGAGAACAAGAGAAACATGATCAAGCAATTGATAAATTGAGCGTTAAAGAATACAACGATCCATTTACTAAATAAAAATAACCCCTTTGTGTGGTAAGTTAAAGAGGCAAAGGCAATGTAGCTTGAATAAAGATGATTTTTCCTTTAGAATTTAATGCTATCTCTAGGAAGTCTTCTTCAGCTTTCTTATTTAATCTACAAACATCTTTAAAAAATGCATAAGCATCATTAACAGATTCTACTTGGTATTCTTCTTTACTTTCGTGAATTTCTTCTATACATAACTCTAAACTATATTTTTTATAAGTATTCATAACTTGCTCTCCTTAAATAAGAAAACAGGGATTAACCCTGTTTTCTATAAAGTAATATCTTATTTCATTTCACCAGCTAGTAGTTCAAATAACTTTTTAGCTTCTTCTAGATGCAAGGTAACTCCTCTGCTCATATGAGTATGGTCTGCATCCCAATCTCTAATATCATATTTTGGTGTTCCATCATTCCAAGATATAAGGTTTAATTCCTTTGTCCAACCTGTTGGATATTCAGCTAATACACCAATTGATTTTACTTTTTCAAATAATATTTCGTTACTCATCGTAAACTCCTTTCAAATATTAAGTTAAGCAAATGCTTTAAGTTTTATGGCAATTTTAGAAACTGGCTAGTGAAGAAAAGTAAAAGTGGAGACTTGTACTACCTTTACTTTTAGTAGCGGTCAGTTAGATTGGCAACTAAAACCAGAGCAGAGCTTAAAATTTGTTAAAGGATAAGATGAAAAAAAAGATATTAAAAATAGTAAATGAAGTAAGCTAAATGAAATGAAAAAGGAAGTAGAACTTATAATAAATGATGGTAAAAAGACATTAAGCTGGGCCGGAAACTATATGTGCTGATAGGATAGAAGAAAGTTGGTGTGCCAAGTTGGCACGATGAAAGTATAAGTTAATATAGGGAAGCTGAAACTAAAAGATAAGGAGAAAACAATACAATTAAAATACTGTTTGTGATATAATTATAAGTATCTAAAAGTGAAGGGGATAGTAGAATGAATACTTTTATAAGAGCCTTAAAAGACAGGTTTATGATAGAAAAAGAAAAAAATGATAGAGGTGGAGTTTTTGGTTATACTCAAAGGAAAATGGCGTATAATTCAAACAAAATTGAAGGAAGCACTTTAACAGAGAGGCAGACTGCATCTATTTTTGAAACAGGATATATATCTAATGATGGAGAAACATATAGAGCAAAAGATGTTGAAGAAATGACAGGACATTTTGTTTTATTTAATTTTATGCTTGATACTTATTTAGAACCGATTAATCATCAATTATTAAAGGCATATCATAGTAAGTTAAAAGCAGGAGTGTTTGAGGATATTGCTAATGGTTATCCTATTGGTGACTATAAAAACAGAAAGAACATAGTTTCAGATATTGAAACATCTACGCCAGGGAATGTAGAAAAAGATCTGGATGAATTACTTGAATGGTATGGATCACTTAAAAGTATTGAAATAAAAGATATTCTTGAATTTCATTCGAAGTTTGAAAAAATACACCCATTTCAAGATGGAAATGGTCGCATTGGAAGGATCTTAATCTTTAAAGAGTGTTTAAAGCATGATATTAGTCCATTTATTATTAGTGATAATGATAAATATGAATATTATAAAGTATTAAATATATCTCAAAATGAAAATGATTTTACTCATTTTGAAGAATTTGCTCGAAAATCTCAAAATGAATATTACAATGAAATAAGAGATTTTGTATTAATAGAAAATTCTATGTCAAAGATTTCAAAAGATCGTTTTGATAAATCTATAGTTTCAGTAGAAATAGAAGATGATGAACTAGAGCTATAACCCTGCGTGCCAAGTTGGCACGAGCAAGGAGGAAAATATGAATATATCAGCTATAATGGCAAAAAAAGAATTTACGCAACTATTATACAACGTGGCTAAAATTGAAAACTTGAATGTTACATTTCCACAAACACAAACTATTTTAGATGGTGGAATAGTAAATAATGTTCCAGTATCAGAAATTGAAACAATTATTAATTTAAGAGATGCATGGAAATATGTAATTAATAATTATGATAATACTTTAAATTTAGATTATATCTGTAAAATAAATTCATTTGTAGGTAGAAATCAAAGTTATGACTGGGGCGTTTTAAGATATAGAAATGTTACAATTTCTGGAACAGAATTTGAACCTAAAATGCCTGTTGCCGAAGAAGTAACAGAAAACATTAATAAGATTTTACAAATTGTTGATCCAATAGATAGGGCAAGTGAATACTTTTGTTTTGCTACTAAAAATCAACTGTTCTGGGATGGCAATAAAAGAACTTCAATGCTTATAGCAAATAAAATATTAATTGATGGAGATATAGGTATTTTATCTCTAAAAGAAAACAAGCTAGAAGAATTCAATACTAATTTAAAAGAATATTATGATACAGGTAATAAAGAACCATTAAAAGAAACTCTTAAAGAAGCAGTTGTTTTTAAGCCAAATATAAAAGAAAAACAGAGAGTTCCAAGAAATTACCTTAAAGAATCTATAAGTTCAGTAGAAATCGAAGATGACGAACTTGAATTATAAGCCTGCGTGCCAACTTGGCACGCACCACAATAAAGTTGATTAGATACATATGAACTGCATTTATCCTCTTGAAATAACTACAAATATACAGCATAATGTAATAAGTATTAATAATATAAAAGGTTCAAAAAAATCAATAGTAGAAAGGTGGGGAAAATATGAAGAATATCGATGATGAATTAATGACAAAAATAAGAGCATTAGAACTTTGGGATATAGATATTATAAATAAAATTGAAGTAGGATCTTTAAAAGGTCTTAAAGAGATACATCAATATTTATTTCAAGATGTTTTTGATTTTGCAGGAGAAATAAGAACTGTAAATTTGGCTAAAGGTAATTTTAGATTTGCCCCAGTTATTTTTTTAGATGCCAATTTAGAAATCATTGAAAAAATGCCTGAAAAAACATTTGATGAAATATTGGATAAATATGTAGAAATGAATATAGCACATCCATTTAGAGAAGGAAACGGTAGAGCTACTAGAATATGGTTCGATATGATTTTAAAAGATCGCTTAGGAAAATGTATCGATTGGGAAAAGATTGATAAATATGATTATCTGCAAGCGATGGAAAGAGCTCCTGTTAATTCACTCGAATTAAAGACACTATTAAAAGAAGCTTTGACTTCTGATATTAAAAACAGGCAAGTATATATGAGGGGTATACAGACATCTTATTACTATGAAGATCAGGACAGCATTTCATTAGATCATATTAAATCTCCTTTAGAAAAAAATAAAGTAAAGAAAACTATAAAAGAACCTATAAATTCTTTTGAAATCGAAGATGACGAACTAGAGTTATAAGCCTGTGTGCCAACTTGGCACGCACTATAATAAAGTTGATTAGATACATATGAACTGCTCTAATTAGCCTTCACCAGCTAATTGGAGCTATAAAGGTTATAGTTATCAATAACTTTACGAAAAATGCAGCTTAGCGTATTTCGTGATCCATTAGAAATCAGTTGACAATAAAAGTTGACAAATCTATTACGTTGTAATACAATGTAATACAAGGAAAGGGGTGAAATTATGACTATTTCTTTAAGATTAAACGAAGCCGATACTATGCTTTTTAAAAATTATGCCAAATTAAATGGACTTACATTATCTGAACTAGTAAGACAGTCTGTAATTGAACGTATAGAAGATGAATATGATCTAAAAGCTTATAAAAAAGCGATGGAGGAGTATGAGACTAATTCTGTTACATATTCTCTTGATGATGTAGAAAGAGAGTTAGGGTTGTAATGCGTTTTAAAATTAAATTTACAAAACGCGCATTACAGCAATTAAAAAAAATGGATAAGCATACCGCATCACTTATTACGGGCTGGCTGAGAAAAAATATTGAGGGTTGTTTAAATCCCCGACAACATGGTAAAAGTTTGACAGCTAATCATAGTGGCCAGTGGAGATATAGAGTGGGCGATTACAGAATAATAGCAGAAATTCAGGATGAAAATATAATTATATTAGTTGTGGGAATTGGACATAGAAAAGATATTTATTAAAAAGTAGATAGTGTGGCGATATTTTGAAATGTATATCAAAATAATAGTATAAAAGGTATTACTGAAATTAAAACATTGAAATAATAAGAAAAAGCAGCGTGTCAACTTGGCACGCTGTATTTTTTACTAACATGCAGCGATAGTTATAAACCTGCGTGCCAACTTGGCACGCACTATAATAAAGTTGATTAGATACATATGAACTGCTCTAATTAGCCTTCACCAGCTAATTGGAGCTATAAAGGTTATAGTTATCAATAACTTTACGAAAAATGCAGCTTAGCGTATTTCGTTAAAAAAAAGATTGGTACAAAGGGGAAAAATATCTATGGTATAATATAAAATAGGAAAAGATTTAAGAGAGGTGCAGCTACATCTCTTTTTTCTTTTCTCACGTGCCAACTTGGCACGCAGAAGAGTGGACACTGAAATGTATTTCTTGAAAGAAATTATATCAACTTTGTAAAACAAGTATGGTATAATACAAAGAGAGAAAGAATTTATCTAGGGAGGAAACAAACATGAAAAAGAAAAAGGTCTTAGCACTTATATTAAGTGTAGTTATGGTAGCCACTTTGATTCCAGCTAGTGCGTTTGCAAAGATGCACTATAGGCATCCAAATGGCGAAGGTAACAAGTATGGAAAATACTATAGCTGGGATGCAGTACCACAAAATAATTTACCTAATGTATATAAGCCAACAGCAAAGGATGTTCCAGATAATCTCTTAGTTACAGCTATAGAGAATAACAAGCTGCAATTATCTTGGGATGCTGTTGATGGTGCAGATAGTTATGCACTATATCAAAAGGTATCGGGGAAAAGTTTTAAGAAAGTTAAAACTACATCAGCTACAAGTTTTACTACAAGTAGTAAAAAATCTAATGTAACTTATTACTATAGAGTAAAGGCTATTAAGAATGGCAAGTATAGTAATTATAGCTATTGGGTATCAGCTCAGCCATCAGGCAGTAAGCTTAAAAACTGTACAAGTTTTGTAAGACGAATTAGTAGCTATGATAAAAACAGATTTTATTTGGCGAATAGTGATAATACGTTGTTTGTATCTAGTATAAATGCTAATATGTATAGTCCAGCAGCTTTAAGTAGTATGGCTGGGTTGTGTGAACCAATATATATTAAATTAGCACAAAGTTCTAACAGAGTAAGCAGTAAGGTTAGGGTTATTAATTATGATCCTAGTGTATTAAAGCTTGGCTTACCAATAAAACCAGAAGAAGGGGAATGGTCTTATGCTAATAACCCTGGCGAAAATTATAGAAGACTGTATGAAGGACTTAGTATAGTTGGAGTAAAAAATAATAAGCTAACTGGTAATAAATATGGAGATGTAGTTATACTAGATTTAATTACTCATACAGGCAGTAAGGCAAAAGTAATGTACATTTTAGCTGACTATAAAAAAAGTGTGGATTCTACACTCATGGATAATGCAAAAAAGTATGGAGGGATTACAGATATAAGCAAGTATGAAGATGGAAGTTATATAACTAATCCAGATTATATAGTTATAGATTATGGATTTTAAAAAACAATATGGATTATATTTTAAGGAGAGACGAAAGTCTCTCTTTTTTAGAAAGGAGAATAAAATGAAGAAAAAAACACTAAAGCTATTAATTTATTTAATATTAATAACATCCCTTTTGCCAGCAAATGCATTTGCATATATTTCTGGTTCCACAGATGTTATTTCTAATATTAATACTGGTTCATCCTTTGTGGGGTAAGTTAAAGAGGCAAAGGCAATGTAGCTTGAATAAAATGAAAAGCTAGCGCCTTGAGACGCTAGCATGTAACACATGGGCTTACAGCCCTAGTGCAAACCACCCTTTGGAAGGGTGGTTATGATTGTGGCTTTAGCCTTTTGAGCTCCTGAAGTTGCTTGTAAAACCTGTATCAAAGGCGTTTAGCACTTCTTTATGTCAGTTATAGAGCCTAAAAAAGAGAACACTAAAAGTGTTCTCTAGATGAATATGCTGTATTATTTTACTATAATTCATTCTCTTCAAATGCATCTGCTTCAGCTGCTATTTCTTCATACTTTGCAAAAATAGCATCTTTGATTTTGTTTCTGGTTTCAAGTGACAGTGGATGTGCAATATCTCGAAAATCTCCTTCTCCCATTTTTCTGCTAGGCATAGCAACAAATAATCCGTTCTGACCATCAATGATTTTAATGTCGTGAACTACAAATTCGTCGTCAAAAGTAATGGATACTACAGCCTTCATTTTTCCTTCATTGTTTAGTTTTCGAATTCTTACATCAGTTATGTTCATAAATGACACCACCCTTTCACGTAATAATAATTAGTCTTATGTTTTTTACATCAATTCATTATACTATGGATAGGGTACATTAACAAGCAATTTTTTAAAAAATCTGATAATTCGGAAATAACTCTATGGTGCGTTTTTCCTCATTTATATTCCCCATATGTAATACTGGCGTAAAATCGTTAATTTTCTTGTATTTAGGCGTAGTGGCTACTATTGCGACCCCGACACCAACTACTTTTATTTCAAATTCTGAAAGTAACTCTGTAATACCTTTGATACTTCCTCCTCCACGCATGAAGTCATCAATAATAATTGCCTTACCGCTTCCGTGAATGGATTTCTGGGCTAATGTCATTTTTTGAATAAGATTTGAAGTTCCAGAGAAGTAGTTAATGCTAACAGCTGTTCCTTCTGAAATTTTAGAAGCACGACGTACAACTATTAGAGGTACATTTAATAGTTTTGCAGTCATCATTGCAAGTGGAATGCCTTTTGTTTCTATGGTTGCTACATAATCAATGTTTTGTTCTTTGAATTTTCTAAAGAAAATCTTTGCAAAGTTTTCAGCTATATTAGGATTAAACATAATATCTGAAGTATATATGAAACCGTTGCCTAAAAATCTATTATTGTTGCTCAAAACATTACAGATTTCATTTTGGAAGGCAATTACCTCTGAATCACTAATGTGGGGTTTGAATATTACTCCGCCTAATGGGCCGGAAATAGTTTCTATTGAACCTGTTTCTAATGTTGCTACTACTTCTTTGGCAACTGAAATATCTTCGCTTATACTAGACTTAGCCACCTTTAGTTTCTTACTGAAATATGATAGGGAATATAGTTTGTTTGGAGTTTCATTTAAAGTCTGTATTATAAATGAAACTCTTGCTGTTCTTTTCATCTTAATCTCCTTTTGCCTTTTGGATAGCAATGTATTATTGATAATATTATTTTTGAATTAAATTGTCAATTTGTTACCCAAAATACTCTAGAATATGGTATAATCTAACGTGTTTGAGTTGGAGGTATTCAATATGATTAATATAGATAAATATAAAAATATACATTGCATAGGAATTGGTGGTATTGGTATGTCTGCCATTGCTAAAATTCTAATGGCAAATGGTTTTAATATTACAGGTTCAGATATGAACGAAAGTGCTAAAGTTAAAGAATTAATAGCAGATGGTATTAAAGTTTTTATCGGACATGATGCCAAGAATATTAAAGATGTTGATTTGGTTGTTTATACTGCAGCTGTAGGGATGACAAATCCTGAAATGGCAGAGGCAGATAGAATAGGCAAACCATTAGTGTCTAGAGCAGAAATGCTAGGGTATCTTATGGAGAAATGTGATAACAGTATTGCTGTTTCAGGTACTCATGGTAAGACCACTACTACATCTATGCTTTCTTTAATATTACAAGATGCAGATTTGGATCCTACTTTACTTGTAGGGGGCAATTTAAAAGAAATAAACGGAAATGTTAGAATAGGTAGTAATAAATACTTTGTAACAGAAGCTTGTGAATATAAAGATAGTTTTTTAGAATTAAGACCAAAAATTGAAATTATTTTAAACATTGATTCTGACCATTTGGATTATTTTAAAGATATAGACCATATAGTTAGATCTTTTAGAAGTTTCACTGAATTAGTTCCTAAAAATGGTACTATTTTAGCTTATAATGCTAATGCTTTTGTAAATAAAGCCGTTAGAGATATGGATAATGTTCTTACTTTTGGACTATCTAAAGAATGCGATTATGCTGCCATGAATGTGGATTTTGATAATGGTGGCATGCCCACATATGACCTATATTACAAAGGGGAGTTTTTAACAGAAATTTCTTTAAATATTCCAGGGGAATATAATATAATTAATTCAGTAGCGGCAATAGCTTGTGCACATTTAATGGGTGTAGAGGTATCAGTTGCTAAGGCAACATTAGCTAAATATACTGGCACTGAAAGAAGATTTGATATTCAGGGAACATTTAAGAACAACATCTTAGTTGTAGACGACTATGCACATCATCCTACAGAAATAAAAGCTACACTTAATGCGGCAAAAAATATGGAACATAATAATTTATGGTGTCTATTTCAGCCACATACTTATACAAGAACTATGGCACTCTTTGATGAGTTTGCAAGTTCTTTTGAAAATGCAGATAAAATAATACTAGCTGAAATTTATGCAGCTAGAGAAAAAAATATTGAAAAGATAAGTTCTAAATCTTTGGTGCCTGAAATCAAAAAGAAATTCCCAGGCAAAGAGGTTTATTTCTTTGAGAAATTTGGGGATATTTCCAGATTTGTATATGATAATGCAGATGAAAATGATTTAGTAATTACTATGGGTGCAGGAGATATTTACAAAGTTGGCGAAATGCTAATTGAAAGGGAAATGAAGAATGAATCACAAGATAATTAATACATATGAAGAAGTGGTTTTGGAAGAGAGAAAAAGAGTAGAGAAGAATTTAGAGTATTCTAAAGAAGGGGTATACTTTGTAGATATTAAACAAGTTTATATAGAAGGAAAGGTATCAATTGGTAAAGGTACAGTTATCTATCCATGTACAGTAATTAAAGGTGATGTTACCATTGGAGAAAATTGCTTAATTGGACAAAATACAAGAATTGAAAATTCTAAAATTGAAGATAATGTTGAAATTCAAAGTTCAGTTATCCTAGAAAGCGAAATTGGAGAAGAAACTAAAGTAGGTCCTTTTGCTTACTTAAGGCCAAACAGTAGGGTTGGTAAGAAGTGTAAGGTTGGCGACTTTGTTGAAATAAAGAATTCCAATTTTGGGAATGGAAGTAAGGTGTCCCATCTAACTTATATAGGAGATGCGGATGTTGGTGAAAATGTTAATTTGGGTTGTGGCGTCGTATTTGTAAATTATGACGGCAAAAACAAATACAGAACAACTGTTGAGGACGGAGCTTTTGTTGGTTGTAATACTAATTTGGTTTCACCTGTTACAGTTGAAAGAGAGTCGTATATTGCTGCTGGAAGTACAGTTACAACTGATGTACCAGAAGGTTCATTGTATGTATCTAGAAGCAAGGCAAAAGTTATTAAAGATTGGGTTCAAAGGAAGGGCCTGATTAAGAGAACATCTAAAGGAGGAAAAGATGAATAAGGGAGCGTTTTCAGATTATAAAGTATTTGCGGGTAATTCTCATCCGGAACTAGCAGAAGAGATTGCAAATATTATGGGAAAACCACTAGGCAAGGCTACTGTTAAGAAATTCAGCGATGGTGAAATTTGTGTTAATATTGGAGAAACAGTTAGAGGTATTGATTGTTTTATTGTACAGTCAACATGTAATCCAGTAAATGATAACCTAATGGAACTGTTAATTATGATTGATGCCATGAAGAGAGCTTCTGCAGGAAGAATTAATGCAGTTATCCCTTACTATGGATATGCAAGACAAGATAGAAAAGCTAAGGCTAGAGATCCAATTACAGCGAAGTTAGTTGCAGATATTTTAATTGCTGCAGGTGCTGATAGAGTTGTTTCAATGGACTTACATGCTTCACAGATTCAGGGATACTTTGATGTTCCAGTTGATCATTTGGTAGGTGTTCCAATTTTGGTGGATTACTTCAAAAAAAATTCAGTAGAAGATTTAGTGGTAGTTTCACCTGACCATGGTAGTGTAACTAGAGCTAGAAGTGTTGCGGAACCATTAAATGCACCAATTGCAATTATTGACAAAAGAAGACCTGAACCAAACAAAAGTGAAATTATGAACATTATTGGTGATATCAAAGGTAAAAATTGCATCGTGGTTGATGATATGATTGATACAGCAGGAACAATTTGTAATGCTGGTAAGGCACTTATGGATTTAGGAGCTAAAAGTGTAAGATGTTGCGCTACTCACCCAGTACTATCAGGTCCAGCAATTGAAAGACTTGAAAGTTCTCCATTTGAGCAGGTGCTGTTATTAAACACAGTTCCATTAGACTTAAGTAAAGTTAGTGATAAATTTGAAACATTATCAGTTGCACCTTTATTTGCAGATGCAATGACTAGAGTTCACACTAACCAGTCAATTAGTAAATTATTTGATTAATAATTAATGAGGTAAGGTATGTATGTAGTAATTGGACTTGGAAACCCAGGGAAAAAATATGAGAATACTAGACATAATATCGGATTCATTACTATTGATTATCTTGCGGATCAACTTGGAATAAAGGTTGATAAAATAAAACATAAAGCCTTAGTCGGAGAGTGCAGAATCTCCGGCCAAAGGGTTATGCTTGTAAAACCGCAAACGTTTATGAATTTAAGTGGACAATCTGTTAGAGAGATTATGGACTATTATAAAATCCAAATTGAAGATCTAATTGTGGTTTACGATGATATAGATATTGATAAAGGTTCTGTAAGGATACGTAAAAAGGGTAGCAGCGGTACTCATAATGGTATGAGATCAATTATTCAGCATTTAGGTAATGATAACTTCCCTAGAATAAGAATTGGGATTGGCCGTAATGACAAAGGAGATTTAGCTGACTATGTTATAGGCGGATTTAACAAAAACGAAGTATCTCTTATGGAGGATGCCGTTTCACATGCTTCGAAAGCTATTGAAGGAATTATTAGTGACGGTATAGAAAAAGCGATGAGTAAATATAATGGGAACATATAGTATTTCAGGATTAAGTGGCAGTAGGGTAGCGCCTATTTGCTCAAAAATAATTAAACAAAGAGATGGACACGTGCTTGTTGTAGCTTCTAATTTTATTAGAGCTGAGCAACTTGCTATGGACATTTCTTTTTTCATAGATAAAAAAACAAAGGTTTATCTGTTACCAAGTGACGGTGAAACGTTTGCTTTTTATGATGCAAAAAATAAGGATGCGCTTTATGGCAGATTGGATATTTTAAGAGCAATTAATTCTAAAGAAAAATGCGTAATTGTAGCTCCAGTTAATGCAGCTATAAAAAAAATGCCACCAAAGCAGGTATTCTTTAACAAAAATATATACTTCGAACTAAATAGAACATTTGATAGATATGAAGATTTGGCTATGACAATGGTGTCTCTAGGCTATGAAAGAGTTCCAATGGTCTATGGCAAAGGGCAGTTTTCTTTGAGAGGTAGCATATTAGATGTATATGTTCCCTATGAAGATGATCCATATCGTATTGAATTTTTTGATGACGAAGTTGAGTCTATAAGATCTTTTGATGTGGAAAGTCAAACTTCAATAAGTAAATTTAAAAATTTGGAAATTTGTCCAGCTGAATTAATCATAAGGGATAATGAAAGCTTTGCTAGGGCAAAGGCTAAAATCTCATCTAATTACAAAAACTTAACAGAGAGAAAAGAAGAATTAATTAGGGATATTGATAATTTAAATAACTTGCAGCAACTTGAAAATTACATGGAATATTTTTATGAGGCATCTGAAAACATATTTGACTATATGGGCAGAGAAACTATAATATTGGAAAATCCAGCTAGAGTTTTTGAGAGTATAGAAAGCAGAGATATTGAGTACAAAATGGACTTCACTGCTTTACTTGAAAAGGGTAAGGTTGTAAAAAAAGATTTTGATAATTTCCCTGGAGAGAAAGACTTAATTAAGCTATTTAATTGCAAAAACTCCTATTTTTTAATGCCCTTTCAAAAAGCAATAAAAGGTATAGAAAAATACACTAAAATTGAAAATATAAGCTCAATGGAGGGCTTACTGTTTAATGGCAATATGCCTCTTTTGGAGAAGGAAATAAAAAAATATAGTTCAAAAGGTTATGAAATTACCATTGCTTGTGCTACAGAAGAAAGACTAAATAATTTAAAAAAATTCATGGAGGAGAGAAACTTAATTAACCAAGTTAAACTTAAACTAGGTTATGTTAGTGAAGGTATGGAATTTCCTCGTGAAAAAATATTATTGATAACAGATAAAGACATATTTGGTACACAAAAAAAGAAAAAACCCGCATCAAAAAGTAAGAAAACAAAAGCGATTAAATCTTTTACAGAAATTAGAAATGGAGACTTTGTTGTTCATGAAAACCATGGTGTAGGTAAATATCTTGGCATCAAAAAACTAGAACTCCAAGGGATCCAAAAGGACTATATCCACATTAAATATGCAGGTAACGATACCTTGTACGTACCCGTAGAACAAATGGATATGGTTCAAAAATATATTGGATCAGACGCTTATGTTCCTAAAATTAATAAACTTTCTGGAGCTGAATGGAAAAGTGTAAAAGCGAAAGCGAAAGCTGCGGTAGCAGAAATGGCCAAAGAACTCCTAGAAATATCTGCGGCAAGAGCTGCATCTTCAGGATTTCAATTTTCAGAGGATACTCCATGGCAAAAGGAATTTGAAGAGGCCTTCCCTTATGAAGAAACTAAAGACCAATTGCGCTGTATAGAAGAAATCAAAAATGATATGGAAAGTCCTACAGTAATGGAACGGCTTCTTTGTGGAGATGTAGGATACGGCAAAACTGAAGTGGCAGCAAGGGCCATGTTCAAAGCGGTTTGTGACGGTAAGCAGGTAGCTATGTTGGTACCTACAACAGTTCTAGCTAATCAACATTATAATACAATAAAAGCTAGATTTGCCAAGTATCCATTTAGGGTAGAAATGCTTTCTAGATTTAGAACACCAGAGCAACAAAAACTAATAATTGAAGAAACTAAAAGAGGTAATATTGATGTCCTAATAGGAACCCACAGATTGCTATCAGAAGATGTAAAGTACAAAGACTTAGGACTATTAGTAATAGACGAAGAACAACGATTTGGCGTAGCGCATAAAGAAAAAATCAAGCAAATTAGAGCAAACTTAGATGTGCTTTTATTATCTGCCACACCAATCCCAAGAACCCTTCACATGTCTCTAGTAGGAATAAGGGATATAAGTATTATTGAAGAACCACCACAGGAACGATTCCCAGTACAAACCTACGTTATGGAAGAAGATGATTTCATAATGAGAGAAGCAATAGAAAGGGAACTTGGCCGAGGGGGGCAAGTCTTTGTAGTCTTTAATAAGGTAAGAGGTATAAAAAGAATTGCAGGAGACATTAGCAAACTAGTCCCTGGCAAAAAAGTGCTCATCGCTCATGGCCAGATGGGTGTTCATGAGTTGGAAGAAGTTATGATGAACTTCGTTGCAGGGCAAGGAGACATTTTAGTAGCGACAACAATTATTGAATCTGGAATAGACATCCCTAATGTGAATACTGAAATTATAATAGATGCAGACCATTTTGGACTTTCTCAGCTTTACCAGCTAAGAGGTCGAGTAGGTAGATCAAATAAACTTGGTTATGCATACCTAATGTATAAGAAGGCTAAGACTCTTACTGAAATTAGTGAAAAGCGCTTAAGAGCAATTAAGGAATTTACAGAGTTTGGAGCTGGATTTAAAATTGCTATGAGGGATTTAGAACTTAGAGGTGCTGGAAACATTTTGGGAACAGAGCAACATGGTCACTTAATTAGTGTAGGATATGAACTGTACTGTAAACTTGTAGATGAAGCTGTAGCTGCATTAAAAGGTGAAATTATTAAGGACGAAAAGACGGACACTGTGTTAGATATTAAGGTGCCAGCCTATATTCCTGATTCATATATTTCTGAAGAGGTAAGTAAACTTACAATGTATAGAAGAATTGCTGAAATTGAAACTTCAAGTGATAGAATGGAAATGTTAAAGGAACTAGAAGATAGATTTGGTAATGCTCCAAGAGAAGTTATTAATTTGCTAGATGTTGCAATTATCAAGCACTTGGCACAAAACATGGGCTTTGCAAAAGTTTCAGAAGATGGTGACAAGATAGTATTAGATTCTGCTAGCAAGAATACAAAACCAATCATTGTTTATAGAATTAAAAGTATTCCTGTCTTAGAAGATATACGAGATTTGTTAGAAAAAATGGGAAAAAAATAAATATGACCATTTTGAAATATTATTATTGACAATTGGATATCCTAGTAATATACTTATTAAATAAAGTTCTTGGTGCTGCTTTAATGCCGCTAAGGGCTTTTTTTTTATGTAAAAGAATATGAAGTTATGGTATAATAATGTAGTTTGATACTTGAAAACAAAGGAGGCATTATGCTTTTTAAAAATATTACAATTATAGATGAGAACTTTAAAGTTTTGGATAATATGTATGTTGGGGTTACAAATGATAAGATAGACTATATCTCTAAGGAAATTCCCAAAAATAACTATGACGAAATGTATGATGGAAAGGGAAAACTTGTGATGAGCGGGTTTTTCAATGCACATGGACATTCACCTATGACTCTTATGAGAGGATATGGAGAAAACATGTCTTTGCATGACTGGTTATTCCAAAAGATATTTCCTTTTGAGGATGGGTTAACTAATGATGCAGTGTACTATGGAACTCTTTTGGCTATGGCCGAATCTATTAGATATGGGATTGTTTCTACTTCTGATATGTACTACTTCTGCGACTGTATGGCCCAAGCGGTAGCTGACTCTGGCGCTAAGGCGAATATTTCTCGATCTATTTCTAACTTTGACGATGAGGATTTATTCCAAATGGTTAGAGGACAGGAAATGAAGTTTTTGTATGAGAATTACCACAATACTTGTGATGGCAGGATTTTGGTTGATGCTAGTTTGCATTCAGAATACACGACTACTCCTAAGACAGTAAGGCAACTTGCAGAATATACTAAGAGCATTGGTATTAATATGCATGTTCACGTTTCTGAGACTTTAAAAGAGCATGAGGAGTGTAAGGATAAATATGGAATGACTCCTGTGGCTTATTTAAATAAGTATGGCTTGTTTGATACAAGGACTACTGCGGCTCACTGTGTTCATGTGGAGGGCGAGGATTTTGATATCTTAAAGGAGAAGGGTGTTACTGTTGCCTGTAACCCTATTAGTAATCTTAAACTTGCAAGTGGGGTTTGTAATGTGCCTAAGCTTTTAGACAAGGGGATAAATGTTGCTATTGGAACTGATAGTGTGGCTAGCAATAATAGTTTGAATTTTATTGAAGAAATGAAAATGTTTGCTATTGCTCCTAAGATGATGTTCAAAGATGCTACAGTTGTGTCTCCCCTTGATACTATTAAGGCTGCAACAATAAATGGTGCTTTTTCTCAAAATAGAATGGATTCTGGACAGATTAAAGTTGGCAATAAGGCGGATTTAACTGTTTTAGATATTAGTGGACCGAATATGTCTCCTAGACATGATTTGTTAAACAATTTGGTGTATTCTGCCTCATCAAATGATGTTGTTCTTACAATGGTTAATGGTAAGACTCTTTATAAGGATGGAGAATACAAGACTATAGATATAGAAAAAACAATTTACCAAGTTGAAAAACATACAAAGTTAATTTTAAAAGGATTATAGGAAGGAACATAATGAGTAAACAATCTTTAGTAAAAGGTGCTGCAGTTTTAGGTGTGGCAGGGATATTTGTTAAACTTTTAGGGGCTGTATTTAGAATTCCTTTAGCCAACTGGATTGGGGCTACTGGAATGGCTAACTATGGACCGGCTTATTACATCTACTCTTTCTTTTTGATAATTGCTACGGCAGGTCTTCCTGTTGCTATTTCTAAAATGGTATCAGAAAGTAGAACTGTAGGAAACTATGAGCAGGCTCATAAGGTGTTTAAGTTATCAGCCATGTTAATGCTTGGAATTGGTGTTGTTTCATTTATAATATTATTTATATTCGCACCACAAATTTCAAGTCTTATACATAATGAGGAGGCTGCATTAGCAATGAGAGCTATTTCGCCTTCGTTGATACTTGTTCCTATTATGGCAGCTTATAGAGGTTATTTCCAGGGGATGCAAAACATGAAGCCTACAGCGGTTTCTCAAGTAGTGGAACAATTCTTTAGAGTTTGTTTCGGTCTGTTGGCAGCATACTTTATGTTTAATATGGCAGCAGGTGGATTCCTTACAGGGAATTATGATAAATTCGAAAGAGGAGCAGCCGGAGCATCTTTTGGTGCTACTGCAGGGTCTCTGGGTGGTCTTGTTATTATTCTTCTTATTTATGCTTTGTCTAGAAAAAGTATTAAGAGAAAAA
The DNA here is from genome assembly GCA_036646055.1 of Anaerovoracaceae bacterium. Classification (GTDB taxonomy): domain Bacteria; phylum Bacillota; class Clostridia; order Peptostreptococcales; family Anaerovoracaceae; genus JAVWMQ01. Next base: position 3,311 of record JAVXMY010000003.1, on the reverse strand, counting down.
TACAGAGAAGTACAAGTCATGAAACGGCAACATCTAAGCAGATTATAAAAAGGGTTTTAATTATTGCGATTCCAATTACAATAGGTGCAGCTATAATGCCGATTATAAATCTAGTTGATGCAGGACTAGTTATGAACAGATTGGAAACTGCAGCTGGATTTGATTACAATACATCTAAGGCTCTTTATGGCCATCTTACAGGATTTGTTGGACCTTTAATTAACTTTCCTCAAGTTTTAACTCAGGCGGTTGCTATGAGTTTGGTGCCGATTGTAGCAGCAGCATATAAGGGCAATAACAAAGAACAGCTTCAAAATAATGTATCTTTAGGAATAAGAATGGCTGTAATAATTGGATTCCCATGTGCCTTTGGTTTAATGGCCTTAGCGGAACCGATTTTGTTACTGCTTTACCCAGCACAAAAAGAAGCTGCTATAAGTGCGGCTCCAGTTTTAATGATTATGGCCTTTGGGGTTGTTTTCTTAGCAACGGTACAGACACTAACAGGAGTTTTGCAAGGAGTAAGCAAACAGATTATTCCAGTTAGAAATCTTGCAATAGGAGTAATTTGTAAAATTATAATTACATATGTTTTAACAGGTATATCAAGTATAAATGTTAACGGCGCTGCTATAGGTACAGTAACAGCTTATGCTGTTGCGGCCATATTAAATATTATCGCAGTTAAGAAATATACTGGAACTCCATTAAATATAGGTGTTACATTTATTAGACCGCTTATATCATCAGTAACTATGGGTGTCATAGTAATTGCAATATACAAACTAACATTTGGGCTAATAGGTTCAAATTCAATTGCTACATTAGTTTCTGTAGCTATTGGAGTTGTTGTGTACGGAATTATGATTTTTGCGACAAAATCTATTTCTGTTGAAGAAGTGAGTCAACTTCCAAAAGGCGACAAAATTGCAAAAATAGTATCTAAAGTTGTTAGGTAGGTGGAAGGTATGTATGATGAACTCAAAAAACCCGCTCAATCCAGCCAATGTGCTTTTGAGAGATTGATTTCCATTGTAGAACTTTTAAGAAAAAAGTGCCCTTGGGATATAGAACAAACTCATGAAAGCTTAAGAATGTCCATGATTGAAGAGGCATATGAAGCTTGCGAAGCCATAGATAAAAAAGATACTGCTAATTTAAGAGAAGAATTAGGAGACGTATTACTACAAGTTGTGTTTCACAGTTCCATAGCAAAAGAGGAACAGAAATTTGATATTATAGATGTAGTAAATGAAGAATGTGAAAAAATGATACGTAGACATCCCCATGTTTTTTCCACTTTAGAGACGAAAACGGTTGACAAAGTGCTTGATAAATGGGAAAATGTAAAGAGCCAAGAACTGGATTATAATACTCATACAGAAGTGTTAGAGAGCGTTCCAAAAGCATTACCAAGTTTAATACGATCTATGAAGATTCAACAGAAGGCTTCTAGAGCAGGATTTGACTGGGATGACATTGAGTGTGTTTTCGATAAAGTTTATGAGGAAACCGAAGAAGTTAAAGAAGCACTCGAGAGAGAAAGCGCAGATAGGGTTTATGAAGAAATTGGGGACTTATTATTTTCAGTTGTGAATTTATCTAGGTTTTTAAAAATCAATCCTGAAGAAGCTTTGGAAAGAGCAAATTGTAAGTTTATAAAAAGGTTTGCTTTTGTAGAAGATAGTTTGATGGCTAAAGGGGAAAGTATTGAGGAGGTTTCTAATATTATTCTTGAAGGATTTTGGAAAAAATCAAAAGAAGATTCTCAATAGTAGTTTATTTTTTTATTTTTTTAAGGAGGATTAAAATGAATAAAGCAGAATTAATCGCAGCAGTAGCTGAAAAAACAGGTTTTACTAAGAAAGATGCTGAACAGGCTGTTAACGCAACTATGGCAACAATCGAAGGAACATTAGTAAAGGGTGACAGAGTACAGTTAATTGGATTTGGTACATTTGAAGTTCGTGAAAGAAAAGCAAGAACTGGTAGAAACCCAAGAAAACCTGGTGAAACAATTCAGATCGCTGCATCAAAAGCTCCTGTTTTCAAAGCAGGAAAGGCTCTTAAGGATTCAGTAAATAAATAGTTTTATAAAAGGAGCGTTAGTCGCTCCTTTTAATTTTATATGGGAGGAACTAATGAGGATAGACAAGTTCTTGAAAAATTCAAGGATAATTAAGAGAAGAACTATAGCTAAGGAAGCCTGTGATCAAGAAAGAATTACAATTAATGGTAAACTTGCTAAACCGGGTTCTGAGGTTAAAACTGGAGATATAATAAATATACAGTTTGGGAACAAGGAGATTAATGTTAAAGTGGTTGCAACTTTAGAATCTCAAAGAAAAGAAGATGCTGAAAAAATGTATGAAATAATATAAAAGAGCAGAATGGGAGTTCTGCTCTTTTTATTTATTTTACAACATTTGGATTATTGATGTAAAAAGGTATACGCACTAATATCTTATTGCAGATAAGCGGTATAGTGATAGTTTGTATGATTGTCAAAATCACAACTTGGAAAATTCGTGTGGTAAACAATACCCAAAATCCATCGCCAACAAGAATTGTAAGCCAGAAGGTATTTAAGAATAATGATATAGGAATCATTACACTTAAGGAACCTAATAAGGCTCTTTTGGTGGTCACGTTTTTTTTGTAAAAAACGAAGCCATAGATCAAACCAGTTAAAGCGGCTGATACTGTGAAGCCTGGAAAGGGTGTACCTGTGGTAAATAGAATAATTCCAATGAAATCTCCTACTGCGTAGCAAAGGGCTGTCCAATATGGGCCAAATAATATTGCGCAAATGATAACAGGCACAAAACCAAATCCAATACGTAATGTAGGCAGGTTAATTGACAAAAGCCGAGTTAGAACAATTTCTAAAGCTATTAGAAATGCCATTGCCACAAGCTGAGAAGTAAACTTTTCTTTTTTCATAAAAAAACTCCTTTCAAAAACAGTAACAAATAGCTACACTTTGGAAAAGAGCGTATTCCATATTAATAAAGTGTAGTAGCGGACGCAATACCGTATCGCATGCATTTGCCTTTCGTTCACTGGCTACATCCCATCCTAGTGACACTTGACGCACGGTATTTACTCTACGCATCTTGAGTATAACATAGAAATTAGAGTGGTGCAATGCAATAAAAGGTATGGAGAATAAAGAAAAAAATTAGACAGGTAGGCGTATATATAGGAAGGTAATTTCTGAGATGTTTCAATTGAATGAAAAAATACAAACACTTTAAAAAAAGTTGTTGACATGAGCTCTTAGAGATGGTATTCTATAAAAGTTGTCGCTA
>JAVXMY010000002.1:0-365930 GCA_036646055.1 Anaerovoracaceae bacterium | reverse complement strand
TCAACAACTTTTTTAAAAGTGTTTGTATTTTTTCATTCAATTGAAACATCTTAGAGTTGATTAGTTTGTAATTGGTTGGGAATCATCCTTGCTATTCTTGGCTGATAACTGGTCGTTAATCTTGTCAACGACTTGCTGGTAGCACTGACATTTGGCTCCAGTTTCAAGTTTACCAGTGTCCTTACAGATTGGACAGTTGTAGTGAACTTCCATATAATCCGTTGGTACACCATTTTCTGTAAGAACCTTTTTGATTATTTCCTTATAGCTTTCTATTTGTTCACGAAGCTTGTTTAATCTTTGGATTTTATCAGCGCCGCCTGAAACCATAACTCGGCTCAGTTCAACTTGCATCTCTTTGATCTCTTCGTTAAGGGCTTGCACCTTAGGGTACTTAGACATAACCTGAGCACGATTGGCCTTAGCCTTATCTTCATTATCCCTACGAAGCTTTTCGTAGTAATCAGAAATCTGACTAACTGTGGCTTTAGTAGGTTTAGACCCTGTTCCTCCTGGACCTGCTGACCAGTTTTCTAGAATCCTATTAATGTAGTTTAGGTTTGGACTTGAAATACCTGTAGTTTTCTTACAGGCATCAAGAACAACTTCAATAGAAAAGTTCATTTGATCAAACCATTTGTCAATCATACGCTTTTCTTCTTCAGTTGCATTTCTTGGAAAACCAAGAGCCTGCATAACTCTTTTGTACATATAGTGCCTTTGATCGTTTTCCTTTAGGAACTTTTCTACTTGCAAAATATTACTAAAGCCACGGCTGGTCCAGCCCTGAACTACCTTAGCAATATACTTAATATTTTCCTTCTTCCTAGCAAAACAGTAGGCAAACCCATAGGCAATCACCTCTGGGGCTGCATCATAATCATCCATCCAGCCGTGGATCTCCGAAACCTCGACAGGACTTAGTGGCCTACCTATTGATTTCTCAATAGACTTAACCATAGATTTCAACTCTTTGTTATCTAAAATATGTGATGAACCAGACTCTACCTCTACTGAAGAACCTGTGATGCTAGATTTTGGAACTTGTATAGTTCCATACATTTTTTCCTTAAAACTAACAAAGGTAGTCTCCCCACTGCCACGCTTAATAACACCGGCCCTAGCCCAATACTCCCAGGCTCTCTCCACTTCATCAACTGGAATTGACAAGGTCTTGCCTATCATTTGATCATCTATTGGCTGATCTAGGTCCACAAACATTAGGGCAAGAAGGTAAACCTTGACGAAATCCCCTGGTGCTGAAACCATGTATTCATTTATAAAAATATTTTCTACTTTAGTATCGTAGAGATATTCGTTTAAAATTTCTGCTCTTTTCATGTCTATGCCTCAAAAATAGCCGGGACAAAGTGTCCTGCCCACGGCTCTTAGTAAATAACTATCTTGATAAGTTTGCAAATCTTGTGTACTGACTCTGCCATAACACGTCAACAACACCAGTTGGCCCGTTTCTATGTTTGGAAATCATAACCTCGCAAACTCCTGGTTTTTCTGTATCTTCCGGATGATAAACTTCATCTCTATAAAGGAAGATTACCACATCGGCGTCCTGCTCAATGGCCCCAGATTCTCTAAGGTCAGACATAACCGGCCTGTGATCTGGTCTTTGCTCAACAGCACGACTCAGCTGACTTAGAACAATAACCGGACAATCCATTTCTCTAGCAAGCTGCTTCATCCCTCTAGATAACTGAGTGATTTCCTGCTGCCTGTTGTCCGACCTGCCCTCGCCGTCCATTAGCTGAAGGTAGTCAACAATAATCATATCAAGACCTTGCTCCGCCTTAAGCCTACGGCATTTATTTTTAATCTCCATCATACGAAGACCTGGAGTATCATCAATCATAATCTTACTCTTGCCAAGAGAGTCTAGGGCTGTGCTAATTTTTTCCCAGTCCTGACCATCAATTTCCCCAGTATTCATTTTCATAGAATCAACTCTAGCTTCCATAGCCAAAAGTCTCTGGCCTAGCTGTTCCTTGGACATTTCCAAACTGAATATCAAAACAGTCGCATTGTCCCTTAGTGCCGCCTGAAGCCCAACGTTTAGTGCAAATGCCGTCTTACCCATTGAAGGTCTAGCCGCAAGAACAATCATATCCGACTTCTGAAACCCGCTAAGTTTCCTGTCCACATCAACAAGACCACTTGTAACACCAGTAATCCCGCCAGACTGCTTCTGCCTCTCACCTAAAATCTCAAGATTCCTAATCAGAACATCTGAAATCTTAGCCAAATCATTGTGCTGCTTCCCCTGGGCAATCTCGAAAATTTCCTTCTCAGCAAAATCCAAAATGGCAATAGCATCGCTGTCACCATCATAGCCCTTATCGCTAATCTGGTTAGCCGACTCAATCAACCTCCTAAGAGTTGCCTTCTCGCCGACAATCTTGGCATATTCCTTAGCGTTGGCCGTTGAAGGAACACCTGAACTTAAAGTAGCAATATATCCTCTGCCTCCAACAAGTTCCAAAACATTTCTCTTCTTTAGTTCCTCAGAAACTGTAAGAACGTCAACAGGAGAGTTAGCCTTGTTCAAAATATCCATGACCTCAAAAATCTCTTTGTGTGCCGAACTGTAAAAATCCTTGGCTCTAACTTCCTCAAGAACGTCAAGCAAAGCGTCCTTGCTAAGCATAGCCGCCCCTAGTACAGATTTTTCCGCTTCTATATTATGTGGAGGAATTCTTTCCATCGCCGTCTCCTATGTTTTCTAGCAAAACCCGCTCATCACACCTTGTCTACTTATGGTAGATGTGGGCCCTTGCTATTCTGCAATAACTTTAACCTTTAACTCTGCACTTACTTCAGTAAAAAGTTTAACTTTAACTGAGTAATCTCCTGCACTTCTAAGTGGTGAATCTAATACTATTTTTTTCTTATCAATTGTGAAGTCTGCAATTTTAGCAAATTCTTCAGCAATATCCTTAGAAGTAATTGAACCAAATAGCTTGCCGCCTTCGCCGCCTTTAGATTTAATAACTACTTCCATTTCCTTGATTTTTTCAGCTTCTGCTAAGGCTGCTGCCTTGTTAGCTGCAACTTCTGCCTCGTGTTCTGCTTTTTTTCTTTCAAGGTTTTTAATATTTCCTGCTGTAGCTTCCTTAGCTAAGTTCTTTGGAAAAAGCATGTTTCTTGCGTATCCATCACTTACCTTAATTACATCTCCAGCTTTACCTTTACCTTTTACGTTTTCTAATAAAATTACTTTCATGTCTTAATCCTCCTGCTTTCTTTCTATTTCTTGTTTTCTAAGCATATCTTTGATTTTTTCAATTGCTTCTATTGGCTCCATGTCAACCTGAGCTCCCGCCGAATTCAAATGGCCCCCGCCATTAAATTCTTCCATAATAATCTGTACGTTTTTGCTTCCAATTGATCTAGCACTAATAACCGTTTTGCCTGTATTGTCTTGACCTGCAACAAAACTCATAAAAATCCCCTTAATTGTTAGCAGTTCATCTGCTACCTGAGAATTAATAATTTGGGAGTTTAAATTCTTGCCTTCACATATGCTATAAGCAATACCGCACTGACTGATTTCAGCCGCTGCAACACACTTAGCTCTAATTCTAAAAGTCTCCTGCTGAACCTGGAACAAACGCTTAACATTGGCAATGTCCGCTCCAGCTCTTCTTAGCCAAGCCGCTGCTTCAAAGGTTCTAACACCAGATTTAACGCTGAATCTATTAGTGTCTACAAAGATTCCAGCCAGTAGAGCTTCCGCTTCTAATCTGGTAACTTCTTTACGGTCTATGGTATATTGCAAAATTTCTGTAACTATTTCAGCTGCAGATGATGCGTATGGTTCTAAATGAACCAGAGTTGGGCCGTCTATAAAGTCTTCGGCTTTTCTGTGATGGTCAATTACCACTCTTCTAGCTTTGGTTTTTAATATTTCCTGGCATTCAGTTTGGCCAGGTCTATGGGTATCTAAGATAATTACCAATGAATCCTCATCGACTAATTCCATTGCCTTGGCATTACCAATTAGGTTATATGCTTCTGATGACTTAGCTTCACCATAAAGTGATTCTAGGGCTTCAGTATATGAATCAACAATTATGTAGGCATCTTTGTTTCTTGAAGTTACTAGTCTTGAGATTCCCATTGAGGATCCAAATGAATCCATGTCCGGGTTTTTGTGCCCCATTATAAATACTCTTGAACTTACGTCTATTAATCTTTTTAGGGCGTGTCCAATTATTCTTGATTTGCCTTTGTTGTTTTTTTCTACAGTTTGAGCCTTACCTCCGTAATATGAAAGTTTGTCTCCGTTTTTGATTACGGCCTGGTCTCCACCTCTACCTAGTGCTAGGTCTAGGGCTTCTGCTGCGTAATCGTCATTTTCTTCCGGGTTTCCTCCGCTTACTCCAATTCCTATTGAAAGTGTTACTGGGAAATCTGCGTCTGTTTCTACTTCTCTTATTTCATCTAAAATAGGAAACTTAGTTTCCTTTTGTTCTTTTAGGTATTTGTTTTCAAAGAATACTAGGTACTGGCTTTCTTTGTGCCTTGTAATAGATCCCTTCATTGTGTTTGCCCATGCTCTAATTTTTTTGTCTATTACGCTGACAATTGTTAGTCTGTCTTCGTCTTCTGTGCTTGATGTTAATTCATCAAAGTTGTCTATGTTGACTATTGCCAAGCAAGACTTGGAGTCTTCGCGAAGAGCTTCAAGTCTTGCTTGCTCCGTAATGTCAAAGAAATATATTCCTAGCAAAACTTCATCAGCTGTTATGTCACCTTTGACTTCTAGCTTGAATATTTTGTCGTTTCTCTCTACCTTTAGTTGCTTTTTTGCCTTCTTGCTTTCTGTTTCATCTTCTAAATTTACTTCTAATTTATTTGATTCGTCTTTGATGTCCATTGATGCTGCAAATAGGTCTTCTTTTCTAATTCCTAGTAAGGCAAAAACATCGGAGCCTTCTATTCCATCATAAAGAAAAACTTCTCCAATTTTTTTATTTGCTGCTACTATTTTACCTGCGCCGTCCATTACGCATACGGGGACAGGCATGTAGCTAATATAATCTTTTATGTCTTTGTATCCAAACATGCTCATAACTCTAAATTCCTTTTACTCGTTTTTTTAATCCCATTATTACGTCGACAAATCCTCCGACAAATAATATATCTCTACCAAATGGCACTAACCAAAGTGCTACAACTACTAAAATAGCCAGGATGCGCGGTTTTTTCTTTAAATGGAAAAAATAAAATATTACTGATACTCCTCCTATTGCAAAAACCGACTCTATTAAGAGGTTGATATTTACTAAGGCAATTGTGCCTACTGGGCTGCTGGTGCTAATTAAAAATGCTACGATGTAGATTATGAACCAGCCTGCTAATTGATTGGGTTCTAGGTTTAATTCTCTAATTAGAGCCTTCTTGCCTGGCGGGATTTGTTCCCCTTTGTATGTTATTTTGACTATGATGTTGTACTCGATAAAGTTTATTACTGCCGCTGTGCAAAATAGCATTGCTATTGTGCTGGCTTCTATCATTTTGTAGGCGGTGTCAACTTGTTTCACTAGCTGATCTTGTGATAGTTTGTCTAGACCCAACTTGGATATTAGTTCTTTGTTGCTTACTAACATATCGGTAGCCTGGTCAAAGATTTTTGACATTTGGTCTATTAGGCTTGATCCTACTAGATCTGATAGTGCTATTATTAAAAATAGTCCTACTGCTGTATATACTGTGCTTCTAGCTATTAGTACGAATGGTGGTGTGTTTTTTTTGATGCCTGTTTTGATATAGGTAACAGGCATTACTATCATTGCTAGTAGCATTAATGTTATTGGCATAATTAATTATTTTGCTCGGCTTCTTGGTTATTTTGACCCCATTGCTTATTCCAACCCTGCCAAGGCTCTCCTTCTATAAATATGGTCTAACAATTATACCACAACCGCCAGATTTTTACCACAAAAATCACTAGCCTAGGCTTCACACCCCTTGGCACCCAACCATTCACGCCAGGTCACCTACAATACAGCAAACTAAAAGGACCCTCTCAGGTCCCTTTAGTTTGATATTAAACTTTTAAAAATTCAAGTTAAAATTTTACAACTTTTATTGGTGAATAGTCTCCCCAAATTTTACCGTTTCTTGTCTGTCTATATGCTCTAACTTTGTAGTAATATGTTTTATTTGTCTTTTTTGCTTTTTCTTTATATGTTTTAGCCTTCCCATTCTTGATCCATGCAATACCTTCATATTTGCCACTCTTAGCCTTTGATCTATATATCCTGTATCCATCAGGTCCATTTGATGCACGAGACCATTTAAGATCTGCCTTTCCTTTGTAGTTCTTTGATTTTAAAATTCTAACTTGTCCAGGTCTATCTATCTGTGCAATTATTTTTGATAAATAGCTAAGGCTATAATAAGTTTTTTCAGGTACTTTTAATGCCGTACTAGAAGTAATTGTAATATCTTTACCTCTATTCCACTTAAGTATAAGTGTAACCCCCTTATTATCTTTAAGTTTCTTTATAATAGAACCAGGCATATTGTCATATTCCTTAGCATCAACTTTTATGATATCTCCACTTTTAGTGTTCTCCACTTTTGACTCAACAGAATCCCAGAAGTATGCCTTATCGTCAATAGTTACACTTGAGCCGCCGGATGATTCTTTCGGTGTGTATGAAATTGCGTAAGTAGAAAACTTGTCAGTTCTAAATGTAAGTGTATTATTCATAGAATCATATTTTGGAATAAGAGTTTCTGCTACTCCATTATGCATTCTAATTATTTTGTAATTACTTCCGCCTCTTAAATTATCCGGTATAGTAATTGTGATGCTAATTGGCTCAGTAGCCTGTGTCACATTTTCTGTTGTAGTTAAAGCTTGCTTTGTTATTTTCTTTTCTAATAGAATATCTAAATATATGCCAACTTCTTGACCCGGAGTAACTGCATTATCAATCATACCCTTATCTGTAGGATCAGATTTTTTCTCCACTTTTAGAATTACATCTATCTTACTAATACTGGCATCATCTCTTTCATCATCAGTAACTGCACCATTAACAAGCTCTTGTTCTAAAACATTAGTATTTGGTGCTTCGCCAACCACATCAACTTTTGCATTTGCTTTGATGCCTTTCTTTCCAGCAGTTGTTGTTCCACCAAAGCTACCACCGCTAGTTATCGCACTTCCTCCAGTACCTGGTGTACCACTTCCGCCTTCAGGAATATTCCCACCATTGCCTGCCGCAATAGTTCCGCTTCCACTAATAGTTCCATCTTCGTTAACTCCAGTTCCTCCAGCACCTCCGCTTCCAGAACCATCATTAGCACCATTTCCGCCAGAGCCTCCTGTTACAATTCCATCAACAGTTGTATTCCCTGTAATTCCTGTGGTTGTACCTGTTCCACCGTTTCCGCCAGCAGTACTACCGCTACCATTTCCACCAATACCGCCAGTTACAGCTCCACCGTTTTCTACTACGATATTACCTGCCTCTGTAACGACTCCAGTTCCGCCGTTTCCACTACCTATTCCATTTCCACCGGAAATAGATCCTTCACCTTTGATAGTTACATTTCCATTTTCACTTTTTGCTCCAACACCGCCGGTTGCACCTTCGCCACCGCTTACTGAACCCTTTTCAATTATTATATTTCCGCTTCCACTTATATTAATACCATTGCCTCCGAGGCCTGTACCTGCTCCGTTTCCTCCAATAATGTTTAGGTTTCCTTTAATGGTAACATCTCCGCTTCCGATTATACAGTTACCACCATTTCCGTTGCCTACTCCATTTCCACCAGCAATAGTTCCTTCACCTTTGATCACTAAATTGCCACTAGCATCAATTGCAGGTTTACCTAGAGCATCTCCTGATGCATCTACAATAGCAATATTATTGCCATTAAGATCAATCTCTATATCTTTGCTTGTTTTAATTGTGTCAGCAAGGTTTATATTCTCAATGATTTTTATGTATATTGGTGCTGTTCCATTTTTGATGGCATCCTTTAAATCGGCTTCGTTACCAATTATATAAGGGGCACTTTCTGTTCCACTTCCCTCGTAGCTTGGAGGCGTAGGAACTGAATCTTGTGTCACTGTAATATCTTCTTTACAAACATGGGTCTCATGAAAAGATTCACTCTTTTGCATAGTTGAACTACCATCAGCAATACAATCTGCAAGGGTTAAAATTCCAGGGCCATCACTACTACTCCCTACTCCCAAAAATGTGAAATGGCTATTACCTTCATTTTCATTTGTAATAGTACCACTTATTATTTTTACCTCTGCCTTCCTGCCATTTTGTCCATTTACAACAAAAGACATTGTCTCTCTGTTTCCCTTTTTGATATTAACGCTGCTATTAGACATAGTAAACTTACCCTCTGTCCAAATTCCAATTGAGCTTCCTTCTATATTTACACCTTCAAGTGTCAAATTACCTCCTTCTTGGCCAACTACGTTTACTGTGTTATTCCCCGTTAACTTCCCATTTTTCAAAAGAAGCTTGGTATCGGAACTATTCCCTTCTATACCAATGGAGCAATTGATTTTTTCTAAATTAGAAATAGTCTTACCTCCAAAGTTCCAAACAAAATCCCCCTTAAAATAAAGTTGGTGGAATGTTAGCACATCTTTACTCATATTTATTGTGTTACCGCTGCCAGTTGCAGACTCTGGTTCGCAATAGTTTAGATAGTCTATAAGTGCTGAAATTGTAGTAAATTCAAGACTGTAGACAGACTTAGATATAACTCCTTCTACTAGCGCATATTTTGGCAGAATAGTAATTTTCACTCTATCACTTTCTGTTTTTCCACTTTCGGTGACAGTTAACCAAAGATCTGTTGGGTCTGTAATTTCTCTTCCACTTATTTCTATTCTACCCGTGTACACTGTTAGATTATCCGTACTACCAACACCACCACTTGAAGTTTCATATATTTTTACAACTGGTGTTTCCTTAAAATCTTTACTATAAAACTTCCATTTCTTCATACCTTCATAATCAGTAGTAGTGCAGTTAGAAATATTAGGTACTGCTGTTTTTTCCATTTTACTTGGATCATCTACAACTGTTATATTACCGTCCAATTTATTACTGCTCAACTCTGTTTCTGTAGCCAAATTTCCATCTTTTTTAAGAGTTTTTCCAGTAGCCAATATATCGCTCATTTTCATACTAGCGCCTAAGTCTATTCCTGTAGTAAATGTACCTCCCTTTAACAAATAAGAAGTTTCACCATTGTCATTATTACTGATTCCAAAGGAAACTGCTTCTGCCGTTCCACCACCAGTAAAGGTGCCTCCATTAACTGTTAATGCAACACCTCCGTATGAAAAATCCACACCATAGTTACCATTTGATCCAATAAATGTGCCTCCGTTTATTGTTACTTTCACTAAAGCATCTGGCGATCCGCTTGCTATTCCCGCGCAGTTACTGCCCTCAAACGTTCCTCCTTCAATAACAATTTCATCTGTATCTTCAAGGCTCTGAGAACTATATTTCCCATTTATTTCAAGAGCCCCATAGTTACCACCGGCCATTCCAGCAATTCCTCCACCGCCAGTTGCCTTTATTATCATCTTAGTAGCATTTTTACCACCTGAATTTGCTCCAATAGATATGCCGCTAGTAGTTATATTATGACCTGCAAAATCAAAAATACAATCCACCCCCTTAAAGTTAATTGATTTTGTGAGATTAATATCTTTTGTTAAGGATAATGATTTGCCACTTAAACTATAATTTCCTGTACCAAAAACATTATCAAGAGTTGCTGCCTCAAGATTTGCAACATCACCTCCATTAGACTCAACCCTTGTTGCTTCTCCTGCCAATGCTGGAACTGAGCCAACATTTAATACCATAGCAATTGATAGAACAATTGCTAATAATTTTTTTCTTCTTAATTTTCTTTTCATTTAAAACTCCTCCCCCAGTTATTTTGATTGTTAGAACTATTATCCATTTGGTTCTTTGGATGATGACATATGCTGTAGTTTAACCGCATATTAGGGTTTGTTCTGAAATCCGCATACTTACAATACCAGCATTCTTGTACCAAACATAGCGAATCCTCTTGGCCTAAAAATAAATGACAACAATTAGTTGGTGCTACAATAGGCTTACCATCATCACTATAACCAATGATATCTAAACGTATACCATTTTCTCTAATTTTCATCCACATCCCCCCTTCTTAATTTCTATACAATGCCTTTATAATTAATATAGCACTTTTTTACATTGTCGTATCACTTTTGGAGTGAAAGTCTTATTTTTGGCGCCAATAATGTATATTAATAATCAAACAATATGGTGGAAGTTTCATTAACATGATATACTTTAGTTAATTATTGGATATGGAGGGTATGAATATGTATATAGCAATATGTGATGACGAAAAAGTATGCCAGGATAAGATCCAACATTTATTGCAACAATTTATGGCTACTAAAGACATCCACTATAGTATTAAGTGCTTTTTTAGTGGAGAAGATCTTATTTCCGCTTGTAAAAACAAAGAACATTTTGATCTGATTTTCTTAGATATCTTTTTGGGGGATTTGGATGGTATCGATACCGCCAAGGCTTTGCGCCAACTTGGAATATCTAGTGAACTTATTTTTTTAACCACTAGCCGTGATTTTGCTGTAGAAAGCTACCAAGTGTCGGCATTATCCTACTTATTGAAGCCTTTAACAACTGAAGCCTTTGAACCTGTTATGCACAGTTTTTTTGAAAAATATCGCCCTGTTAAATTGCAGATTAAAGACTGTATATTTTCAATTTCAGATTTAGTCTTTGCAGAAAGTTTAGATAAAAAAGTTGTTCTTCATTTCTTAGATGATAGCACTCAAATAGTTCCTTGCAAATTTGAAGAACTAAACAATATGCTTAATTTTAGCAATTTTCTACGTTGTCATCGATGCTATATTGTTAATTTGTTTCATGTTAAAAAAATTATAAATGGTGACTTTTTGACTGTTACAAATAGGCAAGTATTAATTCGTCAAAAAGAATATACAGCCATTAAAAAATCATATTACCAATTTGTACTTTCACAGTAGGAGGTGAACCAGTTGGATAACTTGCTTAAATATTTAAATGGAATCGTAATTATTGTTCTACTTCTTGCAATCGGTACAGGCTTTTTTCAAATGGGTGGATCAGAAGTGGCTCGTTCACTGGGTGAGAAAGGAAATTCAATTCATTCATTATCCTCTAACTGGGAAATGACAACCGATAAAAAATCAACACCGTCTATAGTGGATTTGCCTTCACGTTTACCTATTGAAGGGAAAGCTTCTAGTCTTACTCTTTCAAACACGCTACCTTCAGATATAGACAGTGGTACGGCACTAAGACTACAAACGTTAAGCGGGTGGTATGATATATATATTGATGGTACACTTCGTGCCCAATATGGAAATCATAGAATAACTGATAATTACTGGTATGACAACCCTTCCTTCCTTATCTTCGTTAAACTTACAGCAGCTGATGCAGGTAAAGAAATTCGCATCCATACAGGGAGCATTGATTCTCACCATTTAGCTATTCAAAGAGAGCCGCTTATTGGACAGCACCCAGATTTTATAATGGGAGATATGATAGAAAGCACATATGGGAATATGATTATTATTCTAATGGTTGTATCTAGTTTTATACTCCTTTGTGTTTGGTGTTTCTTCAAATTCCGAAAACAAACCATCCAGGAAATCCCAAGAGGTGTTCTTTTCCTACTAATGATGACCGTTTATTATAATGTTGGAAATGTTTTTATGTTAGAGCTGTTAAATTATTCTCCTTCTTATTTTGGTTTGAATGATTTTTTTTACTATGTAATGAATGTTTTTATTCCTATTGCAGGCTATATTATTGTGTTACCTTACATAAAAGTTCAGGAAGAAAAGTTCCTAAAAGGTTTTATTTTCGTGCACATTCTTTTTGCTCTATTCGCTTTTATATTACAGATTGTGTCTATTGCAAATTACGAGCCTGTAGAGAAGGTACTAATGATTATGACGATTATTGGATATTTATGGTTATTATTTTCTATCAAGAATCATCATATTTCCAAGACAGAAAGATGGTTTGTATATCCAGTTTTCATCTGTATCCTTGGTATCATTCTAGATTATTATAAATATATGCTTAACTTGGATTGGTTACCCGAATTCATTGCAATATATTTACAAGTCGATTCACCTTTTATGATTTTTCTCCCTCTCGGAATGATAGTTTATCTAGGTATGTTGTTAATTGGAATTGTGTATGTTTTGTCCGATAAACAAACCACACTTGCACTCACCGCAAAAACTGCTGAACTTCGTGCTACATTGGCAGAAAATGAGTTCTTCAATACTCTGGAAAGTATGAATCAAATACGTAAAATGCGTCATGATCTGGAGCATCATTTTTCTGTTATTACCGAATATATAGTAGAAGACAAAAAAAGAGAAGCTCTTTCATATATTGAGGCTGCTAGTGATTTGATGCCTAACCGCTCTATGTCCGGAACAAATATTATAACAAACACATTTGTAGAAAAATATCGTATGCTTTGCAAACAAAACAATGTTTCTTTTTCGGATACTATCCTCTACGATGAGAGCTTGATTGCAAACAAAACTGATCTTGGTATTATTCTAGGCAATGGGCTTAAAAATGCTTTTGAATCTGCAACCACGGCAAGTAAGGAATTACGCTTTGTTAGAATTTCTGGTAAACGAGTTCTTGAAAATATTACTATTATTATTGAAAACGGCTATGATCATGCTCTTAATCCTGATTTCAAATCGACGAAAGCTGAAAACAGAGGGCTTGGACTAACTAGTATCGATAGTGCGATTGAACGTTGTAACGGTTACAACGATTATAGTTTTGATAATCGTAAATTCACTTTGCAAGTTGTTATTCCTCTTAAATAACTCCTTATGTATCATTACTTGAAGGAAAACTTCACAAAAAAACCGCCATGAGCACTGGGCGGTTTTTTTGTGAAGTTTTAACACCTCTAAATAGAATAATTTTTTAAGGTTTTTTAGAAGGGCCCTCCCTTCATATGTTTATTATTTATTATTTATTATTAGTTTGTTAACGTTTAATTTACTGTGTTATTAATTATAATGCTTTGTGTCGTTCATTTAAGCATTTAAGGTTTTTTATGCATTTACACTATCCTTTGAGTACGAATCAAGAATAGTATTTTGCACGTTCATATTTAAGCTATTTTCTTCTCCAATTGTTGCATTGCCAACAACTTGGATTTTTATTTCTTTAGGGCTTATAAATCCAGGGCATAAAGCGCTGCGCCTATGGCTCCTGTCAATTGTGCGTTTGGAGGTACTTTAACCTCTTTACCTAGGGCTTCGCTCATAGCTCTTACGACGCCCCCGTTTTTGGCAACACCACCAACCATCACAATTTGATCTTTGATGCCAACTCTTTTGGCAAGACTGGCAACTCTCTTAGCGACAGAGTTATGTATTCCTGCCACAATGTTTGGAACTGTAGCATTAGCAGAAAGATGGGAGATAACCTCTGACTCAGCAAAAACGGTACAGGTATTACTAATTGATACAGGATCAGTTGATTCTTTATCTAAATCTTGTAAATTGGAAATATCCGTTTCAAGTACATTGGACATTACATCAAGAAATCTCCCTGTACCTGCAGCACATTTGTCGTTCATTACGAAATTTTCCATTCTGCCCTTATCATCAATTTTCATCGCTTTTGCATCTTGTCCGCCTATATCAATAATTGTCTTAACTTCTGGATTTAGATATACAACACCTTTTGCATGACATGAAAGTTCACTTACCTGTCTATCTGCTTCTTCATACTGCATTCTTCCGTATCCTGTTGCAACAATCTTGCTATAGTCTTCTTTTGGTATTCCGCTTTCAGCAAAAATAGCTTGGTCCAATTTCTTAGGGCCACTAGTTCCTGTTCCAAACGGAATAACCGCACTGGCTATTATTTCAGCCTTGTCATTTAGGACAACACCCTTACAAGCTGTTGACCCAATGTCTACTCCTAATACATACACTTACGTACATCCTCCTCTGTCTAGTCCTTGTGACTGCAATTATACTATTAGCTAGTTCTTGCAGTTTTGATTTTCACCTCTCTCACATTGAGCCTCAATGTTATCAAGAGAAATTGAAACTAAGTTATCTACAGCAGTTTCACTAAAGAAAGCGAAGTGACCTGTAAATCTAACATTATCCATGTTCATTAATTTTTCAATATATGTTCCCTTGACCTTATCAAGTTCAATTTTCTGGTTTACGTATAGAGTTTCGTTTTCCAAAACGTCAATACCTGCACCAGCTAGGTGACCATTTTCAAGATATGGAACTAAAGCGTCCATATCAATTAAAGCTCCACGTCCAGTGTTTACAACAATAGCTCCCGGCTTTATCTTTGGAATGTTATCCTTATTTAATAGATGATATGTTGCATCAACTAATGGTAAATGTAGAGAGATAACATCAGAAGCAGCAAGTAACTCATCTAATGTCTCTGTATATTCTAAAATCCCTTCAGCATTAGGATTCTTGAACAAATCATGTCCAATAACCTTAGCTCCAAGACCTTTAAATAACTTAGCTGCTGTAAGTCCAATGAAACCAGTACCAATAATACCTACAGTACAGTTTCTAATTTCTTTGGCAATTACTTTCTGATCCCATGTGAAGTCACCCTTGGCCATAGCTTTTTCAATATGCTTAACATTTCTAAGAAGTGACATAGCATGTGTAAGCGCAAGTTCTGCTATAGCATTAGGTGAATATCTTGGCACATTTGTAATAGATATTCCGTATTCTCTTGCTAGATCTAAATCAAACATGTCTACTCCAGCTGTTCTAGAAGAAATCTGTTTAACTCCATATTCCTTCATTTTTTCGAATATAATTGGATCCTTAATAGGAATAACCTGCTGTGTAGAAATCCCATCATAACCCTTAGCTAGTTCAATAGTTTCAGGTGTAATTAAATCTCTTACAACCTTAACTTCAACGCCATGTTCTTTAGACCACTTTTCCACAGCAGCATCCTCATAAGGCTGCACGTGGTACGCAATAATTTTCATAACTTCCTCCTCAATTATAATCCAGACTCACCCAGATTAAAAATAATAACAAATAACCATTTTATTTATAAATATTACCGGCAATAACAATCTGCTGAACCTGTGAAGTACCTTCATAGATTGGCAAAATACGCGCATCACGGAATATTCTTTCTATGCGATAGTCTTTAACATATCCATATCCGCCGTGTAACTGTAGTGCTTTGTAAGCAACTTCGTTAGCAACTTCAGCAGCATAGTACTTAGCCATTGAAGATTCAATACTTGGGCTACCGCCGTTATCCTTAACCTGAGCAGCGTGATGTACTAACAGTCTTGCTGCTTCAATTTTTGTTGCCATATCTGCAACTGTAAACTGTGTATTTTGGAACTTAGCTAGTTTCTTACCGAACTGAACTCTTTCCTTTGTATATTTAACTGCTTCGTCTAATGCACTCTGTGCAACACCAACAGCCTGAGCTGCAACACCGATTCTACCAGCTTCTAATGTTTTCATCATAACTGCAAAACCATGGTCTAGTTCACCTAGTAGATTTTCCTTTGGAACTCTCATGTTATCAAAGATTAAATCTGAAGTTCTTGTTCCTCTAATACCCATTTTGTTTTCATGAGCACCGTGTGAGAAGCCATCCCATTTAGTTTCAATAATGAATGTTGATATTCCCTTTGTTCCTCTGCCCTTAGTTGTAATAGCAGTAATTACTGCGAAATCACAGAAAGGTCCGTTTGTAATCCAACATTTTCTTCCGTTGATAATGTAATCATCTCCGTCTAAAACAGCTGTTGTTGCTGTAGCTCCAGCATCTGATCCAGCGCCTGGTTCAGTTAGCCCAAAAGCTCCAACTAATGTACCTTCAGCTAAAGGTCTTAGGTATTTCTGTTTCTGTTCCTCTGTACCAAAGTGTAACAATGGTAAAGCAACTAATGAAGCACCTGCTGTTAAGTATGTTCCACATGAAGCATCTGCTCTAGAGATTTCTTCCATAATAATTGCATAAGATACATAGTCAGCACCTGCACCACCGTACTCTAAAGGTACGATTGGTGAACTGAATTTATATCTATGTAGTTTATCAATAAACTCCTGTGGCATTTGTAGATTTTCCTGGTCCATTTTTTCTGCCATATCTGTTTCAAGAATTTCATTTTTACAAAATTCTCTAATAGATTTTTGAACCATCTCTTGCTTTTTTGTTAAAATCATTTTATCTCTCCTTCTTATCTTAATATATCAGCAAAAGTCTGTACTCTTGTTCTGATTTGTTCAGCACTTGGTGACTGTTGTTCAATTTCGATCATTAAATGTGGAATGTCCGCTTTGTCTAAGTCTCCTTTAACAATTGGATAGTCGTATTCTTCTGGGTCACAGAATTTCATCATTGCATAGATAACACCGTCTAAACCTAATCTCTTCACATCATCAACAATCATCTTGCCACGTTTCTTCTGTGGGTCATAAGCTAATGTACATCCTTCTAGATCTGACCACCATCTTGCTAATCTTTCAATAGGAGTAGCACCCTTCTCAGGAACTAAAGTCATAAACTGTCTGCTTTCCTGAGCTGTGTTATCGTAAGCAATTGCCATATTGTTTTCTTCTAGAATGTCTAGTATTTCTTTTGTATCTAGGATAATTCCTGTTACTAGCACTTTTTTGCCTTCAAATTTTTCTTTGCCACTTGCAGCTAAAGCCTGGTTTAGTTCTTTAACTAGTGCTGTATGTTCTTCCTTGTCCATGAAGTGTCCACTTTTAATTACAAGGTTTCTTATGTAAGGTGTAATTGTATTTAAGTGATCTGGAACTAGGTTTACAAATTCCTGCATTGCAAGTCTATGGTCGTTATATACTTTGATACTCTTAGTAATAGCTTCATCAGTAATTTCATGTCCACAGATTTCTTCTAGTCTTTTCTTAACTCCATTGTATTCAGTCATTAAGTATTTAACCCCAGCTTCAATTTTTCTGTTCTGAGGATGAACAAATGGAATCATTGGAACATCTACGCCTGATTTCCAGTTCTGTGTCATACAAATTAGTGTGTCACACATACATGGAATTATTACCGCTGATAAACCCTTGTAGCTTCCTTTAATTCCGTATTCAGCAATTGACTGCATAATAGAACATGCAAATGCTGGGAAGTACTGTTTCGCCTGATCAATTTCTGTTGTTCCGCCCCAAATTCCCATTGGAACCATACCCGCAGCATGAACAAGTTCTTCAGGTGTATAAACTGGTAATGTACCAACAACTTTTTTGCCCTGTTTAATGTATTCTTCCATCATTTCTTTTGGGTGATTTGATGTATATTCTAATTTTGAAATTATTTCATTAATCTTCATTATTTTGCCTCCTCAAGTTTTCTTTCTTCCATTACTTCAACTAATCCCTGCAATCTTGTTTCAAACTGGGCATCTGTAAAGTTTCTTGGGTCAGCCTGATCGCCATCAAAACCAGCGTAAGGTAGTTCTGTTTCCTTGTGAACTCTTCTCATCATTTCATACTGAATGAAACTCATAAGTTTACAACTTCTATTCATATGGTAGAAAGCACCATCACAATCCCCTTCAACAAGAGAATCAACTCTGTACTTAGTCATAGTTTCAATATTAACGTTGTTAAACATTGAACTGTATGCTCTTGCCATTCCATCTAAGTCGTTTACTTCGTACTGAAGTGCCCAAGCATGTGGGTAAACACTTCCTGTCATGTTTACTCCATATTTAGATAAAGTCTTCATCTTGTATCCGATGTATGGCCAGCATGGAATTCCTTCCATCATGATTCTGAATTTCTCTTCGCCTCTAAATGTACTTGTACCATTTTTAGCGTTTTCTTCTAAGTATTCAATTAGAAGTTTAAATGCTTCTGTAGTTTCCTTCTTACCTCTAGCACATACGATTACTGCCATATATGTAAATAAGTCAAAACCATTCATTGGTGATGGGTAAGAACCTGAAGGTAAGCTCATTGAGTACTTCCAAAGGTTACCGTTTTCTGATGAAATTTTCATTACTTCTTCTAATCTCTTAGGATCAAAAGGTTTACCTGAAATCTTAGATAGCTGGTTAATAGCTTCTTCAAACTGATCTCTTAAGTATTCAACTCTACTATCTGAAATTTCTGTTTCATAGTTATATGTTGTATCAATCATAATTAGAGGAATATCTAATTCTCTTGAAATGTTTTCGTACCACTTGATAACTTCATTACAGATGTTATTACAGCAACATAGAAAATCTGGTTCAGGCATTGGTAGTGTGTCTGAACTTCCCTTGATCAAAAGACCAAAGTTTGTTCTAGCATAGGCACAAAGGTCATTTGAATAACCTTTGTCCTCAGCTAGTTCACACAACTCTAACGACTCTCTTTTGGCCGCAACGCCGGCTGCGTGATTTTCAGGGTATAAAAGATTTAAGTCAAAAATTTCCGCCAATTCTTGAGGAAAAACGGAAGTTGCCCAACCAACAGGTCGTCCAGCTTTTTTTGATTTAAAGGCGTTTTCATATTGTTCTGCAAGCAGGTCATTAATTACAACTCTTGCATCTTTCTTTTCTGACATTTTAATTGCTCCTATCTAAATTATTTAATAATATCTTCTTTTTTATATTTTTCGATTACATCAGCTTCTAATCCGATTTCAGCCATTACTTCATCTGTATGTTCTCCCATGTATGGAGCTCTTACATATGACCCTCTCTTATTTTCTGTAAACATTACTGGTGTATTGTAAATTACGCCTTCATGTCCATTGTCATAAGTATGCTTAATTAGGTAATCGTTTGCCCAACACTGTTCATCTTCTAAGATGTCTTTTGGTGTTGCTAGTTTTTCGTATGGAATTCCTGCTGCCTGTAGTCTTTCTGCCCATTCAGCAAAAGGTCTCTTAGCAAATTCTTTTTCCATCATGATTACGAATTCTTCTGTATTTTGAACTGCACTCTTAAGTGTGTTGTATTTTGAATCCTTTAGGTCAGGTCTTTCAATAACAATGTCACAGAATCCTGGGAACCACTTGTTATACTGGAAGAATGCTAACTGTACCCAAATTCCATCTGCACACTTGTAAGTAGTGTTTAATGGGTTAGGTGGATTACGACGAGTAATAGGCATGTGGTAATCGTACTTAGCTGCAGATACCATTATTCCCATTCCAAATACTGCTGTATGGAATAGAGATACTGTTACTCTTTCTCCTTCTCCTGTCTGTCTTTGTTTATGTAAAGCTGCTAAAATACCAGCGGCCAAACTCATTCCTGCTGAGTGATCTCCAAGTCCTGCAACTGAGTTACAAGGAGATGTTCCTTTTTCCATTAAACTTGCTGCAATTCCGCCTCTAGCGAAGTATGCTGTATAGTCAAATGCTGGGTTGTCTTTGGCTGGGCCATTATCTCCATAGCCTAATAAGTGTCCATATATAATATGAGGTGCTTTAGCCTTCATTGTTTCGTAGTTAAGTCCACTTTTATCTAAAGCTCTCTGTCTTGTGTTAGTTAAGAATACATCTGCATCTTCTAATAATTTGTATACTAGATCTACACCTTCTTTAGTGTTAGTATCAACAAGAATACCCTTTTTACCTGAGTTTTCAATTTCAAATAATGGATTTTCTTCATCGTCAATTGGGAAGTTCCACTGCATACCAACACCTCTCATAGAATCTCCTTCTAAAGGTTCTATTTTGATAACTTCTGCACCCCAATCTGCAAGAAGTCTTCCTGTTACAGGTGCCGCAACATAGTTTGCGTATTCAATTACTCTGATACCCTCTAACGGTAATCCTTTTTTAGACATTTTGTTTCCTCCTAAAAATTCTAATAACATTTTTTATTAAGTTACTAACATAAGAAGCAATATGTATGCCAACTTATTAGTTACCACCAAAACAGCTGAAATTCGTTTATGTGCAGGCAAAAACACAGAATTCCTTTGTTTATTAACCACAAAAAAAATACAGAGCAACTTTTATAATTGTTACTCTGTACTAATTATCGGGGGAAACTAATTGCTTTTTGCAATTTTATTGCATTTTGCAACAACACTATTTGCATTTTGCAAATTACAGTATAATTTCTCCTTTTTTTATTTTTCTATAGATTGTTGACGGATTAATTCCAATGGCTTTTGCTGCGGCAGTGACGCTTCCATATTTTTCTACAGCTTTGCTAATGATTTCCTGTTCAACGGCTTGATAAGCTTCGTTTAAATCCATAATCTCGCTTATTTCAATTTTTTTCTTGCCAATAGTTCTGACTGCTTCTTCCGAAGTTCCACCCCTCATTGGATTTGATAAGTTAGTACCTATTATTGATCTTTCTACTTGGTTTTTATAAATTTTATCATATGGAGATAGGATTGCTAAACGCTCTACTACGTTTTTTAGTTCTCTAATATTTCCCGGCCAATTTTTTTCAACCATTAAGTTTTTTGCTTCTTCCGTTAGATATATATTCCTTCCATATTTATAATTAAATTTTTCTAGATAATAATTTACAATAGGTATAATGTCCTCTTTTCGTTCTCTAAGTGGAGGAACTACAATAGGAATAACACTTAGCCTATAAAACAAGTCCTGTCTGAATACTTCTGGATCTTGCAATTGTTTTATAGTCTTATTTGTAGCACACACAAACCTAACATCTACTTCTTTAGAATCTAAACCACCGATGCGCATTATTTTTCCCTCTTGCAAAACTCTTAAGAATTTCTTTTGGGTCTCTAAAGGCATTTCTCCTATTTCATCTAGAAACATGGTTCCACCGTTGGCCGCTTCTATTAATCCTTTTTTTCCTTCATTGTTTGCCCCTGTAAATGAGCCCTTTTCGTATCCGAAGAGTTCAGATTCGATTAGGTTACTTGGTATGGCGCCACAATTGATTGCCAAAAAAGGTTTATCTCTCCTGTTACTTTGCTTCCACACACTTCTGGTTAGGATTTCCTTCCCAACTCCTGATTCTCCAATTATAAATATTGGGGCATCTGATGGAGCAACTTTGGTGATCATATTTTTTATGTTTTCTATTTCACTATTTACACTTATATATTCTGTATTTTCATCTTTAATAATACTTTTTTTGTTCTTCTTTGCTAAATCTATAATTCTTGAAACATCTCTACCTGTTAGAACTCCACCTCTGAAGTTACCCCTACTTCCGAAAATAGGTATTCCTGTATAAGATATTATTTTACCATTTGGATATGTAATATTATGATAGCATTTTTCTTTTGTATTAATAAGCTTCATAATTATTGGTTCCCCAGTAACTAGGCCTTCATCAACCAATTCCATTACATTTTTTCCAATAATGTCACATCTCTTAAATGGTAATATTTCATCACATATTTTATTCATTCTTTCTATTACGCCATCTTTGTTAAATATAACTACAACTTCGTCAATATGCTCTACCACATTAGCTACTGTTCTATCTGTGGCTATGGATTTGTCGAATATGTATAACTTTAATAACTCTCCTGCTTCAATTTCATATACGAAACCTGTTAAACTACTATTATTAATTTTAAAGGCAAAAACATTTTTCCTAACAGTGGCTTCTTCCTTAATGTTCATCTCATTAAGATGATTTATTTCCCCTGTTTTCATGATCTCTCTTACAAGTCTCATATCGCTGTTTTTAAATAACACCATACCTTCTTCACTTACTATAAACGCTGGTGCCCCTATATTACTAATTATTGCATATAATAAACTTCTATTCATTTTTTGCCCCCAAAGCTAATTAGCATTAATATATCTATTTTAGAAAACTCCCAAAGTCATATTAACTTTAGGAGCCTTCTTAATTTAAGTTTTATGAAATGTTACTATCTCATGTTTGCTTTAATTACTTCACCAATAATCTTGATACCTTTGATGATTTTATCTTCAGGCATACAAGAGTAGTTTAGTCTGAATGTGTTTGTGTTTCCACCGTTAGGGAAGAAGCTTCCGCCTGGAACATATGCAACACCCTTAGCCATGCACTGAGGTGCTAGTTCTTTAGCGTCCATGTATTCTGGTAGTACTACCCATGTGAATAGTCCACCTGTTGAATATGTGAATTTACATTCTGCTGGGAAGTTTTCCTTCATAGCATTGATCATTACATCTCTTCTCTTTCCATAAACGTCAACAATCTTAGCAACGTGTTCGTCTAGATCGTTGTCCTTTAGGAACTGCATTGTTTCAAGCATTGAAACAGTTGGAGCCTGTAGAATAGAACCCTGAGCAATAAAGTTGTACTTTTCTAGTACTGTATGGTTCTTAGTGTAAACCCATCCAAGTCTGTATCCTGGAGCTAGGATCTTTGAGAATGTTCCTAGGAACATTACTAATCCCTTAGTATCTAATGATGCAAGAGCTGGCATAGCTTCGCCTTCGAATCTTAGATCTCCGTATGGATTATCTTCGATTACTGGAATTTCATACTTGTTAATGATATCCATGAATTTATGTCTTCTCTGTAGGTCCCAAGTTCTTCCTGTTGGATTCTGGAAATCTGGAATTACATAGATCATCTTAACTCTATCTTCTTTAGCAAGAATCTTTTCTAATTCTTCCATAATCATTCCGCCTTCATCAGTTGGAACTTCGATGAATTTACATTCGTTAGCTTTGAACGCATTGATAGCACCTAGGTATGATGGGCTTTCTAAAAGAACGATATCGTCTTTGTCTAAGAAAACTCTACCAGAGAAGTCTAAACCTGTCTGTGAACCTGGTGTCATTAGAATATCGTCAGCTTCTGCAGGAATGTTGTTCTTTTCCTGAAGTCTCTTAGCGATGTATTCTCTTAATTCTGGATCTCCTTCTGTTGAAGCATACTGAAGAGCCTTCTGACCTTTTTCGTCCATAACTTTTGCAGAAGCAGCCTTCATAGCTTCAACTGGGAAAAGTTCTGGAGCTGGAAGTCCGCCAGCAAAAGAAATAATTGATGGATCTGCAGCAACCTTTAAAAGTTCTCTAATTTCTGAAGCTTTTAGGTTGTCCATTCTTGATGCAAACTTAATCATAATGTGTTTCCTCCTTATAAATTAATATATTATATTTTTGACTACAATTCCAACCATGATGGTCTCATAAATAGTCTAATTGGATAAATAACCATATCAGTGATGTTTTCATTTACCAATTCTTCTTTTAATTGGTCAAGTAAGTTTTCACGACAAGTAGTCCATTTAATTGGAATTCCTGTTTCTTCAGAAAGCTTCTGACAAAGTCTATAGCCCTTAATGATATCCTTGGCAGTAGTTTCCTTAAGCATATGTGTATTACTTATAATACCATCCATCTTAATTCCTGTTTCAATTTCAATACTTCTAAGGTGATGAATTGCACCTTCAAGAGTATCTGTCTCAGGTCTATTTGCATTGCACACAAATAACATTTCTGAATCGTCTTTACCAAAGTATTTACCAAACTGGTTTAATACTCTAGCACCACTATCATCTCCACCAACGTCTACAACAACTGTATAATCCTTGTTTTCTAAAGGAGTCTTAATTGTTGCAGCTAAAGCAGGCAGGTCTTCAGTAATATCATAACCAAATGAGTTAAACTCAATAGTTACTCCAAGTTCCTGTAGTTGCTTTTGTCTTTCTCTACTTCTAAAGTAAGGATTGGCAATATCAAGGTCGATAATTGCTACCTTGTCGTTTTTTTCTTTTAAATCAACAGTTAGGTTCATAGAAAACTCTGTTTTACCACTACCATAATGTCCTGTTATTAAAGTTACTCGCTTCATTAAAATACATCTCTTTCTTTTAAATTTGTCCACCCTAAATAGGGTGGACAATATATTTCATTCTTATTTAGACCAAGAATTTAATGCTTCGATGTTCTTTGGAATTAACTTAGCTTTTCCGCCTGTTAATACCTTTTCGAATACCTTGTCCATAGTCTTCATATCAACGCAGTTTGTACCCTTGATAATAGCACCAAGCATAACCATATTCTGAGTCTTAGCGTTTCCAACAACGTCTTCAGCTAAGTGTCTGCAGTCTACGTAGTTAATGTTTACGTCAGTTCTTGTAGGTTTCTTGTCAATTACAGATGTGTTTACGAACATATCTCCACCTGGAACTAGCATGTCTTCAAACTTATCTAATGAAGGAGTGTTCATTACGATTAGAACGTCACATTTACTAATTAGTGGTGATGCAATTGTTTCGTCAGAAATGTTAACTGTACAGTTAGCTGTACCTCCACGCATTTCTGGGCCGTAACTTGGCATCCAAGTTACATTCTTATCTTCATACATTCCTGCATATGATAACATCTGTCCGATTAGTAGAACTCCCTGTCCTCCAAATCCGGCAATAAAAATTCTTTTCATACTCATTTATTTTACCTCCTCTGGACACTTGAACTGTTTAACTGGATAGTAATCCATCATGTTGTCTCTTAACCATTCAATTGCCTTAACAGGAGGAAGTCCCCAGTTAGTTGGGCATGTTGATAAGATTTCAACAAATGCGTATCCTAATTTCTTTTCCTGAACTTCAAAAGCTCTCTGTAAAGCTTTTTTAGCTTTTCTGATATCAGCAGGAGAAGATACAGTAACTCTTTCTACATATACAGCTCCATCAATTGTTGACATAATTTCTGACATTCTTAGAGGCATTCCCTGAACTTCTTTCTTTCTACCGTCTGAACATGTAGTAGCTTTCTGTCCAACTAGAGTTGTAGGAGCCATCTGGCCACCTGTCATTCCGTAAATAGCATTGTTAATGAATACTGTTACGAATTTTTCTCCTCTTTCAGCTGCATGAATTACTTCTGCAGTACCGATTGAAGCTAAGTCTCCGTCTCCCTGGTATGTAAATACAGGAGCATTTGGATGAACTCTCTTAATTCCAGATGCAACAGCAGGTGCTCTTCCATGTGGAGATTCTAACATATCTATGTTTAAGTACTGGTGAGAAATGATTGAGCATCCTACAGGTGCAACACCGATTGCATCTCCAAGCTGTCCTTTTTCTTCAAGTACTTCTGCAACTAGTCTGTGGGCAATACCATGAGTACAACCTGGGCAGTAGTGCATTTCTTTTTCACGCATTCCTTTTGAATATTCAAATACTGGTTTCACTTACTTCACCTCCATAATTTCTTTTGTCTTTTCAACAATTTCAGATGGGTCTAATAGCATTCCGCCAACTCTGCTGATTAAGCCAACAGGGTATTTACCCTTAACAGCCCATTCAACGTCTTTCTTCATCTGTCCTTTAGACAATTCAACACTGATTACGTGTTTACAGTTAGGTCCGATTTCTTCGAAGGCTTTAACTGGGAAAGGCCATAAAGTTTTAGGTCTAATTAAACCAACGCTAATTCCTTCAGCTTCTAGGATAGCCATTGCTTCCTGAGCGATTCTTGATGTTGAACCATAAGAAACGAAAACAACTTCAGCTTTATCAACGTTAATGTTTTCCCAATCCTGTAATTCTCTTTCAGCTTTTTCATACTTCTTGAAGCATTCGTTAATGTAATCTTCTAAAGCATCCTGCTGGAACCATACAGAATTAATTGCATGTCTATCTCTCTTGTTCTTATGTCCTGTTAAAGCATAAGGCTTAGAAGTAGGGATAGTATCTTCGTTTGGAGCTTCCTTAACTGGAGGTACTGTTACAGGTTCCATCATCTGTCCTAACATACCGTCAGCACAAACCATAACTGGGTTTCTGTATTCATCTGCAATTTCAAATCCATTGTAGATCATGTCCATAGCTTCCTGAATTGAGTTAGGAGCGAATACGATTGTATGGTAGTCACCATTACCGCCGCCTCTAGTAGCCTGGTTGTAGTCTGCCTGTCCTGGCTGGATTGATCCGATACCAGGGCCACCTCTCATTACTGATACGAAAACTACTGGTAATTCTACTGATGATAGAATTGAGAAGTTTTCCTGCATTAAAGCAATACCAGGAGATGATGAAGAGATAAGTACTCTTCCGCCTGCTGCTGACGCACCGTAAGCCATGTTTACTGCTGCTAATTCACTTTCTGCCTGAATAAACGCTCCACCTAATTTAGGTAATTCTCTTGACATAAATTCTGGAACTTCGTTCTGTGGTGTAATAGGATATCCGAAGTAAAATCTACATCCTGCATTGATAGCAGCTGTAGCGAACGCTTCGTTACCCTTCATTAATTTCTTTTCACTCATTGTTCTACTTCCCTCCTATTCTGCGTACACATTAATAATTCCATCTGGACAGATTAATGCACAACTTGAACAAGCAATACATTCACTTTCATCTGTAACTGTCACTGGATGGTAACCTTTTTTGTTAACGTTTGTTTCGTCCAATTTTAAAATATTCTTTGGACATACTGAAACACAAAGCTCGCAACCTTTGCATCTGTCAGCTCTAAAAACTAATTTACCTTTTGCCAACGCCTTCACTTCCTTTTCTGAAAATAATGTTGAAATAATTTACTGTTAAGAATCTTCCCCCAGTTCCTGGGCAAAAAATGCTCATTGCAGTTTTAACCCATAGAGTAGGTTTAAACTCTATTAATACATCTATATTCTCCCATATACCCGTTTCCTTAAAGGAAACATTTCTTGACATTTATATATCAAAAGTATTATACTTAAGCATTATAAATGTTGGAGGTAATTATGAGTGATATAACAAAACATGTTGGTAGCCGTATTAAGAAATATAGAAAAAGTAAAAATCTTACCATTGATGAGTTTTCTACAATGATTAACAAGAGTAAAGCTACACTTTCTAAATATGAAAATGGCTCCATTACTATGGATATTGATACCCTTCTTGAAATAGGCAACGCCTTAGAAATTGATTTCAAAGAGCTAATTGACTATCAGGCTGAATATAATAAAAGCCTTATTGTTAAGAAGAGTTCTTTCTTTAACCAAAGAAAATTCTATCTATATTACTATGACGGTAGAACAAATAAAATTGTTCGTTGTCTGTTTTTACTTGGCCAATCTGATGTTTCTAACAACTTTTTAGATGTTACCTTCTATCAGGGACTTGCGTCTTATGACAATTTGGATAAGTGCCAGCACTTGTTTTCTGGTCGACTCTCTCCTTTTGATACTATATCGCATTTCTCATTAGTTAATCAGATTAATCCAACTGAATGGATTTACATTTGTACACTTAACCCTATGCACATTAACTCACCTGCGGTGGGTATAATGTCTGGAATTAGTAGCTCACCATTCTTCGCTCCTATTTCGGTTAAAGTTGTAATTTCCAAAGATATGCTTGACGAAGATGATCCATCCTTCCGAGATTTAATTCATCTTGGTAAAGACGACGTCAAAATGCTTAAGGCTAGTAACATGCTTGTAATAAACAGACCGCCTTCAATGTCTTTGAAAACTAAATAATATTTACTAAAAATACTTACGAATATCCAAAATATTCGTTATTCTAGGCGCCAGATGGCGCCTAGTTTTTTTTATCTAGAAAGTTTCTTCTATTTCTTCTACTGTTTTACCATTGTAAGGAATAAATCTACCTACAATTCCTCCAACGATTGCTGGAAGTAACCAGTTAAATCCATAAGCATCTAATGGTAATTTGTGAATAAATGCAAGACTGTCTGTGTATCCACTTGCAACTGATAATAAACTAACAATAAATGTTACTATAACAGCTGTTCTGTGAACATTTAAGTTTCTTAACTTCTTCTTGAAGAATGCTAAAACGATTAATACGATTACTACTGGGTAAAGAACTGTTAGAATTGGAGCAGATAAACTAATAATCTGAGTTAATCCTAAGTTACAGAAACCAAGAGAAATTAGAATTACAATAGTAACTACTACACCGTATTTTAATTTTCCTTTTGTTAATTCTTCGAAGTATGAACCTGCTGCTGATGTAAGACCAACTGCTGTAGTTAGACAAGCAAGACCAACTACTAATCCTAAGATTAGAACTCCCCACTTACCTAATAATCCATTTGTAATTGCAACTAATAGTCCAGCCTGGTTTAATCCTTCGCTAGCGAATACAGAACCTGAGCTTGCTCCTAGGTATGTTAATCCACCATAAACGATAAATAACATTATTCCAGAAACCGCACATGACTTAGCAGTAACACGAGCTTTGTCTCTATCTGTTGTGTAACCCTTAGCAATAACTGTAGCAATAACAATCATAGCAAATCCTAACGCACCTAATACGTCCATTGCCTGATATCCAGCTAAGATTCCATCTTTAACAACTGTTTCTGATGTTGGAACCTGAACTGTTGATAATGGTGTAGTGAAACCAACAATGATTAATGCGATTAAACAAATAAATAATGCTGGTGTTAAAAACTTACCAATAATATCAATAACTCCTGAAGGTCTAATTGTAAGTGCAAATGTAATTGCAAAGAATATAATTGAGAATACAATTAAGCTGATGCTGTCTGTAGCAGGCTGAACTCCCATTTCAAAAGTTGTTGCTGCAGTTCTTGGAATTGCTAATAGTGGTCCAATACATACGATAACTGATGTGTTAATAATAATAGCAGCTATCTTACCTACTGGTGCAGTAATTCCTTTAATTCTGCCAGATCCCTTCATCATAGCAATAATTGCTGCAAATCCTAAACCGATATCTGCGATGAAGAAACATAAAAATCCTAGGAACCATGAAGTTCCTGAAGTCATTCCAAGTGTTGGAGGGAAAATTAAGTTTCCAGCTCCAAAGAACATTGAGAATAACGCCATCCCGATAACTAAAACATCTCCGTTTTGACCCTTGTTAGAGTCAGGTAATTTTGACATATAAAACCTCTTTTCTTTAATTAATCAAATAACCTCTATACACTAATTCAAAATCCCATAAATTTTTATTAATTACTTGTTAGATTTTCTCCAAATCTTCTGCTTTTCAGCAGCCTTGATTAGATCTTCTCTATGTTCAGGATGAGCTAGATTAATTAATCCTTCTGCTCTTTCCCATGAAGATCTTCCTGCCATGTTAAACATGCCATACTCTGTAACTAATAAGAATCCTTGAGATCTTGGATCAGTAACAATATCTCCGTTAAATGAAGGTAAGAATCTTGATTTCAAGTTTCCTTCCTTGTCTGTGAAAGAAGATGTCATGCAGATAAATGACTGGCCACCCTTAGCCATGAAAGCCCCTGTTAAGAAGTCTAGCTGACCACCAGTACCGCTGATGTGTCTTGTTCCGGCACTTTCAGCACATATCTGTCCATAAAGGTCCACTGAAATACAGTTGTTGATTGATACAAAGTTATCTAAGTTAGCGATAACTTCTGGAGCATTTACATAATCAATTGGATGTGTAATAAGTCCTGGATTTTCCTCTGTCCAGTCGTATAATTCCTGGGATCCTAATGCGAATCCGAATACTCCCTTGTTCTTGTCAATGTTCTTAGCAGCGTTTGTAATCTTGCCAGCCTTGTACATATCTAAGTACGCGTCAACTAATAATTCTGTGTGAATCCCTAGGTTCTTTAAATCAGAATCGGCAATCATCTTACCTACCGCGTTTGGCATTCCGCCAATACCAATCTGAATTGTTGAACCATCACGCATATTTTCTACCACTGTTTTAGCGATGATATTGTCTATATCTGTTGCCGCAGGAGAACCAAGAGTGACTAAGTCACCATGGTTTCCTTCGACAATCATATCAACTTCTGAGATGTGAATCATTTCATCTGATCCACCAAATACTCTCGGTAATTTGTCGTTGATTTCTAAAATTACTACATCAGCAGCATCTAATGTTGCCTTTGCTGTAGCGTTGTTTAATGAAAAATTGAAATACCCATGTTTGTCCATAGGTGGAACAGCCATCATTGCTACGTTTACAGTAAGATATCTTCTGTAGTAATCTGCAACGTTTCTGAATACCATTGGAATGTAGTTACAAAGTCCTCTATCACATAGTTTTCTTTCGTAGCCACCGCAATGCCATGAGTTATAAGTGAAATGTTCACGTTCTGGATCACATTCTACTGCCTGAATAGGCTTTAGCATTAAGTATCCTCTAATGTTTACGTCAAATAATTCATCTTTTCTCTTTGATAAAGCTGCATCTAATAGTTCTGGGAAACCTAGTGATACACTGTAGTCTACCCAATCTCCGCTTTTAACAACTTTAACTGCTTCGTCTGCTGATTTTAGCTTCTGTCTATACTGTTCCTGAAAATTCATATTAATCCTCCATTAATTATTTTGCTAAGTTTTTGTAGTGTTCATACTTCTGCTTAGCTGCTTCTTCCGCCTCATCGAATAACACTTTTGCGTTTTCTGGGAATGTGATATCTAATGCAGAGTATCTTACTTCTCCTCTTAAGAACTCTTTGAAGTCTTTGCTTGGTTCTTTTGAGTCTAAGTGGAATTCAGCTGTTGCTGGGTTCCATCTGTATAGGTTCCAGTATCCTGATGCTACTGCGTCTTTCATTTCTGTCTGAGCATCGTTCATTCCACGTTTGATTCCGTGTGAGATACATGGTGCGTATGCGATTACAATTGAAGGTCCTTTGTGAGCTTCAGCTTCTTTTAGAGCCTTCATTAACTGTGCAGGGTTAGCTCCCATTGCAACCTGTGCAACATATACGTTGCTGTAAGACATCATTAGTAGACCTAAGTCTTTCTTTCTTGTCTTTTTACCAGCTGCCTGGAACTGTGCTACTGCACCTACTGGTGTAGCTTTAGATGACTGTCCACCTGTGTTTGAGTAAACTTCTGTATCAACGATTAATACGTTTACGTCTTCGTCCATTGCGAATACGTGGTCTAATCCACCGTAACCGATGTCATAAGCCCAACCGTCTCCACCGACCATCCACATAGTCTTCTTAGCTAAGTTGTTCTTCTTCTTTAGAATAGTTTCAGCTAATGTTTTAGCTTCTCCTTCTAATGGTAATGTATTTAATCCACTTACTAATGCTTTTGTTGCTAGTGTTGATTTATCTAACTGGTCATATGACTCTAACCAACCATCTATCAACTGAACCAATTGGTCAGATTGAGCAACTTTTTCCTTAAGAGCAAGTATATCATTCTTAACGTTTTCTCTCTGGTGTTCTACTGCTAGGCACATTCCGTATGAGAATTCTGCATTGTTTTCGAATAGTGAGTTTGACCAAGCTGGTCCTTTACCTTCATCATTCTTACAGTATGGCATACATGGCATTGCTGCTCCCCATGCCTGTGAACATCCTGTTGCATTGGCAATGTACATCTTATCTCCGAATAACTGAGTTAATAGTTTTACGTAAGGTGTTTCGCCGCAACCTGCGCAAGCTCCTGAGAATTCTAGGTAAGGCATTCTAAACTGTGATCCCTTAACACTGAAAATGTCTCCAGCATCTTTCTTCTCTTTGATTGTCATTGCGTAATCCCAGTTTGTCTGGTCTAGTGATACTTCGTGTGCTTTGACCATCTTTAGGGCGTCTCCGCTCTTAGGGCAAACTGTTGCACATGCTCCGCAACTTGTACAGTCAAGTGTACTTACTTTGATTCCATATTTATATTCTTCTAGTCCTTTACCTTTGGCTTCTGTCATTTCGAATCCTGCTGGTGCATTTGCAGCTTCTTCCTTATCTAATAGGAATGGTCTGATTACTCCATGAGGACATACGAATGAACACTGGTTACACTGAATACATGAGTCTACGTTCCAAACTGGTAGGTCTGTAGCGATTCCACGTTTTTCATATGCTGATGTTCCAAGAGGTAATGTTCCATCTTTTTGGTTTAAGAAAGTGCTTACTGGTAGATCGTCACCCTTCTGAGCATTAATTGGAATTAATACGTCTTTGATAATTGAAGGTAGGTGATCTGTGTCAGCTTTTGCAATTTCGCCTGTAGCAGATTTCCATGATTCTGGAACTTCTACTTTGATTACTGCGTTTAGACCTGCATCAATAGCGTCAATGTTCATGTTTACGATTTTGTCGCCCTTCTTTGCGTATGTCTTTTTGACAGCATTCTTCATATGCTTAACTGCGTCCTCTACAGGGATGACCTTTGCTAGATTGAAAAACGCGGCTTGGAGAACCATATTTGAACGGTTGCCTAGGCCAATTTCCTGTGAGCACTTGTTAGCATTAATAATATAAAATTCAATGTTGTTATCAGCAATATATTTTCTGATAGCAGCTGGTACGTTTTCTTCTAACTCTTCAACCGTCCAATCGCAATTTAGAAGGAATGTACCATTTTTCTTTAACTCTGTAATAATATCGTACTGTGTTAGGTAGTGCTGATTATGACATGCTACGAAGTTAGCTTTTTTAACTAAGTATGTTGAATCAATTGGTTTGTCACCAAATCTTAAGTGAGATTTTGTGATACCAAATGACTTCTTAGTGTCATATTCAAAGTATGCCTGACAGTACATGTCTGTCTGTTCACCGATAATCTTGATAGAGTTTTTGTTTGCTCCAACAGTACCATCTGAACCTAGTCCCCAGAACTTGCAACTAATTGTGCCTTCTGGTTCTACTTCTAAAGCTTCTCCGATTGGTAATGATAAGTTTGTTACGTCATCATTGATACCAACTGTAAAGTGGTCTTTAGGAGTATCTAATATTAAGTTATCAAAGACTGCCTTGATACAAGCTGGGTCTGTGTCTTTTGATGAAAGACCATATCTACCAGCGAAGATTTCTGGGCGTTCTTTGTGGTTAACGTATGCTGTACAAACATCTTCGTATAAAGGTTCGCCAACTGCGCCAACTTCTTTTAATCTATCTAATACTGCAATTCTCTTACATGATTTTGGAATTGCTTTAAATAAATGTTCTGTTGAGAAAGGTCTGTATAAGTGAACCTGAACGAATCCAACTTTTTCTCCCTTTTCGTTTAATGCCTTAACAACTTCTTCTACTGTTCCTGATACTGAACCCATTGCAATGATTACTCTTTCAGCATCTTCTGCTCCGTAGTAATCAAATAGGTGATGAGGTCTGCCTGTTAATTTAGCAATTTCATCCATGTATTCCTGAACAATTTCTGGAATTGCATCGTAATCTTTGTTGCTTGCTTCTCTTACCTGGAAGTAGATGTCAGGGTTCTGAACTGTACTTCTCATTACTGGATCTTCAGGGTTAAGTGCATTATCTCTAAATTCCTGTAATTTGTCGTAATCTACTAATTTAGCAAAGTCGCTATATTCTAAAGCTTCTACTTTCTGAATTTCGTGTGATGTTCTGAATCCGTCAAACCAGTGTAAGAATGGTACTCTTGCTTTAATTGCTGCTAAATGAGCAATTCCGCCGATGTCCATGATTTCCTGTACGCTGCTGCTACATAGCATTGCGAATCCAGTCTGTCTGCAGTTCATTACGTCAGAGTGGTCTCCGAAGATTGAAAAAGCATGTGTTCCAATTGTTCTTGAAGCTACATGTAATACTCCTGGATGTCTCTGTCCTGAAATTCTGTGCATTGTAGGGATCATTAGCATTAGTCCCTGTGACGCTGTATATGAAGTAGCTAGAGCACCTGTTTCTAGAGCTCCGTGAACTGCACCTGCAGCTCCAGCTTCTGACTGCATTTCTACAAGTTTTACTTCCTGACCAAAAATGTTCTTTAGTCCATTAGCTGACCATTCGTCAGTTTTTTCTGCCATTGGTGAAGATGGAGTGATTGGATAAATCCCTGCAACTTCAGTGAACGGATAAGCAACGTAAGCTGCCGCTTCGTTACCGTCAACAATTTTCATGATTTTACTCATTTTTGTTTACCTTTACCTTCCTCTTTTGTACTTAAATCTTTTTTAAATATATTTGACGAATGTTTCCGCTTTTGTCTAGTTTAATCAACTAAATCATTTTCGAAACCATTCATATTATATAAACCCTCTGTTATTCTACTTCATTTCCTCAACCTATCAACCATTGAGTGATTTCATTAGGGGAAACAAATAGGAAATTAGTTTCGTTTCAAGGGTTGTTTTGATGCGCTTTTACGTGTTATTTAATTAACACAGCCTTTTTGCTTAAAGTTGCCTGATTATCCTATTTAAACGAAACTTTATTGTTTGCAAACAAGTTGCACCCCTTGGTTTTTGTTTGCAACAAACAATTTTCTCGATATTTTATACTTTCACTCCAATTATTACAACCCTTTGGCCCCTTTTTTTCTATTTTCTTGATAGGAAAATACTGAAAAATTTCCTCTCACGAAAATTATTTAGCCTTTTATTGGCAAGTACACTTGATATAGTTGTTCTAGGCCAATATGTGAATAAGCCGGCCCAATTGATTGGGGCCACGGCGGCCTGGAAGGCAAGTCACAAAATGCAGCCACGGCGGCCTGGAAGGCAAGTCACAAAATGCAGCCACGGCGGCCTGGAAGGCAACGCAAAAAGGGACCTTCCTCCTGGACGTGCCGGAGAAGGTCCCTACATATTCTTATTCAGATTAAATGTTTACTATTTTAAAGCTGCTGTTACGATTGCCATTTTGTAAACTTCATCAGCATTACAACCACGAGATAAGTCATTGATTGGAGCGTTTAGTCCCTGAAGGATAGGTCCGATTGCTTCGAATCCACCTAATCTCTGAGCAATTTTGTATCCAATGTTTCCAGCATTAATGTCAGGGAAGATAAATGTGTTAGCCTGACCTGCAACCTTAGATCCCTTACATTTTGTTTCAGCAACAACTGGTGAGAAAGCAGCGTCAAACTGTAATTCTCCGTCAAGAGCTAAATCAGGAGCTAATGCCTTAGCTTTGTCAGCAGCATTCTTAACTTTATCTACATCTTCGCCCTTACCTGAACCTAGAGTTGAGTATGAAAGCATTGCAACCTTAGGGTCAATATCAAAAATCTTAGCTGTATTAGCAGTTTCAATAGCGATTTCAACTAAGTCATCTTCTGTTGGCTTAATGTTAATAGCACAGTCACCCATTGCATATAATTCGTTTCCGCCATCAACTGGTCTAGCCATAATAAAGCATGAAGAAACAATCTTGTTTCCTGGCTTAGTTTTGATTAACTGAAGTGCAGGTCTAACTGTATCAGCAGTTGAATAAGTAGCACCACCAAGTAGAGCATCAGCCTTATCCATCTTAACTAGCATAGTTCCGAAGTAGTTTCCTTTAGATAGTGCAGCTTTGCAATCTTCTGCAGTCATCTTGCCTTTTCTTAATTCAACCATAGCCTCAACCATAGCATCCATTTCACTGTATGTTGCTGGATCTAGAATTTCAGCACCTTTAATGTTAAATCCCTTTTCCTTAGCAACTGAATTAATTTCAGCTTCGTTACCAACTAAGATTACTCCTAAGTATCCATCTTTAAGAAGTCTTTCTGTAGCTTCCTGGATTCTTGGGTCATGGCCTTCAGTGAAAACGATTTTTCTTGGATTCGCTTTAAGCGTATCGATCATCTTTGTAAACATATTATCCTCCATAAATTATAAAATTTAAAAATATCTATTGGTGACCCTGAGAGGATTCGAACCTCCGACGCACGGTTTAGGAAACCGACGCTCTATCCCCTGAGCTACAGAGCCACACTTTCGTCCACCCATAATAATAGCATATCCCTAGAACTTTTTCTATACCCATTTTAGGAAATCATAGTAAAATGAAAAAGGCATTCAAATCGCTAATAAACGATATGTATGCCTTCTCTCTTATATAGACTGGAATGAGCGGGTTTTGCCTGTGGAAAAGATTATAGCAAGTGATTTTCTATAACCTGAACTTTGGCGTCAAAATCCTCTATTTGAAGATAGTATTCTGCAGCATCAAAAAGTGCTTGCATAGGTGCTAGTCCAATTAGTTCAGTACCAATAATTGGAACTCCATATCTGGCTGCTTCATTACGAACCAACTCTGTTACTCTGTGAAGTGGAGTCACTGTGAAATCTGTCATATTAATTGAAACCTGCGCGATGTTTCGTTCTTCAAGCATAACTCCCATAGCCTTAACGCATTCAAGACCTCCACCTGACTTCCTGATGATCTTGCCTATTTTAGTTGCAATTTCAAGGTTGTCAGTGCCTAGATTAATGTTGTAAGCAATTAGCGGCGGTCTAGCTGAAACTCCAACTACTCCTCCCGTTGGATGAATTCTCTGTCCTCCAAAATCCGGAATCCAGTCAGGATCTTGAACTTTTTTGGCCATTCCTTCAAACTGACCCTTACGAACCTTGGCTAGGTTTTCTCTATGTGGAGCAGATGCAGATTTTTCGTATAAGAAAACTGGAAGATCAGCTTCTGCAGCGATTCTTTCTCCAACTTTACGGCTTAACTCAATGCAATCCTCCATTGTTGCTTCCTTAATTGGAACAAAAGGCATTACATCAACGCAACCCATTCTTGGGTGCTCCCCTTGGTGCTTAGTAAGGTCAATTAATTCAACTGCCTTCTTGGCAAGTTTAACACTGGCTTCTTCGCAGGCTTCTGGGCTACCCATGTAAGTAATAACTGTTCTATTGTGGCTTTCATCAGAGCTATAATCTAGTAAAGTACATCCTGCTGTTTCTCTAATTTGGTCAACACACGCTTCAATAACTTCTTTGTTTTTCCCTTCACTAATGTTAGGAATACTCTCAATAATTTTAGCCATCTTCTTCTCCTTTTATAAGCTTACTAAAACTTTATCGTAAATTTCTTCAGTTAGTTTGTCACATTTAGCTAGGATTTCTTCTGCCTTGTTAATAAACTCCTGCTCAAGTTGAGGGTTTTTAAGGCCCGGTAGATTTATTTTGACATTTAACCAAGCTCCTTTAATTGTTGAGTTTAGGTTTAATGCTGCAACTCCAACGTCGCTAGCTGCATTTGGATTTGACTGTCCAACTAGATCTCTCGCTACTCTAAGTCCTTTGTATCCAAGTGTCATAACCCAAAAAGGCACTTCTGTTGCTCCAACTGTTGCCTGTCTTATAGCCTGGCTTCTAGCTGCCTTCTCTTCCTCTGTTGCCTTTGGTAGCTTGAAAGCTTCAGAAACTTTGCTGTAGGCTTCAGTGTCTTTGTCTACTGCTTCAATTAATTCTTTCATTAGTCCCTTGGCGTCTTCTTTGGCTTCAATGCAAAGCATTTCGTAATCCTGGTACTTTTCTTTGCCTGTTGTTAGGTCGCATACCATTGCCAAAAGCGCGCATCCCTGTGCTCCTGCAAGTGCAGAAACGCTTCCGCCTCCTGGTGCTGGTGCTTTAGATGCAAGTAACTCTAAATATGCCTTTATTTCCATGTCCATTAATTTCATTTATGTTTTCTCCCTTGTATTAATTATTAAACTTATATGCCTTATTTACCTCTTAGGTTACTATACTAGCTGGCCATCTTTAATTACGCT
This sequence comes from Anaerovoracaceae bacterium, assembly GCA_036646055.1. Taxonomy (GTDB): domain Bacteria; phylum Bacillota; class Clostridia; order Peptostreptococcales; family Anaerovoracaceae; genus JAVWMQ01. Next base: position 328,538 of record JAVXMY010000002.1, on the reverse strand, counting down.
ATGTACTAAATTGGATCCAAATCTGTAACAAAGCATTTCCATATTAGTAGCCTCCCAAATTACCATATCCATCTTCTTGCCAACCTGGATGGTACCAACGAAATTTTCCCTACCAATTGCAGCTGCTGCATTAATTGTTACGGCTGTCAAAACCTCCTCAGGTGTCATTTTGTACTTTAGATATCCTAGGTTTATACAAAACTGAAGGTTCAGCGATGGGCAAGATCCAGGATTAAAGTCACTGGCAATTGCCACTGGTATTCCCTTTTCAATCATCTGACGAGCTGGTGCATAGTGTTTATCAAGGTAAAAAGACGTTGCCGGTAGCAGTACTGCTATTGTTCCGCCAGCTGCCATGCTGTCCATTCCACTTTCTTCAATGGCGATAAGATGCTCAGCTGATGTGGCTCCCATTTGCCCTGCCAGTTCAGATCCTCCTATAGGCTGAATTTCATCTGCATGAATCTTTAATTTAAAGCCGTTTTTGAGGGCTGCTTCCATATATACTTTACTTTCTTCAACATTAAAAACGCTGTCCTCACAAAAAATATCGCAAAACTCGGCCATTCCAAGTTCCTTAATATATGGCATCCATTCGTATGCCATTATTTCAATATATTCAAGAGGATCATCCTTAAATTCATCTGGTATTGCGTGAGCACCCATAAAAGTACTTACCACATCCATTTTGTTTTCCTTGTTAAGCATTCTAATTACTTCAAGGCATTTCATTTCATTTGCAAAGTCTAATCCGTATCCACTTTTGGCTTCACAAGTTGTAACTCCAAGGCTCATCATTTCATCAATGAAGTGCTTGCTTTTTGCATAAAGCATTGGTCCACTTGTGGCTCTAGTCTTCTCAACAGTATCGTGAATACCTCCACCTGCCTTTAGTATGTCTAAATAGGTGGCGCCCTTAAGCTTTAAGGGCAACTCATTTTGTCTATATCCGCCAAAGACCAAATGAGTATGGCTGTCCACAAGTCCCGGTGTGGCCAGCCTGCCACCGGCATCAACAACCTGGTCAACTTGATCCTCAGCAACTGGAAGTTCTCCATTAACTCCAATTTCTTTAATCACTCCATCTTCAGCATAAACTGCTGCATTTACAAGCATCTGGTTTTCGCCCTGCTCCTTGCCACAATGTTTATAACTTCCAATTGGAGTCTGCAATCTACCAATGTTTTTAATTAATATATTAGCCATTATGCCTCCTTCTATAGTTTTTATCTCAATTACAGTCATTATACCCTTTTTATTTTCATTACTCAATAAATAAAAAGGTACATTATTTGATTATTCAAAGGTCCAGTTCCCTTTTCTCAGTAACAAATTTTCAAAAAGAGAACAAATTGTAGATAAACATTCGCTCTGTTCCCTTTCGCAGGTACAAAACCTTTCTCAAAGACCCAAAAGTCCCCTTGCCTAAATTTTCTTATAGACAAAAAGGTATTCTATTCCCTCAACTACCATCAAAATACCTTTTTCTAAAATTTTTTATGGGCAAAAAGGTATTCCTTCTTATAATTTCAGATAAAATACCCTTTTCACTAGGAATCTAGAGGCCAAGGCAGGTTTATTTAATATATTTACCTACGATTTCTGAAACAAATCCTGATTCGGCTACATATGGCAATGTAATATGGCCTTTGCCCTGGTAATTGGAATTGTATTTAATTGCTGTTTCTATTGCATTTTCATTACGAGCCCAACCTCTACGGGCAACACCGCCCATTACATCCCACATCATTGCAGATTTGAGAATTTCATCAACTCTCTCACTGCCATCTAGCACCATACCGAATCCTCCATTAATTGACTTGCCAATTCCAACGCCACCTCCATTATGAAGAGCACAAAGGCTCATGCCTCTTGCGGCGTTACCAGCAAAACATTGAACAGCCATATCGGCCATTACATTACTACCGTCTTTAATATTTGAGGTTTCCCTAAATGGAGAATCTGTCCCACTAACATCGTGGTGATCCCTACCCATCATAATAGGTCCTACGATTTTATTTCTAACCATTTCATTAAATTTAAGGGCAATATTTGTTCTTCCCTCAGCATCCTGATAAAGAATTCTAGCCTGAGTTCCAACTACCATTTTGTTAGACTTAGCATCACGAATCCAAACCCAATTATCCCTGTCTTGGAACCTACGATTAGGATCGATACAATCCATAGCTGCCTGGTCTGTTTTGTCCAGATCCTCAGCCTTGCCAGATAAACAAACCCATCTAAATGGGCCATAACCATAATCAAATAATAGTGGTCCCAAAATATCTTCAACATATGAAGGCCAGATAAATCCATCCTTCTCATCACTGCCGTTTTTAGATATCTCCTTAACTCCTGCGTCATAAATGGCTTTCATAAATGAGTTTCCGTAATCAAAGAAGTAAGTTCCTTTAGCTGTTAACTTTTTAATGGCTTCAAAGTGTCTCTTAAGAGACTCATCTACCAATTTAACAAACTGCTTTCGATCCTTTGATAACATTTCCGTTCTTTCATCAAAGCTTAATGAAACGGGACAATATCCTCCGTTATATACATTGTGACAGGATGTCTGATCAGATAAAAGTTCAATATTAAAATCTCTTGTTGCTGCTGCTTCTAGTAAGTCAACAATGTTGCCATGGTAAGCAATTGAACAAGGTTCCTTAGATGCAAGTTTTTCTTTGGCAAGTGCAAAAACCTGATCTATATCTTCAAGCATAACCTGAACCCAGCCCTGATCTACTCGAGTCTGAATTCTAGATTTGTCTACTTCTGCAAAAATCCCAACGCCACCAGCAATTGTTGTGGCCTTTGGCTGAGCACCACTCATACCTCCAAGACCTGATGACACAAAAATGTGCCCTGCCAAATCTCCTTGTTCAGGTACTCCCAAATATTTACGTCCTGCATTTAAAATTGTATTAAATGTTCCATGAACAATTCCCTGAGGACCAATGTACATCCAACCGCCTGCTGTCATTTGTCCATAATTGGCAACACCCATTTCCTCAGCTATTTCCCAATCTTCTAGATTGTCGAACATGCCTATCATTAGGGCATTTGCAATAATTACACGAGGAGCTTCCTTTTTACTTGGAAATAATCCAAGAGGATGTCCAGATGAAACAACCAGTGTTTGATGGTCAGTCAATTGTTCCAAATATTTCTTAATAAGTCTGTACTGAAGCCAGTTTTGACAAGGCTGTCCTGTTTCTCCGTAAGTCACAAGTTCATAAGGATAAAGAGCTACTTCAAAGTCCAAATTGTTATCAATCATAACCTGGAAGGCCTTTCCTTCAATGCAATTTCCCTTGTACTTGTCAATTGGTTTCCCGTAAATTCGCCCTGCTGGTCTATATCTGTAGGCATAAATTCTGCCGTAGGTTACAAGTTCCTCCATAAACTCTGGCGCCAAAACCTGATGCAGTTCCTCGGGCACATATCTAAGGGCATTTTTTAATGCTAACTCTGTTTGAGCTTTGCTTAGTCTAAAACCTCTATCTGGGGCTCTTCTTTTACCCTTCTCAAACTTAGGGTAATCGGGAAGCTGGTTATCTAATTTAATCGTCATTGCTTTTGAAACTTCCTTGTTAGTTATCATGGTTATCACTCCTTTTTTTAATTGCCTATTAATTGTTGGTCTATCTAAATTCACCTATTTTATCATATCGCTTAATTGCGATATTGTAGTTATTTCAACTGTCCTACCGCACATTCTACTGCTTCAATCAGTTTTTTATTTTTGATCATTTCATCAAACTTAATCATCTCATAATGCATTATTACATCTTGATCAACTGGGTCAACTAGGTTAGCTATGTAGTCATATGCCGCTTTAGTTGCCGGACTTAGACCATTAATATATTCCTCGCCACGAAGTGAAATTGCCTGATAAGCACTAAAAAGTTCTATAGCTATTACCTTCTCCGAATTATCTAATACCATTGCTGCAGTTCTAGCTGCTGTTGTTCCCATACTTACATGATCTTCCTGATTTCCTGAACTTGGAATGGAATCCACACAGGCAGGGTGAGCATATATTTTGCTTTCTGAAACCATTGATGCTGCTGCATATTGGGCAATCATAAATCCTGAGCAAACTCCGCCATGTTTAGTCAAAAAAGGTGGCAAACCTTCGCTTAGCTGTGGATTTATAAGTCTTTCTGATCTTCGCTCAGAAATGTTAGCAAGTTCTGCTATGGCGTTTTTCAAAAAGTCAAAGACTAATGCCATTGGTTGTCCATGGAAGTTACCTCCTGAAATAACTTGATCTTCATCTGGAAAAATCAGTGGGTTATCTGTTACTGCATTAATTTCTGTAGTTACTACATTGTAAACATACTGGTTTGTAGCTCTTGAAGCTCCATGAACCTGAGGTGCACATCTAAGTGAATATGGATCTTGGACCTTATTCGGGTTCTCATCTTTGGCGTTTTGGCTGCCATCTAGCAGTTTTCTAAGATTTGATGCTGCCTCTATTTGACCCAGATGACCTCTAAGAGTATGAACCTTTGGGTCATAGGCTTTGGTTATTCCATTTAATGCTTCTGCTGTTAAACTACAAGCTAAGTCAGCTACTTTGGCTAAGCTCATTGCATCAACTAATACATGAAGTCCTATTGATGTCATTGCCTGTGTACCATTTATCAGTGCCAAACCTTCTTTGGCAACAAGGGTTACAGGTTTCAAACCTGCCATTGCCATTGCCTTGCCTCCTGGCATTATTTCCCCTTTGTATTCGGCTTCTCCTTCGCCTATTAATGTTAAAACCATATGACTTAATGGTGCTAGGTCTCCGCTTGCACCAAGAGAGCCTTTCTCTGGAATTTGAGGAGTTATGCCACTGTTTAACATTGCTATTAGCGTTTCAAGTGTTGTAAGTCTGATTCCTGAATGGCCTCTACTTAAGGCGTTACATCTTAAAAGCATAATTCCTCTTGAAACATCTCTTGGAAGTGGATTTCCCATTGCGCATGTATGACTTATTATTAAATTTCTTTGAAGATCAGCCGTTTCTTCTCTGGTTATTAACACATCGCTAAATTTACCAAAGCCAGTTGTCAGTCCGTAAATAATTTCCCCTTCTTCTAGTTTCTGATCAACATAGTTACGGGCTTTAGTTACTGCGGCAATTGCCTCATCTGTAAGTTCAACTTTTTCATTAAATCTTGTTACTCTGATTACTTCTTCAATAGTTAAACTTTTGCCATCAATTTTAATACTCATCTTTTACACTTCCTTTCAGAATATATTTCCTATTTAATTATTTATTTTCTCTCTAGATTTTTACTCTTTGTTTCATAATCCATAGGTTCCCATGATTTTTTCATAGGTGGACTTTCTGCAGATATATTATAACTGATTTTTCTGATAATTGCTATAATTTTGAAAGTTAATTTCCCTACTAGTTTTAACTAAAACAAAACCAGCCTGATATTTATTAAATACCAAGCTGGCTTCTAGTCAATATGTTTCTAAACAAAACTTTACTTATAAATTTTTAAGGAATTCATCTTTTAGATTGCATTTAACCGGCACATCTAAATCATCTAAGGTTTTAGTTAGAGCCTCTAAAGTTTCCGCCATTTCTTTTGGATTGCTGTTTTCTCCCATGTGACCAATTCTGATTACTTGCCCTTCTAGTTCTTCAAGGCTTCCTGCAATCATAATTCCATATACATCACGAATTCTTGTTAGAATTTCTGTATCTGTAACGCCTTGGGGCACGCAAAATGCAGTAACATTATTACTAAATCCACTTTGAAGAAAAAGTTCAATTCCTCCTGCAACAAGAGCATTTCTTGTTGCCCTTGCAATTTTTTTATGTCTTTCAATGATTTTAGGTTCAGCTAAAACATTATCTAAAGCTACACTTAGACCATTTATGTCGCTAGCTGGCATTGTATATGGAAATGCTTTTTTGGTGTAGTAATCTCTATACATTAATAGGTTAGCATAAAAAGCGGCTATTCTAGTTTTTCGCTTTACCATTGATTCAAAAGCATTCTTGCTTACGGACATCATTGTAAGTCCTGGAGGTGCAGATAAGGCTTTTTGAGATCCTGCACATAATATATCTATTTGACCTTTATCTACAGATATTTCCTCGCCAAACATTCCTGCAACAGTATCAACAACTGTTAAAATTCCATAGCTTTTAAGTAATTTACAAAGTTCCTCAACATTGTTTAACACGCCACTTGGCGTATCCATATGAACTAATGTGGCATACTTAAAATTGCTGTCTTTTTTCAAAAAACTGTCAAGAGCGGTTTTTTCTATAGGGTTTTTATAGTCGCTTTTGAAGTATACTTCTTGGCCTCCGTACATAGCTACAAAGTCGCCAAAACCTCTACCAAAAATCCCATTATCTATAACAAGGACTCTATCTCCTGGCTCAGTAAGTGATGCACATGCTGCTTCAAGTCCCAAAATTCCTTCCCCACCAAGAACGAATACTTCCTGGCTTGAATCCATAATTTTGGCCAATTTATTGCAAACCACCCTATAAAAATCAAAGAATTTAGGGTCTAGGTCTGGATTTGTTGCTTCAAGACTTCTTGCCATTCTTACATTTTCACGAACCTGTACTGGTCCTGGGGTCATTATTTTATACATTTTAAAACCTGCTTTTTAATTAATCCTGCAAATGGTATAACGATTACAGCTGCAACTCCAACTTGTACTAAATTCCCTGGAATTGATGCGGCTGGTGCAACCCAATTTCCGTATATAAATCCTTCCGCAATATAGTATCCTACAATTTTAATTACAAGTGCTACAATAATTGAAAGTGCAATCCATGTTGTTTGTGTCTTGCCTTCTGTTATCTTGCCAACTGCATATCCCATTAATCCAACAATGACAAATGTGAATGGTGCCCAAAGGAACCAACCTCCCATTAAATCAAATAATGCCATTCCAAAGGCACCTGCTATTGCTCCAGTTTTACCTCCGAAGATTATTGCTACCAAAAATAATGCAACGTTTCCTAGATGAACTAGTCCCCCATTTGCTACTATTGGTAATCTAATGTTTATTAACCATGTGCATAAAAATACTAAAGCTATAGATATTCCATTTATTGCTAGAACCATAGCTTTAGAATTGAAATTAAATGTATTACTCTTTGTGTTTTGCATTGTTATTTCCTTTCTTAACTTAAAAAACTTATACTTAATGTTACAATAGATTTGTTACTAATAAAAGACACACTATTGTAATTTTTTATATATACAATTTTTATAATTTACCTTTCTTAAAGCAACTGTACCTTGGATAGTTTATGATAGTTATATTAAACTGTCCTTGTATTGTTGTTATAGTTTTATGTTAAACCTTTGCAATTACAAGGTTTAACCACTAGTCATAGGTTTATTATTTAATTTTGGACATGAAAATAGACTGCCGCTTAAGCAACAGCCTTCATTCCATATTGACTATAAATGTGTATTTCTATTTCATTAGACAGTTTTAAGTAAATCGATTAATCTTTCTAGTTCATCTTCACTATAGTACTCGATTTCAATTTTACCCTTTTTGCCTTTTCCATTAATGTTTACCTTAGTACCCAGGTTGCTCTTTAATTCTCTTTCAATTAATAGCACCTCTGAGCTTTTGGGAGATCTTTTGGCAGGCTTCCCTCTCCTCTTGGCTTGTTTTTCACCATTTGATAATTCTTCAATAGCTCTAACTGAAAGTCCCTGGTCTATTGCCATTTTGGCAAGCTTGATTTGCAGTTCCTTATCTTCTATTGCAACTAGAGCTCTTGCGTGACCTGCAGATAAGTTCCCTTCACCCATCATATCCTGAATTTCCTTAGGTAACTTTAGAAGTCTAAGAGAATTAGTAATATAAGGTCTGCTCTTACCTACACTTTTACTAACTTCACTTTGAGTAAAGCCATAAGTTTCAATCATACTGGCTAATCCTTCAGCTTCTTCAATTGGGTTTAGGTCTTCTCTTTGCATGTTTTCAATTATTGCAAAAAGCATATGCTCTTCATCAGATAATTCCCTAACTACACAAGGTACTTCCTTAAGCCCAGCAGCTCTTGCCGCTCTCCATCTTCTTTCACCTGCTACAATTTCATAACCTGAATCCTTCAGTTTATTCACTATAATAGGTTGAATCACTCCATGTTCCTTAATGGAATCTGCAAGTTCATTTATCTTTTCTTCATTAAATGTTTTACGGGGTTGATTAGTATTAGGCTTAATATGGTCTAAACTAATATTTGCTATTCCTTCTAAGGAGGCTTGTTCTTTACCATCAGTTGAAATCTCAGTATCAGAGAACAATGCGTCTAGGCCTCTACCTAGGCCACCTTTTATTGCCTTAGCCATTACATTTCCTCCTCTAAACTTAAGAACTCTTCTGCGAAATCTCTATAGGCTTCTGCCCCTGTAGATCTTGGATCATATAATGCAATTGGAAGGCCGTAACTTGGTGCTTCTGCAAGCCTTACATTCCTTGGAATTACAGTGGTATACACCTTTTCACCAAAGTACTTTTTGACTTCCTCAACAACCTGAATTGATAGGTTTGTTCTTCCGTCAAACATACTTAATATTACTCCTTGTATTTCTATATCCTTATTTAAATTCTTTCTAACAATATCAATTGTACTCATAAGTTGACTTACACCTTCTAGTGCATAAAATTCGCACTGAATTGGAATAAGTACTGAGTCTACAGCTGTTAAAGAATTGATTGTAATTAAACCTAAAGATGGGGGACAGTCTATGAATATATAATCATAGTGATCTTTTACCTGTTCCAGTGCTTTTTTAAGTCTTTTTTCTCTTCCCTTTATTGATACTAATTCAACTTCAACCCCTGCTAAACTAACACTTGCAGGAATTATATCTAGTCCTTCAGTTCTTGTATGAAGAATTGTTTTAACAGTTCTTAAATTATCATTTGTTAATAAGTCATAAGTTGAATATTCTAAAGTTCTTTTATCAATGCCAAGACCACTTGTAGTGTTTCCCTGAGGATCGATATCTAGGACTAAAATATTCTTACCCTTCATAGCTAAACATGCTGCAAGGTTAATATTTGTAGTAGTTTTACCAACTCCACCTTTTTGATTAAAGATTGCTATTGCCTTACCCACTTTTTTCTCCTTTTTCTTTCTCCACTTTGTTTACTCATTCACTCTTCTAGGTTTATTATACACTATTTAACCTTTATTTACTACATAAAAAAGAAGAATGTTTCACGTGAAACATTCTTCAATACACTCTTCAAAAACGGCTATTTCAACGGTTTTCTAGCAGGTTCTCCAGGTTTTCTTGGGTACTTTTTCTTTGTAGATGTCATTTTTGTAATATATAAAAGTATATGATTTTGTCCATCTTGTCCTTCTGGTTCTTCTATTCTGTCAACTTCTCCACCAAGCTTTTCAATAGCAATTTCTCCATCAAACAATTCTTTTTCTATTCCAGGTCCTTTATATGCAACAAAGGAACCTCCAACAGCAACAAAAGGCAAACAAAGTTCAGCTAATGTAGATAAATTTGCTACAGCCCTAGAAAGACAAAGATCGAACTTCTCTCTCATTACTTTTTGATGTCCTAATTCTTCTGCCCTACCATGTACAACCTGAACATTTTTAATTCCAAGTTGCTGGCAAAGTTCTTTAATAATCTTTAATCTCTTATTAAGAGAATCAACTAAAGTAAATTTTTTGTTTGGAAAAAGTATAGCTAAAGGAACTCCAGGAAATCCTCCGCCTGTACCAATGTCAATAATTGTATCGGCGTCTTTGAATTCATCTGAACCTATACAAAGAATTGAATCAATATAATGTTTAGCAATGAAGTCGTTCTTATCAGTTATGTTAGTAAGGTTAACCTTCTCATTCCATTCCAAAATTCCATCCATGTATTTGGTAAATAAATTTAATTTAGTTGGATCATTTAGTGTAACATCCAAGTCCAAATTGTTATCTAATACCTGCAGAAAGTCTTTTAACTTATCCATTTACTTACTCCTCTTTTCCTTTTCAAGATGTATAAGCAGCACATTAATATCTGCTGGTGAAACACCTGAAACCCTTGAAGCTTGACCGATTGAAACAGGTTTCAGATGATCTAGTTTCTGCTTAGCTTCTATTCTAAGGCCATCGATATCTTCATAACAAATATCTTGTGTCAATTTTTTATTCTCTAACTTTTTAAACTTTTCAATTTGAGAAAGTTGCTTACCAATATATCCTTGGTATTTAACCTGAACCTGCAATTGAGAAATTGCATGATCTGAAAGTTCAGGTCTATCACCATCAATTTCTGCCATATTATTATATGTAATCTCAGGTCTCTTTAACAATTCTAAAAGTGAGCATTTATTCTTAAGTGGTGTACTTCCACAATTACTTAAAAATTCTTCAACTTGTCCTGGATAAACTATTATTTCAGACAATCTTTTGATTTCATCATCAACAGATTTCTTCTTATTAAGATATTTGTTATATCTTTCCTGTGTTACCAGTCCAATGTCAAACCCTCTTTGTGTTAAACGCAAATCTGCATTGTCTTGTCTCAGAACCAGCCTATATTCCGCTCTGCTGGTCATAATTCTATAAGGTTCATTTGTACCTTTGACCACTAAATCGTCTATTAAAACGCCAATATAAGCCTCGCTTCTGTCTAGGATGAAGGGAGATTTTTCATCAATCTTAAGTGATGCATTAATTCCAGCAATCAATCCTTGAGCTGCAGCTTCTTCATATCCTGAACTACCGTTAAATTGTCCTGCACAAAATAGGTTTTCTATTTTTCTATTTTCTAGTGACATCTTTAACTCTAGTGGATCAATACTATCATATTCAATAGCATATGCCGGTCTAGATAATTTAACATTCTCTAGACCCGGAATAGTTTTATAAAATTCCAATTGAACATCTTCTGGTAAACTTGAACTCATTCCCTGAATATACATTTCTTCAGTTTCTAAACCTTCAGGCTCAATAAAAGTCTGATGTCTCTCTTTGTCTGCAAATCTATTAATTTTATCTTCAATTGAAGGACAATACCTAGGACCAACCCCTTCAATTTCTCCACCAAAAAGTGCTGATCTATGAAAATTAGCACGAATAACATCATGGGTTTTTTCATTAGTGTAAGTTAGCCAACAGCTAATCTGATCCTTCTCAAGTTTATCGTTCATAAAGCTAAATGGAACAATCTTAGTATCCCCTACTTCTTCCTTCATCTTTGAAAAATCAACAGAACTAGACAGTGCTCTTGCCGGTGTCCCAGTCTTAAATCTTCTAAGTGGAAGGCCAAGTTCCTTCAAATTATCTGCAAGAGCAATTGAAGGTGCAAGTCCGTTTGGACCACTGCAATAGTTAGATTCTCCAATAAATATTCTCCCACGCAAAAAAGTTCCCGTTGCCAGTATTACCGCTTTAGCCTTATATACTGCATTTGTGGAAGTTTTTACTCCTACCGCTTTGCCATCCTCTACAACAATCTCAACAACTTCTGCTTGCTTTACATCAAGATGAGCTTGTTTTTCCAGAGTCTTCTTCATTTCTCTATGATAAAGTTCTTTGTCTGCCTGAGCTCTAAGTGAATGAACTGCAGGACCTTTACGAGTATTTAACATTTTACTTTGAATAAATGCCTTATCGATATTTATTCCCATTTCGCCGCCAAGTGCGTCGATTTCTCTAACCAAATGCCCCTTGCCTGTTCCTCCAATTGAAGGATTACATGGCATCATAGCAATTGATTCCAAATTTATTCCAAGTAGTAGTGTTTCTTTGCCCATTCTAGCTGGGGCAAGTGCCGCTTCACATCCTGCGTGGCCTGCACCTACAACTACTACATCATATTCTCCCATTACATAATTTTTCATATCTATTTTCCTAAACAAAATCTTGCAAAAACTTCATTAATAATGTCTTCTGACACAGTTTCTCCTATGATTTCTCCTAAAAGTTCATAGGCTTTTTTAACATCAATCTCTATAAATTCTAGTGCTTCACCAAGATTAGTCATATTCTTAGCATCTCTTAATGCGTCTAGAGATTCCAAAAGAAGCTGGTTATGTCTAACATTTGTAACAACCAAACTTTCTCCTTGAGAAACCTGACCGCCATAAACCATTTTTTCGACTTCTTCTTCAATTATATTTATTCCTTCATTATTCTTCATGGATGTTTCAATTATTATTCCCTGGGGAATTTTATTCTTAATTTGATTTAAATCAACCTTTGTTTCTAAATCAATTTTATTAGCCAAAACTATTGCTTTTCTCTGCCCAATAATATCCATTATTTCTTTATCTTCTTCTGATAATTCCCTGCTCATATCCAGCATAAAAATTATCAAGTCTGCTCTATTAAATGCTTCCTTACTTTTTTCAATTCCAATACGTTCTATCTCATCTTTTGTGTTTCTGATACCTGCTGTATCGGTTAACCTAATTGGAATATTTTTTATACTAATAGTTTCTTCTATGGTATCTCTGGTAGTTCCAGGAATTTCTGTAACAATAGCTCTAGTTTCCCTAAGCAATGCATTCATCAAAGATGACTTGCCAACATTGGGTTTTCCGATAATAGAAATATTTAATCCCTCAGATAGTATTCTACCTGTGTCCGCTGTATCCGTTAGTTTTGCTATCATATCGCCTATTAACGATATTTCTTTTTCCATATCACTATATAATATTTCCTCAATATCCTCATCGGGATAATCGATATTAACAGTGATGCTAACTAATAAATCTAGGATTTTTCCCCTTATTTTTTCTATCTCTCGACTAAGGGATCCATCCAATTGTCCTAAGGCAACATCAAAAGTTTTATCAGTTTTAGCTCTTATAACATCAATAACAGCTTCGGCCTGACTTAAGTCTAATCTACCATTTAAGAAAGCTCTTTTAGTAAATTCGCCTCTCTCTGCAGGTCTAGCTCCCATTTTTAAAACAAGGGCCAAAGTTTTTCTAAGAGAAACTATACTTCCATGACAGTTAATTTCTACAACATCTTCTTTTGTATAAGTATGTGGTCCCTTCATAAGCACACAAAGAACCTCGTCAATAACCTGATTATTTTGAGGATCAACAATGTGACCATAAGTCATTTTACGGTTTTCGATTTTAAAATCAGTTTTGAATATTTTTGCCAAAATCTCTTCTGCTTTATCCCCACTAATTCTTATAATTCCTATTCCGCCTTCGCCAAAGGCTGTTGAAATTGCAGCAATCGTACTGTCCATTTTTACTCCCATTTATCAATAAAATTAATTATAGCCCGTGAAAATCCACGGGCTAGTTCATTATTTTAGCTCAATTACGACCCTTCTGTAAGGTTCATCACCTTCACTCTTAGTTGATACTTTTGGATCATCCTGAAGTGTTGCATGAATAACCATTCTTTCATACGGATTCATAGGCTCAAGTCTAACGCTTCTTCTAGTCTTAACGACCTTGCTAGCTAGACGCTCAGCCAATTGTTCTAATGTTTTTTCTCTCTTGTCTCTGTAGTTTTCAGCATCAAGAATTACTCTCTGGTAACCTTCTTTTCTCTTATTAACTACTAAACTAGTTAGATACTGGATAGCATCAAGAGTCTGACCTCTTTTGCCAATAATAGTTCCTGCATCTTTGCCAGAAATATCAATATAGATATTTTCTTTATTTTCCTGAGCTTTAAACTCTAACTCAAGACCCATTTTTTTAGTTGTTTCTTCTAGAAAAACCAGCGCAGCATGTTCTGTCACTTCTGTTAAGTTTTCTTCCTTGGAAGATTTTTTAACACTTCTTTTTTCAACAACTTTTTCTTCTGATCTTGCTTTCTTCTTAACTTCAATTTTTTCTTCAGCTGGTTTAACTTCTGTTTTTGCAGTTTCTGCAACTACAGGAGATTCCTTAACCTCAGCCTTTGCTGATTTCTTTTCAACTCTAACTAAAGCTAATTTTTTTCCTAAACCCAAGAAACCTTTTGATGGTTCCTCTAAAATTGTTACATCAACTTCATCTAAAGATAATTTTAGGTCTCGAAGTGCAAGATTTGTAGCCTCCTCAACGGATTGGCCCCATTTCTCTGAAAAATCCATTACTTCTTACCTCCCTTGGTTTTTTTACCATTTTTATCTTCATTCATTCTTTTTCTAATAGTATTTAAATGCATATTAAAGAATATCTGTAGGAACTGTCCGAAGAACCAATAAATTGTTAGTCCTGCAGGAAAAGTTCTACCCATTAATACGATCATTACTGGGAAAAAGTATTTCATCATCTTCATCATACCACCCATACCATTTTGGTCTGAGTTAGCATTCTGCTGATTCTGAGATATTGAGAATGAGATAAATGTAGCAATACCTGCTAAAATCGGTAATATCCATTTGTCAGGATGACTTAAATCGTCCATCCATAAAAATGATTCATGTACAGCAAACAGCATAGCTGGATCCTCTACATAAGCCATAGGGTTTCTTAGCAAAGCAAAAAGTCCAAAAATAATTGGCATCTGTATAATCATTGGAAGGCATCCAGCTGATGGATTAAACCCTTCTTCCTTATATAGCTCCATTATTTTCATATTCAATGTTTCTTTGTCATTAGCATACTTCTGTTGTATTTGCTTCATCTTAGGCTGGATTGTTGCCATGGCCGATGATGATTTAATTTGCTTAGCATATAAAGGATATAGGCAAAGCTTTACAATTAGAGTAACTACAATAAGTGTAATACCATAATTTCCGATTAAATTGTAAATAGCAAATAAAAGCATACCAAGTGGTTTAGCTATAAAACCTATAATTGTATTCATTTATTCCTCCTGTTACTTTAGTGGATCATATCCTCCAGGATTCCATGGATGACACCTTAGAATTCTTTTAATCCCTAAATAACTTCCCTTAACTGCACCATATTTTTCTAACGCTTGTATAAAATAGGCTGAGCATGTGGGATAAAACCTGCAAGTCCTTGGAAAAAAAGGGGATATAAATTTTTGATATCCTCTTATTAATAGAATGAAAATTTTTCTAATTTTAATCACCTTCTATTTTTACTTTTTCTTAGAAATACCGGTTCTTTTAATTGCGGCTTCAATTGATTTTTTCACATCCGCACATTTCCGATCTAAAATAGTATTTCGAGCTATGAAAATAATATCATACCCATTAAAATTAAAATTTCCAATAAGTCTAACACTTTCTTTCATTAATCTCCTGGCTCTATTTCTTGCCACTGCATTACCTACTTTTTTACTGGCCAAAAAGCCGTATCTATTATAGGTAAGGTTGTTCTTTTTGTAGAAAATAACCACATATCTATCTGCCGTAGATTTACCACGTTTATAAATATTATCAAAGGTTCTTTGTCCACTAAGTACTGTTTTTTTAAGCATTACTAATACCTAAGCTGTTAGAGATTTTCTTCCTCTAGCTCTTCTTCTCTTTAGAACTCTTCTTCCGTTTTTAGTTTTCATTCTCTTTCTAAATCCGTGTTCCTTTTTTCTCTGTCTCTTTTTTGGCTGATAAGTCTGTTTCATTTCTACACCTCCTCTTAAAAATAAAAAAATCATGTCTCAATCTAAATTACAATTTGAGTACATATGCTTTACTATTATACTTGTCTAATGTTTATAAGTCAATGTTTTTATTAGCTTTATAAGGGTTATTTTGCCCTTTATTTTTAATTTTTAAAATAATTTAATATTAAAAAGACAAGATATAGTGGTGTTGTGGAATTTATACACAAAGTTATCAACAAGCTGTGGATAACTTTATAATTTTATTGATGTATTTATGATTTTTTTATCTTTTCCTGTGGATAACATTGTGGTATTATATAAATACGGTTTTACGAGTGAGAGGATAATTATAAATGAATAACTTAATTTTAAAATGGGAACAAACATTGGAATTACTTGAGCCAGAAGTTACTCCTGTAAGTTTCAAAACTTGGTTTAAACCATTAGTTCCAAAGAAATTAGATGAATCCCATGGAATTCTATATGTAGAATGTCAAGATGAGTATATGATTGAGATAATTAATAACAGATATACACATTTATTAGAAGGAATGGTTAAAATGATTTTTCAAAAGCCATACAAAGTACAAGTTGTATGTGCAGAAGTAGAAGAAGAGTCAGAACCAGAAAAAGTAGAAATACCATATTCTACTACTTCTACAGCTACTGATGAATTTGAAAATGAATACATATTTAATCCAAGATATAATTTTGAAAACTTTGTAGTAGGTAAAAATAATGAATATGCTTACGCTGTATCCCTTGCAGTTGCAGAAAATCCTGCAGATTTATACAATCCATTATTCTTATACGGAGGATCTGGCCTTGGTAAGACACATTTAATGCATGCAATTGGACATCATATTTTATTAACAAACAAAAAAGCAAAGGCTCTTTATGTTTCTAGTGAAATGTTTACAAATGAATTTATTACTGCATTAAAAGAAAAGAAAATGGCAGCTTTTAAGAAAAAATATAGAGAAATTGATGTACTTTTAATAGATGATGTTCAATTTATTGAAGGTAAAGATGCCTTACAAGAAGAGTTCTTCCATACATTTAATACTCTTTATGATAATAATAAGCAAATTATATTAACAAGCGATAGACCACCAAAAGATTTAACTAATTTAGATGAAAGATTAAGAAATAGATTTGGATGGAACATTGTTGCTGATGTTAAAACACCGGATTACGAAACTAGAATGGCTATTTTAGAAAAAAAAGCAGATAGTGAAGGAGTCGTTGTAGATGATAATGTAAGAGCAGTTCTAGGAATAATAGCTGAAAAAATTAAATTTAATGTTAGAGAACTTGAAGGTGCTTTTACTAGAATATTAAGTTTCAGTAGATTGATGAGTAAACCTATAACACCAACCTTTGCAAAAGAAGTATTAAAGGATATAGTTTCTTCAAATGAAGTAATCATCAGCAGTGAATCAATTAAAAGAACTGTTGCTACGTATTTTAATTTAAAAGTAAGTGACCTTGAATCAAAAACAAAAACAAGAGCAATTACGTATCCAAGACAAATAGCAATGTATCTTTGTAGAGATTTAACTGATGATTCTCTTCCAAAAATTGGTGAAGTATTTGGTAAAAGAGATCATACAACAGTATTACATGCTTACGAAAAGATACAAAGAGATATAGATGACAACCCATCTACCAAAGAAATAGTAGAAACTTTATATAATCAGATGCAACTTTAATACACATAGGTGTTAATAAAAAACCATAGTTTATACACAGGTTGTACACAGGCTGTTGTGTTGAAATTTTAATGTAGAATATAGATTTCCACATTTCCACAGCCCCTACTACTATTACTACTAAAATATAATATAAGAATAATAAAAAACTCGGAGGACAAAAATATGAAATTTTCATGCCCACAACAAGTACTATCCAAAGCATTAAATACAGTTTCTAAAGCTGTTTCTGTTAGAACAACAATTCCTGTATTAAAAGGCATATTAATTAAAGCAGACAGTGAAGGTTATGTTACTTTTTCTGCTTCTGATTTAGATATAAGTATAGAAAAGAAGATTAATGCTAATGTTATAGTTCCTGGTGAAATAGTTGTTTATGCTAAATTATTTACAGATATAATTAGAAAATTATCTAGTGAAGAAATATTAATTGAATTAGTTGATGAAACTATTAATATTAAAAGTTCTTACTCTGAATTTAACTTAGTAGGTATTCCAACAGATGAATTTCCAAATATAGTTGATATTAAAGAAATAAAAAGTAATTTATCATTTGATAAAGAAATATTCAAAGATATGATTAAGAAAACTTATTTTTCTGCTAGTATTGATGAATCAAAAGGAGTTTTAGTTGGTGTATTACTAGAAATGGAAAAGAAAAACTTCAATATGGTTGCCATTGATGGATTTAGAATGGCTGTATGTAGAGAAACCATGACTAATGCTGAAGAAGATAATTTAATTATTTCTGCTAAAACACTAGGAGAAGTTTATAAGATTTTATCTGAGTCTGATTCAATTGAAGATATAAATATTGTTATTGGAGATAAAAAGGTTGTATTAAATATTGATAATACTAAAATTGTTGCTAGAACAATTGAAGGAGATTTTATTAAATACAAAGATATTTTACCTAAGGAAAATAATACAAGTATTATTATTAATAGAAATACATTTATTAATGGTATTGAAAGAGCTTCATTACTTGCCAAAGAAGGTAAAAACAACTTAATTAAATGTACCATAGAAGAAAATTTACTTAATATTAGTTCAAGATCTGAAGAAGGTAGTGTTAAAGAAGATATTATAATAGAGAAAACCGGTGATAATATTGAAATTGGTTTCAATTCAAAATACTTACTAGATGCTTTAAAAGCAATTGAAAATGAAGAAATAGTACTTGAGTTTGGAACAAGCACAAGTCCTTGTTTAATTAAGCCTATTGAAGGAAATGAATTTGTTTATTTAGTATTACCTGTAAGAATTACATCAAACTATTAAAATGAAAATTAAAAAGATAAAACTTGAAAACTATAGAAATTATGATCAATTAGAAATAGATTTTCATGAAAAAGTTAATATTATTCTAGGTGAAAATGGATCAGGTAAAACTAATTTATTAGAAAGTATTTATTTAACCTCATTGGGTAAATCATTTAGAACCTCAAAAGATAGGGATTTGATAAAATTTGAAAGAGAATTTTGCCGTATCTCTTCTTTTTATGTTAAAGATAACGAAGATGAAGAAATTGAAATAGCAATTAGTAATGCTGGCAAAAAGGGAATTAAAGTTAATGGTGTTTCTCTAAAAAAAGTAAGTGAATTAATGGAAAACATATATATAGTTATATTTAGTCCAGAAGATTTAAAAATTATTAAAGAAGAACCAGCCAAAAGAAGAAATTTTATAGATAGAGAATTATGTCAGCTAAAAATATCATATTATAATAATTTATTAAATTACAAAAAGGTATTAGCTCAAAGAAATAAATATTTAAAAGAAAGATATATAGATGACTCATATTTAGACGTTTGGGATACAGAACTTGCAAGATATGGATCAAAAATAATAGAAGAAAGAAGAAAATTTGTTAAGGAAATCAACAGTATAAGCAAAGTTATCCACACAAATATCACAGGCAAAAAAGAGGAGATTGAAATACTATATAAGCCTAATATTTCAATAGATTTAGACATTAATAAACAGGAAGAAATTTTTTATAAAACATTAGTTATAAACAGGAACTTAGATAAACAAACAAGGATTACCAATAAGGGTCCACATAAGGATGATATAAAAGTTTTAATAAATAATATAGATGCTAGAAAATATGGATCTCAAGGTCAACAAAGAACTGCAGCCTTATCTTTGAAACTCTCTGAAATAGAATTAATTAAAAGGGAAAAAAATGATAATCCAGTTCTTCTACTAGATGATGTTATGTCGGAGCTAGATAGTGATAGACAAAATTATTTAATATCATCATTAAAAGATGTGCAGATATTTATTACAACAACAGATTTAATGCCTGATGTAATGGATGAAATTAGCCATGGTAGAGTAGTAAAAATAAATAAAGGGGCATATACTGAAATAGAACTTTAAGTTTGCAAAAAATGGCAAAATGGAGTATAATAATATATTGTAGAAAAACAAAAAAACCACAAATTTAAGTAAGAAAGGGTGGATTAATATATGGCAGAAGAAATAAAGCAGAATGGTAATTATGACGCAGAGCAAATCCAAGTTTTAGAAGGATTAGATCCTGTAAGAAAAAGACCAGGTATGTATATTGGATCAACAGGAGAAAAAGGGCTTCATCACTTAGTTTATGAAATAGTAGACAATAGTGTAGATGAAGCTTTAGCTGGTTTTTGTAAAAATATTAAGGTAACCATACAGGAAGATAATTCTATAAAAGTAGAAGATGATGGTAGAGGTATGCCTGTAGATATGCATCCTAAAATGGGAGTACCTGCTGTAGAAGTTATCCACACAGTTTTACATGCTGGAGGTAAGTTTGGAGGAGGAGGATACAAAGTATCCGGAGGACTTCATGGTGTAGGTGCATCAGTTGTTAATGCCCTTTCAAAAAGAATGGAAGTAGAAGTAAAGAGAAACGGAAACGTTTATAAATTAGCCTTTGAAAAGGGTAAAAAAGTTGATGATATGAGTATTATTGGCGAAAGTAGAAGAACTGGTTCAACAACAGTATTCTGGCCAGATGAAGAAATTTTTGAGGAGACAGTTTTTGACTACTCAACTCTTCAATTTAGATTAAGAGAAATGGCTTTCTTAAATAAGGGTATCAAAATTACTCTTACTGACGAAAGAGGAGATAAAAAGAAAAAAGAAGTATTCCACTACGAAGGTGGTATTAAGGAATATGTGGCTTTTCAAAACGAAAACAAAGAAGCTATTCATAAAGATATAGTATATTTTGAAGCTACAGGCAAAGATAAAAGTGGCGTAGGAGATATGGAAGTCGAGGTTGCTTTCCAGTATACAGATAGATATAACGAAATTATTATGACTTATGCTAATAATATTAATACAACAGATGGTGGATATCATTTAGTTGGATTTAAGACAGCATTAACAAAAGTTTTTAATGATTACGCTAAGAAAAACAAATTTATTAAGGATTCAGATAATTCATTAAGTGGAGAGGATGTAAGAGAAGGTCTTACAGCCATTATTTCTGTAAAATTAACTAACCCACAGTTTGAAGGACAGACTAAAGCTAAACTAGGAAACAGTGAGATACGTGGATTTGTAGAATCAACAACAAATGAGTATTTAACAGCATTTTTACAAGAAAACCCAGCTCAAGCTAAAATAATTATGAACAAAGCTCTTCAAGCTTCAAGAGCTAGAGAAGCTGCTAGAAAAGCAAGAGAAATTACGAGAAAAAATAATGTATTAGACGGTTTAAGCTTACCTGGTAAACTTTCAGACTGTCAGGAAAAAGATCCTGCATTGTCAGAAATTTTCTTAGTCGAAGGAGATTCAGCCGGTGGATCTGCTAAATCAGGTAGAGACAGAAAAAGACAGGCTGTATTACCACTAAGAGGTAAAATATTAAACGTAGAAAAAGCAAGATTAGATAAAATTTTAAGTTCTGATGAAATTAAAAATATGATTACAGCATTTGGATGCGGAATTGGTGATGACTTTGATATTGAAAAATTAAGATATCATAAAATTATTATAATGACCGATGCCGACGTTGATGGATCTCATATTAGAACATTATTATTAACATTCTTCTATAGATATATGACGCCACTAATTGAAGGTGGGTATGTATACGCTGCACAGCCACCACTGTTCAAAATTAAAAAAGGAAATAAGGAATATTACACATATTCAGATAAAGAGCAAGAAAAGAAACTTGCAGAAATAGCAGAAGATCCAGGCAAAGTATCAATTCAGAGATACAAGGGTCTAGGTGAAATGGACTATGACCAGCTTTGGGAAACAACAATGAACTTTGAAACTAGAACATTAGTACAAATAACATTAGAAGATATAGCTGCGGCAGATTCAATATTTACAACATTAATGGGAGACAAAGTCCCACCAAGGAAGAAATTTATTGAAGAAAACGCTAAATACGTTAAAAACTTAGACATATAGGAAGGAGGGCAATAATGAGTAAAGAAATAGAAAAACAGACTGAAGACCATAGATTAATACAACACGAAATACATAGTGAAATGAAAAATTCATACATGGATTATGCAATGAGTGTAATCGTAGGAAGAGCCCTTCCTGATGTAAGAGATGGATTGAAACCAGTACATAGAAGAATTCTTTTTGGAATGAGCGAACTTGGAAATACACCAGACAAACCACATAAGAAGTCAGCCCGTATTGTTGGTGAAGTAATGGGTAAATATCACCCTCATGGTGACAGTTCAATTTATGATGCAATGGTAAGACTTGCACAAGATTTTAGTACTAGATATATGTTAGTTGACGGCCACGGAAACTTCGGGTCAGTAGACGGTGATGGCGCAGCGGCAATGCGTTATACAGAAGCTAGAATGACACCTTTTGCATTACAGATGCTAAAGGATATTGAAAAGGAAACTGTAGATTTTGTTCCAAACTTTGATGAAGAAGAACAAGAACCATCAGTATTACCAGCTAAAATTCCAAACCTTTTGGTTAATGGATCAAATGGTATAGCTGTAGGTATGGCAACATCAATTCCTCCACATAATATTTGTGAAGTTATAGATGCAGCAACTTACATGATTGATAATGATGATGCAACAGTAGAAGATTTAATTGAAATTGTTAAAGCACCAGATTTCCCAACAGGGGCTGTAATCATGGGCAAAAACAGCGCAAAGGAAGCTTATAGAACAGGACAGGGCAAAGTCGTTGTTCGTTCTAAAGTTGAAATAGAAGAAACTAAAAGAGGAAGAACTCAGATAGTTGTAACTGAAATTCCTTTTCAGGTTAACAAGTCTAGACTTATAGAAAAAATTGCTATGCTTGTTAGAGATAAAAAAGTCGAAGGTATTTCAACAATTAGAGATGAATCTAATAGACAGGGAATGAGAATTGTAATCGAATTAAAGAAGGATGCAAATCCACAGATTACATTAAACAGGCTATATAAACATACTCAACTACAAGACAGTTATAGCATGATTATGCTAGCACTTGTAAATGGAGAACCAAAAGTTTTAAATCTATATGAAATATTAAATGAATTCTTAAAACATCAGAAGGATGTAATGACTAGAAGAACGATTTTTGATTTAAAGAAGGCTGAAGCTAGAGCTCATCTACTTGAAGGATTAAGAATTGCATTAGATAATATAGATGAAATTATTAAGATAATTAGAAGTTCATATAATGACGCAAAAGAAAAGCTAGTTGAAACATTTGGACTAAGTGATATTCAGGCTCAAGCTATTTTAGATATGAGACTTGCTAGATTACAAGGATTAGAAAGAGAAAAAATAGAAAATGAATATGCAGAGTTACAAGAAAAAATAGCATATTTCAATTCTCTTCTTGCAGATGAGAAGAAACTTATGGGCGTTGTTAAAGAAGAAATGCTTGAAATTAAAAATAAATATGGAGACGAAAGAAGAACTCAAATTATAAATTCTATTGATGATTTAGAAGATGAGGATTTAATCGAAGAAGAACAGGTTGCTATTACTCTTACTCATTTAGGTTATCTAAAGAGAATACCAACAGATACTTATAAGACTCAAAAAAGAGGCGGAAGAGGTATAGCAGGACTTACAACTAGAGAAAATGACTTCGTAAAAGATTTAATTATGACATCAACTCATGATTACTTAATGTTCTTTACAAACTATGGTAAAGCTCACAAGATTAAGGCTTATGAAATTCCAGAAGCAACAAGAACTGCCAAGGGAACACCAGCTGTTAATTTCTTAAATCTACTTCAAAGAGAAAGAATTAACGCAGTTATTCCAATTAAGAAGTTTGAAGATGATAAATTCTTAATTTCAATTACTAAAAACGGTGTTATTAAGAAAACATCATTAAGTGCATTTGATACAAATCGTAAAAACGGTTTAATTGCAATTAAACTTAAGGATGGAGATGAACTGATTTCAGTAAGAGAAACATCAGGAGAAGATAATGTAATCATAGTTACTAAACAGGGCAAGAGTATTAGATTTAGTGAACATGATGTAAGACCAATGGGTAGAGCTGCAGGCGGAGTTAGAGCTATTAAGCTTGACCAAGGTGATGAAGTTGTATCTATGGAATTGGTATCTAAAGATGAGGAACTACTAGTAGTCACATCTAAAGGTTATGGTAAAAGAACTCCAGTTGAAGAATACAAAGTTCAAGTAAGAGGTGGCAAAGGTATTTTAACTTACGATAAGAGTAAGTTTAAG
Source organism: Anaerovoracaceae bacterium (assembly GCA_036646055.1). Lineage (GTDB taxonomy): Bacteria > Bacillota > Clostridia > Peptostreptococcales > Anaerovoracaceae > JAVWMQ01. The sequence goes on along the minus strand of JAVXMY010000002.1, from coordinate 304,646 downwards.
AGAACTGGAGAACTAATTGGTGCAATGGTTGTTGATAATGAAGATGAAGTATTGCTTATTAATTCAAGCGGAATCATTATTAGAATCAGAGCGAAAGAAGTATCTAAGCTTGGAAGAGCAACACAGGGTGTTAAAATTATGAAGGTAACAGCGGGTACTGAATTAATTTCAATGGCAAAAGTAATCCAAGAGGAAATTGAAGAAGAAAATTAAGGAGAAAAAATGCCAAAGGTAGTTAGTATTAGAGTTCCTGGAGAACCAAGTTTTATAAATGTATTAAGAATGACAGTAGGTTCTACTGCAAGTATAGCTGGATTTGATGTAGAAGCTGTAGACGATATTGCAGTTTCAGTAGGAGATGCAGCAAAACTTGTAACTTGTCATGGCAATGATAAGTGGTGTGAATACTATGATGTTTCAATTTCATGTTATGAAAAAAAAATTGAAGTGGAAGTTAAAGCAGATGCAGCCGGACATACAATTTGTAAGAGTCAAAATAGACCATGTCTAGACTGTCCAAACGAGGGAGATTTAGCCTCATCTATTATTAAAAGCTTAATGGATTCTGTTGAAATTGTTGAAGAAGATGGATGCAAAAGTATTAAAATGGTGAAAAATATATGAAAAACCAAGAACTGTTTGAGAAATACCAAAAGACTTCCAATATAGATCTTAGGAATAAAATAGTTGAACAGTATTTATACTTAGTTGACATTTTAATCAAGAAATATTTAGGTAAGGGTTTTGAGTATGACGACCTATATCAGGTCGGTGCTATGGCTTTAATAGCTGCAGTAGAAAGATTTGATCCTTCTAAAGGATTTGAATTCAACAGTTTTGCGACACCGACCATATTAGGGGAAATAAAGAAACACTTTAGAGATAAAGGGTGGAGCGTTAAAGTTCCTAGGAAAATTAAAGAAGTTTCTGTAGCAATACCAAAGGCAAAGGATCATTTAACTGGTGAGCTTGGAAGAGTTCCAACAGTTAAGGAAATTGCAGAGTACTTAGACGAAAGAGAAGAAATAATTCTAAAAGCCTTAGAAGGAGGGGCTGCTTATGGCGCCCTTAGCTTAAATCAGACCTTTGAGGACAATGGAGATGAAGGTATGGCCTCTATGTTTGAGAAATACACAGCTCAAGAGGAAAAAGGTTTTGAAGGTATTGAAAACAGAGAAATTATACAAAAGGTTTTAAAGGAATTATCAGGGACTAACAGATATATTTTTAGAAAAAGATTTATCGAAGATAAAAGTCAAAATGATATAGCAAAGGAACTTAAAGTTTCACAAATGACTATTTCAAGAGCGGAGAAAAAAATATTAGAAAGATTTGCTCACGAAATTTCACAATAATTATGTTAGTAGTATTAGGAGGATAAAAATGAAAAGAGTTTTTTCAGGAGTTCAACCAACAGGAAATATCCATATAGGGAACTATTTAGGTGCCTTAAAACAGTTTGTTGAATTACAAGACGACCACCAATGTATTTACTGTATTGTAGATATGCATTCAATTACTGTACCTCAAGATCCAAAAGAATTAAAAAAACATATTCTTGATGTTGCAGCTTTATATCTAGCAATAGGTATTGATCCAAAAAAGAGCATTGTATTTGTTCAGTCAGATGTTCCAGGACATGCTGAATTAAGTTGGATATTAACATGTCATACATATACAGGTGAGCTTTCTAGAATGACACAGTTCAAAGATAAGAGCAAAGGTCAGGAAAGTGTTGGTGCTGGACTTTTAACATATCCTATTCTAATGGCTGCAGATATTCTACTATACGATACAGATGTAGTACCAGTTGGTGTTGATCAGAAACAGCATATTGAAATTTGTAGAGATATTGCTGGTAGAATGAACAATAAATATGGAGATACTTTCGTAATGCCTGATGGAAGATTTCTAAAAGAAGGGGCTAAGATTATGGCTCTAGATGACCCTACTAAGAAGATGAGTAAGTCAGCTGAAAATCCATTAAGTAGAATTTCTCTTTTAGATGATGATGCTAAAATCAAGAAGGCAATTATGAAAGCAACAACTGACTCTGAAGGAATTGTTAAGTTTGATCCGGAAAACAAACCTGGGATTAGTAACTTAATGACAATATACAGTGTATTTGGTGAAATTAGCTTTGATGATATTGAAAAGAAATATGAAGGTAAGGGTTATGGAGATTTCAAAAAGGATCTTGTAGCTTTAACTATTGAAAAGTTAACTCCAATTAGAACTAGATTTGAAGAGATTAGAAATTCAGAAGAATTAATAGAAGCACTAAAAGATGGTGCTAGTAGAGCTAATGAAATATCTTTGAAAACCATAGCAAGAGTTAAAAACACAGTTGGATTTGGGATTGAATAAATTTGCAAATTGCAAATATTACAAAATTATAACATTTCTATAAGTTTTTACATTTTTTCTTTTCATCAAGGGTGTTGTGTGGTAAAATGTACAAAACGTCTAAAGTAATTTGTGTTTTTCAGAAAGGAACGTGAGTAGTATGAAAGCAACAGGCATTGTAAGAAAAGTTGATGAACTAGGAAGAATTGTAATTCCAAAAGAACTAAGAAATAGCTTAGGAATCGATGTTAAGGATCCAATCGAAATTTTTGTTGAAGGGGAATTCATCATGCTTAAGAAGTATGAACCATCATGCAGCTTCTGCGGAGAAGCAAGAGATTTAAAAGAATTCAATGGCAAGAAGATTTGTTCTAAATGTCTTGATGAACTAAAAGGATTATAAGCAAATTAGGAGTCGATAATATCGGCTCTTTTTTTTTTAGCTATAATTCACATAAGAATATGCTAAAGTCTTACTACAGTGTCATAGGCCTCTCTAAGGTTTGCTATTATTTAGGCTATAAGGTATAATAGTTAAGTTAAAGAGACGATTAAAGTTAGGAGATTTTAATGGAGAAGGCTGAATTAAAAAAGAAGAAAATTGCTGAGCTAAAGGAAATTGCAGAGGCAACAGGTGTTGAGTTATTATCAACAGATAGAAAAGAAGATATTATTAATAGGTTGCTTGAGTTAAAATCAAATGATGAAGACAGGGACACTAAAATGAACCATATGGAAACTGTAGAAAGTCAATCAGAAAGCACAAGTCAAGATTCTAATAGACCTGAGGAAACAGGTAAGTTTGAGGTTTCTGGAATTTTGGAAATTGCTGAAGGTGGATTTGGTTTTTTAAGATTTGAAAACTTCCTAACTAGCGAAGATGATATTTATGTTTCTCAGGTTCAGGTTAGAAGATTTAGACTTAAGACAGGGGATAAGGTTGAAGCAGTATGTAGAAAACCAAGAGGTACTGAGAAATTTGGTGCTTTAATATATGTTCTCTCTGTAAACGGTGAACAACCGGGAAAAGCTATCTCTAGACCAGAGTTTAGTCGACTAACACCGATTTTTCCCCAGAAAAGAATATATTTAGAAAAAGGCAAAGACCTTTCTATGAGACTAATCGATCTTATTGCGCCAATTGGTTTTGGACAGAGAGGCTTAATCGTTGCACAGCCTAAGGCGGGTAAAACGATTTTGCTAAAGAAAATTGCAGCTAGCATTGAAGAAAAATATCCAGAAGCAGAAATGATTGTGCTTTTGGTAGATGAAAGGCCAGAGGAAGTTACTGACATGAAACGATCCTTAAAGGGCAATGGAGATGTAATTTACTCGACTTTTGACGAGAAACCTGAGCACCATGTAAAAGTTGCAGAAATGGTATTAGCTAGAGCTCAGAGACTTGCTGAACATGGTAAGGATGTTATTATTTTGATGGATAGCATTACTAGACTTGCTAGGGCGTATAACTTAGTTGTACCGGCTTCTGGAAGGACACTTTCTGGTGGTCTTGACCCGGCATCTTTATATAATCCAAAGAAATTCTTTGGGGCGGCTAGAAATATTGAAGAAGGTGGCAGCATTACTATTTTGGCTACAGCACTTGTTGATACTGGAAGCAGAATGGATGATGTTATATTTGAAGAATTTAAGGGTACAGGTAATATGGAGCTTCATTTGGATAGAAAACTATCTGAAAAACGAATTTTTCCAGCTATTGATCTGAATAAGAGCGGAACTAGAAGAGAAGATTTATTAATGGATCAGAATGAACTGGAAGCAGTTTTTTATATGAGAAGGGCTTTGTCTAGTGGGGGAACTCAAGAAGTTACAGAAGCTATTATTGATAATATGGAAATGACTAAGGATAACAAAGAATTTTTAAGTGTAATTAAAAAAATTAGGCTAGGTTAGGTTATAGTCAATATTGAATAGGGGTAAGAATGGATTTAAAGAAAATATTTTTGAAGGATGCGTGTCCGACTTCAGTTGGAGGGCAGGCGGTAATCGAAGGGATTATGATGAATGGGCCTAAGGCTAGATCCCTGGCAATTAGATTACCAAACAATGAAATCCACATGAAGACAGAGCTTAAGAAAAAGCCGAGTAAGTGGATGAAATGGCCGATTATTAGAGGTGTAGTAGCTTTTGTTTTGTCATTAATTGATGGAATGCAGACACTGATGTATGCGGCAGATGTTTTGGAGGCATACGATGGTCCTGGAATGGAGCAGTATGAGGAAGAAAAAAAATCTAAGTTTGAGACATGGGTTGAAAACAAATTTGGGGAGCGAGCAGTTTGGAATTTAATGTTGGCAATGTCTGTCATTATTGCGGTTTTAGTAACTGTTGGGGTCTTTATTATTGGGCCTACCTTGCTTGTTGACCTACTTAAGGGCTTTGTTGACAATGTGTTTGTTTTGAACTTAATTGAGGGAATTGTAAGAATAATATTATTCGTTTTATATATTTATTTTGTAGCCAAATTGGAAGATATTAAAAGAGTGTTTCAGTTTCATGGTGCAGAGCATAAGTGTATTCACTGCTTTGAAAACGGCCTTGACCTAACACCAGAAAACTGCCAAAAGTTTTACACACTTCATCCTAGATGTGGAACAAGTTTCTTGATGTTTGTAATGATAATAAGTTTGGTGCTTTTCTCGTTTATGGGATGGCCAAATATGGTTCTTAGAATAACTTCAAGATTACTGCTAATCCCTGTAATTGCAGGACTTAGCTATGAACTATTGAAGTGGGCAGGTAGAAGCGATAACTGGCTAGTTAAAATTCTAAGTATGCCAGGACTTTACTTGCAAAAGATAACTACAAAAGAGCCTGACAATGATCAGCTAGAGGTTGCAATTGCAGCAATGAAGGCTGTACTTAGAGATGAGCCTCAGTTAGGGGAAGGCATATGTGATATTAACGGAAGGATTATAAGAGAAAATGAGTTTATTAGTTCGAGATCTAGTAAAGATGGGGGAAATCCAGCTCAATAAGGTTGGAATAGAAAGTGCCAAATATGAGGCAGAATATATATATTGTCATATGAAAAATTATAGTAGAAGTAAATTTTTGCTTATGTGGGCCAAGGCAGTAGACGAATTAGTGGTAGAAAAATACCTAGGGCTAATTGAGAAAAGAACTACAAGAGTACCCCTTCAGCATATTACTGGCGAAACGGAATTTATGGATGGCATATTTACAGTTAGACCAAATGTGCTTATTCCAAGGTTTGAAACTGAGAGTGTTTGTTTAGAGGGGGAAAAACTGCTCAAACCTAAGTCTACAGTTTTGGATCTTTGTTGCGGTTCGGGAGTTATTGGTATTTCCCTGGCAATGAGAAATAATATTAAATTGACCCTTTCAGATTACAGTAATGACGCCGTAGAATTAACTAAGGAAAACTTAGAAAGAAATGGAGTTAAAGGGGAAGTTGTGAAGGGTGATTTGTTTGGAGGAGTTTCAAACAAGAAATTCAATATGATTATTTCAAACCCGCCATATATTAGAACTGATATTATTCCAACACTTCAAGTTGAAGTTAGAGAATATGATCCTATTTCTGCCTTAGATGGTGGGGAAGACGGTCTTGATTTTTATAGAAGAATTATTGATGAAGCACCTGAATACCTAAAGAAGGAAGGCGTCTTAGTCTTGGAAATCGGCCACGATCAAGGAGAAGATGTTTCAGCTATAATGATTAATAATGGCAGTTATGAAAATATTCGGGTTACTAAGGATTTAGCTGGTCTAGACAGAGTCGTTACTGGAAACCTAATTAAAAAAGGTATGTTTAGATAGAAAATATAAAAAAACAATGGACCAGGATTGCTTGGTCCATAATAATGAGGGAGATTAGAGAGGTATTAGGAGGATACATGGAAAAGAATAATTTAAACAAGAGAGATGGCTTCAAAACTAAGTTTGGCTTTGTAGTTGCTTGCATTGGATCGGCAGTAGGAATGGGGAATATTTGGATGTTTCCCTATAGAGTTGGACAGTTTGGCGGAGCGTCATTCTTGATTCCATACTTTATTTTTGTTGCATTAATAGGTATTACTGGAGTAATCGGAGAAATTACCTTTGGTAGATCTATGAAAAGCGGTCCACTTGGAGCCTTCAAAAAGGCTCTTGAAATGAGAGGTCATAAATGGGGAGAGGCCCTTGGATTGATTCCTGTTTTAGGTTCTCTTGCAATTGCTATTGGATATTCTGTAGTAGTTGGCTGGATTCTTAAATTTACAGTTGGTTCTATTACTGGAGCTGTTACTTCAGCTCCAGATTCTGCAGCTTATTTTGGTTCTATTGCAGGCTCTTTTGGATCAGTTCCTTGGCACTTAACGGCTCTTGTAATTGTGTTTGCTTTTATGATTCTGGGAATTGCTAAGGGCATTGAAAAAGTTAACAAAGTTATGATGCCGGCTTTTTTCATTATGTTTTTAATTCTTGCAATTAGAGTCGCTACTTTGGATAATGTTGCTGAAGGATATAAATACTTGTTTACTTTAAACACAGAGGCTTTGGCTGACCCTAAAACATGGGTATACGCTCTTGGACAGGCCTTTTTCTCATTATCCCTTGCTGGTTGCGGAACTGTTGTCTATGGTAGTTATTTAAGCGATAAGGAGGATGTTGTTGCAGGAGCCAAAAACATTGCACTTTTTGATACTATTGCGGCTATGCTTGCAGCAGTAGTTATTATTCCTGCAGTATTTGCCTTTGGACTTGATCCTGCAGCAGGACCACCACTAATGTTTATTACAATGCCTACAGTTTTTAAGATGATGCCAATGGGAGCATTGTTTGCTAGCGTATTTTTCATTGCTGTTTTATTTGCAGGAATTACATCACTGGTAAACTTATTTGAATCACCAATTGAGGCTTTGCAGGAAAAATTTGGCCTTAAGAGAGCTTATGCAGTTGAGATTGTTGCTGCTATTGCAATTATTGTTGGCGTTTTAATTGAAAATGGAGATATGGTTGGTAAATGGATGGACTTTGTTTCTATTTATATTGTTCCAGTTGGAGCACTACTAGCAGCAATTATGGTATTTTGGGTTTGTGGCAAGGGCTACGCAACTAAACATGCACAGCTTGGTAGAATTAAGCCTATTGGTTCATGGTTTGAACCGCTTTCTAGATATGGATTTGTTGGAATAACAATTGCAGTTTTAATTCTAGGAACAATTTACGGTGGAATTTAAGATAGAGCAAAAAAAGAGACTAACCAATTGGTTAGTCTCTTTTGTAATTATTTAGGCTAAATGTTTATCTACAAAGGGTTTTAGTCTCATTGCTAAAAGAGTTGCTCCTAGAATTTTAATAACATCACCAATTAGGAATGGTACAATGCAAGCCATAATTGCGGCAACTACTGTTTGACCAGTTACATGAATAAACCATATAGTCCCAAGTGTGTAGATAACTGTTAATCCAACAAGGAAAGAGATAATATATGCTAAGAACTTTAGTGTACCTGAAGATGCTAAGTTGGGATTAGCCAGTTTAGATGTAAGAAGGCCAATAACAATTGCACCTACCAAATATCCAACTAAATAGCCACCAGTTGGGCCAACTAAAATACCAACACCGCTGCTAAAACCACTGAAAACAGGTGCGCCAACGGCTCCAAGTGCTAGATAAACACCTACAGCTCCAATAGACCATTTAGCTCCTAGAATTGCACCAGTTAGAAACACGAAAAGTGTAGCTAAATTTACTGGAACAGGAGTAAAGGGTAATGGAATTGAAATCCAAGAACCCACTGCAATTAAAGCTGAAAACATTGCGGCCATAGTTAATTGAAATGTCTTGTTTGTCTTCATTTAGAAACTCTCTTTCTTATTCACATTTGATATAACGATCTTTCTTCTAAAGGAAAGTATAAGCCATTATAAGGGTGGTTGTCAACCAAAAAAATAAATAGGTTAACAAAACTAAGTTCTTCTTCATATTCAAAACTTAATGTTTACATGGCACCAAGGTGTGGTAAAATTATTAGGTAAGGAGGGCGCAGCAACTAAGGCCACAGGTCTAGGTAGACCAGAATTATCAAGGCTGCGACGATGAGATATATGAAAATATTTAAAAGAATTATATTAATAATATTAATAGGAGTTTTTCTTTTTTCAGCATACAAGTTGGTAGATTACTATTTGACAGGAATGAAGGAAGAGGATGCCTTTAAACAAATTAGGCAAACTGAAGATAAAAGGGAATCACTTGCTTCTTTGATGAAAAAAAATCCCGATACAGTTGGATGGATCAAAATTGACGGAACTAAAATCGATTATCCAGTTATGCAGAACATGAGCGACAACGAATACTACCTTCGCAAAAATTTTAATAAGGAATACTCCCTATCAGGTTCGATTTTCATGGATATTAGTACGGTTATTGGTAAGTCGAGAAACCTTTTGATTTACGGTCATAACATGAAAAACGGAACAATGTTTCATAGTCTAGTTAAATACGAGGACGAAAAATATTGGCAGGAGCATAAGGATGTGACTTTTGAAACCAAAAAAGGCAAGGCAAAGTATCAGGTTGTGGCTGGAGGTAAGGAAGAAACCCTTAAATCTGCACCAAATGAGTTTAAGTACTACAAATTCCCCAAAATAACCAATGACCAGGAACACGCCAACTATCTGAAAGGAATCCAGGATACGGCGGACTTCGCTAAACTAGATGGTATTACGCCAAAAACCAAGCTAATAACCCTGTCAACCTGTTCCTACCACGCCGAAGACAAGGCGGGCCGCTATTTTATAGTAGCGAAAGAAGTGAAATAATGTATAGAAAAAACCGCTCATTCCAGTTTATCTAGAAGATGGGCGGTTTGTTTTTGTTATATAATCTATGTTGCTACAAAACTTCTGCGAAGAAATTCTGTAGTAAAAGCAAGATATAGTTGTTGTCGTAAAGGGTTTTGGCAGCATAAGATGAATCTAAATTTGCCAAAATACTTGGAATAATATCTGGAGCAAATATTTCTGCTACAGGAATCATTGCTGTTAAGAAGAAAAATACTAAAATTATTCCTCTAACTAATCCTATAGATAATCCAAAGAATCCATCAAAAAAGCCGATGAACCCACCTCGATAAGCATTGCTAATAAATTTCAAGAAAATTGTCAAAACAAGCTTAATTGCGAGAAAAAGAACAAGGTATACCACAACAGTAAATATAAAGTTGCTTGTAACCTGAAGGGTTATATCGCTAATTATTTTTGGAACCCCATCTGGAACAGGAATTGCAGGAATAAATTTATCATACCAATTGGTATTTTCTGTGATAAATTCCTTAGCATAAGGTGTTCCGATAAAGGCCAAAATAAGAGACATAATCCAACCAGCTGTGTGTACAAAGGTAAACATAAACCCTTTGCGAAGTCCGTAAATGCCAGATAAAATCATTAGGGCTAGTATTATTCCGTCTATTATCATAAAAATTCCTTTCGTGTAATTTTTAATACCCTAATATTTTACTAGATAAAAGTAATAAAATCAAGAAAAAGCATAATCTAGACAAAACAAGAGTAAAGAATTAATTTTTTTGTTGAAAAAACAATGAAACTATGATAATATTCAAAGGTATATGAAAAAGTATATGTTAGAGGCTTTAAAAGAAGCAAAAAAAGCCGATCAAGTCGGTGAAGTACCAATTGGTGCGGTTATTGTAAAGGATGACAAAATAATTGGTAGAGGTCATAACTTAACAGAGACATTAAAGGACCCTACAAAGCATGCAGAAATGGTTGCCATTGAGCAAGCTTTAAAAAATACAGATGGATTTCGATTAAAGGACTGCCAAATGTATGTTACCCTTGAACCTTGCAGTATGTGTGCAGGGGCAATAGTTTTAACAAGAATTAATAAACTATATATAGGCGCAATGGACCCTAAATCGGGGGCTTGCGGGTCTGTGCTAAATGTTTTACAGCAGGAAAAGTTAAACCATTATGTTGAAATTGAAAGCAAAGTTTACGAAGAACAATGCAGCGCAATTTTAAAGGAGTTTTTTCACAAACTACGTTTAGCAAAATAATAAGAAAATCGGAGGAGTTTTAAATGAAAAGAATAAGTGCAATTATTTGCCTTACAGTAATTATGGTAATTAGCTTAGCACCAGTTGCCTTAGCAGGAAGTTTTGGAGTTGATAAGATTTCACCAACAGAAGGTGAAAAGGGAATTCCACTAGAAAACCTTGGTGTAAAAGTTTTCTTCAATGAAGAAGTATATAACAAAGACAATGAGAAGAATAATGCCAAAGCTTGTAAACTTGTAGATAACAAGGGTAAGGAAGTTCCAACAGTTGTAATTTTTAACCCAAGCGATAAGAAGGTAGCACTAATTTTGGCAGATACAAGTAAGAAGAATCTTGTAATTAAGCCAACAACAAAGTACACATTAACAATTGATCAATCTTTTGTTTCTGCCAATGACGAACCAATTGGTAAAGAAATTAAAACTTCATTTGAAACTTTAAACCCTTCAGATAGTATGAAAATTTCCATGGGAATGATGGGTGTAATGGTTGTAGGTATGGTATTTGCATCAGTTAAGCAAACCAAAAAGAAGGCTGCAGAAAATGCTGCTCCAACACATGAAGAAAAATTCAACCCATATAAGGTTGCTAAGGAAACTGGCAAATCTCTTGAAACTGTAATTGCAGAAGAAAAGAAAAGACAGGCTAAAATAGCTAAGAAGAAGCAGCAGGCTGAAGAAAATAAAGTTGAAATTTCAACGGATAACTTTAGAGTTAAGGGACCTAGACCGATTTCAGCAGCAGGAAGTACATATATAACTGGAAGAAAGGCTGAAGCTGAAGCTAAGGCAGCAGCAAAAGCGGCGGCAAGAGAGGCAAGAAAAAATCCTCAAAAAAAGAAAAGCCAAAATCCAAAGAAACATAGATAATAATTAAAAAATCAAGGGGTAGCAATGGCTGCCCCTATTTTGATATAATGGACACAGAAAGGAGACTGGTGTGTTATGAAAAGCATTAGATTAAAATCTTATGGAAAAATAAACTTATCCATAGATGTTCTTGGCAAGGAGCCAACAGGATATCACAAGGTGGAAATGGTTATGCATCAAATCCAACTTCACGATGATATTTTAATAAGAATTGAACCAGGTGAAGACTTTAATATTAAATTAAAAACCAACAAATTTTTTCTTCCTACTGACGAAAAAAATTTGGCATACAAGGCAGCAGTAGTTTTATATGAAAGGATACACAACAAAACAGGAAGTTACCCAAAGGGTTCTGTTCGTATTGATATTAAAAAAAATATTCCAGTAGCAGCTGGTTTAGCAGGAGGAAGCGGCAACGGAGCAGCAGTACTTCTTGGGCTAAATAAACTGTGGGGAGGAGATTTTTCCCTAAAAGAACTATTGGAAATCGGCGGAGAACTAGGCTCCGACGTGCCTTTTTGCATTATGGGTCAGGCCAAAACTAATAAATCTTTGGGGCAGGAATTCTTAAGTGATCCACTGGCAACCTGTGCAGCACTGGCAACTGGAAGTGGCACAACTCTTGAACCTATACCATCTATAGCTTTAGACGTGATTCTCTCCAAGCCTGCTCATGGTGTTTCTACTAAGGAAGTTTACAGTAATCTAAACATTGGGGCATTGAAAAAAAGACCGGATACCAAGGGACTAATTGAGGCAATTAAGCTAGGTAACCTAGGTAAATTAGCTCAATGCAGCGCTAATGTTTTGGAGGAATATACGCTTAAGGCCTATGAAGATGTAAAAAAGACTAAGGAAAAGCTTGAAGAAAAGTGGCCAGGTTCATTTGTGCTAATGAGCGGTAGTGGGCCTACTGTTTTTGCCGTCAAAAAAGCTGATTATGGTAGAAGCCATAAGCGTGCTAGTGAAATGGATGCAGTTTATAATGAACTAAAAAAGATAAATAAGGAAACTTATATTACACGAACTATGGTTTAGAGGATTACCTCTTAATACATATGTAAATTGAAACTCCCCTAAGCCAAAGCTTAGAGGAGTTTTGTTAGTTTATTATTTATTATTTATCACTTAATTTATTAAGAGACAGACATATTTAAGGGTGCTGAATTAGTGTTAATTTAAATTGCTTAGTTGCACCGTTTCTTGAAACTATATATTTGATTTTATCACCTGGTTTGTGGGTTAAAATTACTTTTGAAATAGAATCAAAATCAGTAATTGTTGTGCCGTCTATTGAAAGAACTTGGTCACCTTCTTTTAATCCAGATTTCTTAGCGTTGTCTTCCATTAAACTTTGAACATAAATCCCACCGTCGTTACCTGAGGCATACTGAATACCTGAATAAGCCGTTCCTGCCTTGGCTTTGGACTGATCCTTACCAGTCTTAATGATTTTTTGTGCTACTTCAGCAGCATCATTAATTGGAATAGCAAAACCTAAACTTTCTACTGACTCTCCTCCAGACTTGGCAACGATAATACCAATTAGTTGTCCATCGCCATTGAACATTCCACCACCTGAGTTACCAGGGTTTACGGCAGCATCTGTTTGAAGTAGATTTAGTGTCTGCTTATCTAGTGTGATTTCTCTATCTAGGGCACTTACGATTCCAGCTGTAACTGTTCCTCCAAGTTCTCCAAGAGGGTTACCAATTACAACAGACATATCGCCAACATTAACTTGGTCACTGTTACCGTATGTTGCAGTTGTAAGTTTTGACCCTTTTATTTTAATTACCGCAATATCTGTTGTGTCTGAAACTCCAATTAGTTGGGCTTCATATTTCTTGTCGTTTGAAAGTGTTACATATATTTTAGATGCGCCATCGATTACGTGTCTATTTGTAACTATGTAGCCATCTTCTGTTATTATTACTCCAGAACCTGCACCTTGAGTTACATACTGTCTAAGCCATGGGTCCTGCTGGACACTTTCTGTTTTGATTTCAACAACGGCCTTCTTGTTTTTTTCTACAATTTCAGCAACTGTTAGTTTGCTACCTGTTGCTTCTTCTAGCTTGTATCCGTTTTTGCTAACGCTGGTCTTATTAGTATTGCCATTATCAAAGCCAATAAACATTACTCCAAAGGCTGTTGCACCTGAAACCAATGCTGCAATTACTATGATTGCAATGATACCACCAAGGGAAAGAGATTTTTTATCTTTTTTTTGCTTTTTTTTCTGCTCATTCTTGGGAATGAATTCAAAATTAGGATCGTATCCAAAGCCCTTATTAGATCCGCCACCTTGGTCTCCGGCTCCATTACCGCTTAGGTTATTTGGATCATTATCATTAAAATTAAAGTTACTCATAACTTGCCTCCTACTATATATATCTAAATTTGTTTTGGATAAGTTTAATATAATTATACAACAAATATTGGGATTTTAACCTTTATAAACTGTCACTTACATGTATAAAAACTGTCACACGAATAGTAGCCATAAAGTACAAAAAACAACAACTTCTATTAACATTTGTATAGAAATGTGGTAAAATATTAGATTGAAGTATGGCGGTTATCGGCCAAAGGGAGCCACTGAGTGTGGGGGAACATATAATGAATTATTATGAAAAATATAAGCTGTGGAGACAGCAAGACAACTTGCCGGAAGATTTGTCTAGAGAAATAAATTATATGTATGGAGATGAAGATCTTATCAAGGAGGCTTTTCTTGAGGATCTAGCTTTTGGTACTTCAGGACTTAGAGGAATTATGGGGGCAGGCACCAATAGGATGAACCTACCTATAATTGAAAAGGTTACTCAAGGCCTTGCTAATTATTTAAATGGCCATAAGAACCGAAAACCAGTGTTAATTAGTTTTGATACTAGGAATAATTCGGAGAAATTTGCCAGGGCAACAGCTCAAGTTTTGGCGGCAAACCAAATTAAGACATATATATTTGAGGAACCAACTCCAGTTTCTATTTTGAGTTATGGGGTAAGGAAGCTTAAGTGTGCAGTTGCTATAATGATAACTGCAAGTCATAATGGGAGAGAATACAACGGTTACAAAGTTTATAATGACTTTGGTGGACAGATAGTTACGGGACAGGCCAAGGAAATATTGGCGGAAATAAATAAGGTTGAAATATTTAACGGACCTAAGAAGGCAGACCCTGAAACTGCTCAGGCAAATATTGAGTTAGTTGCAAAAAATGTTGTTGCCGATTTTATTAAGGAGAATATAGATTCTTCTTATGGTAATGTTGGGGTTAATAAGCTTAAGGTGGTTTATACACCACTAAATGGTACTGGATTAAAGCCAGTACTAGAAAATTTGAGACAGATTGGTGTTATGAATGTGAAGGTGGTACCTGAGCAGGAAGGGCCGGATGGCAACTTCCCTTACTGCCCAAAGCCAAATCCAGAAAAACCGGAAGTCTACAGTCTTGGGCAGAAATTAATGGAGGCATCCGGTGCCGATTTCATGATTGCCACTGATCCAGATTGCGACAGAATAGGAATGGCACTACAGGACCGAGTACTTAAGGGCAATCAGGTTGGAGTGCTGCTTTTTGAATATATATGCAGCCAAATTGCTAAGGCAACTAAACTTGGCTCTAAGGCTAAGGTTGGAGTCAGAAGTATTGTGTCTACACCTTTGTTTGATCAAATTGCTAAGACCTATGGAGTTAAAGTTGAACAGACTTTGATTGGATTTAAATATATAGGCGAAAAAATGGAAACCCTAAAAGACAGATTTATATTTGGCTTTGAAGAAGGAAATGGATATTTAGGGTTTAGACATATGAGAGATAAGGATGGGGTTAGTACTGCAATGCTTATTTGTCAAATGGCTGGATACCACAAAAGTCAAGGCAGATCAATAGATCAAGCACTTGAAGAAATATATCAGAAGTATGGATACTATAATGAGAGAGTTTTGAACTTTACCTTTGAGGGAATTGATGGTAAGGAAAGACGAGAAAAAATAATGGAAAGTTTTAGACATAACATTCCAGAAACAATTTTCAATACAGATGTTTTAAACATCTTAGATTACAGAGAACAAAAAAGCTACAGCAAAGAAGGAAACAGCAATGAGGGAGTTTTGCCAGTGTCTAATATTTTGGAGTACAACCTAGGGGAAGGACGAAAAATTATTGTTAGACCATCGGGGACAGAGCCCCTTTTAAAGGTTTATCTTTTTGCTAAGGGCGATAATATGGCAAAGGCTACAAAGCAGATTGATGCTTTGGAGGAGAGTATTACAAGGATAATTAACCAGGTTCAGTAGAACCGGATATAGGAGAATTTAATGAGTAAAGTTTTAATTGGAGTAGATAAAAGTGGTTCGTATAGAGTTTATTTGACTATTACTACGGATGTTGTGGAAGAGGCGAGAAATATTCATAGTTTGACCCCTTTGGCCACTGCTGGACTTGGAAGAGTTCTTACAGGTGCGGGGCTTATGAGTGTATTGCTTAAAGGCAAGAGAGATAGATTGACAGTTATTTTTAAGGGTGATGGTCCGGCTAAGCAGATTTTGGCTACGGGTCATGCTGATGGTAGAGTTAAGGGTTACATTTCTAATCCTGATGTTGAACTGCCACTGACTCCTGAGGGTAAACTTGATGTTGGTGGTTCTCTTGGAATTGGTGAGCTGACTGTTATTAAGGACTTGGGGCTTAAGGATCCTTATATGGGTAGTATTGCTCTTGTTTCTGGGGAAATTGCTGATGATTTAACTGCTTACTATTTTATTTCTGAGCAGCAGAATACTTCAATTGCCTTAGGGGTTAAGGTTGCTAAGGATAGACACGTTTCTGCAGCTGGTGGTATGTTTGTTCAGATGCTTCCTGGTGCTGAGGATGGTGCTATTGATAATCTTGAGGCTATGATTAAGGATATGAAACCTCTTACTACATTAATCGAGGAGACTATGATTGCTAGTGGTGGTAAGACAGGGGAAGGTCTACTTGTTGATTTAATGGATAGAATTTTTGGTGGTATGAATGAAGAATTTAGACCAGAACCATTGGAATATAGAGATATTACACTTCAGTGTGATTGTAGCAAGGATCGTATGGCTCAGGCTTTACTTACAATTGGTAAGGCTGATATGACTGAGATTATTGAGGAAGATGGCAAGGCTGAGCTTGGCTGCCATTTCTGTGGCTCCAAGTATGAGTTTAACAAGGATGAGCTTAATGAATTGCTTAAAAAGATGTAAGATAGATGTGAAATGTGAGGAAAAAAGATGAAGGATATAATGCTAAAAATTGTAGGTGTTCATGTTCACGATAATACTGAAGAAGAGAACATGGAACTTATGACTGAGGGTCAGCTTTTTGAGCGAAATGGTGTGCTTTATGTAACTTACGAGGAAAGTGAGTTTACTGGTATTCCAGGGTGTAAGACAAGACTTAGACTAGAGGGTGACAGCGTTAAGATGACTAGAATCGGTAAGGACGTTGGAGTTTCTACGGAGATGAATTTTACTAAGGGTAAGAGACATGAGGGTACCTATGATACACCTTATGGACCAGTGGCTATGGAGATTTTAACCAATGATCTTAGAAACTATATGACTTCTGAGGGCACTGGTGGTGTGATGATTGATTATACAATTAGTCTTAAGGGACTAACAGAGGGAAGAAGTAAGTTAAGTATTGAAATTGTGTAACGAAGGAGCAATTATGGATTTAGGATTTGATGCTAATAAATATATTGAGGAGCAGTCAAAACATATTATTGAAAGAATTAAGGAAGAAGAGACAGATAGACTTTATTTGGAGTTTGGCGGTAAACTAGTTCATGACAAACACGCTATGAGGGTTTTGCCTGGGTTTGATGAAAACGCTAAGATTAAACTTCTTCAAAAGTTAAAGGATAAGGCGGAAGTTATTATCTGCGTTTATTCTGGGGATATTGAAACTAACAAAACAAGACAGGATTTTGGGATTACTTACGACTTAGAGGTTCTTAGACTAATCGATATGTTTAGAAAGTATCAGCTAGAAATTAATAGTGTAGTTGTTACTAGATACCAAGATGATTTGCCTTCTGTTGACATGTTTATTAATAAATTAAATAGAAGAGGAATTAAAACATATAAGCACAAGTTTACAAAGGGTTATCCAACTGATGTTGAGATTATTGTAAGTGAGGATGGTTATGGTGCTAATCCTTATATTGAAACGACTAAACCCTTAGTTGTTGTTACAGGTCCAGGGGGTGGTAGCGGTAAGCTTGCTACTTGTCTTTCTCAGCTTTATCATGAAAGCCTTCAAAATAGAAAGGCTCGTTATGCTAAATTTGAAACATTCCCAATTTGGAATTTACCACTTAAGCATCCTGTAAATGTTGCCTATGAAGCGGCTACTGCAGATCTTAAGGATGTTAATATGATTGACTCTTTTCATTTAGAGGCTTACGGTGAAAGTGCTGTTAACTACAATAGAGATTTAGAGGCTTTTCCAGTTGTTAAGAGAATTATTGAAAAGATTACTGGAGGAGAAAGCGAATATAAATCACCTACAGATATGGGTGTGAATATGGCTGGAAACTGTATTAGTAATGATCAAGCTTGTAGAGAAGCTGCAAGGCAGGAAATTATTAGAAGAGTTTTAATTGCTAAATGTAACTACAAAAAAGGTCAGGCTAGTGAAGACTCTGTTGAGAGAGTGGGGCTGCTAATGGAAGAAGTTGGTGCCCATATTGCTGATCGTAAGGTTGTAAATACAGCTAGAGAGTATTCTGAGGAATTAAAGCAGAAGTGTGATGATGGAGATAATGTTGTTGTAATGTCTATTGAACTTCCAGATGGTGAGATTATTACGGGAAGAAGTTCAAACAGAATGGCTTCGCCGGCTGCATCAGTGTTAAATGCAGTTAAGAAACTGGCAAATCAAAGCGATGATCTTCATTTAATTAGACCTGAAGTAATTAGGGGAATCCAAAAACTAAAGAAAAACGTTTTGGGCAAGGAAAAGTACAGCTTAAACTTAGAGGAAATATTAAATGCTCTAATGGTTTCTGCTTCAGATGATGAGAAGGCAGAAGTTGCTGTAAGCATGCTTAAGAAGTTAAGAGGCTGCAAGGCTCATGCAACTGCAATTCTAAGTGAGAAGGACGAAAATACTTTAGGAGACTTAGGAATTGATATTACTTGTGATCCGGAATACTCAACTACAAACTTATATATGAAGTAAAGGATAAATGGGTGTGAAATGTACGGAGATTTTTTAGTTTTGTTTGCAATGATTTTGACAGGATATATTCTTAGAAAAATCAATTGTATTAATGACCAAATGAACGGAGGCTTAAACAAGTTTATCTTATATTTTGCCTATCCATGTTTAATTGTATATAACGTTGGAACCATGCAGATGTCTAGGACTATTTTGTATAACTATTTTATTGCCTTAGTTCTTGGTGTAATTTTGCTTTTTGTTTATGCAGGTTATGCTTATGGCTATGGAAAACTCCGTCATTATCCAGATAGACTTGCTAATGTTGCTGAACTTTCAGTAACTGCATCTAACAATGGATTTATGGGATTTCCTGTTGCCTTGATTTTTTTCGGCCAGGAAGGGCTGTTTATGATGATGGCAGCAAATGCGGCAATGAACATTTTTTACTTCTCCTATGGTATTCATGCAATGAGGCGAAATAACCATGATAGAGATACTGTTTCAGTTAAGATGATTCTTAAGACTATTTGGTCGGTTTTAATTAACCCTAATATAGTTGCCTTGTTTATTGGATTTGGGGTGTATTTAATTAAGGCTCCACTGGAAAACGCTGTGGGAGAATACTTACTTACAATGGGTAGAATTGCAACGCCAATGTCAATGGTATTTATTGGATCTACTTTGGCAGGTAGTAAGTTTTTAGATATGTTCAAGAATAGAATTGTTTGGGGTTCAGCAATTAATAAGCTAATTATGCTGCCAGCAATTACTATTGGAATTTGTTATTTCTTGCCTATTGATCCTATGATTAAAGGTCTTTTGACTCTTTCGGCGGCTTTGCCTTCAGCGGCAACCACTTCTATGATGGCAGAGCAGGAAGGTGCTAATCAGGAATTAGCAAGTAAGATATTGTTTTTTACAACTGTACTTTCAATGGCAACCTTGCCACTGGCAGTTGGGATTATTAACAAGGTGTTTGGAATTTAGGAGGACTAAATGGACGTAAAGGTAAACTTAGAAGGTTTAAAAATAGATAAAGCTAAAATCGTAGCAAAAAGAAAAGATGCAGAAGCTGCAATAGATAACTTATGGGATGGAGTACCAGGTACAGACTGGGTTAAACTGCCCATGAGCACAGGTGAAGATAAAATAGAAGAAATAATTATGACAGCCATTGCTTGCCAAGACTCATGTGGCCTATTTGTAGTAATAGGAAACGGGGGGAGTATGGCTGGAACTAAAGCTGTAATTGAAGCTATTGATGAGCACATTTCAGCGGCTCCAGAAGTAATATTTTTGGGCGAAAGTATTAGTGCCAGTAAGTACTCTAAGGTTATAGAAAAAATGAGACATTACGATGTTAATGTTTGTGTAGTTTCTAAATCTGGAGAAACACCGGAAACAATTATGGGTTATGAAATAATTAAGGATGCAATGGTTGCTAGATATGGTCCAGAAATCGCAGCAAAAAGAATAATGATAATGACAGGTGCAGAAGAAAGTACTTTAAAAAAACTAGGAACTAAAGATGGATGTGGAATTTTCAAAACCCCTACAGGTTTTGTTTCTAACTATGGAATCTTAAGTCCATCCAGTTTATTTCCAATGGCAGTAGCAGGAATCGACATCAAAAGATTCTTGGCAGGTGCTGAAGTTATGGCTACTGATCCTTGTTGGGACATAGACGGGGCAGACTACGCAATTGCTAGAAATATTTTATTTGAAGAAGGCAAGAAGGTAGAAGTTTTTCAGTACGAAAACCCTAATATGGAGGCTTTTTCACTTTGGGTATCACATCTATTTGCTGAAAGCGAAGGCAAAAACGGCAAAGGCCTATTTACTTCAAACATGAGTTTTGCTAGAGACTTCAAAGCAATGGGACAATTTTTAAGAGGTCACAGACCGGATTTCTTTGAAACAGAAATTGTAACTGAAAAACTAGTTACAGATATGAAAATCCCAGAAGCCTTAAAGGAACACGTTAGTGCAGCAACTCTAAATGATTTAAATGGAATGTTAGCAAACCAAATGAGAGAAACCTTTAAAGATGAAAACTTAGATAGAGTCAAAATTTCAATTTCAGAAATGAACGAATTTACCTTAGGTCAATTGGTATACTTCTTCCTAGTATCAGCATCAATTTGCGGATACCTACATGATGAAGATCCATTTGAAAGAAAATTAGTTGACCAGTACAAGGTCAAAATCGGATTTTAACATACCAGAACAAAATCATAGTAACAAGAATCAAATATTTTTAACGTCATTGCTAAATTAAAACAAAAGTATCAGGAGAAGACCGATGTTAACATTTCGATTAATACTATATGGGATAACAACATTACTAACTCTAGCATTTCTATTGATTATAATCCCAAGAAGAACTAACATAGTTAATACATGTTTTGCAGTTGTAATTACAGTAATTCCTATTTTGATGTTCCATCACTATAGATTTTTAATTTTTTCGCCATTACCTCAAGAACTTCAGCTAATATCAATGCTGGTAGAAGCAGTGCTGTTTATGGTACTCTTCTTAGTAATTGGCAAGTACCGAGACTTTCGAACGGTTTTCCTGGTTGTAGTATTAATATCACTAATGTCAGGTGGCAAAATAGCAGCAGCGATTATTTTTATTTATGGAGTCCAAAGCTTAGGAAGTTTCCTATTCTTAATACTTGCAGATTTATTAGTATTCTTAATATTAATTAAAAGGGTAGACCCAATAGTAAAAGCTTTAATGAAAGAGTCGGATCGTGGTTGGGCAAGTCTGTCAGTAATACCTACATTCTTCTATATAACCACCTATCTAATAGCATATTATCCAGATACCATCTACGAAAAACCAGTCAGTCTCTTCGTAATCTTGGCATTATTTGCAACTCAAATTGCCACATATACACAGTTCTTTGCATATATGAAAATAAGGGTAGATAGGGCCTATGAGCAAAAAGCTCTCATTGCAGCTCGTTCTTACAATGAAGGATTAGAAGTCCAAAGAGAGCAAGTAGAAAAGACCAAGAATGAACTTAGAATATTAAGACACGACATTAGAAGTAGCACAGGAGCCTTGTACTCACTACTAGAATTAAATGAAATTGAAGATGTAAAAATTCAGTTAAAAAAGTATATAGACAAAACTCAAAGTGGCTCTCTTGAAATATATTGTGAAAATCCATATATTAATAGTGTTGTTTCAGAGAGTTTAGCTAAACTAAAGGAAGAATATATAAAAGTAAAGCTGACAATTTCCCTAAAAAAAGATTTAGGCTCTAAGGAAGAAGGCATGGCAATACTACTTAAAGAATTCTTTAATTTTGCATATTATTTAATAACCAATAATAGATGTGAAAAAGGTCTAAGATTAACTGTTAAACATCATAATGAAAAAATCTTCATTGAAGGGATAATTCCAATTAATGAAACTCTAGTTAAATCTGAGTTCAAGAGTAAATCTCCGGAAGAGTTAATTGGGGAAGCACAAATTGGATCATTTGAAATGATAGTAAAGAAAATCGGTGGTATTTTGGACATGGATTTGGAGCAAAACAATATAATAGTGCGAATACTTATATAACTATGGGAACTAGACATGGATCTAGTTCCTATTTTTTATAGGCTTTTTTGGAATAAAATTATTGAAATATGGATACAGTATGGTATAATAAATCTCGTTGGGTAACAAAAAAACGAACGACCAATAATAATCCGAACCGGATTTGAATTGGAATCGTTTAAATTAGAAAGGAAAACTATATGAAAAAGACAGGAGCTGTCATAGTTGCGGCAGGATTATCATCTAGGATGAAGGCTTTTAAACCGGCATTACCATTTGGAGATTCCACTGTTGCAAATCATACAATAAGTAAACTGAAAAAATTGAATATAGAGCCTATAACAGTAGTTACTGGACACTTATCAGAGAAGTTAAAGAAAAGCATTGCTTTTGATAATGTTAGGTATGTCAAAAACGAGAAATATGATGAAACTCAGATGTTTGATTCTGTGCTTCTAGGCGTTGAAGATATAATGAATATGTGCGATAGAATTATGATCATGCCAATGGACTTACCAGCAATATTAGAAGAAACATTGAAGAAGGTTTTAAGTATTGATGCCGCATTAGTAAGGACTACCTTCCAGGGTAGACCGGGACATCCAATAATAATTAGTAGTGATTTTGCGGCTACACTTAAGGATTACAACGGAGACGATGGCCTTAGAGGAGCAATGGAAAATTACGATATGCCAATTACTAATCTTGATGTTGATGATGAAGCAGTTTGCTTTGATATTGATACTCCAGAAGAATACAAAAAATTGATTGAATGGAATTATGAGAGAGGTCAAGGATACCCTGTAAGTCCAGAAATTAATGTTAAATTAAAAGCCAAAGAAATATTCTTTGATGAAACAGGATATGAACTACTAAAGAGTCTTAATTCTTTGGGTTCACTTCAGCAGGCCTGTAGTCAGGTTGAAATTTCATATTCTAAGGGAAGCAAAATGATTAAGGGAATAGAGCAACAGCTTGGATTTCCAGTTGTGACTAAATGGAGCGGCGGTAACGGTGGCGGTGGCAGTACAGTTACAGCAGAAGGCCTTAGATTAATTGAAAATTACGAGAAGTTTATTGAAGAATTAAAAAGAGAGACTGATAGAATATATAGGAAACACTTTGCAAAGGGTTTAAGAGGATAGGGTACAAATGAGAAATTTATATCTAATTAGACATGGCTCTCCAGACTTCCCTAAGGGAATTAAACTTTGCATAGGGAGAACAAATATCGACTTAGGACAAGCTGGAATGGAAGAATGCGCTGGATTGCGCTTGTTTTTTCAAGAGAAAAACATTAGTAATATTTATGCTAGCCCCCTAATTAGGGCGGTTCATACTGGGGAGATTATTGCTGATGGCAAGGTTAGTGTGGTGACCCACCCTGATTTAATGGAGATTGACATGGGTTGTTGGGAAGGTTTGCCTCTTAAGAGTATTAAGAAGGAACTTGGAGATGAGCCTTTTGACGGTGAGAAGCGTGTTGATGCTCTTGATAGATTTGAGAAGGCTATTAAAGAGATTTTGGCCAGTACGGTGGGTGATGTTATATGTGTTGCACATGCCGGGGTGAATTGTGCTTTTGTGGCTAAGGTTATGGGAGCAGAGATTAGGACTTCTAGAGGAATTAAACAGCCTTGTGGTTGTTACAATCATTTTCAGGTTGATGATAATATGAATTTTAAGGTTATTGAGTTTGGTGTTTTGCCGGAAACCGGTGAGAACCAAGGTCTAAAACAGAGAAGTGAGGGATAAGATGAAAAGACTATTTGAAATATTAAAGGAAGAAACTGTAGCAGGTAGAGATGTTACTATGGTTTCTGTTACTGCCAGTTCTGGGTCTACGCCTAGAGGTGCTGGGGCTAGAATGTTAGTTGGAGCTGAGGGCAGAATTTATGGAACTATTGGTGGTGGAGCTGTTGAGTATGTTTGCCAGCAAAAGGCACAGGAAGTATTGAAGACTAAGAAGTCTTTTAACGAAAACTACAGACTTAAGCCAAACCAAGTTCAAGATCTTGGAATGATTTGTGGAGGCGATGTTGAATGTTACTTCCAGTACATTTCTTGTGATGACAAAAATATGAAGGAACTTATTGACCAGGCTTTGGTACTACTAAATGCAGATAAGGATACTTGGTTAATTACAGATATTACTGATGGAGCAGAGTCATTGATGGGGTTATACAGCGAAGATGGATCTTTTGGAATGGAAATTGCTGAAGATATTATTATGAAACTTCAGAGTAAACCATGTAGAATTCAAATTGGTGACAGAAAGTTCTATAGTGAACAGATTAATCAAAATGGCAAGGTTTATGTTTTTGGTGGTGGACATGTTGCACAGCAGCTAGTTCCTACACTTGCTAGAATTAAGTTTAGTTGTGTTGTTTTAGAGGATAGAGAAGATTTCGCTAAGAAGGAACTGTTTGAGGGGGTTTTGGAAACTAGATTAGTTGACATGCTAAACCTTGATGAACTTTGTAAGGAAATTACTAAAAACGACTATATTTGCATTATGACTAGAGGTCACAAGGATGACTACGAAATTCAAAGACAGGTTCTTAAGACACCTGCTAGATATATTGGTGTAATTGGTAGTAAGAAGAAGACTGCTGGAGTTAATGCAAAACTTAAGGCAGACGGATATACAGATGAAGATATTAGCAGAATTTCTGCACCTATTGGTATTCCAATAGCCGGTGAAACACCAGCAGAAATTGCTATTAGTATTGCAGGACAGTTAATTAATGAAAGGGCTAAGGATAAATAAATGAAAGTAGTAAAAACAGTAGAAGCAGAAGGACACGTGCTTTGTCACGATATTACACAGATTATTAAAGGTGTAACTAAGGATGCGGTTTTTAGAAAAGGCCATGTTGTTACAGCGGAAGATATTCCGGTGCTATTAAGTGTGGGTAAGGAAAACTTATATGTTTGGGAAAACAATGAAGGCATGCTTCATGAAGATGAAGGAGCTGAAATTTTATGCCAAATGTGTATTAACGAAAATATGGGCAGAAGCGCAACTAAAGAAGGCAAAATCGAATTAACTGCAGACTGTCACGGACTATTAAAGATTAACAACCAAGCTCTTAAGGCTGTTAATAGTTTTGGACAACTAATGATTGCTAGTAGACATGGAAATTTCCCAGTTAAAAAGGGAGAAAAAATTGCAGGTACTAGAATTATTCCTTTAGTAATTGAAGAAGAAAAAATGCTAAAAGCCAAGGAAATTGTAAGTGAAATTACAGGTGGCAAACCAATTTATGAAATCAAAAAATATATGGGCAAAAAAGTTGGAATTGTTACAACTGGTAGCGAAGTATTTTATGGAAGAATCAAGGATACATTTACTCCTGTAATTATTGAAAAAATTGCTGAGTTTGGCGGAGAAGTTTTAGAACACATTATTCTAGAAGATGACGATGCTAAGGTAACACAGTCAATTTTAGACTTAATTGACAAAGGAGCAGATATGGTTGTTTGTACTGGCGGCATGAGTGTTGATCCAGACGACAAAACACCATTAGCAATTAAAAATACAGGAGCAGATATTGTAACTTATGGAGCACCAGTATTACCTGGTGCAATGTTCCTGCTAGCATACTTTAATAAAGAAGGAAGAGACTTGCCTATTCCGGTAATGGGATTACCAGGTTGTGTAATGTATGCTAAGAGAACTATTTTTGATTTAGTATTACCAAGAGTAATGGCAGACGATCCAGTAAGCCCAGAGGACTTAGTGGATTTAGGTCAGGGCGGACTTTGCTTATCATGTGATATTTGTACTTTCCCTAATTGCGGATTTGGAAAATAGGAAGAAAGGGACAAGGTAAAAGGAATGAATAACTTCACACATTTTGATAGTGACGGAAACGCCATTATGGTAGATGTAAGCGAAAAAAAGGACACAACTAGAGAAGCCTTAGCAGTAGGAACAATTACAATGTCTAAGGAATGCTACGACAAAGTCAAAGAAGGAAATATGAAAAAGGGCGACGTTCTTGGAATCGCAAGAGTAGCTGGAATTATGGGAGCCAAAAAAACTCCAGACCTAATTCCACTATGCCACATTTTAAATTTAAGTAAGGTAGAAATAGAATTTGAATTAAATGACGACAAATGTGCCATAACAGCTGGCTGCATTGCCAAAACAGTAGGCAAAACAGGGGTTGAAATGGAAGCGCTAACAGGGGTAAACGTTTGTCTTCTAACAATTTACGACATGTGCAAAGCTGTAGACAAAGGAATGGAAATTAGCAACATCCATTTAATGAAGAAAACAGGTGGCAAAAGCGGCACATGGACAAGAAAGTAGAGGAACAAATTGAGAGATTCACACAATAGAAATATTGACTATATGAGAATTTCCATTACCGATAGATGTAATCTAAGATGCAGATATTGCATGCCAACAGGGGTTGAACTATGTGCTCATGACGACCTACTTACCTATGATGAAATCATAGGGGTCTGCAAAGAAGCCGTTAAACTGGGAATTGTAAAATTTAAGATAACAGGCGGGGAACCTTTGGTTCGCAAAAACTGCGCATCCCTAATTGGTAGCATATATGAAATAGACGGGGTAGAGCAGGTTACTTTAACGACAAATGGAATATTATTAAAAGATCAACTAGAAGACTTAGTCAAAGCAGGGCTTGAGGCTGTAAACATTAGTCTAGATACACTAGACAGAGCCAAATATAAGGAAATAACAGGTTTTGATGAAATAGATAAGGTTATGGATTCTATTAAAGCTTCAGTTGACGCAGGCCTTAAAGTTAAGGTTAACTCAGTACTTCATGACGAAGAATATGAAGAAGATTTTGTAAAACTAATAGAAATTGCCAAGAAATATCCTGTAGATGTTAGATTTATTGAAATGATGCCAATAGGATATGGTGCTGATTCTTATTTAGTATCTAATGAGGTTTTACTAGATTATGTAAGAACTCTTCACAAAGGTATTGAATGTGATGCAACGCCTAAGGGAAATGGCCCAGCAATCTATTACAAAATAGAGGACTTCAAAGGAGCAATTGGCTTCATAAGTGCAATGCACGGCAAGTTCTGTAATAAGTGTAATAGAATTAGAATGACTTCAACAGGAGAAGTTAAGGCTTGTCTATGTTATGACAAACAGGTAAATCTTTGGGAACCAATTAAAAAGGGTGATTCAGATAAGGTATATGAAACTTTGAAGGAAGTAATTTTGGATAAACCGGAAATGCATTGCTTCGAAGAAAAAGAAAGTATTACAGAGGACAAAAGAATGGCCCAAATTGGTGGCTAAGTAGAGAGGAAAGATAAATGGCTAAAATAGTAGGTATTTGTATCAGTGAGAAGAAGGGTACGCAAAAAAAGGAAATTGGAAGTGCAACATTAGTTGCAGATTTTGGCATTAAAAACGATGCTCATGGAGGTAAATGG
Source organism: Anaerovoracaceae bacterium (assembly GCA_036646055.1). Taxonomy (GTDB): domain Bacteria; phylum Bacillota; class Clostridia; order Peptostreptococcales; family Anaerovoracaceae; genus JAVWMQ01. Next base: position 277,191 of record JAVXMY010000002.1, on the reverse strand, counting down.
CATAGACAGGTTAGTTTACTTCAGTTTGAAAAAATCGAAGATTTCAGAGCCAAAGGTGTAGATGTTGATTTTGGTGCTTTTGGTGAAAACATTATTATAGATGAAATTGATTTTAGGTCATTACCTGTTGGAACTAAGTTCAAAATTGGAGATGCCTTATTGGAATTAACACAAATAGGCAAAGAGTGTCACACACATTGTGCAATTTATCATGCAGTAGGCGACTGTATTATGCCTAGAGAAGGTGTGTTTACAGAAGTATTAGTTGGTGGGGATATTAAAGTCGGCGATGAAGTAATTATGATTGAACCAGATGAAGATAGACCTTTAACAGCTGCAGTTATAACTGTTAGCGACAAAGGCGCAGCAGGAGAAAGAACTGATCAAAGTGGGCCAATTGTAGTTAAAGCTTTAGAAGATGCTGGCTTTGATGTTAAGGAAAGTATTATTATTCCGGACAATCAGACACTTATAGAGAAACAGTTGTCAAGACTTGCAGACCAGAGACAACTTAGTCTTATTATTACAACGGGAGGAACGGGTTTTGCAGTAAGAGATGTTACACCTGAAGCTACTATTGCAGTTTGCGACAGAATGGCAAATGGAATTGCAGAAGCAGTAAGAGCCTACTCAGCAAAATACACCGAAAGAGCAATGTTTAGTAGAGCAGTAAGCGGTATTAGGAAGGCAACACTAATTGTTAACTTGCCAGGAAGCCCTAAGGCTGTTACAGAAAGTTTAGAATTTTTAGCTCCAAACTTAAGTCATGGACTAGAAGTTTTAAAAGGCGCAGCAACAGAATGTGCTAGATAATTAAACATACAAAAGAAAAAATCATCATGAAAACACTATGGGAGGTGTATTATGAAAAACCAGAGATTCAAAAGAGTACTTGCAGTAGTTTTAGGATTAGTAATGTGCTTAGGACTGACAGCTTGTGGAGACAAGAAGGAAGAGCCGAAGGCTGATACTGGGAAAACTCAGGAAATCAACTTATTTGTAGCAGCTAGTTTAACAAATGCCATAGAAGAACTAAAAGGAGAATTCGAAAAGGAAAATCCAAATGCTAAGATTCTAGTTAATGCAGACAGTTCAGGTAAGTTAAAGACACAAATTATGGAAGGTTTCGATTGCGAAATATTCTTCAGTGCTTCAGATAAGGAAATTAAAGAGTTGGCAAAAAAGGATTTAATCAAAAAGGGTGACTCTTTGAAATTACTAGAAAACCAGCTTGGAATTATTGCAAACAAGGACTACGACGGACAGGTTACAGATTTAAACAATATAAATCAGGCAGAAAGCATTGCCCTTGCTTATGGTAGTGTTCCAGCAGGTAAATATGCTAGACAGGCAATGATTGCCAATGGTTTATTAGATGTGGCTAAAGGTACTGATCCAAGTAAAATTGAAGGTAGCCAGGTTTCAGATGCTCTAAACGGTGTTACAATTAGCGAAAAAGAAAATGTAAGTGCTGTAATTAGCGCTGTTGCAGAAAAGTCAACAGAACTGGGTTTTGCTTATACAAGTGATGTAAATAGAAACAAAGATGTTAAGATTATTAACAAAATCAGCAAGGATTTATCAGGTGAAATCGTGTATCCAATTGCCAAGATTTCTGCCAAGGAAATTTCTAAAGAAAAAAGTGAAATCGTAAATAAGCTATATGACTTTTTAACTTCAGATGCAGCTAAGAAGGTATACGAAAACTACGGTTTCACAGCAAAATAAAAGGGAGAACCTTAAGTGAGTGAATTACTTGAAATATTAAAAAATCTGGACTGGAGTCCATTAATAATATCGGTCAAAACCGGCATAGTAGCTACAATTATATCCTTTTTTATAGGGATTCATTTAGCCAAAAGAGTAATGGTTTGGGGTAAGAAAAAAAGAGCTCTCATTGATGGCTTAATGTCATTGCCTCTAGTTCTTCCTCCAACGGTAGCTGGTTTCTTATTGTTAATAATATTTAGTAAAAGAAGGGTAGTAGGTTCATTCCTATTTGATACTTTTGATATTTCAGTGGTTCAAACTTGGCTTGGATGTATTTTGGCAGCTACAGTTATTGCCTTGCCATTAATGTATCAAAACACAAGAGCAGCATTTGATCAGGTGGATATGAATCTTATTTATGCAGCCAGAACTCTTGGAATGAGCGAGAGAAAAATATTTTATAAGGTGCTTCTTCCAGTAGCTAGGCCGGGAATTATAGCGGGTGCAATTTTGTGTTTTGCAAGAGCAATGGGAGAATATGGAGCAACATCAATGCTTGCTGGAAATATTGCAGGCAGAACGGGAACTATTTCGCAGACCATTGCAATGGTTATTAATGATGGTAACTATATGAAGGCAGGAATATGGGTATGCATAGTAATGGTTATATCCTTTGTTGTTATATATGGTGTAACTGTTTTATCTAGTAAGGATAAGGTTTAAATATGGCTATAAAAGTAAATATAAAATCTAAGCTTGATAACTTTAATTTAAACATAGCCTTTGCAAGCGATACCAATCGAATTGGTATTTTAGGTGAGTCAGGTGCTGGCAAAAGCATGCTTCTTAAATATCTTGCAGGGATTCAAAAGGCTGATGAAGGTGAAATCATAATGGACGACATTTGCCTTTTTGATAGTACTAATAAAATTAATGTTAAACCTCAAGCAAGAAACATTGCATATATGTTTCAAAACTATGCCTTGTTTCCAACTATGACAGTTAGAGAAAATATTAATGTTATAGCAAAGGGAAATAAAGAAGAAAAAATCCAAAAGACTTCTTCCTTGTTAAGGAAGTTTCATATTGAAGAGTTACAGGACAAAAAGCCAGGAGAACTTTCTGGTGGACAGCAACAAAGGGTAGCTTTGGCAAGAATTATGGCTTATGAGCCAAAACTAATTCTTCTAGACGAGCCTTTTTCGGCTTTAGACGAAAACTTAAAGGAAAAACTTCAAATTGAAATGGAAGAAATGATTAGAGACTACCATGGTATGGTTATAATGGTTTCCCATAATAGAGATGAAATCTATAATTTTAGCAAGGAGATTATTGTTATTAATCAAGGTGAAGCTATTGAATATGGCCAGACTCGTCAGCTATTTCATAATCCTAAAACAATTCAATGCGGCCGTATGGTTGGTATTAATAATATTATGAAAGTCAAGGTTATAGAAGATTCAATAATTGAAATCCCATTATGGAATTTAACCTTAGATTTGGATTACAAAATACCAGCAGGCACCAACTACATTGGAATTAGAGATGTGGATATAGAGCCAGTTTGGAAGGATCAACTTGAAGGGGATTCTGAAATTGTAAAAATTAAAATTAAAAGTATTGCAGAAAAAGTGTCGGAGAAGAAGGTTTTTTTCACTGCCGAGGCTGGTGAGGAATCCCATGGCAAAGGAGAAGAACAGTGGTCTTATGTGATTAGTAAAAGGGATGAAGAAAACCATAGTAACTTACCACTACCAACTAAGATTAAAGTTAATAAGGACAAAATTGTTCTATTCCAAATTTAATAACAAAAAGAAACAAGCTAAGATATTTATTTTTGGCAAGTTTCTTTTTTTTGTGTAAAATTTTAAACCCAAGTTTCCTAAAAAAATTCACATTAAAAGCAACATAATTCAATAGAATAAATAATAGTCTTTGACGCCTAATTCCCCTTTATTTAGTGGCAAATAGTCTTAACAACAAAAATCTTGTTAAAAATTTATTAAATAAAGCAAAAACTTTGCAATTTGCAATTGTAAAATCGCTTTTCTTATTATACAATGTACAAAGAATATAGCACATATTCATATTTTTTTAGAAGCTATAATATGAAATACTATTATAGTGTAAAAATTCAAGGCGTATTTATTTTAAGGAGGCGTATAGAATGAACATTTTAAGTAATTTCCAGTATCATGCACCTAAGACTAAAGCAGAAGTTTTAGATCTATTAGCAGATATTGGCGACAAATCAAAAATGCTTGCTGGCGGTACTGATTTAGTAATCATGCTAAAGGAAAAGATGATCTCAACAGAGAACATTATTAACATCGGTGATGTTAAAGAATTAGCAGGCGTAACTTTCACTAAGGAAGGTGTTGAAATCGGATCATGCACTAAGATTGCTGATATCGAAAATTCAACAGAATTAGAGAAGGATTACAAAGCATTAGTATTTGCAGCAGCACAGTTAGGATCTTTCCAGGTAAGAACAATGGCTACACTAGGTGGTAACGTTGCTCACTCTTCACCAGCTGGTGAAACACCTACTCCATTAGCAGCAATGAATGCTAAAGTAGTAATCGAAGGCAAGAAGGGCGAAAGATCAGTTAAAGTTGAAGACTTTATCTTAGGAAACCGTAAAAACGTATTAGAATCAGACGAAATGGTAACTAAGTTTGTTATTCCTGCACCAGCAGCACACTCTGCAAGTGTATATGGACATATTGGACTTAGAAATGCTATGGAAATTGATGCGGTTAATATGGCTGTTAACATTGAACTAGAAGCAGATAAGAAAACAATCAAAACTGTTAAGCTAGTAATGGGATCAGTTTCACCAAGACCTCTAGTTTCAGAAGCAGTTCCAGCAACAATCGAAGGCAAAGTATTAGACGATGCATTAATCGAAGCAGTTGGTGAAGCAGCAATGGGCGAAGCTAAACCTATTTCTGACGTAAGAGCATCAGCAGAATACAGAAAAGATGTTGTAGGCGCTCTTGCAAGAAGATTAACAAAAGAAGCATATGAATTAGCAATGGAGGCGTAAAAAATGAAACAATTAATTACACTAAATATCAATAATCAGGATTATGATGTTATTGTTACTCCTATGGATCTTTTAGTAGACGTTGTTAGAAAAACAATAGGACTAACAGGAACAAAGAAGGGATGCGGACAGGGAGACTGTGGAGCATGCACAATGCTTATCGATGGAAAACCTGAATTATCATGCATCAAATTAGCTGTATCAGCAGTTGGCAAGAAGATTACTACAATCGAAGGAATCGCTAACGAAGATGGTACATTACACCCAATCCAGGAAGCTTTCCTAGACCACGGTGCAGTTCAGTGCGGATTCTGTACACCAGGAATGATCTTATCATCAAAGGCTTTAATTGACAGAAATCCAAACCCAACAAAAGATGAAATTAAAACTGCATTAGCAGGAAACACATGTAGATGTACAGGATACATCAACATCCTAGAAGCAGTTGAAGCATACGCAAACGAAGTTGCTGGAAAGGAGGCTAAATAAGATGGGTAAAATGTATGAAGTATCAAACAGATACAATAACTATAAAGACTACACAAAAGAATTTACAGAAGTAGGTAGAAGCATCAGAAGACCTGATGGCCCTGCTAAAGTAAAGGGAGCAGTACAGTACACAGACGATTTAACTTTACCAAGAATGACTTATGGTAAATTATTAAGAAGTAAGCATGCACATGCTAACATTATTAAAATTGACTATAGCAAAGCTTTAGAATTAGATGGAGTATTAGCAGTTATCACTGGTGAAGATTGCCCAATCCCTTACGGAATCGTACCTCATAATGCAAACGAACATGCATTAGCAGTAGGCAAAGTAAGAAACTGGGGAGAACCAGTAGCAGCAGTAGCAGCTTTAACAGAAGAAATTGCTGAAAAAGCTTTAGAATTAATCGAAGTAGAATATGAAGTTCTAGAAGCACTAGTAGATCCAAGAGAAGCTGTTAAGAGAGACGATGTAAGAATTCACGAAGATTCTCCAAACAACATTTCTTACGAAGGTGTTCAGGTTTATGGAGATCCAGATAAGGCATTAGCTGAATCAGATTTCGTATTAGAGCAGGATTACTACTCATCATACGTAAACCACGGTTTCGTAGAACCTCAGTCAGCATTAGCAGACTTCGACGTAGCTACAGGAAAATTACACCTATATGCTACTTGTCAGGTACCTCACTACACTCATCAGCAGTTAGCTAAGGTATTAGAAATGCCTCTAAGCAGAATCAGAATCACAGTTCCACTAATCGGTGGTGGTTTCGGTGGTAAGGGTGTTGCTTCTCAGGCAGACTTCTGTTCAGCACTACTATCAAGAAAAATTGGTAGACCAGTTAAGATTACTTACGAAAGAAGTGAAGTATTCGGAACAAACAACGGAAGACACCCATGTTACATGAACATGAAACTTGGTTTTGATAAAACAGGTAAGATCACAGCTTGTGATTTCACAAACTTAATGGATGGCGGAGCATACGCTGGTTGGGGTATTGTAGTATTATTCTACACAGCTTCAATGGTACATATTCCATACATGGTTCCAAATGTAAGATTTGATGGTAAGAGAGTTTACACAAACAAGCCAACATGTGGAGCATTTAGAGGACTAGGTGGAGTACAGCCAAGATTCGCTATGGAACAGATGCTAGACCAGGCAGCAGCTCACTTCGGAATGGACCCATATGAAATCAGAATGCTTAATGCAGCTGAATCAGGTTACACAGCTATGAGTAAGATGTACATCCCTCATACTGAATACAAGAAGTGTCTAACAACTTGTGTTGAAAACTCAGACTACCAGAACAAACATGGTAAACTACCATTTGGTAAAGGTATTGGTCTATCTGGTGGATACTACATCTCAGGTACATCTTACACATTATACCTATCATACAAGCCACATACAGTAGCTACAATTAAGGTTGATGAAGAAAATGATGTAACTGTATACTGTGGTGCTACAGATATCGGTCAGGGTGTTGACATGGTTATGGCTCAGATGGCAGCTGAAACATTAGGAGTATTTACAGAAAACGTAAAAGTAATTCCTAGAGATACACAGGTATCAACATTTGACTTAGGAACATTCGCAAGTCGTCTAACATTCGCAACAGGATGGGCTATTAGACAGGCAGCTGAAAAGGTCAACGCAGAACTAAAACCAGTAGCAGCAGCTATGATGGGAATTAGAGGAGAAGAAGTTGAAATTAAGGGCGAAGAATTCTACAACATCTACAAACCAAAACAGAGAGTTCCTTGGAGAGAAGTTGTTTCAACTTACATCCAGTCAAACGGACCTATAACAATGACAGGACAGTTTACTCCTCCAAGAAGAAAAGGTATCCAGCAGGGTGGTAACATTGGTCACTCACCTACATTCGGATTCAGTGCTCAGATTGCAGAAGTGGATGTTGATCTAGAAACAGGTAAAGTAAATGTAGTTAAGATTACAGAAGCAGGAGACTGTGGTGTAGCTATTAACCCTCAGAGTGTTGAAGGTCAGGTACACGGTTCAATCCAGATGGGTATGGGACAGGCTCTATATGAAGAAATGAAGATTGCTCCAGACGGAACATTCCTAAACCCTTCATTCCATGACTACAAATTACCAACAGCAACAGATATGCCAGAAATCAATGCTAGCATTGTAGAAGCATATGACCCATCAGCACCATACGGAGCTAAAGAATCAGGAGAAGGTCCAATTCAGCCTACAATCCCTGCTATCTTCAACGCTGTATATGATGCTATTGGAGTTAGATTTACAGAAATGCCTCTAACACCTGAAAAAGTTCTTAATGCAATTAAAGAACAGAAGGCTAAAGGCGTATTCTAAGTAAAATACAATATATTACCATAAGGTAAAATATGAAAAATTATCATCGGTGCTACGTTTAGTGGCACCGATGTATATAAGATGAGAGGAAATTCAATGAGAGAAATAAAATTTAGAGCATGGGATGATGAGAATAAAAAAATGTATTCCCCTGAAGAACTTGAACAGGAAGGCTCTTCAGAACTAGAAAAAACAATTTATGGTTATCTTTCTTTTGGAACAGTTTTAATTTATGATTTCAAAAATCCTTCAGAACCACTAGAACTAATACCACTTCAGAGTACTGGTTGGTATGACAATGAACAGAATGAAATCTTTGAAGGTGATGTAGTGAAAAATGACGACGGCACATACCAGGTTATGTGGAGTGAAGAAGTTGCTGGTTTTATTTTACTAGGTAACGATGGCTCTATGGCTATGGGTGGACCCTACATGTCTGATACATTTAAGTTACAAGGAAACATTTATGAAAAGCCTGAACTATTAGATTTTAACGCATAGTAAAGGAGATTTTTATAATGCTAGAGTTAAAGGATAAGGACTTTTTTATTAAGGCAGAAGGCAAATCAGTTGACTTCTATCTTGAAGATGATATGTTTGAAATTGAAGGCAAATTTGCAATTGAAAATGACAAAGAATACATTGATGTAGTCTATGCTGTTGCTCATATGTTGAAAATTGCTGGAAACAAACTTGAAATTGGTGAAAAATACGGCAGACTTACAGCTTCTAGAGTAGAAGATGGTAAGACTTTTGACCTTGAAATAAATAGAGTTTATACTGCATTAACAGATCCAAAGGCAGAAGATTTCGCAAAGGAATTTGAATTGGGCGTAACTCAGTTCTTCAAAAAAATAGATGATACCTTAGTTTGGTATGAAGAAGAAAACAACAAATGGGTTATGGAAGTTAATAAGATCAATATGTTTTGTAGTGGGGACAAATATGAGTTTGACACTATTGAAGAAATGTTTGAAAAAGGTCAGCAGTATTTGACAGGAAAATGGCAGTGTATTTACTTCAGCGCAGAAGTAGAAGAAGACGAAGGAGATTTTTATTTTGGGTAAACATATAATAGAAAAAAATTATCATCGTCTAGATCCTGTTGGACAAAGCGACGTTTGTGCTACTTGTTCAACAGCTTGCAAAACAAGTTGTAGCAGGAAGATTGCTCAAGATATTGGCAATAGTGTTCAATATATTGTAGAAGATCCTAATGCTAAAAAAGCAGAAATTGATAGATTTTATGATGTTACAATTAAGGATGTTGATAGCATTCCTTGTAGTTTAAAGGAGCAATCATTAAAGTTTGATGTTGATGGAAACCTTATAGAAGGTCAATTAACAACACCTTGGGCAATGGAATGGATCATTGAAGAGATTTCAAAATACTTGCAAGAGGATAAACATTTATCTGGAACTAAAAAAGTTGATTTTTATAACCCAGAAGAAGAAGATCAACTAGTAGTTTGCCAGGTACAAAGTTACGTTGAAAGACGATAAATAAAAAAACAAAGAGGTAGGTGCAAAAATTCACGCATCATACCTCTTTTTTTATGCTCCGCCCCAACATTTATTATGGAGGCTTTTGTATTTAAATTTCCCTAAAGTTAGTTACACTTCTAAATCTTCCAATTGGGGTGTACCTATTCTATCGAAGAACACGCTTTTGCCATTGGCACTTAGGGGAATTGCGTAAGCTAATTCAGCCTCATTATCAAAGAAATCGAAATCCAAGGCAGCTCTACCGCCTGAGAAGAATACTCTGTTATCAATTCTATTATCTGCAGCAACTGAAACAGCAGAACCTACAGCGATACCAATGTCTGTAACCTTAAGTGCGCAGTTGGCACCGGCAGCCTTACATTCACCGCAATTTTTGAAACCACAAAATCCGCAAACAGGACCAACTAAAGCAGACTCTTTTTTTACTCCAATTAGTAAAACTGCAGGGGCATGTTTAATCATCTTGGCATCTCTAACCATAAAATCCCAACCATACTCCTTACCAAGCTCCTGAGTCCTTTTGGCCAGTTTAAGCTTATGGTCACCTGTTACTATGGCTGTAAGGATAGAATCGTCGCCATTGGCCTTAGGGGCCGTTCTAGCAGCTGTAGCCATTTGCTTAGCAACCTGAAGAACAACCTGGTTTTCTGCATCTATACTTTTTATTATCATAATGTACCTCCGTAATCGTACAAATATTTTGCATCCTAACTTGAATATATTATATCATACAGTTGAAAATTTACATAGAATAGAGTAGAATTTACAAAGAGGAAAGGTGGAAACTATGGAACCAAATTTAATAATTATGGCTGCAGGTATGGGCAGTAGATACGGTGGTCTAAAGCAGATAGATCCAATAACAGAAGCAGGAGAAATAATCTTAGATTTTTCTTTGTACGATGCATTTATGGCAGGATTTAAAAAAGTAATCTTTGTAATTAAAGAAGAAAACCAAGAGGACTTCGCAAAATTTATAAATGGAAGATCAGAAAAGTTCCTTGATGTAGAATATGCATATCAAAAACTTGAGGATATTCCAAGTAAATTTCATATTCCAAAAGATAGAGTTAAACCATGGGGTACAGCCCATGCAATTATGGCGGCAAGAGACAAGGTAACAGGTCCATTTGCAGTAATTAATGCAGATGACTATTACGGCCCAGAAGCATTTCACAAAATGTACGACTTCCTAGCTAACACTAAGAAGGACGGTGAGTTTGCAATGATAAGCTATATGCTTAAAAATACAGTAACAGAAAACGGCCACGTGGCTAGAGGGGTTTGCCAGGTAGATGAAAAGGGACTACTTGCAGATATTGTTGAAAGAACAAAAATAATGAAGGTAAATGGCCAGATTTGCTTCACAGAAGACGATGAAAACTGGATTCCGCTAAAACCAGAAACTCAAGTGTCTATGAATCTTTGGGGCTACACCAAGAACATGATGGATGAATTGGTGGCAAGAATTGAAAAGTTCCTAGAAGAGGCATTAACATCAAATCCCCTAAAAGGAGAATACCAAATACCAACAGTAACAAACCAGCTAATTAAAGAAGGCAAAGCCACAGTTAAAGTCCTTAACACAAAGGACAAGTGGTACGGCGTAACATACAAAGAAGACAAAGAAATGGTTTCTAGAGCAATAGAAGCCATGAAAGATAAAGGACTATACCCAGAGATTCTTTGGGGTTAGACCTAGGCAAAAGAATGGGGTAAAGGGGCAAAACCTGCTCATTCCAGGTAATTAGTAAATAGAGAGGTGGTAAGATTATGATACATATTGCACTTTGCGATGACTGTTTAGCAGAAATGTTAAAGGTTGAAGAACTAGTAAAAGAGTATGAGGCCAATAATTCTGCAATTAATTTTACCATTGATAGTTTCCCAATGTCAGTTGAACTAGCCAGTGAAATAGAAAAGGGAAGAACCTGGGATATTTATATCTTAGATTTACTAATGCCACAAACAAGCGGAATAGATCTTGGCAGAATAATAAGGAAGTATAATGGCACAGGGGCTATAATATACGAAACTTCCAGCAAGGATTACGCCTTAGAAGCCTTTGAAATTAAAGCTGCAAGATATATTATGAAGCCTATTAACAAAAAGGAAGTCTTTGAAGCCTTAGATCACTCCATTAGACTTATAACACCAGATAAGGAAAAAAGTTTTACTATTAAAAGTGGAGACGGATTAAAAGCTGTCCCAACTAACAGGATTTCATATATAGAGTGTTTCAAAAGAAGAGCATACTTTCATTTAATTGGAGGTCAAGTAATAGAAAGCATATTGCTTAGAGGTTCCTTTGAAGAATATATAGATGAATTACTAAAAAAAGATAACTTTGTTCAGATTCATAAATCCTACGTAGTCAATATGATTAATGTAGATGGAATTAACAATGAATGTGTAGTAATGACTTCTGGAGAAGAACTTGGAATAACCAAAAGAAATGTAGCAGCCTTTAAAAAAAAGTACTTAGAGTACATTGCTAAATAAGAAATAAAAAAACTCGAACACCAAAGGTTCGAGTTTTTGATTTTTGTTTAACACTTATACATTCAAGGCGTTTGAATTTAGGCGTTAATTCATAGCACACAATTGACTCTTGCAAATCAACTATGGTTAGTATAAACTATAAAGTAACTTTAGGGTCAAGGGGGAATATGAAAAAAATGAAAAAAAATACGTTTAAGACGAAAGAAGTAGCAGATATTTTTAATATTAACGTTTCCAATTTGCATTATTGGGAAAAAGAAGGTCTATTTTGCGTTAGGAGACAAGGGGAAAACGGGTATAGAGAGTACAATCAGGTAGATGTTTTTAATGTGGCTGAAATCCAGCTTTATCGAAGTTTGGATTTTTCAATAAAAGAAATTAAGCATATTTTGTATATGCCTGTTTCAGAACTTGAATATATATACGAAGAGAAAAAATTTGACATTGGGGAAAAGATTATTCAATTACAAAACAAACTAGATGAAATTGAACTTCAAATAAGTTTGATAAATCAAGCAAGAATGCTTCAAGCAAATCATTTGACTCCTGGTATAATGGAGGTGGATTTTCTAATAGAAGATGCCTTAGATACAGATACGGTTCATGAAACACTGCGAAATCCAAGTCTAAGTTATATTTATATTAAGGACTACAAGGAGAAGAAATACATTAGAGCCATTGCAACAGATAGGCCAAGAGGTGCAATTTGGAAAAGAACCAAAGGGAAGAAATACTTGAAATTTCTTCTTAAGGCGGATATTATGAATAACTATAACAACAATGTTAAGGAGATTTTAACAGAAGTTCGAGCAATGGGTTATCAGACGGGAGAAGTAGTTGCCAGATACCTTCTAATGGGTAGTGAAGGCGGTACTAGATATGAGTATTACATGGGTTTTGTAGAAGTATCAAATAAATAAGCAGAAGATTTATTATACGAATTCTTATAAAAAGGAGATAAAATGGCTAAATATAAAGTTAAAAAGAAGAAAAATCTAATTCTTGTGGTAATAATTATTGTTGCAATTCTAGCCGGATTAGGTTTTGGTGCATATAAGCTTATGGGCTCAGATTCTAAACCAGCTACCAAAGAGCCGGCTAGTGAGTTTGCGGATCTAGATTATTACCATGAAGATTTAGCTAATAGGTATGAGGCTTACCAAAAGGCCCATAAGGATTTTAATATTGAAGAGGTAGTTACTAATGTTAATATTGGTTTAGATAAAGAGTTTTATGCTAAGGATAATATTATTATCCAAAAGGATCCAGAGTCTTTAGATACTATTGTTAACAAGGTTTATAAGCTAGAAGATGACTGGGAACCTAGTGATCTTGTTAGTGTTACTAATAAAACTAGTAGGGAGCCGACCCAGCAGATGCGCAAGGGCGCAGCTGCGGCTTTTGAGGAGTTTAGGGAGGCCTGCATGGAAGATGGGGTTAGGGTTAATATTCATAGCGGATATAGGTCTACTGCTTTTCAGCGTCAGATTTTTGATAATATGACTAAGGTTTATGGTCAAGACCATGCAGATACTGTTTCTTCAAGGCCGGGTCACAGCGAGCATACAACTGGTTTAGTTGCAGATATTTCCTTGGACAATATGGAGTTTACTTCAATTGACAAACACGAAAAATATGAAGATGTAATATCTAAGCTTGATGATTTTGGGTTTATTTTAAGATACCCAAAGGGTAAAACTAAATATACAGGATACAGTTATGAATCATGGCATATTAGATACCTAGGCAAGGAACTTGCCAAAGAAGTAAAGGAATCTGGTTTAACTTATGATCAATATTATGCAAGACATCACTAACCCACAAAGGTACACTTTGGAAGGATGGTGTGATGAGAGGGTTTTGCCCGAAAAAAAAGACTTGCTTTTTGATATGATTACTGTATAATTAATAGGTACGAATTAATCGTGCATCCTTGCGTTAACACTAAGGTTAACGCCATTTAGTCCACAGGGAGGTGAAAATAATGACAAAATATGAAATCATGTTCATCATTGACTCTACTTTAGAAGACACTGTTAAGGAAGCTACTATTGAAACTGTTAAAGGTATCATTGAAGCTGACGGAGAAGTTACTAATGTAGACGTATGGGGAATGAGAAAACTTGCTTATCCAATCCAGAAGAAGAACGAAGGATACTATGTAGTAGTAGAATTCAATGCAAGCTCTGCTCTTCCAAAAGAATTAGACAGAAGACTTAAGATTTCTGATAACGTAGTAAGACACTTAATCATTAACAAAGATGAGAAATAGGAGGTCGCTATGAACGTTGTAACATTAATCGGAAGATTAACAAGAGATCCTGAAGTTAGATACACAGAGAGCCAGATGGCTATTGCTAGATTTAGCATTGCTATTGATAGAGGTAAAGACAGAAACGGCGAAAGTCGTGGAGCGGATTTCCCGAATATCGTAGTATTTGGTAAACAGGCTGAAAACTGTGAAAGATTCTTACAGAAGGGAAGACAGGTTGGCGTACAAGGTCGAATTCAGACTGGAAGCTATGTCAACAAAGATGGCAATAAGGTATACACTACTGAAGTTATTGCCGACAGAGTAGAGTTCTTAGGTTCTGCAAGTGCACCAGCTACTGGTGGCGGCAGCACTGATACATTTGCTACTGGTGAACCAGTTGGAATTCCAGAGGGTTTCCAGGCAATTGAAGACGAGGACATACCATTTTAAGATAGGAAAGGAGAACAGGTCATGATGGATAAAAGACGTGGTGGCGGTTTCAGAAAGAAAAAAGTTTGCCAGTTCTGCGCAGACAAAGCTGAAACTATCGATTACAAAGACGTTGATAAATTAAAGAAATATGTAACTGAAAGAGGTAAGATTTTACCTAAGAGAGTTACAGGAACTTGCGCTTTACATCAGAGAGCAGTGACTACTGCAATCAAGAGAGCAAGAATTGTTGCATTACTACCATACGATGCTGACTAATTTAAGACAGCTTGTATAAGTGCAATATGCATTTAATAAGAAAAATAAGAAACTGAATGTAGAATTATCTGCATTCAGATTTTTTTGCAAAAAATACTGGTTTAAGTTAGTATTTACTCATTTTAGGAGGGTGAAAAGATTCGTGAAATATGCGAAGTTTTGTGGTTTGACAAGACCAGTTGCAAGGTATATAAAGAATATAACAGGAGTTAATTTAACTTATGATTTAGAATTTAGAGACGAAAGATTGGAGGCTATTATGAAAGCTATGGATATTACAAAAGATAAATTTGAAAAATTAAGGTCAGAAAGTATGCCGGTATTGGTTGAGTTTTGGGCACCTTGGTGTACGTATTGCAAGCGTCTTGGTCCAACAGTTGATATGATTGCCGACGACTATGAAGGTAATGTAATTGTTGCTAAGGTTGATATAGATAAGGAACCTGCACTTGCAGAGGCTTTTGAAATTGAAACTATTCCTTCAATGATTTTATTTAAAGATGAAGCCGTTAGTGAGGTTTTAGTTAACCCACCATCTAAGGTTGCAATTGCTAAATGGCTTAAGGAAAGAGGAATCGAAAAATAGGTTTTTGATTTCATAGGAGGCGGATATGTCTAAAGTATACGATATGATAATAATTGGGGGTGGCCCAGGTGGATACACAGCTGCACTTTATGGAGCTAGGGCTGGTCTAGACACTTTAATTATTGAAAAACTTTCACCAGGCGGTCAGATGGCTACCACAACTCAAATTGATAACTACCCAGGTTTTGATAAGGGAATTGATGGATACGAGTTAGGGGAAAGAATGAAGGCTGGAGCTGATGAAGCTGGAGCAGAAACTGTTTTTGACCAAGTAGAAAAGGTGGATTTTTGCTGTGATATTAAAACTATTTACGGATATGAAAACCAGTACAAGGCCAAAACTGTTGTAGTTTCAACAGGGGCAGCACCAAGAAAACTTGGGCTGCCTGAAGAAGAAGGTCTAATTAATAGAGGTGTAGCTTACTGTGCCACATGTGATGGGGCAATGTATAAAGATAAAACTGTTGCAGTAATTGGCGGTGGAAACTCAGCGGCAGGAGATGCTGTTTTATTAACTAAGCTATGTAAGAAGGTTTATATGATTCATAGAAGAGATTCACTTCGTGCAACTAAAAGTTATATGAAGCCACTTGATGCTGCTGACAATCTTGAGTATGTTTGGAATTCAAAAATTAAGGAAATTAAGGCAGACAAAAGGGTTACAGGAATTGTTGTGGAAGATGTAAATGATGGATCAACTAGGGAAATTCAACTTGATGGAATTTTTGTTGCTGTTGGTAGGGTTCCCAATACGGAAATATTTGCAGACCAACTTGATTTAGATAGAGTAGGTTATATAATTGCTGACGAAAGTACCAAAACCAGTGCAGCCGGCGTTTTCGCAGTTGGTGACCTTAGAACGAAACCTGTTAGACAGGTTGTAACGGCGGCGTCAGACGGAGCTGTTGCAGTTAAGTTTGCAGAAGACTACATAAACGAAACATTTTAAGATAGTAGAAAAAACTAAGAAAAAAGGTTGAAAGATGTTGACTTGTACTGCAATAGTGGTATAATAATTGGGTGTCACGTTTAAGTGGCCTAGTTTTGATGTATTTGCCTTTGGGCTTTTACTATAAGAGCACAGGATGGGAATCCGTCCGGGACTCGCAACTAAAGTTAATTAGTAGCATCGAAAACGATTTGCACAAAGTAAATCTGAGTAGACGCATCCGAACAAAATCGCAAGATTCTAGTAGGAAGAAAGGATTACGAGAAATGAAATCATTTATCGCAAAGCCTCAAGAAGTTGAGCACAAGTGGTTCGTTGTTGACGCTGAAGGAAAAACTTTAGGTCGTTTAGCAACTGAAATTGCTGCAACTCTAAGAGGAAAGAAAAAACCAATTTACACACCACACGTTGACTGTGGAGACTATGTTATCGTTATTAACGCTGACAAAGTTGAAGTAACAGGTAAGAAAAGAAAAGAAAAGATCTACAAGAGACATACTGGATATCCAGGTGGCTTAAGAGAAATGACTTTTGAACAGTTAATGGAAAAACATCCAACTGAAGTAGTTAGACATGCTGTTAGAGGTATGATGCCAAAGGGTAAACTAGGAAGACAGATGTTTAAGAAACTTAAGGTTTATGCAGGTGCTGAACATGATCACGCAGCTCAGAAACCAGAAGTAATGGATATTTAAGAGGGAGGAATAACAAATGGCAAAGATTCAGTACTGCGGAACAGGCAGAAGAAAATCTTCTGTTGCTAGAGTTAGATTAATCCCTGGCAATGGAAATATCATCGTTAACAAGAAATCATTAGAAGATTACTTCGCACTTGAAATTATCAAGAGAGAAGTAAAGAGACCTTTTGAGATCGCTGGATGTGAAGGTAAGTTTGATGTTATCGCAACTGTATATGGTGGCGGAACAACAGGACAGGCTGGAGCATTAAGACACGGAGTTGCAAGAGCTCTTTGTGTTGCTGATGCAGAAAGCTTCAGAGCACCACTTAAGGCTGCTGGTTTCCTAACTAGAGATGCTAGAATGAAGGAAAGAAAGAAATACGGTCTTAAAAAAGCGAGAAAGGCAAGCCAGTTCTCAAAGAGATAATTACTCATTGGGTTTGGATGCTTACAAGCAATGGCAATATTCCCTTCGGGGATTCAAAAAAAGAACTTCCAAATTGGAAGTTCTTTTTTGTGTTTACTGGTAGGCTTTTATTTTCAGTTGCCAAATTCTCCATCAAAAGGTATAATAATAGGGTTGAATAAGATTAAAAATAGTATGAGGTATATATGAAGATAATTAGAAATATTCCGTCAGTAATTAAGGCGGTATACGCATTGAAATTCCTTAATAAATATAAGAAGAATATTGCAAAGGCAAGAGTGGAAGGCAATAATGAAGTTGAAAGAGAAAACATTAGACTTGCAATGTCAACTTGGGGAACTAAGTTTCTTGAAATTACAGGCTGTACTCTTGAAGTAAAGGGAAAAGAGAACCTTCCAAAGGAAGGGCCAGTTGTTTATATGTGCAACCACCAAGGATATGCAGATATTATTGCACTATGTGCAGCACTAGATACAATTCAGTTTGGATACATTGCCAAAGAAGAACTTCACCAGTTGCCACTTTACGGCAAATGGATTGAAAGAGTTCGAAGTGTAATGATTAAAAGAGATGACCCAAGAGAAGCTCTTAGGGCTATAAATGAAGGCGTTAAACTAATTGAAGAAGGCTTCTCCCTTATGATATTCCCAGAGGGAACTAGAAGTAGAGGGGCTGAAATGGGAGAGTTCAAAAAAGGCTCAATGAAGCTTGCAACTAAACCGGAAGTTCCTGTAATTCCAATATCTATAGAAGGAACTTACAAAATCTTTGAAGAAAATGGAGTTTTAACTCCAGCAGATATTAAGGTTTTAGTACATCCTGCAATTTCAACTAAGGGCTTAGATAAACAGCAACAAAAAGAACTTCATGAGAAGATTTATAAAATTATTTATAATGGACACCAGGAATTAATTAAATAAAAAGCAAAACTGAATGGAGAAATTCTCCATTCAGTTTTTTGTGTTATCTTTTATGTAATTTTTGCATCAAATTGTCAATATTCCACATATCGTAGGCGCATTTTTGTAACTCTGCAATTGCTTCTTCTGGCACAGCATCGTTAGATTTATATCTTAATTCGTGTTCTAAGCTAGCCCAAGTATCCATAACGATTGTTCTGATCTGAATTTCTACTGGAACTTTTTCAACTCTGTCGGAAAGAAATACAGGAACTAATACTACATAGTGTAAACTTCTGTAGCCACTTGGCTTTGGATTTTTAATGTAGTCAGATTCTCTGATTAATTCTACGTCGTTTTGTTGTAAAAGTAAATTAGCAATGTGATAAATATCGTCGATATATTTGCATATAACACGGATTCCCGCAATATCGGTAATTTTTTTGATACCTTCAGTATTGATTTTGTACCCCTTAGCAACTACCTTGTTAAAAGTACTTGTAATAGATTTAACACGGCATTCCATATGGTGAATAGGGTTATAGTCGTGTTTAACCTGAAATTCCTTGTCTAATATTTCAAGTTTAGTGCTAACTTCCTTGATTGCTGAATGGTATAAATGTCGGATTTCGTAAAAAGATTGTAAACTGCCATTTGGATCAATTAGTTCCCTTGGAACAGTCTTAAAATCTAACTTGAAATCTTCGGTTCTTTCTATGATCATTGAGTATAATCCTCCTTCAAATAGTATAACATTTACCCATAAAAAAGACTAGGGATAAAAAATAAGAGTACAGTCATATAGATATTGGCCAAAGGATTAGTCACAAATACCTAGTAGGTACTGGCGAACCCAACTGTGATTATCAATTGCTGGGTCATATTCTCCGCCTTCATTTTTTTGTTGTAACTGTACTTCGTACCAGTATTTTCTTGCTTCTCTACCATCCATAATATCAAAAATTTCGTTAAACATAATTGTTCTCCTTTCAAATTCACTTAACTAGCCTTTGCCAGTTAACAATATATAAGTTTTCTAGTTTAAATTCTAGTTCTGTTCTTTTGTTAATCTTATTATAGGTTAGATTGAAGGGATAACCTGTCTTGTTTAAGTGACATGTGCTGTGATATAATAAAATATATCAAAAAAGTTAAAAAGCAGCTAAGAGAGATGAGGTAAAATATGAGCCAGACAACTGAATCTAAAATAAGCAAAAACAAAAAAGCCTTCCTTCATATAATAGATATTCTCAAAAATACTGATGAGGATCACCCAATTACAGCCAACAGAATTTGTGAAAGCTTATACAGTGATTACAACATTCAGCTAGAGAGACGCTCCGTTGGGAGAGACCTTCGTCTACTTATGGAAACAGGTGCCGACATAGTTTTTTGCCAGGACAATAAGTTAGGGTGCTATATGGCTTCTCACCAGTTTGAAGATTGGGAAATCAAGGTTCTAGTTGATGCTGTAGCCCAGGCCAAGTTTTTAAGACACAGTGTCAGCGTAAGTTTAATAAGCCGTCTTCTTGAAACTACTTCAGAGTACAAAAAGATAGCCATTAAAGATGCAACGGTTGACATGGTTCATAGTAAAACCAAAAATAAGTTGACCCAGGTTAATATTGATGTGCTTTTGGAAGCTATAAACAGGGGCAAAAAAGTCTCATTCCAGTACTGTTTCCTCAATGAGAATCTTGACCTTGTGCCGAGAAAAGATGGTAGAGAGTATTTGGTTAATCCGTACCAACTAATGTGGAACAAGGATACATATTATTTAATTTGTAACTATGAAGGTTACAGTAACTTAAGTTATTATAGGTTGGATAAGATTAAGGGTGTTGTGATTTTAGATGATATGGAAATTAAAGGCCCAGAGCAGCTACTTGGATCAGATTATGAATCCATTATTAAAGATTTCGTGGGAGGATCAATTCATAACTTTGGGAGCGACAAAAAAATCTTCCTTAAACTTGAAATTGATACATCTAAAATTGACTACATGTATGATGAGTTTGGCGATAATATTATTAGGATAGATAAGGTTAAGGGTAGTGGTGTACTAGATTCTAATTCCCAGTTTAAGGCAATTGTAACTATTGAAACCTCAGAAAACCAAGGTCTTTACTACTTGCTTCTCCAGTTTGGTGAGACGGTTAAGGTGCTAGAGCCAGCCCATGTTCGGGATAAGTATGTAGATACTTTGGGTAAAATTTTGAAGAAATATTAGATTGTATTTACAGTATATACCATAAATGCAAAAAGTAAAGGGGTGCTATGAAATAATATGGTTAAGTTTGTGTGACACTTTAGTTATATGTAATTAACGAAAAGATACTTGCGTTTTTTTGAGAAAAAAGTGTAATATGTGGTATTAAAGGAAATACTAAAATACGAAAGGAAATGAAAATGGAAAGTGATAGTGGATCGATAATGCAGTTTGTGCTAATCGGAGTTTTAATTATAATCAACGCAATTTTTGCTGCGTCGGAAATGGCCATTGTGTCTTGTAACAAGAACAAAATCAGGGTTTTGGCGGAGGATGGAAATAAGAGGGCATTGTCTCTTGAGAGGCTTTTGGACCAACCAAACAAAATGCTTTCAACCATACAGGTTGTAATAACATTGGCAGGGTTCTTGTCTAGTGCATCAGCATCAGTTGGAATGAGTGATCAGGTGGGGGCCTTCCTTGAATCTGTTGGAATTCCATATGGTAAGGAGATTTCAATTGTAATTATAACATTGTTACTTTCATATGTTACATTGGTTTTAGGCGAACTATATCCTAAACGTGTGGCTTTAGCTCATCCGGAGGCTATTGCTCTTAAGGTGGTTAATCTTGTAGTTTTGATTTCAGTTTTGACTAAGCCATTTGTATGGTTACTATCTAAATCTGTGGAACTTTTGTTAAAAATAACAGGACAAAATAAGGAGGACTCAGAGTGTGATTACTCAGAAGAAGAGATTTTGACTATTTTGTCTATGGGACAAAGTCGTGGAAAAATCAAAGAAGAAGGGACTAAAATGATTAAGTCTGTATTAGATTTTGACGACAAGTTTTCCTATGAAATTATGACACCTAGAACTGAGGTGTTTATGATAGACCTTGCAGACGACAAGGAGGAATACATGGAAGAACTGCTTAAACTAAGCTATTCTAGGATTCCTGTTTGTGAAAAAACTGTGGACAATATTCTTGGGGTTCTTCATATTAAAGACTTTGTTAGGGAGGCCCAGATTGTTGGATTTGAAAATGTTAACATCAAAGAGATTTTAAGAAAAGCTTACTTGGTACCTGAAACTAAGAAAATTGATGAATTATTTGTTGGACTTAAGGAAGCTGAAACTAATCTTGCAATTTTAATTGATGAGTACGGTGGATTTAGTGGTATTGCAACTATTGAGGACATTGTTGAGGAGGTTATGGGTGAAATCATAGATGAGTACGATGACGAGGATGAGGGTTTTAAGAAGATTAAAGAAAACGAATATATCCTTGATGGTTTGACTACTCTTGATGATATTAAGCGAGACACAGGCATAATTCTTGAGTCTGAGAATAATGAGACCTTGGCTGGTTTTATAATCGATTTAATTGATGAAATTCCAAAGGCTGACTATGTTGGACGTAAGGTTTTTTATGAGGACATTGAATTTGTATTAATGGAAATCGATCACAATCAGATTAAGAAGGTTAAGATGATATGTAATAAATAGAATAATCCCCTGGGGTCTTTGCTCTGGGGGATTTTTATGTTAAAATATTTGAAGAGAAATTCATAGAAATATATGAATTATATGAAATAGTTTGAAGAGAGTGCAGGGAAATCAAGTGAAAAAATTACTTAATGTTGAATATTCAACAATTCAGGGGACATATTGGATGTACTACGGTGTAGTAGCCAGTTTTGCATCGGTATTTTTGTTAGAACAAGGATATACTAATGCAAATATTGGTCTCATATTGGCTATTGGCAGTGTTGTTGCGGTTTTCTTGCAGCCCTTTGCAGCAGATATAGCGGATAACTCCAAAAGATCTTCATTAATAGGGATTACAATGACAATGACCACAGTTCTTGCAATTGCAACTTTAGGACTGTTTTTGTTTAAAGGGGAGTCAATGGCTCTTTCGGCAGTTTTTGTTTTCTTGGTAGGATGGCATACGGCTATTCAGCCATTAATAAATTCATTAAGCTTTAAATTACAAGAAAGTGGATATAAGATAAACTTTGGAGTAGCTAGAAGTGTTGGATCTTTGGCCTATGCAATACTTTGTGGAATTCTTGGATGGGTTGTATCTAAAACTGGAATTATGGCAATTCCAATTGCAGGTGAAGTTGTGCTAATTACAATGTTAATAGTACTACTACTTGTAAAAGCCCACTTCAAAAAAGCAAGTGAACAGCCAGACGAAATAAAAGACATAGCATCAGTTAAAGAAGATCATAGTAGAAGAATTAAAGCTAACATTTCTTTGAAGGAATTTGCTTCTAGAAATAAACTATTTATAATAGTAAACATTGGAGTTGTAGGACTTTTCTTTAGTAACTCAGCATTAAATAACTTTATGTTTCAGATTGTAACAAGGGTTGGAGGAGATAGTGCTGATATGGGAACTCTATTTTCCGTAATGGCAGCTCTTGAAATTCCAACAATGATAGTGTTTGATAGAATCAGAGCTAGATGGTCTTGCCAAACATTGCTTAAGGTAGCAGCTGTTTTCTTCGCTATCAAAATAGCTCTTTGCCTAGTTGCAACAAGTGTAACAATGCTTCTAATTGCAATGCTTACACAGTTAATTTCATTTGCTTTATTCCTGCCAGCAATGGTGCATTTCATTAATGAAATCATGGATAGAGGAGAGGCAGTTAAAGGCCAGGCTGTTTACACAACAATGACAACAGTAGGTGCAGTTTTAGCAAGTCTAATTGGCGGCTTAGTATTAGACATAAGCGGAGCTAAAATGTTGCTATTGGTTTCAACGATTTTTACAATTGTAGGGGCAGTTATTATAGTTGCAACCGTTGATAAAATTAAGAGCAACAAAGAATATTAGAATTAAATTAGGCTGAAGTCAGCCTTAGGCAGATAAAACCCAGTTGGGAATCGGTATAGCCTGGCATCAGTGTTAGGGGGAATTAAAGTTGGAATTAAATAAGCAAGTCAAGGCTGACATGATGTTAGTCTTTATGACAATGTGTTGGGGTCTTTCCTATGTATTTATGGACATTTGTATGACTGAAATGGGGCCATTAACAATTAATGCATACAGGTTCACAATTGCCTTCGTAGTAGCCTGTATATTTTGTTACAGATATATGGTTAGAGTCAGCATAGAAACTGTTAAATACGCCATAATAATAGGGACAATTTCCGCCTTTAGTTATGGATTCATCACCTTAGGTGTAAGATATACAAGTTTGAGTAATGCAGGATTCCTTGGTGGACTTGGAGTAGTCTTCGTGCCTATTATTGGGAGTATATTAAAAAAATCGCTCCCAGAGAAACGTTTCATTGTAGTTGTATTAATGGCCTTAGTGGGAATTGGTCTTTTGACTTTAAACGAAAACTTGGAATTTGCAATTGGAGATATTTACTGTATTATGGCAGCACTTTGCTATAGTTTTCAGCTACTTACAATAGAAACTGCAGTAAGGAAGAGAGGGGTTAATGCCTTTCAAATGGGAATATTAATGCTAGGAGTAACTGCAATTATATTTCTTTTAGCATCGCAAATTGTGGAGAACCCAACAATACCGCAAACACCAAAAGTCTGGAGTGCTATGCTTTTTTTGGGAATTGTGTGTACAGGACTTGGAATACTTGCCAATGTAGTTGCACAAAAATATACATCTGCAAACCACGCAGGAGTGATTTTTACACTGGAGCCTGTTTTTGCAGCCTTTGCAGCCTTTTTTATTGCAGGGGAAGTCTTGCCGGCAAGAGGATACTTAGGTGCAGCAATTCTAATGGGAGGAGTAATCTTCATGGAATATCCTAACTTGGTAAATAGAGATAAATAAATACAAAAAAACCTACCTAATGGATTACCAAAAGGTAGGTTTCGTTTTTATTTTGTGTAGTTGTCGAAGTAACCCTGGATGTAGATAATTGGTGTTCCCTTGTCTCCACTTCCTGAAGTTAAGTCGCAAAGTGATCCGATTAGGTCAGTTAATCTTCTAGGAGTTGTTCCCTGAGTAACCATTGTTCCCTTCATGCTGTCATCTTTGTTCTTAATGTAGTCTTCAATGGCGTGTTTTAGTTCATCGCCTTTTAGGTCAGCAAAATCGTTATCGGCTAAGTACTTTAGCTTGATTTCATGTGGTGTACCTTCTAAACCTGATGTGTATCCTGGTGATACAACTGGGTCAGCTAGTTCCCAAATCTTACCTACTGGATCTTTGAAGGCTCCGTCTCCGTAAACCATTACTTCAATAGTTTTGCCAGTTGCTTCGTATATATTCTTCTGAATTGTGTTTACAAAATGTGTACAATCATTAGGGAAAAGTTTAACTGTTTCTTCAGTTGCTTTGTTTGATCCTAATAATCCGTATTTAGTGTTGTAGCCACTGCCATTAACACTTTCTGTAAGAATGTCGTCTAGACCTAAAACAGTTTTAGCTCCAGCTTCTTTAAGAATTCTCTTAGTTCTTTCTCTTGAGTGAATATCGCAATTAAGTACTGTGTCAGTGTAATCTAAAATAGCTTTTGGATTATTGGCAAATACAACTTGGCATTCTGCTCCTTCTTCTTCAATTAATCCCTTGTAGTAAGCAACGTAGTCAACACCTGTAAATGTGTGAGATGATTTGCCGAATGCTTTGGCAAACTGTTCTTCTGAAAGAACATCGCTGTAAGGGTTAATTCCTGCTTTATCCACTAAGTCGATATCAATTAGTTGGTTTCCAACTTCATCGCTTGGGTAGCTAAGCATTAGGACAACTTTTTTTGTTCCTCTTGCAATACCTCTTAGGCAGATTGCAAATCTATTTCTGCTTAGAATTGGGAAAATAACACCAACAGTGTCTCCTCCAAATTTGTTTTTAACGTCAGTTGCAATTTGGTCTTTAGTAGCATAATTTCCCTGAGCTCTTGCAACAACAGCTTCAGTGATTCCCACTACATCTTTATCATAAACTTCGAACTCTCCAGCTTTCTCAGCTTCAAGAATTACATCGGTTACGATCTGTTCCAAATTGTCCCCTTCTCTAATAATAGGGGCTCTCATTCCGCGTGAAACGGTTCCTATTCTTCTTTCCATATTGCGCTCCTAACATGTGTAATATGACTTTACCAAATGTAAATTATACAGCAGACTAGAGAATAATGCAAGACGTTTTTGAATTTTTTTTAGGAGTCTTCTATTGCTATGGATTTATCCTAGTTAAATAATAGTTCCGGCGAGAGTAGGTTTACATAAGACTATGGACATAATTTGGCTTTTGTAATATAATAGATTAGTTACTTATGGGTAACTGGAAGGGGCTTAATTGTTTAAGTTTTCTAGCCAGTGGTAAAGTAATTAATATTAGATATAAGGAACAATATATGGAAATGAATTTAGATAAAATGAATATTGGTGATAAGGGCAAAGTTATTGATGTTAAGGGGCAAGGCGCAGTTAGACGTAAGCTTTTAGACCTTGGTATTACGCCTAATACAGAGGTGCAGGTGAGGAAGAAGGCACCTTTAGGTGATCCAATTGAGATCACACTGCGCGGATTTGAGTTGACCCTTAGAAGGGAAGATGCAAGGAATATTGTAGTTGAAGAAATCCTTTAGAATTTAAAATAAAATAGAGATGTAGAAACAGTAAATTACAGGTGGAGGAAATAAACTAATGGCAATAAATATTGCACTAATAGGTAATCCAAATAGTGGAATAACTACACTTTTTAATCAGATGACAGGTGGGGCTCTTCACAAGGGCAGTTTTAGTACCCCTAATCATAGAACCAAAGAAGGACCAGTCAAAGCTCACAAAAATGTGAGCGTAATTGAGATGGCTGGAATGTATTCATTAACGGCATACTCCAAAGATGAACTTTTTACAAGAGACTTACTTTTAAGTAAGGGGCCTGATGTAATTGTAAATATAATTGATGCAACGAATTTTCAAAGAGGTCTTTATTTAACGCTACAATTAATGGAATTAGAAATACCAGTAGTTATGGCACTAAATATGATAGACGAAGCAAATAATAACGATATAGAATTTGATTTACAAAAAATCGAAGAAACTCTTGGAATAGAAGTAATACCAATATCAGCTAGTAAAAATCAGGGAATCCATGATTTGATTCATTACGCAATTAGAAGTGCAACAGAAGAAAAACTGCCAAACAAAATCGATTTTTGTGGGGGATATGTACATACAGCACTTCACTCAATTTATCATTTAATTGAGGATGATGCCCTAAAAGCTCAGCTACCATGTAGATTTTGTTGTACTAAAATCATGGAAGGTGACGAACCAATATTTGAAAAAATAAAAATCGCAGAACCAGAGAGAGACATTATAAATCATATCCTAGAGGATATGGAAGGACATATGGGAATGGACAAGGAAGCCTCAATGGCTGATATGCGATATAAATATATAGAATCCTTTGCCAAAAGTGTGGTGAATAAACATTCAGAAACAACTAAGGAACATCATCGTTCAATTGCTATAGATAAAATACTTACAAATAAATATTTAGCTATACCAATATTTGCATTAATAATGATATTGGTCTTCTACTTTACATTCTCATCAATTGGCGAATATCTATGTCAGATCTTTGCAAATGGAATTGATGGAGCAATTGAAGCTATAGGTAATACAATGAAGAAAGCTAATGTCAGCCCTGCCCTTCAATCCCTAGTAATAAACGGAATTTGTGCAGGGGTAGGAAGTGTATTAAGCTTCCTACCAAGAATAGCGGTGCTATTTTTCTTCCTTAGTATTCTAGAAGATAGTGGATATATGCCAAGAGTTGCCTTCGTAATGGACAAGTTACTTAGGAAACTTGGACTATCTGGAAGGTCAATAGTTCCAATGCTAGTAGGCTTCGGATGTTCAGTGCCTGCAATTATGGCAACACGAAGTTTGCCAAGTAGAAGAGACAGGAATTTAACTATAACTCTTATTCCTTTTATGTCCTGTAGTGCAAAACTGCCAGTTTATGCAATGCTAGTAGACGGGTTTTTTGCCCAGAACAAAGCTTTAATAATGGCAGCAATTTACTTCTCGGGAATAATTGTAGCAATTATAGTATCCCTAATTTTTAAACACACAATTTACAAAGGAGATCCGGTTCCATTTGTACTAGTTTTACCGCCATACAGAGTGCCGGCAATTAAAAGTGTATGTCTTAGAATGTGGAGTAATGTAAAAGACTTCATTAGAAAAGCTTTTACAATCGTTCTTCTTGCAACAATTGTAATTTGGTTCTTGCAAAGTTTCGACTCAGGGCTTAATATGGTGTCAGATCCAGAAAACAGTTTACTTGCATCAATAGGCAAATTTGCAGCACCAATTTTCGCACCACTAGGCTTTGGAGATTGGAGAGCGGCAACTGCCTTGTTAACAGGGTTATCTGCTAAGGAAGCTGTGGTGAGTACAATGGCAGTTCTAGCAGGAGGCACAAGCACAATACAGTTAAGTACTATGCTAAGTGCTGTTTTCACACCGATTACAGCCTTTGGATTCTTACTATTTTGCTTGCTTTACATGCCTTGCGTGGCAACACTTGCAACAATTAAGAGAGAAATGGGTGGATGGAGATATGCCTTGTCTGTAGTTTGCTTCCAGACGGGAGTAGCTTGGCTAGTTGCATTCTTATTCGTTAATATTAGTAATTTGATTTTATAGGAGAAATAATGAAATTTTATATAGTAGACGCATTTTCAACAATGGCCTTCGGAGGAAATCCGGCGGGAGTAGTAATTCTAGATGAAGGCGCAGACTTCCCCAGTGATGAAACTATGGTCAAAACTGCGGCAGAACTTAGATATTCGGAAACAGCATTTATTAAACAAATAAGCGATGAAGAATTTAACATTAGATACTTCACACCAGCAGCAGAAGTGGATCTTTGCGGACACGCAACAATAGCCAGTTTCTCAGCACTTCGTGAAGCGGGAATGATTCTTCCAGACAAAACATACATTAACAACACATTGGCAGGAAAATTGGAAATGGAAGTTTCCAAAGACTATATAATGATGGAAATGGCTACTCCGGAAATTCTAGGAGAAATAAGTGATCCAGATAAATTAGATGAACTTTATAACATTATGGGTATAAACTATGAAGAAGTTCACATCAAAAAAAGTACTAAGGATTTAGGTCTTATGCTTCCTAAAATTGTTTCAACAGGATTGCCAGATATAATGATGCCAGTTGCTAACTTCGAAATTCTAGGAGAAATAGTCCCAGATTTTAATGCTCTAATTGAACTATCCAAAAGGTACGAAGTAGTTGGAGTTCACGCATTTGCAATGGGAGATTCCAAAGTAACTGCACATGCTAGAAACTTTGCGCCACTTTATGATATAGATGAAGAGGCAGCAACAGGAACATCAAATGGAGCCTTAACTTACTATCTTCAGCAGTCTGGACTGCTAGGAGACAATGACTCTGCAACAATTGTTCAAGGTGAAAAAATGGGACGCCCATCATCTATCCGTAGCCATATTAGAACTTATGGGGATCAGACTAAGATTCAGGTAGGTGGAACAGGAGTTATACTAGCAGAAGGAAAAATCTTCATTTAGGATAATAGTTTAGGATAAAACATAGAATAAAAATATATAAATAAAGGCTTTCAGTTATTACTGAAAGCCTTTTATAATTAGTTTGAAATTTCCTCACTAAATACTGAGAAAATACCTTCGTACATTAATTGCATAATGGTTTGTATGTCTTCTCTAGTTGGAATTTGATTAGTTTTGATGTAGTAGCAAACAAAGTTAAGAGTCCCGGAAACATAATGAGCCCAAAAGATCATAGGGTCTTTTATTTTTATATATTTCATATTTTCAATCAAAAATTGAGTGATGAAAGTAAAGGATTTTCGTTGACCTTTTGAAACTTCTTCATCATAGTAGTTTGAAGTTCTAAACTGTTGGTAAAAAAGGGCCTTATTAGGGTTTTCCATAAAGTAGTCAAAGTAAGCAACCCATAAATATTTAGTATACTCCTTAAATGATTGGGGCCTTGGAACTGCCTGCAAAATAGCATCAAGTTCTTTGTCAATTGAATACATACACCCAGCTAAAACAGACTTCTTGTTAGGGAAGTTGTTGTATATTGTTCCTTCTGAAATGTCCAGTTTAGTAGCAGTTTTCTTGGCTGAAAAATTCTCTAAACCTTCCTTAGCAACAATTTTAATAGTTGCCTCTGTGATCATTTCAGGTGTAATTCTTTTAGTTCTCATAATACACCTCCTTATATAGCACTTTCTAATTAATTTAATAGGATTAAACAATGTGCTTAACCCTAATTTATTAACATAAGCAATATGAGAGATATTATACCATAGTTTACTAAAAAGAAAATACTTTTCTTAGGAAAAACACATTCTATTCTTGGAACTAAAAACCAGGTGAGTATATGCTCACCTGGTTGGTATTTCAAGGCCAAGATACCTTGGGTATTTAGAATTCGAATATGTTATATGGTGTCGCCTGATAAACGTAGTAGTTTAACCAGTTAGAAAAGAGTAAGCTTCCGTGACCACGCCATCTAAACATTGGATCCTTAGTTGGATCGTCATCAGGGAAGTAGTTTTCTGGTACTGGTATTTCAAGTCCCTTGTTTTTATCTCTGAAATATTCATTGGCTAAGGTATCTTTGTCGTATTCTTGGTGGCCTAAAATGAAAATCTGTCTCCCATTATCTGTTGAAATAATGTGTGGTCCAACTTTTTGAGAGTCGGCCAAAATTCTCAACTCCTTGTGTTTAAGTATATCTTCTCTTTTTACCTCTGTGTGCCTAGAATGTGGCGCATAGAAAAAGTCATCAAATCCACGAACAAGTGGGGTATGAGCACGTTTTACCCTAAAAGGAAATACTCCAAAAACCTTTTCATCTAGCAAATGCTTGTCGATACCATAGTGATAATATAATCCAGCTTGAGCACCCCAACAAATGAACATTGTGCTAAAAACATTGGTTTTAGCGTAATCCATAATTTCAGTTAACTCTTTCCAATAGTCAACTTCCTCAAAGGGCATCTGCTCAATTGGTGCGCCGGTGATGATCATACCATCAAAACGCCTGTCCTTAATTTCATCAAGAGTCTTGTAAAAAGACTCAAGGTGCTGCTGTGAAACGTGGCTAGAAGTGTGGCTTTCCATGCCTACAAGAGTTAGTTCCACTTGAAGGGGTGAATTGGCAAGAACACGAGCAAGCTGAGTTTCTGTGGCGATTTTAGTCGGCATTAAGTTGACGATGGCAATTTCAAGGGGACGAATGTCCTGAGTCATGGCCCTCATACGAGCCATGGTAAAAATGTTATCCTTTTGTAATTCGTCTGCAGCCGGCAAGCTATTTGGTATAATTAATGGCATATTATCTCCTTATTTTAACTTAGCTAAGGCTTGATCAAAATCTGCAATAATATCGTCGATGTCTTCGCAACCAACAGAACATCTGATTAATTCAGGTCTGATTCCGCCGGCAATTTGATCCTCTTCGCTAAGCTGTCTATGTGTTGTGCTTGCAGGATGAAGCACGCTAGTTCTAATGTCTCCAACGTGAACAACAATACTTGTAAGCTCTAGGTAAGAAAGAAGTTCTTCTCCTGCAGCTTTGCCTCCTTTAACGCCAAAACTTAAAACTCCACTAGTTCCTTTTGGAAGATATTTCTTAGCTAGGTCATAGTATTCGTTGCCAGCTAGTCCTGGGTAGTTAACCCAATCAACGTTAGGGTGGTTTTCAAGATATGTTGCAAGAGCAAGTGCGTTGTCACTGTGTCGTTCCATTCTTAAATGAAGTGTATCTAGTCCCTGGAATGTTAAGAATGCATTCATTGGGCTCATTGTGCAACCAAGGTCTCTAAGCATTTGAGCTCTAAGCTTAACACAAAATGCCTGGTCGCCGAATTTTTCAAAGTATTTAAGTCCGTGGTAGCTTGGGTCTGGATCAGTTAGTTCTGGATATTTGTTTCCTGCTGCCCAGTCAAATTTCCCACCTTCAATAATCATGCCACCAACGCAAGTTGCGTGACCATCGGAGTATTTAGTAGTTGAATGTGTAACAATGTCTGCCCCATGAGATAGTGGCTGACAAAGATATGAAGTAGCAAGAGTGTTGTCTACAATTAGAGGTACTCCAAGTTCCTTGGCAATTTTGCTGAATTTTTCAAAGTCCAAAACTCCAAGTGCTGGATTACCTAGTGATTCTCCAAAAATAGCTCTAGTTCTAGGTTTTGCTTTAGCTAGAATTTCTTCAAGGTTTTCATTTGGGCTAACGAATGTAGTTTCAATTCCCATTTTAGCGAAGGTAACCCCAAATAGGTTGTGAGTTCCGCCATAAATATTGCTTGCAGAAATAATGTGATCTCCAGCCTGGCAAATGTTTAACATGGCAATCATATTAGCAGCCTGCCCTGAGGATGTTGCGATTGCGGCTGTACCGCCTTCTAAGGCAGCCATTTTAGCTTCAAGAGCGTTTACAGTTGGGCTTCCAAGTCTGGTGTACATAAAGTCGTCACTCTCCAGGTCAAAAAGCTTAGCTACATCTTCAGAATTGTAGTATCTGTAAGTTGTGTTCTGAACAATTGGCAATACCTGAGGCTTTCCATTTTCAGCCTTGTAGCCTGCGTGAATGCAGTTGGTGTTAAATTTGTAATTTGTCATTTTTTAGTTACCTCCTATTTTGTAATTTGACAAATATTATACCACAAAACACGCTCATTGTGGTAAAATTAATTAATGAAAAATATTCTCAGAAGGTAATGTGACAAGAATGAGAAATAAGAAAGAGAATTAAATGGAATTTATTAAGAATATATTTTATGGGATTGCAATTGGGATTTCCAATGCCATTCCAGGTGTCAGTGGTGGCACTATGGCTGTAATCCTAAATATTTACGACAAGATACTGTTTGCAGTGAGTCTAAAAAACATTAAGAAGAATCTAAACTTCTTAATTCCTTTGGGAATTGGAGGTGTGGCAGGCATCTTTGCTTTGAGCAAAGTAATTGTCCCGATGAGGGACAATTTTCCCATGATTTTAGGATTTTGCTTCATGGGATTAATCATAGGAAGCCTGCCAATTATATATCGTCATGGGGTAACGCCTGGAGAAAAGCTAAAAACGAAGAACGTAATAGTGTGCTGCGGATGTTTTGGCCTAATGGTGGCGATGTCGCTTATGGACCAAGACGCTTTGGTTAACAAAACACTTGAGGAAATGGGAGGAATGAACATTCAGCTATGTTTTTTCATACTTCTAGGGTCTTTAATTTCTGCAATTGCTATGATTGTACCTGGTATCAGTGGGTCATTGGTTATGCTACTAATGGGAATTTATACGGTTGTAATCGAAGCGGTTTCTTCACTTGAAATAACAGTTTTAATTCCTACTGCAATTGGTGCCTCAATTGGCCTGATTATTGGAATTAAGGTAATCAAGAAATTCATGAGATTCCACCCACAAATGCTTTACTTTGGAATCTTAGGATTGGTGGCTGGATCCCTATGGCCAGTTTACCCTGGATTTGAGTTTGGACTACAGGGAATAATCGCAATAATATGTGGGATTTTTTTTGGAACTATAGCATTTTTGACATCAAGAGGTAAGTAACAAAAAAGTCTTGATAAACTAATTTGATTGGTGTATAATGATTTACTAACGATAACGCAGATAATAATTTTAAACATATATAATTAAGGAGGAAACATGGCTACATATTACAACGAACCTTCAAGAACTTTTAATGAATACCTGTTAGTTCCAGGATATTCATCAAAAGAATGTAGGGTAGATAACGTAACACTTAAAACACCATTAACAAAATTCAAGAAGGGCGAAGAACCTGCAATTTCGATTAATATACCTATGGTATCAGCAGTAATGCAGGCTGTATCAGACGATAAGATGGCTGTTGCTCTTGCCAAAGAAGGTGGAGTTTCATTTATCTATGGATCACAGACAATTGAAGATCAAGTAGAAATGGTTAAGAGAGCTAAGGATACTAAGGCGGGTTTTGTAACAAGTGATGCAAATATTAGACCGGATCAGACTTTAGCAGAGTTAATTAGGCTAAAGGACATTACAGGCCATTCAACTACTGCAGTAACTGAAGATGGTACAGCAGAAGGCAAACTAGTTGGTCTTGTAACAAGCAGAGACTATAGAGTAAGTAGAATGGATCCTACAACTAAGGTTTCAGAATTTATGACTCCATTTGATAAATTAATTTATGCCAAGGCTGGAACAAGTCTTAAGGAAGCAAACGATATTCTTTGGGATAACAAATTAAATTCACTTCCAATTATAGATGAAAACCAGAGATTAACACATTTCGTTTTTAGAAAAGACTATGATTCACATAAGGCTAATCCAAACGAACTACTAGATGGACACAAAAGATATGTAGTAGGAGCTGGTGTAAATACAAGAGATTATGCAGAAAGAATTCCAGCACTAGTTGAAGCCGGAGTTGATGTTCTTTGTATCGACTCAAGTGAAGGCTTTAGTGAATGGCAGGCAGAAACTCTTAAGTTTGTAAGAGATACTTATGGTGACGATGTTAAAATCGGAGCTGGAAATGTTGTAGACGAAGAAGGTTTCCTATATTTGGCAAACGCTGGGGCTGACTTTATTAAAGTTGGTATCGGTGGCGGATCAATTTGTATCACTAGAGAGCAGAAGGGAATCGGTCGTGGACAGGCAAGTGCAGTTCAGGATGTTGCCAGAGCTAGAGATGATTACTTTAAGAAAACCGGAATTTATGTTCCGATTTGTTCAGACGGTGGAATCGTTTACGACTACCATATGACTCTTGCATTAGCAATGGGTTCAGACTTCTTAATGCTAGGAAGATATTTCGCTAGATTTGATGAAGCACCTGGTGGCAAATTAAATGTAAACGGCAACTATGTTAAGGAATACTGGGGTGAAGGTTCAAACAGAGCTAGAAACTGGCAGCGTTATGACATGGGTGGCGACAGCAAACTAAGCTTTGAAGAAGGCGTTGACTCATATGTACCTTATGCTGGTCCACTTTCAACTAACGTAAGACAGTCACTTCAGAAGGTTAAATCAACAATGTGTAACTGTGGAGTTCTATCTATTGCAGAACTTCAGTCAAAAGGCAAGATGACTCTAGTTTCAGCGACAAGTATCGTTGAAGGTGGTGCTCACGACGTTATTAAAAAAGACACAGGGGCACAGAATTTTAAATAAAAAATCGCTCATCCCAGCGCGCAGCGTAGAGGATAATTATGCAAGACAGACCCTGGGGCCTGTCTTGTGTGTTTTAGAAATAGAGAAGGAGTATATATGGAAATAACAGAAAAGATAATAGTTGTAGATTTTGGCGGTCAGTACAATCAGATGATTGCAAGAAGAGTTAGAGATTTAAATGTATTCGCTGAAGTTAAACCTTATACAATTACAGCTGAGGAAATGAAAAAAATTAATCCAAAGGGAATTATTTTTACAGGTGGCCCAAACAGTGTGTTTGGGCAATCGGCTTTAGAATTTGATACTGAAATATTTAAACTTGGGATTCCTATTTTGGGAATTTGCTATGGTGCTCAGTTAATGGCGCATTCATTAGGTGGAGTTGTTGAAACTGCACCAACTAGCGAATACGGCAAAACTACAGTAGTAGTTGACCAGGAAGCAACACTTTTTGCAGGAGTATCTAAGGAAACAATTGTCTGGATGAGTCACACTGACTACATTGCCAAGGCACCTGAAGGGTTTGCGGTTACAGCTAGTACACCGGTTTGCCCGGTTGCAGCAATGGAAAATCCGGATCAAAACTTCTATGCAGTTCAGTTCCATCCAGAGGTTATGCACTCAGTTGAAGGGGACAAAATGCTAAGGGCTTTCGTCAAGGATGTTTGCCAGTGCCATGCAGAATGGGCTATGGAGAGATTTGTTGAAGATGAAATTCAAGAACTTAGGGACAAAATTGGCAATGGTCGTGTACTTCTTGCTTTGTCAGGTGGGGTGGATTCTTCAGTTGCAGCTGCTATGCTTAGTAGAGCAATTGGCAGCCAGTTAACTTGTGTTTTTGTTGACCACGGGTTAATGCGTAAGGATGAAGCTAAGGAAGTTGAAGAAATCTTTGGACCAAAGGGTAACTATGATTTAAACTTTGTTAAGGTAGATGCGGCTCAGCGTTTTTATGATAAATTAGCAGGACAGGATGATCCTGAAACTAAGAGAAAAATTATTGGTGAGGAATTTATTCGTGTATTTGAAGAGGAAGCCAAAAAAATTGGAACTGTTGACTTCTTAGCACAGGGTACGATTTACTCAGATGTTGTGGAGAGTGGACATGGAACTTCTGCTACAATTAAGTCTCACCACAATGTTGGAGGTCTTCCAGATTTTGTGGATTTTAAGGAAATTATTGAGCCACTTAGAATGTTATTTAAGGATGAGGTGAGAAAGGCTGGACACCAGCTTGGAATTCCAGATCACCTAGTTCACCGTCAGCCTTTCCCAGGTCCTGGTCTAGCAATCAGAATTATTGGTGAGGTTACAGCGGAGAAGGTTAAAATAGTTCAAGAGGCAGATGCTATTTACCGTGAAGAGGTTGATAAGGCTGGAGTTTCTAAGGATTTAGGTCAGTACTTCGCAGCTCTTACAAATATGAGATCAGTTGGAGTTATGGGTGACTTTAGAACTTATGATTACGCAATTGCTCTTCGTGCAGTTCTGACTTCTGACTTTATGACGGCTGAAGCAGCGAAAATGCCATGGGAGGTTCTAGAAAAAACAACAACTAGAATCATCAACGAAGTGGACCACGTAAACAGAGTCCTATTTGACTGCACAGGTAAACCCCCTGCAACAATCGAATTTGAATAAATAGTAAAATCGCAACAAAACCAGTATTTATAGGCTTTGTTGCGATTTTTGTTTTTGCAATGGGTACATCTTTTTGTATATCATTAAAGAAATGTGGTATTATCTATTATTTCTTATTTAGCTCTGACTTTTATGGTTTTTGATTTGGTGTAAATTGTTTTTCCGTCAATAACTCTTGCTCCTACAATTTTAAATTTGTAGATTTTACCTTTTTTTAGAGATTTGGAATTAATGTAAGCCATAGCTGATTTTTTAGCTATCTTTTTGTATTTTTGTTTCCCTGTAGTTCTATATATGTTATAGTAGTTTATTTTGTAATTACTAGACTTATTCCATGTTAGTTTAATTTTACCTTTGGTTACTTTTGCTTTAAGGGTTTTAATAGATGTGTTTTTTACGCCTGCTTTGATCTTAGCAATTTTTTCAGCTTTAATCTGAGCTGGTGTCTTTTCTGGAATTTTTTCAAAGATTACTTCGACTGTGTCTGCAGAAGTTAATCCTTTTAGGGTTGACACTTTGCCTTTGGAAACTTTGTTTACCAAAACATCTTTGATTTGGTAGCCTTTATCTGGTGTGATTGTTAAAGTAGAGTTGTGGCTACTATAAGTAGTCTTGCCACCAAGGTTATCCTTGATTACAACGCTCGGTATTTGTGGAATATATATTGGAGATGGTTCCTTAAGAGTAATTTCGTTTACAGCATTGCTTCTAGTAGTTTCAAGTTTGTTTTCATCGTTAGCTATAAAAGAAGTCCAAGACCTTGTATGTGTTGTACCTCCAACATCTTGGTTAAACCAATCAGAAACAGAAACCTTAGCACCGCTGACCTCCTTTAGTTTATCTGATATAGTAATTTTTGCAACTGGGTCTGTATCATCAGGTTGCTTTTCATTTCTAACACCGATTGCGGCATAGCCTTCGGCACCTTTTGCGTGAACTTCTCCTCCATTAATAGTTAATGAATTTCTTGACCAAAGACCCATATCAGCAGTTGAGGTTGCGTTAATTTTGCCATTATTTACAGTAATATTTTCTGTAGCACTAATTGCTGCATATTTACCTCGTGCAGAGATATTAGAATTACCATCTATAATAATATTTACTGTAGTGAAAATAGCACTGTCATCTGAGGAGTTTGCATTTACAGTACTGTTAATTATTTTTGTATCTAAGACACTGAATAGTGCTGGATAAAACCCTTTTGCATTAACATTGGAGTTGTTTTGAATTGTAAGGTTTTTATCAGAAAAAATAGCATTTGAAGTTGGACTTTCAATTGAAAGACTAGAATTATCAATCATAACATCATTGGCACTTAATAAGCCTATTGCATTTGTTCCAACCACTTTGAAATCCAAGTTACTATCCATAATGCTTAAAGGACTGTCTCCATACCAACCGTTTATTCCGGTATTAGTGTTTTCCGCTTTTATATCACAGCCTTTGATGTACAAATCGTGATATACTATTTTTATTGCGTTTTTAAAACCATTAAAAGTCATTTTAGCATTTTTTAAAAATGAAGGATCATTTGATGCATCATTATGTATCCATATTCCTAATGAATCAATACTACTGGATGTTGGAGCAATATTATTCATATTAATTGTAGTGTCTTGAATTTCGCATTTTCCCTTTGAATAGATTGCACTGTCTACATATTCATTATTTGGCGAAGTTGGATCATTTGATTTTGTAGTAATATTTAATGTTCCATTTCCAGATATAGATAGTGAGCCTTGAGAAAAAATCCCATGATTATTTGCATCATCTTCAGTACATATAATATTATTTGTTCCGTTAGCAACAACGTTTAATATAGCGTTAGTGTTTAATTTTGCAATGCTATATGATTGATATTTTTTATCAATGGTAGCGTTATTTAATGTAAGTGTAAAGGTGCTAGGATTATAAGTTGCAGTGCCGTTTCCGCATTGAACAGTATTATCTTTGGCAAGAAAAATATCTTCTCCGTTTACCCATAACTCATCGTCGACTGATGCGAATGCCGTTGAGGGTAACATTGCCAGTACCATAGCTACAACTAAAAGTATAGCTATCATTCTTCTTTTTGAATTGTGCTTCATTTTTATAATTCCTCCTAATATAATTTGAAAAAGGTATGATGTGTGTCATATCCCATATATAATATAACAATAGTTCCTTTTATACAATAGGGTAAAAAATGTAATATACCGGTACTCATAAGCCAATGACACTTTGTATTCTAATATTATTTGAAATAAGATGCTAATTCATAGAAAACCTTCAATGTTAGCATCTTTTTGTATATCATTAAAGAAATGTGGTATTATTTATAAAGATAAAGATAAATTTGTAGGGTTCGAGGAAGGAAGTTATTTGATGAATAAAACAGTTATAGTAACTGGAGCTGCAAAAGGTGTTGGACGAGAGATTGCTCTTGCTTTTGCAAGGAAAGGTTATAATGTTGCTATTACAACACTTAAGTCTAAGGAACAATTGTTAAAGACTAAAAAAGATATTGAAGAAGTAGGGGTGAAATGCCTTTCGTATATCTGTGACGGTGGGGATTTTGCAAAAGTGTTAGAAACTTATGAGGATATTATTCAAAGGCTAGGCAAGGTAGATGTTTTAGTTAATAATGGAGGGATATCTTATGTAGGATTACTTACGGATATGGCCTATGAGGATTTTGATTATGTTATAAAAAACAATCTATACTCTGTTTTTAATTGGTCTAAGTGTGTTACTGCTGACATGGTTAGTAGGAAGGAAGGTAAAATCCTTAATGTTTCATCTGTTTGGGGAGAGCATGGGGCTTCATGTGAAGTGGCATATTCAGCATCTAAAGCGGGTATTAATGGATTTACAAAGGCTCTTGGCAAGGAATTGGGGCCAAGTAATGTGCAAGTTAATGGATTTGCTCTTGGTATTATTGATACTGAAATGAACGACTGCCTTGATTATTATGAGAAGAAGAATCTTGAAACTGAAATACCTATGGGACGGTTTGGTACTCCTTGGGAGATCGGGGAAATAATATGTGATTTTGCTCAGGGTAAAGAGTATATTACAGGACAAATAATAGGCATAAATGGAGGCTTTAGATAGCTATATGTGATGAAGAGAAAAGAAGCAGGCGTAATACTGCAGCAGCAGCTGACTAGAGATAATGTTTAATATAATTGACAAAAAGCCATAAAAAGTATAAAATTATAAACATAATAAGGATGGATACATAATATGGCGAAGAAAACAACAGCTGTTTTACCAGAAACAGAACGAATCTTAGCAACCATGGGTGAGCAAATTAAAATGGCTAGACTTAGAAGAAAACTAAGTTCTGAATTGGTTGCTGAAAGGGCAGGAATTAGTAGAGCTACTTTGTGGTCTGTGGAAAAAGGCTCTCCTAGTGTTTCAATAGGAACTTATGCCGCAGTCCTTCATGGGTTAAATGGAATGGATGCGGATTTTTTGCTAATTGCTAAAGACGATCAACTTGGAAGAAAACTTCAAGACCTTGATTTACCAGTTAGAAAAAGAGCCCCAAAAGGAAGGGGGTAAATCTATATGAAAGTAAACAAGAATATATATGTGTACGAGAACTGGTCAGACCATCCAGTTCTAATTGGAGTTTTACGAGAAGAAGGCCAGGGAAATGAAGATATGTTTTCATTTGAATATGATGAAAAGTGGCTTAATAATTGGGATTTAACCTTTTTTATGGATCCAGACCTTGAACTTTTTCAAGGGAGACAGTTTTCTTCATTAGACCAAGGATTATTTGGAATGTTTTCTGATTCTTCCCCTGACAGATGGGGTAGAAGTTTGATGAACCAAAGGGAAGTTATCAAAGCTAGAGCTGAAAATCGCAGACCAAAAGCTTTAAGAGAAATAGATTACCTTTTGGGAGTCTACGACCAAGCTCGCATGGGAGCCCTGCGATTTGCAACAAGTCAAGATGGCAACTTTTGTTCCCAGGAAAACAATATGGAAATCCCTCCTTGGGCCAGTTTAAAAAAATTAGAGAAAGCTTCTAGGGCCTTTGAAAAGGATATTTACAGTTTGGACGATAAATGGTTGAATCAGTTGATAGGGTCAGGAGCTGCTCTTGGTGGAGATAGGCCCAAAGCCACTGTTAAGGCGCCAGACGGAAGCCTTTGGATTGCAAAGTTTCCATCTGATGATGACCAATGGAACTCAGGTGGGTGGGAAAAGGTAGTTAACGATTTGGCTGAAATGTGCGGACTTAATGTTCCGGAATCCAGACTAGAAAGACTTTCGATTTCAGGCAGCACCTTTTTAGTAAAAAGATTTGACCGCCA
The DNA here is from genome assembly GCA_036646055.1 of Anaerovoracaceae bacterium. Taxonomy (GTDB): domain Bacteria; phylum Bacillota; class Clostridia; order Peptostreptococcales; family Anaerovoracaceae; genus JAVWMQ01. The sequence continues at coordinate 236,735 of JAVXMY010000002.1, read as the reverse complement.
AGGCAAAAAGCGTTTGCATTTTGCTTCGGCCATGACCTTGCTTGGCAAAACCAAGGAAGATAAAAGAAGCAGTTATCTAGATTTGGTGTCATTTATTAAGGCTAAGGGAGCAAAACCCAAAGAGGATTTACTTGAACTTTGGCGCAGAGTAGTTTTTAATATTTTGGTCTCAAACACAGATGATAACCTTAAAAACCATGGGTTTATTTTGACACCAAATGGGTGGAGGCTTGCCCCCTTTTATGATATTAATCCTACAATATTTGGGGATAGCCTTTCCTTAAATATAACTGAGTTTGACGGAACTATGGACATGGAATTGGCCTTAGAAACCAGCAGATATTATGGGATTAGAAAAGATCAAGGCGAGAAAATCATCAAGGAAATGGAAGAAATCGTTTCAGATTATTGGCAACAATTTGCCCAAAAGCATAAAATTAATAGAAGACAAATAGAGTATATGATGCCGGCGTTTACAGTTAAGTAAACTAGGGCAAAGATTCTAACCCCACCTTGTGGGAATTGAGAATAAAGGAGAAAAAAATGACAGAACTATTAGCTCCAGCAGGAAATATGGAAGCCCTTAAGGCTGCAATTTCAAATGGCTGTAATGCAATATATTTAGGAATGCAGGCATTTGGTGCCAGAGCCTATTCTTCAAATTTTGATTTTGAATCACTTGAAGAAGGGGTTAAGTATGCCCACCTTAGAGATGTTCAAATATATGTAACAATGAATACAATTGTTTTTGAATACGAAATTGAAGAAATGAAAAAACAACTGCATAAGTTAAATGAAATTGGAGTTGACGGAGTAATTGTACAAGACTTGGCAGTATTCGATTATATGATTAGAAACTTTGTAGATATGGAAGCCCACTGTTCAACCCAAATGGGAATTGACGATTTAGATGGGACTCTTTTGTTTAAACAACTTCAGGCCAAAAGGGTGGTTCTTTCAAGAGAAGTACCTATTGAAAAAGTAAAGGAAATTAAACGTATTGCCAAGATTCCACTAGAAATATTCGTACATGGAGCACTTTGTGTTTCATATTCAGGCAACTGTCTAATGTCAGGCCTAATTGGATACAGAAGCGGAAACAGAGGCAGATGTGTAGGCTCTTGCCGAAAACCATATGAATTAGTTGACACAACAAATAACCAAAGCCTAGGAACAAGCTATATTCTTTCAACTAAGGATCTAAACACTATAGAAAACATAGAGGACTTAAAAGAAATAGATTCACTAAAAATCGAAGGCAGAATGAAGGAGCCGGCATATGTTGCCAATGTAGTATCAAAATATAGAGCAGCCTTAGATGGTGCCCTTAAGCCTGGAGACAAAGGCGACCTTAAAAAAACATTTAACAGAACATTTACCAAAGGATACATGTTCCACGAAGACCCAAAGGACATTACTAACATTCAAAAGCCAAACAACTTCGGCTTTAGAATTGGTAAAATTACTGAAGCATACAAGGGAATGTACGAAATTACATTAAATCAAAACAGCGTATTAAACCAAAACGATATTATCAGAATAGACCACGAAAATGAGGACGTAAACCTATCTGTAGTAAAATTATATGACAGAAATGGAAACTTAATTAACAAAGGTCATAAGGTTTGCTATATTAAAATTAAAGAAAACCTATCAATGGGAGACGTAGTTTACAAAACTAAGGATTATTATTTCTACAAGGAAATTGAAAACCACTTAAATAAAGAATTTAAATCCTTCAATCTAGACCTAAAAGTCTACGCATATCCAGGAGCTAAACTGGTAATCGACGCCGAAGGTTTAGGTTGTCAGTACTTATATGAAAGTGAAGAAATATTAGGCGAAGCAATAAATAACCCTACGACTAGAGACCAAGTGGAGAAACAACTAGGCAAACTGGGAGAAACGGTTTTTGCCCTAAATCAATTGGAATTTGAGGAATTCAACGCCTTCATTCCAGCCAAACTTCTCAACAGCGCAAGACGTCAAATCGTAAATAGGCTATATGAGTTAAAACTAGCTAGGAAGAAAAAAAGAGTCAAAGAAGACTGTCCTAAGGAAAAAATTTCTTTCCCCGTGACTAAACCTCGCATTACAGCTTCCGTAAATACTAGGGAGCAGTACGATGTATGCAAAAGCCTTGGTATAGAGGAAGTATATTTCGAAAATATTGTGAGAAGAAACCAGGTTGAATATGGTCAAAGAGAGGGTGAACTTTTAATTGGAGGTTATGGGGGAATTCATTACTATAAGGACAAGAATCCTTTTGTGACTGACTACTCATTAAACGTTGTTAACTCAGTCAGCTGCTATGAACTTTTTAGACTTGGAGCCAAAAGGGTAACACTTTCATATGAATTAAACAAAAATCAGATTGAAGATATTATTAATTCATATGTTGAAGCTAATAATGGTTATCCAGCTTTGGAAATGATTGTTTACGGTCGTGCACCATTAATGTTTACAAAATACTGTCCACTTAAGAAGATGGATCAGTGCGGAATTTGCAAGGGCAAGACTTATGAAATCAGAGACGAATACGGTTCATTCCCAATTATTTCTCACCATGATTGTACCACTACAATTATAAACGGTAAAACATTAAATTTACTTGATGAGATTCCATTTATTGAAGGAATAGAAGCCTTCAGATTAAATTTTACCATTGAAAACCAAAGCCAAACCAAGAGAGTGGTAACTGATGCCCTAGGCAAATTAGCGGGCTCAACTAAACCACTGTTCAACAGAGATACAGACACAAGAGGCCACTTCAACAAAGAAATAATGTAAGTTGAAGTGGCGCCCGCCTGATAGCCGGCCTTGGCCGGCTATTGGTGGTTAAATTAACTTGCTTTCAACATATTCAAAGCCAAGGCGTTGAATAGTATCAGAGAATCTTTCCCCCTTGATACCTTCAGTTTCAAAGAACTTAATGGCATTTTCAATTACAGCGAAAACTTCTTCCTCAGATGCAAAAAGTTTAGATAATGGCTGACCAATGGCAGTTTTTTTGCCCCAACGTCCGCCAATTGTAATTTTATATCCAGTTTCATATTCTTCAAAAGCTCCAAATGGACAGACATTTAAACATCTACCACAGTTGTTACATAGGGATTGGTCAACGAAAACTTTACCATCCTTCATAGTAGCAATTTTAATTGGGCAGGATTTGACAATCTGACAGACCTTGCAACCACGACATTTATCCATATTAATTAAAACATTTCTTTGGCCAACAACACCTAAATCGTTAAGATCAGGCTTAACACAGCTATTTGGACAACCACCAACTGCAATTTTAAATTTGTGAGGTAGGGCAACATTGTCCATTGCCAAAAAGAAACGATTGTGAATTTCTTCAGAAAGTTTGTAAGCATCAATTAGTCCATACTGACAAGTTGTGCCCTTACATGAAACAATAGGTCTGACCTTTGCACCAGTTCCTCCAGTTTTGAGACCTTTTGCTCCCAAAAATTCCACTATCTGATCTACCTTATCATAAGGAACTGCTTGGATTTCAGTTGTAAGCCTAGATGTAAAAGTTAACTCACCGTTTCCGAATTTCTCTGCAGCCTGTGCGATTGCAAGGGCTTCATCACTAGTGATTTTGCCATTTCTGGTAAGAACCCGACAATTAAATTTATCTGCAGTAGTCTTATCTCTCAAAAATCCAAGAGCCTTAATTCTTTTTACTTCATCGGGTGCAACAGTACACTTTACAACATTGTTAATCATAATATATTCCTCCTAATAACCATAAGTTAATAAATATTTTCCATTAATATCCCGCCATTTTAACTTGCATCTAACAAATTAACAACTGGATATCTATTTGTAATTTAATTGTAGCACAAATAATGATAAAATCTAATTATAAATTATTATACACTCATAAATTTAAGTTATCGATAATGTGGTTAACATTGGTTCCAAGAAGGTACACGTAGTTAAACTCATGAAAAATCTCTGGCCCTTTAACAGTAAAAACCCCAAGATTAGGATTGGAATTAGCAATTGTATCGTAAACAAAGGAAATCCCATGGCCTGCAGCAACAGATTCTTCAATTAGTTTGAAACTGCTAATAAAGGATTTGCGTCCAAAGGAATCAATGGAAAAACATTGTTGGTGGAGAGCCTGCTCCAAAACCGCCCTAGTCCCAGAACCTTCTTCTCTAAGAATTATGTGTTCATCAAAAAAATCTCTCATCCCAATTTCTTTCCCGGAAAAAGGATGATCTAGGGAGCAAATGCCGACTAGTTTAGATCTTTTAATTAACTTATGGGCATAATCGTTCTTGTTAAAATATCCTTCAACCAAAAGTAAATCAAGGTCTAGTGAGTTTAACTTAGCTAGCAAATGTTCTGTGTTATCCACTTGAAGGTCAAGCTGAATATTTTCATTATCAAGTAAATGGTGAACTGCCTCTTGCAAGAAGTAATCACCAATAGTTTTAGTTGCACCAATTGAAATTTTTTGAATTTGGCGACTATCTATGGACTGACGAAAGCTATTATCGTTAGAAACCAAGGCACGAGCGTGTTTTTCAAGAGAATGGCAGGCTGAAGTCTTAGTAAGTTTACGCCCCTTATAATCAAAAAACTTGCATCCGTACTGGTTTTCCAAGTAGTGAATATGTTGAGTTACAGCAGGTTGGGTCATGTTTAGCCTTTCTGCTGTTTTTCGGTAGTTCATCTCCTGACACAAAGTCAGAAATGTATAAATTCTATTATCTAACATAATTGTTTTTCTCCTTTTCTTAATTTTATATTACTAAAGAGTCACGGTCAAATGCAAAAATATTAAATGGTTTTCTGTCATAGGAAAGTTATGATATAATGTAGCAAAGTTGCAGTAGCAGCCAATAAGGAAGAAGATAGACTAGGAGGTATCTATGGAATATAATTTAAGTAGAAGCAATTTAGGAGTGGCTGCATATATGAGGCACACTTATGGGTGGATGTTTATTGGTTTACTAATAACATTTGCAACTGCAGTAGTCTTTTATATGTCAAATATGTGGATGATTTTTTATGGTAATTTGCCATTAGTTTTAGGAGCATTTGTTGTTGAAATTTTTCTTGTTTCAGCATTAAGCTTTAGGATTAGAAAAATATCAAAGGGAGCAGCTAAGGGGATTTTCTTCGCCTATGCAATGATAAACGGAATAACCATTACATCTATATTTGTAATATATGAATTATCCTCACTAATCCTTGTGTTTATAATGGCTGCAGCCTTTTTTGGAGGACTGTCAATATACGGATTTGCAACCAAAAAGGATTTATCAGGATGGGGGCCATACCTGTTTGCAGGGCTGATTGGTTTATTGGTGTTTTGGATTTCATCATTATTTATTAACTTGCAGGCATTTCAAATGGTGGCTTGCGTAATTGGGTTAATAATATTCATAGGATTTACAGCCTATGATACACAAAGGGTTAAGGCCAGGTACTACGAATATGGTGGAGATGAGGAAATGCTTGAAAAGGGTTCAATATTTGGAGCTCTTCAGCTGTACCTTGATTTCATCAACATCTTCATGTATCTGTTGCAGCTTTTTGGAAACAGAAAATAGAAGAAAAACAAAGTAGTTATAATGAAGTTACAATAAAAGTTGTAAAAAAAGTGAAATAAGAGAGGTAAAAAAATGTTAAAGATCACTAATCTAACAAAATCCTACGGGGACAAAAAAGCCGTAGACAACCTAACCCTTCATATTCAGAAGGGAGAAATTTACGGGTTTATCGGACATAATGGAGCAGGCAAAACAACAACCATTAAGGCGGCAACAGGAATTCTTAAGTTTGATAATGGAGAAATATTAGTAGACGGTAAATCAGTAGTAGCAGACCCAATTGGATGCAAAGAAGATATTGCATATTTGCCGGATAACCCGGATTTATATGAGTTTTTTACTGGAATTAAGTATCTAAACTTCATAGCAGATGTATACAAAGTTTCCAAGGAAGACAGAGAAGAACGAATTGCTAAATACGGAGATTTGTTTCAGCTAACTGAAGACTTCGCCCAGCCAATAAGCTCATATTCTCATGGAATGAAGCAGAAACTTGCAATAATTTCTGCCCTAATTCACAAACCAAAGTTAATGATTATGGACGAGCCATTTGTTGGATTAGACCCTAAAGCTGCACATATCCTAAAAGGTTTGATGAGAGATCTTTGCAATGAAGGAGGGGCAATATTCTTCTCCACCCATGTACTTGAAGTAGCGGAAAAACTTTGCGACAAAGTTGCTATTATCAAAGGTGGTAAACTAATTGCATCTGGCACAATGGAAGAAGTTAAAGGGAATTCTTCTCTAGAAAACGTCTTCTTAGATTTGGAGGACTAACATGTTAATAACATTAATAAAAGTTCAACTAAAATCCATGTTTTCACTTAGCTTCAAAGGGGATAAGAAAAAAACTAGCAAAGGTAAAAATGTTCTATATGGAATATTATTAATATATGTAGTTGTAGTTTTCGCAGGTCTGTTTGGGGGAATGTTCCACGCAATACTTAAGCCATTTGGTGCCTTAGGTCTAGACTGGCTGTACTTCGGACTAATGGGAATAATGTCATTCCTATTGTGCTTCATCGGAAGCGTATTCCTTACTCAAACCCAAATCTACGACGCCAAAGACAACGAATTATTGTTATCAATGCCTATACCGGTTAAGTTTATACTTCTATCTAGATTAGCGGCATTATTAATAATTAACTATGTCTATGAAATCTTAGTAGTAGGCCCGGCTTTGGTGGTTTTCATTATGGAAAAATCTCTCACCCCAGGAGTTTTGTTGGCTTATGTTATAGCAGTCGTACTAGTGCCTGTTTTTGCCATTACTGTTTCAGCAGCAGTGGGATGGATAGTTGCATTTGTAAGCTCTAAAATGAGCAACAAAAATCTAGTAGTTACAGTTTTAACAGTAGGCCTATTTATGGCATATATGTATATTTGCTTCAACTTGCAAAAATACTTAACATACTTAATGGAAAACGGAGAAACAATTGGAGCAGCGGTTCAAAAAGCCTTGCCACCGTTTTATGCTATGGGTAAGGCTGTTGCCTATGGAGACTTCATTCAGCTATTAATCTTTGTAGCTTGGGTGGCGGTACCATTTGTAGCAGTATATATTTTACTAGATAGATCCTTTGTAAAAATTGCAACATCCAAAAAAGGTGGTAAGAAGGCTGTATACAAGCATAAGTCAATGAAGGCTGAATCTATAATGTCTGCATTGGTTAAAAAGGAAATAACTCATTTCGTGCAAATGCCAATGTATATGTTTAATGCAGGAATCGGTTTGGCCTTTATGCCATGTGTAGCAATTTTCTTAGCAATCAAAGGGGATACAGCCTTGCAGGCTGTTTCTATGTTAAACCAAATGGGGATTAATGCAGATACTGTTGGAGTCTTTGTAGGTATTGTCCTTGCAGGTATGGCAGCCTTAGTTATTATTTCTGCACCGACTATCTCAATTGAAGCTAAGACTTTATGGATTTCTCAATCTATACCAATTAGAGATAGAGACGTGCTACTATCTAAAGCACTACCTCACATAATTGTAAGTTTGCCATTTATTATTGTGTCAGTAGCAATTTACATCTTTGTATTTAAACTTTCAATTATTGGATCTGTATTTGCATTATTAATGCCTATTGTTGTTACATGCTTAAATGGATTCCTAGGAGTCTTATTAAATTTAAGATATCCTAAATTTGATTGGACCAATGAAATTGTAGCAATTAAGCAAGGACTAGCACCGTTTATTGCAACCTTAGTTTCAATTGCAACGGTACTTGTTCCAACTCTATTGTATTTGTTCTTCTTAAAGGACCATATAACAGTTATGTCTTACGCAACTGTAGTATTAGTACTCTTTGTCGCTGCTGCCTTGATAGCCTATAGGGCTTTGATGACAGTTGGCGTCAAACTTTACGAAGGTTTTAGAGATTAAATTATGACTGCTTCCCTCGACTAGAATTCTAGTGGTAGGAAGCAGTTTTTTGGTTAAAATTAAGAGTTTTTGTGTAGTTTGAATACAATGGAAGTAGGTGGTATAACTAAAATGGGATAAAGTGCAAAAAAAGTTTTATAAAGGTGTTTACTTTTGAAAAGATAGGGTATATTATTTGATAAGTGTGTGGGTATTTTTTTTATTATCTATGAATGGAGAAATATTAAATGAGGAATACCTTCAAAAGAGTAGCAGCTGTCACATTGGCAGTAGTAGTGTGCTGCGCGGTTTTTGCCAACCCAGCAATGGCTAAAAAAGAAAATACGAAAGAAGAAACCCAAAAGGTTAGGATATGTTTTCCAAATCAAGATGGGCTTTCTGAAGTCAGCAAAGACAAGGTCTATGGTGGTTATACTTTTGATTACGCAAATAAAATTGCCCAGTATACTGGTTGGGATATAGAGTATGTGACTTTTGAAGAAATGGATCTAAATGAAGAACTTATGGAGTCTATGGCAATGGTTAAGTCTGGCGAAGCAGACATGATCGGAGGTATGCTTGAAAACGACCAGCTTGAAAAAATGTACGAATACCCTGACAGACATTATGGTTTGGCTTATACAACTTTTGGTGTTGCTGAAAATAATGTGAATATTGATAGCACAAACTACATGAGAAAAAAGGTGCTAAAGGTGGCACTTATTAAAAGTGCAACTACGAGAAATGAAGAGGTATTTACCTTTTTAAAAAATCAAAACATTAACTATGAAAAGGTTTGGGTTAAGAATATTAAGGAGCAGGTTAATGCGGTCAAAGATGGCAGAGCTGATGTTTTAGCTAAGACTAACTTGAGTTTTTATTCAGGAATCAGAGATATAGCTAAGTTTGCTGCAAGACCATTTTACTTTGCAGCAACTAAGGGCAGAACGGATTTAACAAAAGAAATTGATAAGGCTATAGCCAAGATTAGCAGTGCTTATCCAGAGTATCAAAAAGATTTAAGCGAAGAATATTTTGGTAAGTTGACTGCAGGTTTTGAAGTTTATAAGGAAGAGCAGGAATTCTTGGATGGGGGATTTAAGATTAATGCTCTTTGTATGCCTAGTGCAGCGCCATATTCTTTCCTATGTGATGATTCGGGAGAAGCCATAGGCATTGGAGTTTCTCTAATGAAGGATGTTGCTAAGGCTGCAGGAATTGAGGCGGAATTTGAAGTCTTTAAGCCAGGGGACGATCTAGAAAAAATCATTGATAGTGGAGAATATAATTGTATTCTTGGGACACCAACTAATGAGAAGTTTAATCCTAAGTTTGGTATTGCTACTACTATTCCATACTTGGAAGCAGAGGTTGTTAAGTATGCCAAGAGGCATGCGGACTTAAAGGATCAGAAGAACAAAATTATTGCCTTGCCACGTGGTTCTAAACTTACGAAAACTACAGAATGTAAGGAAGTTAAATTTTATAATAGTATTGAAGAATGTCTCATGGCGGTTAATAAGGGTGAGGCAGACTTTGGAATTGGAAATAATAGAAGCATTAATTTTTATAGGCAGAAGCATTTGATTGATATGATGACTGTTACAATGGATGAAAAGCATGATGAGATGGAAATTGGTGTGCCTATTGCTACTGATCAAATTTTTATTAGACTTTTGAATAGATACATATCTAACCTAGATATATCAGATATTTACAGGCACTCAGAGGAGGCGTTTTCTCACATTAAGGAAAGTACTATTAAAAAATTAGTTAGAGATAATCCTGTTGGAACTGTGGTTAGTGTAATTATATTTGTTTTAGTAGCTGCTACTGCAATATTTGCATTGCTTAGCAAACGTAAAAACAGAGAGTATACCCGTCAACTTGAGAAACTAAATAGTGCTAAGAGCGACTTTTTGTCTAGAATGAGTCACGATATGCGAACTCCACTAAATGGAATTATGGGTTCTGCAACTTTAGCGAAATTAGATAAAAACAAGGATAATGCAGAAGAATATTTAGAAGATATTATTTCTTCTAGTAGATTTATGATTAGCCTGGTAAACGATATTTTGGATATGTCTAAAATAGAAAAACAGGCTATAGAGATTAATGAAGAGCCTGTAGATATAAGGGAATTTATTGACCAACTTAATAATTTATTTACTACTTTGGCAGAGGAAAGAGGCGTAACCTTCGAATTGGATTACAAAATGACAGTTGATAGTATTGTTATAGATAAACTTAGAGTTAACCAAATAGCATTTAACTTGCTTTCTAATGGGGTTAAGTTTACTAAGCCTGGAGGCAAGGTTCGCTTTACTGTTGAAAACCAGCCACCTGAAGATGGTCGCACTTTAGCTAGAATCATTGTTGAAGACAATGGAATTGGTATGTCTAAGGAATTCCAGGCAAGAATGTACGATACCTTTGCTAGAAGTGAGCAAGGTACTAAAGTTGAAACTACAGGTACTGGTTTAGGTCTTCCTATTACTAAGAGTCTTGTAGAGGTTATGGGTGGTAAAATTGAATGTGAAAGTGAACTTGGCATTGGTACCAGATTTGTTGTTACTGGTATTGTAGATGTTTATGAAGGGGATATTATTGACCAAAACAATGAGGATAATATGGAACCAGTTGACTTAAAGGGCGTAAGAGTTCTTCTTTGTGAGGATCACAATATAAATGCTAAGATTGCAATTAAGATTCTTGAAGGTCTTGGAGTTTCTGTTAATAGAGTTGTTAATGGAGCTGAAGGGGTTTCTAAGTTTACTAATTCTAGTGTTAATACTTATGATGCAATTATTATGGATATTAGAATGCCAATTATGGATGGCTTTGAAGCTACTAAGTTAATTAGAGAGAGTAGTCACCCAAGGGCTAAGACTATTCCTATTATTGCACTAACTGCCAATGCCTTTGACGACGATATTGCTTCAAGTCACAGTGTGGGCATGGATGCCCATTTGTCTAAACCTATAGATATTAGACAATTGGAGCTAACATTAAATCACCTAATTAGAAAAAACCCTAAAATTCAAGAATAATTACTTAAAAGGCATAGGGCTAATCTACAAAAATATTAATACTAGTACAATTTTTCTCCTATTGGAAAATATAGTACTAGTATTTTTATATTTACTAAAATCATTCTAAATACTGATCTATCTTCAAATAGTTAACAAATAGTAATAAAGAATATGGCCTGATGTATTGATTAAAAGGGCAAGAATCAATATACTAGGGGTATAAGTGTATTAGCCGCCTTCAAATGGTGGAAGGTATTATTTTAATATATAAGGAAGAATAATATGGAAACAAAAAAGAACCTAGTAAATCAGCTGGCCTTTGGCCTTTTTTTGGGAGTGGTTGCAACAGCAGCTGGCGCAAGAATAATAGTCAATGTAATACCAAATCAGACAGGAATATTACTAGCACAATTGGCAATAATATTAGTTTTACCAGTAACCTTTGTAGTTGCCAAAAGTGTGCCACAAACTAGGTTAGAAAAACACCCAATGGATCCAATGACAGTAATCAAGTGGATACTAGTTGGGATAGCTGGAACATTTGCATTTAATTTCTTAGGTCATCACTTGGCAACAATTGTATCAGCAATTGCAGGCAAAGGCCCAGTGGAGAGTACAGTAGCTACAGCCCTTACCAATATGCCTAAATGGTACATCTTAGGAGTTGTAGTTTTCTTAGGTCCAATTATAGAAGAACTAATCTTCAGACAAGTTATCCTAACAAGATTAATGGTATATGGCAAACGAGGAGCCATATTAATCAGCTCTCTAATGTTTGCCCTTTATCATGGCAATATTGAGCAGCTATTTTATACCTTTTTTATGGGAGCAATTTTAGCAATTGTAATGTCTAAAACAGGTAACTTAATTTACCCAATTATAATTCATGTGTTCTTAAACTTCTGGGGCGGATTCCTCCCTATGATACTAAAAGACGTACAAATATTCCCTACAATTATACTAATTACAGTGGCTATTGGGATTGCACAAATACTAAAACTTAGATCGCTAATAGGCGATACGGAAGATATATACGGCCTTGAAACCATTGCCTTAAGAAGGAGCATTCTAAATGTTGGTATGATTCTTCTAATTGGGTACTTCATAGTCAAAAACTATTTCATATATTTCTAACAATAAATTGGTAATCAATTTGCATAAATCGGGATAGAATTTCCCATTAAAACTAAGGAGGCAAAACCATGAGAAAAACCAAAATTGTATGTACACTAGGACCAGCTAGTAGTGACGAAAAAACCATAGGTCAAATGTTGCAAGCCGGCATGAATGTGGCAAGACTAAACTTTAGTCACAACACCCATGAAGGCCACAAAAAAACCATAGATACCTTCAGAAAAGTCAGAGATCAGCTAGGCCTAAGCGCAGCAGTTCTATTAGACACCAAAGGACCAGAAGTCAGACTTGGTAAAATCAAAGGTGGCTCTGCTATTTTGGAAAAAAACCGCCCATTCCTGCTTACTTCCCAAGAGGTAGAGGGTACTAGTGAGCAGGCGAGTGTATCATACAAACACCTAGCAAACCTAGTAGAAAAAGGTATGAGAATCTTAATTGATGATGGTCGAGTTAGCCTAATAGTGGAAGAAATACAGGACTCCAAAGTTTTATGTAAAGTTAAAAATGGTGGCAAAATTAGTGACCACAAAGGGGTAAATATTCCAAACACCCATTTAGATGTTCCATATTTAAGCGAAATAGATAAATCAGATTTACTATTTGGAATCGAAAATGATGTAGACTTTGTAGCTGCCTCATTTGTAAGAAGTCTACAAGATGTCAAAGACGTAAGAAATTTCTTAGACAAAAATGGGGGAAGCAATATAAAAATAATATCCAAAATAGAAAACATGGAGGGTATTAGAAACTTTAATGAAATTCTAACTCTTTCTGATGGAATAATGGTAGCTAGAGGTGACATGGGAGTTGAAGTGGATTATGCGAAATTACCAGGCTACCAAAAAGCATTTATCAAAAAATGTAACGAAGAAGGTAAATTGGTAATTACGGCAACACAAATGCTAGAGTCTATGACAAATAGTCCGAATCCAACTAGAGCAGAAATCAGTGATGTAGCAAATGCAGTATTTGATGGAACTTCTGCCGTAATGCTTAGCGGTGAAAGTGCAGCCGGACAATTTCCTGTCAAAAGTGTGAAGACTATGACGAAAATTGTCAGACAGGCCGAAAAAGACGCAATCAGATCCGGACTTTATGACAAAATCATGTTTACTAAGGCTGATGATACAGCAAACGCAATCGGACATGCGGCCTGCACAATTGCAGCTGACCTAGATTGCGCTGCAATTGTGGCTGCAACAACATCAGGAAAAACTGCTGCCAGAGTAGCTAAGTTTAGACCAATTAAACCTATTCTGGGGGCTAGCCATAAAGAAAAGGTTTATCACCAAATGTCACTACTTTGGGGTGTACGTCCTGTGATGATTCATTACTTTGAGAATGTGGAGAAATTCCTAGAGGATGTTAAGGATACTGTTTTGGCCAAGGAACTTGCCAAAGAAGGGGATCAAATCGTAATCACTGCAGGGGTACCTGTTGCTGAAAGCGGAAATACAAATATGATCAAAATAGAAAAACTATAAGAAAAGGGCCATGAATTATTGCAATTGAATTTTTGGTGGTTTATAATATAATATCGGAGAAATTTTGGAGGAGATTACCATGAAAAAAGAACTATTATTAGTTGTGGATTTTGGCGCTCATAATAATCAGCAGGTTGCTAAAAGTGCAAGAACGGCCAATGTTTATTGTGAAGTTAAGCCATATACAGCGGATATAAAAAGCCTTAATCCAAAGGCAATTATCGTTATTGGCGATGACGAAGTTACAGCAGATTTATCAGCGGTTAAATCTGTAGGAGTTCCTGTTTTAGAAATGGGAAATACTAAATCAGATGGAGAAATCAAAGAGTTCATTGGTCAGTGTGGTTTTGCATGTCAATGGACAATTGAAGCATTTATTGAAGATGCAATTGAGCAAATTAGAAAGACAGTTGGAGACAAAAAAGTACTTTGTGCTTTGAGCGGCGGTGTTGATAGTTCAGTTTGTGCAGCTCTTGTATATAAGGCTATTGGAAAACAGCTAACTTGTATGTTTGTTAACCACGGGCTTATGAGAAAAGGTGAGCCTGAATTAATTAATGAGATTTTTGGTAACCAGTTTGGTATGCCTCTTGTTACAATTAACGGCATTGACAGATTCCTTGGCAAACTTGAGGGCGTTGATGATCCAGAAAAGAAGAGAAAAATTATTGGTGAAGAATTCATCAGGGTATTTGAAGATGAAAGTGCTAAGCTAGGAAAGATGGATTTCTTGGTTCAGGGTACAATTTACCCAGATATTATTGAAAGCGCATCAAGTAAGGGTGTTGTTAAATCACACCACAATGTTGGCGGGCTTCCTGAAGATATGGAGTTTGAACTACTTGAGCCAGTTAAATGGCTATTTAAAGATGAAGTTCGTGCAGTTGGCGAGGCTTTAGGCCTTCCTCATGAACAGGTGTGGAGACAGCCTTTCCCAGGACCAGGTCTTGGAGTTAGAGTTGTTGGAGCAATTACTCGTGAAAAACTAGAATATGTTAGAGAGTCTGACGCAATTTTGAGAGAAGAAATTGCCCTTGCTGGTTTAGATGAAAGTATCTGGCAGTACTTCACAGTTTGCCCAGGATGCAGATCAGTTGGAGTTAAAGATGGTGCTAGAACTTATGAACAGGCAATTGCCATTCGTGCAATTCTTTCAAGTGATGCAATGAGTGCAGATGTAGCAGAACTACCATACCCATTACTAAACAAAATCGCCTGCAGAATTGTAGCAGAAGTTGATGGCGTAAACAGAGTAATGTACGACGTAACACCTAAACCTCCAGCAACAATCGAGTGGGAGTAACCTTCCCAATTGTTGCAAGGGAAGCGCAGCAAGAATAGTTAGGAAGGTGGAATAGTATAAACAAGCCATAAATGTTGAAACTTCAATATTTATGGCTCTTTTTTAGTTAGCTTGTTTTTATGTTTCATTAAAAGTGTTCTTGTAATTCAATATGTTATTTCCTTTTATATTGCTTGGTTTTGTAATATAATAACATTATATATGTTGAAATATGTGTAGCTATTACGCTTTTTAAAACAATAAAAGAAAAAATTGCAGAGCTTGACCATTGGACCGACAAGCAAGAAACAAAAGCTGTTATAGATAATCTTATTCGTGACACATTATGGGCAGAATTACCTGAATGTTATGATGAAATGAGCATATCATGGTATCGCCAACAAATTTATGAGTATGTTTATACAAGATATCCTAACGCAGCATAAAAAAGTATAAATCATAAATAATATAAAGGAATCTAAGGAGGCAAACATATGCTTGTTGAAAATAAAAATACAGAATTTAAAGCAAGTCTTACTGATAGAATTGAAAATGAAGTTGTAGCTTTTCTTAATTCAAAAGAAGGCGGAGATATATTTATGGGCATAGGTGATGATGGCAATATTTTGGGGTTGGAAAATGTTGATCAAATTCAGCTTCAACTTTCCGATAGAATAAAAAACAATATAAAGCCTGCTACTTTAGGTTTATTTGATATTGTTGTGAAATCTGAAAAAGATAAAAAATATATTCACCTAATTGTTTCAAGTGGACAAGAAAAACCATATTATCTTGCGAAAAATGGAATGTCACCTCGAGGTTGTTTTATCAGAATTGGCAGTGGCAATCAGCAAATGACAGAAAGCATGATTGAGGAACTATTTTCACGCAGAATCAGAAATTCACTAAGTAAAATTGAATCTCCAAGAAGTGGTTTATCTTTTGAGCAACTACAAATATATTATCAATCAAAGGATTTAACCTTGAATGATAAATTCAAAGAAAATTTGGATTTACTGACAAAAGATAAAGAGTACAATTATATTGCATATCTATTAGCTGATAATAATGGAGTATAAATAAAAATAGCGAAGTATGCTGGTACTACGAAAGTAGATTTAATAGAAAATGAAGAGTATGGTTATTGCTCACTTATTAAAGCAACAAAAAGTGTTTTGGATAGATTGGATATTGAGAATAAAACCAATGCGAAAATTACAAGTAAAGAACGTTTAGAGAGGAAGCTCGTGGACAGAGTTGCTTTAAGGGAAGCTGTGATAAATGCTATTGTGCACAACGATTACACTTATGAAGTACCACCACTTTTTGAAATATTTTCAGATAGAATTGTTATAACTTCTTATGGTGGATTGCTAAATGGTCTAAGTGAAGAAGATTTCTTTCATTGTCGTTCTATGCCAAGAAACAGAGAATTAATGCGTGTTTTCAAAGATGTTGGACTTGTGGAGCAGTTGGGCTCTGGTATGAGTAGAATTTTAGAAAAATACGATAAAAGTGCTTTTGAAATTACACCAAACTTTTTAGTAGTTACATTTATGTTTGCTGAACCAGTAAATGATGTAACAAATGAAGTGATAAATGATGTAATAAATGACGTAATAAATGAAACGGAGAAAAAGATTTTAATGCTCATTAAAGAAAATAATGGCATTACTAAAAAAGAATTGAGTTGTAAAATAATGGTTTCTTTAGCGACTATTGATAGAGCTATAAAAAGACTTCGTGAGCTGAATATTATTGATAGAGAAGGCTCTAATAAAACAGGTAAATGGATTATAAAATTATGATTACAAAAACTGTTATAAACAATAAAAAACGTAGTGTTTGATTTGTAGAAAATGGGAGGTGTTATTATGGCAAGTTGCATAGGTACAGGGGGAGTTGTTGCAATAAACGCTAAACAAGCACATATAAATTCAATTATTTTATACGACGAAAAATATTTAGAATGGTTGTATTTTACTTGCAAAGAGTTAAACCTCGACTGATGAGCGAAAAATTGGAGGTATAGAATGAAAACTTATGAACGGCTAACATATTCTACTGTTATGTTTAAAACGAAACATATTGATGGCACAACAAGCACAGGAACAGGATTCTTTATTTACATGTGCCACAATAAAACATCAGGACAAGCGAAATTAATTCTTGTTACCAATAAGCATGTGATAAAACATTATGATGAAACTACTATCACTTTCTGCACTAAAGATGAAAACGGTAACCCCAATGATCAGCAAACTTTTTCGGAAACATTAAAAAATGCATCTTGGATTATGCATCCAGATCCGAATATTGATTTGTGTTGTTTTGATATGACAAACATAATTAAAGGAAATACTTTTTTATCGCAAGTAAGCAAGCAACGAGAAAACACAGCCAATATACCAGAGGTGCATTATCACGCAATTTCTATGGATATGACTCCGTCTACTGATGAAATTATGACTTGAGATGCTATGGAAGATTTAATTATGATTGGCTATCCAACTGGCATTTGCGATGAATACAACAATAAACCTATAATAAGAAAAGGAATTTCTGCAACCCATATCAAAAATAATTTTGAGGGTAAAAGTGAATTTCTAATTGATATGGCATGCTTCCCCGGTTCAAGTGGTTCACCAGTATTTGCATTAATAGACAAAATGAATGTAGAAAACAATACAATAAGCTGGGGAAAGCGATTGTTTTTTGTAGGCGTGCTTCATGCTGGTCCGCAACATACCGTTGTAGGTGAAGTACGGCAAGTGACTGGAATACAAACAGTTGCACAAATACCAAACAATTTAGGCTGTGTAGTAAAAGCAAGCGAATTAAAGGTTTTAGAAAACATTTTATATAAAAAAATCCTGGTTTAAAGGAATAATGGTGGATGTGATACTATGCCAAACTTCATATCCGAAGACATGATAGAAAAGGCCTGCATCCAAAAACTTGTTACACAAAACGGCTACAACGTCATAAACTGCATGACAGAAAAGCCCGAAATTCTCCCAGAGGGCAGCGGACGAGAAAGTAAAAAGCAGGTTGTTTTGCCGAGCGTGATTTTGGAAAGCTTAATAAAATAAACCCTCATTTGCCTAAATCGACAGTCGAAAAAGTGGCGGGTGAGCTTTGCCATACTCCAAACTTTGCTGACATTATGCAAATTAACTATCAAAATTATCAAAAATTGCGAAATGGTATTAACGTTGAGTTTGAAGAAAACGGAGCGCGAAGAATTAGAAAAATTAAATAAAAGCATTGTGCTTAGATAAGCAAGAAATAAGAAGTTATAGATGTAAATAATACTAAAAAAGAGCACCTTATATAAAAAACAGCTTTGTTTTAAAATATAAAATAAGATGCTAATATTGACCGCATATTGGCCGCAAAAGGAGTATTATATGAAAATAATAGAGATAATGAGGATAACTGCTATGCGAGAAACATTGAAATATCAACGGTAATAAAGAGAAATTAAAGTAGGGATATCGAGTGGGAATAGCCTACCCCAATTTGCAAAGCAAATTGGATGTAGATTTTCGGTCAGATTTGCCCATCATTAGCTGGAGAGTAAGTTACGGCCATTTATATAAAATGATTAAACACTATGTAAAAGAATATTTGCGGTAATGTAAAGCAGTTTTGATAGAATAATTAAGGGAACAGCGTATAATATTCCTTGAAAGGAGGACTGATTTAAAATGAATATAGGAGATCGAATCAACCATTTGCGCAAAGAAAATCATTTGAGTCAAGATGATTTTGCTAATTTACTTCATGTTACCAGACAGACAATATCTAATTGGGAAAACGAAAAAAGTTATCCAGACTTAGAGACACTTATGAAAATTAGTGAGCATTTCAAAATATCAGTTGATGAATTGTTACGAGGAGATGCTACTGTTGTTAAAAGAATTGATTCAGAGAAAGATAAGAAGAATAAACTTAAAATTTTAATTGTAGACATTACCATAATTGCAGTAGCGATAATTGTTGGAATGTATCTAAACTTCCAAGAGGATAATGCAGTAAACTTTTCAATGGGGAAATCTCAAACATATCAAGGTAACAATACCTCGGAAGATTCACTTGATGTAGGAACGGGATATTTTGTAATTCCCAAAAGTGGTAAATTAAATATCACTGCGAAGGCATCGACAGATGATGGAAAACTCCATATTGTAATTATTGATGATAACAACAAAACTTATTATCAGATAGACGGAAAATCAATTAGCGACATTCAAAAGCTCTACTTTAAGAAAGGTTCTTATATTATTCAAATCGTTGCTGATAATTATAAAGAAGATGTGGTAAGTTTGGACTATTACATCAAGGTAAATAACTAAAATTATCAGTTATATAATTATGAAAAAAATATTAACAGGAAATTCATTAAAAATATTTGCGGTTGTCTCTATGCTAATTGATCATTTAGGGGCGATAGCATTGAAAAATGGTTTTGTATTAAATGCACCATATTCCATGTTTAGTGTTACTCAATTTGCTGTATTATTTTTTCGCTCTTTAGCTTTTGTAGTATGCAATATAGCTAGCTTCCTATTTTAACAAACAGTTTTTTTGTTCTGCTAAAAATGATACAAGAAAAACAAGCAACAACGAGAGCAATCATGCCGGCGGAATTGTCAAAGCAATCAAATATGACTCCATATATTGCTTGCCCAATGGGTTGACTTATCATTACAAGTGACATCATAAGTGCCATGATCTTTCCAACCAAAATTTCTGGTGTCTGTGTTTGTACCAGGGCGAGCATTTGTACCGAAAAGATGGTGGCAAAAGCCATAATCATAAAGCTTGCCAGTGTAAGTACTACATAGCAAATCATATTCGGCATATGCAGAAGCAGCGGGATTGCCATGACAACAATAGATAGGCTACAAAAGAAAAGTAGCATATGTGCATTTGCTACTTTTAGTTTTTTGCTAAATACTGCTGTACAGATACCACCACCAAGACCTCCAAGTGCTAATGCTCCCTGAGCAAAGCCCAACATCTCATCGCTCATTTTAAGAGTATTGATAATTAAAACAGGCATACCAATGATTAGTAGGGAAGATATTAACAGATTGAACAAAGCTACAATTGCGATGATTTTTAGCAATACTGGGTTTTCATCTTTCATATATTGTATGCTATCTCGTAGATCCTCTTTGATAATAGTGAACATGTCCATATCACTCATCCTTGGGGTAAATGGAATACAAATAAAAATCTCCATAATTGCAGCCAGTAAAAAGCAAATAATACTAATAATTAAAATTGGTGTTAATCCAAAAGCACCAAATAAAATACCACCGATAATAGGCCCAGAAAGTCCTGCCAGTGAGCCAATTTGATTGACTACAGCTCCAGCTGATAGTATGTGTTCCTTAGATACCAAAACGGGAATGCTGGCCTGTACGGTGGGCTGGTAGGTTCCGCTGATGCCGTAGAGCAGCATAAGTGTAATTGTAATCAGTGGAACGACAGGGAATTCACCTAGTGCAAAGAAAAAAATGGTAATAATTATTCCTGTCAAAAAGTCTAGAATTACCATAATATTTCGCTTGTTTACTCTGTCAGCTAAAACACCGCCCACAAGAGACAATACAATCATTGGCAGAAAAGAACAGGCTGTTACGAAGCCGAATAGGGCCGGTGAACCTGTTTCCTTAAGTAGATAAAGGGGTAACGCAAATCGTAAAATAGCGTTACCAAAGAGAGATATAATTTGACCTATAACCACAAGGGTAAAGTTTTTAGAAAATAGTTTTGATTTAGACATTTGGGTTACCTCGTTTTTGTAGTTTTATAATGCAAGAAAGTAGAAGGCATTTACTCCTGCGGTGATAAGTGCACAAACACCGGCAAGGACAACCCAAGGGCACCATTTGCATTTTTCTTGTTTCTTTTTTGAAAGTAAAAATCCAATACTACCGATAATAAGTAAAATAACACCTAAAACACAACCTAAAGAAATTCCGATTTTCATTTGTATGACCTCCGTCTTTGTAATGTGGACACTGTTTTGCTTGAAAAACTATGTCCACTTTTATATAAATACTTTATCAATTAAGCTATCTACCATAAAGTCAAAAACTTCCAAGTGATTATAGAGAAGTTCTTCTTTAACTGAAATGCTGGAGAGCGCAACATAGAGCGCTGCGATACCCTTGTCTTTTTCCACTGCAAATTTTAGATAAGGCTTTTCAAAGAAAAGCATACTGCTTTTTTCACTGTACTCTTCAATTTGATTTAATTGTTGTGGATTTAATTTGTTGGTAAAACTGATAAAATCCATACTATGTGTGTTGCATATAAAACTGCACTTATCATACTCTCGGTAGATGGTCTTCAAGACCTTGGCAAGGCCATATTTGTTCGGTTCTCTTTCCATAATATCATTGGCGTAACTGTAAAGTCGATCTTGCACAAGTCGTAAGGTTTCACAAAAAAGTGCTTCTTTTGATTCAAAAAAACCATAGAATGCGCCTTTAGAAATACCTGATTTAACACATAATTCATCTATATTCGTTTTTTTATAACCAAACTTCGCCCAACTTTTTTCACACTCTGTAATTAACTTGGAATGTATATTCTGTTTTTCTTGAGCTGTAAAGCTTCGTGGCATATTGTTTCTCCTATCTATGACTAAAAAAACAATTTAAGTCATAGCGTTATTATAGCGGAGGGTACATGAATTGTCAACTGGATATAATATTAAACCAATGCTGAAATTGATTTGACTAATTAGTCAAGGTGTCCTATAATTGAAATCGAGAATATATTGATAATTAATTGACAAAGGCAAACCGGCTGCGAGGTCGGGACGCAAAGCCAAGGGTCTAATTAGACAGCCTAGCTACCATGGTGTATATGGTAGTTTTTTTATCTTCCATACATCATGATTTTTTAAGGAAGGTAAGGAATATGAAAAAGAAAAAAGGTAGAAAACTAATAGCTTACTTGCTAGCAGCTATTATGGTAGTGCAAATGTCAGTACCATTAAACGCCATAGCAAGTCAAGGTGCTGAGGGTATTAATGAACAACAGTCAACTGAAAAAGTAACTGATGAGGCAACAAAACAGGCTGAGCGTGTTTTGCTAGATGGCACAGCAATGATTAATACAACTGATGATGAGGCAACAGTTAAAGCTAAATTAGGAAATGCGTTAATTAAAAATCCAGAGGAAGAGGATCTTCAAGGAATAAAATGGGAATATTATTGTGCAGGTAAGTCAACATCAGGGTTGTCTTCAAATAAAGGTTGGGGATCGGTTAACGGGTTTAAAACAACAACTGGTTTTGTGTGGACAACAACATATAATCACCCAGCGTTGGCTAAGAATAAGGATGGAGCATACAAGGTTCGTATAGCAGGAACAACTAAAGAGGTGGAATTTACCAAGGTTTCACAGGCAGTTTCATCAATAGAGTTAAATGATGGTGTTCAGGTTGAGCTGATTTATAATGATGATTATACAATGGATTATGGTCAGTTTAAGCAGGTGATTTTTGATAAGTTAGTGAAATCAAGTTCTCCAAAATTATCTGTAGATGATGTGAATATGGAGTACTATGCAACGGCTAAAACAGGTTCGGTAGGAACTCTTGGCAAAGCCTGGATTGGACTAGAAGGAGGCAAAAAAGCGGGACTTGAATATCCGGGAATTGCTGCAGGGGAACAAAAGATAAGAATTTCGGCAGGAGGCATTACTGCAGAGGGAGTCGTTAAAGTAAAAGGGCTTAAAGATGCAAAGATAGAGCTTAAGAAGGCTCCATACCAAGTTGATATGGCCTTTAACAAAGATGCTTCATATAACATTGAAGCTACTAGAGAGGCTATTTATAAGGCAGTAATAAAATCAATTGACCCTCTTTTGACAAAAGAAGAAATTAAAATTGAATATGAAAAATATAGTAATAGATTTGAGCCTTTGACTAACAAAGACAATAACTTTAAACCAGGTGAATGGAAAATCCGTTTTTCATGGGATGGAGCGAGGACTCATACACCGGGGTCAGTAGAGGTTACTGTTCAAGTAACAGATAATCGTGGAGAAAGTTTAGTAGTACTAAAAAAGGATCCGTCATTTACCTATAATGCTGATGCAAATGTGATGAAAAAAGAAATTCTAGATAAGGTGATTGATTGGGAAAAATCAAAGTTGCCAGCAAGAGAAAATCTTTCAATAGACAATTTTGAAATGAAATATTATGCTGATAGCTATTTGAACACATCAGGAATAAAAGGACTTAAGGGTTGGTCAAAGATTGAAGGGGAACCTGGATTGTTTTCTTCATATAGAATTATGGGTGCTGGTGAGCAAAATGTGAAACTAGTTTTTGTTGGCAATGATACTATGAAAAAATCCGAGACAGTCAGTGGAACTGTTAAGGTGACAAAGGCAAGGGTTGGCGTAAAGGTTAGATTTACAAATATTTTTCCAGAGGAAGCAGTTCCAAAGGATATGGTAACAACAAGTGTTAAAGATGACTTCGATATTTATACAGTTTATGCTGGGATTACAAGGAATGTAACAACAGGAGTTTATATTGACCTTCCAGATCGTTATGAAAATAGTGCAATTATAGGCTTAATAGATCCAGTAATTAAAGCTATATTTAACAAATCAATCAAAGATATTTTAAATAATGGGATTACGCTTAAAGAACTTCGGGAATTATTAGGGTCAAAGCAAATGCTTTCACTACTTAAAACGTTTAATTTGGATAAGGGAACAGTGGGGCAAATAATTAAAGTTGTTAATAATCTTCCTCATATAACTGATTCTATGAGAATTTCATTTGGAACACCAAACAGGGCTGGTGGTTATGCGGTAACATCAGTAGTTACAAGTCCAAATTATAACACAGGAATTGGAGTTGGGGCGATATTAGTGAAACCTCATTATAAGGGGGTTAAACTATCTTGGAACCAAGAAATACCTAGAAATAGAATGACAACTAAGCAGGCAAAAGAGTTTGATTTTGGCGCAAATTTATCTTATGAGGGGAATAAAACCGCTTCACAAGAAAGTGTAAAATATTTATATTCAGGGTTTACAAGTAAGTGGAGAATTTACTCAAGCACAACGACTCCACCTACAGAACCTGGTCGCTATATTGTAACGGTTGTTACCCTTGGAGGAGACTATCAGGCAATGCCGATTACAAGAACATTTAAAATCACTAAATAGATTTAGAAAAAAACAGTTATATAATGAATATAGCTGTTTTTTTATTCTTATACTAAAATAGACAGTTGCTTTGTGTATTTTTGTGGTAGCAGAAGAAATGAAATTTTAAATAATATTTCAAAAACTATTGACTATTACGTTACGTAATAGTGTAAAGTATACTTATAGTTGGAAAACATAAAATATGAAATGGAGGAATTTAGGAAGTGAAAATAAATGAAGTGGCAAAGTTGACAGGAATTACAGTGCGAACCTTGCATTACTATGATGAAATTGGTTTATTAAAGCCAAGCGAGATTACAGATTCAGGTTATCGCATTTACAATAGTACTGCACTGGAAACCCTGCAACAAATTCTGTTCTTTAGAGAATTAGACTTTTCTCTAAAGGACATTAAGGAAATTATAACGAATTCAAACTACGATAAGGCAAAAGCCTTAACAAAACATAGGGAGTTGCTTTTGCAAAAGCGAAGTCGCATAAACGATTTAATTGCCCTTGTTGATAATACTTTGAAAGGAGAACATGATATGAGTTTTAAACAATTTGATAATAGCGAATTTGAAATGACTAAGAAGAAATATGCTAAGGAGGTAAAGGAACGTTGGGGTGACACTGTTGCTTATACTGAAAGCGAGCAAAAGGCAGGAAATTATGATGATAACCAGTGGAAAATGTTATTTGATGAGGGCAAGGCAATTTTACAAGCTTTTGGTGAGAAACGCAATATTCAACCGGAAAGCAATGAAGCTCAAGAACTTGTAAAGAAATGGCAGGAGTTTATTACAGCTAATTTCTACAATTGTTCAAAAGAGATTTTGTCTGGCTTGGGTCTAATGTATGTGGGTGATGAGCGTTTTACTAAAAATATTGATCAAAATGGAGAGGGTACAGCTGCATTTATGGCTGCTGCAATTGAAGTATTCTGCTCCAAATAAGCAAGAAAACAACTTTCAATACATATAAAAAAGACATTTATTCCTAGCACTTAAAAAAATGTTGAGACAGTTGAATGAGCTTTTGCTATTAAACTCCACACTTATTATAGAACTAAATTTAAACAAGAAAACACCCCCGCGTTTTACCAGGGATGTTTTTTTATGTTATTTAATTAGTCGAAGTTAGAATTTAACAACTTTGATTGGTGAGTATCCTCCCCAAACCTTTTTGCCATCCATATTCTTGTAAGCTCTAACCTTATAGTAGTAAGTCTTGTTAGTTTTCTTAGCTTTTTCTTTGTAAGTTTTAGCCTTACCGTTTTTCACCCAAGCAATTGGTTTGTACTTGCCATCTTTAGTTGCTGATCTGTATACTCTGTATCCTTCAGGATCATTAGTAGCTCTAGACCATCTTAGAGATGCTCTACCCTTGTCATTAGCAGTTCTTAGAATTCCAACCTTAGTAGGTACATTTACATAACTTACAGCATAAACTGAGAAATGGTCTGTACTCATAACAATTTTCTTGCTCTTAGCATCATAATGTGCATCAACTGGTTTAATCTCGCCATTGTCATTAACAAAGTAAACTCTAACTCCTTCTGCAACTTCGTTTTCTGGTAAATCATAATCTACAGAAAGTGTTGCAATTCCCCCTAAGTTTGAGATTTTTTTGTCTCCGGCTGTAATGCTTAGATTAAACACCATGCCTTTCTTAGCAATTTCCTTAATTGTTTCCTGCTGCTTAGCTGGCATATTTTCAACTTTTGGTTTTTCAATTGAAATGTTAACTTTACCTCCGCCAGCATTCTTTGAAATTTCTTTTAGAACATCATTGTCTAATTCCAAAGCACCTACGTTTGATTCAACTTTAAGTGTTGCATTTTTTGTTTTAGCAATTTTATCTATTGATGCTGAGTCAACCTTAACATCAACAGCTTCTGCTTTGCTATCTGTATTAACTTTAATTTCAACTACAACATTTTCTTTGTTTCCAGCTTCAACATCTGCAATAACCTTGTCTAGAGCATTATTTACTGCGCTATCTGGAACATCTGCTTCAACCTTACCATTTTCGTCTGGCTTATTCACTGTAACTTCAATTTTACCATCATCGCTAACAATCGGTTTATATTCTGGATATGGAATGTCTGATGGCACTGCGGGTTTTTTTTGAAGGGCGGCAATTGCATCTTCAATAGATTTAGCGTAGCCTAAAACCACATACTGTTCATTTAAGAATTTATTAAAATTAACTGCATTTATTGCACTTTCCAGAGCGCTAAAATCTTCATAATTGTCTTTTTTTAAAGCATTTGCCATTTCAATTGCTGTACTAACCTTTGTATAATCAGCGGGAACAGTAGATGTGATTGAATTTGAAATTAAAGTGGCAATTTTAGCTATATCAGATTTTAAAATATCGTATTTTGTGCCTTCTTTTACAACACCAATAACTTTTAACTCTTTGTTAGGAGCATCGTAATAAGCACCTTCAATTTCGACACCTTTTGATATATATCCACCATAAGCACCTACTGTTATTTCGCTATTTGTAGACATGACTTTTCCTGTAGAATAGCATTGTGTAAATTTTCCAGACTCAGCTTCTCCAAAAAAACCGCCAGTTCTTGCATTATCGAAATTATTGTCAAAAGTGACATCACCATATGCAGCACACTTATTGGCTATAGCATTTGAAGCATAACCAATAAATCCGCCAAGTCGCCAATCGTTTCCATTAATGTTTACATTTGCAATACAATTTTCTAATTTGCTATCGTTTGCTTGGGCTGCAACCCCACCCAATGTCCATGTTCCATTTTCTATTTTTCCTAAAGCAGTAGAGTTGTTAACAACAGCGTTGCTAAGCATACCAAATAATCCCCCTGAATAAGATGTTTTGATGCCATCTTGGCCATAAATATTAGTACTCGACATACAGTTATTAAATGTAACGTGTTGCGCATTTCCAGCTACTCCACCAGCTTTTATACCTTTTTTATTAGCAGCATTTTTTATAATATTGCCCGACACATTAATG
This sequence comes from Anaerovoracaceae bacterium, assembly GCA_036646055.1. GTDB lineage: Bacteria > Bacillota > Clostridia > Peptostreptococcales > Anaerovoracaceae > JAVWMQ01. The sequence goes on along the minus strand of JAVXMY010000002.1, from coordinate 209,667 downwards.
TTTTCAACTAATGTATTATTTGCTGAGTTGCTTAATGTCCCAATACTACCAACTAAAATGCCACAGTTAGTTTCATCATATTGGGTGACGTTAGTTTTAATTGTTGCATTTTTAATTGTTAAATCTTTTATGAGTGATGCTTGATTTGCATTAGGTCCACTTATGGCACCAAAGAGACCTGCATAACACTCTGTGCTTGTTTCATCCACATTCATACCAATAATAGTTTTTCCATTACCATCAAAGTAACCATAAAACTGACCATCATATTCTGAAATATTCCAACCACTTCTACCAATTGGAACCCATTGATATTGGGATAAATCAATATTTTCCGTTAATTTAAAAAATTTATTTTCAGTATTAGGTCTTGAAAAGGTTTTATCATTCGAAATTTTTGCAAGATAGGCTAATTCTTCTGCATTAGAAATAAGGTAGGGAGATTCTAGAGTTCCATTACCACTAGCAAATTGCGTCGCCGCATGATCAAGCCACGTAGAACCTTCTGTAGTTGATGAAGATTGCAATTTATCGTTCGATGTACTTTGCTTTGTTGTAGTATCAATCTTATCATTTTCTACAGCATAAACTGGCGATATGCCAGCTGCTTGAAGAATCAGAAAGGCAGATAATACCACCGCTAACATTTTTCGTTTTAATTTTTTTTTCATTTTTATAAATCCTCCATAAATAAATATATTAATTAGTAATAATGTAATGCGAGTTATCCTCTGCAATAAAATCACTATAATCAAGCAGAAACTGCGCTAGCCCAAAGGCTGCTGAAATTTCATCAATTTCTTCGGTTTCTGCGATTAGTCTCACTAAATCTTCGTCTTTAGAAATACCATCTTCCACAGCTTTTACAATATAAATATCCTCTTTAGCAATAGAAACGATCTTATTGCCCAAGCATAATTGCCAGGGCCCATGTTTGTTTATCGTCATGTCTTTTTTCCATTTCATATTTTATATACCTCCATACAACCCAATCTGTCTTGCTACTACCTGTACTTGCTGTCTGTTCTTTACTCCAAGTTTACGATAAAGATTTCGGTTGTGATATTTTACAGTATTGTAGGTAATGCCGCATCGAGTTGCGATTTCATTCATTGCTAGACCACTACATAACAATGGCAATATTTTCTCTTCCATTTCGGTAAGAGGTTCTGTGAGTACTTGTATAGTCTCTAAATATTTGGGATAACCTAATGCAAATTCTTTAACTGCTGCATATAACTTATTTTCATATTTTTTTGAAAGTCCCAAATCCCCAGCTTCCTTTAAAAGAGGGTGAAGCGCTACGCCATATTCTGCAACTACTGAGATAAACTGATAATTCTCTGCTTTTTTTAATGCTTTAGTTAGACTCATTTTCCAGTTGCCAAGATGCATTCGATGCTGAACAATAGCACGAAGTATCCCATTTTCAATCTGTTGATAGTTTCTGCCATACTCCTCAAAGTAATATGAAAGACGTTCAATAAGATTTGCGGCTTCCTCTAATCTACCAAGTGCAATGTAGGCTTTAATTTTAATTAAATATCGATAACGTTCCAATATATAAAACTCCAAGTTTTCATTGGGGGCTTCATTGGTAAGCCATTGATTTGCTATATCTACATTACCTGTAAAAAGTTCTGTAGCAACAGATAAAGCATTTATATTAGGAATTAAATGGCTTTGTCCTTCTTTTATCACCTTCTTTTTAAAATCCATAAGCAAAGAAGATGCAAGCTGCGGTTGTTTTCTGCTAATATGAATTCTAGTCATAATGCCAATGCTAGCAAAACACATCTCATCTGTACCCTTAGTCTCCGCCATAGTATAGCCACTATTTAATAGAGACAAAATATCATATGCATCCATGCTACGTTTTTCAAAAGCACTTTCAGCTAATGCTACATTAACTAATCCTGACCCAAAAGTTCCAAGTACCAATTCAACAGGTTTTTTTAGTGTTCTTGCTAGTTCTTTATCTATTTTGCTCCATTCACAAAAATCTTTGCCACCATTCATTACAGATGGCATATTACTGGTAATTGAAAATTCCGATAGCGATACTGATCTTTTACTACATAGTAAAGCTACATTTTTTAGCATTTTTGAAAGACCTACACTACCTCTGTGTGGTAACGCAATATCTAGGTATGCTAAACGACTTTTTGCTTCTTTTTTTTGACTAGCCGGGATTCCTGATTTTTGCTCAAAAGCTTTAAGAGTATCATACCACTGCTCGCTTTGCTCAGTTTGCATAAGCAAGGAGTGAAGCATACATAAACCTGCAATCAAGGTTGGAGACTTCTCTACCTGCTCTTTTGGAAGATTTAAATAATATGCCCTAGTTTCATAATAATGTCCATTACCTGGGTGTTTCATAGAATTTTTAATTAAAAGTTCTGCAATTTTTCCATGTCTGTTTGCTTTTTCATAATGGATCAATGCCTTTTTTATATTTCCTTGAAGTTCAAAAAAAAGCCCTGCATTATAATGAATATTATTGTATTGCTCCTTAGTTAGCTCAGTCTTTTGTTTCCACATTAAGTATTCTTGAAGGATGTATCGCATACTATAGTTACCTCGTCCATCATTTTGCAAGAAATCACTAACTGCCATTGATTTTTTAATTAGCAGGCTTGCATTGCTGCAACCTGTAATCATCTCGGCCATAGGAAGCGTGAAACTTTCAAAGCCTGCAAGGCGAAGTATTGCCTGTTTCAATTCTTCGTCCAAATATCTATAAAAAGCATAATCTAAGTAATGGTATAAATCAATTTTTGTTTTTCCTATTGCTTCTGCCCCATAAGGCAACCCTTCCTTCATACGTTGTGCCAATAATTTTATTGTTACTGGGTGTCCCATAGTATCTGCTGCAATTTGTTCTGCTTCCTTTGGGGTAACTTTTACTTCAATTTCTGTAAGAAACCTCCTAATTTGTTGTGAATTCCACATTAAATCGTGTTCTACTGCTAATAGAATTTTGCGGTCTGTGATCTGTGCTTGTAACCACATAGGAAGAGGACTTCTTCCAATTAGAATAAACCATTTCTCTGTTGATTCCAACAAAGAGCTAAGGTATTTAAAACTTTCTTTTTCATTAAGAAATGAGAGATCTTCAATAACTACTACTGTTTGTAGAATAGTTTCTGGCAAAGGCATAGGGTCAAAGAATCCATCCACGCCACTTATTGTAATGTGAGGTTTATTGCGCAAATAGTATTGTACTGCTGTACTTTTTCCATAACCGCCTGGCGCGTTAATATAAATCAGACAATGTTCCTTTTCTGCCTGTTTTAATTTTTGAAATAATGTGGGAACTTTTATGAATTGCTCCTTCATGTGTAAATCCCCTTTCGATTTTACATAATTGAAAATAATTTTTAACAATCTTTTTAATTGTAGCATGATTTTTTTGCTTTGTAACCTACCCATAGGGATAGTTTCTAACATTAAAAGTGAGTTTTGGCACATATAAAAAAGACCTTCCTAATTAAGGAAGGTCTTTTGATCTGGTATCCCCAAGGGGAGTCGAACCCCTGATTTCACCGTGAGAGGGTGGCGTCTTAACCACTTGACCATGGGGACATGATTTATTAATCTCACAATAAATATTATAGCCACTTTTGTGGCTCTTGTCTATTATTAATTTTCTTTAGCAAAATCTTCAAAAATTAACCTTTTAAGGAATAAACAAAAATGGTATAATATTACTATATACCAAAGAGGAAGAATAGCACCATAGACATCATTATAGGTATACATTAGTTAAAAAACATTGTAGAAGTATGAGGGGGAAGTACTTATGAAGAAGAGAGTAATAATTTCGGTTCTTGTGGCCAGTATAATGGTGATAACAACAACTGCTATGGCCTTTGGTTGTCCACCACCAAGCCATTTCAAGTGCCGAGCATATAAGGTTAATGGAAGTACAATTTACATTAGCCCCAAAGATTCTGGAACCATAGAGGGAGCATCCAAAAATGTTAAGGCGATACCCGCTAAGGTAAATGGGGTCAAAATTAAAAAACTTGGTAATCCTGCATTTACGGGAACAACTGGGACTAAAAGTCTGACTTTGCCCAAAAGTGTTGTTTCCATTACGGGAGGTTGCTTCGTTGGTGGAAATCTTGAAACAATAAAAGTGGCACCAGGAAACAAAAGCTTTAAGTCTGTGGCAGGGATTTTGTACACTAAGAATATGAAAACAATAATCGCCTATCCGTCAAAGAAAAAGAGTACTAGTTATGTAATGCCAAGTAGCGTACAAAGTGCAGGGATGCCAACCGTCCTAGGAGGTAAATATCTTAAGTCAGTTACTATTTCCCAAAACTGCAAGTCTATTTCTCAAAATACCTTTATTAATGCAAATAATTTAGAGGTAATTAAAGTTGCAAAGGGAAATAAGAAATATAAGGCTCAAAATGGGTTACTAATGTCAGGCAATAAGTTAATAGCCATACCTAATAAGTTATCACAAGGGGCGGTAATTCCAAATGGAGTAGAATCTTCATATTTAGAACCTAGTTCTTCAGGCGTGGTTTATGGAATTCCTAAATCATTAAAGGCATGGACCTTCGTTTCTAGCCAGCAGGGTAGGAATTTCTATCTATTTGACGGTGAGAAGTCTTTTGCTAACCATGCTATGGCCTTTGTAATGCCAGATTCATTGTGGGCAACTATTACAGGTGGTTACATTAAATCTAGCAATGCAAATAGTGATGGAACTATTTCTTTGGAAATGAAGAGTACTTACTACGATAAGTCTGCTGGGGAATATAACGGATTTTGGATTAGAAAATCAAACAAAGACCCTTGGTTTATGGACAAGCAGTTTGATGTATATAGAAATGGCAAAAAAATCTCAACGGTAGATTATCGCTATAATGAGGACATTGTAAAGTTTAGAGACAAAACCCCAGTTTCAGGTAAAAACACTTATCATATTGTACCTAAGTTCAAAATGAAAGATGGAAATGGTAAGACTGTTCCAGTAACTTGGTATAAATCATCACCAGTATCTGTAACTAAAATATCCTAAGGATACAAAGGCAGTGGGTTAGTGAAGAATATATAGTAGCAAAAAAGCCATAAGTGCTTATATAAACACTTATGGCTTTTTTTCATTCAGATAGTAATTTTTGTCCCAAAATAACACCCATAGTCGATGCCATCATCAGTCCTCTTGTCCAACCACTTGAATCTCCAAGACAATAGAAGTTTTCAATGTTTGTATTTAAATTTTCATCCATTTTAACTTTGTTGCTGTAGAATTTAAGTTCCGGAGAGTAAAGCAATGTTTCAGTTCCTGCAAATCCAGGGACAACATGATCTACTGACTGTATAAAATTAATTATATTTAGCATTGCTCTATATGGCATTGCTGAAGTGATGTCACCTGCAACTGCATCTGGAAGTGTAGGCTTAACATTTGATCTGGCAAGTTCTTTTGGCCAAGTCCTTTTGCCATCTAGAATGTCCCCATATCTTTGAACTAAGATTCGCCCTTCTCCAAGCATATTAGTCAATTCTCCGATTTTTTGAGCATACTCAATAGGCTGATTAAAGGGCTCAGTAAAATTATGTGAACATAGAATTGATAAATTAGTGTTATCAGATTTTAGATCCTTGTAAGAATGTCCATTAACTACAGCCAAATCATTATCATAGTTTTCTTGACTAACGAAGCCTCCAGGGTTCTGACAAAATGTTCGAACCTTGTTCTTAAATGGTTTTGGATATCCAATTAATTTTGATTCATATAGAACATTGTTAACATCTTCCATAATTTCATTTCTAACTTCAACTCTAACTCCAATATCCACAGTTCCAGGTTTATGGGCAACATCATATTTAGCGCAAATCTTTTCTAGCCAATCTGCACCTCGTCTACCTGTTGCAATAACAACATCATTAGCAAGAATAGTTTTTCTATCTGTACCATTATTCTTTTCAATAACAACACCTGTGCATTTGCTATTTTCTATTAAAACATCAGCACATTGATGTGAGAATAAAATCTCAACACCCTTATCAAGCAAATATTTTTCAATTGCATAGTAAAGTTCTTGAGCTTTTTCTGTGCCTAAATGTCGAATTGGGCAATCTACTAATTGAAGCCCTGCCTGAATTGCTCTTTTACGGATTTCCTTAATGCCAGCCTTGTCACCAATACCTTCAATTTTGGAATCAGCACCAAACTCTAAATAAATTTTATCTGTGTAGTTAATAAGTTCTTGGGCCTTGTCGGCACCAATTAAGTCTGGTAAATCTCCGCCAACTTCGTAGCTTAATGAAAGCTTCCCATCAGAGAAAGCGCCAGCACCACTAAAACCAGTAGTAATGTTGCAAGGGTTACAGTTAACGCACTTATGAGTTTTTGTTTTTGGACATGTTCTCTTCTCAATTGGAATTCCTTTTTCAACTATTAAAATTTTCTTTTGGCTTCCGCCTCTGATTAGTTCAAGAGCTGTGAATACACCGGCTGGTCCTGCTCCTACAATAACTAAATCGTACATTTAAATACCTCCTATATTATAAAAACTGCCTACAAATATACTGCGACTTTGTGAATCATAGTAAACTGTTAGGCAGTTTGTAGAAACGTTTATCCAAATTATAAACATATATAATACGTGATTAATTTACCTCATAAATGAGGAATTGTCAAGGTGAGTTTTTCATTCCAATTAACCCTACTTTGTGATAAAATAGAAAGGGTTATATCCCTGTTACCAAGTAAGGAATAATTATGAGAAATAACACTAAAAAAAATATAATAATAATTGTAATTTTTTGCTTAGCGGCAAATTTGATCTTTGGGTTTGTATACATTAAAGGCGCAGTTTTGGATGTAAAAACAATATCTCTTGAAGAGAAAATGGATAAATTCAAAGGGACAATGAAAGTAACAGAAATACAGATGGATTCAGTATTAAAGGCTCTTGCAAATACATTTGCCAATATTGAAAATCCAAGTGAGCAAGAGATTATAAATACAATGAAAGCTGTTCAGTCACAAGAAGGGTTTTCTTATATTGCAAAAACCAGTAAGGATGGCTATGCCATTAACATGGAAGGCAAAAAAGGCATATATCTAAAGGATAGACCCTACTTCATAGCAGGAATGAAAGGAGAATCTACTACTAGCTTAATTGATAAGGGCAGAGTTGACAATACAAAGAGTTTCATTATATCGGCTGAACCTATTATGAAAAATGGGAAGGCTGATGGAATTATTCATGGTAGTTATAGTTTAGATAAGTACTTGTCCAACGCAGGAGACAATAGCGAAAGAGCCAAAGAAACTATATTTATAACAACCAAGGATGGGCGAGTTTTGGACCCATTTAAAAAAGACGAAAATGTAGACAAGGCCCTTTTAGAGGAGGTTGTTGCATGTAAGAGATATGAAGAGAACGATGAAAAAGGGGTACGTTATTGTGAACATATGGAAGCAGGTAAAAAATATATTGTAAGATCAGAAGAAATTCAATTTTATAATACCTCAGTTAGATTAAATTTAGTAATTAAGGCCTCAGATGTAAAGATAAATGTATCAAGTTTCTTGTCTAATACAGCAGTATTTTGGATTTTACAGGGAATTGTTTTAAGCGTTCTTATTACTTTACTGTTAGTAATTTATAGAGAGCGAAATGAGCTGGACAAAAAACATAAAAAGCAAATGGCACGTGAACTTGAAATTTCTAATGCTGCCAATGCAGCTAAGTCTGATTTTATTTCAAGAGTAAGCCATGATATGAGAACTCCAATGAATGCCATTTTGTCATTCTCAAAAATGGGAATTGAAGAAGAGGGCGAAGAAAATTTAAAAGAGTACTTAAGAGATATTAACACTTCAGGTAAGTACTTGCTTAACTTGATAAACGATGTATTAGATATTCAAAAGGTAGAATCAAAGGGAATCAAAATTAACCTAACAAAGGTCAATGTATTTGAAACTATTGCTGAAATAATCAAAATTGTTAAACCGGGAATGGATGAAAAAAACATAGACCTTACACTTAATATGAACTTCGATGTAGACAAATTACCACAGTACTGCCTGTTAGACACATTGAGGTTTAAGCAGGTTTTCGTAAATCTTATTTCAAATGGAACAAAATTCACACCGGAAAATGGCGAAATAACTGTAACTATAGACTTAGATTCATACAAAGATAATATTGCCAACTTTAGAGTTACAATTAAGGATAACGGTATTGGTATGAGCGAAGAATTCCAGAAGAAGATGTTTGAACCATTTGCTCAAGAATACAACAAGATTACTTCTAGCTACGCAGGAACAGGTCTTGGTCTATCAATTGTAAAAAATATAATAGAACTTATAGGTGGAAGTATTGCCTGTGAATCTGAAATAAATAAGGGAACTTCTATGGTAGTAGCCTTCCCATTACAATTAGTCGAGCAGGGTGAATCTAACCAGACTAACAAAGGGAATATTCAACTAAACTATGAAAGACTCAAGGGTAAGAGAATATTGCTTTGTGAAGATCATCCTATGAATATTAAGATTACAAAAAAAATACTTAGCAAACAAGACATTATAATAGATGTTGCCGAAAATGGACGAATAGGCATAGATAAATTCCAAAGGTCAGAAAGTGGCTATTACGATTTGATTCTAATGGATATTAGAATGCCAGTAGTTGATGGGATTACAGCGGCTAAAGAAATTAGAAATTCTAATCACCCACAGGCAAGAGATATTCCTATTATTGCAATGACGGCAAATACACTAGCTGAAGATATAGCTAAAACCAAAGAAGCTGGAATGAATCTGCATTTAAGCAAGCCAATTGATCCAAAAGAATTGTATGATACATTAGTGGAACAATTAAGTAAAAATAAAGAGGATATAATTAATGGTTAACAACGACAAAATTTTTGGAATTGCTTTAAAGCATTCTAGCCTAACGTATTTTGAATATGATATCAAAAATCATATTGCTTATGCTAACAATAAAACAGTGGCTGTAGAAATAGCAGGAGATAAACTAGAGAACTTTCCAGAAAGTTTTATGGAATACTATACTGTACATAAAGAGGATCAAATTAAGTATACTGCAGCATTTAAGAATATTGACCAAGGCTCAATGTACGAAGAGTTTTATGCTAGAATTTATTCCGTAAAAGCCAAAAGATTTATATGGTATTTTTACAAATGCACAGTTATATTAGATGAAAATAGACAGCCGGACAGAGCAATTTGTACAGTGTCAAATGTTAATGAATTTAAGGAATTAGAACAAGCCTACATTCTTTCTACTGAAACTTATGGAGTTCAAACTTGGCAGTATGACTTGGATACAGATATTATGTACTTTCCAAATGGCACAGGCTACAGTTGGAGCAAAGAAGGGGAAGAAGCATTAGAAAATGCCATAGAAACAATAATAGAGAGAGGTACAATTCATCCAAATGATGTGGATATATATTATAGAATTTTTGAAAGAATGAGAGATGGAGAAAATAAAGTCGAAGAAGAATTAAGACTCTACTACAAGACACATAAAGACTTTAGGTGGACTCGAGTTACATATTTCGTACTGAAGAAAAACCAAGGGGATCACAATAAAATTCTAGGTACATGTATAGACATCCATGAAGCCAACTTGGAAAAAATTCGTTATGAGAATGGAAGGCTTAGACAAAAAACTAATTTACCAAACAACTTCTTGCTTTCAGCTTACTCTTCACTTACAAATAATCAAGTTGTTGAAATAGACAACTCAATGGGAGAAGATTTCTCTGAGAATATAAACAGACCTAGAGAAGAATTGCTACAAAGAATTTTTGCAGGGGTGAGGGACAAGGACAAATTAAATGAGATGATTAGTGACCAAAACCTAATTGATAAATATGAAAAAGGTCAGACGGAACATTATTTTTCTAGTCTAGTAAACTCCATCTATCAAAACAAAACTATATATATGCATATTAAAATCGAAGTTGCCAAAAATACTACAACAGGGGAACTTATGTCATATATGACAGTTACAGATGAAACAGTACAATACAAAAAAGATAAGATGTTAGAAAAAACTATAGATAATAGTTTTAATATTTTAGTTGGAGTAGACGAATTAACTGAAGATGTATTCCATGTTTTTACCAACTCTCAGAACTCTAAAGCAGGAGAAAAGAAGGGTCTTATAAAAGACAATAAAAAGGGAAAAGACATTTATGAAGAAAAACTAGAGATTGCTCAAGGAATGGAAGCAATCCTTGAAGAATTTTCCATGTCAAAAATTAGAGAGACACTAAAGACACAGGATGTTTACTCAAAGGATATCTCTGTTAAATATAAAAATGGGAAGACTAAGGTCAAAAATTTCAAAAGTTATTACGGAGATAAAGAAATAGGATTAATTTGCATATCAGTAACAGATATAACTGAGTCTGTTGAGGAACAGGCCAAGCAACAGCAGGCCCTTGAAGATGCTTTGGACATTGCACACAAAGCTAATCATGCCAAGTCTGATTTCTTAGCTTCAATGAGTCATGACATTAGAACACCTATGAATGCAATAGTTGGAATGGCAGAAATCGCCCTATCAGACACAGAAAATATAGAGCAGATGAGGGAAAGTTTAGACATTATCTCCAAATCTTCAGCACATCTACTATCCCTATTAAACAATATATTAGATATGAGCAAAATTGAGTCAGGGGTCATGGATCTAGAAGTTCAAGATTTTTCTCACCAAGAAGAATACGAAAATCTTATAGAACGTACAGAGGCAGCAGCAAGAGGCAAAAACATTAATTTCGTTCATGTTGATAGAATTAAAAATGTAAAGTGTAGAGGAGACTTCAAAAAAGTTCGACGTGTGTTAGATAATCTAATTGGAAACGCAATAAAGTTTACTCCAGAAGGAGGAACCATCAAAGTTGAATTTGATGAACTACCTTATGGCAGAAAAAACTTTACAATTTACCAGTTTACAATTACCGACAACGGTATCGGAATGGATGAAGAAACTACAACCCATATATTTGACACCTTCTATCGTTCCAATGCAGTTGATCTAGATTACCAGGGCACAGGTCTAGGCCTATCCATTGTAAAAAGCATAGTTGAATTTTTGGGAGGAGATATTAAAGTGTCAAGCAAACTTGGCCAAGGAACTACATTTATAGTAACTATGCCAGTCCCTATGCAGGTTAACTCTAAAGAAAAAGGTAAGAATAACCAACTAGATATCACTAAATTAGCTGGCAAAAAGATTCTAGCATGTGAGGATCATCCAATTAATAGAATAGTAGTGAGCAAGCTTCTGGAAAAAATCGCTCTTAAGGTTGATATGGCCAAAGATGGTGCAGAAGGTGTAAACCAGTTTAACGGTTCTTCGGAAGGAGAATATGCTGCAATATTAATGGACATTAGAATGCCAGTAATGGACGGGTTAGAAGCAGCTAGACAAATTAGAAAATCCAGTCACAAAGATGCCAAAGATATTCCAATAATAGCAATGACAGCAAATGCATTTGTACAAGATGTTCAAAAAAGTTTAGATGCAGGAATGAACTGGCATATAGCAAAACCTATAGTACCAGAAAAACTATACGAAGCACTAGCACAAACAATATAGTAGAATTAAAAAAGCAGGGTAAACACCTGCTTTTAATTTTTACAAAAAAACTATGGTAATATAACAGAATTGTAATTGACTATTTCTAATAGTTGTTATACAATTTGATTAATAATAATTTGATAAAGGCAAACCAACCGTGAGGTGGGGACGCAAAGCCGAAGGATCTTTTTTGAGATAGCCTAGCTACCAGTAATAGGGTAGCTTTTTTTATTACCCTATTTAGTTTATTTACTCTTTAACAGAGAGTAAAAGTTAGGAGGGGGAAGAATGTTAAGAGAGGGAATTTTCGGAGAGGAAAATACAAATTCAACTGATTTTTATTATAGAATGTTTAGATTTATGAATGACAATACTACTGATATATTTTGGTGTGTTGATTTAAGTTCTAATGAACTATACTTCATGGGACAATCAGTTGATAAGTTTAATATGAATAATATAACAAAAGACTTTCCCCACTGCTTAATAGATAATAATGTTGTATATTCTGAAGATATAGGCCTAGTGATTTCTTTGTGTGAAAGAATTAAGGCAAAAGAGGAAAATCACAAGGGTTCTTTTGAAATTAGATTAATGGACGTTGATGGAGTTCCAGAGTGGTATAAGTGTCAATGTGAGATAATTTATTTAGGTGAAGATGCTGTACTAATGGGTACTGCAAGAAATATTCATAAGAGTAAAGACCTTGAGAAAAGTGCCAATTCAGATGAGCTTACTGGGTGCTTTAACAAAAAGCATACAGAAAGATTTATTACTGAATTCTTGAAATATGAGCCTTTAGATAGCCAACATTTATTCATGCTTGTGGATATTGACGATTTTAAGAATATTAACGATACTCTTGGCCATTCCTTTGGGGATGGAGTCCTTAAAGAAATCGGTAAGCAACTTCGGGCTATAGTAAGGAAAGACGATATTGTAGGGAGAATTGGCGGTGATGAGTTTGTAATTTTGCTTAAGAATATGAACAATACGATTGCAGTCAAAAGTAAGTTAGCAGAAATTCAGAGCATATTTAGATTTAACTTTGCAGGGAAGAACAATAATTACAAGGTTTCAGGAAGTATTGGAATTGCACGATTTAGTATAGATGGAACTACCTTTGAGGAACTATATAATAAGGCAGATGTTGCTATGTATCAGGCCAAAAAATCTGGCAAAGATCAGTTCTATATCTATAAGGAAAGTCTTAATGAACATTACAAGAAAGTTGCTCATTTACCGGTAATAACTAATTCAACAATTAAGTTTTCTGGCAAAAACGAAGCAATGATTCGAGCTTTTAAAATGATTCAGCACACATCTGACTTGCCGGCAACACTTCATATTGTATTAAAAACCATGGGAGAAACTCTTAAAGCTTCTCGTGTATCAATTTTTGAATTTAATAGCAAAACAGCAACTTGGAATAGCCATTTTGAGTGGTGTGCCCCAAATATTAACCCTTACAGTGAGGAATTTAGGGAATTTAAGTTTGATAAAATTGATGAACTAATATCTTTATTTACAGCAGAAAATGTATTGCTATGTAATGATACTTCACAAGAAAAAAATGTATTTAGTAAGCCATGGGAAAAACTTAATGTTAAGGCGTTTATGGGAGGTGCATACTTCTATGAAAATCATCCAATCTTCTTCTTAGCAGTAGAGGATTGTGTATCTCCAAGACAGTGGTCTGAAGAAGATTATAGTTTTATTTACTTTATGACTAACTTGATTGCTCCTTACTTATCTTATGAAAATGGAAATGCAAGTTCAGTAGATGTTAAGAGAGATTACTATAGACTAAAGGAAAAACTAGAGTTTGATAATTTGACAGGTATCCCAACTAAAGAGAAGTTCTTTGCAGATACGGTTAAATTATTAAGAGATTATCCAGAGAAGAAATTTTTTGCTATGCAAATTGACGTTGTGAATTTCCAAATGGTTAATTCCTACTTTGGCGTAGATGAAGGCGACAGGCTGTTAAGAGATATAGGGAAGAATTTTAGAACCAAGAGCGATATTATTCTTGGAACTTATGGCAGAATCAATGCTGATGTATTTGGCGGATGTTATGAATTGTTTGCAGACATTGAAACAGTTGCCAAAAGAATTAGTGAAAGTATTAGACACAGTATTAAGGACTTTCATCCGGACTACAAAATGAGACTTGTTGCCGGGATACATATTATTGAAAATCCAAATGTTTCGCTGGATGAAATTTATACTAAAACTTCTTTAGCAATTAAGGAATGCAAGAAGCACAAGGAAACTTCATGTTATATTTATACAGATAACTTGATGCAACGAGAACTTCGTGAGCAAGAAATTGTAAACGATATGCAACTAGCAATAACTGAAAAACAATTCAAGGTGTATTTGCAGCCTAAGGTTTCCCTTTCAACGGGTCAGGTTGTAGGGGCTGAGGCCTTGTGTCGCTGGGAACATCCTGTACGTGGCACACTTACTCCTGAAGAATTTATTCCGATTTTTGAGAAGCATGGTTATATTACGCAGCTAGACTATTACATTTGGACAGAAACTTGTAAGGCCATCAAAAAGCAGATAGAGCAGGGGAATTCTATTCCTATTTCAGTAAATGCTTCTGTGATTGATCTACACAACAAGAACATTGTGGAGTGCTTCGCAGAGTTACTAAATGAGTATGAAATTCCACCAGAATTACTTCATATTGAAATTACAGAAAGCGTGTGCGTAGAGGACGAATTTGGCATTAGTAAGGTTCTTCAAGGTTTAAGAAACCTTGGAATATCTATTGAAATGGATGACTTCTGTAGTGGATATTCATCACTTAATGTATTTGAAAAATTTCCTGTAGATATTTTGAAATTAGATATGTTATTCATTAGAGGATTAACCTATAGCGAAAAGAAAAAAAGCACTATTAACTTAATCTTGGGATTAGCCAAAATGTACGATATTAAAGTAGTGGCAGAGGGAATAGAGACTGAGGAACAGAGACTTATCTTAAAAGAAATGGGATGCCATATTGGACAAGGTTACCTGTTCTCACGACCTGTACCAGCTGTAGATTGGAATGAATCAAATACAGAGACATTTACATTTAACAAATAACAAAAAAAGCGAGAAAGCCTGTGCTGACTCGCTTTTTTTGTTAATATTTAGTGTGAAGATTACCCTTTATTTTCCATTGAAATTAGGGTATTATAAAATATAAGAAAAACACAGGAGGACTTATGACAATTAAAGTAGATAAAAGTTTTATAAACGGCAAAATTTACACACTTGAAGGGGAAGGCATCTATAAGGAAGCCCTTTGTATCAAGGAAGGTAAGATTATTGCAGTAGGAAGTAACAAAGATATTTTAGATAATTATGAATCTGGAGAAGTTATCAACCTAAAGGGAGATGTAATGCTTCCAGGTATGGGAGATTCACATATGCATATGTTTGCATACTGCCAGTCATTAACAACAGTAGATTTAGCAGGAGCCAAAAGCAAGGATGAGGTAATCGCAAGGCTTAAGGCCAAAGCAGAGGAAACGCCAAAGGGAGAATGGATCAAAGGTTCAAACTTTGACCAGTCTAAGTGGGAAGGGTCAGAAGACTTACTTCCAACTAGATTAGACCTAGACCAAGCAAGTACTGACCACCCAATTGTAATCAAAAGAGTTTGCCTTCACACAGCAGTAGCAAACACTGCAGCACTAGAGAAGGCAGCCATTGGACAAGGTTATGAATTTGGACCAGGGGGAACTGTTGAACTAGATCAAAATGGCTATCCAAATGGAATCTTAAGGGAGCAAGCACCAAAAATTTACGATGTATTAATTCCAGACCCACTAAGGGACCCAAAGGTTAAGAAGGATATACTTACAAAGGCCCTTAATGAAGCTTCTTCTCTAGGTGTTACTATGATTCATACATATGCAGCAGAAATTTGGAAGTATACAGAAGACCTAGATGATTACAAAGAGCTGGATAGAGAAAATGCACTACCTATTAGAATGACAATCTGTTTGGACGAGTTTTTCCATAAACCTTACCTTACTAAAAAAGAACTGGAAGACCCATATAGAAAGGTTCAGCTAGGATCATTTAAGATTTTCTGTGACGGATCCCTTGGATCTAGATCGGCTAAACTTTATGAACCTTATGATGATGACCCAAGTACAGACGGAATTTTGGTTATTAGCCAAGAGGACTTAAATGAGAGAGTTTACAAGGGTTATGAAATGGGATTGCAGCCAGCAATTCACTGTATTGGTGACAAAGGCCTAGACAATGTACTAACTTCTATTGAATACACTCTTGCTAAGGCTAGGGGAAATGGAATGACAGAAAGAGAAATTAACAACAGGCTGCCATTTAGGATTATTCATGCCCAGATGGCGTCGCCGGAGTTAATTAAAAGGATGAGCAAGCTTCCGGTAATAGTAGATATGCAACCTTCATTCTTGATTACAGATTTGCATTGGATCGAGGATAGAGTTGGAGCCAACAGAGCTAAGTGGAGTTATATGTGGAAGACTTACCAGGAGTCAGGCATTATGGTTCTTGGCGGATCAGATTGTCCAGTTGAAACTTTTTCTCCATGGGAAGGAATCTTTGCGACAGCAGTTCGTACAGACAAGGAACTTTATCCAAAAGGTGGATATGGACCTACTGAAAGGCTTTCAATGTACGATTCAGTTTGTGCATTTAGCAAAAACATTCCTTATGCCAATGGTGAAGAGGATTATCTTGGAACCTTAGAACCAGGTAAGTTTGCAGATATGATCGTAATCGATAGAGACATATTCGAAAACCCAATTGAAGACGTAATAAACACAAAAGTCAAAAAGACATACCTAGCAGGACTAGAAGTTTATACAGCATAGAACCAATGACACTTTGTATTCTCAAATTATAAAAAGTAAGATGCTAATTGAAAGTATTATGGAAAGTAGAAATCCCCATCCCTTTGAAAAAAACTTGCGCAAATACAAGGCGTTCACAGGAAGGAAAGAGGTAATAATGAAATTAAACCTATATGATCAAATCAAAAATCTAACAACAGAAATGGTAGCAATACCAAGTATTAATAAAGAGCCAAAGGGAGAATCAAATGTAGCTCAGTATGTGTACGAGTACTATGCTAAACTTGACTATTTCAAGGAAAATCCCCATCAGTTCAAAAAGTTTCAAACTAAAAACGACTTTGTAGAAAGACATTCAACCTACGCATACGTGAAAGGAACTAAAGGAACATCAAATAAAACAATAATCCTAATTGGACACATTGACACAGTAGGCGTAGACGATTATGGAACAATTAAAGAATATGCATTTAACACAGAAGAATTACCAGCAAAACTAATGGAAACATTTGTACTACCTGAAGAGGTAATAGAGGACATTAAATCTGGAGAATACATGTTTGGTCGTGGCGCATTAGATATGAAAGCCGGAGTTGCAGTTCATATGTCATTAATCAAATACTTCTCAGAACACAGGGACGAAATTGATGGTAATATAATTGCAATTGCAGAATGCGACGAAGAAGATAACTCAAAAGGAATCATTACAGCCCTAGATGAATTAGTAGAATTAAAAGAAAAAGAAGGATTTGAGTACATATCTTGTATCAACGCAGATTACTCAACAAACTATAGCCCAGGAGATGAAAATAGATACATCTACCATGGCAGCATTGGTAAACTATTACCAGGCTTCGTAGCACTAGGTAAGGAAGCTCACGTAGGGCAGGCTTTCACAGCACTAGATCCTAACCTACTAATTGCAGAAATAACAAGAAACATGTCACTAAACGTTGACCTTTGTGACGTAGCAAACGGCGAAGTAGCAATCCCGCCAATTTCCCTAAAGCAGGCAGACACTAAGGTAGGCTATACAGTTCAGACAGCCCTAGTAGCATACAGTTACTATAATTTCTTCACTCATGGTAAAAACCCTCAAGAGGTCCTTGATCTTTGCAAGGGTATAGCAGTTAAGTCCTTCGATAAGGTTGTAGAGTATTTAAATGAACAGTATGATAAATTCTGCAAACTAAGCAAAATCGACACAGTGAAACTACCTTGGCAAACAAGAGTATATACATGGAGCGAGTTTTATAAGGAAATCGCCAAAGAGCATGGCTCTAAATATACAGATTATATTCATACTTACATTGAGGAACTTCATAAAAATGATCCAGAGCTAGACTTGAGAATCTTTAGTTTAAAAGTTATTGAAGAAAGCTGGAAGTTTATGACTGACAAAAGCCCTGCAGTAGTGCTGTTCTTTGGGTCAATCTTCAATGCAAGAATTGAAATGACAGGCCGAACTGACAAGGAAAAAGCTCTACTAACAGCAGTAGATGTTGCAATTGAAAAAGTTAAAGGGGAAGCCAAAAGAGAAATTAAAACTAGAATGTTTTATCCATATATTTCAGATTCAAGCTTTATGGCAGTATGTGATGATTTGTTATCTATTCAAGCAGTTGGAGATAACATGCCGGCATGGGGGCCTAAATACACTCATGACGTGGACAAAATCATGGAAATTGATGTACCCGTAGTGAATATTGGTACATTCGGTAGAGACGGTCATATGGTAACAGAAAGAGTTGATATGTACCACACATTCCAAAACGTACCAAACATAACATATGAAACAATTGTAGATCTATTAAAATAAAAGAAAATTAGATATAAAGAAAAAAGCCTTGGCAAATTATTATATGCCAAGGTCTTTTTGTGGGGGTATTAGCTAGTCTGTAATTTTCGCGTGGTAAAAGATGTGGCGATCTGGTAAAATGAAGTATATAACTAAAATAAGTTTATAGGGTATAGCGGGGTATAGAAATTTGAAAAAAGTAAATGTGGTTGGAGCAATATTAATAAATGGAAATGAAATACTTTGTGCTCAAAGAGGTCAGGGAAAATATGAATATATTTCATATAAATATGAGTTCCCGGGAGGCAAAATAGACTTAGGTGAAACACCTAAGGAAGCTCTGTCGAGAGAACTAAAGGAAGAGATGCTTTTGGAAGTTTCTGAGGACAGATTAGAGTATTTTGATGTTGTAAATTACAAGTATCCGGATTTTGAAATTACAATGGAATTATATAAATGCGTTATGGATAATAGAATGGTGACATTGACAGAGCATGTTAATGTTGAATGGCTATCAATAAGTGAAATGGATAAACTCGATTGGGCAGCAGCAGATATTCCAATAGTGAAGGAGCTTATGACGAGAGGTATTTAATATGAGTATTGCAGATAAACTATCACTAGGGTTACAAAGTGGTTTTGTTGATTGTAACTTAACTTCATTAGAAAGATATAACCCAAAACTTATAATCAACAATCATAAAAAAGGTGTAAAGGTTTTAACTAGCATTGAAAATGAATTGCAAAAATGTGAGGAGTTTTATTTTTCTGTTGCTTTTATAACTCAAGGCGGTGTTGCTAGTTTGCTATCAATACTAACAGAGCTTGAGGAAAAAGGTTTAAAAGGAAAGATTGTAACGTCGCAATATCAAGATTTTACTGATCCAAAGGCATTAAGACGATTATTAGAGTTTGATAATATAGAGTTAAGAATTGTTACTGATGGCAATTTCCATGCTAAAGGATACATTTTTAAAAGAAGTGATTCATATTCATTTATATTAGGAAGTAGTAATTTGACCCAGAATGCTTTAGGGTATAACAAGGAATGGAATGTGAAATTATCTTCTCTTAGAGAAGGTTCTGTTATGCAAAGCATTTTGAAGGAATTTAAATATACATTTGATAATGCGATTGCTGTTGACGAAGAATTTTTGCAGGCTTATTCAGAAATATACAACTCGCGCTTTGCTGTAACTAAGACGGCTGCTATTTCTCAAAGTGTAACACAATTAAATAGAATTAACCCAAATAAAATGCAGATAGAGGCGTTAAAGGGAATAGAGATACTTAGAAATGATGGTGAGGAAAAAGCTTTACTTATTTCTGCAACAGGTACAGGTAAAACATTTTTATCTGCTTTTGATGTAAAAAAAGTCGCACCAAAGAAATTTCTTTTTGTTGTACATAGAGGAAACATTGCAAGGACAGCTATGGATAGTTTCAAAAAAGTTCTAGGAAACCATATAGATTGTGGACTAGTTACAGGAGGAAAATTTGAAATAGATAAGCAGTACGTTTTTGCTACTATACAAACCATAGCAAAAGAAGAGAACTTGCAGAAGATAGATCCAGAGGAGTTTGAATATATTGTTATAGATGAAGTCCATAGATCAGGAGCAAAGACATATCAGAATATGTTGAATTACTTTAAGCCAAAGTTTATGCTTGGAATGACAGCAACGCCTGAAAGAACCGATGGATTTAATATTTTTGAGGCTTTTGATCATAATATTGCGTATGAAATAAGATTAAGCGATGCCTTAGAAGAAAATATGCTTGTTCCATTTCATTATTATGGGGTTAGTGAGATTTTTGTTGATGGAAAGTTGTTAGATGAAAATGCTGAATTTGGGAAATTGGTTTCAGAGGAGCGTGTTAAGAGAGTAATTGAAAAAATTAATTATTACGGTCACTATGGAAACAGAGTTAAGGGTTTAATCTTTTGCAGCAGGGTTGAAGAAGCGGAAGAGTTTTCAGCTCAGTTTAATGGGCTGGGATACAAAACTGTTGCCCTATCAGGTAAGGATAGCGAAGTTGAAAGAGATGAAGTTATAGAAAGATTAAACTCTGACCATAGAGACGATTACTTGGAATATGTATTCACAGTTGATATTTTTAATGAAGGCATTGATATTCCAACTGTAAATCAAATTGTAATGCTAAGACCCACTCAATCAGCTATAGTATTTGTTCAGCAATTAGGGCGTGGACTGAGAAAAGCTTTTGGAAAAGAGTACTTAACAGTAATCGATTTTATAGGAAATTATAAAAATAATTTTATGATTCCAATTGCTCTGCATGGAGATAGAAGCTATAACAAGGATACAATAAGAAAACTTGTAAATAGTGGAAGTGGAACGATTCCTGGGTCTTCCACAGTTCATTTTGATAGAATTACAAAAGAAAGAATATACGAGGCAATAGATACAGCAAAATTGAATGTTCTGAAAACCTTGAGAGAAGACTATTCAATGTTAAAGCACCAGTTAGGAAGGATTCCTATGATGGTGGATTTTTTGGATCATGGAAGAAGGGACGCATATGGTTTTGTTAATTATTCAGGTTCATATTATAGCTTTCTAAAAAAATCTGAAAAAGAGTTTGATATGAAATTAAGCCACGAAGAAGAGGTTTTTTTAACATTTTTATCAAAAGAAGCGTTAGATGGAAAAAGAATTGAAGAGTGCATCTTGATTGTTCTTTTAATGGCTAAGGGCAAGACTTCTATTGAAGAAGTTAAGGAATTAGTTTTTGAAGGCTATGGGTATAAGCCGTCTACAGAAACAGTGCTATCTGCGGTAAAAGTGCTTAATGGTGAATTTCTAACGGGTAATGATATAGTGAAGTATAGCAGGAATAGAGAGTTATATGTAAATGATGAAAATAAAATTATAGATTATAATGGTAACTTTGTTTCTAAAAGTGAAGTTTTAAGTTTGTTTATAATGGATAATCTGAATTATACTTTGAAAAAAGTTAAAAAAGAAATGGATTTAGATCTTTTTAGAAATGGTTTCATTCTTTATAACAAATACACTAGAAAAGATGTATGTAGAATTCTTAATTGGGATAAAAATGAAAGTAGTACAGTTTATGGGTATAGGATCAAACACAATACATGTCCAATTTTTGTTACTTATCATAAGGAAGACAATATTTCAGAAAGTACAAAGTATAGAGATTCATTCATAAATCAAAATGTATTTAGTTGGATGACTAGAAACGGGGTATCAAAGAAGTCTAAAGAAGTTACGGAAATAAAAAATTGGGATGAATCAGGGTTGAGAATTCCACTATTCATCAAAAAAAGCGACAATGAAGGATCCGACTTTTATTATATGGGAGATGTAGAACCTATAGACTTTGAAGAGGAAAGAATATTAAACGATAAGGGCAAATCTCTTCCAATTGTAAACATTACATTTAAAATGAAAGATGAAGTTGAAGAGGGAATCTACAATTATTTAGAAGCTAAATAAACAATAGCCAAGGAGGGGAATATGATTATATATTTTACGGGAACTGGAAACAGCAAGTTTTGTGCTGAATACATAGGGGGCCAGCTTGGGGATCAGGTGATTGATTCATTCGAGTTTATTTCTGGTGCTAAGGCTGGTGAATTTGAGTCAGATGAACCTTGGGTTTTTGTTTGTCCTACTTATGGATGGAGGATTCCAAGGGTGTTTGAGGAGTTTATTAAGAGGGCTAGATTTGAGGGGAGCCGCAAGGCTTATTTCATTATGAATTGTGGTAGCGACATTGGCGGCCCTGAGAAGTACTTGGAGGCTCTTTGTCAGGGTCAGGATTTGGACTTTATGGGCGTTCTTGAGGTTTTGATGCCGGAGAATTATTTGGCTATGTTTAATGTTCCTTCTGAAGATGAAATTGTTAGGATTGTAAATAATGCAATTCCTGTTCTTAAGGCTGGCGCTGATACAATTGCTGCTGGCCATAAGTTTCAAACTGGCAAAGGCAGTGTGTTAAATAGGCTGAAGTCGGATTTGATTAACCCGTTATTCTACTGGTATTCTGTCAAGGACAAGGCCTTTGCTGCTAAGGACTCTTGTATTTCTTGTGGCAAGTGTGTTGAAGTTTGCCCTCTTGCTAATGTGAGTTTAGCACATGGTAAGCCAGTTTGGGCGGGGAACTGTACCCATTGTATGGCATGTATTACTAGCTGCCCAACTGAAGCTATTGAGTATGGCAAGAAGAGCCAGGGCAAATTGAGATATAGATGTAAAAAGTTTGAAGATAAATAAGAAATGAGGTATTAAATTGATTACTGTTATTGCAAGGAATTATGCTGATTTAGATAAGATGGATATAATATTAGAGTTATATGAGGAACTTGTTGCTGAAACTAGAGCAGAAAAGGGGTGTATTAGTTATAACCTTTATGCTGATGCTAGTGCCAATGAAAATCTTGTTATGATTGAACAATGGGAGTCTAAGGAGGACTTAGATAATCATATGAATTCGGAACATTTCAAGAGACTAGTTCCTGAAACTAAGAAATATATGACTAAGCCTGTTCAGGTTAGCATTATCGAAAAACTATTATAGAGAAAACCTGTGATGAGCGGGTTTTGAAGGTAAATAAGAAATGAGGAGGCTATTATGCGTAGGAAGGATAGAGAGATGAGTCCAGAGTTTGGGCTTCAAGTTATTGAAAATTGTCAGTATGGGACTTTGGCTACGGTTAACCAGGACGGAAGGCCTTATTGTATTCCGGTGTCGCCTGTGGTGAGTGAGGGTGTAATTTATTTCCATTCTGCTGCAGCAGGTCATAAGGTTGAGAATCTTATGGGGTGTCAGGATGTGTGCCTAAGTGCTGTGGGACAAACCCAGCTTGTGCCTGAGGAATTTACTACTAAATTTGAGAGTGGGGTAGTATTTGGCAAATGCCATCAGGTTTTGGATGAAGCTGAGAAGATTGAGGCACTAAGGTGTATATGTGAGAAGTATGCTCATTCAAATATGAAGGGTTTTCAGGATGCGATTACAAGGTCATTAGGTAGAACTGCAGTTTTTAAAATTGAGATTGATCAGGTAACTGGCAAAGCTAAGAAATAAAAATTATAGAATCAAAAAAACCGCTTGTAGGCGGTTTTTTTAGTATATCTACATTAGATGCTCTGAAATAAGCATGTTTAGCTAGAAATTTGCGTATGTGAAGTTTGGTGCTGTAGACATGTTTGCATATATCATATAGAAGTATACGATTAACATGCAGGCAAGAAATCCTACAGTATAAAGCAGGAATGTTTTGTCTATAAGCTTTGGCTTGTTAGATTTTTTCTTGATTATAGAAGTTATAAATGCTTTCATTTGTCTTCAACCATCCTTTCCATGCTAAATGTGCAGAGTCAAGCATAAATGACTTAGTGTATTCATATTTTGATAAATCTGCAAGATTTGCATTATACTTTTTGGCTAGTTGCCTTATATTTTCGTAGTATTGCTGTCGCTCCTTTTTGGGGAATGCGGTGTAGTCGTACCAATGACCATTAACAGGAATCATTATTAGCAATGGTTCAATGTTAGTTTCTTTGCATATTTCTAAGAACAATTTCAAATCATCATACTCTGGTGAAACTGAGAATGTTTTGAATCTATCAGCGTTTTTACGACTTTTGACAATTGGTTTGTACCTTTTTTCGTAGGCTTTTCTACTCATATTAAAAGGTACCCCTTTAGTAGATTTAAGACCATCACGCTGTGCTTTTTTGTACAGCTCCTTCCAGTTTGGAGGTTCATTTGAAATTGGAACTTCTGGCTTTTCAGCTAAATTTGCTAGCTTTAAGGCAGAAAGTACTGTTGTTTTATCCTTTTCTTTGACAAATGCTGTACGAATTTTGATATATAATTCATCTAATAGATTATGTTTTTTCTCTAAAAGTTCATGCTTATATATTCTGCATCTTTCGTACATTGTTGGATCGCTTTTCTTTAGTAATCTAATTGACCTATTGGCAAGTTTACGTCTAAGCTTTAGGCTAAGGTTTTCGTTAGATAATAGTTCTACGAAACTACTTTCTGAAAATCTAACAGCGTAAGCTTCTTTTTTAACTCCTGTTTTATTGAACCATTGTGGGCTCAAAATCAATGCAGCTTTGCGTTTATGCAACTTTGGTTCAAGTGATCCTAAAGAAATTGCATGGGTCAAACTTTGAGAATAAGCGGTTCCAAGTATCATTGGGTCGATTTTTTGGTTTGCAAATAAGTTTGCCGGATGATAGGGTGTTCTGAAGTTATGGTTAAATTCAGATGAACCAAAGAGAAGCAATGAGTTAGGGTTTAAGTTCCTTGCTACTGAATCATATGAGGCGTATTTATATATATTACGCCAAGTTCCAAATCCAGGATATACTACATTACTTTTTTTAGTTATAAATACATGAAAACCGAAAACAACACCGAAAAAAATCACCAAGGCCAATAAAAATGCTATGATTTTTTTCATGTTATATCCTCGCTTTTATTAATCCTATAATCAAGTTTGGTGTGTCAACTTCTTCCTTAGTGATTTCTGATGGAGCTAGAACAATGCCAAAAGCATCTTCAAGTCCAATTAGTAGTTCAGCATAGCCTAAAGAGTCAATAAGTCCTTCTTCAGAAAGACTGATGTCTAAATTCTCTCTAACTACTTCATCTTCACATATTTCTTCTAATAAATCTAAAATCTTTTCTTCCATTTTCTTATTCTCCTTTTAATGTTATATTCCTAATATTTTTGTAAATTTTCCTGAGAAAATAAAGAATCCAAATACAATTAAGTTAAATGTAATAAACCAAGATAGGTAGATATGCCATTTGTCTTTTTTGTGAGCTTTATAAAACTTGGATTTCTTTTGATATACTTCTGTAAGTGCCAATAGTACTCCGTGATACATACCGTACATTATATAATGGATTTCTAGGCCGTGCCAAATTCCCATTATGGTCATATTAATCATGAAGCCAATTGAAGCTGCTGTTACCTTTGATTTAAAATATTTACCTCTAATAAATTTCATCATTAATCTTGAAAAGATGAAATCTCTAAACCAATGACTTAATGATATGTGCCAACGATTCCAAAAGTCTTTAATGTCTTTGCTTAGAAATGGCTTGTCGAAATTCTCTGGGGTTTTAATTCCAAATATATAACTGGCGCCAATGGCCATTAAACTGTAACCGGCAAAGTCAAAGAACAGATAGAAACTATATGAATACATATAAATTAAGTTTCCCTTAATTCCTCCATGACCAAACCAGGTAAGTAGTTGAAAGAAACTGGCAGCTAAGGCAAATTTGTATACCATACCAAGGCAAATCTTAAATAACCCAGTCCCTACTAGTTCCAAATACTCATCCCTAGGGATAATTGCAGTATAGTCTTGGTGGAACCTACGACTTCGATCAATTGGTCCAGAAGTAATTGCTGTAAACAATAAGATGAAACTTAAAAATTCCAATATATCAATTTCCTTGATAATTTCATCGTATATTTCAATAATAATTTGTACGACTTTAAATGTTAAGTATGAGATTCCCAAGAATCCGAAGATACCTAAGTGATAAAGTCCCGAAACCTTACTTATTACCAAAGGAAGTATTCCAATTATTACGAATATCCAGTATAAGGTTTTGTTTCTGCGGTACTTGGCATTTAAATACAAATATAGTTTAACTGCACATAATTCTATAATTACAAATACAATTAAATAAGTTAATGCCTTTGTGTTTGCTCCTAGTGCCATCCAAATGAAGACAAGGCTGACAACCAAGGTATAATGTTTAAGAGGTTTTTCTAATACTCCTAAAACTATTGCTGGAATTGCCAGCAATATTAGTGCTAAAAAAAACTGAAAGTCTCCGAATAAGGACATTAGACCACCTCACTTAATTTTTTTCTGTCGATTTTACCATTAGATGTCATAGGTAGAGAATCCATAAATACGATTTTTTTCGGTACCATATATTCTGGCAAAAACTCTCGAAGACCTTCCTTAATAGCTTTCCTATCTTGGTAGGTTCCTTTACTTTTGTCGTTATTGGCAACAAAAGCCGTTAAACTGGCAATGGAACCATCTTTGTACTTTGGCAAACATGCCGCCCCATTAACACCGGGAAGTTTTAGCAAGTTATTCTCTATATCTCCAAGCTCTATTCTGTAGCCATGAAGTTTAATCTGGTTATCTAATCGTCCTAAGCAGTAAAGCATTCCATTCTTCCAAGTGCCCTTATCGCCGGTTTTGTATGATGGACTAGCATCTCTGTGAAAAACCTGCTCAGTGCGGTTTTGGTCTCTAAAGTAGCCTTTTGCAACAGTGTCGCCAAGAATAATAATTTCGCCTTCTTGTCCGTCTTCAAGTATATTGCCATATTCATCAACAATATTAATTTTTGTGCCTGGTTTAGTGTTACCAATTGGCAATGGGTTTACTTGTGTAGCAAGTTCCTTTGTTATTTCAATTGAGGTAACAGCAACTGTTGACTCTGTAGGGCCGTAAGTATTAATTACCTTTGTCTTTGGGAATCTATCTAATAATTTAATTGCCGTTTTGTTTTGCAAAGCTTCGCCACAAAACAAGAATGTATCAAGTTGTGGTAAAAGGTTTTCATTAAACAATTGATCTGATAAACAAAGTTCAGCAAAAGATGGTGTTGAAACCCAATTGGAAATTTGAGATTGATTAAATGACTCAAATAATTTAGATATATCTAATTGAGTTTCTTTGTTTAATGCCCATAGTGAATCGCCTCTAAATAGACAAGTATATAGATCCATTACTGATAGATCAAATGAAAAGGGTGCTTGATTCATCCAAACACTTGGCTTATCTTGAACTAGGGTGCTGCTCCATTTTGTAAAATTAATTAAGTTGTCTGCTGTGATTTCTACCCCTTTTGGTTTCCCAGTGCTTCCAGAGGTAAAAAGAATGTAAAAAGTGTCATTTCCTTTTACCCAATTAAGTGGGTTCCCTATAGATTCATTGGAATTTAATAATTCCTTATTTATTTCGTTTTTATCCACTATATCTTTTATCATATTCAAATCAAGAATTTTAGTATGAGTTCCAAGGTGGAATTTTTCTTCGCCTGAGTTGTTATTGCAAATTGAATTTATATCTTCAGTTGCAAAAATAACTGGAGGATTAACTGTTGTAATTATTTCTTCTGCTCTTTGTTGAGATATAGAAATATCCAAAGGACAGTATCCTCGTCCTGCTTTGACGCAACCAATAAAACACAAAAGCATATAAGTGCTTTTGTGGCCATATACAACTACTGGCGTCTTGTCAGTACCAAAGTTATTTATAATCCAAGATGCAATTATATCTGATTTGTAATCCAATTCAGCATAGGTCAAAATCTGACCATTTGATTCCATTGCAATTCTAGAAGGATGCAACTTGGCGTGATTTTTAATTTTTTCTAGTAATAACATACACCGCTCCTTTCTTATTCTACCTAATTGTAATCAATTAATATCAATTATATATTAAGAAAACATTAAGATTCCTTGATATTTCATTATAATGGAGAGTACCACAACAAACCCCAAAAGGCTTTGTTGTCATTAAGGGTTTAATTATTTTTAAGTTGGTGTACTATATAGGTAGAAAGGCGGAAAGAAATATGATCAAAGACACGCTGGCAATACTAGTAGACAGAAAGGGATTCTTCCTGGAACTACTGTGGGAACATATAGAAATATCCTTTGTTGTAATTCTAATTTCCATAATAATTGGAGGAATTGCAGGGATACTAATAAGTGAATATCAAAGAGCAGCCAAGCCAACAATGGGGGTAATAAATTTTCTTTATACCATACCTTCTATTTCAATGCTTGGTTTTTTAATACCATTTTCAGGAATTGGAAACAGTACAGCCATAATAGCCTTAACAATTTATGCTCTCTTGCCTATGGTTAGAAATACACATACGGGAATTACCAATGTGGATCCTATTATATTAGAAGCAGCAAAAGGTATGGGTAGTACTAAATTTCAAATATTGTATAAGATTAAAATTCCACTAGCAATGCCAATGATAATTGCAGGAATTAGAAATATGGTAATAATGACAATTGCACTAGCCGGTATAGCATCATTTATAGGTGCTGGCGGACTTGGAGTTGCCATATACAGAGGAATAACCACCAACAACAGCGCAATGACAATTGGCGGAAGTCTGCTTATAGCCCTTTTGGCCCTAGTTACAGATCAGCTACTAGGGTTTATGGAAAACAGGATGAAATTACGTAGCAAAAAAGCCAAAAGAACCAACAAGGTTATGGCAGGTATAGCAGTAGTTACAGCAGTTATAATTATTGGAGTCTCCATTTTGGGAGGAACCACTGGTGGAACTATTCATATTGCAACAAAACCTATGACCGAGCAGTATATAATCGGTGAAATGTTGACAACTCTTATTGAAGAGGATACAAATCTTAAGGTTAAACTGACTCAAGGAGTTGGCGGTGGCACATCTAACATTGAGCCGGCCATGGAGAAGGGGGAGTTTGACATGTACCCTGAATACACTGGAACTGGATGGAACATGGTTCTCAAGGAAAAGGGGATTTATAGGGAAAGTGAGTTTCCTAAGTTACAGGCCAAATACGCTGAATCCCTTAATATGGAGTGGATAGGCATGTACGGGTTTAACAATACTTTTGGTCTTGTAGTTAGAAGTGAAATTGCAGACAAATACAACCTAAAAACTTATTCTGATTTAGCAAAGGCCTCAAGAAATTTAACCCTTGGGGCAGAGTATGACTTCTTTGAGAGAGAAGATGGATACAAAGCTCTTAGCCAAACTTATGGTATGAATTTTAAAAATACAAGAGATATGGATATTGGTCTAAAGTACAAAGCCTTAGAAGAAGGTAAAATTGATGCTATGGTAATGTTTACAACAGATGGAATGTTAGCCGAAGCTGATGCAGTTGTTCTTAAAGATGATAAGAAATTCTATCCTTCATATATGGCTGGAAATGTAATCCGTAAGGATGTTTTGGAGAAGCATCCAGAGCTAAAAGGTGTTTTCGATAAACTTACAAATATTATTACCGATAGGAAAATGTCAGAAATGAATTACATGGTAGAAAAAAAAGGCCAGTTACCAAAGAAGGTTGCTGATGATTTTCTTAAAGAGGTTGGGTTACTAAAGTAACCTTGCAGCATAAGTTCCCTTAGGAAGGGAAAATCCAAATAGGAGGGCGCTATGAATAAGGCACTTGAATTTAAAAATATTAAAAAGGATTATGGAGACAAAGTTATTTTGGATAACTTTAACCTATCTATACAAAAAGGCGAGTTTGTTACAATCATTGGACCGTCGGGCTGTGGCAAAACAACGGCTCTAAAAATGGTAAATGGATTAATTAAACCAACATCAGGGCAAATACTAATGGATGGCATAGATATTTCTAAAGAAGATCAAAATCTTCTTAGAAGAAACATAGGTTATGCAATTCAGGGAAGCGTTTTGTTCCCTCACATGACAATAGCTCAAAATATAGCCTATGTACCAAATCTACTAAACAAAAGAGACAAAGCCAAAACCGAAGGTGCAGTATCAAAATGGATGGACCTAATAGGCCTAGAACAAGAACTACTAGAACGCTACCCTTCTGAACTATCAGGCGGTCAGCAGCAAAGGGTAGGAATAGCCAGAGCCCTTGCAGCTTCCCCAGATATAGTTTTGATGGACGAGCCCTTTGGTGCAGTAGATTCAATTACAAGAGGGCAATTACAAAAAGAATTAAAAACTATTCACCAAAAAACTGGGATTACAGTTCTTTTCGTAACCCATGACATTGGAGAAGCTTTAAAACTTGGAACCAAAGTTATGGTAATGGATATGGGCAAAATCATTCAATACGATAGTCCTAAGGAAATAATAGACAATCCTGCATCGGACTTTGTTAAAAGTTTAATTGCAACGAGAGACATTATGAACTGTAGCGAATAACTATAAGCAAGAAAAAAACCGCCAATGAGCGGTTTTTTCCATAGTATAAATAAATCTTTAAGGTTAGATTTTATTTATTTGTTTGGGTTTATAGTCTTCTTCCATAACGTTTAATTTAGTAGCTACAAATTTAGTTGTGCTGGCCTGAATTATTAAGGTTAATAGAATTGTCATAAATACTACTGATGAGATTATTTCGTAGCCTGGAATTTTCATTGAAACGATCATGCCTGATACGGCAGCCGGGATAACTCCTGTTTCTCTAACCCACATCATAAATATTCGTTCTCTCCATGTCCACTTAGCACCTGGGTCTATCAATGTTGAAGATAGAACTGTTAATGGTCTTGCAATAAACATTAGTGCTAGAACTGTAAGTAAAGAAGGCAACCAATATTCAGCAAGTGAATCTAGGTTTACATGTGTTCCTAGTAAAACAAAAATTGACATACGGCAAATTGTGGCAATGTTTTCTGACACATGAACTGTTGGGTTATAGTGTTTTTCGTCAAGCCAAATTCCAAATATTTTTTTGTTTCCTGTGATTAATCCTGCCATAAATACTGCCATGTATCCACTGCCGTTAAGCATAATTGAAACTTCGTAGGCAAGGATAACAGTTAGAATTGACATAATTGGTGCATATGATGCGAAGACGCCCATTCTTTTGTTAGAAACTAACATTATTAATAGATATCCAATAGATAAACCAACTATGATTCCCACTGAAGCAGAGACAAGTAAGTCAACAATGCTTCCCTTTAATGAGAAATCTCCACTAACAATTACAGCTAATACTGTTGCTGATAAAATTGCACCAGCGGCATCATTAAATGCTGATTCACTGACAACTGTTTGTTTGATTTTGTCTTTAACTTTTACCTGTTTAAAAATAGGTATTAAAGCAGCAGGGTCTGTTGAGGCTAGTACTGCGCCTAATAAAAATGCAGTTACAAGAGGTATATCGAATACCTTGGCAGCAAAAAAAGCTACCACTGCGGCGGAGACTACTACTCCCACTGTTGACAGCATGGTGACGCTGACCTTTACTTTGTTAAGTATTTTTAGGTTTATTTCTTTACCCCCTTCAAATAATATGAAGGCAGAACCAAAGGTCAATATCAAGTTATTTTCAACTGGATAGGCTTGAATGCTGACCAAGTCTAAAAAGGCCGGACCTATTATTATTCCTGCTATTAGGTATAATATTACGTCGGGAATTTTTAGCATTTCACTTACCTTACCTAGAGCTATGCCCGTAATAATGATAATTGAAAAAATTAATAGTAAATTATTTGTAGCAACAGCTACTAAACTTTCGTCCATATGATTCATCTCCTGTCTAGTATGTTATTAGTTAAATGTACAATAAATTATTACACTTCACTTATTAGCGAAGTTGAGTATACTCCTTAATATTGGTAAATACAATGTATTTAATGTTAACTTTATGTGACGGATTTGTAAGTAAAAGATTTATTTTTTTAAAAATTATCTGTTGACATTAGCCTAGGCTAACTGTATAATGCAATTATAGTGTTAGGTAAGGCTAACTTTTGGGTTAGGAGTTGGTAGTATCTGACTTTTTTAAATCATTGTGGTTAGCATAGGCTCACTTGATAGGGCTAGGCTAACTAAAGAAGTGAAATCTGATGGCTTCAATATATATGGACCAGGAAAAAATATATGGGTCAGAATATATTGATCAGCCAGACAATATATATGAAAGGATGTTGTATATGAGCATTAATGTAAACAAGGGTACTCTTGCCAATGCCCAGCTAGGTGAGGAGTATTTCATTAAGGAACTTCGGACTGATGACTCTGAGATGGAAGATTTTTTGCTTTCTCTTGGTTGTTATAAGGGCGAAAGTGTTACGGTTATTTCTAAATTAAGTAATAGTTTTGTTGTGGCTCTTAGAGATGCTAGATACAGCATTGACGGGGATCTTGCAGAAGCTATTTGCGTATGAAAACCAGAGGGCGAGGAGTGATTCTTGCCCTTAAATAAAGATTGTGAGTTAGTGCGTGCTAACTTATATATAGATATTAATGAGAAAGAAGGAGTGTTAAATGAGAATTGCGTTAGCGGGGAACCCAAACAGCGGGAAGACGACTTTGTACAATGCTTTGACTGGTGCCACTGAAAAAGTTGGAAACTGGGCAGGTGTTACGGTTGATAGGAAGGAAAGAAATTTAAAGAAGAATTTTGGTAGCAAAGATACGGTTATTGTAGATTTGCCTGGAGCATATTCTATTTCGCCTTTTACCAGTGAAGAAAGTATTACAATGGATTTTGTTAAAAACCAGAATCCGGATGTGATTATCAATATTGTAGACAGCATTAGCTTAAGTAGAAGTTTGTTTTTTACGACTCAACTTTTGGAATTAGGGATTCCAGTGGTTGTGGCTCTTAACAAGACTGACTTAAGTGAAAAAAAGGGAATTACCATTGATACTTTAGAACTTTCAAAAAGGCTTGGATGTCCGGTTATTCAGATTTCAGCTCAAAGTTCAGAACATAAGGGTATTCGCAAACTTGTGGATAAGGCTATTGAAGTTAGTGGAGGCAGTCAACTTCCTTGTTTCAAAGGTTCAGATCTTTTGAATCTTGACAGTGGAAGTGGATCTGGAACTGGATCTGAAGAGGCTGGCACTAAAGAAGCAGTTGACTTTAAAGCAACAGCTGACAAGGAACGATTTGCTTTTGTTGACGGAATTGTCAAAGCTATCGAGATTCGAAAAACTAAGTCTGCTGATAAAAATAAGCAGGATAAGGTTGATGCTATTTTAGCTCATAAGTGGCTGGGTATTCCAATATTTGCAGCAGTAATGTTTGCAGTTTTTTCAATTTCACAGACTTATGTAGGGCCAAAAATTGCGGAAGTGTTTACTGGCTGGATTGATGGATTTGGCGGCTGGGTTGATGGTCTTATTGGAACATCTATTTCACCGGTTCTTCATTCCTTGTTGGTTGAAGGTATCATTGGCGGTGTAAGTGCTGTTGTTGGATTCTTACCACTGATTATGGTAATGTTTTTCCTTCTATCTCTATTGGAAGATTGCGGATATATGGCTCGTGTAGCAGTAGTAATGGATAGATTCTTTAAGAAGGTTGGGCTTTCTGGCAAGTCAATTATTCCAATGGTTATTGGTACTGCTTGTGCTATTCCAGGGGTTATGGCCACTAGAACTATTAAGGATGTAAAACAGCGCAGAATGACTGCTATGCTTACTCCTTTTATGCCTTGCGGGGCCAAGCTTCCAGTTATTGCACTGTTTTCAGGGGTATTCTTCAATGAAGCAGGATGGGTTGGAACTTTAATGTACTTTGTGGGAATCCTTTTGATTTTCATCGGTGCTACGGTTATTAAAACTATTACTGGCGGCGAATTTAAGAAGTCATATTTTATTATGGAACTTCCTGAATATAAGGTGCCTAGTCTTAAGAGAGCTGCTTTCTCTATGCTAGATAGAGGTAAGGCGTTCGTTATCAAGGCAGGAACAATTATTTTAGTTTGTAATGCTTTGATTACATTGATGCAGACCTTTGACTTTAGTTTCAATGTTGTTGCTGAAGATGCGGCTGATACAAGTATTTTGGCTACTATTGCTTCTCCATTTGCAGTGCTGTTTATTCCTTTAGGATTTGGAATTTGGCAGCTTGCAGCAGCAGCCATTACAGGATTTATTGCTAAGGAAAACGTAGTAGGTACTTTGGCGGTTGTATTTGGAATTACTAACTTCATAGATACTGAAGCCTTCGAATTAACAGGTGGCGCAAATACTGTTGCAGCTACTATGGGTTTAACTTCAGTTGCAGCTCTTGCATACTTAATGTTTAACCTATTTACTCCACCTTGCTTTGCAGCTATTGGCGCAATGAACGCTGAGATGGAAAACAAAAAGTGGTTATGGGGTGGTATTGCTCTTCAGTTTGGTACTGGATATGTTGTTGCTTTCCTTGTTTACCAAATCGGAACTTTAATTACTACTGGTTCTCTTGGAGCTGGATTTGTTCCTGGCGCAATTGCCGTAGTAGTTTTAATTGGTATTGTGATATACTTAATGGCAAAAGGACACGCAGCGGCGGTTTTAGCCAAGGGCGATGCCAAATCTAAAAAAGCGACAGTATAACTCTGAGCCGATCTTTGTAAGCTGTCGTATCAAAACTGACACCCGCGCCTGCGCCCGCGCTTCGGAACCAGCGCCCGCGCTTTGGAAGCAGCGCCCGCGCTTTGGGAGCAACGCCCGCGCTTTGGAATCAACGCCTGCGCTTCGGAACCAGCGCCCGCGCTAACGGAACCAGCGCCCGCGCTTTGGAGCCCGTAAGGAGGAAAGAAAATGGGAAATTTAATAGTCGGTGGCATAGTTCTACTAATAGTAGTCTTAGCCATAGGATACATTGTAAAAGAAAAGAAAAAAGGCACCAAGTGCATTGGATGCTCTGCCGGAGGTAGTTGCAGCAGCTGTAGCAGTTGTAGTGACACTCATACCGATGAGCACAGCAATTGTAACTGTGATGCTGAAGAGGCAGATCATGCTAACTACCACAACCATTAAGGCTGTGGCAGAAATAAATAAGTAATTTATAAGCTTATACTCCAAATGAAATTTTAATACAAAAATAACTGATATAATTAATACAATCTAAAGAATAAGATAAATCTATGGAATTTATCTTATTCTTTTTTTACATATTTGCGTAAATAAAAAAACTGCATTTTAGGTAGGGCTCCTCCACATGTTATAGGGTTGATTTCAAAAGAATCTCTCTATTTATAGGATTTTAGGCCTGCGAAAATTTTCCAAAGCCAGATTTATGGTTGATGAGAGAAAAATATTCTTTTTTTGTAGTACGATATTTGCTTTTTGAGAAAATCGTACTACGAATAAACCTGCTAAAAGGGAAATGTTCCGTCTAAAGGGTGAATTGGCTACTTGAGAAAGTCTATAAATGCCGAAATGCCAGGGTAGAGAAGATAATATCCTTCTTTTTTAGTACGATATTTAAGTATGGAAAATATCGTACTAAAAACTAGGGCTGAGTTGGATACGATATTCTCAGAAATAAGAAATCGTACGGAAGAATAGAGGTTTTAGAAGCAAAAATAGAGGGTTAGATACGATTTTCTATGTAACAGAATATCGTACCTGGGATTTGGAATAAATTGGTTAAAAAAATAGGTACGATATTCTTAGAAACAAGAAATCGTACCTATTTTTTTAGTTGTAAGCCCAGCTTAAGGCGATAATAGAAAAATGCCGGATTCAAATTAACCTGAACCTGCGCCTGCGCCCGAACCTGAACCCGCGCCTGCGCCCGCGCCTGAACCTGCGCCCGCGCCTGAACCTGCGCCCGCGCCTGAACCTGCGCCCGCGCCTATTGGGTTGCGTAGGTTTAAACGGCTAAAGTAGCAGACTATTGATTATTTCATCCACTATGCCTGGATATTTAATGTGATATTCATATGTGACAATCAAATTATCCCAAGGCAATAGAAGACCAGACTCAATAAATTTGTTCATTTTGCTTTGCAAAGATTTTACATATGCAGGTTCGTGTGTATTGCCAAAGTGCTCCCAATAAATAATTTTACCATCACGTTTCCGCATAATTGTAAAGTCTGGGCGGTAGGTAATGCCTTGAATTTCAACAGGCGCCTCATATCGATAAGGTATTTCAAGATGATATAATTTGTTGGCTAAGGTGCACTCACTTTTACTTCTAACGTAGTGCTTCTTATCAGTCAAATATGCGAGACTTTCCGGATAGTTTTCGTTAATGGGATATTCCTCAAGTTCCCATTGGCTAGTGTCTCGAGTATCGGGCAAAAAGTACTCAATGGAGAATTTTCTATAACTGGTAGGCATACTATCAATGATCTTTTGTGCCTCTAAGAGAGAGTTGTATTTATTTACTTTTTCGATATGTTCAATTAGTTTTTCTTCTATATCAAGGGTTCTCTTCAAAAAACTACTTCTAACTAATTCTTTAATAAGCTTTTCATTTTTGTTGATACTTTTCTTTTTAGTTAGGTAAATTGGTTGATCCTCCTTGTCGAAGGACTTAACATATTCAACGTTGTATGTGTAGCCCTTAAGAATCCTAATATGGCCAGTAGGTAAACTGGCATATTCGTATGTGTCTTTTTTGAATTGTGTTTTTAATTCGGTCAAATAACGCTCAAAGTCTATAGGTATGTTTATCATAGTGGTTGTCTCCCTAATTATACATATTTCTAATACCATAAATTTACATCAAAAGAATATAAATGTCAATATAATTCTGTATAAAATGTTAAGAAATTCCAAAAAGAAAACCGGCCTCAAAAGAATCTCTCTATTTATAGGATTTTAGGCCTGCGAAAATTTTCCAAAGCCAGATTTATGGTTGATGAGAGAAAAATATTCTTTTTTTGTAGTACGATATTTGCTTTTTGAGAAAATCGTACTACGAATAAACCTGCTAAAAGGGAAATGTTCCGTCTAAAGGGTGAATTGGCTACTTGAGAAAGTCTATAAATGCCGAAATGCCAGGGTAGAGAAGATAATATCCTTCTTTTTTAGTACGATATTTAAGTATGGAAAATATCGTACTAAAAACTAGGGCTGAGTTGGATACGATATTCTCAGAAATAAGAAATCGTACGGAAGAATAGAGGTTTTAGAAGCAAAAATAGAGGGTTAGATACGATTTTCTATGTAACAGAATATCGTACCTGGGATTTGGAATAAATTGGTTAAAAAAATAGTACGATATTCTCAGAAACAAGAAATCGCACCTATTTTTTTAGTTGTAAGCCCAGCATAAGGAGCTAGGTATTTCCTGGCTGGGCTTACGGTGGGTTAGTTCTGTGGTTGGGTTAGTTCTACTAATTTGGTTGTGTCTAGGGCTGGGTATTCACTTAGTAGTTCTAGGAACTTAGTTGCAATTACTTTGACACCGCCCTTGGTGTTTGATTCTATGTTAAGGGGCATAATTGGATCGTGAAGGGACTTACGAAGTAAGCACCAGCCGTCTCCATAGCCAGAGGCAAAATTGATACGCACCCCTTCAAAGTTTGGAGTTACAAGGCTAAGGCCTTCCTGTCCGTCTTTGAGCCATAGAACTATGTCTTGAAGAAGTTGGTCGCCAAATGGGCCGAAATCTTCACAGGTAATTGGAAGACGAACTTCTTCTGCTTCTATTGGGTCTTCTAGGTCGGCAATAAGCTGATCTAGAGTTTTACCTTCTTTGGCAAGGTTTGCTGCCTTAATGCAAATCTTAGTAGCTAGGTATGCGCCATCATCAAGGAAGAAGTTTTCCTTAAGGGCTGCGTGACCTGAAGTTTCAATGGCTAGAGGACTTTCTATGCCATTATTATTTAATTCAATTGATTTATTAATAACGTTTTTGTAGCCGCGCTTAAATCTTAAGTGTTTAAGACCAAGTTTGCCTTCAATAAACTCAGTTAATTGGTCAGAGGTAATGCTGTCTGTAACAATAGTTGAACCTGGATTTGATTCAGCAACCAAAGCAGCGGCCATTGCAACAATACCATTTCTTGAAATTTCTCGGCCGTTTTTATCAACTGCTGAAGACCTGTCAACATCAGTATCGAAAATTAAACCAAAATCAGCACCTGTTTCTAGGACCTGTTTTTTTAGTGAAGCAATAGCTTCCTTGTCTTCAGGATTTGGCATATGATTTGGGAAAGTTCCATTTGGAATTAAAAACTGGCTGTCAGAAACATCAGCACCCAAAGGCTCAAGGACATCACTAGCGAAGAATCCGCCTCCGCCATTACCAGCATCAACTACAATTTTCATACCGGCAAAGGGCTTATCCATACCAGTTTCTTTGACGATAATATCACGAAGATGTTTAGTGTACCTGGCCATTAATGGAGCAGGCTCACCGTAAACTGGAAGAATGTGAATATCCCCAAAAACATCAGTTTCAGACACCTGAGTAGGAACTCCGCAGCTACCAGCACCTGTATCCCCACAGCCACCAGCACCTGAATCGCCGCAGCCGCCTCCACAAGCTGAACAACTTGCGCAGCCACTAGATGCAGATTCTAAAGCAACTGCTTCAGCAAACTGGATTATTTTAGAAATATCAGACTTATTAAAACCGCCTTCTCTATCAAAATATTTAAATCCATTACGGTTAAATGGAAGGTGGCTTGCTGTAATCATAATTGCACCATCGCAATCAAACTCTTCGAAAACTGTAGACATAAACATTGCTGGAGTTGAGGCAAGACCGCAGTCTAAAACTTCAGCACCATAAGCTTCAAGTGTTGAATAAACAGCATTTTTAAGACCTGGACCGGAAAGTCTTGGGTCTCGGCCAATTGCAAATTTCATGGTAACCGGTGATTTATTAGTTTTAGCAACCATGTGCATTAAGAAGCCCTTAGTTAACTCTACAGCTTCTTTCATTGTTAGGTTTGGAACCTCTCCTTCAACGCCGTTAAGGGCGATTCCTCTTATATCACTGCCATTTTGCAGATAATTTAAACTTGTCATTTTGTCTCCTTTGTGGTAAATTAAAGTGTGAGATTTATTTTAACTCACTAAAGTGTTTTTGATTGTTTTCTAGTAAAAACAACAAAAATGCTGCAAACTAAGTTTGCGATTTATCCTAGAAGAGGGCAGGTACTCTATGGAAACACGCTGGAATGCGCGTTTTTTGTTGTAGTAATGCACATTAATAGGAATAAAAATATTATATGTTATTTTGAGAAAAAATAAAAGGAGAAAATAATGGATTTATTTAACGAGTTTTTGGGACAAGCCAATGACTTTCTATATAGTAAGTTCCTTATTATTGCATTAATTGCAGTAGGGGTATACTTTACTATTAGAACTAAGTTTGTTCAGGTAAGATTATTCGGCGACTCATTTAGAGTTTTGACGGAAAAAGGAGCAGAAGGCAGTATTTCATCTTTCCAGGCACTTATGATTGCAACAGCATCAAGAGTTGGAACAGGTAATATCGCTGGTGTAACAACAGCTATTGTTCTTGGAGGACCTGGAGCTGTAATGTGGATGTGGATCATGGCTATTATTGGTTCAGCATCAGCATTTGTTGAAAGTACACTTGCACAAATTTACAAAGAAAAAGACGGAACAATTTTCAAAGGTGGTCCTTCTTACTACATTCAGAGAGCCTTGGGAATGAGATGGCTTGGAGTTGTATTCTCTATTCTGTTAATCTTAACATTTGCATTTGGATTTAACGGACTACAGTCATACACACTAACATCAGCTTTTAGCACATACATTCCAAACTTTAACGAAACAGCAGCCCCAATGATTATTGGTGGAATTCTAGCGATATTCGCTGCAATTTCATTCTTTGGTGGATCACACCTAATCGGTAAGATTTCATCAATCGTTGTACCGGTAATGGCTACATTATATATTGGAGTAGGTTTAATAATCTTCTTCTCAAACTTAGACAAACTACCAAACGCAATGAGCACAATGGTAGACGCAGCATTTGACTTCAAAGCTATCTTCGGCGGATTCGCAGGTTCTTGTATGGTAATCGGAATCAAGAGAGGATTATTCTCAAATGAAGCGGGTATGGGTTCTGCACCTAATGCGGCAGCTGCTGCTGACGTATCTCACCCAGTTAAACAGGGATTAGTACAGGTTTTATCTGTATTTATTGATACAATCGTAATTTGTTCAACAACAGCATTCATTGCTTTACTAGCTGGTCCAACTGGAGCACTAGATGCAAATGGAGAATTATTAAATGGTATTCCATTTGTACAGGAAGCATTAAGAGGACAGTTCGGTGGAGCTGGAGTTCATTTCGTAACAGTTTGTATTGTTCTATTTGCTTCAACATCTGTAATTGGTAACTACTTCTATGCTGAATTTAATATGAAGTTTATTTCAGGCAACAAAACAGCAATGTTAGTATTTAAAATAGCTGCTGTTGCAATGGTATTCATAGGAGCACAGGTTGACTTAACAACTGCATGGAATCTAGCTGACGTATTAATGGGCTTAATGGCTACAGTTAACATCGTTGCAATGATACTACTTGGCGGAATTGCTGTAAGGGCATTAGACGATTACTGCAAGCAAAAGAAGGAAGGCAAAGATCCTAAATTCAAAGCTGCTAACATCGGTCTAGACAACACAGACTGCTGGAAATAATTAAAAAAGTCAAGACTGCTCTATTAAATAGGGCAGTCTATTTTATTACTTATTGCAAAATAATAGAGAAATTTGCAGTTCTAATCCAGTTATGAATACAGTAATGTAGGTAAAAATCCAGGTACTAATTATGTACTAATAAGGAAGTAAATAGAATTGTAGTGAATTTAATATGCAAATAAAATTAATTCTTACTAAAAGGTGTTGACTTGCAAATTAAAAGTGGTAGACTTGTTAATTATGGAAGGAGGAGCCTAATGTCACAGACAATAGCAATTATAACTTTTTTGGCAGTTATTATTTTAATAACAGCAGAAAAAATACATAGAGCCGCAGTAGCAATAGCTGGTGCAGTGGTTCTACTTTTAACCCATGTTCTTACTGTAAAAACAAGTGTGGGTTATATTGATTTTAATACAATAGGTGTACTTATAGGAATGATGCTATTTGTTGCAGTAGTCAAGTGTTCAGGAATTTTTGAATACGTATCTATCAAAGCAGCAAAACTAGCCAAGGGAGATCCCTGGAAAATCATGTTGGCGTTTATAATAATTACAGCAATATTCTCAGCATTTTTAGATAATGTAACAACAGTACTTTTGATTGGACCTATGACAATCGCCATCGCCAGAGTATTGGGATTAGACCCTATTCCCTTTTTATTAACTCAGATATTAGCTTCTAATATAGGAGGTACAGCCACATTAATTGGTGACCCACCTAATATTATGATAGGAAGTGCGGCAGGATTAAGCTTTATGGACTTTATGTTAAATACAGGACCAGCAGTAGTAATAATTTTGATTGTACTTTGCCTATGCGCAAAATTTGTATATGGGCGAAAGCTAGTAGTAAAAGACAGCAACATTGCAAGAGTAATGGAAATGGATGAGAAAAAAGCCATTGTAGATAGAACGTTAATGTTCAAAAGTATTATTATGATAGCTTTAGTAGCTCTAGGATTTGTATTTCACGCCAAACTTGGAATTGAATCTGCAACAGTTGCATTGGCAGCTGCAGCCATTATGTTAGTAATTGGCAAGCAAGATGTAGATGAAATAATAGAAGAAGTAGAATGGACAACAATAATATTCTTCACAGGATTATTTGTAGTAGTAGGCGGATTAGTTGAAACTGGAGTTGTAGATCAGCTAGCTCAAGTTATTATAGGAGTAACAGACGGCAAAGCGGTAATGACAATGATAATTTTACTTTGGGCTTCAGCACTTTTATCTTCAATTCTAGACAATATACCATTTGTTGCCACATTAATACCATTAATTATGGCAATGGGCCAAAGCGGAATGGATGTAATGCCGCTATGGTGGGCAGTATCCCTAGGTGCATGCCTTGGTGGAAACGGAACATTAATTGGAGCATCAGCAAATGTAGTACTTTCGGGTATTGCAGGTAAGCATGGACATCCTATAAGCTTCAAAGCATTTTTGCAGGTCGGATTTCCAATGATGATAATTTCTATTATAATATCAACAGTATATCTAATGATTAGATTCGCATAAGGAGGCGCGCTATGCAAGATAATATAAGTAATGATTTAATAAAAATAGCTTTTAGACAGCTAGGTGCTAAAGAAATTAAGACCACAACTACAAAGATGAACGTAATCATTTTTGAAATTAACGAAAAACTTACAGTTTCATATCTTTGCAATGCTAAGGATGAAGAAAAAATTTATCTTCAGAGAATTGAGCCGTACCCAATCAGACACATTAAGTTTGAAAGTGTAGACCATATAATCGACTTTGTAACAGAGGATATAGCTAGATTTAAAAACGCTACAAACAGTTCAAACTACGACCTATTCCTTGAAATAGCAGATAAGGTTTACAGAGTTGACACAGAAGTAGAACACCTATTTTTGAACCACAATGTTAACAGAGAAAACCTGGAACATATAGACGATAACCTTGGTTGGCTATTAGAAAAGATTGCAGAATCAAGAAATCAATCGAAAAAAGTAGAGTTTTAGACTCTGGCAAAACCCGCGCAATCCACCTTATTGCCATAGAGAAAAGGCTGGGATGAGAGAGTTTTTGGGGAAAAGAAAAAAAGATATAAAACACCTATTGACATATATGACTTTAGGTGTTATTCTTTATTCATGCACTTCACTACGATAAAGCAGTAACGCAATGAAGTGAAGGAACGAGAAGAATTGTTATTAACAGATGGAGGAAAAGAAAATGAAGAAGATATTAGTATTTGCATTAACAGCAGTTATGGTTTTAAGTGCCTTTGCCCTAACAGGTTGCGGTGGCAAGGAGGCCAAGAGCGACGAAAGCTTAAAGTATGTTAAGGACAATGGGAAAATTGTTGTTGGGTTAGACGACACTTTTGCTCCAATGGGATTTAGAGACAAAGATAATAAATTAGTTGGTTTTGATATTGATCTTGCTAAGGCAGTAGGCAAAGAACTTGGTGTTGACGTTGAATTTAAACCTATTGACTGGGATGCTAAGGACTTAGAATTAAAAACAAAGAAAATTGACTGTATTTGGAATGGTATGAGTGCGACTCCTGAAAGACAGGAAGCTATGTCACTTTCAAAGAAATACATTAATAACAAAATTGCCCTTATGAGTCTAAAGGATTTAGATATTAAAACAGCTGAGGATTTAACAAAATACAAGATTGGTACTCAGGCAGGATCTTCTGCACTTGGTATGATTGAGAAAAACGAGAAGTCAGAAGCTTTACTAGAAAAAACTTCTCAGTACAAGACTTATGATGATGCTATTTTAGACCTTAAGGCTGGCAGAGTTGATGTTATTGCTGTTGACCAGGTTTTGGGAGAATACAAGAACAAGACTATGGATGGAATTTTAAAGGTTTGCGATTACAACCTAGGTGATGATTTCTATGCTATCGGATTTAGAAAGGGTGAAGTTGCATTAACTGATGCAGTAAATGATGCAATTAAAACTTTAATCGATAATAAGGAAGCTTCTAAGATTAGTAAGAACTGGTTTGGTAAAGACATTGTAGTTTTCGAAGGATATGATAAATAAGTTTTAAGTCTAGATTAATTATTTCTAGTGGTATATAATAAAGAAGTTGCTTGGTGTGTGGTCATTGGCCTCACACCTAGCATTTTGTTTAAAAGAATTAATTAAGAAGTAATAAAGAAATTAGGAAAGAAGAAGGACACGTAAATGGGAGAATTTTTTGATCAGGTAGTATATTTTATGCCAGCTCTATTAAAGGGTTCGGTTGTAACCTTGCAGGTATTTATATTGACAATAGTATTGTCCTTACCTTTAGGACTACCGATTGCACTTGGAAGTGATTCTAGGTTTAAGGTTGTAAGGGGATTATGCAAAACATATATCTGGATTTTTAGAGGAACGCCTCTATTGTTACAGTTGTTTTTTGTGTACTTTTATTTGCCAATAGCTTTTGGTATTACACTTCCGGCAATAACCTCTGCAGTTTTAACTTTTGTATTAAACTATGCTGCATACTTTGCTGAAATTTATAGAGGTGGAATTAATAGTATTGATAGAGGTCAGTTTGAAGCTGCTCATTCACTTGGGCTAAATGGTAAACAGACAATGCTAGATATTATTTTGCCACAGACAATGAAGGCGATTTTACCACCAGTAGTTAACGAAACAATAACCCTTGTTAAGGACACAGCTTTGGTTTCAACACTTCCTGTATTTGAAATTATGAAGGTTAGTAGAGGACAGGTTAATACAACATCTTCAACTATACCATTTTTACTTGCAGCATTGATTTATTTGGCAATGACTTTTGTGCTTACAGTAATAACTAACAAAATAGAAAAACACTTTTCTAGATACGATAATAAGGAGGAATGGTAAATGGCTGAAATACTAAAAATGAACAATATCACTAAGGTATATGCTAGCTGCACAGCCTTAGATAATGTAGATTTTAAAATGAATAAGGGAGAAACTGTAGCGATTATAGGGCCTTCAGGTTCAGGCAAATCAACACTTCTTAGATGTATCAATGGATTAAATAAAATTACAGA
Organism: Anaerovoracaceae bacterium; assembly: GCA_036646055.1. Taxonomy (GTDB): domain Bacteria; phylum Bacillota; class Clostridia; order Peptostreptococcales; family Anaerovoracaceae; genus JAVWMQ01. The sequence goes on along the minus strand of JAVXMY010000002.1, from coordinate 165,282 downwards.
TGGAACTATTACTTTAGGCGATGATACATTTGTAGCCAAAGGTAAATATATTTCGGACAAGGAACTAAGAGCTGTTTCCAAAAAAACGGGAATGGTATTTCAACACTTTAATCTTTTTCCTCACATGACTTGTATGGATAATATTACTTATGCTCCAATTAAAGTTAATGGACAGTCTAAAGCTGAAGCAGTATCAAAAGCTACAGAACTACTTAACCTTGTAGGATTAGAAGGCAAGGCAAATGCCTATCCGTCACAGCTATCAGGGGGCCAAAAACAGCGAATTGCTATTGCTCGTGGCTTGGCAATGAATCCTGAAATAATGTTATTTGATGAACCTACATCAGCATTAGACCCTGAAATTACAGGTGAAGTTTTAGGAGTTATGAAAAAACTTGCAGAAGAACATATTACCATGGCTATTGTAACTCATGAAATGGGATTTGCTAAAGAAGTAGCTGATAGGGTTATTTTCATGGATCAAGGGAAAATTGTAGAAGAAGGAACTCCTACTGAAATTTTTGAAAATCCAACAAGTGATAGATTAAAAGAATTCTTAAGTGCAATGCTGCGTGCCTAGATGGTTCCACACTGCCACAGGTTTCCCTATGGGGGAGCAATACAAAATCCGTTCTATATAAATCGTTGATAAAAGTGGCCAAAATGTGGTATAATGAATCGTTATTGGAGGTTTGTTCCCATAGGGCAAATAGAATATAAAATTTCGGAGGAAATAAAATGTCAGAAGAAATAAAAGCATCAAATTTTATTCATAATATTATAGATAAGGATCTTGAAAGTCAGAAGTATGGTGACAAAGTTTATACTAGATTCCCGCCAGAACCAAACGGGTATCTACATATTGGACATGCTAAGTCCATTTGTTTAAACTTTAGTACAGCAGCTAAATATAAGGGCCAGTGTAACTTAAGATATGACGACACTAATCCGGTTAAGGAAGATGTTGAATATGTAGATTCAATTGAATCAGACGTTAAGTGGCTTGGATTTAACTGGGACAAAAGGCTTTGGGCTTCAGATTATTTTGATGAAATGTACAATTGCGCAGTTCAGTTAATCAAAGAGGGTAAGGCTTTTGTTTGTGATCTAAATGCAGAAGAAATGAAAGCTTATAGAGGAACACTTACTGAACCTGGTAAGGAAAGTCCATATAGAAATAGAACAATTGAAGAGAACTTACAGCTTTTCACAGAAATGAAAGATGGTAAATATGCAGATGGAGAAAAAGTGCTTCGTGCCAAAATAGATATGACTTCTCCTAATATGAATATGAGAGACCCTGTTATTTACAGAATCGCTCACGTTGACCATCATAACACAGGAAACAAGTGGTGCATTTATCCAATGTACGACTATGCTCACCCAATTGAAGATGCAATAGAAGGAATTACACATTCTATCTGTACTCTTGAATTTGAAGATCATAGACCACTTTATGACTGGACCCTAAAAGAATTGGGAAGATGGCCTACACCGCCACAGCAGATTGAGTTTGCTAGATTAAACATTACTAATACTGTAATGAGTAAGAGACACCTAAAGGCTTTAGTTGATCAAGGAATTGTTGATGGTTGGGATGATCCAAGAATGCCTACAATTGCAGGACTAAGAAGAAGGGGATATACACCTGAATCTATTAGAACTTTTTGCGATAAAATCGGTGTATCTAAGGCAAACAGCTTAGTAGATGTTGGTTTACTAGAACACTGTGTTAGAGATGACTTACAATCTAAGGTTGAAAGCCGAAACGTTATCTTTAATCCAATTAAAGTTGTAATTACAAACTATCCTGAAGATATGGTTGAAGAAATGGAAATGGAAAATAACAGAAATGTACCTGAAATGGGTAATAGAATGGTTCCATTTAGCAAAGAACTTTATGTAGATGGAGATGACTTCATGGAAGTACCAATCAAAAAGTACTTCAGATTATTCCCAGGAAACGAAGTTAGATTTAAGGGAGCTTACTTCATTACTTGTAACGATGTAATAAAAAATCAAGATGGATCAATTAAAGAACTTCACTGTACTTATGACCCAGAAACAAAATCTGGAAGCGGATTTGAAGGTCGCAAAGTTAAGGGAACAATCCACTGGGTTGATGCCAAAACTGCAGTAGAAATCAAAGTTAGACAATATGGCTATCTAATGGTTGAAAACCAGCAAGGAGAAAACATTCTAAACGATAAGTCTGTAGAAGAATTAATTTGTTATGGAGAACCATCAATTGCTGAAGCTAAAGGTGGAGAAAGATTCCAATTCTTTAGACATGGATACTATGTTGCTGATTCAAAACTAAATACAGAAACAGAAAAAGTATTTAATAGCATTGTTGGACTTAAGAGTTCATTCAAAGTTAAATAAATAGATTAAATGCAAGGTGGGGCTTTAATGTGGTAGTACTATGTTATAGCCCTATTTCTTACTTATAAATATACGTGAAAAAAACGTTAAGCGAAAGGATACAAAAATGATTACAGGAAAACAGAGAAGCTACCTAAAGAAGCTTGCTCATAATTTAGACCCAATGGTTATGCTAGGTAAAGGGGGTCTAACAGACAATATTAGACAGGAAATGGAAAACAACTTTGAAGCTAGAGAACTTGTTAAGGTTAAGCTTCAGGAAGGATGCGACCTAAATGCCAAAGACGTTGCAAACCAACTAGCAGAAGAACTAAATGCTGAATTTGTACAGGCTATTGGCCGTAAATTCACTCTATATAGAGAATCAAAAGATAACAAAACTATAGAACTACCAAAGAAGTAGGGTACAAGGAAACGAAAACTGCTAGGAATAGATATGGAAAGAAATATTTTATTAACAATTGAATATGATGGAACTGATTTCTTTGGCTGGCAGAGACAAAAGGATTTGCCTAGTGTTCAAGGTGAAGTTGAAAGGGTTCTTTCGATTTTATGCAACAAACCAGTTGAGATTAATGGTACTAGTAGAACAGATAGAGGCGTTCATGCTTATGGTCAAAGGGCTAGCTTCAAAGGAGACTTTGGGATACCCACTGACAGGATTATGTATGCGGCAAACAATCTTATGAATAAGGCTGTTAGAATCAAGGAAGTCGTTGAAAAACCAATGGATTTTCACGCCAGATTTGACTCTAAAGGTAAGACGTATATTTATCGAATCGCTAATAGGCAATATGAAAATCCCTTTGATAGAAACTATTGCTATACTGTAAAAGGGCATCTTGATCTTGACAAAATGAGAAAGGCCGCAAAACATATTGTAGGTACTCATGATTTTAAATCTTTTGAGGCGGCGGGAGCTGACCTAAAAGAAACTACCGTTAGAACAATTTACGATTTAACCCTTGAGGAAGAGGGGGAAAACATTATTCTTAAAGTTAAGGGAGACGGTTTTCTATACAATATGGTTAGAATTATTACAGGTACATTAGTTGATGTTGGCCTAGGTAAAATTCAACCGGATTTTGTTAAAGAGATTATTAAAGGCAAAGATAGAACTTTGGCAGGGCATACTGCTCCGCCTCAGGGACTTTATTTATATGAAATTTATTATGAGGAGGACTAAGATGAATAGACCAAGCTGGGATGAGTATTTTATGAAGATGGCAGAATTAACTGCAACAAGATCTACATGCCTTAGAAGAAACGTTGGGGCCATTATAGTTTCAGATAAGCACATTATTGCTACTGGATATAACGGAGCACCTAAAGGAGTTCCCCACTGTGAAGAAATAGGTGGATGCATTAGAGAAAAAATGAATATTCCATCTGGAGAAAGACACGAACTTTGCAGAGCTCTTCACGCTGAACAAAACGCAATTATTCAAGCGGCAAATTTAGGCCAAAGCGTTGAAGGTGGAACAATTTATGTAACCCATCAACCTTGTATTATTTGTGCAAAAATGATTATAAATGCGGGCATTAAAAGAATTGTTGTACGCAATGGTTATCCAGATGAACTTAGCGTAGAAATGCTAGCAGAAGCTGGGCTTAAAGTTGTAGTTCTTGAGGAAGATAAGAACTATTAGAATTAGAAACTAGGAAATAATGACAGAAATTAGAGAAACAAAATTTTCATACAAAAAACTTGCTACCATTGCTATTCCAATTGCAATGCAAGGTCTAATAGGCTCATCACTTAATTTTGTGGATAACCTAATGGTTGGAAGCCTTGGAGAAGCAGAACTTGCAGCGGTAGGAGCATCAGTTCAGATATATTTTATATTCTGGATGTTGCTCTTTGGGTTTACCAGTGGATCAGCAACCTTCCTGGCTCAATACTTTGGAGCAGGAGATTTAAAAAGCATAAAAAAAACAGTTGGATTTACGGCAACTGTTAGTTTTGTTGTAGGCGTACTTTTCTTTTTAGCTTCGGTGATGGTACCGGATTTAATATTAAGAATATTTACAAACGATCCAAAAATGATAGAACTAGGGGCTAGTTACGTTAGAACGGGAGCACCTTGCTTCTTGTTTTTATCCATAACGGTTCCATTTTCAACAGCCTTAAGGGTAACCCATCAAACTAAAATACCCCTATATATTAGTGTGACGGCTTTTGCGCTAAACACAATTTTAAATTACATTTTAATATTTGGAAACTTTGGCGCCCCTAAAATGGGCGTTGTTGGAGCTGCACTAGCTACAGTGATTTCCAGAATAGTTGAGTTTGGAATAACAATGTATGTGGTATTTGGTAAGAAAAATATTGTAGGTGGAAAGTTAAAGGACTTCTTTGGATGGAAAAAAGCGTTCATCGGCAGAATTATTAGAAATGCCATACCTACTACAATTAATGAGGGGGTCTGGGGCCTTGGCAGTTCCTGCTATGTGGCAATTTATGCTAGAACTGGAGTTACAGCTTTTGCAGCAGTCCAGGCAAGTAACACAATTAATCAAATGTTTGTTTTGGCAGCCTTTAGTATTGGAGATGCCATATTAATTCTTGTTGGACAGAGAATAGGGCAAGGAGACTTAGATGGAGCATACAAACTGGCCAAAAAACTTGTAAAAATCGGCATAGTTATTGGACTTGTTGCCGGTGGATTACTTATTATTTGCGCACCGCTGCTAGTAGGTTTATTTGAGTTTACCAGTGAAGGCATGAAAATTGCTAGATTAATATTAACTGTTTTCGGTGCTACAATGTGGCTTAACGTTTATTGTGGCATAAATGTTACTGGAGTATTAAGATCAGGTGGAGATACTAAATTTGCAATGATTGCAGAAATGAGTACTGTCTGGTTAATAGGAGTTCCTATTGCAGCAGTTATGGCATTAGTAGTAGAACTACCTATTTACTTAGTTGTGCTTTGTGTAAAATTCGAGGAAGTTGTTAAGGGATTAATATTTATAAAAAGGTTTGTATCTAAGAAATGGCTTAACTGTGTTATTGATGATATGGAAAGTTAAAATACAAATTAGACACATAGGTAATAATTATTCTTTGTAGCTTTGACAAGGATATTTTCAGGGAGTATAATAAAGGAGCCGTAATGGATTTGATTAACTTCAAAAAAAGAATTGGACTAACAGCAATATTTATAGTGCTGTTAGTTGAGATTTTTTCATTACTATTTTGTGGCGTAAAGTTAAGATTCACAGTAGGACTTATGGTAGGGGTTATAATCTCTATAATTAATTTCGAAATTCTAATTAACTTTTCTAGGAAAGTTATTATTTATAGAAATGTAGCAAAGTCTACAGTAGGATTTATAATTAGAATGACAATATTTGCAATAAGTTTTCTTATTTGCGCTAAGGTCTCTATGACTTGTGGCGTTGGGTGGATAATAGGAATGGTTTCACATAAACTAGGAATATTTTATCAATCAATAAGAAATAAATAAATTTACGAAGGGAGGCGAGCCTATGCATGATTTGAACAACTTGGGGCCAAGAATCGTTTTAAAAATAGGAGATAACTTCTATTTAACTGAAACGTTTTTTTTAGGACTAATAGTTGCTGTTGTGTTGGTGGTTGGCGCTCTTTTTTTGGCTAGTAGGCTAGAAAAGGTACCAAAAGGCAAGCAGATAATTGCAGAATTAATTGTAGAAAAGATTTATGGATTAGTTAATGAAACTATGGGCAAGAATGGAATTAAATATGCTCCTTATATTGGAACAATATTTGGATTCTTAATATTAGGTAACGCATTAGGTCTCTTCGGATTAAGGCCTATGACAGCAGATGTTAATATGACTTTTGCCTTAGCTATTATGACATTTTTAGTAATTCAGGCCCAAGCAATTAAATCTTATGGGGTTAGAGGCAAACTAAAGGAAATGTGTGATCCATATCCATTTATGTTTCCGCTAAAAATTATTGAACAGGTTTCACTGCCGATTTCATTGGCTTTTCGTTTGTTCGGAAATATATTTGGAGGAGCCATTGTTATGGCTCTAATTATGAAAGCCTTAGGAGCAGCATCAAATGCACTTCATTTACCAGTTCCGGCCTTACAGGCGATTTTACCATTGCCGGCCAATCTGTTTTTTGACGTATTTGAGCCACTATTACAGGCATATATATTTACAATGTTAACTATGGTATTCATTGCCATGGAAATAATCGTAGCAGAAGCTACATCATCAAATAAAGAAAGTTTATAGGAGGTGCTATTATGCAACTAGTTACACCGGAAGGATTCATTTTAGGATTATCAGCAATTGGGGGAGCTTTATCTATCGCTTTAGCGGCTATGGGTATTGGTATTGGACAAGGTAATATTGCAGCAAAAGCAGTAGAAGGTGTTGCAAGACAGCCAGAAGCTCAGGGAGATATTTTGAAGACAATGATCGTAGGTCAGGCTATTACTGAAACTACAGGTATTTTTGCTTTTATTATTTCTATAGTTTTGATTTTCGTAAATCCTTTAGTTGGCATGCTATAAGGCGGTCATTTTAATGGATATAGCTGTTTGGGAAGGAGGGAATAGACCATGGAGTTAGGACATGCTCCAATTATTGAATTTAGTTGGACATTGCTATTTAATATTATTACAGTATTGGTTTTATTCCTAATACTTAAAAAGTTTTTCTTTGAAAAGGTTCATAATTTTATGGAGTCAAGATCAAATGATATTAAGGATTCTTTTGATAATGCTGAATCTGTAAATAGAAGGGCCGATGAAAAATTAGAAGAATACAATTCTAAGCTTCGAAACATTGAAGACGAAAGAATGGAGATAATTAGAAAGGCTAAAGAAACTGCTGATCTAAGAGCAAATTCCATTATTTCTTATGCAACTGAGCAAGCTATTGTTTTGAGAAGGAATACAGAGGAAGCCCTTGATAAACAAAAGGAAAAGGCTTTTATGGAAATGCAAGATGAGATTAGCATTATTGCAATGATGGCTGCAGAAAAAATTCTTCAAAGAGAAATTGAGAAGACTGAGGAACACAATAAGATTATTGAAGATTTATTGAAAGAGGCAGGTACAAAGAAATGGAATCATTAACCATTTGTTTGACATACGGAGAAGCTATTTACAAGGCGGCTTTAGAAACCGACCAGCTTCAAAGAATATATGATGAAAGTAGAGAGGTTCTTGAAATATTTAAGAGAGAGCCTGATTTGCTTGAGATACTTTCTAGCCCTGTACAATCTAACGTAGAAAAGAAAAAACTGGTACAGGCGATTTTGGAAGGAAAAATTACAACTGAACTTTTAAACTTTTTGTACATTTTAATTGACAAAGGCAGAATGATTCACTATGAGGGAATTTATAAGGTTTTTAGGACTCTCGTTGATGAAAAAGAGGGTGATTCCTACGGAATTATCGCTTCTGCTAAACCGCTTAAAGATGAACACCTTGCCGAGTTTGAGGCCCAGGCTAGTGATGTTTTGAGGGAAAATGTAAAATTAAGAAATGTAGTTGAAGAAGGTCTAATTGGTGGAGTTAAGGTTTTGATTGATGGTAAAATCATCGATGCTTCTATTAAGGGAAGGCTTGAACGAATGAAAAAAGAAATATTGACGAAGGGAGGCAAAGGATAGTATGAGATTAAAACCAGAAGAAATAAGTGTTGTTATTAAAGAACAAATTAAACAATACAAGGATCAACTTGAAATAACTGATTTTGGTACAGTAATTCAGGTTGGAGATGGTATTGCTAGAATATATGGCCTAAAAAATTGTATGGAAGGCGAACTTCTTGATTTTGGAAATGATTGCTTTGGTATGGCTCTAAATCTAGAAGAAGATAATGTTGGGGCTGTAATTTTAGGCTCTGATATTAAAATTAAAGAGGGAGATGTGGTTAAACCTACAGGAACTGTTGTTGAGGTTCCAGTTGGTAATTGTTTAATTGGTAGAGTTGTTAATGCTTTAGGTGAGCCTATTGATGGCAAGGGCCCTATTAATGCAGACAAGACTAGACCTATTGAAACTAAGGCTCCCGGTGTTTTGGCGAGAAAGTCGGTTAAGGAACCCCTTCAGACTGGCCTTAAGGCTATAGATACAATGGTTCCTATAGGTAAGGGACAGAGAGAACTTATTATTGGAGACAAGCAGACTGGGAAGACTGCCATTGCTGTTGATACAATATTAAATCAGAAGGATAATGATATTATTTGTATTTACGTTGCCATTGGGCAGAAGAAGTCTACAGTTGCTCAGCTTGTACAAACTTTGGAAAGCAAGGGTGCTATGAAGAATACAATTATTGTATCTGCAACAGCAAGTGATGTAGCACCATTACAATATATTGCACCATATGCGGGATGCGCTATGGCAGAAGAATTTATGTATCAGGGCAAGGATGCGCTGATTGTTTATGATGATTTAAGCAAGCATGCTGTAGCTTACAGAGCTATGTCATTACTTCTTAGAAGACCACCAGGTAGAGAAGCTTACCCTGGGGATGTTTTTTACTTACATAGTAGATTGCTAGAAAGAGCAGCTAAGCTTAGTGACGAATTAGGTGGTGGCTCTATTACGGCATTGCCTATTATTGAAACTCAGGCAGGAGACGTTGCTGCCTATATTCCTACAAATGTAATTTCAATTACTGATGGACAGATATTCCTTGAGAGTGAACTTTTCTTCTCAGGCCAAAGACCTGCCATTAATGTTGGTATTTCAGTATCTAGGGTAGGTGGAAATGCACAGATTAAGGCTATGAAAAAGGTTGCAAGTAAGGTTAAACTTGAGCTTGCTCAGTATAGGGAACTTGCCAACTTTGCTCAGTTTGGTTCGGATTTAGATGCTGATACTAAGGCTAGTCTTGACCATGGTGCGATTTTATTGGAAGTAATTAAGCAGAGACAGTATAATCCATTACCTATTGATCATCAGGTTATGATGATTTATGCAGCGATTAATAACTTGTTAATGGAAGTGCCATTACATAATATTAAAGAATTTGAAGTTGAATTTTTTCAGTTTATGGACACTCATTACCCTAATGTTGGTAAAGACATTGTTGAAAGTGGCGACTTATCAGATGCCAATGAAAAACAATTAGAAGAAGCAATTAAGAAATTTATGGATAGTACTTCATATAACTTAGAATAGGAAGGAGAAGGAGATGGCATCAAGTGATATGCAAGATGTAAGAAGACGAATAAGTAGCATCACAAGTATGGAACATATTACTAATGCTATGAACTTAGTCTCTACAGCTAAACTTAGAAGCGCAAAAAAAGTATTTGAAAGGACACATAGTAATTTTCATTTTGTAACTCAGTCTATTAAAGAAATATTTGCAAATGAAAAGGATATTCCCCAGAAGTATGTTAGGGGTAATAAAGAAATTAACAAAACTTGCTATATTGTAATTACTAGTTGTAGAGGTCTTTGTGGTGGTTTTAACTCAGATGTTATTAAAGCTGCTGAAAGAGAAATTAACAGTGATAATGGTGAGGGAATAATTGTGGCTATAGGCAGCAAGGGTCTAGACTATTTTAGTGGAAGAGATTATGAAATATTAGAAGATTATTTATTGCCACCAGAAGCTATTTCCTTTGTGGAATCTAAGGCTATGGTTAAACCTCTTATAGAAAAATACGACAACAAAGAAATTGATCAAATCAAAATTATTTACACCGAGTATTTAAGCCCTATGGAGCAGAAAGTAACTATTAAAACCTTGCTACCACTTGACCTTAAAAACGATCCGGATGTAATATCTCATCCTAGAGTTGTGGACTATAAACCATCACTTGAAGAAGTGTTTAACTATTTGGTTCCTAAGTATGTTGAAATATCAATGCATGGGGCCATTGTTGAGTCGGCAACTTGTGAGCATGCGGCAAGGCGAATGGCCATGAAAAGTGCTACGGATAATGCAAGAGATATGCTAGATAAATTATCTCTATACTATAATAGAGCAAGACAGTCTGCAATTACAGATGAAATCAGTGAAATTGTAGCTGGTGCGGAAGCACAGAAATAGGAGGGTATGCTAGTGAATGTTGGTAAAATACATCAAATAATTGGCCCGGTAATAGATGTGAAGTTTAATGAAAATGAATTACCGGAGCTATTAAATGCAATACATATAGATAATAATGGGGAAAAAATTGTTGCAGAGGTTTCTCAGCACGTAGGGGACGATGTGGTTCGTTGCATATCCCTATCTTCAACGGATGGACTTAGAAGAGGTATGGAAGCTGAAGATACTGGAGCACCAATTTCTGTTCCCGTTGGTCAGGAGGTTTTAGGAAGACTATTTAACGTTATAGGAGAGACTATTGACGAAAAGGGTCCTGTAGCCACAGACAAGAGAGCATCAATACACAGGGATGCGCCGAGTTTTGACCAGCAAGATACAACTGCTCAGATTTTTGAGACTGGTATTAAGGTTATAGACTTAATTGCCCCTTACACAAGAGGTGGTAAGGTAGGTTTATTTGGAGGTGCCGGTGTAGGTAAAACTGTACTGATTCAAGAACTGATTAGAAATATAGCCAAAGAACATGGAGGCATTTCTGTTTTTGCCGGTGTGGGAGAGAGAACCAGAGAGGGCAATGATCTTTACTACGAAATGATAGAATCAGGTGTAATTAAAAACACTGCCATGGTTTTTGGGCAGATGAATGAACCGCCTGGTGCTAGAATGAGAGTTGCTTTGACAGGTTTAACAATGGCTGAATATTTTAGAGACACAGAGGGTCAGGATGTGTTATTATTTATAGATAATATCTTTAGATTTACACAAGCAGGTTCTGAAGTTTCTGCTTTACTTGGTAGAGTTCCATCTGCTGTAGGTTACCAGCCTACTCTAGCTACTGAAATGGGTGCTCTTCAGGAAAGAATTACATCTACTAAGACTGGTTCAATTACATCGGTTCAGGCTATTTATGTTCCTGCTGATGACCTTACTGACCCAGCGCCAGCAACTACTTTTGCACATTTAGATGCAACAACAGTTCTTAACCGTTCTATTACAGAAATGGGTATTTACCCAGCGGTAGATCCTCTGGAATCAACATCTAGAATTATGGATCCATACATTTTAGGTGAGGAACATTATAATGTTGCTAGAGAAGTACAAGAAATCTTACAAAGATACAAAGAGCTTCAGGATATTATTGCGATTTTAGGTATGGACGAATTGTCTGACACAGACAAAGAAGCTGTAAATAGAGCTCGTAGAATCCAGAGATTTATGTCTCAGCCTTTTGGAGTGGCAGAGCAGTTTACAGGGATGGAAGGTAAATACCTTTCAATTAAAGATACTGTAAGAAGTTTCAAGACTATTATAGAAGGTAAGGTTGATCATATTCCTGAAAAATTATTCTTGTTTGCAGGAAGTATTGACGAGGTTATAGAGAAATACGAAAAGGAAAAGGGCGATGAGTAAGGCGTTTACTTTGGAAATAATTACTCCGGAAAAACTTTTTTTTAAAGGAACAGTGGAGAGCGTTATAGTGCCAATGGAAGATGGTCAAGAAACATTTATGGCTGATCATGCTTGGGTTTGCCAACTTCTTAAAGTTGGAGAGCTTAAACTTAAAGAAGAAGGTCAGATGGACTTTAGAATTGCTGCCATTGCTGAAGGTTTTATAGACGTTAAGGACACAATAATTATATATACTGATGTGGCTGAATGGGCTGAAGATATTGATTATGAAAGAGCCAAAGCGAAAAAAATGAAAATGGAGTCCTGGCTTAATGAAAAAAACCATGAGGACCCTGAAGATATTAGGTTAGCGCAGATTGATCTTGCTAAAGCATCAGCGAGAATAAAAGTTAGGGATCATCTAAAGAGATAGGAGTATTATAAATGAAAAAGAAAATATTAGCAGTTACATTAATAATGATGCTTGCTGTGACTAGTCTGTCTGGTTGTGGCGCCGACAAAGAGGATAAAGTTCCAACTTCACTTTCTAAGACATTAAAGGTTACATCCATAGATGGCCTTGGAACCAAAGCTTTAGATAATCTAGATGGTGACTATAAGAAGTCTGTAAGCAAAGATGCTGAAGAGGTTTCAGGAAAAATATTAAATGGAGATGTGGACGGTGCTATTATGTCACCAACTACAGCGGCTCAACTTAATAGTAAAACTAGTAATGAAGTAGTTGAAATAAGTCCTATTTCAATTGGAGATTTATATGTAGTTCAGAATTCATATGTTCAAGCAAGTAGGACAGTAAGAGTTTACAATGAAGAAACAAAGCTTAGTGAATATAAGGAAGAAAAGATAGAAACCAAAATGGGATTTCTTAGAGGTAAGACAATTGTTGCCTATGGTAAGCCTGGAGATGTAAGCCAATATGTTCTTCAAAACCTAGCTCTGAAGGAAGGATATTTTTCTATTCCAGATGAAAACATTGAATGGATAGATGATGAAGATAAGTTTATTGAAAGAATGGGGAATTACCAGACTATCGGTCTTGCAAGTAAACCTGTTGTATCAAAATTACTTAAGGAAAATACAAATGTAAAAAAAGTATTTGATTTAAATTCTAAGTGGAAAGATCATTTTGATGGAGACATTCCAATGAATGTTTTACTTGTTACTAAGGATTTAGCTAAGAACAAAGATGACTTAAGAGTTTTCTTAAATGATTTAGGTAAAGCTATTGATAAAGCCAAAGAGGGTGGAGACAAGAATCTTGTTCTTTATACTGAAAGTAGCAGGGGAGTTAGTATTCTTAAGAAGTTCAACAATGCTATGTATGATTTCTCGGCTGAAGTAATGGGAAATGAAAAGCCAAAGGATAGTTTCTACTATTCAAGGTAAGAATATAAATATTAAATCAGAAGACACTTTAATTTTGAAATCCAAAATTAAAGTGTCCTTTTTTTATTCCCCTGAAAGTTACAAGAAAAACGAATCGTAATCGTATCAGCGATTCAGAAGCGTGATACGATATCGAGTCAAAAAAGTTATAATACTAGTGTGTTGGGAAATAGGATGGCAAATAGATTCAAAAATATTAAATATTTTTAACAGTAATAAATGTTGAAAAATAAGCATTTGTAAAATTATTATTACAATTTATAAAAAAATATTTGAAGAAATTAAAAAGTTGGCACGGCAATTGCTTTATATATAGGCAAGAAAGATAAATAAATAGGTGGTTCGAAACTGAATCAAAAAAGAGATTCGAAGTTGGATCATATTGAAAGGAGAAATAAAATGAGAAACAATGGATACAAAGGAATTAACAACGGAGTTAGAGGATACATCACTAAGGAAGAAGCAGTAAAGACATTCTCAAGTAAAGCAAATACAGAAGCAATGAAGGTTGCTGAAGCACTTTCAGAAATTAAAGTAATGGAAAAAAACAGCTACGTAAACGCTTAATTGTAAGTAAGCAAAGAAATTAAAGAAAATATATCTAAATACGGTTCGAAATCGAATCAATAGAAAAGGAGAAATAAAATGAGAAACAACGGATACAAAGGAATTAACAACGGAGTTAGAGGATACATCACTAAGGAAGAAGCAGTAAAGACATTCTCAAGTAAAGCAAATACAGAAGCAATGAAAGTTGCTGAAGCACTTTCAGAAATTAAAGTAATGGAAAAAAACAGCTACGTAAATGCTTAATTGTAAGTAAATTTGTTAAGAGAATCCGAAAGGATTTGACTATATTAAATCAGCTAGAACCTTTCATAATGAGTAATAAGTAATAAGTAAGTAATAAGTATAAATTTGAAAGAACCAATCTAATATATTATCGTACAAAATAAATATTATAGCTGATAAAAAATCCCCACCATCACTGGCGGGGATTTTTTCATCTGTTTATATTAGCGAAGGAAACCGTCTACGATTTTCGCTTCTGCTTCTTTTTCTGATAGACCTAGTGTCATAAGTTTAGTTAACTGTTCTCCAGCAATTTTGCCAATGGCAGCTTCGTGAATTAGAGCTGCATCAAGGTTTGCTGCAGTAAGTTCTGGAATAGCGTGAACAACGCCCTTATCCATAATAATAGCATCGCATTCAGTGTGACCTGTACATATACCATTACCAACCAATCTACTTCTGAACATTTGCTCACTAGTTCCCTTAGCAACACTTCTACTTACAATATGAGCACCACTGCCGTCTCCTTGAAGAGTAACAATGAAATCACTTTCTGCATAATCTTGGCCGTCAGTTAGAAGTTTTTCCTTAACAACCAACTTAGCATCTTCGTGAAGAATAGCTGTAGTCTTACGAACTGTATGATCAACACCGCCAAGTTGACTTGTGATCATTTCCATATAACTCCCTGCTTCTTGAATTACTTCAGTAACTGGAGTGATAATTCTCTTACCAGGTTCCTTAACTTCAGAAGTACCTACATGGTTTTCTAGGTAAAGAACCTTTGAGTTCTTACTAAGCATAAATTTGTGGATACCGTTATGTTCGGATTCCCCATGACCATCAGTATGAACTCCGCAACCTGCTACAACAGTAACATCTGCATCTTCACCGATATAAAAATCGTTATAAACTAAATCGTCTACACCACTCTTGGTAATACAAGCTGGGATGTACACTTTTTCTCCTTTAGTTCCAGGAGCAACGTGAATTTCTATTCCAGGAGCGCCTTCCTTACTTACAATTTTAATGTTGTCTGTACTTTCTCTTCCGGCACAACCGCTATCTTCACGAATGTTGAAGGCAACCCCTTCAGGAGTTCCGTCTAAATCGGAAATGATTTTTAACAGGTTTTCAGTAATCTTATTCATTGATTTTCACCGCCCCTTCTAAATCTGACAATGTGGCTCTACAGAAGTTTCTCTGACTGTTTGTAGAAATTAGTGTTGGAAGAACTTCTTCTTTGGATCCTTCTGCAACAATTTTACCAGCTGATAAAACAATGATTTTGTCAGCAATGTCTAAGATTCTTTCCTGATGAGAGATTATGATAATTGAACCATTAGAGTTATCTCTAAGGTCTTTAAAAATTTCGATTAAATGGTTGAAACTCCATAAGTCGATACCTGCTTCTGGTTCGTCAAAGATTGTAAGTTTAGCATTTCTAACCATTGCCATAGCAATTTCAATTCTTTTGATTTCTCCACCAGATAAACTGTCGTTAACATCTCTATCAATATATTCTAGTGCACACAATCCTACTCTAGTTAGAATTTCGCAAAGTTCATCCTTGCCGATTTCTCTACCTGCAGCAAGACTGACAAGGTCAGTTACTGTAAGTCCTTTGAAACGAACAGGCTGTTGGAATGCAAAGGCGATTCCCTTTTGAGCACGTTCTGTAATAGAGGCATTGGTGATTTCATCTTGATCTAAGAAGATTTCCCCATCTGTCTGTGTTTTGATTCCTGCAATGATTTTGGCAAGAGTTGATTTACCGCTACCATTAGGGCCGGTAATTACAATAAATTTACCATCTTCAGCTGTAAAGCTAACATCTGATAATATTTCTTTTGCAGGCCCGTCATCTACGGCTGTAAAAGTTAAGTTTTTGATACTAAGCATAAGCTTCCTCCGTTTTATATATATGAATAGCCTTTGGCTATTTTATGCAATACAACATACATTATTTATTATACACTGTTTGTCTCTTAATTCAAACATGTTTTTTGCCTTGTATTACATATGACTTTGGTTTTAAGACTAAACTTGCAAAAATAAACAGAATATGGGATAATATAACCTACAATTTAAGGCTACAATTTGTAGTCTTTTAAAATAATATTTTTTAAATAAGTGAAGGAGTAAAATGAAGGAGTATAATAGGCAGAAATTAAAGCAAACCGTTCAAATTGCAGTATTTGTATCCTTGGGATCATTGCTTCAATTGGATATTTTGGTAGAAGGATTCATAGTTGGATTCTCTGTTGTTGTTTTTGCTATTTTTGTTTATTCATATGTACAGCTTTCGCCTATGTATATAGCTATTATGTCTGGAATATTTTCACCAGCCCTTAGAATGTCAATTTTGTGGTATCAACTTGGCGACTTGTCAGAAGCTTTCTTTTTGGCATTACCTGACACCATGTTTTTCTTTAGCTACGGCGCGGTTTTTTCCATATTAAAAAAGGTAATACTAGATGACGTGGGCAAGAGAAATAAGTTTCTTTATGGTGCTGTTATTTCTGATTTTTGCGGCAATGTGGTAGAATTAATAGCTAGAAGCGTTATAATGGATCAAATGCTTTTTAGTGTGAGTACAGTTTTGTCTATTGCGGCTATAGCTTTAGGCAGAACAGTAATAATCTGGGTTATTTTAATTGCTATGGAGGCCAACGGTACTTTAATTGCTAGAGAAGAACACGATGAAGAGTATAGAAAACTAACGGTAATGGCTTCTGAAATGTGTAATGAACTATATATTATGCAAAAAAATATAGTTGAAATTGAAAATTTAATGAAAAACGCATATACACTTACTAAGGAAATGGAAGAAATTGATGTTCCTAGAAGCCTTAGGAATAGGTCTTTGGAAATTGCTAAGGATGCCCATGAAATTAAGGGGGATTATGTTAGGGCCATAAACTCAATGCGAGAAGAATTTGTTGAGGAATACGAGCAACCTGAAATTAGCATGAGTGATGTGGCAAGTATTGTTAAAACCGATGTAATGCAATTTATTAAGAAGAACTGCCCAAATGTTTCTTACTATTCTAGAGTTCGAAAAGACTTCTTCATTAAGGAACATTTTGAAATGGTTTCAATTATTAGGAATTTAATTTATAACAGTTTAGAAGCTATAATAGATACTGATGATAAGAATGGATACTATGTTTTTTTGAATGTGTATTTAGAGGAGGACAATTATATTGTAACGGTTTCTGATAACGGACCTGGGATTCCTGAAGATATTATAGATAGTATTTTTCTTAGTAAGTTTAGTACTAAATACTCTTCTGAAACGGGGAATATGTATAGGGGGATTGGCCTTTTAATTGTTAGAGATTATATTGAAAAACAATTTCATGGAACTATTTCTGTTACATCTAAGGTAAAGGAAAAAACTGAATTTAAAATTAAAATTCCAGTAAATCAAGACTTTGGAGAGGAGGTTAATAAAAATGATGAAATACTATTTAATTGATGATGATATGGCTATAATTAAGACTCTAGAAAATATTATTGTTAAAGAAAAACTAGGAGATGTTATAGGCTATAATATAAATCCTGAAAAAGCAATTACTGAAATTAAAACACTTAAGGTAGATATTGTTTTAATCGATCTTTTGATGAGTGAAAAAGATGGTATTTCAGTAGTTAAAGAGCTAAAAGCTGTTACGCCAAACACCAGATTCATTATGATTTCTAAGGTTTCGGATAAGGAAATGGTTGGAGACGCTTATGGTGCTGGTGTAGACTTTTTTATTAATAAACCTTTAAATATTATAGAAATCAAAAGGGTTTTAGAAAATACAAATAATGTTATAAACAATGAGAATGTACTAAAAAACATTGAAGGGATTCTTGGTGCTGTTGGTAGTATGCCAGTGGCAGAAACAAAACCTGACAGTTCTAATGAAAACAATATGAAAAGCATTAAACATTTCCTTGGAAACTTAGGACTTGTTGGGGAAAAAGGTGCTACAGACATACTTAACACCTGTAAATACATGATAGAAAATCAAGTGGAGTATAACAAGGAAACCCTGCAGGCTGTTGCTGATTTAATGGATGACACTGCCAAAAATGTTGAGCAACGAATCCGTAGAACCATCAAAAAAGGTCTAACCAATGTGGCAATAATTGCTATTGACGATTTCGGAAGTGAAATAGTCGAGTTTTATGGTAACTATGTTTACGATTTTGCTAGTCTAAAGGAAGAAATGGAATTTGTTAAAGGTAATAGCCAAACAGGTGGGCGAATTAAAATCAATAGATTTATAGAAGGCCTGCTAACATATATTGAATAACACAGGAAAAAACAGCTCAATGCTGTTTTTTTTTATGGTATAAAGTTCTTGCCATTAGAAATATTGAAAAATATAGGATAGAAATAACAATTATCGAATTTTTTTGTTAATGATAAATTTATATTTGAAGTTTTTTGAGTTAATTTGAAATAGTGACGTATTATTAAGATAACATAGTATATATAATGAGGTAGAAAAATGCAAAAGAGAATAAAAAAATATTTAACAGAATTAGTAGCATTAGATAGTATTTCAGGCACAGCTAAGGAAGCTGCACCGGCTAAATATGTATATGATTTCCTTAAGGGAATTGAGTATTTCAAAAATAATCCAAATAATTTTGAATACCATCAAATTCCAGAAGATCCTTTTGGTAGAGCAGTAACATATGGCTTCTTAAAGGGGAACAGTTCAGAAACTGTAGTTATGATGGGACATATAGACGTTGTTTCAGCAGAACCTTATGGAACCTTTGCCGATATGGCATTTACCTTAGGTGAAGAACTAGAAAGTAAAATTGCAACCTTAGAATTAGATCCACTTCAAAGAGAGCATATGGAATCTGGAGAATGGATTTGGGGCAGAGGCGCAGCTGATATGAAGGGTGGCATTGCAATACACATGGCACTTCTAGAAGATTATGCTAAGCAAGCTATGGAGGGAACACTAGAAGGAAGCATAGTTTTTATGGTTGTTCCAGATGAAGAGTCTTACTCAGCAGGAATGAGAGACGGTGTTAAAATTTTAAGTAAATTAAAGAAGGAACACAGTTTAAACTATAAATTATTAATTGATCCAGAGCCAACAAATCTAGTTGAAGGCAATCAGATAATGTCAATTGGATCAGTAGGCAAAACTATGCCGGTAGTAATGGTACAAGGAGTACCAGCTCATATTGGGTATTGCTTCAATGGTATGAATGCCTTAGATGTTTTGACTGGAATATATGAAAAAACAAATGGATCCTTAGATTTCTCAGATATTTATGAAGACGAGGCAACAGTTCCTCCAAACTGGACAAACCTTAGAGATATGAAGGATATTTATGATGTAACACTTCCAAAACTTGCATCAGGATATTTCACTGTACTAAGCTTTGACAAAACACCAACAGAAATGATGAATCAGTTAAAGGACATTGCCACTAAAGTCTTTGAAGAAAAAGTTGAGAAACTAAACAATACATACCAAGAATTTAAGAAAAGAAATAAATTTGAAACCAAAGAAAAACTTCACTATGAACCAATAGTTTGGTCATTTGAGGAACTAGTAGAAAAGATGAAAGCTGAACATCCTGGTGAATTTGAAGAATTCTATAATGGTGTTTATGAAACAGCAAAGGCAAAAATAGAAGATGGCTCATTTAACTATCCAGAAGGGACTCAATACATGATGAAAGAAGTACTAGGTTTTGCTAATATGTTAGCACCAGTAGTACTAATCGCATTTACGCCACCATACTATTCACCTGTTCATGCAGATAGAATACCTGGTAAGGAAGGATACGGAACATCAGCATATGAATTTGTAAGTAAGTATTCAAAAGAAAACTTCCAGCAAGATATGAACTATGAAAACTACTTTATGGGCATATCTGATGCAAGTTATAGCGGTTTATGTCAGAAGTTTGACTATGAGGCATTCTCTAGGGATACACCTCTTTGGGGAGATTTATATAGCATTGATTTTGAATCCATGGAAGACATTGCAATTCCAGCTGTAATATATGGACCTATGGGTCTAAACTACCATCAGGCAGCAGAAAGAGTTAACAAAAAGAGTTTGTTTGAAATTGTACCTGCAACTACTAGAGAGTTAATTAAACATATGTGGGAGCTATAGATGGAAAAAATAGATATAGACAAAGTAATTTCACTATTAGGAGATATGGTTAAAATTCAAAGTCCTTACTTTGAAGAGGCTGACATTATGGACTATGTGTTAAACTGGCTTCAATCTAATGGGTTAGACGGTCAAATTCACACATTCCATGAACCTATTGAAACGGATTTTTATGGTAAAAACGTTGTGGGATGTTTAGATAGTGGCAAGGAAGGTCCGGTAATTTATCTTGGTGGGCACCTAGACACAGTTAAACTTTGCAAGGGTTGGAAGCACAAGCCGTATGAGGCAGAAATAGAAGGCGACTATATGTATGGGGTTGGCGCTTTAGATATGAAAGCTGGATGCGCAGCAATTATGCTAGCCATTAAGCATTTCATAGAGGAGACATCGGGTCAGTTTATAGGAAAAATCGTTTATCACTTTGTTTCTGACGAAGAGGGGCCCTACGGTCTTGGTACTGTTTTTATCATAAAGGATGAAATACATAACATTAAGGAAGAAGCTGACTTTGCTATAATCACTGAGCCTAGCGCGGGTTTTACTGGAGTAGCACACCCTTGTTTATGCCTAGGAGCTAGAGGGGGCTATAACTTTGAAATAAAAGTTACTGGCAAGTCTGCTCATGCAGCAACTCCAGAACTTGGAATTAATGCACTAGAGGATGTGGCTAAAATAATTGGTAAGTTAAAGGAAATGGAACCTGCAACAGACCATAAACTTGAGAAATCTTCAACTTGTGTAATTGGAGTAACCAATGAAGTCGGTGCATGTAGCGTTCCTGATTGGGCAAATATTGAAGTTTTCCATCACGCTGTTAGAGGCGAAACAATGGAAACTATTAGAGAAAAAGTCAGTGCCGCTATTGATGAGGCAAACATAGAAGGTAATGCAACTATTGAGTTTAGAAAATCTGTTGCAGAAGGCTTTGACGGTGGGTTTATACCATATTGTATTGATGAAGATAATGAAATTCTTTTAAGTCTTAAAGAGGCAGTAAAAGAAGAATGCAAACAAGATGGAAATATTGCATATTTCCAAAGTATTGGAGATTTTAACCACATTGGTGGAAAGCTTGAAATACCAACAGTCTTGTTTGGACCAAATGGCGATAACTTCCATTCCCATGACGAAAGAACAAGTCTTTCTGATACGGTGGAAGTAGCAAATAGTATAAGTAAGTTTTTAATAAAAATATTAGCTAAATAGGAGGAATAAAAATGAAACCAGAAGTTAGCGCAAGAATTAAAGAAATCGCACTTGAGCTTACAGCAGTGCAGAGTATCGTTGATACACCAGGTGAAGTAGAAGTTTCAAAAAAGGTTTATGAAATCTTCTCAGGAATGGACTATTGGAAGGAACATCCTGAAAACCTTTATATGTTACCGGTTAAAGATGATCCAGTTGGAAGACAGGTTGTTGTTTCAATCTTAAAGGGAGAAAAAGCACCTTCAAATAAAACAGTAGTTCTAATTGGACATACTGATACAGTTGGTATTTCAGACTACGGTCCACTACAGGAATACGCAACAAAACCTTACGAGTTAATGGAAAAGCTTAAGGGAGTATCACTACCAGCAGAAGCTAGAGAAGATTTAGAATCTGGCAAATACATGTTTGGTAGAGGGCTATTTGATATGAAATCAGGAGATGCAGCTGTTATGGCTCTTATGGAAGACATCTCAAAAGATATTAAAAATTTCCAAGGAAACATTATCTTCGGTGCTGTTTGTGACGAAGAAGGAAACTCAAGAGGAATGCTTAACCTTGTTCCTGAATTAATTAGATTAAAGGAAAAAGACGGATTTGAATATCTAGCATTAATAGATCCTGACTATGTTGCGCCAGCTTACCCAGGAGATCCTCTTAAATATGTTTATGTAGGAACAGTTGGTAAGTTAATGCCTTCATTCTTCATTGTAGGTAAGGAAACTCACGTAGGAGAATCATTTGATGGTTTAGATCCAAACCAGATCGCTGCTGAAATTACAAGAAGAGTTAACTTAAACCCTGAATTTTGTGATGAAGTTGACGGACATGTAACACTACCTCCGGTAACTCTAAAACAGAGAGATCTTAAACCTGAATATTCAGTTCAGATTGCTAGAACAGCAAATATTTTCTTCAACTATGCTACTCACATTAGCACACCAGACCAGGTTTTAGAAAAAATGAAGAAGGCTGGACAGGAATGTTTCGAAGCTGTTGTTGATACTATTAATGATAGATATAAGACTTTCTGCGGAATGATTGGAAGAGAATATAAACCACAGCCATGGGTTGCAAGAACTATGGTTTACGAAGAACTATATGCTGCAGTTAAAGCTGAAGTTGCTGATCTAGATAAACAGGTTGATGGATATGTTGCAGAATTAACTAAGGATGAAACAATTGATGTTAGAGATAAATCAATGAAGATTGTTGAATTTGTTCATAACTTATGGTCTGATAAGGATCCAGTTTTAGTACTATATTACACACCTCCTTATTACCCACATATCTATGTTGAAGGTAAGAACGACAAAGAAGTTGCTCTAATCGAAGCTGTTAACAAGGCTATTTCAACAACAGAAACAGAATATGAAATTATAGAAAAGAGATTCTTACCTTGTATTTCAGATTTAAGTTATGCAGCAGCTCCAAAAGAAACTGATGCTATTGCTAAGCTACAGTCAAACACTCCAGGATACGGAGATATCTATGATCTTCCTCTTGAAGATATGCAGAAACTTGACTTACCAGTAGTAGATATTGGTACAGTTGGTAAAGATGCTCATAAATACACAGAAAGAATTGATACAAGATACACATTTGAAATTACTCCAGAGTTAATTGAAAAGACAATCAAGGATCTTCTAAAATAGTTTTATCTTACAAGGACATGACATAAACGGAATTATCTTAAAATTTTTAAGGTCCTTGTAATATGATATTAGTTACATTACTTATTACTTATTACTTATTACTTATTACATATTTAGAGAAAGGAAAAATATCATGCAATCAATAATTGACTTAATGGTAGGATTCGCAAACTGGTTTTGGGGGCTGCCAATATTATTCGTAATCGGTGGCGGTGGACTATACGTAACACTTCGCATAGGAGTTATTCAGGTTACAAAATTTGGTTATATTTGTACTCAAACATTTGGTAAAATGTTTGGTAAAGCAGAAGAAGGAGAAATTTCTCCATTCTCAGCTGCTGTTGCTGCTCTAGCATCTTCAATTGGTGCTTCTAACATCGTTGGTGTTCCCGTTGCTATTGCACTTGGTGGTCCAGGAGCTATCTTCTGGATGTGGATTCTAGCTATTATAGGATGCGGAACTAAGTTTGTCGAAGTTGCACTTGGACAGATGTACAAAGAAAAGAACGAAAAAGGCGAATGGGTTGGAGGACCTTACTACTACCTAAGTAAAGGTCTTGGTGGTCCAATTGGAAAATTCTTCGGAATGTTCTATGCGTTTTTCTTAATGTTAGAACTTATCCCTTCAATTGCTTCTCAGGCTGCATCAGCTTCAGCTCAGGCTGTAGTATTTGGTGTTGACGAAAAAGTTGTTGGTATAATCATTGCTGTTATTGCTATTATCGTATGCGTTGGCGGACTTAAGAGAATCGCTAAGGTTACAGATTTAATGGTACCAATCATGGCTTGTTTCTACTTAGGCGGAGCTTTAGTAGTAATCTTCATGAACATTTCAGAACTACCAGCAGCATTTGCTAGCATTTTTGCTTATGCATTTGCACCACATTCAGCAGTAGGTGGATTTGCAGGATCTACTATTGCTCTAGCACTTAGATGGGGTGCTGCTCGTGGAGTTTACTCCAATGAAGCTGGTATGGGTACAGCACCAATGGCCCACTCAGCAGCTACAGTTGATCACCCAATTAGACAGGCTATGTGGGGAGTATTCGAATGCGTAGTTGATACTTTAATCGTATGCTCAGTTACAGCATTAGCTATTTTAACATCAGGAGTTTGGAAACATGAAGGTATTGAACCTGGCGCTTTAGCTCAGGCTGCTTACGGAGAGGCTTTCGGAAGCTTTGGTAACGTATTTATTGCTATTTGCGTATTCTTCTTCGTATTATCTACAATTCTAGTAGTTATATTCTACGGAGAAAAACAGGCGGAATTCTTGTTTGGAATTAAATTTGCTAAAATCTGGAGATGGGTATACATTGTAGCTATTGTAGTTGCAACATTAGGTCTTGCAGATCTAACAACTTTATATTCTTTAACAGACTTCATGCTAGGAATTATTATTATTCCAAATATGGTAGGTGTAATATTATTAGCACCTAAGGTTGCCAAATTAACTAAGGAGTTCTTCAATACACCTGGTAAATACTATTTAGCAGACGTAGAAGCCAAAAAAGCTAAAAAGGCTGCAAAATAATTGTTAAAGCACATAAAAATATAAAAGTAAATGTAACACTTTTTTTGGGAACTGGTTTATTAATCAGTTCCCAATTTAAAAACTTAGAAGTTAGGAAGAAAAGATTGAGGTGGATTTATGACCGGTGTAGGAGATGTATTAGTATATGTAATGTGTTCAATAGCAGGATGCTTTTTTAGCGTAATGTTTTTTACCATTATTGAAAATGTATCTGCTGGATTTAGAAAAATTGTAGATGGATATTACAGGTCTGTTCCAGAAAAATCAAGAAAAGCCATTGTTGTTGGTGTAATTCTGCTTTCATTAATTCTTGTTTATATGTATGTTCCAATTGGAATTACTAGAGGCGGAATTTTAGCGGGAGCTATATTTGGAATCCCAATATATTTCAAAAGCGGAGTTACAATGGGCAAGGATTTTTATATGAATCCTCAATATAATAGAGCAACTAAGGCTGAAAGACAGCAGATGAAACAAGCTAGAAAAGAAAAAGCTGAAGCAGAGGCTGAGGCTGCAAAAAATAAAACTATTGTTCCGAAGTTAAAGGATAAAGGAAAAGGTGACAAATAATGATGATAGATATTAAACATATAGAAGATTGTTATGATAGAATTAAGAACTATGTTGCCAAAACTAGATTAGAAAAAAGTCTGTACCTAAGTGAAGGTGACAGTGAAGTATATATGAAGTTAGAGTGTGAACAGCCATTCGTGAAGAATTTTAAAATTAGAGGGGTTTTAGGTAAATTAACTCTACTTACAGATGAACAAATTACTACAGGTGTTGGTACTATTTCATCTGGGAACCAAGGTGTGTCACTTGCATATGGAGCCCAGTTACTTGGAATTAATCAACCTAAGATTATTGCACCTACAACTTCTCCAAAACCTAAGATTGAAAAAATGCAGTATTACGGTGCAGATATAAATCTTATGGGTGAAACTTTTGATCAAGCTAATGGCAAGGGTGAAAGTGTTTTCGAAGAAAAGGGCTGGGTTAAAATAGATGCTAGAGAAGATAGAGAAGGACTATATGGACCTGGGACTATTGGATTAGAAATTCTAGAAGAAATGCCGGATTTAGATGTAATATTAATTCCAATGGGTAGTGGTGGAAACAGCATTGCCAATGGTTCATATTTCAGACAGAAGAAACCTAGCGTTAAGGTATATGCCGTTGAAGCGGAAAACAGTCCAGCATTAATTGAAAATAAACAGGCTGGTAGATGGACTAAGTTTTTTAACTTTCCTAAGGATGCATTAATGCAAAGTCTAGTTGGAGGTTGTGCTAAACACACTTATGATAATTCAGATGAATGTATTGACAAGGTTCTTTTGGTTAATGATGAGGAAGTTAGAAGAGCAGTTTATGAAATGGCACAGAATGAAAAGGTAATTGCAGAACCAGATAGTGCATCTGTTTATGCGGCTTACAAAAGATACAAAGATTTATTTAAAGGTAAGAAGACAGCAATGATTATTACTGGTGGTAATATTTCTAAGGAATTATTCCAAGATATTATTAAAAATCAGGGATAAGGGCTTTACAACAATCAAATAACACCTAGGTTCCATATGGAATCTAGGTGTTATTTTTTAGGGGTTTTTTTTATTCATCAAAGATTGAAACGATTTCGCCATCTAAGATTCTGTTTGTATTTTTTACAGCGCAGAAGTTACCACACATACTACATGTGTCTTCTTTCTGAGGCTGTGATTCTGCTCTATAGCGTTTAGCTTTCTCAGGGTCGATGGCTAGGCTGAACATTTTTTCCCAGTCTAACTCATGACGAGCTTGGCTCATTTGGTCGTCCCAGTCTCTTGCGTGAGGGACTCCTTTGGCAATATCTGCTGAATGAGCTGCAATTCTTGTTGCGATAATTCCTTCTTTTACATCATCTACATTAGGTAAACGAAGGTGTTCTGCAGGTGTTACATAGCATAGGAATGAGGCTCCGGCTTGAGCTGCCATTGCTCCACCAATTGCTGCTGTTATATGGTCGTATCCTGGTGCAATATCTGTTACGATAGGGCCAAGTACATAAAAAGGCGCTCCATGGCAAAGTGTTTTTTGTATTTCCATGTTGGCTGCAACCTGGTTCATTGGCATGTGTCCAGGACCTTCAATCATAATTTGTACATCACGAGCCCAGGCTCTTTTAGTTAATTCACCTAAGGTAATTAACTCTTCTATTTGAGCTGCATCGGTTCCATCAGCTAGGCTTCCTGGTCTACATGCGTCTCCTAAACTTAAAGTTACGTCGTATTCTCTACATATTTCTAAAACTTCATCAAATCTTTCGTAAAATGGATTTTCGTTTCCTGTCATTTCCATCCATGCGAATATAATTGAACCGCCTCTAGAGACTAGGTTCATCATTCTTTTGTTTCTCTTGAATTTAGAAATTGTTTCTTTGTTAATTCCGCAGTGGATAGTCATAAAGTCTACACCATCTTCTGCGTGGATTTTTACAATATCAATCCATTCATCAGTTGTGATTTCCTTAAGTGGTTTGTGATAGTACACAACAGCATCATAAATTGGAACAGTACCAATCATTGCAGGACAAGTTTCTGTTAATAGTCGTCTAAACTTTTGAGTGTCACCAAAAGAACTTAAGTCCATAATGGCTTCAGCTCCTAGATCTACTGCACTTTTAACCTTCAAAAGTTCACTTTCTAGGTTTTCCATATCCCTTGATGTTCCTAGGTTAACATTAATTTTTGTTTTTAACATTGAGCCTACACCGCTTGGATCTATGGCTTTGTGATTTTTGTTACAAGGAATTATAACCTTGCCTTCAGCAACTAATTTTAGAAGCTTTTCTTCTGCAATAAATTCTTTTTTTGCGACTACTTTCATTTCATCTGTTAAGATGGCCTTTTTTGCAGCCTCCATTTGTGTTTTAAATTCCATTTTACCCTTCTTTCTAAAAAAGAGAGTTTTCATAGACAAACTTAGATTGTATTAGCCAGGCTAATTTTGTACTGTTTTTAGAACTCCTGCTTTGCCAAGTGCAGTAATTAGAACTGCAGATAGTAGGGCTCCGCCAACTGTGGATATTAAAAATGGTATGATGTATGCATAAAAAGCAATGCTACTTGCAGCTTGTCCCATTAATAGAACTGCTACAGGGTATGCACAAAGTCCTCCTAAGATTCCTGTTCCAAAAACTTCACCTAGTAAAGTTAATGGGATGCTACCAGTCTTCTTATATACCAAGGCTGAAATTAGTGCTCCAAACATACTCCCTGGGAAGGCCATTATACTTCCAAGACCGAGAATGTTTCGAAATAAACTTGCACTAAATGCAACACCTACGCCGTAAGAAGGTCCTAATAAAATAGCACATAATATGTTTACCATATGTTGTACCGGTGCGCATCTGCTTCCGAATACAGGTATTGAGAACAAACTTCCCAAAACTGCAACTGCACATAGAATTCCTGCTAAGGCTAACTTCTGATTTTTATTTCTTACCATTTTCATGCTCCTTAATTTACTTCGGTCGAGACTTACTGGTCTCCTCTCACGCCGCAACACGGCTTCCCTCGCTAAATACACAAGGCCAAGGGCGCTCCCCCATGACCTGTCACCAAAGCTAGTGAAAACTTTCTTAAACTAAATTCATTAAAAAAGACATACCCAAAAGGATATGTCTTCGAAAAAGCTTTATGACTTCCTACGCCGGCATTATCCGTATCAGGTAAAGGGTCGAAGTATTTAACTTCCTCTCAGCCTGTATAGCAAGCTCCCCTGTTTTTTAATAAATTATTTAAATTACAGGATTAGAGTATCACAATGGGTGGTCTGCGTCAAGGGTAATTAATTTTCATGGTCCAATAATTATGGAACACATTTCAAAAGTCATTTAACTAGGGCTAGCTATTAGCCATAGGAAAGTATGGATTTAATTAAAAAAGGATTTTATTAAATAAAAAAATAAAAAAAATTTTAAAGAAAATGTTATTTATTTGTCACGATAGTTTATGCAGGTTGGCTATAGTAGGGGTTCTTGCTCAAGATATATTATAAAAGGCTAAAAATGAAGGAATTCTTATTAATGGAGCAAAGCCTAATTTTGAGGAAGTTTAATCCAAAATTTACTGGTTCCCATTGGAAGTTTTAGTTGTAAGGTGATTTATTGTTAAAGAATTGTCAGAAAATTGTTAATAGTTAAAAAAATTAACTTGAAATCGAATTTTAAACTGATATACTGGTTATAGTATTATTAATAAAGGACTTTTTTTAAATTTAGGAGGTGAAATTTATGTTTGAAACTATAAATAATATTGTAACTTCTATTAATGGAGTAGTTTGGGGATGGCCTATGATCATCTTGCTACTTGGAACTCATTTGTTCTTAACATTTAGAACAGGGGGAATTCAGTATCATTCTATTACGAAGGGTATTAAATTGTCTGTTGCTAAGGATACTGATGGTGAAGGTGAAGTATCACAGTTTGGTGCTCTTACAACAGCACTAGCGTCAACCATTGGTACGGGTAACATTATTGGTGTTGGTACTGCCATTGCCCTTGGTGGACCTGGAGCAGTGCTTTGGTGCTGGTTAACTGGAGTATTTGGAATTGCAACTAAGTATTCTGAATCCCTAATTGCAGTTAAGTACAGAGTTAAGACAGAAGATGGACGTATGCAGGGCGGAGCTATGTATGCTCTTGAACGTGGACTAAACATGAAATGGCTAGGAATGTTATTTGCTATTTTTGCAGGTTTTGCATCCTTTGGTATTGGATGTGCAACACAGGTTAATGCTATTGCAACAGTTTGCCACGAAAATATGGGAATCCCAACTTGGATTGTTGGACTTGTAGTTGCTGTTTTAACTGCCATAGTTATTTTTGGCGGTATTAAATCAATTGCTAAGGTTTGTGAAAAATTAGTACCTTTCATGGCAATATTTTATGTTCTTGGTTGTTTAATTATTCTTGGAATTAACTATGATTTTATTATTCCGGCTATCGTTACAATTTGTAAACTTGCATTTACTCCGGGAGCGGCTGCAGGTGGATTAGTTGGTGGCGGACTTATGATTGCTATGCGTTATGGAGTTGCTAGAGGATTGTTCTCAAATGAATCTGGTCTTGGATCAGCGCCAATTGCGGCAGCTGCAGCTCAGACTAGAAATCCTGTTAGACAGGCTCTTGTTTCTTCAACAGGAACATTTTGGGATACAGTAGTAGTTTGTTTAATGACAGGATTAGTTCTTGTTTCAACTATTATGAAGAACCCTTCAATCAATGCTGATGAAATTCCTAATGGTGGAGTTTTAACATCAATGGCATTTAGCCAGATTCCAGTTATTGGACCAATAATTTTGGTACTAGGCATAATTGCTTTTGCTTATTCAACAGTACTAGGTTGGGCTTACTATGGCGAGCGTTGTGTTGAATACTTTGCAGGTAAGAGAGGATTGATTCCGTATAGAGTATTATACATCCTAGTAGCAGCTATAGCTCCAGTTGTAGCATTAGATTTTGTTTGGTTAATTTCAGACACATTAAATGCTTTAATGGCTATACCTAACTTAATTGCAGTTCTATTGTTATCACCTGTAATTGTTAAGGAAACTAAGAAGTATATAAACGACTTAGATAGATTAGATGATACACCGGTTCCAGTTGTTCAAACAGGAGCTCATAGAAAGAAATAAAGTAATAATGTACTTTGTAAGAAATTAAAAATAAGGTCTGGAAATTATCCAGGCCTTATTTTTTTCTTTTATTATTCTAAATTCAATCTGTTTTTCATGGCGAATCTAGTTACTAGGAAGTAGATTGCACTTAAGATGCAGATTGCTACAAGGGCAATACTTAGAGCAGATATTGATGCTGTTTGATAATTCCATTTTTCTGTAAAGGCAAATATGTTGAAGTTTGTGCCTAGCATTGATAAAATATTAATTCCAATTGATTCAATGATTCCAAATACTATGTAAGTACCGATTGAAAAGATGATTTTGTGGCTGTTAAAGCTGTGTCCAATTGAAATAGCTGCGTAAACTTTGATGATTATTTCAAATGTAGCCGTAATACAAATTGCTATAATTAGAAGTACAAGAGAAACGTTAAAGCCATTAATGTTTTCCATTATTCTATCAAATACTTCTGACATTACCTTAAATAATTCTAAAGGACTATCTGCCGTAACAAGAGCAATAGAAAGTCCAGAAATCAATCCGAAGAAAACTCCAAGAATTCCAAACATTGTTGCTGATAGGGATTTAGCCCAAATGTGAGTACCTGTTTTAATAGGTAAGGTTAACATCATATAGCCTTCTGCGCCAAAAATGTTCTTAACAAATCTAGATACTATTAAGAAAATAGTTGTAAAAATTGAGGCGAAGGTGGCAGCTCCATAAAGAAGACTTGTGATTCCAATGAAGAAGGGTGAGTCGTCAAGAAATTTAACAGAAATTCCAAGTAAAATTGAAACACCAATCCAAGCACCATACAAAGGCACTAGAATTCTAGCAAGAGCCTTTACTTCATATTTAAATAAATTTCCTAACATTTGAATACCTCCCTAAATACTTTGTCTACACTGTTTCCTTCTTTTTCCCTGATTTCATCTGCAGGCTGGTGAAGAACGATTTGACCATTTTTAATAAACACGACCTCATCAAGAACGGCTTCAATATCAGCAATTAAATGAGTTGAAATAACTACCAAGGAATCCTCACAGTAATTAGAAATTATAGTTTTCAAAATATAATCTCTAGCAGCAGGATCCACTCCGGCAATGGGTTCATCTAAAAAGTAAATTTTAGCATCTCTACTCATTACTAGAATAAGCTGTACCTTTTCACGAGTACCTTTAGACATATTCTTTAAAGCCTTGTCCATAGGCAAATCAAGACTATCGATCATCTTAAGGGCTTTTGTTCTATTAAAATCCTCAAAGAAGTCTTCATAAAAGTTAAGAAGCTTATCAATTGTCATATATCCTGGTAAAAAATCTCTATCAGGTAAATAAGCAATCTGAGCCTTAGTTTCAGGACCAACCATCATGTCGTTAATTAATAATTCTCCGCCACTAGGTTTTAGAAGGCCGTTGGCCAGTTTAATAAGTGTTGTTTTACCAGAACCATTAGGCCCAAGAAGTCCGACAATCTTCCCAGTTCCAAGTTCTAAATCGATACTCTTTAATGCATCTGTGTTGCCGTAGCTTTTGCTAAGGCCATGACATTTTAAAATATTCATTATTTTTCCTCCCTGTTGTTCCACTCTGTAATTAATTTCATACTATCTATTCTGTCTATACCCAAAGCATCTAGTTTGAGAAATAATTCGCCAATACTTTTTTCAGCCATTGTTTTCTTAAGATGGTTTAGTGTTTCGTCAAAATCTGTAACAAATCTGCCACTTGTTCTTACGGTGTACAAAAGACCATCTCTCTCAAGTTCAGATAATGCTCTTTGCATAGTGTTTGGATTTACTGATGCCTCCAGGGCCAATTCTCTAACAGATGGAATCTTCTCGCCAGGTGCATACTTACCGCTGGCTATTTGCAATTGCATATATTCAACGATTTGTGTATATATAGGTATACCAGGTTTAAAATCAAAAGACATAATCTACTCCTTTCTTGTGAAGTGTATTGCTGTATTAACTACTTAATACAATAGCACACTAAAAAATTACTGTCAACACTTTCTTGCAAAAATATTTCATCCCAGTTTTCTTTCATAGAGAAAACCATTGCGCTAGGGAGAATTTAAAGGTATCATTAGAGGCGAGGGACTAGTTATTAACTAGTATATGTCATCAAAAAATTAGATGATAAATTATGTAATTATTAAAAGGTGAAAAAAATGAATATTAGACAGTTTGAGCAGGTCATTGCAATTGTAGAGTTTAATTCTATTGGTAAGGCAGCTGAAGAATTAAATATGGCTCAGTCAACTTTAAGTACTTCTATTAGTAATATGGAAGAGTATTTTGGTGAGAAGATTTTTGAGAGAAACAATCGTGGTGTAACTTTGACTAGTTTTGGCAAGGAAGTTTATAATGAAGCTAGGGTAATTTGCGATCAGATGGAAAACATTAAGGCTAGTGCTAGGAAGAGTAGTGTCAGGAGAAGCACTCTTGCTGTTTCTAATGGATACACATTAATTGGTCATGATGCTTTTACAGAACTATATAAGAAACAAAACTCTAAAAAAGTTAAATTTACTATGAAAGATTGCTCCATTGATGAAGCCATTAAAAATGTAATTAGTGGGTTTAGCGAAATAGGATTAGTTAAGGTTATAAATGAAAGTAAAGACGTTTACTTGCGTAACTTTAGAAATAGAGGCATAGAATTTCATTCTATAACAAATAAAAAAGTTTGTGTAGTAATAGGTGAAAACCACCCATTGTTTAGAATAGAAAACAATTATCTAACATTAGATGATTTGGCTGAGTACCCCTTTGCAGTTTTTCAAGATGAAGAAGGAGATTTCTCATATAAGACTTATTTTACTGATAATCAAAGAGGAAGTGGCAATATAGCTTTGGGCAATATTGGACATTTAATGGATGTTATTAGGAATACTGAGGCATTTACCTTAGATGTAGTAAAGGAAAAGGGTGAAGATAGTGGTTGGTACGAAGGCGTTAGATATATTCCTTTAGTTCAACCTGAATTGCTTTGTGAATTAGGATATATTAAGCGTGAAAAAGAGGAATTGAGTCCACTAGCTGAGGAATATGTTGAGCTAGTTACATCTATGATCGATAGATGGTGGAAAAAATAAATCAAAAAAGTAAAAAAGCATGATTTGAGGATTCATGCTTTTTTCGTTTGTTATTATGTTATTATTATTATTTAAGGCATTTCGCCCGCAATAGGCTGTAAGGTCAACCCTTACTGTAGTTACAGTATAACATTGTAAATTAAATTTGTGTATGGAATGTTTTGATGTATAGTCATCAATAAAATCGATGGGTACCAATTAAAGAAAAACTAGCTAATTGGTGGGGAAAATCAGTATAGCAAAAACACGACGTGAGGACGTCGTGTTTTTATTGTGCTCGTTTATTTATTATCTCTTATTATTTTTTTTAAGGTAATTATAAGTATAATGGATAAATAGAATATTGCTTATGGAAGTTATTGATGATAAAACATCGAAAAAACCGATGGCACATTGTTAATATAGAATATGCTGATGGTATTATTAACTACAAATATCTATAAGCCTTGAAATTGCAAGGGGTATATCAGATATTGGTATTTGGTTATAATAAAATATTAGCAGGGAACCCTTATCGCCTTCGGTAATTTTGTTTGCAGTTTGAATGTTTAAACCGAATTTTTTTGCATTACTTACCAGTTGACTTGAACTTTTATCACCATTTATTTTTAGAAGAATATTGATTCCGTTAGAGTTGTTTAGAGGCTCAATTAAATCTTTGGCATCTTTTTTTAATATATTAAGAACAAGCTGCAACTTTTGAGAATAAAGCCTTCTTAATTTTTTTATTCCCCTTTGATACTTGCCATCTTGCATGAAAAGAGCTAAAGCCAATTGTTCTGTTTTGGAACAAGTTTGAGAATAATTGTTTCTAATGGTTTGAAAAACTTCAATCATTTTAGGTGGCAAAACCATATAACTAATTTTGACTGATGAAAACAATGTAGATGAGAAGGAACCTAAATAAATTACCTTGCCCTTATTATCTAATCCTTGCAATGAAGGAACAGGTTTACCAAAATATCTAAGTTCACTGTCATAATCGTCTTCAATAATATAGCTATCATTGTCTACTGCCCAGTATAAAAGCTTGTATCTTTTGGCTACAGGCATAACTGCCCCAGTTGGAAACTGATTTGAAGGGTTAACGTATACGGCAGATTGAATATTAGTAGGAAGTTTTTCAACCTGAATTCCATCACTCAAAACAGGAACATGAGAAATAGCAAAGCCACGATCCTTAAAAATATTAATTACTGGAAGATAGCCAGGCTCTTCAACGGCAACATTATTAATGTTCATAATACGCATAATATTAGAAAGGTGATTAGTAATTTGCTGAGTACCAGCAGCTATAACAACTTGATTTGGGGAACACTTGACCCCTCTAGACTGATAAATATATTTGCTGATTTCGTATCTTAAAATCTCTTCTCCTTGAGAATCACTTTCAAACAAAAGGTGTTGAGGATAATCTAGAAAAACTTTGTTGATACATTTTTTCCACTTGGCAAAATCAAAACATTCTAAGTCGTAATAAAACTTAGGCTCCTTAAGGAAGTTCTCTGTCTCATTAATCCAAGAGGGTTTTTCTGTGGCTTTGGTTTTGGAGGATGGATAAAACATATCTCCTACAAAATATCCTGATTGAGGCTTACTATAAATATAGCCTTCAACTGAAAGCTGAGAGTAAGCAAGATCTACTGTAGTTAGACTTATGTCCAGTGCGTCTGACAGATTTCTCAAAGATGGGAGTTTATCGCCAGGTACAATTTCTTTTTTGAGAATTGCAGTCTTAATATAGTCGTAAAGTTGCAAATACAAGGCTCTATGACTATTATGATCTAAATTTGGCAGTAGTGTTTTCATTTAATCCTCCATAACTGTACCTATAAAAATAATCGTTATTGTGTATTTCAATACTATCATTTTAGTGCTACTATAGCAATATAGAATTTAGAAAAATTTAAAGGAGCATCAATATGAAAAAGAATAAGACATATGATTTAGTTTTAACAGCACTAATGATGGCTATGGTAATGGTATTAACTTGGATTATTAGAATTCCGGTCCCAGCCACACAAGGATATATTCACCTAGGAGACACAATGATTTTCTTCTCTGTACTTTTACTAGGATGGAAAAAAGGCGCAGCGGCAGCTGGCATAGGCTCTGCCATGGCGGATTTAATAAGTGGTTACGCATATTACGCACCAATTACTTTCATAGTAAAAGGGTTAATGGCAGTAGTTATGGGTCTTTGCATTGAATATGCAGTTAAGAAGGAATATACAGGAAACAAAATGAGAATGTTTGAAGTTCTTGGAATGATTACAGCTGGGTTATTTATGGTTTTAGGGTATTACATTGCAGAAGGCTTTATGTATGGAAACTTTGTTGCACCACTAGCTGCAATACCTATGAATATTATTCAGTTTGTATCAGGAGTAGTTCTTGCAACTGTATTAGCTACGGCTTTATACAAGACACCTGCAAAAACTCAATTCACATATAGGCTTGATGAAGTAAAATAAACAAAAAGGCTATGGAAAGTAATCCATAGCCTTTTTTTATTTAAGCAAATCTTTTTTTAGTATATAACTTGCTGCAAAAACTTCTTCTCTAAGTAGACTTCTACAAAGTGTAGATAGGTAAATGCTTTTGTCTTCCTTATCTCTTAAACTTTCTCCAATTAGAACTACTAAGCTTGAGATGTTTATTTTTTCTTTAAGGTTAGACACAAAAGTAAGTAAATTAGGAACACCAACTTCACCAGCCAAATTATGTATATGGCCTGCTTGCTTGTGAAGAGCAACTTGAGCATCTAAAACTTTAGGCGCTAATGCTTCAAGGAGTGTGGCTTCATCATATATAATCTTAGGTTCAAGGGAGAAAAATTTAGCTGCACATTCTGCTCTGGCAATATCCATTTTACCAAAGGCCCCTTTGTGAAATGTGTAGTTTTGCCCATCAAGGCGACCAAATTTACGCATTGTAGCTAGGTAGCCTAACTGAATATTATTTTCAGCATTTTTAGGGTCAAAGTATAGGAAGTTTCCTAAGTCCCAAACAGGCTCAATTAAATAAAATTCTGAGTTATCTCTTGCTTTGGCAATGCAGTTTTTATCTACAACACCAACAGCTCTAAGATTTACTGCAATAATTCTTTCGGCACCTTTGGCAAGGGCCATGTCTACAGGTAAGTTATCGAAGAATCCTCCGTCAATATATTTTTGTCCGTCTATTTCTGTAGGTTTAGCTGCAGGGAAACAAGAGGCACTTGCAGTTATAAAATCTGTTAGTTGGCCTACTGGAATATCGTCTTTAAACAATTCTCTACC
The DNA here is from genome assembly GCA_036646055.1 of Anaerovoracaceae bacterium. GTDB lineage: Bacteria > Bacillota > Clostridia > Peptostreptococcales > Anaerovoracaceae > JAVWMQ01. The sequence goes on along the minus strand of JAVXMY010000002.1, from coordinate 128,701 downwards.
TTTTAGAGAAGGAAATTCAGTTGTACATAGTCCATAATCTCTAGGAGATTTTCTAAAGGCGTCTTCATCTATGTATTTTTCAAAGATGTCTTTCATTGATTTTTTATCTGCACCGCCTTTGGCAATTTCTTTGGCATATCCTAGTAGTTCATCGGCAGGCATTCCTAAAACTGCCAGGTTTTCTAGTGTGCCGCTGCGTTCTATATCGAAAACTTCGTCAGTTACGATTTCTAGCCACAGTTTTTCTGCTTCTTCATATTTGTCTATTACTACCATAGCTCCGTTAACAGATCCAATTGATGTGCCAAAGACCATATCAATTGGAATATCAAGCTCTCTTAGGGCTTTCCAAACTCCAATTTCATAAGATCCTTTGGCGCCACCACCACTTAAAACTAAAGCTGTTTTTTTGTTACTCATGTTATTCTCCTTATATGTTATCTTAAATAAGATTTGTTTCAAAATTGTTATTTTAGATATTAATATGATAACAATTATAAAGAATAATAGCAATAAATATGATATAATATCATCACATATGCTAGGTTATGGAGGGTATAATTATGGATGAAAAATTAAAAGCTATAATAGATAATAGTAATAAAATTGTATTTTTTGGTGGGGCTGGTGTTTCTACTGAAAGTAATATACCGGATTTTAGATCTGAAACAGGACTGTATCAGGCACAGCAAAAATATGGCAGATCGCCAGAAGAAATCCTATCTCGAGGTTTTTTTGATAGAGAGACAGAAACATTTTTTAATTACTACAAGAATAATTTAATCTATAGGGATGCTATGCCAAACAAGGCTCATAAGGCTTTAGCCAAACTAGAGGAAGATGGCAAATTAATTGGTGTTGTTACTCAGAATATTGATGGGCTTCATCAAAAGGCTGGAAGTAAGAAGGTTTTTGAACTTCACGGTTCTATTTTGAGAAACTACTGTATGAAGTGTGGAGCTAGTTTTGATCTTGACTATGTTATTGATGAGTCTAACTGTCAGGGTGGAGTGCCTAGATGTAATAAATGCGGTGGTATTGTTAAGCCAGATGTAGTTTTGTATGAAGAGGCTTTGGATGGAGATACAATTAATGGTGCTGTTAATGCAATTGCAAATGCAGACACTCTAATTGTTGGAGGAACTTCTCTAGCTGTTTATCCTGCGGCAGGATTAATTCAGTATTTTAGAGGGGATAATTTAGTTTTGATTAATAAAACTAAAACACCTTATGATAGTAAGGCGGATTTAGTTATTAATGAATCAATTGGACAGGTATTAGGAGGAATTCTGTGAATATATTAATTTCAAATGATGATGGTATTTGGGCAAAAGGGATTAAAGAATTAGTTCTTGCTATGAGTCAGGTTGCAAATGTTTATGTTTCGGCGCCACACAGGCAAAGAAGTGCAACTGGACATGGGATTACAATTGGGCAGTCAATGACAATTAAGGAAGTTGATTTTCAAGGAGCCAAAGGCGCCATTGAAGTTACAGGAACTCCTGCTGATTGTGTTAAAATTGGAGTTGCTTATTTTGAGAAGCAAGGTATAAATATAGATGTTGTTTATGCAGGCATAAATATGGGGGCAAATCTGGGAACTGATACTCTTTATTCTGGTACAGTTTCTGCAGCCATTGAAGGAAATCTACTTGGGAAACCTGCTGTTGCAGTTTCTGTTTGTAGCCATACTCCAACACATTTTGAATATGCTTGTTATTTGGCTAAGCAAGCCTATAAGAATGCTGTGTTTAACTTAGATAGCAGAACTGTTTTGAATATTAATGCACCTAATAGACCAATGGATCAGATTAAGGGCGTGAAATATACAAGGCTAGGTAAGATGGAATATACAGGTTGGTATAATCCTGAGAAGAACCAAAATGGACAACTTGAAGTTGCATATGCGGGGGAACCTGCTCCTGTTGTTGGTAATGATTTAGGAGTAGATATAATTGCCCATGCTAATGGATTTGCTTCAATTACACCACTTAAATATGATTTGACTAATCATTATTTAATTGAAGAAGTTGAATCGTGGAATATAGTGTAAAAGTTACTGTAGAATAGAAAGGAAATAAAGAAACATGAAGAAAATGGATATGTTTAAAAAGTTATTAATTGAAAGAGATGATGCAATTGCAGTTGCAATTGATTTTCAAGAAAAGCTTCTACCGGCTATGAAAAATCCAGGAGAATTAGAAGATACTGTTATTAAATTAACAAGTGGATTAAAGGCATTAAATATTCCTATTTTAGTTACACAACAGTATACTAGAGGACTTGGAGAAACTGTGCCTTCAATTGCTGATGCAATTGGGGAATTTACGCCAATAGAAAAGTTTACTTTTAGTGCTTGGGAAACTGAAGAGTTTGTAACAAAGATGGAAGAATACGACCAAAACACTGTAATTCTATTTGGTATAGAGTCTCATATTTGTGTATTACAAACAACAATGGATCTTCTAAAAGAAGGATACAATGTTTTTGTTGTAGCGGATGCTTGTATGAGTAGAAGCGATATAAACTACAATGTTAGCTTAAAGAGAATGGCTGATGCGGGTGCTTTTATAACTACTTATGAGTCAGTTTTGTATGAGTTATTAGGCTCTGCCAAAGCAGATGGCTTTAAAGAAGTCGCTAAAATTGTTAAATAAGGGTAGATAAACATTGATGAAACCTTGAAATTTTGGGATCCAGCAGGAATGAGCAGATTTTGTGAAAAAATTAACATAAAAGGGGTTGTGTAACCTTATATTTAATGTTATTATAGGTACATAAACATTTGGTTATGACGGCTTGGAGTATAATCATTAAGGGTTTATTAATAAAAGATTTAGTAATTATGTTAATTAAAAAATTATTTGAGGAGGAAATTGAATTATGAGAGATGTAGTAATTGTAAGTGCAGCTAGAACTCCAATCGGAAGCTTCGGTGGAACACTAAAAAACGTACCTACTAGAAAACTTGGGGAAGTTGCTGTTAGAGGAGCTATCGAAAGAGCTGGAATTAAACCTGAACAGGTTGATGAAGTTATTTTAGGTTGCGTATTACAGGGTGGATTAGGACAGAATGTTGCAAGACAGATTACATTAGATGCAGGTCTTCCAATCGAAACACCAGCTATGACATTAAATAAAGTTTGTGGATCAGGTCTAAGAGCAGTTTCTTTAGCAGCTCAGATTATTAAAGCTGGAGATGCTGACATCATCGTTGCTGGTGGTGCAGAAAGCATGTCTATGGCTGGATTCGCAGATATGAAATCTAGATGGGGAGCTAGAATGGGAGACTACAAAGTTGTTGACATGATGGTTAACGATGGTCTAACAGATGCTTTTAATAAATATCACATGGGTGTTACTGCTGAAAACGTTTGTGATCAGTATGGACTAACAAGAGAAGAATTAGATGCTTTTTCAGTTGCTTCTCAGCAGAAGGCTGAAGCTGCAATTAAAGCTGGAAAATTCAAGGAAGAAATCGTTCCTGTTGAAATTCCACAGAGAAAAGGTGACCCAATTATCTTTGATACAGACGAATATCCTAAATTCGGTTCAACTGAAGAAAAAATGGGTAAGCTAAAACCTGCTTTCATTAAAGAAGGTAGAGTAACAGCTGCTAACGCTTCAGGAATTAACGATTCAGGTGCTGCTTTAGTAGTAATGTCTAAAGAAAAGGCTGACGAGTTAGGTCTAAAACCACTTTGCACAATCAAATCATATGCTTCTGCAGGTGTTGATCCAAAAGTAATGGGTTTAGGTCCAATTCCATCAAGTCAGAAGGCTTTAGAAAAAGCTAAATTAACAATTGACGATATGGATTTAATCGAAGCTAACGAAGCTTTTGCTGCTCAGTCATTAGCAGTTGGTAGAGATCTTAAGATTGACCCAGCTAAGTTAAACGTTAATGGTGGAGCTATTGCATTAGGTCACCCAATCGGTGCATCTGGTGCTAGAATTCTTATTACTTTAATTCATGAAATGTCTAAGAGAGATGCTAAGAAGGGTCTTGCTACACTTTGTATCGGTGGTGGACAGGGAACTGCAATTATCGTAGAAAGATAAATAGAAGAACTTTGTTAAATAATGTTGACTAAAAATAAATACCGCAACTACTTTTAGTAGTTGCGGATTTTTGTTTTTGATTTTATTTATATAGCAAATCTATATAAAGTTTAAGGCCTTCAAACAATATGCCTTCCTCATAATCGAAATTGTTTGAATGAAGGGCTATACCTGTGCCTGTGCCTAGGAAGAAGAATACAGATGGGGCATGAAAGCCGTAATAGGAGTAGTCTTCTGAAATCATAGCAGGCTCTGGCATTTGATTGAATTTGCGAGTCATAAGGATAGGTTGGATTTGATTATATAAATTCAGGTTATTTATTACAGGTGGGTATCCGTAGCTATGCCAAATATCAAAGGTACAGTCATATTCTTTTTCTAATATTTTTGCTTGATCTTTTAGAATGTTAACTAGTACTGTAAACCTATCTTCATCAAAGGCTCTAAGGGTTCCAAGTAGGAAGGTGTAGCCTGAAATAATATTTCTAGCAGTACCGCTTTCCATTTTACAAACCTGAATAATAGTCCTTTCCTCTGGTGTAGGATTTTTGGGCAAAAACTGTTTATGGGCTTTATCAATATTAGCTATATATTGGCATGCGATAAATAGTGCATCAACTGCTTCTGTTGGTGCAGTTGCATGGGCAGCTTTGCCATAAATTTTTATTCTAATTTCAGCAGATTTAGGTTGAAGGGCTCCAGGTCTTGTATTAATAGATCCTTCTTCTGCAAAAGGCCACAAATGGAAACCAAAAATGCAGGAAAGAGCATGTTTTTCCATAATACCTGTTTTACAAATAAACTTAGCTCCGCCAGTTGTTTCTTCTGCTGGTTGAAAAATCACCAGTACATTCTGAGGGCAGTCTTCTAGAGTATTTATGTAGTGACAAAGTGCAAGGCACATTGCCATATGACCATCGTGTCCGCAAGCGTGACAGTTTCCTGCATGAGTAGATTTGTAATCTACATTGTTGGCTTCCTCAATTGGCAGGGCGTCCATATCGGCTCTATAACCGACGGCACTACTTTTGCCAAAATCGAAGAAGGCAGCAATTCCTGAGTTTAGAAGGGGAGTTATTTGGCATTTCATAGCCGATAATTCCCTTAGCAAATATTCTTTGGTTTTAGGCAGATCATCGCCGATTTCTGGGATTTTGTGCAAATCCCTTCTGTATTTAAGTAATAAGTCTTTGTATTCTTTTGTAAGTTCCTTATTCAATTATTTCACTTCCTTAGTTTTGGGTTTTTTATTGAAACTTCTTAGCAATATTTACATATTTCATTAATAGGCCTATGTTTACGAAGTAGTAAGTGAATTTTTCTTTTTTCTTTATATCTAGTAGGCCAGATTTAACTAGTGTTTTTAGGTGTTGTGAAATTGTAGCCTGAGCATAGTCGAAGTTTGCGACTATATCTTTGTTACAAACTGAAATTCTTTCTTTGTTTTGTGACATAATAAATCTAAAGATTTTAACTCTGGCAGGATGTGCCAATGCATCTGAAACCTTGGCTAGAAATAGTATTTCATCATCTTCCATTTCATTGTCTTTTTTTCTAATTCTCATGTTTTTGTCTCCTTTTTCATTAGCCTTTTGTATCGCCTATTTACGATACAATAAAAGTTGAATGTTGTCAAGAAATGTGAGATAATAATAAAGTATGGAGGGACGAAATGAAAAAAGATAGTTACAATTTAAATGGAATAAAATATGTAGTAACGGGATTAGCGTTAATGGCTATTGCTACAATGGCAATAGAAGCCTTAAACTTATGGAAGCAAATTGATATAGCTAGTATTGTTGATATTGGTGTGATTTTGCTTTCGTTTTTGTTTATGCTTTTAGGTACTATAAGGTTAGCACATTATAGAAGTGAATATAGAAAAGCTATGATTTTAAGTGCAATAGGGGCAGGAGCGACTTTACTTGAACTAGTTCTTGTTTTGATTGATATTAAAAAAGGGGCAGAGGGAGTTTTTCAGGGCATTGAAGTAATGTTTATGGCATATATAGGAACTCTAGCAATGTTAGGTGTTTTCTATTTTGTAATTAGAGGAAATGCTCAACTTTTGGCTAAACATGGTGAAATCAAACTTGCCAAAAAAAGTCTTAGGGTAAACAAGATGGCAACAATAGTGATTTTAATTACACTTCTTGTAATTCCAGGTGCATATGTATTCCCACTAATAGTTAAATATGTGTTGGCAGGTCTGGGAATAGCAGGGTCTGTTTTTGTAAAAATGTATATGTGCAATATTATTGATAGAGGCTATAAAATTCTTCATGGCAGAAGAGGATAGCTGCAATAATAGTTAGATCCATTAGGAAAGAGAGAATCTAAATGTATAAAAGGTTGTATGAAACAATTAGCAATATTGAAAGAAGTAATCAGGAGGCTATTAAGAATGCCAAGGAAAGACAAGACAAGCTTATTAAACCACCTGAAAGTTTAGGTAAACTAGAGGATATTTCTATTAAATATGCAGGAATTACAGGGAAGGTTATTAATGAAATTAATAAGACTTGTGTAGTTATTTTATCTGCAGATAATGGGGTTATTGAAGAGGGAATTGCATCTGCACCTAATTCTGTAACAACAATGCAGACCATTAATTTCACAAGAAGGTTAACTGGAGTTGGGGCTCTTGCTAAAACATTTAATACAGATCTATGTGTAGTTGATATGGGGATTAAGGATGATCTTCCTAAAGAACTAGTATCTGATGAGCCTAAGGATTTTGTAAATAATAAAATAATAAATAGAAGAAAAGGTCCAGGGACTAAAAACCTTCTAAAAGAAAAAGCCATGTCTGAAGATGAAGCCATTGATTGTATTTTGACAGGAATAGAGATGGCTAAAACTGCCAAGGAACTAGGATATAGCATTATTGGTGTTGGAGAAATGGGAATAGGTAATACAACTACCAGTTCAGCTGTTTTAACGGCAATAACTAAATGTGATGCTAGATATGTTGTTGGCAGAGGTGGCGGTCTAAATGACACAGGACTTGAAAAAAAAATCGCAATTGTTAAAGAGGTTGGGGAAAATAGAAGTTACAATGGAATCTTAGATATCTTGGCAAGTGTAGGTGGATTTGATATTGCAGCAATGGTTGGAGTATACCTTGGAGCTGCCTTATATAAAATGCCTGTAGTTATTGATGGATACATTTCTGTAGTTGGAGCACTTGCAGCAGCAAAGCTGGTTCCAGAAGTAAGAGACTATATGTTTGCATCACATATTTCCAAAGAACCTGGTTATTTAATTGCAATGCAAGAGCTGGAATTATCTCCCCTGTTAGATTTAGATATGAGACTTGGAGAGGGAACTGGCTGCGTTCTTGCATTTGAAATAATTAAAGGAGCCCTTGGAGTAATGAGTGGAATGGCCACTTTTGCTGAAGGGGAAATTAATGATGAATATTTGGCAGAAATAAGAGAAGGAAGATGCTTCTAATGAATATATTAATTAGCGGTGGCTGTAAAAATGGAAAGTCCATGTACGCTCAGAAATTAGCAAAAAAAATGGCAGAGGAACTTAATGTTCCTCTCTATTATTTGGCAACTATGATAACCAAAGATAATGAGGACCAAGCTAGAGTTTTGCGTCATAGGCAGGAAAGAGAAGGCTGGGGGTTTGAAACCATTGAGCAAGGAAAAAATGTTTGCCAGTGTTTAAACAGTGTGGACTCAAAGGGAGTTTTCTTATTTGATAGTGTTACAGCTCTACTTGAAAATGAAATGTTTAATGAGGATTACAGTTTCAATAAGGAAGCTGGAGCTAAGGTGTCTAAAGAATTGGTTGAATTTGCAAGTAAAACAGGCAATACAATCTTTGTTTCTGATTACCTTTACAGTGACGGGAATTCTTATGGTGATTTAACTAATGAATATATGAAGGCATTATCTACTTGCGACAAAGCTTTAGCAAAAAAATGTGAGAAGGTAATTGAAGTTTCATACAATAGTATTATTGAATTTAAATAGAGATAAAATTTAGAGGTGGAAATGAAATTAATTAATGGCTTTTTTATGGCCTGGGGATGTTTTTCAATTATTCCTTGCCCATACAAGAAATGGGATGAAGAGGCGAGAAATCATATGCTGGCCCTTTTGCCATTTGTGGGAGTTTTAATAGGAGCAATTAACCTTGCAATATATTACGGGGCAAGTTATTTTGGAATAGATGAAAAACTGCAGGCTCTAGGGTTAATGTTCCTACCATTTTGGCTTTCTGGGTTTATGCATCTAGATGGATTTATGGATTGTAACGATGCAATAATGTCAAGGCGCCCATTGGAAGAGCGTCAGCGAATCCTTAAAGATTCAATGGTTGGGGCCTTTGCTGTAATTACAACAATCCTAATGTTTCTGGCATTTTATGTAGCTACATTAATTATGGTTCAAAGTGGAAGTTTAACAAAAGTCCTTATATTTGTAAGCCTACCTTACTTCACTAGATTGGTAAGTATTCTTAATGTAATTCTTGCAAAACCAATGGGTACAAGTCAGTATGCAAAGTCATATCTAGACCAGTCTAAGGCCAAAACAGCTCAATCTTGTATTATTGGTCATGGTGTTTTTATAATGGCTATTGTAATACTAGTATTAAAACATGGATTAATAGTGTGGCAGGTTGGTGTGCCTTTGACAGCAATGGTTCTTCAGCAACTTGTAATTATGAAAGGTCGGAAAGATCTTGGCGGAATGAATGGTGATATTTCAGGTTATGGAATTGTACTTGGTGAAATGTTTGGAGCATTGATCCTTGCAGCATTTTAGGAGATTAAAATGGATTTGATTTATGGTGGTGCATACCAGGGAAAACTGGAGTATGCCAAAGGAGAATTTAATATAGCAGATAAAGATGTTTTTTATTGTAAGCAAGATAAGGCGGAAATAGATTTAACCAAAAAACTTATTTATGGTTTCCATGAATACGCAATGGCATGTGTCAAGGAAGGAATTGAAGCTGGAGATATTATAGATAAGTTAAAGGATAAAATTGTGATTTCCAACGACGTATCCTGTGGTATTGTGCCTATGGATAAAGATGAAAGAGCCATGAGAGAAATGGTTGGAAGGGCCCTTATTAAAATTGCTAGTGAAAGTAATAGTGTGGTTAGAGTCTTTTGCGGAATACCGCAAAAATTAAAATAAAAATGGATAAAGGCAAAATTGGAGTAAAAATGAAAATTAATTTAATTAGACATGGAATAACAGAAGGAAATAAAAAGAAATGGTACTATGGCAGTAGTGATATTCCCCTAGAGCCAGAAGGTATTGAAGAAATTAAGAATTTTGTTAAAGACGGAATTTATCCTAAACCAGATGGACAAAAATTATATACATCAGGTTTATTAAGAACAGAACAGACCTTTGAACTGATTTTTGGAGAATTAGAACATAAAGCTGAACCAGGATTTAGAGAATATAACTTTGGAGAATTTGAAAGAATGTCATACGAAGAACTTAAGAAAGTTCCAAATTACATTAAGTGGATTGAAGACACAGAAGGTAATTATGTAATTAAAGGTGGCGAAAGTTTATTAGGTTTTAATAATAGAATACAAAGAACCTTTGCAAACTTAATGGCAAAAAATGAAGATGCCATTGTGGTTTGCCACGGCGGCGTGATTTCGGCAATTATGAATCACTATTTTTCAGAAGTTGGTGAACATATTTTTGCTTGGGTTCCAAAGCCGGCTCGTGGATACACCCTGGAAATCCAGGGTGGCAAACCAGTAGCATATGAGGAAATTTAGTTTAGATAATATGGAATAGAAAGTAGCCATTAAGTAGGTGTTACTTTAGTGAAATTGAGATTTCACCTGTAGATAAAGTATGGGTCTCTCCGTTTTTGTATTGTACTTTTAAGCCGCCTTGGTTTGTAATATCAATGGCGGTGGCAGGAACACCATAGGCCTCTTCTTTAATTCCGGATTTGTATACAATGATTTCTTGTCCTAGGACAAGGGATCTTTTTTTGTATTCTGGAATAAAGTTTTCAGGGTTTAGGTTCTGGATTTTTTCTATTACATTACGAATTACCATTGCGGCTAGTTGGTTTCGGTCAAAGCCGCCGCCAACAGAGCCGGCCATTTCTTTAAGTTCCTTTGGGAAATTAGTTTCGTGGCAATTGATGCCAATTCCAAGAATTATATTTGAAATACTTCCACTTTCGAAATCAGATAAGGCTTCTGTTAAAATACCAGCTACCTTTTTGCCATTAACAAATATATCGTTTACCCATTTAATTTTAGCATCTGCCCCTGAAACCTCATTAATGGCAGAAGCTACTGCAACAGAAGCTGCAGTTGTAATTAAAAGTGCTTTACTTAAATTAAAGTTTGGTTTAATAACAATACTAAGATAAATGCCTGTTTGAGCTGGAGAATAGAAACTTCTACCCAAGCGGCCCTTGCCCTTGGTCTGCTCATTGGCAACTACTGTAGTAAAGTTTTCGCAGCCCTCAAGGGCCATACTGCTAGCCACAGTATTGGTTGACCCAACACTTTCATAAACCTGAAGAGGAAGGTCAACCAGGGCCGCCTCTAAGCTTGACCTGGCGCCTGCATCTGCATCCGCCTCTAATTGGGCAAACTTGGCCAGCCAAGCCTGAATTCCTGCCTTACTTAAAATATCACTGGTTACATTTAGAACATAACCCTTCTTACCAACAGATTCTATGGCATACCCTTCATCTTTCAGGTTGTTAATAACCTTCCAAATAGCAGTCCTAGAAACTTGAAGCTGTGCAGCTAAGGCAGAACCAGATATTGGCTGGCCTTTGTGCTCTTCTAACTGTTTAATAATCTTGTTTTTTAGCATTTTGTACCTCTATTTTAATAAAATGTATCAACCTAGTAAATCCCCAACCAGTAGCGATAAACTATCAAAGCTGGGGCCTTACTAGATTTAAGGCTAATTAGCTTTGAAACTGGCTATTATATAACTGGCTATAGTAGCCGCCAAGAGCTAAAAGTTCTTGGTGGTTACCTTGCTCTACAATGTCTCCTTGATCTAGGACTAGAATTGTATCGGCATCTTTAATTGTGGATAGTCTGTGAGCAATTACGAAACTTGTTCTACCTTTCATAAGGTTTGACATAGCTTCCTGAATGTTTTTTTCCGTTCTTGTATCTACTGAACTTGTGGCTTCGTCAAGAATCATAATTGGATTATCAGCTAACATAGCACGAGCAATAGTGATGAGCTGTTTTTGCCCCTGGGAAATGTTAGACGCATCTTCGTTAATTATCATATTATAGCCCTTTGGCTGAGTCATAATGAAGTGGTGAATATGTGCGGCTTTGGCTGCAGCAACGACTTCATCAAAGGTTGCATCGGCTTTGCCGTACTTAATATTATCTAGGACTGTGCCTTTGAATAACCATGTATCCTGTAATACCATTCCAAATAAATCTCTTAGTTCATTTCTAGCATAATTGTTTATGTTGATATCGTCAACTAAAATTTCACCTGAGGTTAACTCGTAAAATCTAAGTAGTAGCTTAATTAATGTGGTTTTGCCGGCTCCGGTTTTACCAACTATGGCAACATTGTTTCCGGCTTTGGTATGGAAACTAAAGTTTTTAATAATTAGTTCATCTTTTTTGTAGCCAAAGTTAATGTTTTTGAAGGTTACAGCTCCAGGGTGATTTGCTAAGTTGAATTCATCCTTATCTTTGGATTCTCCAAATGGATCAACTTCATCTTCTTCATCTAATACTTCAAATACTCTTTCGGCAGCTGCTGCTGTTGACTGAAGTAAATTTGTAATATTTGCAACCTGTGCTATGGGCTGGTTAAATGATCTTACATATTGAATGAAGGCCTGAATATCCCCTATGGAAACCTTACCGTTAATTGCTAGATATCCTCCAAGAACGCAGACTGCAACGTATCCAATGTTTCCAATAAAAGAAGTTATAGGCATCATAAGTCCACTTAAAAACTGGGAGGCAAAGGCTGAATCTCTAACATTGTGACTGATGCCTACAAATTTTTCAATTGAATCTTCCTCTTTGTTAAAGGCTTTAACAACATTATGACCTGTAAACATTTCTTCAATATGGCCATTTAAATCTCCAATAGCCTGCTGCTGTTTTTTGAACTGAACTTGAGATTTATTAACAATTAGCTTAATCATTACCATAGATAGAGGTAGTACAATTAAGGCTGTCAATGTCATAATTGGGCTTATACTAAGCATCATTACTAGAATACCAATAATAGTAGCTGCGCTAGTTATAAACTGAGTTAAACTTTGAGATAGAGTTTGATTAATTGTTTCTATATCATTTATTAACCTACTTTGGATTTCTCCATGAGTTTTAGTGTCAAAGTATTTAATTGGCAATCGATCAAGCTTAGTTGATAAGTTTTCTCTTAGTGAATAGCATACATTTTGGGCAACTTTGGACATTATGAAGCCTTGTGCAAAAGAAAAAACAAAACTTAATAGGTAAAGGCATACTAAAAATGTCAATATCTCAATTAAGGCTGTAAAGTCGACACCAAGGGTAGACATAAACCCTTTAACGATTGTATCTGTTGCATCGCCTAAAATTCTTGGTGAGATAATTGAGAATGCAGTACTGATAATTGCAAGAATAAATACAAGTATCATTTTAAATCTATAAGGCTTTAGGTAGGATAGAAGGGCTTTCATTGTTCCACCAAAATCCTTAGCTTTTTCGCCTGGCATCATAGTTCCTGGACCATGACCACCTGGGCCACCCTTTTTTGTCTGTGGCTTAAATTTTTGCTGACTCATTACATTACCTCCTTTCCTAATTCGGTTTCGCTTAACTGTGAAAGTGCGATTTCTCTATAAACCTTATTTGTTTCAAATAATTCCTTGTGAGTTCCTATACCAAGGATTTCACCTTCGTTAACAACTAGAATTTGATCCGCATCAAGAATAGTGTTAATACGCTGAGCGACAATTATGATTGTCTTATCCTGTAACTTGGATTTTAAATTTCCTCTAAGTATTTTGTCTGTTTTGTAGTCAAGAGCAGAAAAACTATCGTCAAAAATCAGAATTTTGGCGTCCTTAATTATAGCTCTAGCAATGGCAAGTCGTTGTTTTTGCCCTCCAGAAACAGTTGTTCCACCTTGGGCAACTTCTGTGTCTAACCCGTCCTTTAATTGGTCAACAAATTCAGTAGCCATAGCAATGTCTAGTGCTTCTCTTTGCTTTTCCAAAGATGGGTTATCTAGTCCGTAAGCCAAGTTGCTTTCTATAGTACCTGAAAAAAGGAATCCCTTTTGAGGCACATATCCGATTTGATTTCGTAATTCCTTTTGACTAATTGATCTAATGTCTTGTCCGTCTATTAAGATCTCTCCTTCAGTGGCATCAAAAAACCTTGGAAGTAAGTTGATTAATGTAGATTTACCGCTTCCGGTTCCTCCTATAATTGCCGTTGTCTTGCCTGGTTCAGCAACAAAAGAAATATTTGAAAGTGTTTTTTCCTCTGCATCAGGGTAGGCAAAAGACACATTATTAAATGTAACTTGACCTTTGCCTTTGGCCAAATCTTCCAATTGCTCATTGTCTATTATAGATGGCTCCTTCTTTAGCACATCTCCAATTCTATTGGCAGAAACTGCAGCTCTAGGAATCATAATAAACGACATAGTAATTAGTAGGAATGACATTATAATTTGCATTGTATACTGAAGAAAAGCTAGCATTTCCCCAATCATCATATCGCTCATATCTATTTTTTGTGCACCGATCCAAAGAATTACTACACTAGTTAAGTTCATTATTAGCATTAAAGAAGGAAACATCAAAGCCATACCTCTATTAACGAAAACATTTATCTTCATTAGAGCAGCGTTGGATTTATCAAATCGCTGTTGTTCATAACCTTGTTTGTTAAAAGATCTTACAATTAAAAGTCCAGTTAGTCTTTCTGCAATTACCAGGTTCAAATGATCAAGTTTTTGCTGTAACACTTTAAACTTAGGCATTACTAGGAAAAATATAGCCGCCATTAGTAGTAGTACAAAGCCAAGTGAAACTAAGATGATCCAAGTTAAACTAGGTTTGGTTTGGTAAGCCTTAACAAGTGCGCCAATACCCATAATAGGGGCAAAAAACGCAAATCGCATTATCATTATTGAAGACTGTTGTACGGTTTGCACGTCGTTTGTTGATCTAGTAATCAGTGAGTGAGATCCAAATTCTTCGATATCCTGGGAAGAAAAGTAGGTAACTCTTGAAAATAGATCCTGACGTAAAGTTGAGCAGGCATAGGCTGAACTTCTTACTGCAAAGAAGCTGGCAGCCGCTGCAAGAATCATACTGGTAAATGAAATTAGAAGCATTATACCTCCAGTTTTAAGAATGTAATCTTCATCTCCTTTAATAATTCCATTGTTAATTATGTCTGACATTAATGTGGGCAGTGATAAATCACATAATGCTTGGCCTAGTAAAAATACAATTACTAGCAATATGAAGAACCAATAAGTTCTAAAGTATTTTAGTACGGTTTTCATTATTTGACTCCTTTCTTTAAGTTGTCTTTCTTTAAGTTGTTTGCAACTTTGTCTAGAAGATAATTTAACTGCTTGATTTCTTCTGTAGTAAAGCCTTCTGTAAATTTGCTTCCTATTGCTTTTTCCATGGGTTTTAGCTTAGGTATTATATCTTGGCCTGTTTCAGTTAAATAAAGATTATAAGCTCTTTTGTCATTTGGATTTTGTTCTCTTCTAATATATCCGGCAGTAACTTGTTTATGTATGGCCTTAGTAATGGCACTTTTATCCATACCTAAGGCTTTGGAAATAAACTCTTGGTTTGTTCCAGGATTATTTTTTACTAAAATTAATATTGGTGGTATTACTTTGTCAATATTTTGTTTTTTTAAATTGTTCATCAATAGAATCACTGCATGTCTATGTATTAACGAAAAGTTAACAAATAGGCTATGACCTGATGATATAGGTTTGTTTTCTTTCATTTCTCTCTATACTAGCCATATTACTTTGGCTACTTCCTTTCTATATATGTTTAAACTGGATTGAGCGGGTTTTTCTATAAAATAGTTGACCGTTCAACTAATAATACTATCAAAGAAAATAGTTGTCAAGGAAACTATAAATCATTTTTGAACTTTTTTTGTGGCTTATGTGAAGGAACTTTTGATTTTATTGACCCGAAAGAAAAATAGGGTTAATATAGCCACTGTGACAAGAAGAAAAACGGGGTTACCCGAAAGAAAGGAAAGTATTTATGGAAATTTTAGAAAGAAAGACTAAAAAAACAAGAATTCTACTGTTCTTGCTTGCCGCAATTATGGTTATATCTTATTCTATGTTTGGCCTAGGGGAGGTAGTTTATGCGGCGACAGTTACTAATGCGCCACATGCTGTTAAGGTTGGAGATGAGAAGCTAGCTGTTGTTGGTTCTAAGGAAGATGCTGAGAAGGTAATTGAGGCTATTGTAGAAGAGTACACAGAAGGCTTAGATAAGGTTGAAAGTGTCAAGGTTGAGCCTGAGATTACAGCGGAGCCTGCTATGTTTACAGGAGATACAGTTGCTGAGGCTGATAAGGCGACAGATGAAATTATTAGCAAGAATCAGAAGGAAGAGTCTTTTGAAGTTGTTGCTACAGGTGAGCAGTATTTGAGAAAGAATACAGGGCACAAAACTGTAGTTAAGAAGAACAATAAGCTTGCTAAGGGGACTAAGAAGGTTGCGAGAAAAGGTGTAGATGGAGTTGTTGACTACACTAAAGAAAAAGTTTATGTTAATGGAGAAGCTGAAAGTTCTAAAATTGTTGATAGAGATGTTGTTAGACACAGCAAGACAGAGGTTATTTACAAGGGAACTTTAAGTGGTTCAGCAGTGGTTGAAGAAGCTAAGAAATATCTAGGCAACCCATATGTTTACGGGGGAAATAGTTTAACTAGAGGTATTGATTGCTCAGCATTTACTCAGCAGATTTATGATAAGTTCGGTAAGGACTTACCAAGAACATCTAGTTCACAAAGATCTGTAGGGAAGAGTGTTCCTTATAGCCAGGCTAAACCTGGAGATTTGATTTGTTATAGCGGACACGTTGCAATTTATGCGGGTAATGGTAAGATTGTACATGCAGCAAGACCTGGTAAGGGGATTTGCATTAGTCCTGCAACATATACAGATATTCTAACTGTTAGAAGAGTTATCTAAGGTTATAAAAAACATATTGACTAATAGATGCAAAAAGAACTGGTTCTAAAAAGGCTAGTTCTTTTTGTGTACTTATGTGAAATTTATGTGAAGATACTTCATATAAATTGATTGAAGTGTGACTTTATTGTAATCTATATTTAGAGTTAGAAAAAGAAATGTTAGAGGTATTTCATATATGTACATTACAAATGTTAATAATAGAAGCAGAGTTATTACAATAATATTAGCAATCGTCCTTATGGTTTCAACTGTATTTATTACAACAGAAGGCGGAATGGAAGCAGAAGCAGCTAGAGTTAAAGGAACTCAGGTTGTATCGTACGCTAAGAAATTTGTTGGAAACCCATATGTTTATGGGGGAAACAGTTTAACAAATGGAACTGATTGTTCAGGATTTGTTAAGTTGGTTTATAAGAAATATGGTGAAGACCTACCAAGATCTTCTTATGCATATAGATCAGTAGGTAGAAGTGTTTCTTACAGCCAGGCTCGTCCTGGAGATATAGTTTGTTATAGTGGACATGTTGCAATTTATGCAGGTAATGGTAAGATTGTACATGCAGCAAGACCTGGCAAAGGCATTTGCGTGGGACCAGCAACATACACAAGTATTTTAACAGTTAGAAGAGTTATTTAATTAAAGAGTATTAATATGATAGAATTTGAATCTACCTTGCTAAGGTAGATTTTTTTATGGAGAAATTCTTTGGAAGTATGTTATAATAACTTGAGTAATTGGATAGGTTATGCTATGCAACAAAATAAAGATAAAAAATAAATTATTATTTGTAGAATATGGAGGAAATAATATGGCAACTGTTTTAGAAAATTTAAAAAAATATGTACAGATTGAAACTACTTCTGATAGTAGTGCTGAGGTAGTACCAAGTACAGAAACTCAGAGAGAGTTTGCCAAGGTTCTGAAGGGGGAACTTGAGGCTTTAGGAGTTAAGGATGTAATTGTTGATGACAAGTCATTTGTTATGGCTAAGATTCCATCAAATATAGACAAGAAGGTTCCAACAGTTGGTTTCATTTCTCATTTAGATACTGCACCAGATGCTTCAGGCAAAAACATTAAACCTATTGTTCATAAGAACTATGATGGTGGTGAAATTGTAATTAAGGAAGGTCTTAAGATTTCTCCAGCCAACACTTCAGACTTACATTTATATGTTGGCCACGATATTGTTACATCAGATGGCACAACCCTTCTAGGTGGAGATGACAAAGCTGGTATTGCAGCTATTATGTCTGCAGTTGAAGTTATTATGAAGAACCCGGAAATCAAACATGGAGATATTTGCATTGCTTTTACACCAGATGAAGAAATCGGTGTTGGTGGCGGTGTGTTTAATGTTGAAGCCTTCGGGGCTGATTTCGCATATACATTAGATGGAGAAACCTTAGGTGAATTCAACTATGAAACATTTACAGCAGCTGAGGTTAAGGTTATTGTTAATGGACATAACGTTCATCCAGGAAACGCTAAGAACAAAATGATAAATGCTTGCGATGTTGCATCAGAACTTGCAACTATGATGCCAGCTTTAGAAAGACCAGAGCATACAGAAGGTTATGAAGGCTTCTTCCACTTATGTGAAATGAGTGGCGAAGTTGATCATATGGAAATGATATATATTATTAGAGATTTCTACAAGGACAATCTAGAAGACAAAAAAATTAGATTTAAGCAAATTGCAGATCAGGTTAACGCTAAATATGGGGCTGGTGTAATTGAACTTGTAATTACAGACGAATATTCAAATATGAGAGAAGTGTTAGAGGATAAGAAGGATATTATCGCTTACGCAGAAGAAGCATACCGAAACTGTGACGTTCCATTTGATGTTAAACCTATTCGTGGTGGTACTGATGGATCTAAGCTTTCATTTAGAGGGTTGCCATGCCCTAATATCTTCGTTGGAGGAAACAACTTCCATAGTGTAGCTGAATATGTTTCAGTACAGGCAATGGAAAAAGCCAGCAATATTGTAGTTGAAATTGCTAAACTAGTAGGAAGTAAATAAAGGCTTTAGCCAGGAAGTGGATACTGCCTAGAATTTTATTAGAGAGGATAATAATATGAGAGTAAAAGCTGAATTATGTCGTGGCTGCAAAATGTGCCAGAGATACTGCAAAGTAGGTGCAATAGTAATAGAAGGTGGAGTAGCTAAAATAACAGACAAATGCGTAGGTTGCCGCCTATGTATTAGTGCCTGTACTTTTGGTGCTATAGAGTGGGACTAACTTAATTTAATGTTTAAGATAAATCAAATAAGGAATAAAATTGTTGATTTATGCTATAATATGGTATATTATATTATAAACGAATATTAAGTAATAAGTATTACAAATGGAGGAAAAGACATGTATAATTTAATTCAAAAGAAAAAAGCAAACCTAAAAAATAAAAAGGGGTTCACATTAGTAGAAGTTATCGTAGTATTAGTAATTTTAGCAATTCTAGCGGCAATTCTAATTCCATCAATGATAGGATATATTAACAAGGCTGAGGAAAAAGCAATTGTAGCAGAAGGAAGATCAGTATTACTTGCAGCACAGACAATTGCATCAGAAGAGTACGTTAAGAATAAAACGGCAGCAACAGTCAACAATGCAAAGGTTTTAGAATTGGCAGAACTAACAGGTAAGACTTTGACTGATCCTACAGTTGATGGTGGTAAAGTTAAGGCGTTCACTTACACAAGTGGAGATTATAAAATTGAATGTAAAGAAGGTAAATTAGGCGACCCTGCAAAAACTAAATAGAATCAAAAGATGACCCAAGTGGTCATCTTTTTTTGCCATAATCCATTCCTATATACTGGATACATTTCCTTGTAAATTGAATAAAATACTGTTATAATGAGTACAAATGTATTAATAAAATAGGAAGTGGATATAGTGACTTATCTTGCATATGGAATCATATTTCTAATAGTATTCTTGCTAGGTATTACCATTGGGAGTTTTTTGAACGTTTTAATATATAGAATCCCAAGGAAACTGGATTTTGTAAAAGGCAGATCTTTTTGCCCCAGGTGTGAGAATCAATTAAAGGCATTAGATTTAATGCCGATTTTATCGTTTCTTTTTTTAAAGGGCAAATGTAGATATTGTAATGAGAAAATTTCCATAAGATATCCTTTAATTGAATTTTTAAGTGGCATAGGTGCAATAGGAAGTGTGGCTGCCTTTGGGCTAACAATTAAGGCTTTACTAATATTTTTGGTAATTGGACTTTTAATAGTAATAACTTTTATAGATATAGATTTTCAGGAAATTCCTGATGGCTGTAATTTAGCTATTTTTATTCTTGGAATTATACTTAATTTTGTGGATTCGGATATTAGTATTTGGTCTATGATAATGGGATTTTTTATTATATCAGTCCCAATGCTACTATTGACTATGTTAATTGATGGAGCATTTGGTGGAGGAGATATTAAACTTGTTGCTGCATGTGGAGTTTTGCTTGGGGCAAGGGGAGTTTTACTTGGAAGCTTTGTAGGAATTATACTTGGTGGAATATTTGGAGTATATTTACTCCTTTCAAAAAGAAAAGAACTAAAAGAACATTTTGCATTTGGACCATTTTTAAGTGTTGGGATGATTGTAAGTATATTCTTTGGAACAGAAATAGTAAGTTGGTATTTAGGGCTATTTGGAATATAGCTAGGGAGGTAAATGTGCCGGATTATAAATATAAAGCTGCACAATTAAACGGGAAATATGTTAAAGGCGTTAAGTCCGCTTCAAGTCAAGGGGAATTAAGGTCTAAGCTTGAAGAGGAAAAATTGTTTCTAGTAGAGGTTAAAGAAGAAGAACCCTTGAAACAAAAGGCTTTTAACGATAAACGTTTAATAGAATTTTGTAGAGATCTTGGAATGCTACTTGGCACTGGAGTACCGCTGATTAAAGCTTTAAATGTAATGGTACAAAGAGATATAGACAAGAGAATCAAAGATGTTTATGTCAGACTATACCAAGATTTGCAGGCCGGTAATATGTTATCGGAAGCAATGGCAATGAGTAACGGAGTTTTTCCCCTACTGCTTATAAACATGCTTAAGGCTAGTGAAGCTAGCGGAGGAATGGAAGAAACCTTATTGGCAATGGCTAAGTACTACGAAAAAAACTACAAGCTTAAGCAAAAAATTAAAGGAGCTATGATTTACCCAATAATTTTGGCCATAGTAACAGTTTTAGTTGTTTTAGGCGTGTTTACATTAGTACTACCTAAGTTCTTTGAAATGTTCAAGGATTTAGATACACCACTACCTGCAATTACTCAAGTTATGTTAGGAATAAGTCAATTTGTTTCTGAAAACTGGCTTATTTTAATAATCGGGATGCTTTTGATTATTGTTGGAATTAAGTCATTAAAAACAGTACCAAGGATAAAGCTTTATTTAGACAAAACAAAATTGAAATTACCCGTTGTTGGTAAGCTTGTTAAGATAATTTATACTGCCAGATTTGCAAGAACTTTAAGTTCTTGTTACACCAGTGGTATTTCAATGATAAATTCATTGCAAAACACTCAAAAGACAATTGGGAATTTATATATTGAATCTCAATTTGATGATATGATTGCAATGGTTCGAAATGGGGAAAACCTTTCTACTGCTATTAATTCCATAGAAGGATTCGATAAAAGGCTTGTTTCTAATATTGTAATAGGTGAAGAAACAGGTAAACTTGATTCTATGTTAACAAATGTTGCAGAAGTATTTGATTTTGATGCCGAAGTGGCACTTGGCAAATTAACTGCAATGGTTGAACCGGCAATGATAATTTTAATGGCAATAATAATAGGTACAATTATGATATCCGTACTGCTTCCACTACCAACTATGTACAATAGTGTAAGCGGAATGGGCGGAATGTAACGGAGGATAAATATGGGAGTTTCCATAAATGTTGAAAACGGAGCCATGAGACTTGTAATCGGGGAACTGGTTAAAGATCATCTAGAAATTGATGGAGCATGGGTTGTTGAATTTGCAACTGAAGTTGTAATGAATGGCATAATTATTGATGAGACAGCTTTTAGTTTTGCACTAAATCAATTAGTAGATAAAGCCAAAGGTGAAGGCTTTGAAGTTGAAAATGTAAGGATCCTTATTACAGGAACACCTGCATTGACTAAAGTAAAAAATATTCCAAAGCTTAAGAAAGCAGAAATGCAAAAGTGGATGGCAGACGAGTTTGTTGACCAAAATGAAGGCGGCAAGGAGCAAATTTATGACTATCAGGTTATAGAGTATAGCAAGGAAGAAGGCTGTAAGGTTATTCTTTGTTCTATAGAAAAAAACGTTATATCCCAGTATGTGGATATATTCCATCAGGCCGGTATTAGTATTGGATCTATAGATTTAGGATTAACTTGCCAGGCCAAATTAATTAGAACCGTAGAGGCATTAAAAGATGAAAACTTTATCGTATTACATTTAGATGGAACAACACTAGATGGGGCTCTTTATATTGATGGTAAGTTTTTTGCTCAAAACAGGAAGAGATTGCTTGGGGAAAAAGGCAGTGTAGAAATGTTAAATGAAATTAAGGAAATGATTTCTAGATTGTTACAGTTTGCCCATGGTAATGTTGAATCCGGAGTTGCAGAAAGTATTAAGACCATTTATATTACTGGATTTGAGCATGAGTCTGAAAATATTAAATTACTTAGAGAAAGTGGATATATTGCATTAAATTTAGTAGACGCTTTGGACAGACAAAAAGTAGAAGATAATTATGGAATTGATTTTAACGATTATGTTTATACAATCGCTAATTTAATTGGAGAGTGAGGTAACCTTGAAAAGTAAAGCAGATAAGTTTAAAACCATAAACTTTTATGAAGTCTATACCTATGATCCTGAGAAGGAAGCTAAGAAAAAATTGTTAATGCAAACCTTAATACCATTAGGTGTTGCAATAATTCTTGTTCTTGGTACTTTTGGGTACTTCAAAATTGATAGTTATCTTCTAAACAAGAAGATTGATGAGTTAAATGGATATTACACTAGTCAAGCTAATATTGAAGAATACAAAAGTGTAAAATCTTTGAGAGATGAAAGGGATGTTAGGAATAACACATTCCAAGAACTAAACACAATAAGAAGTCAAATGGCTATTGTGCCAACAGTTACTGAAACTTTAATGAAAGAGATAAAAAGTCAACTAGGCAGTGCCACTGATGACAAGTATATGTTTGATGCCCAAGCTGGAACTATGGTAATTGAAATGTCAACGCCAACGGTTCAGTCTGTACCCTCAGTTGTTGATGGCCTAAAGACAATTCCCGTCTTTAACAAGGTTGATTACAAGGGATACAATGGCAATGATGAAGAAACCGGAGTTTGGTACAAAGCCACAATAACATGTCACTTTAATTCATAAAGGAAGAAAAATGAGTAAATTATCTAAGAGAGAAAAAATTCTAATATATATAATGGTTTGGCTAGCAGTCGTAATACTAGGCGTAGTCTATCTTGTAATGCCAACTATGGAGAAACACGGAGACATTAAAGCTGAATATACACAAATGGATGCCAAAGTAAAACAGATGAGGGCTTTAATTGAGAACAGAAGTTTTATTGAGGGAGAAATAGCAGAACTTGATTCTTCCCTTCAAATGATGAACAAGTATTTCTATGGTGTTTTGGATAACGAAGAAATAGACAAAATCATTACTGGAACAGAATTAAAAAGTGGAGTGGTTCCTTATGATTTAGAGATTGATCCAACTGGTGAAAACTCTATTAATCCACAGGAAGAACCAGAGGAAGCTAAAGAAGAAACAAAGCCGGCTGATGGAGATGAAACTGAAGCTTTGGTTCCAAGTAATGAACAGGTTGTGAAAACAACTCAGATAGCAATTAGGGGCGAAGGTTCATTTGAACAAATTACAAGGTTCTTATCAAATGCCAAAAAAGAAAAAGGCATAAGGGTTATTTCATTTGATTTTAAGAAAAAGGAGTTAAACCCAACGTCTGATGCAATCTTAGATAATACAGCAGGAGTTATTAATGATAGAGAGTATGAAATCACAGCTGTATTAGAAATGTATCAAAGAAACGATTAATATGGATTAAACAACCAGAAGGAAGAAAATGTTATGGAAAAAATCAGAATAGGTGATGTCTTAGTAGAAGGCGGATATATAACAAAAGAACAGTTAGATGAGGCTCTTGAATTGCAAAGAAATAACAAAGGGCCTAGGAAACGTGTAGGCGAAATTCTTGTTGAACATGGATATATAACTGAAATAGAAGCCAATGAAGCCCTAGCCAAAAGAATGGGGATCTCTGTTGTTGACTTATCCAATATAACAATAGACAAGAAGGCACTATCAAAGATTCCGGAAAAACTTGCAAAAAATTATGAGATGGTAGGATACAAAGAGGACGAAAATTTTTATTATGTGGCAGTAGCAGATCCTCTAAATTTTTATGCAATTGAAGATATTAGACAAATTACTCAGGCAAGACTGCATATTGGAATAGATACAAAAAAGAATATAGCAAATGCTATTAAAAACAATTATAGTGAAATATTAGCCCAGCATGAACTAGAGAAGGCGGCTACTTCAAGGCTTGAAGCAGTAATTGAAACTATTGAGGATGTAAATGATGAAACACCAATTGTAAAAGCCTTAAATAGATTACTGGTATTAGGACACAACATGGAAGCCAGCGATATTCATATTGAGCCAGGTGAATCAGAACTAATAGTTCGTATGAGAGTTGATGGAGTAATTAAAGAAGTTTCTAAACTGGACAAAAGCATTCATTTACCATTAATAACTAGAATTAAAATTATGGCAGATATGGACATTGCAGAGCGTAGACTTCCTCAGGATGGACATTTTACAACAAACCTTGAAGAGGCAAAAATCAATGCTAGAATTTCAGTAGTTCCAACAGTAATGGGTGAAAAAGCAGTAGTTCGTTTTATTAGGGAAGACGTTTCAATTGATAGAGCTAATCACTTTGGTATGAGCGACGAAAACTACACCAAGTTTAAGAATATTTTAACTGCCCCATATGGAATGGTATTTATTACAGGACCTACAGGGTCAGGTAAAACAACAACTCTTTATATGGTCCTTGAAGAAATGGCTAAAAAAGATATAAATATTGAAACTATTGAAGATCCAGTAGAAAAAAACATTAAAGGCATCAGCCAGATTCAAGTAAATAAACAAAGTGGACTTAGCTTTGAAGCAGGACTTCGTTCTCTTTTGAGGCAAGACCCAGATGTAATTATGGTAGGTGAAACTAGAGACGGTGAAACAGCTGAAATAGGTGTTAGAGCAGCCATAACAGGCCATGTGGTTTTCAGTACACTTCATACCAACAACGCCCTATCTGCAATTGTAAGATTAAAAGACATGGGAGTTCCAGCATATTTAGTAGCAAACGCATTATCTGGTCTAGTAGCCCAAAGGTTAGTTAGAAAAGTCTGCAAAGAGTGTGGTGAAATTATAGATGCATCGGAAAAAGAATGCTCAATCCTAGGTGTAGACTCTGCCAAGATTAAGGTGCCAGTAGGTTGCCCTAGGTGTAATGGAACTGGATATAAAGGAAGAATTGCAATTCATGAAGTAGTTGCAATGAACAAAGATATAAGAAGAATGATAGTAGCAGAAGAACCTATTGAAGAAATTGAAAAATACTTAAGAGATAGACACAAATTTATTTCTGTACAGGAAGAAGCAAGAAAAATGGTTCTTGAAGGTGTAACAACAATGGAAGAATATCAAAAGGTTGCGTACTACGTAGACTAAGTATATTCATTAGTAAAGGAAACTTTTATGAATATTAATGAAATACTCGAAAGAGCAAGAAGCGAAAAGTGCTCAGATGTACATATAACAGAAGGACTACCAATTACATTTAGAAAAAACGGTAAACTTATTAAACAAGATATTCCACTTGCCAAAGGGGAAGGTTCAGAATTAATTCTTTCAATGTGTACAAGAGAACAAAGAGAATTTTTAGAATCTGGTAATGACTTGGACTTTGCATATAATACTGGCGAGAAAAAAAGATATAGGGTCAATGTGTATGAACATATGACAGGCCTTAGTGCTGCAATAAGAGTAATTAACGATTACATTCCGTCAATGGAAGATTTGAATTTACCAAAAGTCTTTGAAAAACTAGCCAAGGAACCAAGAGGACTGGTTCTTCTAACTGGGCCAACAGGTTCTGGTAAATCTACATCTTTGGCTTCAATGATAGATTATATAACTAAAAACAAAGGAACTCATATACTAACTGTTGAAGATCCAATAGAGTATGTATTTGATCAAAATGAATCCTTAGTTCACCAAAGAGAATTGGGCCATAGCGTTAATTCTTTTGCTACTGCACTTAAATCTGCAATGCGTGAAGACCCAGATATTATTTTGGTAGGAGAAATGAGAGACTATGAGACAATTTCAACTGCAATTACAGCAGCTGAAACAGGGCATTTAGTTTTTAGTACATTGCATACAACAGGTGCGGCAGATACTATTGATAGAATAATTGATACTTGTCCGCCAGAATCCCAAAATCAAATGAGAAGTCAGCTTTCCATGGTACTTAGAGGAGTTGTAACTCAGCAATTACTGCCAACAGCAGATGGAAGCAGTAGAGTTTGTGCAACAGAAATACTTCTTGGAACAGATCCAGTTAAGAACCTAATTCGTGAAGGTAAAAACCATCAGATTGGTTCGATTTTAGAATCATCAGTTGCAATGGGAATGCATACTCTTAATAGGGATTTGGGAAGACTGGTTAAGGCTGGAATTATCACAAAGGAAGTAGCAGTTAATGCATCAACAGACAAATCAGATTTAGAACATTATTTATAGTATAGTAAAAATCAAGAAGGTATTATGTTTAGAAGCTTAAAAAACAAAAATGGATTTACAATGATAGAGCTTATAGCGGTAATCGTTATACTTGGTATTATTGCAGCCATTACAGTGCCAAGTATGGTTGGTTATATTAATAAAGCGGAGCAGAAAAGGTTAGACACTACTGCACGCTCTATTTTTAATGCAGCTTCTAATGCTTTGAACAGCCAATATGCAAGAGGTTTCAAGGGAGAATTTAACCAAGGGGATGGAACTGTTGATGTTAGTTTAATTAATCCAAAGTATGAAGAAGATCAAGCTAATTCAGCTAATATTAAATATATTCAAATTAAGAAAAATGATCCAGACAAATATGATTCAATTTTATATAGACTACTAGAAGATAAGATTGGTGACAAAACCATCCTTCAACAAAATGTGCTAGTGGAATACAACTGGAAAACCGGTAACGTTCTAAGCGCGTTTTTTGCAGATGACAAAGATATATTGTCAATAGGCTATGGAAGCCAATCAGGCCAGGTTGATGTTTATAAGAGAGACGAAAATACTAGGAAGCAAAGCTACCTTGGCATGTGGGATGTTAACAGCACAGGACCTGCAGAAGAAGAACCAGAAGTCCCAGAAGAAAAGCCAGGGGTTCAGCTAGTTGACTACGGTGCTAAATATTATAATGAAGATGGAACTGAAGCTCAATACGACAAGGGCAATAATATTAATAATGGAAATAATTATGGACTTCTAACTGCAGAATTTAAGCTTCCAAAAGGCTTTGTATGGTCAAATAAGGAAGTAGAAATTAAGTTAAACTATGGTGAAGCAAAAGAAATTATACTTGCTAGTATTAAAAAAGAAAAAGATTATAATGCCATTGCTAGTAATACTTTTGACAAGGCTATAATTAAGGATAAAAATAAAAAGTTAAACAACGTTTATATTGAAAATAATACTATTGTTATGATTTTAGATACATCTATGGAAGATGGATATAACAGTGGAAATCAATATGTTGATTACGTTGATATTAAGGATATTATAACAGATAATAAATTTAAAGTTACAGAAGACAATCCACATATACAAGTTAAAGCTAGCATTAAGGGCGAAAGTGATTTTCAGAGTAAATTTGCTAAACCGTTTTTTTCTGGTGGCCTAGGAGTTCAAAATAATAGTAGTGCTAATATTGATGTTTCATCAATTAGGCATATTAAATATATGGACCAGGTTTTAACTTCATATACGGGAACAATTAATCAACAGAAGAATATTTCTTTTAGAAACTATAATAATGATATAGTCAAAAGAATTGGGCATAATGAACCATTAAAAGGAAAATACAAAGGCAACGGATATACTCTTTGGGATATGACAATTACAGATAATTATAACGGAAATGGATTGTTTTCAACAGTAAATAAGAATTGCAGAGTGGAAAACTTAGCCATTAATTATTCTGATGATTACTGGAATAGATATGATAAGGCTACCAACAAGGATAAGTACTTTGTTAGTGGTGAAGTGGCAGGATTCATTACAGGTAGGAACTCTGGTACAATTGAAAACTGTCAGGTTTTGGGTAAGGTTACTGCTACAAACACTGCAGGGGGGATTGCTGGGGTAAATGATGAATCAGGAAAGATTACAAAGTGCTATAGTGGCGGTGATATTGTTGCCCATTCCTATGGTGGTGGAATAGTCGGGCATAATATGGGTGTAGTTAATTATTGTGAAGTTGGTACCTTTGCAACTCGTAATGGAAGCAGGGTAGAACTAGTTGGAACGCCTATGTATGGTCTTCTTTCTAATATTGGCAAGTATCCAAAAAACAATGGCATAGAAGTTTTAGCTAAGGTTAAGAATGATGCTAATATAATTTCAAATGGAGGGTTAAATTATAATTCTTCTTTGGGAGGGATTATTGGTTGGAATAAAAATAATCCATACATAGATGTAAAGTATTGCGTAAATGGGGCAAAGGTTATAAGTAAATATCAAAATTCTAGTTTAGGCGGAATTGTAGGAACATTTAGTGGATATAACTATGGAAAAGAAATTTATTATTCATATAATGGAGGAAGCATTGAAGGTGGCAATTGTGCTGGTGGAATTGTAGGTAGAATGACCAATGATGCTGCCAGAATATATGAGTGCTATAATACAGGCAAAATTTCTAAGGCTAAATATAATGGAGGAATAATTGGAGACTTCCGCAAGGGATATATAGAGCATTGCTATACTTTAACAAATAGTATATATGGAACTAATACTAACAATTTAGTTTCTGATTCTGGAGTAATTGGAACTAAAGATGACGAAAAACCTGGTATAACAGCATACACCAAAGAATCTTTGAAAAAGGCTTATTTTGGAAATCTTATACCAAAGGGAAATGGGGCTACTGGATTCTTTAATTATCCTTATGGATATATTCATTATGGAGAAGAGGGAAGTGGTTATGAATATTTATTCCACAGAACCCCATGGGAGAATTAATGATTAAAAAAATTTGCAACAACAAAGACGGTATTTCTATCGTTATAGTGACGGTGATAGTTTCTCTAATTATGATTATTGGAGCAGCTGTCCTTGGTTTTGCTGCAAATAATATGGCAGACAGTAATTCTCAGATTGTAGATAAAAGCACTTATCAGGTAGGTAAATCTGTTATCGGAGTTTTTACTAGGCAACTAACTTCTAATAAAGCAGATTCTCTTGGCAGATATATTTTGACAGAAGCAAAAAACAAAGTGGCAGGGGGAGAAACGTCTTATCAAGGTAATATTGACAAAGAGTTTCAATTTACATTGCCAGGAGACATTGGGCGGAACTATCATATAACAGCTATAACAGCTTCTTACGATTTATCTGTTATAAAAACCAGTGATGAGAAAAGTACAAATACAGGTATTACAATTAATAATATGATTTGTAAGTTTAATATAAAACACAAAACTGACAGTGATGGCAATATTACCAGAGGAGCTCAAAAGATGAGTGTTAAATACACTTATTCAGGAAATTATATGGAAGAAACTAACCAAAGTCCTCTTTGGACTGGTCAATGGAAGGTGCTTGGTGTTAACAATGATTAAAATCTTAAAAAATCAAAAGGGCGAGCTTTTAATTGAAAGTATAGTGAGTTTTGTAATTTTAATTATTGCCCTAACAATTGTTACTGCAATAGTTCTAAAGTCACAAGATATGAACCTTAAGGCGAATCAAAAAGTTTCAGACATAGAAACAGCAATAACAAAAATCGAAAAGGGTGAGGCTAAGACCAATGAAACCCTAGAAGTGGTAAATATAAATGTTCAGGGGAAGACTTTTTCCCAGAAGGTAAGGGTAGGAAATGAAAATTCTATAGATTTTTTCCTGGCAGAATAAGGGGAGTTCATGAAGGCAATTAGAAATAAAAAAGGGATGACCTTGGTTGAAGTAATCGTAGGTCTTGTCATATTACTAATAATCCTAGGAGTAGCCATAAGCGTACTACTTCCAGTTATGAAGACCTTTTTTAGGACCGAAGAGGGCTCAGAAACCCAAATGATTAGCAAAAATATAGTGACCCAGGTACGCCGAGAAATAAACCGAGCAAGCTCAATTAAGGTGACTGACGGGAATCTAGAATATAAGCTTGGTGAAAGTGAAGAGGCGAGAATTATTAAGGTGGACCAAAATGGATATCTTGAGATTGGCGGGCAAAATCCTCTCAGCCCAGATTATTACAAGGGCAGAACTATTAGTATGAGTTTTGTTTCAGCAGGAACCAACAAGGTAGATATAAAACTTAAGGTTAAATACCAAGATCGAGAGTATCTATCTGAAGCTACTTTGTCACCAACTGTTTCGGCTTTTTCAGTAGCCTCACAATTTGGAATATATGAGGAAGATTTCAAATATACC
The DNA here is from genome assembly GCA_036646055.1 of Anaerovoracaceae bacterium. GTDB lineage: Bacteria > Bacillota > Clostridia > Peptostreptococcales > Anaerovoracaceae > JAVWMQ01. The sequence continues at coordinate 98,667 of JAVXMY010000002.1, read as the reverse complement.
TTAGATCAAGTTATTAACAATATTAATGTAAACCCTCCTAGACAAGAGGCAATAATAAAATACATTGAGGACTATGGTACTGATGAGATACCAACCATTGAAATTGATGGCAAAACCTGCTATTGGTTGCCTTACCATTTAAAGAAATGGAATAGCAAAGAATATGAACTAGTATATTATGCAGCGTATAATTACGGCAAGCCACCAATAAACCATTGTGGTTGGAAAGCTTATGCCATTATGGCCAACGGTGAAACTTATATGCCAACTAGCGGGGATTCTGGTTCTGCAGCTGGATTTTCAGGATATAATACAATTGAAGCACTATTAAATTCTGATTACTTCAAAAATCAATTTAAGAAATAAAAAAATGAGTAGCAATAGCTACTCATTTGAGTTTTTGGATTATCCAAGTAGGATTCCTGGGATATCAATTGGCATTACATATTCGCCGTTTTTGTAAACTCTCATGTTTCCACCTGAGATTTCATCAATTAATGCAACTTTGCCATCAACACGACCGAATTCGAATTTGATATCGTAAAGAACTAAATCTTTTTTTGCTAATTCAGCTTCAACGATTTTAGTTATTCTCTGAGTTAGATCCTTTAGATTTTCGTATTCATCAGCACTTAGAATTCCAAGTGTATCTAAGGCATCTTTAGTAATAGGTGGGTCTAATCTTTCATCATCCTTCAAGGTTACTTCAACGAAGTAGTTTAAGTCCTGTCCTTCTTCGCATAAATCTCCATATCTTCTAAAGAAGCTGCCTACTGCCTTAGTTCTGCAGATTACTTCTAAACCATTACCAAATACTTCAGCAGGTTTAACTACCATCTGAGCTTTTTCTACATCAGCTGATACATAGTGAGTTGGGATTCCAGCTGCTTCAACTTTTGAGAAGAAGAAATCAGTTAGCTTAACGCAAATCTGCCCCATTCCATCAATAGCAAGTCCAACAGTGTTAGCGCCAGGATCGAAAACTCCATCTTCTCCTGTTACATCATCTTTAAACTGTAGTAGGTAGTTACCATCTTCTAATGAAAAAACGTCTTTTGTTTTACCTTTATAAACTAAATTCATATGTATCACTCCTTTTATATCTATATAATTTAACAAGAATAAATTATATCACAATAATATTTAATTACAATATTATTTTTTACATTTTTTTCAAAAACCTCATACCAGTAATATTCCTATTGCCAATAGGGTGTGATGAGAGGGTTTTGCTAGAAAAAATTAGTCTAACTGACTTAGCCATAGATTAAAGTCCATATCGCTTGGCATTACAAACTTGGTATGGCTTAAATCTATACTGCCAATAGCCGGGCTATCTGGGGCACAGTTTCTCTTAAACTGCTGTGTGAAAAATCTTCTGTAGAAAACTCTGATCCATTTGTCTATAAATTCTTCGTCGTAGGTGCCTTGGAAGGCTTTAATTGCCAAGAATTTAAGTTTGGTTGGTTTAGTGCCGTTTTTGACAGTATGATAAATGAAGAAGTCATGTAAGATGTATGGGCCTACATTGTCTTCTGTTATCTGAGCGATTTGACCGTCTGCTGTTGGTGGCAATAATTCTGGAGAGATTGGTGTATCTAAAACTCCTTTTAATGCTTCAGCTAGCAAGTTGTTATCTGAACAGAAATCCTTATCTTCTTTAAGTCTATAGTCAATAAACCAGTTTACAATTAGCTGGATTACAGTTTTTGGAACGGCTGAGTTAACTCCAAACATTGACATGTGATCGCCGTTATATGTGCACCAACCTAGTGCGCCTTCACTTAAATCACCTGTACCAACTACAATTCCGTTTTCCATATTAGCTATGTCCATGAGTATTTGTGTTCTTTCTCTAGCTTGGCTGTTTTCGTATGTTAAATTGTGGTTGTTAATATCGTGTCCAATATCTTTAAAGTGCTGAGTTACAGAATCTACAATTGAAATTTCTCTGACTTCTGCTCCTGTAGCCTTCATCATTTTAACTGCATTATTGTATGTTGTTCCTGTTGTCCCAAAGCCTGGCATAGTTACTGCAACTACATCACTGGCAGGTTTGCCTATTATTCTGTGTGCATTTATGGTTACTAGAAGGGCTAGAGTTGAATCTAGGCCACCTGAAATTCCTAGGACTGATTTATTAGAGTGACTAACTGTTAGTCTTTTGGCTAGGGCTTCTGACTGAATTTCAAATATTTCATAGCAGTTTTTTAACATTTCCATGTGATCTTCTGGTTCAAATGGATTGTTTCTGATTTGACGTGTGAAGGTTTCCTCTGTAACTGTTTTAATTGTTGGTATTTCAGTATCTACAGTTCTATGGATTACAGTGTTTAGTTCTAACTGATTATAGTTAATTGATTCGTAGTCTACATCTGCAAATAGAACCTTACCTAAGTTGCTAAATGGACTTTGGCTGGCCAGGATTTGACCATTTTCTGCAATTACAATTGCCCCATTTTCTGAAACGTGAATAAGTCCGCAATGTTGTTCGCTACTAATTATGCCAGCCTTATCTTTCAGGTAGTCAAATTGACCAATTCTATTAATATTGTTGTCTGAATTAAATGATAAAACACCTTTAGATGAAGCTGCTAGACCTATAGAGATTTTGTTTTCCATATCAAATAGTAGTGTATCACTTGAAAAATAGTTTTCCATAAAGTCGTTGTAATCAAAGAACATTTCTGTTTCTCTATCAAAAAACTGTAATTCTTCCTTAGTAATTGATGTATCGCTAGTAACATAAACTTCGCCATCAGAAATATATGCCTTACACTTAATAAGTGTGTTTAATGTGCGTACATAAAATCCAATAATTACAGCAATACTGTTGTTATATGTGTAGTCGATAATCTCTTTTAAGCCTTTAAGTTGGCCGTTATATAAAGTGTCCTGGTTGTATAGAGCCCCACAGCCACCCCCTGTAAGTGCAAGACTAGGGAATGTTATAATTCCAGCACCTTCTCCTTCTGCAGTGGCAATTGCTTCTAAAATTAAGTTAGTGTTATACTCTGTATTTCCTTTTAATAATTTAGGTGCACAAGCTGCAACCTTAACAAATCCTAAATTGTTACTTTTCATTAATCAATCCTCCAAATTTTATATACATAATTATATACTAATTTATCAGAATAGTATATAATTAAAAGGGTAAACTTAGAAAAACAATAGGAGCGAAGACATGAAAGAAAATTATATAGTAGATTTAAGAGAAGGCGATATTATAACAGATTTTTATATGGTTAAGTCGATAGCTTTAAAAATAGGGGCAAATAAAAAACAATATTTAGATCTTACTTTAGGTGATATGACAGGTGAAATATCATCAAAGAAATGGGATGTTTCAGATCAAGAAGCACCTGTATTCATGGAAATAAAAGAAGGTGAAATTGTTAAGGTTAAGGCCAATGTTACAGAATGGAACGGGGTTAAACAGTTTAGAGTTACTAGACTTAGAAAAACAACGGTTGAAGATAATATAGAAATTGCAGAGTATGTTAAGGCAGCACCAGAACCAGCAGAAGAAATGTACGACTTTATATATGAAGTTGCCAAAAATATTAAAGATGAAGATTTAAAAAAATTATGTATAAAAATATTAGATAAAGAGAAGGATAGACTTCTATACTATCCAGCTGCAACTAAAAATCATCATGCACAAATGGCAGGGCTCCTTTGGCATGTTAAGAGAATGCTTATGAATGGACAGAGAATATGCCAGGTTTATACATTCTTAAATGACAGTTTTGTGCTTGCTGGTGTTATTTTGCACGATATGCAAAAACTAAATGAAATTGACTCAAATGAACTTGGTATTGCAAGTGAATATACATTTGAAGGAAATATGTTAGGACACTTGGTTTTAGGAGTTAGAGAACTTGAAAAAGAAATGATAGAGCTTGACTTTAGCAGAGAAAAAGCAATTATGGTTGAACATATGATTTTGGCTCATCACTATGAACCTGAATTTGGAAGTCCAAAGAAACCACTATTTCCAGAAGCAGAAATACTTCATTATTTAGATATTATTGATGCTAGAATGTTTGATATGGAAGACGCACTTTCCAAAACAACGCCAGGAGAGTTTAGTGATAGAGTTTGGACATTAGATAATAGAAGACTTTACAAAATGACGGAGGAACAGTAGATGATTAAATTACCTAAGGAAGTCAACAATATAATAAATACACTTATGGCCAAAGGGTTTGAAGCCTATGCCGTTGGTGGATGTGTTAGGGATTCACTATTAGGAGAAACGCCTCTTGACTGGGATCTTGCAACAAATGCTCAATTAGAAGATTTGGAAGAAATTTTTCCTGATGCCAAAGTGTTAACTGAAAAGTATAGCGTTGTAAGAATGGATTTTACTCGTGATGAAGAGGATTTGGAAAGTCCAGTAGTAGATGTTGCTACATTTAGAGTAGAAGGACCTTATTTAGATCATAGAAGACCTGACTCTGTTGAATTTGTAGAAGACATTAAAGATGATCTAGTTCGCCGAGATTTTACAATTAATGCAATGGGAGATAATCCAAGAGAAGGGTTTGTAGATCCCTATAATGGTAAAGAAGATATAAACAAAAGACTTGTAAGAACTATTGGAAATCCAGTAGCTAAGTTTAAGGAAGACCCAATTAGAATTCTAAGAGCAATTAGGATTGCAGCCGAAAAGGACTTTGATATTGAGCGTACTGCCTATGAAGCCATGCTTCAAACAGGAAGGGGTCTTATGGAGTGCAGCGTAGATAGAGTTCGTGAAGAGTTTATTAGAATTATTACAGCTCCCAATGCAGGTAAGGGCCTTAGAATGTTAGCTGGTGCAGATTTAATGCCATATATTATTGGTGAAAAGGCATGTAAGTTAAATGTTAGACAGAGAAATAATTTCTCTACTCTTTGTGACAAAATCGACAAGACTCAGCCAGATGAAAAGAAACGACTAGGACTGTTTTATACTTGTCTTGAAGGCAAGAAAGGTGAAGGAGCTATGAGGCTTCTAAATTATAATAATAAGCTTGAACAGTACTTGTTAGATGGACTATACAAAATGGACAAGCTTCATTTTGCTAATACTGATCCAGAATTAAAGGGTCTATTAGTAGAACTTGGTATGGAACGTTATGAGGACATGAATGGCCTTGCTAAGGCTCAGACTTTAGTATATGGAGCTGAAAACAACAAGGTGTTAAGTAGATATTATATGGTTAAAAAATATAGAGAAAACGGAGAACCTGTATTTGTTGAAGACTTAGCAATTAAAGGTAACGATTTAATTGAAGCTGGTATTTGCCATGGTGAAGAAGTTGGGGAAATGCTGCTTATGTTAACTGACGTTGTTCACAAAAAACCAAGAGATAATACTAAAGAAACATTGCTGAAAGCAGCAAGGAAATTCAAAAAAAGCAAATTTGCTAGAGCTACAAGAAAGATTAAATGGGCTAAATAGTCGAAGAAGGTGAAACCAATCAGCGTTAAAGAAGGAAGAATAGAAGATATAATTTTTTATAACCAGGAGAACGGCTACTTAGTAGCCGTTTTTGAAACGGAAGAAGATGAGTTTACTATTGTGGGCAATCTTCCCAATTGTAACAAAGGCAGATGCTACATTCTTACAGGTGAGTTTAAAACTCACCCTAAGTTTGGTGAGCAGTTTGCATTTTTGGCATACGAAGAAAAAATGCCTACTTCCATTGAAGGCATTGAATCATTTTTGGCGTCTGGAGTTTTAAAGGGTATTGGTCCCAAAAAAGCCAAGGATATTGTTAATGCTTTTGGTGAAAAAACTTTTGAAATAATAGAAAATGACCCAGGTAAGTTACTTGCAATTTCAGGAATAGGCAAGAAAAGAGTGGAAGCTATCTCTGTAGCTCTAAAAAGCCATCGTGCATTTGCGGAAATCACTCTCTTCTTACAACAATTTGCCATAGGAGCGGATTTTGCCATGAAATTATATAAGGTTTATGGGGAAGGTACCATTGATGCTGTCAAGAATAACCCGTACACATTGGTAGATGACTTGTTTGGTGTTGGCTTCAAAAAAGCTGACGGTTTGGCACTAAAAATGGGCGTTGAGCAGGATGATGAGAAGAGAATTCAAGCAGGAATTAAGTACGTGCTTCTTCGTTACGCTTCTGAAGGCCATAGTTTTGTGCCGAAAATAAAACTTTGTGAGGTAACGGGAGGACTACTTGATGTTTCAATTGAAAATGTGTCGGATTCAGTAGTGAATTTAGCCTTTGATGGAGGAATATCCGTAGATACAATTGAAGATAGAGAAGTTGTTTATTTGTACAGCTATTATGTAGCGGAAAAAAGCGTTTGCGGCAGGTTGGTTGGTTTATGCCAGGCTGATATTAAGCCTTTAAACATTGAAACAGATAATCTTGTTGACTTTACTGAAGCCCAACTTGGGATTTCTTTTAGTGATGAGCAAAAAACTGCAATTCGAACTGTTTTAAATAATGGAGTTTCAGTAATTACAGGTGGACCGGGAACGGGTAAAACCACCATTATCAATGGACTTTTAAATGTTTTGAAGCACAGCGGGCTTAAGGTTGCTGTTTGTGCTCCTACAGGTAGAGCTGCCAAGAGAATAAATGAAACCACAGGGTTTGAGGCCTCAACTATTCATAGGCTTTTGGAATATTATTATTCTGAAGGGGAAGATAGAATGGTATTTGGCAAAACAGAAGAAGATAAATTAGAATACGATGCAATTATTGTTGATGAAGCATCAATGATAGATATACTTTTGATGGATGGACTTTTGAAAGCTATACCTCAGGGTGCTAGACTTGTTATTGTAGGAGATGCGGATCAATTACCCTCTGTAGGTGTTGGTAATGTTCTAAGAGATATATTAGAGAGTGAATATGTTTATGCAATTAGACTTACAGAAATTTTTAGGCAAGCCAAAGAAAGTATGATTGTTGTAAATGCACATAGAATAAATAGGGGAGAAATGCCTTACTGTAACGAAAAAGATAAGGATTTTTTCTTTATGAAGAAGAATAGTGAACCTGCTATGGCTTCACTGATTAAACAACTATGCAGCGAGAGACTGCCATCCTATTATGAAAATTTAGATAGGGTTAAGGATATTCAAGTGTTAACTCCAAGACGGAAGGGTCCACTTGGAAGTGAAGAACTTAATGTACAGTTACAAGAAATACTCAATCCAGCCAACCTTGACAGGAAAGAGAAAAAAGTGGGCAAACGTGTTTTTAGGGAACAAGATAAGGTTATGCAAATCAAAAATAACTATGGACTAAAGTGGGAAAAGGCAACGGACTTTAGTAAAGGTGAAGGCGTATTTAATGGAGATGTTGGATATATTCACAAGATAGATGAAGAATTTAATAAAATAATTGTCATATTTGATGGGGACAAATTTGTTACCTATGAGCCTACTGATTTAGATCAAATAGAACACGCTTATGCAGTGACTGTTCATAAGAGTCAGGGAAGCGAATTTCCTATTGTGGTAATGCCTATTTCTTGGAATCCAGAAGTACTAGCTACAAGAAATTTGCTTTATACGGCTGTTACGAGAGGTAAAGAGGCTGTAGTCCTTGTTGGTTCTGAAGATAGAATGGAAGCTATGGTTATGAATAATAATATTGTTCTTCGTAACTCTGGGCTTAAGTATAGAATAAAGGAAATGCTGTAATGGGAGTGTTTGAGAAGATTATTAATATGGTATATCCTCCTAGTATTTATTGTATTTGCTGTGGAAGTATTATTGATAATTCAAGGAGTTATAGCATATGTGATAATTGTATTGAAAAATTTACATGGATTGACGAGAAAACTTGCGCAAAGTGTGGTAAAATACTAGAGAAGGATTATTGGAGAAATGTTTGTGAGGATTGTCTTCGTGTTGACCATGTTTTTGATAAGGGATATACCTGTGCTAGGTACACTCTTTATGAACGTGCTGTGATGATGGAGTACAAGTATAGCGATAAAAGTTTTCTTGGGAGGACTATTGGAGATATACTCTATGACAGAATGGTAATTGAAGAGTTGGATTTTGATGTTATAATTCCTATACCGATTCATCAAAATAGAATGGCTAAGCGAGGATATAATCAAGCAGAGATTATGGCTAAGCAATTTTATAGGCGAATAGGTCAAGGTGAATTTGGTGATTATCTAACTAGAGTTAAAAATACAAAACCAATGAAGAACCTGGATAGTGAGGAGAGAAAGCTTAATGTTGCTAATTCATTCCAAGTTAAACCAGGTTGTAATAGTAAAATTAAAGACAGAAATGTTCTTTTAATCGATGACATATATACTACTGGTAGTACAGTAGATAGTGCTGCTCTCTTGTTAAAAGAGACAGGAGCTAATAAGATTTATGTTCTAACCTTTGCAGCTGGAGGAAATGTCATCAAATAATAATTGTTATATCCCGCTTAGGTCTGTGGTTGAAAGGCCAAGCCAGCTATGGGCAAAAGGTCCCACGTAAGCATTACGCAAGGCGGATGTGATCATGGCATAGTTTAGAAGTAAGTCCTCCGAAAAATTCGGGTCAAGGCAAGTGTGGGGGCAAAGACCAGGTCAGCTAAGCGGATATATTTTTACAATTGTCTGACAATTTGCTTGTAAAGAGCATTGTGTATGGTATAATAATTGTAAGATAAAAGCATTCAAGGAGGACAATGATATGAAGGTAACTATTACAAGTAAAAACATCAAAACAAATGACTATTTAAAAGAAACAGTCGAAAAGAAAATGCAAAAGTTAGGCAAGTATTTTTCAGATGACATTGGAGTGAATGTTATGCTTTCTGAAGAGGCTCAAAAAGAAAAAATCGAGGCTACTATCAAGGTTAGAGGAATGATTTTTAGAGCTGAATGTAAATCAGATGACATTTACGAAAGCCTTGATAAGGTTGTCGATAAGTTAGCAGCTCAAATGTCAAAATTCAAAGGTAAGCTTCAGAGGAAACACAAAGATAATAAGCAAATCTTATTTGCTCAGTGGCCTGATGCACCAGATGCTAATGAAGCAGAGGAACTTGATGTTGTTAAGAAAAAGTCTTTCGAACTATCACCAATGCTTGTTGATGAAGCTGTTTTGCAGATGGAAATGTTAGAACATAACTTCTATGTATTCTTAAATACTGATACAAACGAAGTTAATGTTGTGTATAAGAGAAGTAATGGGAATTATGGGTTACTTGAAACAACTCGTTAATTAGATTAATACAAGTTATTGTTTATTGACTAAATTTTTATTTATGGCCGGCCCAACATTGGGTCGGCATAAATAGGTATAGGGGTAAAATGCAAAATATAATTAGTAACGTAACAGCAGGAATCGGAATCAATGATATTATCGATATATTATTGGTTGGATTCATCATATATAAATTATTAGAATTCATTAAGGAAAGTAGAGCCGAACAGTTAATCAAGGGTCTACTTATTTTTGTGGCAGCTACAGTACTTTCGGGACTGTTTAATCTGCACACCTTAAATTGGATTCTTAGAGGTGCAATGACAGTAGGGGTAATTGCTGTTATTGTTGTGTTCCAGCCAGAACTTAGAAGAGGACTTGAATACATTGGTAGAAGTAAAATTATTAAGTCAGGGTTTTCCCATATGGATGATGAGAGAGCCGCAAAGATAATTGGAGAATTTACAGAGTGTCTAGTTGATTTATCAAAGAAAAAAACTGGGGCATTGGTTATAATTGAGAGAGAAACTTCCCTTTCAGATATTTGTGAAAGTGGAATTAGAATAGATGCAGAAGTTACAAAGGAACTACTTGGTAATTTGTTTTATGAAGGTTCACCCCTTCATGATGGAGCTGTAATTATTAGAGATACTAGAATTCATTCTGCAGGATGTGTACTTCCCCTAACTCAAAATTTTAATCTTCCAACTGAACTTGGAACAAGACATAGAGCAGGTATTGGGGTTACAGAAAACTCTGACTGCATTACTTTGATTGTGTCTGAGGAAACTGGAGTTATATCAACTGCTAGAGATGGAAAACTACAGAGATACCTAGATAAGGAATCTCTTGAGAAATTACTATTAGACGTTTATAAAGGCGAAGAAAAATCCGACATTCTAACTAATGTTAGAAATGCTGCCTCAAGATGGGGGAGGGATAAAGATGTTTAGAAATAGTACGGCAAATAAAGTAATTGCTATAGTTAGTGCAATAGTACTGTGGCTTTATGTAGTTGGTTCAGTTGATCCAACTATACAGCAAAAATACGATAACATTCCAATTCAACTTCTCAATATGGATAGTTTGACTAGTCAGGGATTAGCTATTAACGATTCGGATCACCTTTATATAGACCTAGTGGTTGAAGGATCTAGAACTGACATTAAAAACTTAGAACAGGAAGATGTTAAGGTGACTGCAGATTTATACGGCAGACATGAAGGTAGTAACTACCTTACTATTGACGTGGAAGTTCCTAAAGAAATTAAAGTAACCAGCAAATCTAGTGATAAGATTATGGTTAAAATTGATAAGAGAGTTTCAGAAATGAAAAAGGTTAAAGTCAAGGTAAAGGGAACTTTGGACGGGGATAAGATTTTAGGAGATATTAAGTCTAATCCAAAGGAAGTTGAAATATCAGGAACTAAGGCAACCTTAGATAAGGTTGATTCAGTTGTTGCTAATGTTGAAGCTAATAAGTTAGCATCAAAGGGGAATGTTGAAACTTCTGTAGCACCTATTGGCAAAGATGGGCACAATATTGATTTTGTTGAGCTTAGCCAAGAAAAAGTGGATGTATCTGCAACTCTTGAACATATGAAAGAAGTAAAATTAAAGGTCAAAACTGTAGGGAAAATTGACGAGCAATTTACAGTTAGAAACATAGAAATTCCTGAGCATATTTGGATTCAAGGCGATGAAGATCAAATAAAAGATATAAAGGAAATAGAGAGCAGAGATGTGGATATAAGTGGTGTAACTAAGAGTACAGAACTAAAAATATATCCTATTTTGCCTACAGATGTAACACTTGCGGCTAAATCAGAAAATATTGCTGTTAAGGTTATATTAGAAGATCAAGAGTCAAGAGAATTTGTTTACACAAGTGAAGACATAAAAGTAGAAAATATTGACGAAGATTTAACTGTAGATTCTGTAGGGGCTGTTACGGTTACGGTTTATGGAAACAGTGAATCTATTAAGTCAATGACTAAGGGAATGGTAAAAGTTTCTGTAGATTTAGATGGCTACAATGCTGGAAGCCATAACGTTAATGTTGATGTGAAAACTTATACAGATAATATTACAACAAAAGTTTACCCTGAAAAGGTAAAGGTTGTATTGAAATAGAAGGAGACAATATATGGGAAGATTATTTGGAACTGACGGCGTTAGAGGAATTGCCAACAAAGAATTAACGCCAGAATTAGCATATAACTTAGGTATGGCAGGGGCGTATGTTCTTGCTAAATCTAAAAAGGAAGAAAAACCGAAGTTTGTAATCGGAATGGATACTAGGATTTCTGGCGATATGCTAGAAAACGCAGTAGCTGCAGGTATACTTGCAGTTGGAGGAGATGTTGTAAAAGTTGGAGTTTTACCTACACCAGCTGTTGCTTTACTAGTTAATGAGTATAACGCTGATGCAGGAGTTGTTATATCCGCATCTCATAACCCTTATGAATTTAATGGAATTAAATTCTTCAATGGGGAAGGTTTTAAATTAGATGATGCTATTGAAGATGAAATAGAAGATATTATTGTTAGACATGTTGATGTTAACAGTCATGTTACTCACGATAAGCTAGGTAAGTGTGTGGAGGCAGATGATAATGCATTGGAGCTTTATGTAGAATACTTACTAGGAACTGTAGATTATAGCCTTTCTGGTAGAAAGATTGTATTGGATTGTGCCAATGGTGCGGCTTACAAAGTTGCTGAAGTTGTTTACAAAAGGTTAGGAGCTAATGTTGTTTTAATAGGCAATTCACCTAATGGTGTAAATATTAATGATAACTGTGGTTCTACTCATGTTGAAGGCCTTAAAGAAGCTGTAGTTAGAGAAGGTGCTTTTGTTGGAATGGCTTATGACGGTGACGCAGATAGATTAATCGTTGTTGATGAAAATGGTAATGAATTAGATGGAGACAAGACTATTTGTATTTGTGCTAAGTTACTAAAAAAATTGGGAAGTTTAAGAGGAGACAAGGTAACTGCAACTGTTATGAGTAATCTAGGTCTACATAAATTCTTAGAGGATATGGGATGCACAGTTGATATAACAGGTGTTGGAGATAGATATGTATTAGAGCAAATGCTTAAGACAGGTTGTTCTATTGGAGGCGAACAGTCAGGGCATATTATATTCCTAGACTATTCAACTACTGGAGATGGAATATTATCTTCACTTCAGTTTATTAAGGCAGTGCTAAAGTCTGGGATGAATGTTTCTGAACTTGCAGATGAAATTGAAATTTTTCCACAGGTATTAGTCAATGCCCGTGTAGCTAATATAAATAAAGATAAGTATATCAAAGACCCAGAAATTGTTGAAGCAATCAGTAAAGTTGAAGAAACTGTTGGTGAGTCAGGTAGAGTTTTAATCAGACCATCAGGAACAGAACCTTTAGTAAGAGTAATGATTGAAGGTCATGATCAGGAATTAATTGAAGTTTTAGCAGAAGGACTAGCTAAAACTATTTCAGATAAATTTGGAGAATAAGTTTTAGTTAGAGAGGATAATAATGACAAAATACGAAGTAAAGAATATAACATTAGCACCAAGTGGGCACCAAAAAATACAGTGGGTTAAAAACAATATGCCTCTATTGGCAGCTATGGAAGAAGAATTTAAAGTAACTAGGCCCTTTGAAGGAATTAAGATTTCTCTTTCCATTCACATGGAAGCTAAGACTGCATATCTATGTTGCGTTCTTGCAGCAGGTGGGGCAATATTAAGTGCAACAGGAAGTAATGTTCTTAGCACACAGGACGATGTTGTTGCGGCTCTTGCAGATAGAGGTATTAGTGTTTATGCAATTCATGGTGCTAGTGAAGAAGAGTACTTCAAACATATTGAAATGTGCTTAGAACAAAAATCAAATATTATTATTGATGATGGTGGAGATTTAGTTTCCATGCTTCATAAAAAAAGACCGGATCTAGCCACTGAAGTTTGGGGTGGATGCGAAGAAACTACAACAGGAATTATTAGGCTAAAGGCTATGGAGAAGGAAGGGGTTCTTAACTTCCCTATGGTTGCAGTCAATGATGCTGACTGTAAGCATTTGTTTGATAATAGATATGGTACAGGTCAATCTGTTTGGGACAGTATTATGAGAAATACAAACCTAATTATTGCAAGTAAGATTGTAGTAGTTGCAGGCTATGGATGGTGTAGTAGAGGTATTGCAATGAGAGCGGCAGCTCTTGGTGCTAGAGTTATTGTTACTGAAATTAATCCTGTTAGAGCAATGGAAGCTAAGATGGATGGGTACGACGTAATGACAATGGCCAAAGCAGCACCTTTGGGCGATTTTTTTGTGACAGCTACAGGATGTGCAGATACAATTAGTTTAGACCACATGAAGTCTATGAAGGATAAGGCTATATTAGCCAATGCTGGTCACTTTAATGTTGAAATTGATGTTGCTGGAATTGAGGCGGCGGCTACTGCTACTAGAGAAGCTAGAGCAAATATTATGGAATACACTTTGGAAGATGGTAAGAGGATTAACATTATTGCTGAAGGTAAGCTTGTTAATATTGCAGCAGCAGATGGTCATCCGGCTGAAATTATGGATTTAAGTTTTGCTGTTCAGGCGATGTCAGCTATGTATATTAAAGACAATCATGAAAGACTTGAAAATAAGGTTATTGATGTTTCTTCAGAAATTGACAATGTAATTGCAAACCGAAAGCTTGCTAGCTGGGGGATTGAAATTGATAAGTTAACTGAGAAGCAAGATAAATATTTAAACAGCTGGAATGTATAGAAAAGAAGGTGTAAAAATGATTAGCTATGAAAGTATTCAGAAGGAAGCTATTGAAGCTTTAAATGAGGTTCTTAAGGAGTCAAAGATTAAGGCGGGAGATATCTTGGTAGTTGGCTGTTCATCTAGCGAAATTATGGGTGAAAGAATTGGAAAAGGATCAGATATTAATGCAGCAGAGGCTGTGTTTGAAGGGATTTATCCGATTTTGTGTGCTAAAGGAATTTATTTGGCGGCTCAGTGCTGCGAGCATTTAAACAGAGCTATTATTATTGAAAAAGCAGCATTATTACCTGGGACTGAAATTGTAAATGTGGTTCCGCAGCTTCATGCAGGGGGATCTTTTGCTGTAACTGCTTACGCAAATTTTGAGAATCCTGTAGCTGTTGAGGAAATCAAGGCTCAGGCTGGAATGGATATTGGAGATACATTAATCGGTATGCAGCTTGCTAAGGTTGCGGTTCCTCTTAGAATTAAAACAAAACAAATAGGGCAAGCTCATTTGCTTTGCGCTAGAACTAGACCAAAGTTTATCGGTGGTGAAAGAGCTCACTATGATGTTAAACTTTCAGGTGGCGATATACCTAGATAATTAACTAAAGGGAATGAGATAATCATTCCCTTTTTTCAGAAATAAGGAGAGGGAATGTATGAGAAGTTATATAAGGAATAAAGGCAAAGTTAGAATTGCAGTATGTATTGCGGTTATAATTTGCTTAGCAATGCCAAGTTTGGTATTTGCAAGTGAAAAACCACTTAATAGTGCTGAAATAGCAAGAATTAATAAGGGATTTGTTTCAGAAAAAACTAAGGTTGTGGATTTAGAATCATTAGATAAGACTATGAGTAAAAGCAAAATTATTGATGCTATTTCTAGCTACAAGCTAACATACAAATATACTAAAAAGGGTTATGTGAATTCTTCAGTTAAGAAATATTACGAGGCTATGAGAAATATTGGTGGAGTTCCTAAAAGTAAGACTTTAGAGTATGGGCTAATGTCATATCATGGTGAACTTAGACAGTTTCCAACTGATGATTGGGCCAAGGCTAGTAGCCTAAGTTCAACAACAGACAATTTTCAGGAATGTACCCTTAGACTTGGAGAAGGTGCATATATTATGCATTACTCAAAGGATAAGAAATGGGCTTTTGTTGGAACAGCATATTACCAGGGGTGGGTTAAGGTTTCTAACATAGCTAAAACAACTAAAGATGAGATGATTGACTATATAACTGCTGATGATTTTTATATGATAACTACAAATTCAAAAGGCAAATTAGATAATAGAACATTTACTATGACTATGGGTACTAAGCTTAAGAGGACAGGAGCTAGAATGATTGAGTATCCAGCAAGAAATTCTAAAGGTGAGATGTATCTTAAGGAAACTAAATTAAGTGGAGCATATAAAACTAAACATGGATATTTGCCAGCTACAAAAGCAAATATTGTTAAGCAAATGAAAAAATGGAAGGGTGCTCCTTATGGTTGGGGAATGGACAATATGAGACAGGATTGTACTTCTAGTATAATGTCTGCCTATATGACCGTTGGAGTTTTAATTCCAAGAGATACTGGTTGCTGGGTTAATATTAAAGGGCGCAAAAGTCTTGAAGGTATGAGTTACTCTCAGAAGATAAAGGCAATAAATAAGCTTGAGCCAGGAGATTTGATATATTACAAAGGCCATGGCATGATGTTTACTGGAATTAAAGATGGAAAGCCAGTAATTACACATCAGACTTATCCTAAAGCTAAAATTGAAGTTATGCCATATAGTTTAATTAGTAAAACTACTTACGTTTATTCTGTGTTTTAGGTACTAAATTACCATAAAGTTAATTAATTGGTTTTACCTATGGATGAAGAAAAGATGTATAACTCGTAAAGTAAAAGCTATAGGAACAACTATTGTTAATGCGAATCCAGGTAAAGTTCCGTTTTGTTTACGTATTTTAAAACTTAAAACAAAGGCAAGTATAGATGAAATTAATACACCAATTGTAAGAACAATTAAGATTATGTTTTGCAAATTTGAATTGGCCATAAAACGAATTCCATAAATTGCTAATATGTAAAAAACAACATAGCATAAATGGACTTTTTCAAATGTACTTAAATTAACTTTTTCTTTTACTCTATTATTTAAGGATGGGTCTTCGGTTAGTTTATTTAGATTTGTTTTAGAATAACGCATAAATATCTCCTTATACTGTACTTAAAATATGAATAATGTAAAGAAGAAGGAAAGGTATGTATCATACATAAATGAGGACAAAACAAGTGGAAGGAAAAACATATTATTACAAAGTAAAATCTTATACTAAAAATTCACTTAACAAGTGCGTTTTTTCACCAATAAATAAAACTACTAAAACTACAATTAAATAAAATATAACGAAAGGACCTCTAGCGGAAGCTGGAGGTCTTTATAACTATTTGACTTTTTTCTCTTTATCTATGTATGATAGAATAAAGTAGTATTGTATTAAGAATAAAAGAACTATTATAAAGGAAGGTTCCTTACCTAAAAATTGTGATAAATTAGGAATATACATCGACAATGAAATAATTGTAAAATACAAAAGGAACATCAATGAGCAGATTAATAGTGGTAGACCTTTTTTTACAGAAGATTTTTGTTTTTGATGTAATGTCATTGAAACTAAAACACTAATAAAGCTCCCAATACTTAAAACACAATATAGATTAGAAACAAGTTCCTTATTTATATTGAAAAACAATGTGATTAAAAAAGCTGAAAAAACTAACCATAATAAAACTTTCTTATTCATTTTACACCTCCTAGTGAAACTATTTTTGTTTGTTTCGGTATTTAGCATTAGTAATTTATCGCTATTTATCTTAAATTATACGCTTTTTCGGCTTTTTGTATTTTTGAAATGTTTGTCGCCTTGCCTTGGTACAAGGTTTCGCACATGCTTAGTTTTTTTGTAAATGATTTATAATCGCTAGATTTTTTATATTCAGAAATAGTTGCTTGGACAAACTCATCCCATTGCTTATTATTTTGCTCTTGTTGTTTTTCGAAGCTTTCTTCAGTGTTAGAACCCGAAGTTTTAGGTATTAAATTACCATATAGTTTATCCCTAACTAAAGCTATTTTATATGTATCGAAATTGTTTCTAATTACATCTTCGTATGTTGTACCAAGTTTTTTGCGGCTTTAGAATATTGTTCGTATTCAGTTGCTTCCTTGGAATCTATTATTAAGGCATCAATAAAGTCATGTACTTCTTTATCTGTAACTACAATATTGTTATTGCGGGAATACCATAATAGCGCTTCAGTTTCAAGGAGTCCTTCTTCTACTGTGGTACTTATATCTTCGTCATTTGCATTCATCATAGAGTAATACATTGGATACATACTATGATGATCAAGTTTGCTTTGAAGATTACCGCTTTCAACTTGAATTTGAACAACGTCATCAATAGAGGAAACAGCAGTTTTGTTAGATTCACGAGTATTACTTATCATCCATGTAATGGAAATCAAAATAACTAGTACTGCGATTAAAATCAATATGTTTTTTTTGGAAATAATGTTCATATTATCCCTCCTTATCTATGTTATTAGTACGTTTTTTATTTGGCTAATCCTGTAAAGTTAATTACTGTTTCTCCCTCAATTTCAGGTGGCAAATATGCTGGCTGTAACATGATGAAATAAGAGCCAATGAACAAAGCAATCATAACAATAACAGTGGCAATGGCTGTTTTTTTCTTAAATCTTTCTGATTTGTTTAATACAATTTCAAATCGCTGTTTAATAAATGTGTCTTCTTTAGCGTTAACCAAAGAACTCATGCTAGGTGAATAATCTTGGCTGTCTAGGCCAATTCTCTTTATAATTCTTAATATACTTTCAAGATACATTATTCTTTCATCTTCATTAATGCTCTTAATAACCCTAGCATCACATCTTAATTCAAGCAAATTCTCAACTTCTCTTTGAAATGAAAATACAATAGGATTCCACCAAAACAAACTCTTTATTAGTATGTACAAGATTTTAATGCTTGTATCATTACCTTTGATATGTTGCAACTCGTGTAATAATATATTCTTGCTTTTTCGTATCAAATCAGTAGTTACAAACTTGCTTTTTTGTGTCAAAATGGCTATTTAGTAACAAATATTATTTGACTAATACATTTTATAGTAATATACTAGTAGTGTTTACATATGAAGAACGAGATTTGACTAGTATAGGGATTTATCTAGCTTACATGGGATAGATAAATCTTTGTTATTGTTATTTTAAAATAGAGTTGTAAATTTTAATAGATGAAATAAAAAATATATTAATTATTTGGAGGAGAGAAAATAATGAAAAATATAGAAATAAACCATCGTTTGTCGCTTAATAGAGTATTAGCTGTGTTGTTATGTTTAGCCATGTGCTTTACTTTGATTCAAACAACTGCTTTTGCTGCTGATACAAATATTGAGGCCAGTACACAACAAGACATTGTAGATGGATTAAATAATGCCCAGCCTGGGGATAATATTGTATTTGAACTACAAAATGATATGGTATTGGGTGAGGAGCAGAATTCAAAAATAATTGAAATTAAAGAAGGAGTAACAGCAACGCTTATAAACAAGGAGGGCGTTTCAGTAAAGATTCAAAGGGCACTATCGGAGACTTCTTGTTTTAATATTAAAGGAACATTGATTGTTAATGAAAACACAACTAGTGGAGGTTCGCTTACTTTTGATGGGATAGATGCAGTGTTTGGAGAGTATCCTCAAAATTTTTTGGAGTATTCTTTTTTTAAGGTAAGTGGAAATACAAGTAGCTTGATCATAAACGGCGGTAAATTTACAAATAATACTTCTAATTATGGAGTGATTTATAGTTGCGACGGAGCAAATACAGTTGTTAATGGTGGAACTTTCTCAAATAATAGTAACAACTCAGAAATGGGGGGGGGGGGGGTACTGTATATGCAGCAAATAGCACCCTTACAATAAATGGTGGAACTTTTGAAGGAAACAAGACTAAAGGTAGAGGCGGTGTAATCTGCTATAACGGTCAGTCGGCAGATAATAAACTATTAATTACAGACGGCACATTTATTAATAATAAATCAGAAGGATTTGGCGGTGCTATATTTTTAGATTGTGTGGATCCTACTAAGGAAAAGACTATTGGAGAAATTAGCGGTGGAGAATTTACTGAGAATGAGTCTAAGTTTGCTGGGGGCGCAATCTATATTCAAGAAGGTGCCGAAATGAAACTAAAAAAATCCTATATAGTTGGGAACCAGGCAACTCTTGCTACCGGTGGTGGAATATGGAACTGTCCTACAGGCGGTGGAGATTATTACACATTTCACGGCATGTATTTGACGAATAATTCCGCTAGCAAAGGGGGGGATGATTTTTATTCCGAAGGTGGAATAAATGATGAAAAACCTAATGTGTATGTAACGGATTATGCATTTAATGGTGACAAAATAAATTGGACTTATGATACACAAGATACCAATAAAGGCAAGTTGGCTCCAAATGAATACTACCAAAACTCTAAGGAAGAGATCGCCTTAAAAAGTGGGCTTAAAGAAAACTCTTCTTTGGGAAGCAATGCGGTGATATTTTCCAATAATAAAGCACCAATGGGAGGTGCAATTGCGAATAATGGTCATTTACAGTTAGGGGAAGAAAGCAAGATGTCTATAAAAAAACAGACAACTACTGCTACAGACAAAGAATTTACATTTAATCTTTCTCTAACTAGGGATAATAAAGGCTTCAAAGGAAGTTTTATTTATAAGGATGATAGCACTAATCCGGTTACTCTTAATCGTATTGAGTTTGATGAGACAGGCTCAGGTGTTATGAAACTGAAATCTGGACAAACTGTTACTATTGTTGACTTGCCCGTAAATACTCATCTTGAAATTAAAGAGGTATCTTTGCCTAATGGCTGGAGTTTAAAAAGTAGTAACAATACTTCGGTGGATTTTTTGGAGGATAATGGAAAAGCTCCTGTAATTACTGCAGAATTTATAAATGAACTTAACACTACACCACCTCCTATTTTACAAACAGGTGATTTGAACGTATTAAAAACTGTATCTGGAGACGATGCAAGTACAACGAAGGAATTTCCATTTTCTGTTATACTTAGCGATACTACTATCAATGGAACATATGGCGATATGACTTTCGTAGATGGCATTAGCAATTTTACATTGAAGGCTAACGAAAGCAAAACTGCTAAGGGGCTTCCAGTAGGAATAGACTTTTTTGTTTCAGAAAGTAATAATGAAGATTATACAGTAACTGTAAACGGTGGTAATGCAACAACTGCATCAGGAATAATAACGGCTAATACTACTGGGAAGGTAGCGTTCAATAACCATAAATCTATTGGTGGCAGCGGTGGTAGTTCTGAACTAAAACCTGTAAGGGTTACGGTTCATAAGTTTTGGCGTGATAATGATAGTGTAATCCGCCCTTCTTCGGTATATGTACAGCTATATAATGACGGAGAAGCCTATGGCAAGCCGGTAAAACTTAATGGGGCAAATGACTGGACAAAGGAATGGAATAACCTTGATGGCTCGGTGAAATGGACTGTGAACGAAGTGAACGTGCCTAAGGGATACAAAAAGACTGTTACAAATTCAAAAAATAATTGGATAATAACAAATAAACTAAAGGCTAATACACCAGATAAATTCTATGATGATGTGCCTCAGTCGGGTGACAATTTCAATGTTGCACTTTGGTTGATGCTTATAACTTTATCCTCTGTTGGTATTGTTGCTCTTAGTAGTGGTAAGAGAAAGAATGATAGCCAAGGAGACAGTAAGTAAATATATATCAAAAGACCTCTAGCGAAAGCTGGAGGTCTTTAAAATAGTATATCTTTATGAATGCATTTATTATAACAGTATGGCAAGAAAGTGTAATGTGCATATAAGAAATCGTTCTACTTGGCTATTCTGAGGGAATATACAATTGAGTTATCAATTGGTTTTACCTATGGATGAAGAAAAGATGTATAATTCGTAAAGTAAAAGCTATAGGAACAACTATTGTTAATGCGAATCCAGGTAAAGTTCCGTTTTGTTTACGTATTTTAAAACTTAAAACAAAGGCAAGTATAGATGAAATTAATACACCAATTGTAAGAACAATTAAGATTATATTTTGCATATTTGAATTGGCCATAAAACGAATTCCATAAATTGCTAACATGTAAAAAATAACATAACATAAATGAATTTTTTCAAATGTACTTAAATTAACTTTTTCTTTTACTCTATTATTTAACGATGGATCTTCGGTTAGTTTATTTAGATTTTTTCTAGAATAACGCATAAATATCTCCTTATATTGTACTTGGAATACTAGTAAGTATTAAAGTTTGTAGCTCCTGCAAGATAACCTTTTACCATAGCTCCACCCTGATGTTTTGTGTAACGATATACTATTACAGTCATTTTAATACCATGTTTTTTTCCATGTTTCTTTATGTTTTGAAGAATTTTATCAAATATAGCACCTTGTAAAGCACTAACAATTTCTGCGGCAGCGGTTGCAACAGGTACCCCTGTAACAATACCAATAACAGAGATAATAAAAGCCGCATGGCTATAAATGTTGTTTATACTACTTACACCATCTGCTAATTTTGCATATGAAATTTTGGTTGTGGATTTTTTTACAACTTCACCAATATAACCTTTTGTTTTACAGAAACTTTAAAAGTATCTTGTATGTTATTCGTTTCAAAAGAAATTTCGGCAGAACTTGTGCCATCATTAAGAAGATAACGTGACTCGCTTAGCTGTAAAACAGTCAGTTGAGTACCATTTAGTGCCAGCGATACTGGTTGAGAAGCAAACGCGATGCTACTACTTCCTAGTGTCAATGTGAAAATAAGAAGCATAGAGATAAGTGTTTTTTTTCATAGTATTATCCTTTCTTAAATTATATAAAACTATTATAATAAATGAGTATTGTATTACGCCCCCCAAAAAAATTGTGGCAACTTAGGAATATATAACTATAATGATAAGAGTAACAAACATAAAGATGAAACCATTGAATATTCAAGAATTTCTTCAATACCATCGCCAACAAAAGGTTGCATTGTTATAAAGAAAATAATAAATGTAATATAGCTGATACGTAAACTTGACTTTATATATGATTGAGTATAAAGTTAAATTTAAGTTATTGATATATATAGTCTTATTTGAGTGGTGCTTGTCGTGAGGATGTATTTAGTATGAGGCGATTTTTATCAGCGAAGGATTTTGAAACTAGAATGTTTTGATTAGGAGGAAAACCAAGGAATAGGAAGATTATAAGTGTAATCACATGTTTATGTGTTGTTATAACTATGGTGCCAGCATTAGCTTTTGCGCAAGGTGAAACGAGCCATAAGCATTGTGTCTGTGGAAGCAGAACTTTGCCAGTAGGTGAACATGTTACCCATGGAGATGTATTAGAATACAAACCATTACCTAAAGAAGGGGGAACTCTGCAGGGCAATTATTTTATTGATAAAGGTTCAATTTCTTTAAGTGAATCAATCGTTATTGAAGAAGGAACTATACTAAATATATGTTTAAATGGGTCTTCTTTGTACAGAAATTTTGACGGAAATTTATTTATTAATCATGGAACCTTAAATATTGGAACATGTGATAAAAGTGATATTTCTGATTGGTATACTAATAGCGGTACAAGTGAGTATGAAAAATGCAAGAAACTATCTTATCAAGGAGCTATTAGAGGTGAAGGTGGAACTAGAGGTACTTTAGTTGAAACTACAGGAGATGTTAACTTATATGGAGGCTCTTTGACCTACTCAGAAAACAACAGCAATGGAGCAATTGTTAACGTGCTTCAAGGCGGTAAGTTTACCATGAATGGAGGCAGTTTAAATTCCGGATATTCAATTAATGGTGGACTGATTTATAACGAAGGAAACGTAGTTATAAATGATGGAATTTTAGTTGCAGGATCTGCTGATAAAGGCGGAGCGATTTTGAATAGAGGCGATGTTACACTTAAAGGTGGAACTTATGCTGCAAATAAAGCTGATCTAGGTAGCGCAATATACAATCAATATGGAACGTTGAAGTTACAGGGAAATCTAGCTATTAAAGAAAACAATATATATACTGAAAATGGTAAGTTGGAAATAACAGGGCAGCTTTCAGGTTATATTGGAATTGATACTTCTGTAGAAGGAATTATTGCTACAGGAGCAAATAACTATACATTAACAGAAAGAGATGAGAGTGTTTTCACCCAATAAAAAGTGGATACAAAGTGTCATTAGATAAGGAAAGTAATACCCTTGTTTATGAAAAAAACAGTGGGGCGCAAATTATTACACAACCTAAAAACGTACAGATTTTTGAATACGAGAAAGGCGAATTTGTAATTAAGGCTAAGGGCGATGTTAAATATCAGTGGCAGAAATCTACTGATGGGGGTAAGACTTGGAGAAATCAAAAAGGTGCTACTAAGTCTAACTATGTATCAGGAAAATGTACAATAAAATCAAATGGTAATAAGTATAGATGCGTGGTAAGTGACAGTTTTGGACAGATAATTTCAGATGAAGTTACTTTAGGTGTGGAATTTAGAGCCCCTGATGGGTGCAGAATTATTAAGGTTGCCAATAATGATGGTAAGGCGGTAATCAAAAGACCTCTAGCGGAAGCTGGAGGTCTTTATAACTATTGTTGAAATACATCACTTAAAAGGGCGTAAAGTTTCTCTGGTTCTACGGGTTTTGCTAAATGTGCATTCATGCCAGATGCAATTGATTGTTCCACATCCTTATCAAAGGCATTTGCTGTAATAGCGATGATTGGAACTGTTTTGCTATCTGGTCGATGAAAGTTACGAATGGCTTTAGTTGATGTAAGCCCGTCCATAACAGGCATACGAATATCCATTAAAATGGCATCAATATATCCATTTGTAGTGGAGGCAAAAATATCTAGTGCAATTTGACCGTTTTCTGCTACTATGACTTCTGCTCCCTTTTTTTCTAACAATCGAGTGACAATTTGTTGGTTTAGAGGGTGATCCTCTACCAAAAGAATCATCTTGCCGCTAAAATCAACTTGATTTGTGGATTCT
This sequence comes from Anaerovoracaceae bacterium, assembly GCA_036646055.1. Lineage (GTDB taxonomy): Bacteria > Bacillota > Clostridia > Peptostreptococcales > Anaerovoracaceae > JAVWMQ01. The sequence goes on along the minus strand of JAVXMY010000002.1, from coordinate 74,553 downwards.
GATATCTGAAGTTCTTTGGCCAATGTTCTGTCTTCATAACCACTTTCTGCTTCAAGTTCTATAATAAAATCGGTACCCTTGCCTAGTTGGCTTATTACACTTATGGTTCCACCCATAGCGGAGACCAACTTATTGACAATGGTAAGTCCAAGGCCTGTTCCAGTGTTGGAGGTAAATCCTGAGGTTTGCTCTTGTTGGAATGGCTCATATAGGTGGCTTAAAAATTCAGGACTCATGCCGATTCCGTTATCTCTAATGGTTACACGATCTCGGGCCTTACCGTTTTTTTGCCAAATATTTTCTATGATGAATTCCACCTTACCTCCGGCTGGTGTGAATTTTACTGCGTTAGATAGTAGATTAATAAAAATCTGCTGTACTCTTAGTTCATCAACAATTACATATTTTCCACTTATTTTTTTTGAATCTATTGTGAATGTAATGTTTTTTGCCTTAGCTACAGGCTGAATTGTGGAAAGAATAGAGTTTAGAAAATCTTCTATGAAAACCTTCTTCTTATTTAACTTGAATTGGCCACTTTCGATTTTACTCATATCTAGAACATCATTGATTAGCCCCAAAAGAAAACTAGAAGAGTAACGTATCTTTTGAAGATTTTCCTTCATTTCAACCTGAGTTAAAGGTTCGCTTAAACACATATCGGTAAATCCAATAATTGCGTTCATTGGAGTTCTTATATCATGACTTACGCCTGATAAAAATTCGGTTTTTGCCTCATTTGCTTCAGCAAGGACTTTGTTTTTATTACGATTCACTCGGTATAAGGCGAAAAACAGTAAAGCTAATAGAAGTGTCCCAATTATACCACCTGCAATCATTGTAAACTCTACGGGATTGCTGTAGATCATATCCAAGAATGAATAGGATGTGGAGTGAGTTACATGGCCCCTAATAATGTCTGCCATTTCATCAGTAGAAACACTGTTCATGGCCTTTTCAATAATTGAAAATAAAAGAGGATCTGCTTTTTTAGATACTCCCATGCTTAGCTGGCAAGGATCGGTTTGAAGAGTTCTGAATTTTAAATTACGGTATTTAGGAAATTCTCCATAAAAGTCGGCTTCATAGCTGCTAACAAAGGTGTAGTCTATCTCATTACGAGATACAGCCTCTACACATTTTTCCACAGATGGGTAATAGGTAACTGTTACATTATCCGAAAGGGTGCTTTGGACAAAGTTTGAAATATAAGTTCCTTCTTGAAGTGCAAGGCGACGATTTTCGCCTGGTTCTTTTCGGTATACGGTTAAGTAATCAGAGGAAATAAAAGGCTGGGTAACGTACATGTTATTCTGGTTTGCCCAAGCATAGTCATAGCTTAGAGTTGAAAGGAGATCATATTTGCCAGTTTTTATCTTCTCTGCCTTTTCCTTATTGTTCTGTACAGGGGTGTAATTTACTTTTAGCCCCACTGTATGGGCAATAAGATTCATTAAGTCAATGGATATTCCACAGGGTTTCCCAGATTCTGAAACCATCTCGTAAGGGCCTCTGCCTGTCTCATAGAGAATATTTATCGTGGGATGGGCTGCGATATAGTTGAGTTCCTCTTGAGAAAGTACAGCAGGCTGACCTTCAGAAAAGTCATAGTATTTTTGGTAAAGAGAACGTGTGAAATTGGGAGAATTGGTATTAATTTTTCCAATTGCATCATTGAGCCCTTCTAAAATCTCATTATTACCCTTGGTTGTTACAAAGTAGACATCTTGGGTGTTGAATTGAGCAATGGTTCGATATTCTGGGCTATTTTGTGTGCTACTAATAAGAGCTGCATCAATTGCACCTGAAGAAAGAGCCTTTTGTAGGCTTTCTTTGGTTTCATATTCAATAGTGCTAATTGTAAACTTGTTTTTCTTGCAGTAGTCTTCTAAGCCTTGATTTCTAGCAGATTTTTTTTGAACGCCCACAGTCATCCCGTCAAATTTTTGAAAGTCTTCATAGGCGTAATGTAAATCCTTTTTGCTTGTAATCAGTAGGGAACTGCTGATTCCAGATGAATAATCTGGATAGTCATAGATTTTTTCTCTTTCAGGGGTTTTTAGTAATACGCCCATTAAATCGATTTTACCTTCTTCTAGAAGTGTTAGGCACTCATTTGAAGTATGAGTTGTAACAAACTCGTATTCCCAACCTGCGTATTGTGCCATTGCCTGTAAATAATCATAGCTATATCCTGAATAATGGCCATCTTCATCTACTTCCTGAAAATATGGGTATTGATAGAAACCAACTCGTACTTTGTCATCTGTATCTTCGCCCAATGCTATAGCGGGAACTAATATGGAGAAAAGCATGAGGATTGTGATGGTAAAGCCAATCAATCTTTTTTTCATGTTGTCACCTCCACTAAATTTTTATTAATTTTAGTATAGATTAAACCTATTTCTGTGATCTGATGTGTTTAATTGCTGATGATGCGGCTTCAGCTCCTTGGTATACGGCTTTTGCCACTTGAAGCATTCCAGGTGTACAGTCTCCTGCAGCAAATAGGCCGGGAATGTTAGTTGCCATATTTTCATTAACGATAATTTTGTTTCCTTCAGCCATTGCGCCTAGTTTTTTGGCTAGATCTGCACTGCCAGCAACTCCTAATGCTACAAAAAATCCTGTGATTTCAATTGAAGAATTGTCTTCAAATAAAACTTTGTTTAATACCATTTCGCCAGAGATTTCAGAGATCTTAGTTTTATTAACCTTGATACCTGCTGGAACTTCACTTGTAAGTTCTTCTCCATCAGTTAGGATTGTTACTGAGGCTGCAATTGGTAGTAGTTCTTTTGCTTCGTGGATTGCGTATTCACCATTTCCTAGTACTGCAACGTCTTTGCCCCTATGGAAAAATCCGTCACAAACGGCACAGTAACTTACACCTTTACCTTCAAAGTCTGCTACACCTTTGATTTTAGGCGTTTTTCTTGAAGCGCCTGTTGCAATGATTACTGCATCACCTTCATATGTTTTGGAGTCTGTAATTACTTCTAATTTGTTGTTAAATCCAATAGATAAAACCTGGTCTGTTATCATTTCTACACCTAAATTAGTTGCAGCTTTAATACCCTTTGCGTGTAATTCAGCTCCGCTAATTGGATGTGATAAACCGTAATAGTTTTCGATTTTTTCAGCTTTAGCTAAGGCACCTATACCCATTCCTATAACTGTTGTGTCAATACCGGCTCTTTTAGTATATAGTGCTGCAGAGATTCCTGCAGGACCATTTCCAATAATAATTATATTTCCCATGTCTTTCCCCCAAATACGCTAACTATAGCATAATTCTATCTTCGTAGAAGCTCACTGAAATGAGCAGATTTTGCTATAAAACTATCTTTACTTATAATAAGATTATACACCTAAAAGTGGAAAAAAACACAAATTATTTTGGCAAAATATTTGATTCTAGTATATACTATGAGGGAGAGGTGAAAAATGGATATTATTATTGGTTTTGCAGTCTTTATGGTTAGTATGATTGGCTGTTTAATTTGGGATTTAAATATGATTATTGGTCTTGTTATTGGGCTGATTAGTTTTTTGATAGTGGGTATGTTTAGAGGTTTTACTTTTAGGCAGGTTTTGGGCTACGCTTATGAGGGGGCTAAGGAGTCCCTTTTGGTGATTAAGGTTATGCTGCTTATTGGTATTATTACGGCTACTTGGAGGGCCTGTGGTACTATTACTTTTTTTGTGTATTACGGGGTTAAGGTGATTACGCCGCCTCTTTTTGTTGTGATTACGTTTTTGCTTGCTAGTTTGCTGGCTTATGCCCTTGGTACGTCTTTTGGAGTGGTTGGTACTCTTGGAGTGATTTTTATGGCACTGGCTAGAAGCGGCGGTGTTAATGAGATTATTACGGCTGGAGCGATTATGTCTGGAATTTATTTTGGAGATAGAAATGGGCCGGCATCTTCAAGTGCTAATTTGGTTGCTATTATTACTAAGACGGATTTGTTTGAGAATATTAGGATGATGCTGAAGACGGCTGTAATACCAATGGGAATTTGCTTGGTGCTTTATGGGATTTTGTCTTTTGGTAACCCGATAAATCAGGTTGATGAGAATATTTTGAGTGGGTTTACAAGTGAGTTTAAGATTAGTTATTGGCTTGCTCTGCCAGCAGGGCTTATGCTTGTGCTTCCTCTTTTGAAGGTTAATGTTATTAGATCGCTGACGGCTAGTATTGCTGCAGGAGTTTGTTTGACTTTGGTTTTGCAGGGGACTTCTATTACTGAGACTATTAAGTTTTTGATTTTGGGTTATAAGAGTGGTAACGCTGACTTAGCTCCAATTATTAATGGTGGCGGTATGGTTTCTATGATTGAAGTGTGCGGGATTGTTGTTATTTCCTGCGCTTATTCAGGACTTTTTAATAATACAAATATGCTGGATTCGATTCAGAGGCAGCTTGAAAATATGTCCTCTCGTATTGGTAGGTTTGGGGCTATGATTGTTGTTAGTTTATTATCTTGTATGATCTTTTGCAATCAGACGGTTGCATCGATGCTTTGCAATGATTTGCTTGCAAAACCCTATGAAGATGCTGGGGCAACAAGGGAGGAACTGGCTATTGATATTGAAAACTCGGTTATTGTTTTGGCAGGGATTGTTCCATGGTGTGTGGCATGTTCATTTCCTCTTAAGACAATGGGAGTTGGAATTGAAACTCTATTATTTTCATTTTTTATATATTTAATGCCAATAACATATGCATTTACGAAGAAAATTTGGTATAATATAAGATTGTAAGGTTCCTTTTAGTTTAAAAGAGACTAAAATAAACCTTTGATATAATAATATGAAACACCAAATATTTGTGTGCCAAGGCACCCTAGATAGGTGAAAAATATGAAAGTAGTCAAGACATAGTTAATGTGAGGGGATATAAAAGGAGATAGTAAAATGAGCAAGAAATTCATACCACTGCTTTTTGCAGGAGATATAAATGTATATAGTGTAGCTAGAGCTTTTCATGAGGAATACGGTATTAAGCCATATGTTTATGGCAAATACAGTACTGGTCCATGTTTCAAAAGTGAGATTATGCACTATACAGCTAATGCTAAAGCAGATGAGCAGGAAACATTTCTAAAACTTGTAACTGACTTTGCAAAAGAGCACAAGGATGCGCAGATTTTGCTTATCGGTTGTGGCGATAGCTATGTAGAGCTTGCTAGTAGAAACAAGGATAACGTGCCAGAAAACGTTATTGCACCATACATTGATAACGACTTAATGAATGACCTTATTCACAAGGAAAAATTCTATGATATGTGCGAAAGAGTTGGAGTAGATTATCCAAATACTTTTGTTCACAAGGCTGAAATGGGCATAGATATTAAACTACCCTTTGAAGCGCCGTTTATTATTAAACCAGCTAATGGAATTGAATATTGGAGACATCCATTTGCAACACAGAAGAAGGTTTACAAGGCAGACTCTTTTGAAGAACTTCAGGGAATCCTAAAAGATGTTTACGCATCAGGATATGCTGATTCAATGATCATTCAGGACTTCATTCCAGGTGATGATACATATATGAGAGTTTTGACTAGTTATTCAGATAAAAACGCAAATGTAAAGATGATGTGCTTAGGCCATGTGCTTTTAGAAGAACACACACCTCATGGTATTGGAAACCATGCAGTAATCATTACTGAGCAAAACGACGAAGTAGAAAAACAGTACAAGAAACTTCTTGAAGACATTGGTTTCGTTGGATTCTCTAACTTCGACATTAAATACGACTGCAGAGACGGCAAGTACAAGGTATTTGAAATTAACACTAGACAGGGAAGAAGTAACTACTACGTTACTGGTGCTGGTGCTAACGTAGCTAAGTGCTTTGTGGACGACTATATAGAAAACAAAGAAATGGAGTTTTACTCTGTTTCAAAAGAAAACTTATGGATGGTAGTTCCAAAAAAAGTGGCATTTGATTACATAAAGCCACAGGAATACAAGGACCAGATGAAAAGGTTAATTGACCATGGGGACTATGTTAACCCACTATTATACCCTGCAGAAAAAAGCTTATCTAAAAAGTTCAAAGTATTCAAAAACCTAATGGGACATCACCTAAAATTCAAAAAATACTTAGGTAAATAGGAGAATTTATGAAGATTTTAGAAGGAAAAGTTTTAGGAGTAATCGGCGGAATGGGGCCAATGGCCAGTAACTTGTTTTATAAAATGGTTATAGATAACACGCCGGCAGAAAAAGATCAGGATCACATTAATATGATAATCTTAAATCATGCAACAATGCCAGATAGAACAGCCGCAATTAAAGCGGGAGATATAGAAAAAGTCAAGGAGAAACTAACTGCTGATGCGAAATTCCTAGAAACTTCAGGAGTTTGCTCCATTGCAGCCCCTTGCAATACTTCACATGTAATGTTAGACGAAATACAACACCAAGTTAAGGTACCTCTTTTAAATATGATTGAAGAAACCGTAAAAACCATTCATGGACAATGTGAAACAGGCCAAAGAATTGGCATAATGGCAACAGATGGAACGGTGGAAATAGGTCTTTACCAAAAATATTTAAAGGCCTACGGTTTTGACCCATACATACCAGAACCAGAAATTCAAAAAATGGTTATGAAATTTATTTATGACAACGTTAAGAAGGGGATACCGATTTTGGATGAAGATTTTGCTAAGGTGCAAAAAGCCTTCATAGCAGCTGGTTGTAGTAAAGTAATTTTGGGTTGTACAGAGTTATCGGTTTATAAAGAAGAAAAAAACTTAAATGAGTTTTATTTAGATGCAATGGAATGTCTAGCTAAGAAGGCAGTTTCAATGTGTAAGTAGGAGGAGAGCATGAGCAAAGAATTAGCAGAATTATTATTTTCGAAAATAGATAAAAGCCCTGAAGATTATGAGAGTATTTATCCAAAGAGAAATCTAAAGGAAGGGGCAATGGTTACAAGACTTGGACCATCACCTACAGGATTTATCCACCTAGGTAATTTATACGGTGCCTTTGTTGATGAAAGATTAGCACACCAAAGCGGCGGTACATTTTATTTAAGAATTGAAGACACTGATGACAAAAGATTTGTTGAAGGTGCAGTAGACACTATTATAGATTCATTAGAATTCTTCGATATTAACTTTGATGAAGGGGCTTCTAAAGAAGGAGACAAAGGTTCTTATGGACCCTACTTCCAGAGCCAGAGAGCTGAAATATATCAGTGCTTCGTTAAGAAGTTAGTTGAAGAGGGTAAGGCTTACCCATGCTTTATGACTGAAGAAGAAATTGCAGAAGTTAGAGCAAATCAGGAAGCTAACAAAGAAAATCCAGGAATCTATGGCAAGTATGCATTAAATAGAGATTTAACATTAGATCAGGTTAAAGCTAAATTAGAAGAAGGACTACCTTTTGTTATTAGACTTAAATCTGATGGGGTATCAGGCGAAAATGCTAAGCAGATTTCTGTTGAAGATGGAATCAGAGGTGTACTTACAATGCCAGAAAATTTCCAAGACACAGTTATACTAAAAACAACAGGAATTCCAACCTACCATTTCGCCCATGTAATTGATGATCACTTTATGAGAACAACACATGTGGTTAGAGGTGAAGAATGGTTGTCTACCCTTCCAATTCATGTTGAACTATTTACTAAGCTTAGATTTGAACTTCCAATCTATTGTCATACAGCTCAGCTTATGAAAATTGATGAAGAAGGAAACAAGAGAAAACTAAGTAAAAGAAAAGATCCAGAATTATCATTAGATTTTTATAAGGAAATGGGTTACCACCCAACAGCAGTTAGGGAATACCTATTAACAATACTAAACTCTAACTATGAAGAATGGAGAAAAGAAAATCCAGAACTTCCATGTGAGGACTTCCCATTTACAATGGAAAAAATGAGCAACTCAGGTGCGCTGTTTGATTTAAATAAGTTAAACGATGTTTCTAAGGATACATTAGTTAAAATTTCTGCTGCAGATCTGTATGATTTCTTGCTAGCATGGGCTAAAGAATTTAAAACTGAAATTGTTTCATTACTTGAAGAGGATAAAGAATATATCTTAAGGATTTTGGATTTAGATAGAGATGGTAACAAACCAAGAAAAGACTTTGTTTGTGCAAGTCAGATGTTTGAATATATCAGTTATTTCTTTGACAAACATTTCAAACTTGAAGATACTATGCCAATGGAAACTACAGAAGAAGATGTGAAGAAGATTGTTGCTAGGTATTTAGAAAGCTATGACCACACAGATGATCAGAGCCAGTGGTTTGATAAGATTAGAAAAATTGGTGCAGCATTAGGATATGCAGCAAAACCAAAAGACTATAAGAAAAATCCAGATGACTACAAGGGGCATGTTGGACATGTTAGTACAGTAATACGTATTGCCTTAATGGGTAGAAGTCAATCTCCAGATTTATGGGGAATTCAGCAGATCTTAGGTGAAGCTAAGACAAGGGAAAGACTTACTAAGTTCAAATAAAAAAAGATTAAAAAATGGAATTATCTATAGGGATAATTCCATTTTAATTTTTTTGATACTTATTTTAGACCACTTTGAAATTCGTCTCTTACTTTTGCAGCCACAGTCCACCAAACGCATCCTGTTCCAATGAAAATAAGTTCTAGAAGTGCACAAGCTGCAAGGCCTGCCATAAGTTTACCTGCCCAGCAGATTATTCCTAGAAGACTGATTATAAGTGTTATAACAATCCAAAATACGATAATTGCTCCAACTTTTTTTGCATAACTTACATCTTTATGTGTGAAAAACCACATTTCAGCAACGGTGCCTAAAAAACCACCAAAATAATCCATAATTCATCCTCCTTCTCAAGTTAATATGATAATATTTTATCACTTAAGAATGAGTATGTACACAATTATTTTTTGCAAGTAGCTTTATTTAGTTCAGCATGTGATAATTTAGAAAGCTCAATAGCTTTATCTAAATCAAGACCTGCAGCTTTGGCAAATCTTTCTCCATACTCTTTGTCCGCTAGGTAGCAGTGTGCACCGTGTCTGTATTTAATGTTCTCAGAAACAGAGGCCATATCTCCAGCAGTGTTTTGAATTAAAATTTCCTTTTTATCTTCTTCAAGAACTCTCCATAAATCGCCGCCTGCTCTGAAGCAATCGTCTGTTGGATCAAGTTTAGGGTCATGATGATATAACAGTCCTTCTACTTCCAAAGGTGGTTCCATAACATCAGGACTAGCAGTCCAAACACCAGCACTATTAGGTGTATAAGCAGGAGCATCTCCGTAGTTGCCATCTGTTCTCATAGCACCGTCTCTGTGATATTCATTAACTTCAACCTTAGCTCTATTAACAGGAATATGATTGTGATTAACTCCAAGTCTATATCTCTGTGCATCTCCATAAGCAAAAAGTCTGCCTTGCAAGAATTTGTCAGGGCTAAATCCAATTCCCGGAACTACATGGGCTGGAGTAAATGCAGCCTGCTCTACTTCTGCAAAATAGTTTTCAGGGTTTCTATTTAATTCTAATATTCCAACTTCGATTAATGGGAATTCAGCATGTCGCCAAATTTTAGTAATGTCAAATGGATTTTCATAATGGTTTTTGGCTTGTTCTTCTGTCATTACTTGAATATATAGTTTCCATTTAGGGAAATCTCCACGTTCAATAGCTTCGTATAAATCTTCTCCGTGATATTCTCTGTTCATACCATTAATAGCAGCAGCTTCTTCGTTGGAAAGGTTTTTGATTCCTTGCTGAGTTTTGAAATGGAATTTACACCAAACTCTTTGATTGTTTTCATTATATAGGGCAAATGTATGCTCGCCAAAGAAATGCATATTTCTAAGTGATGCAGGTATGCCTCTATCACTCATTACTACTGTAATTTGGTGGAAGCATTCAGGCAGTAGGGTCCAAAAGTCCCAATTGTTTTCTGGAGAACGTCTACCTGTTTTAGGATCTCTCTTAACAGCTCTATTTAAATCACTAAAGTTGTGAACATCTCTAATGAAAAATGTTGGAGTATTGTTACCTACTAGATCCCAGTTTCCATCTTCGGTGTAGAACTTAGTTGCAACACCACGAATATCTCTTTCGCAATCAGCTGCGCCTCTTTCACCGGCAACTGTTGAAAATCTTGTAAAGGTTTCAGTTACAGCACCTGGTTGCAACACCTTTGCTTTAGTATATTGACTAATATCATGGGTAACTGTAAATGTTCCGTAAGCACCCCAACCTTTTGCATGCATTCTTCTTTCTGGAATTACTTCTCGATTGAAGTGGGCCATCTTCTCCATTAGCCATACATCCTGCATTGCTACAGGACCTCTAGGTCCAATACTGATTGAGTTTTCGTTGTCAGCAATAGGTGCTCCAACCTCGTTAGTTAGTTTTTCATGTTTAGACATAATTTCATCTCCTTTTTGTTGTAAATGCCACAAGTGGCTACTTAGAAATAACGGATATTTTATTAAAGACCTAGGCACATAATTAGTATCCAAAGATATGCACAGGTTTTAGGAAACATAAGCATTCCAACCTTAGGGTTTTTGTTTGCCAAAAGAACCACGGGTAAATAGAAAGCAAAACTTAGTAGAATTGCTAACCAACAAAGTGAAAGTGGTTGGTTTGGTACTATATTTATTAAGAAACATATAGCTATAAGTACACCCATTATGAAGAAGGGTATATTACGTAAGATACTATAGTTTAAAGGTGGATGTCTGTGGGTCCATTGGTTTTGTGGCATAACACATATGCCAATTCTAATTACTGCCAAAGCATAAATTAAATAAGTGATAAAAGTGTTATCTATTCCATAGGCAGTAACACCTATTTGCCATAATAGCAAATAGAATATAGTCATAGAAATAGAAGTTATTTCCTTGCCAAGACCTAGGGCCTTTCTCCACTTTTCTTCATTACCTGTTTTGATTACCATAATTCTAGGGACTAAATGAAAACAATCTCCTGCGGATAATACTATGGACATAACCCCTGCCATTATATTTACCTGACTAGTAGCTCTAAAAATCATATATATTCCCAAAATAAATGCGGTAATAAGATAAAAGATGTCGAAGATGACTTCAAATATACCAAATACTCTTTTCATAATAATTCCTTAATCCTCTTTTTTCTGCCTTTGTTTATGTTTGTAGTATAACATATTTTACCCATAGCAAAAGTATTAAAACAATTATATTAAAAACATATTGACGATTTACTAAAATGCGAGTATATTATATTTGTTAGCACTCATAAGATAGGAGTGCCAAGACAATAACAACAAAGAAAAAACCTGGAATGAGCGGTTTTTTCTAGAGAAAGAATATGAGAGAAATGCAAATTAATTTAATGGAGGTGCTATAAAAATGGCAAAGAAACAATTTAAAGCGGAGTCAAAGAGACTGTTGGATTTAATGATTAACTCAATTTATACTCACAAGGAGATTTTTCTTAGAGAACTAATTTCTAATAGTAGTGATGCTATTGATAAACTTTACTACAAGGGGTTGACTGAGAAGATTTCAGGGTTAAATAGAGAAATGTTTAAGATTACTATTGATGCTGACAAGGCAAACCGAATTCTTACAATTTCAGATAACGGAATTGGTATGACTGCTGAGGAGCTTGAGAAGAATCTTGGGACAATTGCTAAGAGTGGATCTCTTGCTTTTAAGAATGAAAACGAGGCTAAGCCTGAAGAAGATATAGATATTATTGGTCAGTTTGGTGTTGGTTTTTACTCTGGGTTTATGGTAAGCGATAATGTTACTGTTAAGTCTAAGGCTTACGGGGCCAATGTTGCTAATCAGTGGGTTTCAAATGGTGCTGATGGGTATACAATTTCTGAGTGTGAAATGGAAGGTCACGGTACTGAGATTATCCTACACATTAAGGAGGATACTGAAGAGGAAAACTACGGTCAGTATTTGGAAGAATACAAAATTAGGGAGCTAGTTACTAGATATTCAGATTATATTAGATACCCTATTGAAATGATGGTTACAAAGCAAAAACCTAAGGAAGGAACTGAAGGGGAGTTTGAGTCATATAGTGAACTTGAAACTTTGAACAGCCAGATTCCAATTTGGAAGAAGAATAAGTCAGAGCTAAAGGATGAGGATTATAACGATTTTTATAAGACTAAGTTTTATGATTTTGCTGATCCGGCTAAAGTTATTCATTCAAATGTTGAAGGGGTATCAAGTTACACTGCTTTAATGTTTATTCCTTCTAAACAGCCTATGAACTATTTTTCTAAGGACTACGAAAAGGGATTGCAGCTATATTCTTCTGGGGTAATGATTATGGATAAATGTGCAGATTTACTTCCAGATTATTTTGGCTTTGTTAAGGGTCTTGTAGATTCACAGGATTTATCTTTAAATATTTCTAGAGAAATGCTTCAGCACGACAGACAGCTTAAGGCGATTGCCAAAAGATTAGAGTCTAAAATCAAAAGCGAGCTTGTATCTATGATGAAAAACCATAGAGATAAGTATGAAGAATTTTGGGCTAACTTTGGATTAAATATTAAGTTTGGTGTGTACGATCATTTTGGAATGAACAAGGATAAACTTCAGGATTTATTGCTTTTCTACTCTTCTATGGAAGGAAAACTTGTAAGTTTAGACGAATACATTACTAAAGCTGCTGAGGATCAAAAGGTTATTTACTATGCAACAGGTTCTTCAAATGACAAGATAGATAAACTTCCACAGGTGGAATTCTTAAAGGATAAAGGCTTTGAAATTCTTTATTTAACAGATGAAGTTGACGAGTTTGCTCTATCAGTTATGAGAGAATATGAGGGCAAGGAATTTAAGAATGTTTCAAGTGAGGACATTGACATTAGCGAGTCAGCTGAGGAAAAAGAAGCTGCAGTTAAGCAGGCAGAAGACAACAAAGAACTATTGGAACACATGGCTAAACGCTTAGAAGGTAAGGCTTCAGAGGTGAAATTGACTCATAGATTAAAATCTCATCCAGTTTGCTTAAGCGCCAAGGGAGATATTTCCCTTGAAATGGAAAAGGTATTAAACAATATGCCAGATGGTGGAGGAGTTAAGGCACAAAGAGTTCTTGAAGTTAATGCAAACCACCAAATTCTAGAAACTTTGGCGACAGCTTTTGCAAATGACAAAGAAACTGTTGACCTATATACAGACATTCTTTATGACCAGGCACTTCTAATTGAAGGTCTTCCAATTGAAGATCCAGTTGAGTTTGGCAACAAGGTTTGCAAATTAATGAAATAAAATAAACCGGGATTTCCTGCAAAAATCGCTCATAGAGGTAGGCTTCTTTGAGCGGTTTTTTTGGTATAATCCAGCCTATTGGCCATAGGGGAACTGGGGATTATCTTGAAAATTTAATGGATGTGTGATAAAATTTTACGATAAATGAGGTGATTAAAATGAAGAAGATTATTGCTGCTACCCAGAATAAACATAAGGTAATAGAGATAGAAGCAATTACTAAGGAATTTGGAATGTCAATAATTTCAAGAGATGAGGCGGGAGTTCCTAATGTTGAAATTGTTGAAGATGGAGAGACTTTTGAAGAAAACTCATATAAGAAGGCATTTGAAATTATGAAGCTTAGTGGAGAAATAACCATTGCTGATGATTCGGGCCTTGAGGTTGATGCCTTAGATGGTGCGCCAGGAGTGTACTCTGCTAGATTTGCAGGGGTTGATGGGGATGATGCTGCTAACAATGCTAAACTTGTTAGGCTGCTTAAGGATGTTCCCTACCAGGATAGAACGGCTAGATATGTCAGTGTAATAACTATGGTTTATCCTGATGGAAAGAAGTTGGTTGCACGTGGTGAAGTTGAAGGTCATATTGTACTTGAGCCTAGTGGTACTGGCGGTTTTGGATATGATCCGTATTTTGTTCCAGATGGATACGATATTACATTTGGGAATTTTAGTCTGGAAGAGAAAAACAAGGTTAGCCATAGAGGAAATGCGCTACAGAAACTAAGGGAGTTATTATTGGCTGAGCATAAATAACTTTGTCAAATGGGGGTTTGAATTTATGGTTTCGAGATTTTTAAAAATGGTGGTACTTGGCATTAAACAGTTTAGCGATCCATATTATCAGGGGTTTGCAGCACAGTTATCCTTTTATATAATGTTTTCTATTGTGCCTGTAATACTTATAGTCTCACAGATTATGACTACAGTGTTTCAACACAGTTTAGAGAGTGCTGTTGGTTGGATTCTTGATTTTACTGGTGGTTCATTTGGTGATGAGATTTCCGGTTTAGTGCTAGGTGGAGGCAGTGGAGCCCTTAGTATATTTTTTGTAATAATGGCTTTGTGGGCATCTTCTAGAGCTCAGTTCTCATTAATGAGAATTGCCAACTTTACTCTTTCTGGTGGTGAGACTACTGGTAGAGGCTATTTTAGAGATAGAATTAGAGCTATTGGGACTATGTTTATTACACTATTAACAGTAATTTTTGCTTTAGTTGTAATGGTTTATGGGGAGCCTATTTTGAAAATGATTCTTTCGTTTTTGAATTTAGATGCCAATACGGCTAGGATTTGGTTATACTTAAGGTGGCCAATTGCTTTGGCATTGTACTTCTTTACTATTGGATATAACTATTATTTCTTACCAATTAACAGAGTGCGTTTTAAGGACTTGATTCCAGGAACTATATTTGCGTCAATTGGGTTGCTCCTTGTTACACTATTTTATAGTTTGTACATGAACAACCTGGCTAATTACAATATTTTATACGGGTCACTAGCATCGATTATTGCTTTAATGTTTTGGTTTTATCTACTATCTTGGGTTTTGGCACTTGGGATTTTATTTAACAAGGTTTGGGCAGACACTAAGCCAGGGGCAATAAAAGAATACGATTAAAAAAAGAGCTTAGTCCTATAGGGCTAAGCTCTTTAATTGTTTATTTGTAGTTAATTACTCTAACTCTAATGATACCTTCAATATCTAAAGCATGTCTTAGTTCTTCTTCTGAAACGTCTCCATCAATATCCATCATTGTATAAGCATATTCGCCTTTACTCTTGTTGGTTAAATCACGAATGTTAATGTTTAAATCAGACATAATACCAGTGATTCTACCAAGCATAGAAGGAATGTTCTTGTTCATAATACAAACTCTAACTTGTGCTTCAGGGTTTAATTCTCCCATTGAGCAAGTTGGGAAGTTAACTGAGTTAACGATATTACCCTTTTCAATATATTCCATTAATTCTTCTGCAGCCATAACAGCGCAGTTGTCTTCAGCTTCCTTAGTAGATGCTCCTAAATGAGGAATAAGAGTGATTTTATCTTTACCAATTAGACCTTCTGTTGGGAAGTCAGTAATGTACTGATCTATTTCATTGTTTTCTAAAGCAGATAAAAGAGCAGATTCATTTACTAGTTTTTCTCTTGAGAAGTTTAGTAAAACTCCATCGTTTTTCATTTGACTAAATCTTCTTGTATCCATCATGCCTTCAGTAGATTCAAGTACTGGAACGTGAAGTGTAACATAGTCACATTTAGGCAATAGTTCAGCTAAGTCTGTATATACAGGAATCATATTTGAAAGTTCATGAGCAGACTTAAGTGTAATAAATGGATCGTAGCCGATAACATTCATTCCAAGTCTACGAGCTGTATTGGCTACTAAAACGCCAATTGCTCCAAGACCGATAACTCCTAAAGTTTTACCTGTAATTTCCCTACCTGCAAATTGTCCTTTGCCTTTTTCTACTGATTTAGCTATATCTTCAGTTAATCCTGCAGCCCAGTTAATCCCACTTGGTAAATTTCTAGCTGCAAGGAATAAAGCACCTAGTACTAGTTCTTTAACTGCATTTGCATTAGCACCGGGTGTATTAAATACGGCGATGCCTTCGTCGGCACATCTATCTAATGGGATATTATTAACGCCAGCACCTGCACGAGCAATTGCAAGAAGATTTTCCGAGAACTTCATGTCCTTCATATTCTGACTTCTTACGATTATTCCATGGGCGTTTTCAACTTCATCTACAAGGGTGTACTTGTCATCTAATTTGTTTAAGCCCACATGTGATATTTTATTTAGTGTTGCTATTTTGTACATAATAATACCTTCCTTCTATTATTTATAAAACTTAGTCCATTATAGCACTTTACGGTTTTCTAGTAAAGTGTTATAATTTAGCAACGGCATCTCCCAAAGGGAGATGCTGCAAAGTTTTAAATAAGTTTAAATTAACTGTAATTATACAGTATAAACGGAGGTAAGAAAGTGACAAACAAAAGAGCATATAACTTTTCAGCAGGCCCATCAATGTTACCATTAGATGTGATTGAAAGCGTTTCAGAAAATTTAACAAATTACTTAGGATGCGGCGAATCGGTAATGGAAATGAGTCATCGTTCGTCGACTTTCAAAAAGATATTAGAAGATGCCACATTAAACTTAAAAGAGTTAATTAATATTCCAGAAAACTACAAGGTTCTTTTTCTTCAAGGAGGAGCAACACTACAGTTTTCAATGGTACCA
The DNA here is from genome assembly GCA_036646055.1 of Anaerovoracaceae bacterium. GTDB lineage: Bacteria > Bacillota > Clostridia > Peptostreptococcales > Anaerovoracaceae > JAVWMQ01. Next base: position 58,040 of record JAVXMY010000002.1, on the reverse strand, counting down.
TTAAATTTAATGAGAAATAGCAAAAAAGCAGACTATATTGTAGGTGGCCAGTGGGCTAAAAAAGCCGCTAAAGAAGCAGAAAAATTTGGAGATGTTAAAGTTGTAGCTTCTTCAGAAGAAGATACATATTCATACATACCAAAAGTATCTAAAGCGGATATTAGACCTGATGCAGACTATGTGCATATAACATTTAACAATACAATTTATGGAACACATTATAACGAAATGCCTGACTTTGGAGAAATTCCTCTAGTTGCAGATATGAGTTCATGTATTTTGAGTGAAGAAGTAGATGTTACTAAATTTGGATTAATTTATGCCGGAGCCCAAAAGAATATTGGACCTGCAGGAGTTACTATTGTAATAATTAGAGAAGATTTAATTGGACATGCACCAGCAGATACGCCAATTTATTTAGACTTTAAGATTCATGCAGATAACGATTCATCATATAATACACCACCTTGTTTCCCAATTTACGTTGCGGGAGAGGTTTTCAAGAAAATCAAAAAAGAAGGCGGAATTAAAGAGTTAAATAAAGTAAATAAGAGGAAAGCAGCTAAATTATACGACTACATAGATCAAAGCAAACTATACACTTGTCCAGTTGCCAAAGAAGACAGATCACTTATGAATGTTGTATTTGTAACAGGTAATGGAGATTTAGACAAAAAGTTTGTAGGTGAAGCTAGAGAACAGCAGATGCATAACCTAGGTGGACATAGATCAATTGGTGGCATGAGAGCAAGTATATATAATGCAATGCCAGAAAAGGGCGTAGATGCATTAATAGAATTTATGAAAAAATTTGAAGCAGAAAATTTATAAAAAACCGAGAGGAAAACTTATGAAATATTTTATCGTTGTTCCAGATGGAGCAGGGGATGACCCAATAGAAAAACTAGGAGGTAAAACTCCATTAGAAGTGGCAGATATGCCATGTATAAATAAACTAGCGGCCATGGGTGAAGTTGGAATGGTTCAAACAATTCCAGAAGGTATTGCTCCAGGCAGCGATGCAGCTAACCTATCAGTAATGGGATTTGATCCTTCAATTTACCTAACAGGTAGATCTCCACTAGAAGCGGCTAGTATTGGAATAGATATGAATGACACTGATGTATCATTTAGAACAAATATCATTACCCTAGAAGGTGACGGAGACTATGAAGATTTAATAATCAAAGACCATAGTTCGGGAGATATTTCAACAGAAGAAGCAGATCAACTTATGAAATCAATCAATGAAGAATTTGCTAATGACAACCAGTATTTTTATACAGGAACAAGTTACAGACATTGTTTAGTAATTCATAATGGAGAAACAGAATATAACTTCACTCCTCCACATGATGTACTAGGTAAACCGGTTGGCCCTAACCTACCAAAAGGACCTAATGCAGGGCCAATGGTTGACATGATGAAAAAAAGTTATGAAATTCTAAAAGATCATCCTGTAAATCAGGCTAGAATTGCAAAAGGTTTAAATCCAGCAAATACAATTTGGATTTGGGGTGAAGGTACTAAGCCTAAGCTAAGTTCATTTAAAGATAAATATGGAATTGATGGAACAGCAATTTCAGCAGTTGATTTAATTAAGGGCATAGCTATTTGTGCTGGACTAAATTCAGTAGACGTTCCTGGAGCAACAGGCACTCTTCATACAAACTTTGAAGGCAAAATGGAAGCAGCAATTAAAGAGTTTAAAGAGGGCAAAGATTTTGTTTATATGCATCTTGAAGGCCCAGACGAATGTTCTCATCAGGGAGATATGGATGGCAAAATTTCATGTATGCACGATATAGATCAAAAAGTAGTGGCACCAGTAGTTGCTTATTTAGATAGTCTAGAGGAAGATTATAAGGTTCTTGTAGTTCCTGATCACAGAACGCCTTTAGCAATTAGAACTCATTCATCAGATCCGGTTCCATACGTTATTTATGATAGCAGTGCCCAAAAACCTTATGACCAAAGTAAGTTCTTTGGAGGAGTATCAGGAATTAAAGGTAGAGCATTTGGTAGCGGCTATGAATTAGCAGACTACTTCTTTGGAAAAAAATAAAAAGCGGATAATATGGGGGATTATAGTGGATAGAATGAAGACTAGTAAACTATGTATAATACTTATGATAATGGTACTACTTGTTTTGCAGGTAGTACCTGCTTTTGCATATGTAGATGAGCCTGAAATAACAAGTAAGGCAGCAGTTTTAATTGATGCAAAAACTAAGGAAGTACTTTACGAACACAATAAAGATGAACTTAGAACGCCAGCAAGTTTAACTAAAATGATGACGGCAATGCTAGTTTCAGAAAAATTAAAGATGGACACTGTTATAACTGTACCCAAAGAAGCTACAGGGATTACAGGGAATAATATGAAACTTAAAAAGGGAGAAAAGATAGCAGTAAATCAGTTACTTGACGCAATGCTTGTTTTTTCTGCCAATGATGCAGCAATAGCTTTGGCCCTTCAGGTGTCAGATTCATTAGAGGACTTCTATAAATTAATGAATGAAAAGGCAAAAGAAATAGGATGCAAAAATACAAACTTCATAAGTCCAAATGGACTAACTAACAATATGCAGCATCATTCAACAGCTTATGAAATGGCATTAATTGCCAGGGAAGCTATGAAAGATAATACTATTAGAACTATTGTTAAAAAAACTAAGTGTACAATTCCTGCTACAAATAAAAGTGAGGAAAGAAAGTTTAAAAGTACTAATAGACTTCTATATGATACAAAACATAAGTTTAAAATTGATGGAGATGAGTATACAATTAAGTATAAATATGCAACAGGCATTAAAACTGGAATGATGAGTAGCTCTGGAAATTGCCTTGCAGCAGGGGCTATTAAGGATAAAACAGAACTGATTTCAGTTGTCCTTGGCAGTGGAGATGATTTGACCAGATTTGAGGAAAGTAAAGAAATACTAATGTTTGGTATGGATAATTACAAGACTTATCAGGTGGCTGGGCCTAAAGAAGTTGTTGGAAAAGTCAAGGTTAAACATGGGTCTAAACTTAGAGTTAAAGCATATGTGGCTGAAGGTGCTTATGTGACTATTCCAAAGGATGCAGACGAATCTATAGTTACATCTAAAGTTATTATGGACAAGGATATAAAGGCTCCAGTTAAGGCTGGAACAGCTGTTGGTGTTATAAAACTAAGCTCTGGGGGAGATGTTGTCGGAACTGAAAAACTGATTATTAGTGAATCTGTTAAAGTAGGTGGACCTTGGACTTATATTGGTATTTCAGATAGAATGATGATTATTATTGTAGGAGTTCTTCTACTTATTATAATTATAACTATTTTCAAGAAGAGAAATAGAAAAAAGAAAAGACTAAAAAAGGAAGAAGCCTTAAGGAAGGCACGTGAAAGAAAGGCAATGGAAATTGCCAAGGATAGAGCTGAAAAGAAAAGGCGTGACTGGCCTTATTAACAAGTTGATTTAATGGGGCTACTAGTGAGATAAATCAGTTAGGAGGATAGTATGTCAGATATACGTGAAAGCTTAAAAAGTCTGCCGGATTCTCCGGGAGTGTATATGCACAAGGACAAACTTGGCCAGGTAATTTATGTTGGCAAAGCTAAGTCCCTAAAAAACAGGGTAAGTCAATATTTTCAATCAAGTAAAAATATGGATGCCAAGGTTCGTGCAATGGTTTCTCACATTGATGAATTTGAGTATATTAATTGTCAAACTGAAATGGAAGCCTTAATTTTAGAAAATAACTTAATAAAAAAGTACATGCCTAAGTATAATGTTCTTCTAAGAGATGACAAAACTTATCCCTACTTAAAGATAACTAATGAAGAATATCCTAGACTTTTAAAAACCAGAATTGTAGAAAAGGATGGGGCTAAATATTACGGCCCTTATACTGATGTTTCTGCAGTGAACCAAATGATGGATCTGCTAAACAGTACCTATAGTCTCAAAAGATGCAGTGTGCGGACTTTTCCGGGGGGCCATAGACCATGTCTAAACTACCATATAAACCAGTGTGACGGTGTTTGTATGAAGAAGATTTCTAGGTCAGCTTACAACGAAAAGATTAAATCTATCGACGAGTTTTTGAAGGGTAAGCAAAAGAGCATTGTAGAGTTTTTGAAGGAAAAGATGGAGGAAGCTTCGAAGGATCTTAGGTTTGAGGAAGCAGCCAGGTACAGGGACTATATTTCTGCAGCAAAAAGTCTTTCTGAAAAACAGAGGGTTGTGTTAAGTGACGACAAGGATCTTGATATAGTTCTTGGGGGAAGTGGAGAACAAATTTCTGTGTTTTATGTGCGAGATGGCAAGCTAAGTGGCAGGGAACGTTTTGAAATTCAGGCAAGTTTAAATGAAAGGGCTGACCAAGTTGTTGCGGCATTTATTAAGCAGCATTACGGTAGCTTAACTAGAGGTCCTAGGGAAATTCTTGTGTCACGAGAATTGGAGGATGCAGGAGTTATTGAAGAATACTTGTTTACTATTTGGGGCCGTAAGGTTTCAATTGCAGTACCTAAAAGAGGTGAGAAGAAGGCGATTTTGGATTTGGCCAAAAGAGATGTGGCTGAAACTTCCAAAAATATTGAGGACAGAAAGAAACGTAAAGCCAAAAGAGATGATTCTATAGGTCGTGAAATTAGCAGGGTGATTTCTAAGAGCCAAGGGGTAACAGATCACTACAAAGGTCAACAGTACAGACTTGAAGCTTACGATATTTCCAATACCAGCGGTGCCGACACTGTTGGGGCTATGGTTGTTTTTGATGGATTAAACCCGAACAAAAAGGCCTACCGTAAGTTTAAGGTCAAAACCACTGGAGATTCTGATGACTACGGCAGCATGAAGGAAGTTTTGTTTAGAAGACTCAAAAGAGGACTTGATGGAGACAAAGGATTTTTGCCCATGGCAGATCTGATTCTTATGGATGGAGGCAAGGGTCATGTTTCAGCGGCTAAGGATGTTTTAAATGCTTTAAATTTGCAAATTCCAGTTGTAGGTATGGCTAAAGATGACAGTCACCGCACAACCAGTTTAGTCTTTGGAGTCAACCAAGGCTTTGAAGAGGAATCCCTAAAAGAAAACACCTTACTATTTCAGTATCTAGGAAGGATTCAAGAAGAAGTCCATAGATTTGTTATTGAGTACCACAGAGGAATTCGTGATGGTAAGCATATTAAATCGGTTCTAGAAGAAATTGAAGGTATAGGGGAAAAAAAGCGCAATGCACTTTTGTTAACTATTGGCAGTCTTTCTAAGATTAAAGAAGCCTCAAAAGAGGAACTAATGAAGGTTCCAACTATTAGCGAAAAAAATGCAGAAAATATTATTGCTTATTTCATTGAAAAAAATAATGACTAATGGTATAGTAGGTGTATTATTTGAAAAAATTTTTGGAGGAAAATAAAAATGAATGAAGAAAAAGATGTAATCACACTTGAGTTTGATGATAACAAAGAAGTTGAATGCGAAATACTAGGAGTATTTGAAGCTGCAGGCAAAGAATATATCGCTTTAATTCCAGACGATAAGTCTGATGATGTATACATTTATGGATACAAAGAAGTAGATGATGAAGAGTTTGAAATCGTTGACATTGAAGATGATGAAGAATTCCAGGTAGCAGTAAAAGAATTTGAAGCTATTATGGAAGAAATGGATTCAGAAGAAGGCGAAGAAGCATAAGCGCCCATAATGATGAATTAAAAAATGAGAGTCTAATTTAGACTCTCATTTGTCGTTTTTGTTAAAGTCTTGATCTTTTGAAAAAACCAAATGATGCCCAAAGGAATAACACTGTGGCAATCCACATATAGGTTTCGGCTTTTCCTGCAATAATGTTGCCTAGGCAAACTAGTCCGCAAATTAAGAAAAACAGGGAAATTAGTAATTGTCTCTTGTCCATAAATATAAATCCTCCTAATAATAATTAATATTTTAACGCAAAGTCTAACTTGCTTCCGTTATATGCGTTTAAATCTAAGTGTGGTAAATAACCTGAATATCCCTTTAATTTTCCTTCAAATGAATATTGAAGGAAGGTCCAATCTTTGCCGTCTGGCAGTTTGTCTGGTTTGCTTAAATCTGCAAGCCAAATTGGATTATCAAATTCTCCTGCTATTATTTTTTTGTACATAGCTGTATTGCAGTAGATAATTGGTTCCATTTTGTATTCTTTTTCTAAAGCCTTAATAAGGGGGTCCATGATTTTATGGAAATGTTCCTTAGATGGCGGCTTGTCAATAAACTTACCATAAACCTCAACGTCTACTACTGGAGGTAGCATATTCTTCTCGTGGGTAACATGTTTAATAAAGTTTTTGGCTTGGTCTTGGCCACTAGTTTCAAGACTCATAAAGTGATATGCTCCGATTTTAAGGTTAGTTTTATGGGAGTCTTTCCAGTTCTTTTGGAATTTTTTGTCTACATGGCTACTGCCTTCAGTGGCCTTAATAAAGGCAAAGGATATATCCTCTTTGGCAATAACATTCCACTGAATATCTCCTTGGTAGTGGCTAATATCAATACCTCTAATTGGGTAAGGAATCTGACTATCTTTTACTGTTTTAATATGGGAATATTCAAGGGCAAAACCAATTGCTTTTGAAACTAAAAAAACTAAACACAATAAAATAACTAGCATTATGACTAATTTCTTTTTATTGATTTTTAATCTTTTTTTCCTTGTACTTTTATTTTTCTTACTCATATTGAGATTATAACATAATATAAATATTTTTTCTATTTTATTTATGGTAAAATGTGTTTGATAGAAGGGGAATCTGAATAGATATATATATAGTATATTCATACTGGTGGAGGAGCTTCTACATTTGCAATTCCACTTAAAAAGTAGTATAATATAAAATCTATGAATAGATTCAAATTACTAAAGGATAAGGTTAATGACAACTATACAAAAAAGGATTAAATATGGACTTCGTTCTAAGAATAATCCTTGGAGAAACACAAGGCAGGACAAGGAAATTCCTTGGAATAAAATTTTGTCAGCAGTATTTATGATAATACTGCCAATTGTTGTAGTTTGCTTAAGTACTAATGCAGTACTTAGAATGGGTAGTTTTTATTCCTTTGCTTTTGAAAAGACAGGGGTTGTTTCAGAAATTCCTTTCTCAATTAGCCATGATAGTTTGGTAAATACATTTTCCGACTTTATGGTTCACAAGACAGGACAGTTTCAACTAATTGAAGATACTGAATACATGCCACAGAAACTTTTTAATGAAAAGGATCAGTGGATAATGAACACTATTAGATTAATTCTAGATATATTACTTTTACTAACAATAGCTCTTTTCATATTTGCTACGATTATTTTTGTACATATGCTAAAAGTAAGCGAGAAGGCATTGATATATGACAGGGCCAAAAAGGGAGTAGTAATATTTAGTATCCTTGCAGCAATTAATTTTATAATATGTATAATACCAGGCTCCTTCCCGGCAATAATTCGACTTTTGTTTGGAAGCGAATTTATCCCTGGTGATGTAATAATTCAAATATTAGAAACCAAGGTGCCTATGTACCTTGGAATATGGCAATTAGTTTCTTCCATTGCCATAATGACAGTTATAGGCTATGTGATTCATAGCCATGCAAGTAGAAGAAAAATGTTTAGGAAGGTAGAAGAATGAGCGTTAAAGTAGATTTTCATACACATTCATATTATTCAGATGGTGAACTTTCTCCTACAGAACTAATTAAATGGGCTAAGGAAAATGAAATTTCAACCATAGCCTTAACAGATCACGATGTTACTGATGGCGTTAAGGAAGCTAAAATTGCAGGAGATGCGTTAGATGTAACTGTTGTAAGTGGTGTAGAGCTAAGTTCCATGGATGAAAAGGGTAACGAACTTCATATTTTGGGATATTACATTGATGTGGACAATATTGAACTTAGGGCAGCCTGTATGAAGGCTTCGGCCCACAGAGATGAAAGAAATGAAAAATACTACAAGATTCTTGAAGATGAATTTTCAATTACTAAGGAAGATCTTTTGGAAACGGCAGGACGTGATTTCATTGGTAAATCTACTATTGCCAAAACTATGGCGAGAAAAGGCATAATTTCCAAGAGGGAAGACGCCTTCTCTATGAGCGGGTTTTTTCATAGAGAAGATATAGAAAAAATTGTTAAAGAGAAAATGACAGCTAAGGATGCTATTGATGTGATTAAAGAAGCAGGAGGCATTGCTGTACTAGCTCATCCGGGAAGAATCAAAGGTATTGGAAAACCAGATACAGAGGAGTTTTATGGGAATTTTGATAAGCTTTTGCGCCAACTAAAGAAGGATGGCCTTAAGGGCTTAGAATGTATTTACAGTTCACATAGCGATTCCGAGAGATTGAAGTTCATAGAGTTTGCGGAGAAATATCACCTTCATATTACTGAAGGTTCGGATTTTCACGGCAATGGACAATATGGCTAGATATAGGAGAAAAAATGGCGTTTTTTAAATACATAAGAGAGGATATTAAAATTGTAGTAGACAAGGATCCAGCGGCTAGAAATGGCCTGGAAGTTCTGCTTTGCTACCCAGGTGTTTGGGCAATTTTGTTTCATAGACCTGCACACTTTTTATATAAGCATCACTTGAAGCTTTTGGCTAGAATAATATCTCAGTTTGTGAGATGGATTACTGGTGTTGAGATTCATCCTGGTGCGACAATAGGCAGAAGATGTTTTATTGACCATGGTATGGGAATTATTATTGGAGAAACTACAGAAATCGGTGATGACTGTACTATTTATCAGGGGGTAACCCTGGGAGGTACGGGTAAGGATTCAGGTAAGCGGCATCCTACTTTGTTAAATAGAGTAATGGTCAGCTCAGGGGCTAAGGTTCTTGGACCTATTACACTTGGAAACGATGTGAAAGTTGGAGCAGGCTCGGTGGTTCTTAAGGATGTTCCTGACGGATGTACCGTAGTTGGTATACCAGGGACAATTGTTAAAAGTAAGAAAACTAATACAAATGCTGAAATGGATCAGATGGATTTACCAGATCCAATTGCTAAGGAACTTGCAATCTTAAGGAAGAAGGTTCATGCATTAGAGAAAAAAATAAAAGAAGATTCAAAAAGAAATATTGATTAAGGAAAGGTAAATGAAATGAAAGTATATAATACACTAACAAGAACAAAAGAAGAATTTATTCCGCTATCTAATGAAGAAGTTAAAATCTATGTTTGCGGACCAACAGTGTACAACTTTTTCCATATTGGAAATGCAAGACCTTTTGTAGTCTTTGATACACTAAGAAGATATATGGAATACTCAGGTATGAAGGTTAATTTTGTACAGAACTTTACAGATGTTGATGATAAGATTATTAATAGGGCTAAGGAAGAAGGCATTAGTGCGGCAGAAGTTGGGGACAAATATATTAAAGAATACTTTGACGATGTTCAAGCCTTAAATGTTAGAAGAGCTACAGTTCATCCTAGAGTGTCTGAAAATATTCCTCAGATTATCCAGTTTGTATCAGATTTAATTGAAAAAGGCTTTGCTTATGAAGTTGACGGTGATGTTTACTTTAGCACAAGGAAATTCCAGGGCTATGGCAAACTTTCTAAACAGGATGTTGATGAACTAGAAGCTGGCGCAAGAATTATGATTGAAGAAAAGAAGCAGGATCCTCTTGATTTTGCCCTTTGGAAGGCGAGAAAAGAACCTTCAGAAGTTGCATGGGAAAGTCCATGGGGAATGGGTAGACCGGGATGGCATATTGAATGTTCAGCAATGTCTAAAAGATACCTAGGAGAAACAATAGATATTCATGCAGGTGGTGTAGACTTAACGTTCCCACATCATGAAAATGAAATTGCACAGTCAGAAGCTCATAATGGTAAACCTTTTGCTAAGTACTGGATGCATAACGGATACATAACAATCGACAACCAAAAAATGAGTAAATCTTTAGGAAACTTCTTTACAGTTAGAGACATTAGAAAAGAATACAGCGGAGAAGTTATTAGATATTTCTTACTTTCAGGACAATATAGAAGCCCAATTAATTTTAGCAAAGAGTTAATGGAACAGGCTAAGAATAGTTTAGGAAGAATGGAAAATGCCAAAGCTAATTTAGAGCATTTAATTGCCAACGAAGAGGGTAATCTTACTGATGAGGAAAAAATATATGTAGCTGGCTTTGATAAGCATGTGGAAGATTTTAAAAAGGCTATGGATGATGACTTAAATACTGCAGATGGTATTACAGCAGTATTCGAGTTAATCAACGACATTAATAATGCAACTAAGAATGGTTGCTCAAAGGAATTTGCAGAAAAAGCCTTAGCGCAGCTGTTAGAGTTAGCAAATGTTCTTGGGTTATTAGAACAGAGCAAGGACGATTCAATTGATGATGAAGTTCAGAAGTTAATTGATGAAAGACAGGAAGCTAGAAAGAACAAGGACTTTGCAAGAGCAGACGAAATTAGAGATATTTTAAAAGCAAAAGGAATTACTCTTAAGGATACTCCTCAGGGAATTCAGATTATTAAAGAATAATGCCAATGAAAAACATCAAAAATATTAAAACGACAGCCCTTGCTTATATGGGAGATAGTGTTTATGAAGTTTATGTTCGTAAACACGTTATGGAAACAGGAGTTGTTGATGCTAACAGATTGCACAAAATGGGTGTTGAGTATGTTAAAGCCGATGCTCAAGCATATGCAATCAAGAAATTATTTGAAGAATTAAGTGAAGAAGAAAAAGCTTTAGTTAAACGAAGTAGAAATCATAAAACTGGAACCAAAGCCAAAAATGCAAATATTATAACTTATAAATGGGCAACGGCTTTTGAAAGTTTAATAGGATTTTTATATTTATCGGATAACATTGAAAGGCTAGAAGAAATCGTCTATAAGACAATGGAGGTAATTGATGAGCAAGGCAGATAAATTATTTGTAAACATGTGCCAGGATATTTTAGAAAATGGATATTCCTCAGAGGGACAACAAGTTAGAGCAGTATGGCCAGATGGCAAGCCAGCTCATACTATCAAAAAGTTTGGTGTAGTTAATAGATATAATTTGCAAGAAGAATTTCCTGCATTAACACTTAGGCCTACAGCGATTAAATCGGCTATAGATGAAATGTTATGGATTTGGCAAAAGAAATCAAATAATATTAATGAATTAAACAGCAAGATTTGGGATGAATGGGCTGATGACAATGGATCAATAGGCAAGGCTTATGGATACCAACTTGGTGTTAAGTATAAATTCCCTCATGGGGTTATGGACCAGGTGGACAATGTTATTTGGCAGCTAAAAAATACACCTTATTCAAGAAGAATTATGACAAATATATATAACTTTGCAGATCTTACTGAAATGGGATTAGAACCTTGTGCTTATAGCATGACATTTAATGTTACTGGTAATAAGCTTAATGGCATATTAAACCAAAGATCTCAGGATATATTAGCGGCAAACAATTGGAATGTAGTTCAATATTCAGTTTTACTTCACATGTTAGCTCAGTCAACAGGCTTTGAAGTTGGTGAATTAGTTCATGTAATTTCAGATGCACATATATATGATAGACATGTACCAGTAATAGAAGAAATGATTAAGAGACCTCAGTTTAAGGCTCCTAAATTCAGTTTAAATCCTGATGTAAAAAACTTCTATGACTTTACAGTTGAAGATGTAACAATTACAGATTATGAGAAAAATCCTCAGATCAAGAATATTCCAATTGCGATTTAGTGGAGGATTGAAATATGAATGCTATAGTAGTCGTAGATAAAAATTGGAGTATTGGTAAGGATGGAGATTTACTTGTTCACCTACCGGGAGACCTTAAATACTACAAAGAAAAGACAGTGGGTAAGGTTATTGTTATTGGAAGAAAAACTTTAGAATCATTTCCTGGGGCTAAGCCTTTACCTAATCGAGTTAACCTTGTTTTGACAGGCAATAAGGATTATGCCAACGATGCTTGTGAAATTTGTTTAGGTGAAGAGGCTCTTTGGGAACAAATATCAAAATATAATTCAGAAGATATTTTCATTTCTGGGGGACAGTCTATATATGACAGATTCTTAGAACAGTGTGATACTATTTATGTTACTAAAATATTTGAAGCCTTTGATGCTGATAGATATTTTAGAAATATGGATGAAGACAGTAACTACGAAATGACATGGAAAAGTGATATTCAAGAAGAAAAAGGAATTAGGTATCAATTTGTTAAATACGAAAGAAAATAATGATATATTAATTGGTAGAAATGCTGTTAACGAAGCCCTTAGAAGTGGAAGAGAAATCGATAAACTTCTAGTACTAAAAGGTGCAGAAGGATCAATTAAGAAAACTGTAGGAATGGCTAAGGACAAAAAAATTCCAATTAATACAGTTGATAAAGTTGTTCTTGATAGAGCGGCTAATGGTGGGACACATCAAGGCGTTATCGCCTATGTTTCTGCTTTTGAGTATTCAGAGATTGAAGATATATTAGAAACAGCCAAAGAACGTGAGGAAGACCCATTTGTAATTATACTTGATAACTTGGAGGATCCTCATAACTTAGGAGCTATTATGAGAACTGCAGAGTGTGCAGGTGCACATGGGATTATAATTCCAAAGCGACGTGCAGTTGCTGTAACAGATACTGTAGCTAAGGCTTCTGCAGGTGCGGTTGAATATATGAAGGTGGCTAAGGTTACAAACATTAGTCAGACAATAGAAAAATTAAAAGAAGCTGGTCTTTGGATTGGTGCGTGCCATATGGATGGAGATTTATATTATAAGTCAAACTTAACTGGTGGAATCGGTATTGTAATAGGAAGCGAAGGGGCTGGAATCAGTAAACTGGTTAAGTCTAAATGTGATTTTGTAGTATCAATGCCAATGGTTGGGAAGATTACTTCATTAAATGCATCAAATGCTGCGGCAATTTTAATGTATGAAATAAGGAAGCAAAGAGATGCCAAATAGATATCAGGATAAGAACTTGGAAGAACTTGTTCTCATGGCTCAAAAGGGAGACCAATTGGCAGAAGAACATGTGATTAGGTCATATAAGGGTATTATTAGAAGCAAGGCTAACAGGTTTTATATTGTTGGCGCCGATGGCCAAGACGTTGTTCAAGAGGCTATGATTGGGCTGTTTAAAGCTATTAAGAACTATTCCTTAGATAAGGAAGCTAGTTTTAATACCTTTGCAGAACTTTGTATGAATAGGCAAATTATTTCTGCAGTTAAAGCAGCTAATAGAAACAAACATATTCCACTTAACTCTTCGGTTTCTATTCATAAGCCTATAGACGAATTAGAAGGGCAAACCTATGAGGATATTATAAGTAATAGGGAATATGTAAATCCGGACACTATTTTACTTTTGGATGACATTGTTAGATATATAAATGAAAATAATGAAAAAATATTTAGCGAATTAGAGACAAAGGTATGGAATGACTTCGCAAATGGGAAATCCTATGAAGAAATATCAAAAGATATAGAAAAACCGATAAAATCGGTGTATAATGCTATGGAAAGAGCGAAGAAAAAGATACTGGATTATTTAGCAGACTAGCAATGGACCATTACATTGATTAAGTGTGTTGACACGACAATTTAAATATAGTAATATGGCAATGTTAGTGTGCTGTTGTAGCTCAGTTGGTAGAGCACTTCCTTGGTAAGGAAGAGGTTCGGCAGTTCAATCCTGCTCAACAGCTCCATTATAAAAACGTAAGTAATTATTATTAAAGGTTAAACTGTATTTCTTAAGGAGGAAATTAAAATGGCAAAAGCAAAATTTGAGAGAACTAAACCCCATGTAAACATTGGTACAATCGGACACGTTGACCACGGTAAGACTACTCTTACAGCGGCAATTACAACAACACTACAGCAGAGATACCAGCTTGGTGAAAAGGTAGCATTCGACCAGATCGACAAAGCGCCTGAAGAAAAAGAAAGAGGTATCACAATTGCTACATCTCACGTTGAGTATGAAACACCAAACAGACATTACGCTCACGTAGACTGCCCAGGACATGCTGACTATGTTAAGAACATGATCACAGGAGCAGCACAGATGGACGGAGCTATTCTAGTAGTAGCAGCAACAGATGGTCCAATGCCACAGACAAGAGAACATATTCTATTATCAAGACAGGTAGGAGTACCTTACATCGTAGTATTCTTAAACAAATGCGACATGGTAGATGATGAAGAATTACTAGAATTAGTAGAAATGGAAGTTAGAGAACTTCTAAGCGAATATGAATTCCCAGGAGACGATACACCAATCGTAAAAGGATCAGCGCTAAAAGCATTAGAAGATCCAACAAGCGAATGGGGAGACAAGATTGTAGAATTATTCGAAGAAATCGATTCATACATTCCAGAACCAGAAAGGGACAATGACAAACCATTCATCATGCCAGTAGAAGACGTATTCTCAATCACAGGTAGAGGTACAGTAGCTACAGGTAGAGTTGAAAGAGGAGTTCTAAAGGTTGGAGAAGAAGTTGAACTTATCGGACTAACAGAAGAAAGAAGAAAGCTTGTAGTAACAGGAATTGAAATGTTCAGAAAGTTATTAGACGAAGCACAGACTGGAGATAACATCGGAGCACTTCTAAGAGGTATCCAGAGAGATGAAATCGAAAGAGGACAGGTTCTAGCAGCACCAGGAACAATTCACCCACATACAACATTTAAGGGCGAAGTATACGTACTAAAGAAGGAAGAGGGCGGAAGACATACACCATTCTTCAACGGATACAGACCTCAGTTCTACTTCAGAACAACAGACGTAACTGGAGATCTAAAGTTACCAGAAGGAACAGAAATGTGCATGCCTGGAGATAACATTACAATGGAAATCGAACTAATCACTGAAATCGCTATTGAAGAAGGATTAAGATTTGCTATCAGAGAAGGCGGAAGAACAGTAGGTTCTGGCGTTGTATCTGAAATCATTAAATAATTAAACTTAGGAACAGCTTATGCTGTTCCTTTTTTATACTTAGAGAAAATCTTTGACTAAGAGAGAAACTGGGATGAGTGGGTTTTGCCAGGGCATCTGAGTATATAAAACTTACTATGTGATATCAAGAATAATTACTTGACTAATGAGAAATGGTGGTATATAATGTGCCTAAAGAATGACTGCAGGTCAATGAAGGCTTGCGGTTTTTAAATGCAATAAAATGGACCGTAAAGCGCTTGACTTTTTGCGTATATAAAGCTATAATTTTATAGCGACTTTATGAGAAATATCAGCAGAGCTCCAAACGAGCTCTAGTTTTAAGTTTATGGAGGATAACTGAGATGAGAGTAAAAGTAACACTAGCGTGTACAGAGTGTAAACAGAGAAATTACAACACTATGAAAAACAAAAGAAATAATCCAGATAGAGTAGAATTCCAGAAATACTGTAAGTTCTGTAAGAAACACACTCTACATAAGGAAACTAAATAAGGGGTATTAATTATGGCAAAGAATAATGCGAAGGGCAAAGACGCAAAGAAAATTGCTCAGCAGATGGCGCCTAAAAAGAAGGAAAAGACAAGCATTAGAGGATACTTTAGAGGCGTTAAATTAGAAATGAAAAAAGTCATTTGGCCTACTAAAAAAGAATTGAGTTCTTACACTGCTATTGTAGTTCTTGTGTGTGCTTTTTTCTCTGTAGCATTTTGGCTAATCGATACAGGATTCCTAGCGGCACTTAAGGGTGTTCTAGGCATAACATTGTAATGGGGTTAAACATGTCTGAAAATGAAAGAAATACAGTTGCTCCAATTGAAGGAGAAGGGTTAAGAGGAGACGGAACACCTAAGTGGTACGTTGTTCATACTTACTCTGGACATGAGAATAAAGTTAAGGTTAATATTGAAAAACTTGTAGAAAATAGAAAAATGCAGGACCTTATTTTAAATATCGTTGTTCCTACTGAAGAAAAAGCAGAACCGAAGGATGGGAAGATTGTTGTTAAGACGAGAAAAATGTTCCCAGGGTACGTAATTGTGAAAATGATTATTACTAATGAATCTTGGTATCTTGTGAGAAATACACAGGGCGTTACTGGATTTGTTGGACATGGTTCTGATCCAATTCCTCTATCTGTTGATGAGGTTAGAAGAATGGGTATTGAAAAAATCAGTATCGACTTGGATTTAAATGTTGGTGACGAAATTAGAGTTATCAACGGAGCATTCGACGGGCTTACAGGGGTCGTTGAAGATGTAAACGAAGAAAGAGAAATTGTCAAAGCAAAGATTTCTATGTTTGGTAGAGATACTTCAGTAGAATTAGAATTTGCTCAGATTGATAAAATTTAATAAGAAAGGAGAAAAAACATGGCTAAGAAAGTTGAAGGCTACATTAAGTTGCAGATTCCTGCAGGCGGGGCTACACCAGCACCACCAGTTGGTCCAGCATTAGGTCAGAAGAGCGTAAACATTATGGACTTCTGTAAACAGTTCAATGCTAGAACACAGGAACAGCAAGGAATGATTATTCCAGTAGTAATTACAGTTTATGCTGACAGATCTTTTACATTTGTTTGTAAAACACCACCAGCAGCAGTATTACTAAAGAAAGCTGCTAACTTAAAATCTGCTTCTGGGGAACCTAACAAAACTAAGGTTGCTACTCTTAAGAGAGCTCAGGCGCAGGAAATTGCAGAATTAAAAATGCCAGACTTAAACGCAGCAAGCGTAGAAGCAGCTACTGAAATGATTTGCGGTACTGCAAGAAGTATGGGAATAGTTATCGAAGACTAATATGATGGGAGGCTACGGCCGTTTGAACCACAAGGAGGTAAACATTATGCCTAAAAGAGGTAAAAATTACAAAGAAGCAGCAGCGAAAATCGAAAAGGAAACTTTATACGATGCTGATGCAGCGCTAAAGTTAGTTGTTGATTCAGCTAAAGCTAAGTTTGATGAAAGTGTTGAAGTACACATTAGACTTGGTGTTGATGGTAGACATGCTGACCAGCAGGTTAGAGGAGCTATCGTTCTTCCTCACGGAACAGGAAAATCTAAGAAGGTTTTAGTATTTGCTAAGGGCCCTAAAGCAGCAGAAGCTGAAGCGGCTGGAGCAGATTATGTTGGAGCTGAGGAATTAGCACAGAGAATCCAGACTGAAAACTGGTTTGATTTTGACGTAATCGTTGCAACACCTGATATGATGGGAGTTGTAGGAAGACTTGGTAAAGTACTTGGTCCTAAGGGATTAATGCCTAACCCAAAATCTGGAACAGTTACAATGGATCTAGAAAAAGCACTTGCTGATATTAAAGCAGGTAAAGTAGAATATCGTTTAGACAAGGCTAACATCGTTCATGTAGCTATTGGTAAAGTTTCATTTGGTCCTGAAAAATTAAATGACAACTTCAAAGCATTAATGGATGCAATCATTAAAGCTAAGCCAGCTGCAGCGAAAGGTCAGTACCTAAGAAGTGTTTCAACTTCTTCAACAATGGGTCCTGGAGTTAAAATCAACGGAGCAAAACTTGTTTAATTGATAAATAAAATTGAAAATTAACCGTAGACAGCGGGTGCGAAAGCTTAATTCCCCGCCGAGGTACAATATAAAAATATTGACCTCGCCTGTCTATTGATGGGCGAGATTTTTATTGAGTACCAAAATAAGACTTGGTAAACGGTCCAGTCGGAAAGGAGATAATAATAATGAGCGAAATTAAAAAGGCACAGCAGGAAAAGCAGGTTGTTATTGATGAAATCAAAGGAAAACTTGCTAACGCAAAATCTGCTGTTGTAATCGACTACATTGGAATTACTGTTGCGGAAGCTGACGAAATGAGAAAAAATCTTCGTGAAGCTGAAGTAGACTACACAGTTTACAAGAATACTCTTGTTAAGAGAGCTATTGAAGGAACAGAGTTTGAATCTTTAGGAGAAGTTTTAGAAGGTCCAAGTGCATTTGCATTTGGTTACGATGATGTAACAGCACCAGCTAGAGTTCTTAATAAAGCTATAAAAGATTATAAGAAAATGGCATTTAAGGCTGCAGTTGTAGAAGGAGATTTCTATGATGCTGCTGCAGTTGAAAAACTTGCTAACATCCCAGGAAGAGATGAACTTATTGCTAAGTTCATGGGAAGCATTCACTCGCCAGTATCAAAAGCTGTACGTACATTTGCAGCTATTGCAGATGCTAAAGAAGCGTAAATTAAATTAAATTTAAAATATAATTATAAGGAGAAATAAAAATGAACAAAGATCAGATCATTGAAGCTATAAAAGCTATGACAGTGCTTGAATTAAATGAATTAGTAGAAGCATGTGAAGAAGAATTTGGAGTATCAGCAGCAGCACCAGTTGCAGCAGCTGGAGCAGTAGGAGCAGCAGCTGAAGAACAGACTGAATTTACAGTAGTTCTTAAGGAAACAGGCGGCGAAAAGATTAAGGTTATCAAGGCTGTTAGAGAATTAACAGGTCTAGGACTTAAAGAAGCGAAAGAAATCGTTGATGGAGCTCCTTCAAACATTAAAGAAGGCGTTGACAAGGCAGAAGCTGATGCAATTAAAGCTCAGTTAGAAGAAGTTGGCGCAGTAGTTGAACTAAAATAGTTTAAACTGTAAACTTGAATTTAAAGCGACGTATATTGCGTCGCTTTTTATTTTTTTTATAAAAAACACTAAAACTATTGACTAATTGACTAAGGAATGATATTATAATAGACTGCCACGCAAATGAAATGTTAGAGTATATAAGGAGTGATAATTATGCCAAAGCCAATAAAATTAGGTAGGACTGAGCGTCAGACATTTTCTAAAATTAATGAAGTAGCTGAGATGCCAAACCTAATTCAAATTCAAACAAAATCCTATGATTGGTTCATAGAAGAAGGCTTGCGTGAAGTATTTGAAGATATTTCACCAATAAAAGATTACGCAGGAGATTTAGTTCTTGAATTCGTAGACTATTCTTTAAGTGAGCCTCCAAAATATGATCAGGAAGTTTGTAAAGAAAGAGATGCAACATATGCAGCTCCACTTAAGGTAAAAGTAAGACTTATTACAAGTGCAGGAGAAGTAAAAGAACAAGAAGTGTTCATGGGTGATTTTCCTCTTATGACTAAGCAAGGTACTTTTGTGTACAATGGTGCAGAAAGAGTTGTTGTAACTCAGTTGGTACGTTCACCTGGACCATACTATGACAAAACAATAGATAAATCAGGTAGAGGACTATACTCTACAACAGTAATCCCAAATAGAGGGGCATGGCTTGAGTACGAAACTGATGCTAATGAAATTCTATCAGTAAGAGTTGATAGAACTAGAAAACAGCCTATTTCAGTTTTATTAAGGGCTATGGATGTGTTTATCGAAAATGAACAGGAAAGATTTGGATGTAATTTAGGTTTAAGCCTAGAAACAGATAAAGATATTCTTGAAGTTTTTGGTGAAGATGAAAGATTATTAAAGACATTAGAAAAAGATTCTACAACTAGTGGTGTTGAAGGATTAAAAGAAATATATAAAAAATTAAGACCGGGCGAACCTCCAACAGAGGAAAGTGCTCATTCTCTAATTAAATCACTTTTCTTTGATCCAAAAAGATACGACATATCTAAGGTTGGTAGATATAAATATAACAAAAAATTAGGACTTTCAAATAGAATTGAAGGGGTTTTTGTTGCGGAAGATATTGTTGATCCTAGAACAGGAGAAATTATTGCTGAAGTAAACGAATGTATTTCTGAAGAAAAAGCCCACGATATTGAAAACGCAGGTGTAAAATATGTTTTAGCCTTTGCTGATGAAGAAAGAGAAAATACAACAAAAATTATTGGTAATAACTTTGTTAGTTTAGCTGACAATGTTCCTTTTGATGTAAGTGATTTAAAAATGCCGGAAAAAGTTTATTTCCCAGTATTAATGAACATTTTATCAGAAGTTCAAGAAGAAAAAGAAATTAAAGAAATGATATTGGAAAGAAAGAATGATCTTTCTCCAAAACATATTATTATTGATGATATTATTGCTACTGTAAGTTACTTATTAAACTTAAATTATGGTATTGGTAATGTTGATGATATTGACCATTTAGGTAACAGAAGACTTCGTACAGTTGGAGAACTGTTACAGAACCAGTTTAGAATTGGTTTAGCAAGAATGGAAAGAGTTGTAAAGGAAAGAATGACAATTCAGGATGTTGAATTAACAACTCCTCAGGCGTTAATTAATATTCGTCCTGTTACAGCAGCTATGAAAGAATTTTTTGGTAGTTCACAGCTATCACAGTTTATGGACCAGAACAATCCGCTTGCAGAACTTACTCATAAGAGAAGATTATCTGCTTTAGGACCTGGTGGTCTATCTAGAGAGAGAGCCGGTTTCGAAGTTAGAGATGTACATTATTCTCATTATGGAAGAATGTGTCCTATTGAAACTCCAGAAGGTCCAAATATTGGGCTGATTGGTTCTTTAACTACTTATGGTATTATTAATGATTATGGTTTTATTGAAACACCGTATAGAGTTGTTAAAGATGGTATCGTAACAAAAGAAATTAAATATCTGTCTGCAGACGATGAAGAAAGAATGATTGTAGCTCAGGCTAATGAACCTATTGACGCAGATGGATACTTTGCAAATCGTAAGGTGGCAGCTAGAGGTCTTGCTGGAGAAGTTGACCTTATTCCTAGAGAAAATATTGACTATATGGACGTTTCACCTAAGCAGGTTGTATCAGTTGCTACTGCAATGATTCCTTTCTTAGAAAACGACGATGCTAACAGAGCCTTGATGGGTGCCAACATGCAGAGACAGGCGGTACCTCTATTAGTTGCAGAAGCACCAGTTGTTGGAACAGGTATGGAACACAGAGCGGCCAAAGACTCAGGTGTTGTTATATTAGCTGAAAATTCAGGTGTTATTGAATATGTAGACGCTAATTTCATTAGAGTTTTAAGGGACGATGGCGAAGGTGTTGATGAATATAAACTTCTTAAGTTTAAGCGTTCTAACCAGGGAACATGTATCCACCAGAGACCTATTGTGTTTAAGGGTGAACATGTTGAAGCAGATGAAGTTCTAGCAGATGGCCCTTCAACTGATAATGGTGAAGTTGCGTTAGGTAAGAACTTACTAATCGGATTTATGACTTGGGATGGTTATAACTACGAGGATGCTATTATTCTTAATGAAAAATTAATTATGGACGATGTATTAACATCACTTCATATTGAAGAATACGAAGCGGAAGCTAGAGATACTAAATTAGGACCTGAAGAAATTACAAGAGATATTCCAAACGTAAGTGATGAAGCTCTTAAAGACTTAGATGAAGAAGGTATCATTAGAATTGGTGCTGAAGTAGAAGCAAAAGATATTTTAGTTGGTAAAGTTACACCTAAGGGAGAAACTGAACTAACAGCAGAAGAAAGACTGTTAAGAGCAATCTTTGGTGAAAAAGCTAAAGAAGTTAGAGATACTTCATTAACAATGCCACATGGCGAAAGAGGTATTGTTGTTGATGTTAAAGAATTTAACAGAGAAGATAAAGATGAATTACCTCCAGGAGTTAATAAAGTTGTAAGATGTTATGTTGCGACTAAGAGAAAAATTAGCGTAGGAGATAAAATGGCGGGTCGTCATGGTAATAAGGGTGTAATCTCTAGAATATTACCTGAAGAAGATATGCCATTTATGGAAAACGGACAGCCGTTACAGGTAATGCTTAACCCACTAGGGGTACCTTCACGTATGAACGTTGGTCAGGTTTTGGAAGTGCATTTAGGACTTGCAGCAAAGACAAAGGGATGGCACATTGCTACTCCAGTATTTGATGGTGCTAATGAAAATGACATTATTGATTTACTTAAGGAATGTGGCTACAGTGAAACGGGTAAACTAAACCTTCGTGATGGACGTTCGGGAGAATTCTTCGATAATCCAGTAACAGTTGGTTATATGTACATGCTAAAACTTCATCATTTAGTTGATGATAAGATTCACGCAAGAAGTATTGGACCATATTCACTAGTAACTCAGCAGCCACTTGGTGGTAAAGCTCAGTTCGGTGGACAGCGTTTTGGAGAAATGGAAGTATGGGCATTAGAAGCATATGGTGCTGCTTATACTCTTCAAGAAATCTTGACTGTTAAGTCTGATGATATTGTAGGTCGTGTTGAAACATACGAAGCAATTGTTAAGGGCGAGAACATTCCGGAACCAGGTATTCCTGAATCATTCAAGGTATTGATTAAGGAAATGCAGAGTTTAGGATTGGATGTTAAGGTTCTAACAGCAGATGCTGAAGAAATTAGAATTAGAGAAGCATCTGAAATTGAAGATGGTGTTAGCATTGATACTATTGAACAGGTTGAAGAAGTTATTGTTGAAGAAGAACTTGGTGATAACATTATAGATGAATTAGATATAGTTGCATTTGGCGAAGACGAATAAGGAGGACGAATGATCATGGGTGAAAATAATAATTATGAATTAAACAATTTTGAGTCATTACAGATTGGTTTGGCCTCAACAGATAAAATTCTAAGTTGGTCTCACGGAGAAGTAACAGAACCGGAAACAATTAACTATAGAACATTGAAACCAGAACCAGATGGTTTATTCTGTGAAAGAATATTTGGACCACAGAAGGACTGGGAATGTCACTGTGGTAAATATAAAAGAATTAGATTTAAGGGTATTGTCTGCGACAAATGTGGAGTAGAAGTAACAAAAGCCAAAGTTAGAAGAGAGAGAATGGGCCATATTGAATTGGCTGCACCTGTTTCTCATATTTGGTATTTCAAGGGAATTCCTTCTAGAATGGGTCTTGTTTTAGATATGACACCAAGAAATCTAGAAAAAATTCTATACTTTGCTGCATATGTAGTTCTTGTACCTGGTAATACAGGATTCCAGTACAAAGAAATCATTACTGAACAGCAGTACAGAGAAACTAAGGATGAATGGGGCGACGAATTTGAAGCTGGTATTGGTGCAGAAGCTGTAAGACAACTTCTGTCTGAAATTAAGCTTGATGAGCTTTCAGTTGAACTTAGAGAGGCTTTAAAAGTAGCAACTGGTCAGAAAAAAATTAAAATTGTTAGAAGACTAGAAGTTGTTGAAGCATTAAGAACATCAGGGAACAAAGCTGAATGGATGGTACTAGAAGTAGTTCCAGTTATTCCACCAGACTTAAGACCTATGGTTCAGTTAGATGGTGGTAGATTTGCCACATCTGACTTAAATGACTTATATAGAAGAGTTATTAATAGAAATAAAAGGTTAAAGAGACTTTTAGAACTTGGAGCTCCAGACATTATCGTTAGAAATGAGAAGAGAATGCTTCAAGAAGCTGTAGATGCTTTAATTGATAATGGTAGAAGAGGAAGACCTGTAACAGGTCCAGGGTCTAGACCTTTAAAATCTCTATCTGATATGTTAAAAGGTAAGCAGGGTAGATTTAGACAGAACTTACTAGGTAAGCGTGTAGACTACTCAGGACGTTCTGTAATCGTAGTTGGACCAGAATTAAGATTCTGGCAGTGCGGTCTTCCAAAGAAAATGGCATTAGAATTATTCAAGCCGTTTATCATGAAGAAGTTAGTAGAAAACGGCGATGCTCATAACATTAAAAAAGCAAAGAAAATGGTAGAGAGAGTGGAAACTCAGGTTTGGGATGTGTTAGACGAAGTTATTTGTGAACATCCAGTTATGTTAAACCGTGCACCTACTCTTCATAGACTTGGTATTCAGGCATTTGAACCTGTACTGGTAGACGGAAAAGCTATTAAGCTTCATCCACTGGTTTGTACGGCTTTCAATGCTGACTTTGACGGAGACCAAATGGCTGTTCATGTACCTCTATCTGTAGAGGCTCAGGCAGAAGCTAGATTCTTGATGTTGTCTGTAAATAATATTTTGGCGCCAAAAGATGGATCACCTATTACAACTCCTACACAGGATATGATTTTAGGAAGTTACTATTTGACTCATGAAGGTACAGAAGACAGAAGCACAGCGGCTGATAAAGGTGATGGCAAGATTTTTTCAGATTATGATGAAATGATTATGGCTTATCAGAATAAGGCTGTTGGATTACATGCTAAGGTTAAAGTTAGACAATATGCGGGACCAGAAGATACTACAGGTAAACTTGTAGAGTCAACAGTTGGCAGATTTATTTTTAACCAGCAAATTCCACAGGACTTAGGTTTTGTTGAAGATAGAAACAAGGATCCTTATTCATTAGAAATAGATTTCCTTTGCGACAAAAAGAGATTAGGAAAGATAATTGATAAATGCTATAGAGTTCATGGTAATACTGGGACAGCAATTATGCTTGATGCAATCAAGGATATGGGATTCCATTATTCAACTAAGGGCGCTATTACAGTTTCTATTTCAGACATGGAAATTCCAGCAGAGAAGGATGCAATTATTGCTGAATCTCAGGCTGCAGTAGATCGTTATGATGATGCCTTTGGACGCGGATTAGTATCAGAAAAAGAAAGATATGAAAAAGTTTGTAGCATTTGGAGTAAGACTACTGAAAAAGTTGCAGATGCTCTAATGGAATCACTAGACTCATTAAACAACTTATTTATCATGGCCAACTCAGGAGCCAGAGGTAGTAAGAAACAGATTTCTCAGGTTGGAGGTATGCGTGGACTTATGGCCAACGCTACTGGTAAGACTATTGAAATTCCTATCAAAGCTAACTTCCGTGAAGGACTATCAGTACTGGAATACTTTATTTCAACAAATGGTGCTAGAAAAGGTCTTGCGGATACAGCTTTAAGAACAGCCGATTCAGGATACCTAACAAGAAGACTTGTTGACGTTTCACATAATGTTATTGTTAATGAAGAAGATTGCGGAACAGAAGAAGGTATTGAAGTAAAAGCATTTACAGACGGTAAGGAAGTAATTGAAGAACTAAGACTAAGAATTATAGGAAGAGTTTCTTTAGTTGATATTAAGAATCCAAATACTGGAGAACTAATATGCGGACAGGGCGAAGAAATTACTGAAGCTATTGCAGATAAGATTGATGCTGCAGGAATTGAGAAAGTTGCTATTAGATCTGCAATGACTTGTAAGAGTAAAACAGGAATCTGTGCTAAATGTTACGGAAGAAACTTGGCGACAGGTGAAGGAGTTAACATTGGTGAGTCTGTTGGTATTACAGCGGCTCAATCTATCGGTGAACCTGGTACACAGCTAACAATGAGAACATTCCATACTGGTGGTGTAGCCGGTGCGGATATTACACAGGGTCTACCAAGAGTAGAAGAACTGTTTGAAGCAAGAAATCCAAAGGGACTTGCAGAAGTATGCGAGGCTGATGGTACTGTAATATCAATTAATTCAACTAATGATAACAAGACAGAAGTCCTTGTTAGAGGTGAAGAAGAACACATTTATACAGTTCCTTATGGTGCTAGATTAAATGTTTCTGAAGGAGACTTCGTATCAGCAGGTGATGGTATTACAAGAGGACCTTTAAACCCTCATGATATGCTAAGACTTAGAGGAGTTGAAGGCGTTTGTCAGTACTTATTAATGGAAGTTCAAAGAGTATACAAACTACAGGGTGTAGATATCAATGACAAACACGTTGAAGTAATTGTAAGCCAGATGCTTTCAAAAGTTAAAATTGAAGAAGCTGGAGATACTAAACTACTTCCAGGATCTTTATACAGTAAGTTTGAATTAGAAGAAGAAAATGCTATTGCTTTAGAAAAAGGACTTGAACCTGCAATAGGTAAGAGACAACTTCTTGGTATTACTAAAGCATCTTTAGCTACTAACTCATTCTTATCAGCAGCATCTTTCCAGGAAACAACAAGAGTTCTTACAGACGCAGCGATTAAGGGTAAAAACGATACTTTACAGGGATTAAAAGAAAATGTAATTATCGGTAAACTTATTCCTGCTGGAACTGGTATTGGTAAATACAGAAATATTGACATTGATTATGGTGTTAACACTGAATTTATTGAAAACTGGAACAAGGAAGAACCGGAAGACGTAGAAGAAGATATTCAGAGGATTGAACAAGAACCTGTTATTTTAGTAAGCGATGAAGGTATTGAAATTCAGGATGATGTAATAGAAGTTATTGAGTAATACTCAATTATAAAATCAATATCTATAACTGGGTGCACTTATGCGCCCAGTTATTTTTATGATAATAGCACTAAAAAAGATACAACTTTGTTGAGTGATTTAAATTAATAAATGCTTGCAAAGACTAAAAAATCGTGCTATACTAAAAAGCGGTCTAGATATCGCGGCGGAAGTCGTTTATTTTAGATTGCAAAATTATTTACCTGTTAAAGGAGAAAGGAGAAATAGAATGCCTACAATTAACCAGTTAGTACGTCAGGGTAGAACAAGTAGTGTTAAGAAGTCAAACTCACCTGCTTTGGGAAAAAGTATGAACACAATCAGAAGAGTTGCTACAGACACAAATTCACCACAGAAAAGAGGCGTATGCACATCAGTTAAGACTGTTACACCTAAGAAGCCTAATTCAGCTCTTAGAAAGGTAGCAAGAGTACGTTTAACTAATGGTATTGAAGTTACAGCTTATATCCCTGGTATTGGTCACAACCTACAGGAACATAGTGTAGTGCTTATCAGAGGAGGAAGAGTAAAAGACCTTCCTGGTGTAAGATACCACATTGTTAGAGGAACACTTGATACTGCAGGTGTAGCAAACAGATTACAGTCTCGTTCTAAATATGGAGCAAAGAGACCAAAGAAATAAGATTAATCGGGAAAAATAGTGCCCTTGATATATATATATTATCGAGCGCCACGGGGACTTTTAGTAAATTGGGAAACCATCAGTTAGGCTGGTTAAAAGTTCACGAGTACCGAAAGCATTAGGCAAGGAGGGAAGAGACGTGCCAAGAAAAGGAAATGTACCTAAGCGTGAAGTTCTTCCGGATCCAGTATACGGTTCTGTTGTAGTTGCAAAACTAATCAACAGCGTAATGTTGGACGGAAAAAAAGGAACAGCTCAGGCTATCGTTTATGATGCGTTCAACATAATAAACGAAGTTACTGGGGAAGACGCTTTAGAAGTATTTGAAAAAGCAATGAACAATATCATGCCAGTTTTAGAAGTTAAAGCTAGACGTGTAGGTGGTGCAAACTACCAGGTTCCAGTAGAAGTTAGAGCTGATAGAAAGCAAACACTAGGTCTTAGATGGCTAACAAAGTACACAAGAGCTAGAGGCGAAAAGACTATGAGCGAAAGACTTGCAAAAGAATTAATTGATGCATCAAACAATACAGGTGCTTCAGTAAAGAAAAAAGAAGATACTCATAAAATGGCAGAAGCTAATAAAGCATTTGCTCATTTCAGATGGTAATAAAGAAAGCAGAAAGGAGGTAGTAAAATGCCAAGACAGTTTTCGTTAGAAAAAACTAGAAATATCGGTATCATGGCTCACATCGATGCTGGTAAAACAACAACAACTGAAAGAATCTTATTCTATACAGGTAAAACTCATAAAATTGGTGAAACACATGATGGTGGAGCTACTATGGACTGGATGGAACAGGAACAGGAACGTGGTATTACAATCACCTCTGCTGCTACTACAGCACAGTGGAAAGACACTAGAATCAATATCATTGATACACCGGGACACGTAGACTTCACTGTAGAAGTTGAAAGATCTCTTCGTGTACTAGATGGAGCGGTTACAGTTCTTTGCGCTAAAGGAGGAGTTGAACCTCAGTCTGAAACTGTATGGAGACAGGCTGAAAAGTACGAAGTACCTAGAATGATTTTCATCAATAAGATGGATATTATGGGTGCAGACTTCTTTAGAGTTGTAGGTATGGTTAAAGATAGACTTAAAGCTAATGCTGTACCTATTCAGCTTCCAATTGGTGCTGAAGAATCATTCAAAGGTATTATCGACCTAGTTGAAATGAAGGCAGAGATTTACAAAGACGAATTAGGAAAAGAATTTGACATTGTAGATATTCCAGAAGATTTAGTGGAAATTGCTAATGAATGGAAAGAAAAATTAGTTGAAGCTGTTGCAGAAAATGATGAAGAATTAATGATGAAATTCTTAGAAGGTGAAGAAATCACTAAGAAAGAAATCGTTGAAACAATCAGAACAATGACTCTTAAGGGAGAAATGGTTCCTGTAACATGTGGATCAGCTTACAAAAATAAGGGTGTTCAGATGATGCTTGATGCAGTTCTTGCATACATGCCATCTCCACTTGATGTTAAAGCTATTACAGGTGTACTTCCAGGAGATGAAGGCATTGAAGAAGAAAGACCTGCAGATGATAATGGTCCTTTCTCAGCTCTTGCATTCAAAATCATGGCAGACCCATTTGTTGGTAAACTAGCATTCTTTAGAGTTTACTCAGGTTCTTTAAAATCTGGTTCTTATGTTTATAACTCTACAAAGGGTAAAAAAGAAAGAATCGGTAGAATCCTACAGATGCATGCTAACAAGAGAGAAGAAATCGAAGAAGTTTATTCAGGAGACATTGCTGCTGCAGTAGGTCTAAAGGATACAACTACAGGGGATACTCTTTGTGATGATAAACACGAAATTATTCTTGAATCAATGGAGTTCCCAGATCCAGTAATCGAAATCGCTATCGAGCCTAAAACTAAGGCTGGACAGGAAAAGATGGGTATTGCTCTAGCTAAGTTAGCTGAAGAAGATCCAACATTCAAGACATATACAAACGAAGATACTGGACAGACTATTATCGCTGGTATGGGTGAACTTCACCTTGAAATCATCGTAGATAGACTGTTAAGAGAATTCAAAGTTGAAGCTAACGTTGGTAAGCCTCAGGTTTCTTACAAAGAAACAGTTACTAAGCTTGCTGATGTTGACCACAAATATGCTAAACAGTCTGGTGGACATGGGCAGTATGGTCACGTTAAGATCAAACTATACCCAAGAGAACCAGGAGAAGGTTTCGAATTCAAGAATTCAGTTGTTGGTGGTGCTATTCCTAAGGAATACATCTCTAAGATTGAAGATGGAATTAGAGAAGCTATGGAAACAGGTCCAATTGCAGGATATCAGGTTGTTGACGTTGGTGTTGAACTATACGATGGTTCATATCATGAAGTTGACTCATCTGAAATGGCATTTAAGCTTGCTGCTTCAATGGCATTCAAAGAAGCTTGCAAAAAGGCAGAAGCTGTTCTACTAGAACCAATCTTTAAGGTTGAAGTTACTGTACCAGAAGAGTACATGGGCGATGTAATCGGAGATATCAGTGGTAGAAGAGGAAGAATCGAAGGTTCTGATATGAATAACGGAGTTGTAGCAGTTAGAGGATTAGTTCCACTATCTGAAATGTTCGGATATGCAACAGACTTACGTTCAAAAACTCAGGGTCGTGGTGTTTACGTAATGCAGATGTCACACTTTGAAAAGTTACCAAATAATTTAGTTGAAAAGATTAACAAATAACCTTAATAGGAGGGAATTAAAATGGCAAAAGCAAAATTTGAGAGAACTAAACCGCATGTTAACATCGGTACAATCGGTCACGTTGACCACGGTAAGACTACTCTTACAGCAGCAATTACAACAACACTACAGCAGAGATACCAGCTTGGTGAAAAGGTAGCATTCGACCAGATCGACAAAGCGCCTGAAGAAAAAGAAAGAGGTATCACAATTGCTACATCTCACGTTGAGTATGAAACACCAAACAGACATTACGCTCACGTAGACTGCCCAGGACATGCTGACTATGTTAAGAACATGATCACAGGAGCAGCACAGATGGACGGAGCTATTCTAGTAGTAGCAGCAACAGATGGTCCAATGCCACAGACAAGAGAACATATTCTATTATCAAGACAGGTAGGAGTACCTTACATCGTAGTATTCTTAAACAAATGCGACATGGTAGATGATGAAGAATTACTAGAATTAGTAGAAATGGAAGTTAGAGAACTTCTAAGCGAATATGAATTCCCAGGAGACGATACACCAATCGTAAAAGGATCAGCGCTAAAAGCATTAGAAGATCCAACAAGCGAATGGGGAGACAAGATTGTAGAATTATTCGAAGAAATCGATTCATACATTCCAGAACCAGAAAGGGACAATGACAAACCATTCATCATGCCAGTAGAAGACGTATTCTCAATCACAGGTAGAGGTACAGTAGCTACAGGTAGAGTTGAAAGAGGAGTTCTAAAGGTTGGAGAAGAAGTTGAACTTATCGGACTAACAGAAGAAAGAAGAAAGCTTGTAGTAACAGGAATTGAAATGTTCAGAAAGTTATTAGACGAAGCACAGACTGGAGATAACATCGGAGCACTTCTAAGAGGTATCCAGAGAGATGAAATCGAAAGAGGACAGGTTCTAGCAGCACCAGGAACAATTCACCCACATACAACATTTAAGGGCGAAGTATACGTACTAAAGAAGGAAGAGGGCGGAAGACATACACCATTCTTCAACGGATACAGACCTCAGTTCTACTTCAGAACAACAGACGTAACTGGAGATCTAAAGTTACCAGAAGGAACAGAAATGTGCATGCCTGGAGATAACATTACAATGGAAATCGAACTAATCACTGAAATCGCTATCGAAGAAGGATTAAGATTCGCTATCAGAGAAGGCGGAAGAACAGTAGGTTCTGGTGTTGTATCTGAAATCATTAAATAATTTGACAACTTTAAATTAAATATTGATAAAAAAGAAACGACTACGGTCGTTTCTTTTTATGGCTCTATGTCAAATGTTTGGGTGGAGCATAATTAAATAAATGCTGGGATAGCTGAGTTTTTTCTCAGCCACCCCAACATTTATTATAGAGCCGTATTCACTCACTTATAGGTTAAGCGCTGCAATTTTCATTTATTATTTTGTTCTGTGTTTATAGTCGATTATAAACACTATAAGTACAGTTAAACTTAAGACTATTTTTGATAGTATATCTGATAGATCAAAGCGGAAGTTGATTATATAGAATAACGCTGCTACCACAAGACCTAGAATGACAGATAAGTTGCTAGTTTTAGTAGAATCTTGTTTTTTGAAAAAAACAAGAACAGCTAAAGCCAGAAGCAAAAAAAATGGGGCTACTGTAGAGTTTGAGAATATAATTCCCCCAATAAGTAGAGTTGCAAGAAGTATATAGTAATAATGAAATTTTCCATATTTAAAAGTAGTCATTAATAATTCCCCCCTTCTTTAATAATAATGAATCCAACGCTGTGTTTTAGTATCTATATAACCAGTATAATTACTATTTTTATAAAATTGAACTGTTTTTAATGTTTCCATGCAGGCTGGGTTTTTGCCAATTCGTTCTTTTACATGAATTTTCATCCATACGTTCGTAATATTATGGGCAATTAAATAACTGGCGATTGAAACCAAAAGACTGGCGCCAATACCTAAAAAACTTGCAAGAACAGAAGCGATAAAAGAAACATTGCCAATAAGGTCGGCTTTGGATGTCTTTTTATTAACCTTTGTATGCCATGGTCCCCAAGAAATACTACCTTTTTTGGAAGAAAGGCTAGAAACATATTCTTTTTCTTGTGAGTAATCATTACTTTTATCGTTTGAAGTGAAATTGGTTCCATTTGTAATGGTATATTTTTCTGTTCCTTCTTCGGAGACACACACCGTTGTTTTATCATTAGAGAAGTTCGTTTCAATAAATTCTTCTGTGCCACTATTTAAATTTTTAAGAAGGATTTTTTCATAGGTAGCTGTTTTTTCTAGGATACTCATTGAGAAGGTTTCGCCTTTTACCTCAAAGAGTTCGTCTTCTTCTGCAAAGACACCTGTTGGAATTAAAGTTGCCAACAGACATATAATTAATAATATTGATAGATTTTTTTTCATAGCTTTTTCTCCTTTACTATAATAATACTTTGTTATTGAAGTATACATCCATTCTAAGAAAAAAACACAATAAATGAAAAGAAAAATAATAAAGGTGATTTTTTATGTTTTTTTTTGTTACTTAATCTATTGCAATTGCGGAGAGGTTTTATATGGTGTATAATATTACGTAATGTTTTATGGAAGGAAAGTCTAATGGAAAAAATAATTAAAATAGAAAATTTAATATTTGCATATCCACCAAACGAAGGAGCTCCAATTGTAAATGCAATTGACGAAGTATCAATAGATATTGAAGAAGGTAGCTTTGTTGCTGTTATTGGTAAAAATGGATCTGGAAAGTCTACAATTGCCAAAACTATAAATGCATTGCTTTATCCAAGTAGTGGGAAAGTATATGTAAATGGGTTTGACACTTCTGATGATAAACACTTATGGGATATAAGACAGTGTGCTGGGATGGTTTTTCAAAATCCTGACAATCAGATTGTATCCGCAATTGTAGAAGACGATGTTGCTTTTGGACCAGAAAACTTGGGGGTAGATCCTAAAATAATTAGACTTAGAGTTGATGAAGCGTTAGAGTCGGTTAATATGGGACCTTATAGAAAAAAAGGGCCACATTTATTATCCGGTGGTCAAAAACAAAGGATAGCTATTGCAGGTGTGTGTGCAATGAAACCTAAGTGTATTATATTTGACGAGCCAACGGCTATGTTAGATCCAATAGGCAGACGAGATGTGATGAAAATCATAAGAACCCTTAATGGGGAAGGCATAACAGTAGTTCTGATTACACATTTTATGGAAGAAGCCGCTATGGCTGATAGGATTGTAATTATGGATAATGGCAAGGTTGTTATGGAAGGGCCACCAGAAGAAATCTTTATTCATGAAGATCAACTTAGAAGCTTGAATCTTGATATTCCTTTGGAAGTAATTATTGCTAATAAACTAAGGCACGAAGGGATTGAAGTCCCTGCTAGTGTAATAAATAGAGAAAAGATGGTAGAGTATTTATGTCAATTGAAGTAAAGAATATTACACATATATATGGTGAGAAGACTCCTCACGAAACTAAAGCCATTGATGACGTGTCTTTCGTAATTGATGACGGGTCTTTTATTGGTGTGATTGGTCATACTGGTTCTGGGAAATCAACATTGGTTCAACATTTAAACGGATTACTTAAACCATCATCGGGAGAAATTATTGTTGATGGATTAAATATTACAGATGGGAAGACATCTATGATTGATGTTAGAAAAAAAATTGGGCTAGTTTTTCAGTATCCAGAATATCAACTATTTGAAGAAACAGTAGAAAAAGATGTTGCATTTGGTCCCAAAAACCTTGGTCTAGATGATGAAGAAATAAGCAAAAGGGTTAAAGAGGCTATTGAGCTTGTAAGTTTAGATTATGAAGAAATAAGAAATAAATCACCATTTGACTTGTCTGGCGGACAAAAAAGAAGGGTGGCTATTGCAGGTGTTATTGCAATGAAACCTAAGGTGCTTATATTAGATGAGCCTACAGCTGGATTAGATCCTAAGGCTCATAGAGATATTTTGAAAATGATAAAGAATATTCATGAGAGTGAAAATAATATTATTGTTTTTGTATCACACAATATGAACGACATTGCTAATTTGTCAGACAAAGTTGTGGTTATGGACAAAGGCAAGATGGTTGACTTTGATGTGCCATCAAAGGTTTTTGCAGATGGAATTAAACTTAAAAAACTAGGATTAGGTCTTCCAGATGTTGCAGACTTGTTAGCAGAACTAAAAAGAGAAGGCTTAGGAATACAAGGGAATACTTTTGATATTGATGAAGCTTTCCAACAGATTAAGAATAAAATCAAAGGAGGGGTAAGTAATGATTAGAGACATTACATTAGGACAGTTTTATCCCTCAGACTCAGTAATACATAGAATTGATGCAAGGGTAAAAATCATTGCCACGTTAATATATATTATTGCCTTGTTTGTGGTAAATTCATTTATAGGATTTGCTTTTGTAGCTGTTGTACTTGGATGTATAGTTAAAGCATCAAAAGTACCATTAAGTTACATACTAAAAGGATTAAAACCTATATTTTTCATATTAATTTTCACATTCGTATTAAATATATTTATGATGGATGGGCAAGTTTTATTCAAAGTATGGATATTTAGTGTAACTAAAGAAGGTTTGATTAAAGCTGTATTTATGGCAATTAGATTGGTGCTTTTGATTATTGGGTCTTCCTTATTAACATTGACCACAACGCCTATTAGTTTAACTGATGGGATAGAATACCTTTTGAAACCATTTGAAAAAATTGGATTTCCTGCTCACGAACTTGCAATGATGATGACCATTGCATTGAGATTTATACCGACTCTCTTAGAAGAAACGGATAAAATCATGAAGGCACAACAAGCAAGGGGAGCAGATTTTGAAACTGGAAATATAATTAGAAGAGCCAAACAATTGATTCCAATATTAGTGCCGCTTTTTATTAGTGCTTTTAGAATTGCTCATGATATGGCTATGGCTATGGAGGCTAGATGCTATAGAGGCGGAGAAAATAGAACTAGAATGAATGCCATGGCCTTCAAAAAAGGAGATATTGTTGCATCCATATTGACTGTAGTTTTTATGGGGATAATAATTGGACTTAGATTTGTAATAAAAGCTTATATATAGAAGAGGAATATTAATGAGGCAAAGAAAATTAAAAGACTTGGATGAAAGAATGGCTAGAGTGGACCACTGGATAGTTAAGAGACCGGAAGAAAACAAAGGGAACTGGAAGGACTATTTTAAAAACGACAAAGATATATATTTGGAAATCGGATGTGGTAAAGGGCAATTTATAAATAATCATGCAATAGAAAGCCCTGAAAATAATTATTTGGCATTAGAAGGCCAAGAAAGTGTTATTGTAAGAGCTATGGACAAGGCTGAAGAAAATAAACTGGAGAATCTTGGGTTCTTAAGTGTATATATGCTTGATATTTGTGATTACTTTGCTGATGATGAACTGGCTGGTATATATTTAAACTTTAGTGATCCTTGGCCAAAGGCGAGACATGCTAAAAGGAGATTAACCCATAGGGACTTTTTGAGTAAATATGCAAAAGTAATTAAACCTGGAGGGTTTATTGAAATTAAAACAGACAATGACGGACTATATGAGTTTACTATTGAAGAAATAAATGATTTGAAAATGGAGATTCTTGAAGAAACGACAGACTTGCACAAAACGAGTTTTGTAAGTAAATTGTTTATGACTGAATATGAAGAAAAGTTTTCCGGTAGAGGGAAAAATATAAATTATGTAAAGGTAAGGGTTGGTGTAAAATAATGAGTAAATATATAATGGCGCAAGAAAATGGAAGAATTATTCCAAAAGAAGATAAAATTTTTGCTTTAAATGGAAGAGCAAAAGCTAGAATTGCTAAGGAAGGCAAAGACTCTGTTATAAATGCAACCATTGGAGCTTTACTTGATGATCAAGGAAAACTAGTAGTTATGAAATCGGTGGGAGAAGGTATCAAAAGGCTTAAGCTAGAAGATTATGCGGAATATGCTCCTATAGGTGGAACTCCTGGTTTTAAGGAAGCGATTAAAAATGTAGCATTTGCAGGTTTTGAAACAGATAGACATGTTAGGGTTATTAGTACACCTGGTGGAACGGGAGCCCTTAGAAACGCTGTATCAGATTATTCTAAAATTGGGGATAAAGTTTTAACATCAGATTGGTATTGGGGACCATATAGCACTATTTGTCAGGAAATTGGCAGAACCATAGATACTTATCAGCTTTTTAATGATGAAGGCAAATTTAATAATCAGGCTTTTGGTGCAAAAGTTAGAGAACTAGCTTTGGCCCAAGGACAACTTGTTATTTTATTGAATACACCTGCCCACAATCCTACTGGCTATTCTTTGTCAGATGAAGATTGGGACTCAGTTATTAAAATTCTAAATGGTGATGATTTGAAGGATACAAAAATTGTATTGCTAGTAGATACTGCATATGTGGATTTTGCTGGAGATCCTATTGAATATAGAAACTTCCTACCTAAACTTGAAGAACTAAATGTTAACGTTTTGCCACTAATTGCATATAGTGCATCTAAAACTTATACCCTTTACGGAATGAGATGTGGTGCCTTGATTTGTATGGCCAAGACAAAAGAAATTGCAGATGAATTTCAATCTGTAACAGAGTTTTCTTGTAGAGGCTCTTGGTCTAATGGTGTTAGAGCGGCTCAGGCCCTTATGGAAATTATTCATGGGGATGCGGAATTAAGTGAACATGTGGCTGAAGAACGTGCAATGTATAGAAATATGTTAATAGAAAGAGGGAGAACTTTTGAGGAGGAACTAGGGAGACTTGGTATTGAAAGCGTACCTTTTGATTCAGGATTCTTTGCATGTATTGCCTGTGATGACCCAGATGCCATTAGTGCTAAGTTGGAGGAAAAGGGCGTTTATGCAGTTCCATTGGCTAAAGGCATAAGAATTTCTATTGCGTCTATTTCCAAAACAGAGTGCAAAGTAGTTGCAGAAGCACTTAAAGAAGTACTTTAGGAGAATTATATGACTAAATCAATGTATTTAAAACTAGGGATATTTCTCGGTATTGCGGCTCCTATTGGCCAATATATATTAAGCAGAAATACAATGGCTTATACTGAAACAAAAATTTTGTTAGTATTAACTATTGTGGTTTCGCTGTTACAAATCCTATGCCTGGTACTGGCGTGTAAAAAAGAAAAGCTGCAGTATGTGGCTTCCATGGTAGGAGTTGTGTTGTTTTTTGTAATTGCAGCAGGATTTATGTATTTAGATTGTAAAACTAAAGGTGGCATGTTACCTAGTGGGTCGACAATATTCTTGTGGATTCCTCAGGCATGGACCCTTAAATCATTAGCTAAACTATAAGGATAAAAGAATCTTTCGAAGGAAGGATTCTTTTTTTACAAAAATATCCATAAAAGATGTTGACATATATTAACAATGAATATATAATATGGTTACCTTAAGGAAGTAAAAAATGAAATGTGAATAAGGAAAGGAGGAACATATGAAGAGTAATAGTGCTGAAGTTGTTTTTGAAAACAAGAGACATATCGGAGTGCTAGCCGAATATAAAACAGGTTGGAAGAAAGAACTTAATCTAATCTCATGGAATGACGGCGCACCTAAATACGATATTAGAGATTGGGATTCTGACCATAACCATATGAGCAGAGGTGTAACATTACACAAGGATGAAGCGAAATTATTAAAAGAGTTACTATGCAAAGAAATTTTTGAGTAGTTGAAGAAGTTGAATAGGAAAGATTGAGGGGTTAGGGTCTTGGTATGTTTACTAAGGCCCTAACTTTATGTTATAATTTATGTGACATGGGGGTGTAGTATATGAAAATAAATCTTAAAATAGATAAGGATCTTGACTTTGTTACAATTGTAGTTGAGGAAGGATTAAAAACCATAGAAGATTTAGTAAATAAGTATAAAGAAAAAGTAAAATATCCTGTTTTGGCTGCTAAAGTGAATAATAAACTAGTAGCATTGGATACTCCAATAGAAGAACAGTGTGAAATAGAATTTTTGGATATCCGAAATCAAGGGGCGAATCTGATCTATCAAAATAGTTTAACCCTAATATACTTAAGAGCAGTAGAAGATATTGTCAAAGGCGCAGAGGTTTCAATTGAAAATTCTTTAAACAAAGGACTATATACATATATCTCTATTAAAGGCAGACAAATTACCGACGAAGAAGTAGAAGAAATTAATCTTAGGATGAAAGAACTTATTCTTGGGGATGTGAAAATAAATAAAATTAAAATTGATCGAAATAAGGCTATGGAGAAATTTAGGAAGTGGGGACATACTGATAAAGCTAAGCTAGTAAATCAAAGAATAACTCTAAAGTACCTTACTTTTTATGAACTAGATGGATATATGGATTTCTTTTATAGCTTAATGGTTCCGTCAACTAGGTATTGCTATCTTTATGAGTTGAGAAAGTATAAAAAAGGTGTATTGTTAAGATTCCCTCACCCTAGTAAACCTGATGCCATTCCTAAATATGTAGATGAGACAAAAATATATGAGGCCTTTGCAGAGGCTTCTAAGTGGATGGACTTATTAGGCATTTTAAATGTGGCGGATTTAAACGAAAAAGTTAAAAATGGACAGATAAGAGAAATAATACAGCTATCAGAAGCTTTACATGAAAAGAAGGTTGTTGAAATAGCTAAGGAAATCACCAAAACAGGAAGACGCATAATACTTATCGCAGGCCCATCATCTAGCGGCAAAACGACTTTTGCCAGAAGACTTACAATTCAGCTAAAAGTAAATGGACTAAAACCCATATACCTGAGCACAGACGATTACTTCAGTGATAGGGAAGATATGGTGGCTGATGAAAATGGAGAATTAAACTTCGAAGATTTAGAGGCTGTAGATTTGGAACTATTCAAAAAGGACATTAATGGGCTACTTAGTGGTGAGGAAGTGGATATTCCAGTATTTGATTTCATCGAAGGCAAAAAAATCTTTGGCAAAAGAATAACGGCAATTGATGATAATCAACCTATTATAATAGAAGGCATACATGCTTTAAACAAAAAACTGACATATGGCATAGATGATAGCCAAAAGTTTAAAATATACATAAGCCCATTTACTCAGCTAGATATTGATAAGCACAATAGGATTCCAACTACAGATGCTAGAATGTTGCGTAGAATGGTAAGGGACTTTAAGTATAGAGGCTACATGGCAAAGGATACCATTAAGGATTGGCCAAAGGTTAGAGCAGGAGAAGATAAAAACATATTCCCATTTAGCGGAGAGGCAGATGTGGTGTTTAACTCGGTACATATATATGAACTGGGTGTTTTGAAAAAATACGCTCAGCCCTTGTTGCTTAATATAGATAGAAGTTCTCCAGAGTATAGCGAGGCTAGTAGAATGCTTAATTTCCTCAAGTATTTTGAAGTAATTGAGGATGATTCTATGATTTCTAACAACTCAATACTTAGAGAATTTATTGGTGGAAGTATATATGGTTAAAAAATTTTTTAGAAGTAGGATAATCCTGCTTCTTTTTTTAAAAGTCAAAAAAGAGAACGCCAGGGTCTGTGTGTCGTGAAGAGCAGGTGTAAGCATTGAAAACACGATATTTTCAACCTAAAAAAAGTTAAAAAAATGTAAAACTTTTTTTAAAAAAATACTTGATTTTTGAATGAACATATTGTATACTTAAAAAGCTTGCGAATAGGCGAAGAAGTGAGAAGTTGCTGAGCTATCAGGTAATTTTCACAGAGAATTGTCCCTGCTGGACGGGGGCGAAGGGAGTCGCCGGCTTTTATTCGTGCCTAGAGTTAGGAAACACACGGATGCGTGTATCGAGCAAGCGAAAATGCTACACGCGTTGAAAAGTGGGCAGTTATGACCCCTTGTACGAGAATAGCGAAAACAGTACAAAATTTATTAGGAGGAAAAAATGAGCGAATTACAGAAAATCAGAATTAAGCTTAAGGCTTATGACCACGCGCTTCTTGATCAGAGTGCGGCGAAAATCGTAGAAACAGCGAAGAGAACTGGCGCAGAAGTTTCAGGACCGATTCCATTGCCAACAGAAAAAGAAGTAATCACAATCTTAAGAGCGGTACACAAGTACAAAGACTCTAGAGAACAGTTCGAACAGAGAACTCACAAAAGATTAATTGATATCTCTGCAACAACAGCTAAAACAATTGATGCTTTAACTAAGTTAGAGCTACCAGCTGGCGTTGATATCGAAATCAAATTATAAGCAAACCGGCGGAACCTAAGGTTCCCTTAGTATGATTGCCAAATGGTAATCCGCTGTAAGAAAAGAGGAGGAAAATATGAAAACACTTTTAGGAAAGAAAATCGGGATGACTCAGATTTTCACTGAAGAAGGTGTAGTTGTTCCTGTAACTGTTATCGAAGCAGGCCCTCAGGTAGTAACTCAGGTTAAAACTATCGAGACTGACGGATATAACGCGGTACAGGTTGGCTACGGCGAAACAAAGGCTCACAGAGTGAACAAGCCAATGACTGGTCACTTTGCGAAAGCGGGAGTTGAAATCAAAAAACACCTTGCTGAATTCAAAATTGAAGAAGGCGAAGCGTACGAAGTAGGACAGATTATGACTGTTACTGAATTCGAAGAAGGCGCTAAAGTTGATGTAACAGGAGTATCTAAAGGTAAAGGTACACAGGGTAACATCAAGAGACACGGACATAGCAGAGGACCTATGACACATGGTTCAAAGCATAAGAGACTTCCAGGAGCTTTAGCTGGTGCATCATATCCAGGTAGAGTATTCAAAGGAAATGCAGGTCCAGGTAGAATGGGTCGTGACACTGTAACAGTACAGAACATCGATCTAGTAAAAGTTATTGAAGACAGAAACCTATTATTAGTTAAGGGAGCTATTCCAGGCGGAAAAGGAAGCCTAGTATCAGTTCATTTAGCTGTAAAAGGACAGGGCAAATAGAGATAACTTCAGGAAGGAGGAAGTAAAATGGCAAAAGTAACAGTACTAAACATGCTAGGCGCTGAAGCTGGCAGCTTGGATTTAAGCGATGCGATTTTCGGAATCGAGCCAAATCAGAACGCAGTACATGCAGTAGTAAAGAATTATTTAGCTAACCAGAGACAGGGTACTCAGTCTGCAAAGACTAGAGGAGATGTTAGAGGCGGCGGAAGAAAACCTTTCAGACAGAAAGGAACTGGTCGTCATAGACAGGGATCAACAACAGATCCATCTCAGGTAGGCGGAGGAGTAGCATTTGCACCAAAGCCAAGAAGCTACAGATATTCTTTACCAAAGAAATTAAAGAGATTAGCTATGCTTTCAGCATTATCTTCAAAGGTAGCTGAAAACGAAATCATCATTTTAGATGAACTTAAATTTGATGCACCAAAGACAAAAGAAATGGTTAAGGTGCTTGAAAATGTTAAAGCTGGTAAGAAAGCTCTTATCATTACAGCAGACAAAGACGAAAACGTTATTAAATCTGCAGCAAACATTCCAGGAGTTAGAACTGCTTTAGTAACAACAATGAACGTTTACGAAATTATCAATCACGGAAGCTTCATTGTTACAAAAGAAGCAATTAAGAAGATTGAGGAGGTATATTCATAATGAGAACCCCTTACGACGTAATATTAACACCAGTTATCACAGAAACAAGTATGGAAGATGCTCAGGCAAAGAAATACACATTTAAAGTTTCAGTTGATGCAAACAAAACAGAGGTGAAACTAGCCGTAGAAGAAATTTTCGGCGTAGAAGTTAAGAAAGTTAACATCATGAATGTTAACGGCAAGTTAAAGAGAATGGGAAGAACTACTGGTTACACAGCGGCTTCAAAGAAAGCAATCGTGACTCTTACTGATTCAAGTAAGGAAATCGAATTCTTCCAAGGTCTATAATAGGAGGTAGAAACAATGGGAATTAAAAAGTATAATCCAACTACTCCTGGTTTAAGAGGGATGACAACTTCAACATTTGAAGAAATCACTAGAAGTACACCAGAAAAGTCATTAACAGTTACTCTTAAAAAGCACTCTGGAAGAAACTCTAGAGGTAAAATTACTGTTAGACACAGAGGTGGCGGTTACAGACCGAAATACAGAATTATCGACTTCAAGAGACTTAAAGACGATATACCAGGAAAAGTATCAACAATCGAATATGATCCAAATAGAAGTGCTAACATCGCATTAATCGTTTATGCAGACGGAGAAAAGAGATATATCATCGCTCCTGAAACATTAAAGGTTGGAGATGTAATCTTCTCAGGTCCAGAAGCGGATATCAAAGTAGGTAACGCGCTTCCACTAAAGAACGTTCCAGTAGGTACAATGATTCATAATGTTGAATTAAAGCCTGGAAAAGGTGGACAGATGGTAAGATCAGCTGGAAACGGCGCTCAGCTAATGGCTAAGGAAGGCAAGTATGCTCAGGTTAGACTACCATCCGGAGAAGTTAGAAAAGTTAGAATCGAATGCAGAGCTACAATTGGCGAAGTTGGAAATTCAGATCACGCAAATATCTGTATCGGTAAAGCTGGTAGAAAAAGACATATGGGTATCAGACCTACAGTAAGAGGTTCTGTAATGAACCCTAACGATCACCCACACGGTGGTGGTGAAGGTAAGACTGGTATTGGTAGAGTAAGTCCAGTAACTCCTTGGGGTAAACCTGCACTAGGATACAAAACTAGAAAGAAAAACAAGGAATCTAATAAATACATCGTTAAACAAAGAGGCGAGAGATAAGGAAGGAGCATAAATAATGGGTAGATCACTTAAAAAAGGCCCTTTCGTAAATGCGAAATTAATTAAAGCAATTATTGATATGAACGCAGCAAACGAAAAGAAGGTTGTGAAGACATGGTCAAGACCATCTACGATTTTTCCACAGATGGTAGGTCATACTATAGCAGTACATGACGGTAGAAAACATGTTCCTGTATATATTACAGAAGATATGGTAGGTCATAGACTTGGAGAATTTGCTCCAACTAGAACTTACAGAGGACATGCTGCCGATAAGAAATCTAAATAGAAAAGGAGATAATTGAAAATGGAAGCAAAAGCAGTTGCAAAGTATGTAAGAATGTCTCCTATTAAACTTAAGCCAATTACTGATTTAGTAAGAGGTAAAGATTTAGCGGAAGCATTAACAATACTAAAATTTACACCAGGTAAAGGTGCAGAGTTAGTAGAAAAAGTTGTTAAATCTGCTGCAGCAAATGCAGAAAACAACTTTGATATGAATGTAGATGATCTGTATGTAGCAGAAGTTTATGCTCATCAGGGACCTACAATGAAGAGATGGAGAGCTGGCTCACAGGGTAGAGCGTCAATCATCTTAAAGAGAAGCAGCCACATCGGTGTTACTCTAAAAGAAAGAAATTCAGAAATGGAGGTTCAGTAAATGGGTCAGAAAGTAAGTCCACACGGTTTAAGAGTTGGAGTAATTAAAGACTGGAGCTCTAAATGGTATGCAGATAAAGACAATTTCGCTGATTTCTTAATTGAAGATAATCAGATTAGAGATTTTGTTAAGAAAAAGCTTTATGCTGCTGGAGTATCAAAAGTAGCTATCGAAAGATCTGGAGAAAACAACTTAAGAGTTCTTATCTCAACAGGTAAACCAGGAATGGTTATCGGAAGATCAGGAGATGGAATTGATCAGTTAAGAGCAGACTTAGGCAAATTAACTAAAAAGACTGTAGCTATTGATATTAAAGAAGTTAAGAGAGCTGAATTAGATGCTCAGTTAACAGCTGAAAGCATTGCTCAGGCACTTGAAAGAAGAGTTGCATTTAGAAGAGCTATGAAACAGGCTATTGGCAGAACAATGAAAGCTAACGCTAAGGGTATCAAGGTACTTGTATCTGGTAGACTTGGTGGAGCAGAAATCGCTAGAAGCGAAAAGTATAGTGAAGGTAATGTTCCTCTACATACTTTAAGAGCTGACATCGATTACGGTTTTGCAGAAGCAGACACAACATACGGTAAGATCGGTGTTAAAGTTTGGTTAAACCACGGAGAAATTCTTGACAGAGGATTACAGAGCGTAATTCGTGAAGAAAAGAATGACGGTAGAAGAAACGACAGAAGAAAAAATGATAGAAAGCCAAGAAGAGATGGTGACAGAAGACCTAGAAAGAACAATCCTAGAGACGCTAGACCAGAACCTAAGAAGGCAACTTCATTGAGAGTTAGAAAAGCAGCTCCTAAGGTTGAACCACAGGTAGAGGCTGTAGAAGTTGAAACAACAGTAGATAATACTGAAGCATAAACTATTATAAGGAGGAACGAGCCATGTTGATGCCAAAGCGCGTTAAACGTAGAAGAGTCCACAGAGGAAACATGAGGGGTAAGGCTACTCGTGGTAACAAAGTTACTTACGGTGATTACGGATTAGTAGCAACTGAACCTGGTTGGATCACTTCAAATCAGATCGAAGCAGCGAGAATCGCTATGACAAGATCTATCAAAAGAGGCGGAAAAGTTTATATTAAAATTTTCCCACATAAATCAGTTACAAAGAAACCTGCAGAAGTACGTATGGGATCTGGTAAAGGTTCACCTGAGTATTGGGTAGCAGTAGTAAAACCAGGCAGAGTTATGTTCGAAATCGAAGGTGTTACAGAAGCACAGGCTAGAGAAGCAATGAGACTTGCAATGCACAAATTACCTGTAAAATGTAAATTCGCTATTAAGAGTAACGAAGTAAAGGATGGTGAAGCATAATGGAATTAAACAAAATTAGAGAAATGTCTGATCTTGAACTAAATGCTGAACTAGTAAAAATGAAGAAAGATTTATTTAATCTAAGATTTCAGCATGTTACAGGACAGCTTGAAAATCCAATTAGGGTTAGAGAGACAAAGAGAGATATTGCAAGAGTAAAAACAATTATTAGAGAAAAAGAGCTTGAAAAGGCTCAGGCTGAATAG
Organism: Anaerovoracaceae bacterium; assembly: GCA_036646055.1. Lineage (GTDB taxonomy): Bacteria > Bacillota > Clostridia > Peptostreptococcales > Anaerovoracaceae > JAVWMQ01. The sequence continues at coordinate 13,653 of JAVXMY010000002.1, read as the reverse complement.
GAAGGAGGATGAATTATGACAGTAGAAAGAAATAGAAGAAAAGCTAGAGTTGGCATGGTTGTTAGTAACAAAATGGACAAAACAATCACAGTTGCCATTGAAGACTTCGTAAGACATTCTCTTTACGGCAAAGCTGTAAAGACAACTAAGAAGGTTAAGGCTCACGATGAAAACAATGAATGTAATATCGGAGATAAAGTTAGAATTATGGAAACAAGACCATTATCTAAGGATAAAAGATGGAGACTTGTTGAAGTTGTAGAAAAAGTGAAATAAGGAGGCACCGAAAATGATCCAGACAGAGAGTAGATTAAAAGTCGCAGACAACTCCGGTGCAAAAGAACTATTATGTATCCGTGTTCTTGGAGGAACAGGTCGTAAATATGCGAATATCGGAGATATAATTGTTTGTGCCGTAAAAGAAGCTTCTCCAGGCGGAGTAGTTAAAAAGGGTGAAGTAGTAAGAGCTGTAGTTGTTAGAACAACATTTGGTGCTAGAAGAAATGATGGTAGCTATGTTAAGTTTGACCAGAATGCTGCAGTAGTTATTAAAGAAGATAAGACTCCAGTAGGAACTCGTATCTTTGGACCTGTTGCTAGAGAGCTTAGAGACAAGAACTATATGAAGATTGTGTCATTGGCACCAGAAGTACTTTAGGAGGTGTTATAGATGCGTATTAAAAAAGACGATACAGTAATTGTAATTGCTGGTAAAGACAAAGGTAAAAAAGGTAAAGTTATTAAAGCTATGCCTAAGGAAAACAAAGTTGTTGTTGAAGGAATTAACATGCAGACAAAACATCAGAAACAGACTAGAACTGCTGCTTCAGAAATTAAGCACCAGGAAGGTCCAATCCATGTTTCAAATGTAATGTTATTCGATAGCAAAGCTAAAGAAGCAACAAGAGTTGGAATTAAAGTAGAAGGCAACAAAAAAGTTAGAGTTGCTAAGAAAAGCGGAAACGTAATAGATTAAGAAAGGAGGAGACGATTTGACAGCTAGACTAAAAGAAACTTATAAAAATGATGTTTTCAAAGCTATGATGGATAAATTTTCATATTCAAATGTTATGGAAGTTCCAAAGCTTGAAAAAGTTACAATAAATATTGGCCTTGGCGAAGCAAAAGAAAATGCTAAGCTAATGGAAACTGCAGTTAAAGAATTAGGCATTATTGCAGGTCAGAGACCTGTAATCACTAGAGCTAAAAAGTCTATCGCTAACTTTAAGGTTAGACAGGGAATGCCTGTAGGTACAAAGGTTACTCTAAGAGGAGAAAACATGTATGAATTCGTAGACAAGTTCTTTAACATCGCTCTTCCAAGAGTAAGAGACTTCAAGGGAGTAAATAAGAATTCATTTGATGGTAGAGGTAACTACTCTATGGGTATCAAAGAACAATTAATCTTCCCTGAAATCAGTTACGATCAGGTTGATCTAGTAAAAGGAATGAACATAGTATTTACAACTACGGCTAAAACTGACGAAGAAGCTGCTGAACTATTAAAGCTTCTAGGCATGCCGTTTGAAAAGTAGGAGGGAATTATGGCTAAGAAATCTCTCAAGGTAAAACAGCAGAGAGCGCCTAAGTATTCAACTAGGGCGTATACAAGATGCAGAGTTTGTGGAAGACCACATTCTGTACTAAAGAAATATGGTATTTGCCGTATTTGTTTTAGAGAACTTGCTTACAAAGGTGAAATACCTGGCGTTAGAAAAGCAAGTTGGTAAGATATTGTTTGCGAAGAATTCCCCAGAGGGGATAATGCTCGCAAAGAAAGGAGAATAACTGTAATGACAATGACAGATCCAATAGCAGATATGCTAACAAGAATCAGAAATGCCAACACAGCAGGACATAAGAATGTGTCAATTCCAGCTTCTAACATTAAGAAGTCAATCGCTGGAATCCTTCTAGAAGAAGGCTACATTGGTGGATTTGATGTTATTGAAGATGACAAACAGGGAATGATTAATGTAGAAATGAAATACGGCCCTGCTAATGAAAAAGTTATAAATGGAATAAAGAAAATTTCAAAACCAGGCCTAAAGGTTTATGCTAAGGCTAATGAGGTTCCAAGAATCCTAGGAGGTCTAGGTATTGCAATCGTTTCTACTTCTAAAGGAGTAATTAGCGATAAAGAAGCAAGAAAACTTGGAGTTGGTGGCGAAGTAATCTGTTATGTATGGTAGGAGGAAATTAAATGTCAAGAATTGGTATTAAACCTGTTAATCTTCCTGCTGGTGTAGAAGTAACTGTAGATGATAATAATCTAGTTACTGTTAAAGGCCCTAAGGGTGAACTTACACAACAGATTAGTGAAAGATTAACTGTAGAACAAAATGATGGAGTACTTACTGTTTCAAGAAGTACAGACAACAAAAGTGACAGAGCTCAGCATGGTCTTGCTAGAACATTAATTTCAAACATGGTAATTGGTGTAACAGAAGGATATGAAAAAAAGCTTGAAATGATCGGTGTTGGATACAAGGTAGAGAAAAAAGGCGACGTGCTTGCATTAAGCTTAAACTTCTCTCACCCAGTAAACATGAAGGATCCAGAAGGCATTACAACTGAAGCTACTTCAGCAACAACTATTACTGTTAAAGGTATTGACAAACAGTTAGTTGGAAACTACGCAGCTAACATCAGAGCGTGGAGAAAACCAGAACCTTACAAGGGTAAAGGTATCAGATACGAAGGTGAAAAGGTACGTAGAAAAGAAGGTAAAGCTGGCGGTAAGGGCGAATAAAGAAAGGAGTAAAATAACATGGCAAAATATAGTAGAAATGATAGACGTGTTGCTAGACACGCAAGAGTTAGAAAAGACGTTCATGGTACTCCTGAAAGACCTAGATTATGTGTTTTTAGAAGTAATAAGAATATTTCAGCTCAGATTATTGACGACGTAAACGGAGCAACTTTAGTAGCAGCTTCATCATTAGAAAAAGATTTAGAAATCGCTAATGGTGGAAACAAAGAAGCAGCTAAAAAAGTTGGAGACGCTATTGCAAAAAGAGCGCTTGATAAAGGCATCGACACTGTTTCATTTGACAGAGGTGGATTTCTATATCACGGAAGAGTTCAGGAATTAGCTAACGGCGCACGTGAAGCTGGACTAAAATTCTAACGGGAGGATAAGGATGAAAAATACAATTGACGCATCCAAGCTGGACTTAAAAGAAACTATCGTTAACATTAGACGTGTTGCTAAGACAGTTAAGGGTGGTAGAAATATGAGATTCAGCGTGACTATCGTTGTAGGTGACGGTGCAGGACACGTTGGCGTAGGTCTTGGTAAGGCTCAGGAAATTCCTGAAGCTGTAAGAAAAGCTACAGAAGATGCAAAGAAAAATTTAATTTATGTTCCAACAGTTGGAACAACAATTACTCATAAACATATTGGTGTTTTCGGAGCAGGAAGAGTATTACTTATGCCTGCTGCTGAAGGTACAGGAGTTATCGCTGGTTCATCAGTACGTACAGTACTAGAAGCAGCTGGAATCAAAGATATTAGAGCTAAGAACATTGGCTCAAGTAACACTGGAAATATGGCGTATGCAACAATCGAAGGTCTAAGAAGCTTAATGACACTTGAAAAAGTAGCGAAATTAAGAGGAAAGACTAAGGAAGAAATCTTAGGATAGGAGGAAGTAAGATGGCTAATAAAATGATAAAAATCACATTAACAAAAAGCTTAATCGGGGCTTCTCCTAGACAGAGAAAAGTTGTAGAAGCTTTAGGATTGAGAAAGATGCACCAGTCAGTAGAACTAGTTGATAATGCTGTAACTAGAGGATCTGTGAACAAGGTTCCGCATCTTCTTACAGTAGAAGAACTATAAGAAAGGGAGGTGCAAAGCATGAAACTTCATGAATTAAGAGCCGTTGAAGGCGCTACAAAAAATCGTAAAAGAAGAGGTCGTGGTACAGCTACAGGTCAGGGTACAACTGGTGGTAGAGGTATGAATGGTCAGAAATCTAGAAGTGGTGGTTCACTAAAGCTTGGCTTTGAAGGTGGACAGATGCCATTGTATAGAAGAATCCCTAAAAGAGGATTTACTAATATTTGGAGAAAAGAATACGCTGAAATTAACGTAGAATCTCTAAATAAGTTTGAAGCAGGAACAGTTATTACAACTGAAATGCTAAAGGACTTAGGATTAGTTAAGCAGGTTAAAGACGGAGTAAAGATTTTAGGAAACGGATCTTTAGAAAAAGCTGTTACAGTACAGGCTAACAAATTCACAAAATCAGCTGTAGAAAAAATTGAATCTGCGGGAGGAAAGGCAGAGGTGATCTAATATGGAAATGCTGAAAACACTATCAAAAGCATGGAAAATTGCTGAAATAAGAAAAAAATTAATTTTTACTTTCTTAATGTTAGTTGTATTTAGAATCGGTTCTAACATTCCTATTCCGGGAATTAATAGAGACGTTCTAAACCAGGCTTTTGGTGATGGTGGAAATGGGCTTATTGATTTATTCAACCTATTTTCAGGAGGATCATTCTCGAATATGACAATATTCGCGCTTAGTATCACTCCGTATATCACGGCGTCAATCATATTACAGTTATTAACTATTGCCATTCCAGCTTTAGAAAGATTAGCTAAAGAAGGAACGGAAGGTCGAAAGAAAATTTCACAATACACAAGATATTTAACTGTGGTTCTTGCTATTGTTCAAGCAATAGGAGTATCACTTGGAATGTTTAGACAGGCTCTAGTTAGCACAGATACATTCTCAGTAGTAATTATCGTATTAGTTCTTTCAGCTGGTACTGCATTCTTAATGTGGTTAGGCGAAAAAATTAATGAAAGAGGTATTGGAAATGGTATTTCACTAATTATCTTTGGTGGTATCATTGCTAGAGTACCAAGCGACATTCATGGCGTTTGGCTAAAGTTTAATGAAGGAACAATTGGATTTGTTACAATTGCTTTGTTCATTGTATTTGCAGCAATAGTAGTTATTGGTATCATCGAGATTCAGCAGGGTCAGAGAAGAATACCTGTACAGTATGCAAAAAGAGTTGTAGGTAGAAAAATGTATGGTGGACAGTCCACTCACATTCCTCTAAAGGTTAATCAGGCAGGAGTTATTCCGGTAATCTTCGCATTATCAATACTTCAGTTCCCACTTACAATTACCTACTTTACAGGAAGCAATTCAGATTTTGCTTTATGGGTACAAAAATGGTTATCACCAACTGGTTCTCCAGGGGTATGGCTATATGCAGTATTAAACATCGTTCTAATTGTATTCTTCACATACTTCTACACAGCGGTTACATTTAACCCTCTAGAAGTTGCTGATAATATGAAAGCAAATGGTGGATTTATTCCTGGTATTAGACCAGGAAAAGCTACGGTTGAATATCTAAACAGAGTAATGACAAGAATTACTTTCGTTGGAGCAATCTTCCTAGCTATAGTTGCAACATTACCAACACTAGTATCTCAGTTCACACCAATCGATGCACATTTCGGCGGGACATCATTATTGATTGTAGTCGGCGTAGCATTAGAAAGTATGAAACAACTAGAGCAGCAGATGGTAATGAGAAATTATTCTGGTTTTCTTAAATAAATAGGAGGCAATACAAATGAATTTAATTTTGTTAGGACCACCAGGGGCTGGTAAAGGCACTCAGGCGGTAAGAATTGTTGAAAAGTTCAATGTTCCACATATTTCTACTGGAGATATCTTCAGAAAAAACATTAAAGAAGGAACAGAGCTTGGCAAAAGAGCCAAAGCTTATATGGACAAAGGCGAGTTAGTTCCAGACAGTTTAGTAATTGAAATTGCAACTGATAGACTAACAGAAGACGATTGTAAAGACGGTTTCCTATTAGACGGTTTCCCAAGAACAGTTGAACAAGCAGTTGCTTTAGATGGTTTCTTAGGAAAAATCGGAAAGAAAATCGATCATGTTCTTGATATCGACGTTAATGACGAAGAATTAATGGTTAGATTAATTGGTAGAAGAGTTTGCAAAGGTTGTGGAGCTTCTTACCATGTAACTAATATGCCTCCAAAAACTGAAGGCGTATGCGACAAATGTGGAGCAGAGTTAATTCAGAGAGCAGATGATACAGAAAGTACTGTTGCAAACAGAATTGAAGTTTACAACAAACAGACAATGCCATTATTAGACTACTATGATAAGGTTGGAAACATTTCACACCTAGATGGTACAATTGGGGTTGAAAACGTATTTGTTGAAATTTCTAAAATTCTAGGTGAGTAGAATGATTATTATCAAATCAGATGAAGAGATTGATATAATGCGTAAAGCAGCAAAGGTTACAGGATATATTCTCCGAGAGTTGGAGAATATAATCCAACCTGGAATCACTACCTATGATATAGATCAGTTTGTAGAAAAAATCATATCTGAAAACGATATGGTGCCTACTTTCAAAGGTTACGGGGGTTTCCCCGGATCAGCATGTGTTTCTGTAAATGAACAAGTAGTACATGGTATACCATCTAAAGATATAATTCTTAAAGAGGGAGATATCGTAAGTGTAGATACTGGAGCAACATACAGAGGCTATGCAAGTGATGCTGCAAGGACATATGGCGTAGGCAAAATTAGCGCTGAAGCACAGCATTTAATTGATGCAACAAAAGATAGTTTCTTTGCAGGACTTGAGTTTTGTAAAGAAGGCAACAGATTATCAGATGTCTCTAATGCAATACAGCTTAAAGCTGAAAGCGAGGGGCTAGGAGTAATTAGAGAATATGTAGGTCATGGTATTGGAACATGTCTTCATGAAGAACCGCAAATACCAAACTACGGAAAACCTGGAAGAGGACCTAGACTTGTAAAAGGAATGGCGCTTGCTATAGAACCTATGATGGTTCTAGGGTCATACAAAACAAAGGTTTTAAATGATGATTGGACAGTTGTTACATTGGATGGTAAACTTGCTGCACATTATGAAAATACGGTAGTTATAACTGATGGTGAGCCTGAGTTGCTTACCCTATAGAAAGAGGTTTTTATGGCAAAGAAAGACGTAATTGAAGCTGAAGGTATCGTAGTTGATGCACAGCCAAATGCAATGTTTGTTGTAAAGTTAGAAACTGGACACGAGGTTTTAGCCCACGTATCTGGTAAAATAAGAATGAACTTCATTAGAATTCTACCCGGTGATAAGGTTAAAGTTGAACTTTCTCCTTATGACTTAACAAGAGGAAGAATTACTTGGAGAGAAAAATAGGAGGTTTAGAAGATGAAAGTAAGAGCATCAGTAAAACCTATCTGTGAAAAGTGCAAGGTTATTAAAAGAAAAGGCAAAGTTATGGTAATTTGCGAAAATCCTAAGCACAAACAGACACAAGGTTAATTTATAAAATTTAATATAAGTTATTATTACTTTGCAGAAGGGTCTGCAAAGGAGAGACATCCCGTTTATATTACGCCCACAGTGGCTGCGTGACGGAAGATGGGAACAGGAGGAAAATATGGCTCGTATAGCCGGAGTTGACTTACCTAGAGATAAGAGAATTGACATTGGTCTAACTTATATCTATGGTATCGGAAGAAAAACAGCAGAAATCATCCTAGATAAAGCTGGAATTGATCGTAGCACTAGAGTTAAGGATCTTTCAGAGGATGAAGCTGGTAAAATCAGACACATCATTGAAGAAGAATATGATGTTGAAGGGGATCTAAGAAGAGATATCTCATTAAACATTAAAAGACTTATGGAAATTGGATGTTACAGAGGTATTAGACACAGAAGAGGCCTACCAGTTAGAGGACAGAAAACAAAGACAAATGCAAGAACTCGTAAGGGTCCAAAGAAAACTGTAGGTAGAAAGAAAAAGTAAGGAGGTAGAATATCATGGCAAAAGCTGTAAAGAAAACAGTAAGAAAGAAACGTAAAGAAAGAAAAAATATTGAAAAAGGCCAAGCACACATTCAGTCTACCTTTAACAATACTCTTGTAACTCTTACAGATACAAACGGAAACGCATTATCATGGTCTAGTGCAGGATCTCTTGGTTTTAAAGGATCAAGAAAATCTACACCATTTGCTGCTCAGATGGCTGCTGAAGAAGCTGCTAAGGGTGCAATTGAACATGGTTTAAAATCAGTTGAAGTATACGTAAAGGGGCCAGGCGCTGGAAGAGAAGCTGCTATTAGAGCACTTCAGGGAGCAGGATTAGATATCACTTTAATTAAGGATATCACACCTATTCCACATAACGGTTGCAGACCACCTAAAAAGAGAAGAGTTTAGTGAAAGGAGGAAGATGACATGGCAGTAAATAGAGAACCAGTACTAAAAAGATGTAGATCTTTAGATCTTGACCCTAGTTACCTAGGAATTAGCAAGAAATCTAAGAGAACACCAAACAGAGCGAACAAAAAAATGAGCGAATATGGTATTCAGCTAAGAGAAAAGCAGAGGACTAAGTTCATTTACGGAGTATTAGAAACACAGTTTAGAAATACTTTTGATAAAGCAGCTAAGAGAAAAGGTATTGTCGGTGAAAACTTACTAATTATGCTAGAATGCAGATTAGACAACGTTGTTTTCAGACTAGGTCTTGCTTCAACAAGAAGAGAAGCTAGACAATTAGTTGGACATGGACATTTCTTAGTAAATGGTAAGAAAGTTGACATTCCTTCTTATGAAGTAAAAGCGGGTGATGTGATTTCTGTTAGAGAAAAGAGCATAAGTATTGCTAAGTTCAAGGAAGTTAAAGATTTTATCATTACACCTCCTTCTTGGTTAACAGTAGATGTTGAAAAATTAGAAGGTAAAGTATTATCAGTTCCAACAAGAGATCAGATTGATACTCCAATTGAAGAACATCTAATCGTTGAATTGTACTCTAAGTAATCTATATAATTAGAATGCTTAGGATGAAAGGAGGGTTTTTAAGTGATTGAAATTGAAAAACCAACAATTGAATGTTTATCTATCGAAGAAGACGCAAATTACGGGAAATTTATCGTAGAGCCGTTAGAGAGAGGTTATGGAACAACATTAGGTAACAGTCTTAGAAGAATTCTTTTAAGTTCTTTACCAGGTGCAGCTGTAACATCAATTAAAATCGACGGGATACTTCATGAATTCTCAACAATTCCAGGGGTTAAGGAAGATGTAACAGAAATCATTCTTAATCTAAAAAAACTTGCGGTTAGATTATATGGAGAAGAAGACACAAAGAGAGTAATGATTAATGCAGTAGGTCCTAAGGAAGTTACTGTAGCAGATATCATTGGTGATGCAGATGTGGAGTTCTTTAATAAAGATCTACATATAGCAACTCTTGATGAAGGAGCTTCTCTTGTTATGACAATTAATCTTTCAAAGGGAAGAGGGTATGTAACAGCAGATATGAACAAAGATGAGGATACTCCTATCGCAGTTATTCCTGTTGATTCAATCTTTACACCAGTTAGAAAAGTTAACTTTGCTATTGAAAATACTAGAGTTGGCCAGATTTCTAACTATGACAGATTAATCCTAGAAATTTGGACTGATGGTTCTATCAGACCAGATGAAGGAGTTTCTATTGGAGCTAAAATAATGCATGAGCATTTAGACTTATTCATTCAGCTTACAGAAGAAGCTACTAATATGGAATTTATGGTTGAAAAAGAAGAAGACCAAAAAGAATTGAACTTAGAAAAGAGCATTGATGATCTAGAATTATCAGTTCGTTCTTATAACTGCCTAAAAAGGGCAGCAATCAATACGGTTGGAGAACTTACACAGAAATCTGAAGATGATATGATGAAGGTAAGAAATCTTGGTAAGAAATCTATGGACGAAGTAAAAGTTAAGCTTGCAGAGCTAGGACTTGGACTTCGTGAAACCGATGAGTAATTGAAAGGAGAAACGACATGCCAGGCTACAGAAAACTAGGCAGACCTTCAGCTCACAGAAAAGCGATGTTAAGAAATATTGTTACTGATCTATTTAGAGAAGAACGTATTACAACAACTGATCACAGAGCTAAGGAAGCTAGAAGACTTGCAGAAAAAATGATTACATTAGCTAAACGTGGAGACCTACATGCTAGAAGACAGGTTCTTGCTTACGTTTATGACGAATACGTAGTTACAAAGCTATTTGAAGAAATAGCTCCTAAATATGCCGACAGAAATGGCGGATACACAAGAATTCTAAAGTTAGGACCAAGACAGGGCGATTGTGCTGAAATGGTATTCTTAGAACTTGTATAAGAATAATTAAAAGAGAATCCTATGGATTCTCTTTTTTTTAAGCAACAAAAAAACATCCTAGGGAATTCCTAGGATGTTTTAAGTTATTCAGATTTCGAGTTTTCTTCTTCTGTATTTGATGCTTCTAATGCTTCGTTTTTAGCATTGACCTTAACTTCACGTTTTTGAGCCCATTTAACTACGAAAATTTGAATAATTCCAGCAACGGGAACAGCAATTAGCATTCCAAGTATTCCGCCATAATGGCCAGCAATACTAACGGCAAGTAAAACGAATAGTGGTTTAAGTCCTGTTGAACTACCAACGACTCTTGGATAAATCAAGTTACAATCAATTTGCTGAACAACTAGTAAAATTACAACAGCAATTATTCCTTGTAATGGACCTTCTGAAATAAGTCCGATAATAAATGCAGGAACCATTCCAAGAACAGGACCAAAGTATGGTATAACATTAGCAACACCAGCGAAAATTCCAATGAACACAGCAAAGTCTAGACCTAAAATGCTAAGACCAACAGAAGACAGTATTGCTACAACAAGTGCATCAATCATAACTCCTTTGACAAACTGTGAAAGAACACCATCAATCTCGCAAAGAGTTTCGCTTAGAGAATCTCCTCTCTTCTTTGAAAAGGTGAGATGAACGAATTTTGCCCATACACCCTTGAAATAATCTTTATCAGCTAATAAATAAATGCTTACGATAATACCAACAACGAAGTTAAAAATACTTCCACCAATTCCACCAATACTATTAATAAGATTGGTAGCGCTAAAACTTGACGTAAACCAGTTCATGGCTGAATCGATAGCGTTGTTAATGGAATCTGAAAATGGCATATTAGGAAGCTTAGCAACCCACGTTTTGATTTCAGCTTCATAAGCAATAATTAAATTGAATCCATCCTCAAGCATCTTTGGTATACTTTCCACAACAAATTTACCGACAATCAAGGCTGTAAACCCGTAAATAAGAGCAATAATAGCGAAAATAACAATTAAAAATGTAATTCCTATGCTTATATACCTTGAGATTCGTATTTGCTTAACAGAAAGCTCCAAATCCGGATTTCTAGAAATAATAGGCTGTATCCCTTTGCTATCTACTATTTTAACCAGTGGATTAATAAGGTAAGCGATAACAAGACCAACGAATAGTGGTGATAGAGCAGAAAGAATGCTGCTAAGTCCTGAAAAACCGTATCCTGCCACCTTGTCTAAATTTTTTATAACGAAGTAAGTCATATATAATAGGGCACCAGTAAATATAATGAAGAAACTGTACCGATTTATAAAGTTCTTGCCTTTGAGATATTCAGTTATTTTGTTCATAAATCCTCCTTTGTATAATATGAAGTATTATATATTAAAAAGGGAATAATATCAATAAATATAGGCTTTATCTATAGCTAGACTGGCGAATAAATTGGGAGGGTACTCTGAAAAACCCGCTCATTCCAGGCTATAGACCATGCTTTGTGCTGTTTTTGTGGTAGAGACAAAGGTTATCAACATATATTTAGGGGTTCTATAACAAAAAAAATATCGTGTAAATTTTTTGAAATAACTGAAAACTTCGAAAATAACATTGACTTTGACAAATAAAAGCCCTATAATGTAATTGTGATAAAACAGTCACATTACTTACTTATTACTTATTACTTATTTCTTTATTACTTTTATTAGGAGGTTCGATATGGGAAAGAAAATTCCTATGTGGCAAGTAATCTTAGTAATGCTCTTTTTAGTGGTTTCACTAATGTGGGCTATGGACATTCTGTTCTTGATTACTAAAGTTCCAGCGCTACACTGTACTTATGGTGGTGCTCATATGCCACTGATCGCAGCAGCTATTGTTGGTGGTATAATTGCCGCAGCAAATGGTTGGAAATGGTCTTTTTTAGAAGCTGGTATTTTAGCTTCAATTAACAGATCTATGCAAGCTTGTTTAATTCTTATGACAGTTGGTATTCTAATTGGTGTATGGATTGCAGCCGGCGTAGTTCCAGCAATGATCTACTATGGATTATTCATCTTAAAGCCAAGTTTCTTCTTGGCAGCGTGCGTTGTTTTATGTGGTATCGTAGCATTGGCTACAGGTTCTTCATGGACAACAGCAGGTACAATTGGTATCGCTTTAATCGGTATTGCTCAGGGTCTTGACATGAACATGTACATGACTGCTGGTGCTATCGTATCTGGAGCATACTTCGGTGACAAAATGTCTCCACTATCTGATACAACTAACTTAGCTCCAGCTATTGCAGGATCTAACTTATTTGACCATATCAGTCACATGGTATTCACAGTAACACCATCGTTAATTATAACTATTGTTATTTTCTTCGTACTAGGTATGAAACATTCAGGAGATGCAGATGTTAACTCCGTATACGCTATTCAGGAAGGTCTAAAACTTGGATTTAATATTAGTCCACTTCTATTGATTCCACCTGTAGTAGTTATCGCAATTGTAGTTATGAAGCTTCCAGCTTTACCAGGACTATTTGGCGGTATCTTTGTAGCTTTAATTCTAGGAATTTTCGTTCAGGGCGTAAATGGAGATACATGGGTTAATGTTGCTCACTTCGGATACAAATTCGAGTTAACAGCAACAGACTTTGCTCCAGTTGCAGCAAACTATGGACAGGAATTAGCAGATGTTACATTAGCTAACTTAAAAGATCTATTAACACGTGGTGGTATGGAATCAATGTTATGGACAGTTAGTTTGATCATGTGCGCTATGTGCTTCGGGGGTATCCTTGACTGCACAGGAATGCTAGCTACATTAGCAAATGCATTACTTAAGGTTGCTAAAGGCCAGGGTGGTCTAGTAACTGTAACTGTATTCAGTTGCGTAATAGTTAATGCTCTTGCAGCTGACCAGTACTTATCAATTATCCTTCCAGGTAGAATGTACAAACAGGCTTGGGAAGATAAGAGACTTAAAGGTAAGAACTTATCAAGATGTCTTGAAGACGCAGGAACAATTACTTCTTGTCTAATTCCTTGGAACACATGTGGTGCAACAATGCAGTCATTCCTAGGTGTTAAGACTTGGGGAGCTCCAGGCATGGGTTATGGATGGTATTCATTCCTTAACTTCATCAATCCACTAGTTTCTATTTTCTACGGATTCACTGGAATCACAATGGAAAAAATGACTGAAGAAGAATATCAGAAGTTATTATTAGAAAGAGAAAAAGAACAGGAAGAAGCTTTAAAGGCAGCAGAAGCATAAACATAAATTAATATAAGCTTAAAACGGAAGCACTTGTGCTTCCGTTTTCTTGTCCTTAGATGTTACATTGGTTGGGTTTATTCTCTTCATAATTTTATTTAAAGAAGCAATATAAGGGTATATATAGGAAGGTAATTTCTAAGATGTTTCAATTGAATGAAAAAATACAAACACTTTTAAAAAAGTTGTTGA
>JAVXMY010000001.1:317462-457220 GCA_036646055.1 Anaerovoracaceae bacterium | reverse complement strand
ATCCCAAATTTCGTATAGTTTTTGCGAACCCTCTTTTTATCGGTGTTTAGGCCTGCCGATGTTTTCAAAAATGCGAAAATCCCATCTGAAAGAGAGAATAATACTTTAAAAGGATATGATAATCTTGCCTGTGAAATTATCGTATATTATAAAACTTAAAAAGGACATGAAAAAGTTTTAAATCGATAAATCATATCCTTTTGAGTCAAAAATCCTGGATAAAAAATAGGAAGGATATGATAATCTCGCCTGTGAATTAATCATATCCTTTTTTAGCACCAAAAGGGATATGATTTTTATTTATACGAGAAAATCATATCCCTCTCTGGCGCACACCCCGCACCCCGCACACCCCGCACCGCGCACTCACCGCACCCCGCGCACCCCGCACCGCGCGCACCCCGCACCGCGCACACCCCGCACCGCGCACACCCCGCACCCCGCACACCCCGCACCCGCGCACCCCCCCGGCGGGGCGGCGGCAGATTCTGAATTAACAGAATCTTAACAAAATTAATAAAAAACTAACACAAAAATGTCTATAGATTTAACATTGCCCCTCTATAATGACCTTGTAAGACAAAGAAGGAACAAAAAGAAAAATTAAATGAAAGATCATTTAGGAGGAAAGAAAATGAAAATTAAAACAGGAAAGAAATTAGGAATAGTAGCAGTGCTAGTAGTGGCAATGTTAGCAATGGCAAGTTGCGGCGGAACAGTAGGCGGCAGCAAAGATGACAAAGCCAAAAGCGGATCAGTAACAATCGCAGGATCAACATCAGTACAGCCACTATCCGAAGCAATAGCAGAAAAATATATGAAAGCAAACGAAGGAATCACAATCCAGGTACAGGGCGGCGGTTCTGGACAAGGAATCAAATCAATTGAATCAAAAATCGCAGACATCGGAGCATTAAGCAGAGAAGTCAAAGATGAAGAAAAAGAAAACCTATCCAAAGAATATAAAATTGCAATAGATGGAATCGGCGTAGTAGCAAACAAAGAAATCGGTCAACTAGACCTAACACTAAACCAACTTAAAAAAATCTACACAGGGGAAATCAAAGACTGGAAAGAAGTTGGAGGCAAACCGGGCAAAATCACAGTAGTAACAAGAGAAGAAGGTTCTGGAACTAGAGGCGCATTCGTTGAAATCACAGGCGTGCTTCAGGATGACAAAGACATGACAACTAAAGATGCAATTGCACAGCCATCAACAGGAGCAGCACTAGAAACAGTAAAGAAAACACCAAACGCAATCGGATTTGTATCACTAGAAGCAATCACCAAAGATGTAACAGCAGTAAAAATCCAAGGCGTATCACCAACAGCTGAAGCAGTAGTTGACGGAACATACAAAATCACAAGACCATTTATGTATGTAGTATCAGAAAAAGTAACAGCCGAAGCACAAGCATTTATAGACTTCGTATTAAGTGATGAAGGACAAAAACTAGTTAAAGACGCAGGATTTATACCAGTAAAATAGAAACAGGTAAAAACATGAAAAGTAGCGAAAAATTCATACAAAAATTAATATTTCTGTGCGGAGCAGTCTCCGTAATAACAGTAGTACTAATCACAGTATTCATATTCATCTCAGGATTCCCTGCAATTAAGAGAATCGGCATAATAGACTTTGTCTTTGGAACAAACTGGTCACCCACCAACGGCGACTTCGGAATCTTACCATTAATAGCTGGCACCCTAGGAGTAACCCTAGGGGCCCTTCTAATAGGAATACCAACCGGAGTCAGCTGTGCAGTATTGTTAGCAGAAATGCTTGGCAAAAAACGCGCATCACTGTTCAAACGAGGCATCGAAATATTAGCAGGCATACCCTCAGTAGTCTACGGATTCTTTGGAGTAGCAATAATAGTACCAGCAGTAAGACAAATAGGGTACATAGTAGCACCAGACAAAGGAGCGCCGGGATTATCCCTATTAGCAGGATCAATAATCTTAGCAATAATGATATTACCAACAATAGTTAGCCTATCTGAAAACGCAATATCATCAGTACCAAAAGAATACAAAGAAGCATCATTGGCACTAGGTGCTAACAAAGCAGAAACAATAGTCAAAGTAACCTTACCAGCAGCCAAATCAGGAATATTTTCATCAATAATTCTTGGCATGGGAAGAGCAATTGGGGAAACAATGGCGGTACTATTAATAACAGGAAATGTAGCACAAATACCAACAAGCCCACTTGACCCTGTATCAACACTAACAGGAACAATCGCTATGGAAATGTCCTACGCAAGCCCATCACACCAACAAGCGCTTTTTGCCATAGGAATAGTTTTATTCATAGTAATAGTAATACTAAACGCAGTGGCTCAAAAGTTAATGACCAGCTTTGGAGGTAAATAAATGGGAAAGAAAAAAGTAAAACAGAATATCTTCTTTGGAGTAAATTGGCTAATCGGTATAATTACCTTAGCAGCCCTAGGATTAATACTGGGTTTCGTACTGGTTAAAGGCTTACCTCATGTTTCCATTGAGTTTTTAACAGAGGAGCCCAGTAATCTTGGGAGAGATGGAGGAATATTCTCAGTAATAGTAGGAACAATTTATGTGACACTAGTAGGAATTGTAATTGCAACACCAATAGGAGTATTTGGAGCAGTATACTTTAATGAATACGCTAAACCAGGGAAAACTGTTGGAATAATTCGATTTTTTACAGAAGTACTAGCAGGAATACCCTCAATAGTATTTGGACTATTTGGGTTTGCATTTTTCGTAATATTTTTAAACCTAGGTTGGTCAGTATTATCTGGTGGCTTGACTCTGGCAATAATGATCCTACCAACAATTGTAAGGTCAACGGAAGAATCACTTAAGACAGTACCAATGTCATATAGAGAAGGAAGTTTAAGCCTAGGAGCCAGCAAATGGTATACAATCAAAAAAGTTGTACTGCCTTGCTGCAAGAAGGGGATTTTGACAGGGGTTATACTTGGAATTGGAAGAGCAATTGGCGAAACAGCTGCAGTTCTATTAACAATTGGAGGATCACTAAACCTACCATCAAATATATTTGAACCAACTAGAACAATGGCCCTTCACCTATATATGCTAGCATCTGAAGGTTTATCTGAGGAAAAAACCTACGCAACAGGGGCATTACTAATAATTATTATTTTGATAATTAACGCTATAGCAAACTTTGTAGCTAGCCGAGGAGCAGCTGAATAAAAGGAAATAAAATGGAAAAGAAATTTGATATAAAAAACATGGACTTATATTATGGGGATTTTCAAGCACTCAAAGGAATAGACATAGAAATATTCAAAAACCAGGTGACAGCACTAATCGGCCCATCTGGCTGCGGCAAATCCACATTCTTAAGAAGTCTAAATAGAATGAACGACACAGTAGCAGGTGTCAAAATAACAGGAAGCCTGCTCTTTGATAACCAAGAAATTTACGGAGCAGACACAGACCCAATAGTCTTAAGAACCAAAGTAGGAATGGTGTTTCAAAAACCAAACCCATTTCCCAAAAGTATATACGACAACATTGTCTACGGACCAAAACTTCATGGAGTTAAGGACAAAAAAGAGCTAGACCAAATTGTAGAAAGAACCCTAACAGAAGTAGGATTGTGGAATGAGGTCAAGAACCGCCTGGACAAATCAGCAATGAGCCTGTCCGGCGGACAACAGCAAAGACTCTGCATAGCAAGATGCCTTGCTGTTGACCCTGAAGTCATCCTAATGGACGAACCGACTTCAGCCCTTGACCCAATAGCAACCTTCAAAATTGAAGAACTAATAGGCAAACTAGCCAAGGACTATACAATTGTAATCGTAACACATAACATGCAGCAAGCAGGAAGAATCTCAGACAGAACAGCATTCTTCCTACTAGGCGAATTAGTAGAATACGGCAAGACAAGGGACATATTCGAAAACCCAATTCACAAAAAAACCGAAGACTATATTTCAGGCCGTTTCGGTTGATCCAAAGGAGGAACACATGGCAGCAAGACCAGTATTAGATAAAAAAGTAGCCAAACTAAAGATTCAAATTAAGGAAATGTCAGACCTAGTCAATGTAAGCATTAACCAAGCAACAACAGCCTTAATTAACGGGGACAGAACCCTAGCACGAAAAGTCCTAGCAGATGGAGACAGAATAGATGATATGGAAGAATCCATAACAAAGGAGTGCTTTCACCTATTATCTACCCAGGCACCAATTGCCAGCGACCTAAGATATTGCATGGCAGTAATGCGAATGATTAGAGACCTAGAACGCATTGGAGACCACAGCGAAAACCTAGCCAAATACACAATGAAATTTGAATCAACTAAGTTTGTAAGCGAAACCAAGGAACTAGTAACCATGTCCAAAATGGCGAGTAAAATGGTAGAAACAGCAACAGAGGCCTTCATAGAAAGAGACGTTGCCCTGGCAATGAGCGTATGGCGCAGCGACGAAAGAGTAGATGACCTTTATAGAGATTTTTTCCTTAAGAAAATCGACGAATCAACATTAATTGCAACCCACCTAGAACGAATAGCCGATTATGCCACAAACATTTGCGAAGACATAATGTTCTACATGGACGGCAAACTTAACTTCGACCTTGAAATAGAACCTGAAACAGAATCAAAATAACATATCTCAAAAGTAGGCAAACCACCAAAATTCATAAGGTTTGTCTGTTTTTATGTCATCTTGTGCCTTAAAAGTGTACTTTCATGTATTTACCACATAAAGTACTTTACTACATTCCATTAAAGTATTATTATATATATAATAGGAAACTTATAGGAAGGGTATTCTTACAAAATATTATGAAACCAAATATTTTGAACTACGAAAAAGTGGAAAGAGAGGACATTATAATGAGTAGAACAAATTTGAAGAAGGGAAAAAAACTCCTAGCACTAGCTTTGTCTCTAATCATGGTCGCAACCATGATGCCAGCTGCAGCACTAGCTACAGGAGAAACAACTCCAGGAGGAAAAACCACAAACTGGAATGACAAAGGGTTTGTCTTGGATTTAACAAATGCAAATGGTTATACAGGCAATGGAACTAATGTTACTATCAAAATCGGAGATAAGGAAATTGCAACAAGTAGGGACGTTGTATCGGTTCCAGCAGAATCAACAACTCCAACACTAACTACTGCTGCAGAGTTAGCCGCATCATTTGTTACAAATGAGCAATACACAATAGAAGTCAAAGATGATACAAAACTAAAGGTTCTACCTAAAACTGAAGCTGCCATCATTCCAGACATAGACAAAAATCAAACCCACTTTACACTTAAAGGATTAGCAGAAGGCTCTGCAATGGCAACAGATACAGAAGTAGTACCATTAAAGGGACAGTTTAGTAAATCAACTGGCTATATAACCGATAAATACGGAATAATGGCGTATAAGGCGGAGGACTTTAACTCGCCAAAGATATATGACATTCAAGGGTATCATGGCGGAAGTTGGAAAAGCACTACATATGGAAACAACGGATACAACGTGTACCTAAGAACAGGTGAAGAAGGAAGTTATAAATATAGCAATAAACCTAATTTTGATGCTTATTTGACTGTTAAGCCGGCCTTTGAGTTTATTAAAAATGGAAAGTTGTTAAAAGTGTCCTATACTGTAAAAAACAGTAATATGAATAGTTCAAAGAATTTCGCACTTGGTGTCTCAGCAGATGTTAACATAGGAAGTGATGATGCTGCACCTATAGAGGAATTTACAGATGGACGTGGCTTTAAAATGACTTCAACAAGCTCAGAAGATAATGGCGCACAGTTTAACTTCTTTGGGAAAACAACAGAAGGAGTTACTAATGTGACAGGCTACGGATTTGATTACTTTGTAGAGATTTCTAATTACGAAGGGGATGCCTTTGATATTACTTCAAGAAATTCAAAAGACGAGTTAGGTGAAAATGTGGATTCAGGTATGGCCTACTCATGGCACGACCAAACTCTAGCTCCAAATGAAAGCAAAACATATTCAATTGCTATTGGTATTGGAGGCCTAGGAAGTGAAGAAGCAGGTGGCGGCTCAACAGAAGCTCCACCAACATACATCCCAGAACCAAAACCAGAAGACCAAATAGATATTGCCATAGACAACTCTGGAAACGGTGAAGGAATAATCACAGAAAACAAAGTCGAAAAGATTTTAGAAGACCAGACACAAAATGGAATAGAAAACAAAGAAGCTGAAGTAGTATTTAATGTCAAAACTTCAGGAACAGTAGTAGAAGGTGGAAAGCTAACAGTTAACTTACCACTGGTAGTGCAAAACCAGTTGATAGACAAAGGCGTTAAAACATTCGGCCTTAACATTGAAGACATAGGAATTTATCTATTACTAGATAACAAAGCAATAGAAAACGCTAATAAGCAAGCCAAAGGAGACATAAATGTAAACATCGCCAAGAAAAAGGATGTACCACTATCAGACAAAGCCAAAAAACTAATCGGCAATAGAACCTTAGCAGATATTAATTTATCTTACGGAGACGACAAAAAAGTTGAAAACCTTGGAGAAGGCAAATCTACAATCAAGTTTAAGACCAACCTAAACCCAGGAGAAAAAGGCAAAGCTATTGTAATTGCATACATAGATCCTAACGGCCAACCAATAAACCTACACACAACCTACGATGAAAATTCAAAAATCGCAACAGCAACAACCAACCACTTCTCAAAATATGGAGTAGGTTATGTAACACCACCAACTAAAGTTAACATCTTGCGAGCAAAAAACGCTCAATCCAGAGCATCTCTTCGTTGGTCTCGTGCAACAAATGACCCAGAAGGGTATAGAGTATATAGATCAGAAACTAAAGATGGCAAGTATAAGCACATAGCAACCATCAAAAATGATAAGGCTAAAACATATCAAGAAAAAGCCAAAAAAACTAACAAAACTTACTACTACAAAGTAAGAGCTTACAAACAAGCAAATGGCAAAGCTATTTGGGGAGCATACTCACCGATCAAAGCTGTTAACTTCTAAATTGAAATAATTTAATAACAAGCAAAAAGGCTAGGAATAATTCCTAGTCTTTTTGCTTGTACAAAAATTCAGTTAATTTGCTATATTTAATGTCATCTTGTGCTTTAAAATTGTCCTTTCATGTAACTTTATCTCCAAAATCCATTTCCTATGTTACATTAAAATAACAATAAAGGAGGTGCTTTATGGAAGAACGTATAGATCGTACATATGAAGTGGAACGCAGAGTGACAGCAATTCATGTAAAAAGTTCGGATGGCTGTTCATTCTTCAAAATTAGAGAGGGATGCATCTTCGGGGATAAAAAATGTCGGTATTGCAAATATGGATTATTTGCAGAAAACGACAATAGGGGTTTATGTAAATATAGATAAAGTTATTAAAAAAGGGGGAGGAACCAAAAATGACAAACATCAAAAAAATGAAAGGAAAAAGAGTGCTAGCATTCTTGCTAACCATAGCCATGGTCTTGGCAATGATACCAAGCCTAGCCTTTGCCGAAGAAAAGACACATAAGATAAACAGTACTCTAAATTTAGAAGAGGCAGATACACAAGACAATTTGGCAGATGCTGGCTGGAGTTGGGATAAAGCAAACAGTATTGTAACATTACAAAATATTACAATTTCAAGTACAGATAATCATGCATTGATAGTACCTAAAAACACCAAAATTAAATTAAGAGGTACAAATATATTAAAGACTACTAGTGGGAATGCAGTAGATAAAGATGTAATCATCAAAGGAGATGGAACTCTATATGCATATAGTGGCGCTGAATCACGTCCGGCATTTGCAGGGGAAGTTAAAACAAACTTTGGGACAAAAGTTTACAAAGGTGAAAATGCTACTGGTCAGTCGAGTACAAATGATACTGATGGCACAGGTAATTTTAAAGAGGCAAGTAAACTATTTATAGATGCCAATGAAGGTAATGTTACATCAGGGAACGAAGATGTAGATTATGGAATATTTACCAATGAGCAAAAAACTATTACAGATGGAATAAAAGGAACAACAGACGTTTATAAATTAGTAAATAATGTACCAGAGGGTGCAACAGTTACTTTTACTGAAGCTGGTTTTACTAATGCTGGTACACATATAGCACACTATACAGTAACTAAATCTCATTACATCGATGAAACAGGAACAGCAACACTTATTATTAAGAAAGCTACACCTGCAGTAACGCAGCCAGCAATAGTATCGGGTGACCTAACATATAATGGCAACGAGCAAGAACTTGCCACTGCAGGAAGCGTCAAAGGCGTAGACGGTGATTCACTTTCCTTAGAATATAGTTTAGAGAAAGAGGGAACTTATGCTTTAAATATACCAACAAAAAAAGATGCTGGTGAACACACTATTTACTATAGAATTAGCCCAAATGCCAACTACAATAATGCTGAGGGTAAATGTTATGGTAACATAAAGAAAACTATTAAGCCGAAAGAAGTTGGAATTAGCTGGACTGGTGGATCTGATGTTAAGGGTCCCACAGAATTTGTATATAACAAAAATAATCGGGTACCAACAGCAACAGCAACAGACTTAGAAAATAACGATAGCTGTGCAGTAACTGTAACAGTGGCACTAAAGAAAAGCCCGACTGTAACGACAACTGAATACAAGAACGTAGGAGAATATGTAGCCACAGCAAGTTCTTTAAACAATAAAAATTACAAATTACCTACAGGTGATACACTTAAAAAAGAGTATAAAATCACACCAAAGTCAATTGCCTTAGACGTTCTTACAGTTGATTTAGAAAACAAAGTATTCACAGGAATCCCAATATTCCCTGAAGTTAAAGATGGGAACGATGTTTTGGAATTTGAGAAAGATTACAAAATCTATATTGATGAGAAGAAAAACAATATTGATGTAGGCCACGTTACATTTGAAATTCATGGAATTGGTAATTACGAAGGCGAAACTGCTATACAGCAATTTAATATTACTGCAAAATCAATAGCGGGTGCTACAATTAATCTTGAAAAAGACGTCTATGAATACACAAGTAGTCCTATTTATCCAACAATAAAAGGTGTAAAAACAGCAGCCGGAGAAACTATATCTTTAGAAGAAGGCAAAGATTACACAGTTGCATATAGCAATAATATAACAAATGCAGGAACAGCAACAGTGACCATAACTGGTAAAGGTAACTATGAGGGCGTAACTGCAACTAAAGAATTCACTATCAACAAAAAAGCAATAACTGCTGATATGATAGGAACGATTGACAGAGAGACCTACACAGGTAAAGAAATTAAACCAGATGTAACTGTAACTCATAATGCTGATAGAGTAGACGAAAGTAATTACACAGTTACTTATGGAGAAAACATTAATGCAGGAGAAAATGCAGGAACAGTAACTATAACAGCCAATGATGACAGTAACTATACTGGTGAAGTAATTAAATCCTTTACCATCGATCCAATCGAATTAAAGGACGATATGGTAGGGCTACCAGGTGGAAGTACTTTTGGATACACAGGTGATGATATTACACCAGAAGTAGTAGTTCTAAATGGTCAAAAAACATTAGAGAAAGACACACATTATACAGTTTCATATGAGAGCAATAGAAATAAAGGAACAGGCAAAGTAATAGTAAAAGGTATAGGCAACTACAGTGGAACTGCTAATGCAGGATTCAATATTACTGCTCAATCATTGACTGACTCTGATAAGATTAATATAACAGTTGCAGAGGGTCCATTTGGATACACAGGCGAAGAAATTAAACCAGCTGTTAATATTACTTACAAGACAATAGTAAATGGAAATAACGCAACATTAGATTTAAAAGAAGACACAGATTACACAGTTGAATATGAAAACAACACAAATGCAGGAGAAAACACAGCGACTGTAACTGTAACAGGTATAGGCAACTACAGTGGCACACCTACAGCTACAACATTTACTATTACTCCTAAATCATTAACTGATAATGCAGTAACACTTGCTGAAGATTCTTATGAATACACAGGTAAAGAAATTACCCCAGAAGTAACAGTTAAAGATGGGGATAAAACACTAAATAAAGACACAGATTACACAGTTGAATATGAAAACAACACAAATGCAGGAGAAAACACAGCGACTGTAACTGTAACAGCTCAAGGCAACTATACTGGTACTGCTAATAAAACATTTACAATCACTGCACCTCCAAATCCTGGCGGCGGCGGTGGTGGCGGCCCAGCACCTAAGCCAGAACCTAAACCAGTGATTCCAACAATTGATGTTGAAGGAAATGGAACAGTCATAGTTAAAGAAAACCAAGTATTAGTTGATACTAAGGCAGTTGAAAAACTAGCAAACAAAGTTGATTCTAAGTTAGAAGTTAAATCAGATGATGCAAGTGTTGAGTTTGACAGCAAGGCACTAAAAGAAATGGTTAAGCAGGCTGGAAGTGAAAACATTTTAATTACAGTAACTGAACCTAAGGCAGCAGAGTTAACTGCAGACCAGCAGAAGGTTGTTAAAGAACTTGGAAGTAATAAACCGGTAATAAACCTTGAAGTCAAAGTAGGCACCAAAGTTGTATCAAACTTTGGTGGCGGTAAAATCGCAGTATCATTTGATTACAAACTAGCACAGGGAGAAAACCCAGAAGGTCTAGAAGTAATTTTCATTGACAACAATGGTAAGGTAACAGTAATGCCATCAACTTACAATGCTAAAACAGGCAAACTAACAATGGTCACAGATCATTTCTCAGTTTACGCTGTAAGATATGTTGGAACAGATTCAACAGGGAAACCATCTCCAGTTAGAGTTTTAAGAGCTAGCAACGATAAAGGCAGAGCATCTCTAATTTGGTCTAGAGCAACAAATAATCCTGAAGGATATAGAGTTTATAGATCAGCAACTGAAGACGGTAAGTACAAATCTATTTCAACAATCAAAAATGGCAAAGCTAAAACTTATAAAGAAAAAGCTAAAAAAACTAACAAGACTTACTACTACAAAGTAAGAGCCTTCAAGAAGGTTAACGGCAAATGTATTTGGGGGGCATACTCACCAATCAAAGTTATTAAATTCTAATATAAATATAGAATTAATATATCACACACACCAAAAGAGAGACCAATGGTCTCTCTTTTGATTTTTAATAACAAAGATGTTATGATTTGTGGTAAAATAACCTAAAAGAGAGGTCTATATGAAAATTGCTATTATAGAGGATTTAATAACAGATGCAGAGAGCTTAATTAAGCAAATAGAACGCATTGGTGCAGAATTAAATACTGAGATGAAAATAACTTGCTATAACGAAGGCAAGGGTTTTTGTGCGGAGTATTACAAAGGGGAATTTGATTTGGTATTTATGGACATCTGCCTTGGCGGAAGCATAAATGGAATGGATTTAGCCAAGGAAATTCGTAAGGTAGATGACCAGGTTAGCATTGTTTTTACTACATCAGAAGTAGATTATGCCATTGAGGGTTTTAGAGTTCACGCCCTTGATTACCTAGTTAAGCCAATATCATATGGTCATGTATCAGAAGCTATTTGCAGAATATTAGGCAATGGCAAGAGTGAAGAAGACCTAATAATTACCATAGGCAAAAAAGATCAAAAGATATATTTAAGTAGGATTATGTGGGTGTCCACCTATAACCACACCTTGACTTTTCATATGGACGGACTAGAAGATATTACTGTATATATGCGATTTAGAGAATTCCTAGAGCAAATAGACCAAGTGAAAACCTTGGTGTCTTGCACTCGTGGTGTTATAGTTAATCTAGAATATATAGATTATATAGATAGACAGAGTTTTGTCCTAAAAGACGGAACAACTGTGCCAATTAGCCGAAGCAAATTTGGAGAAATGAAGAAGCTATTTAACGATTTTATAATTGAGCTAGCAAGGAGGATATAATGAACAACCTATCATTAATAAATTTCTTGTTTGTATTGTATTATGGAATAGCCTTGTCTCTTATTTTTGCAGGAATTGAGTTTTGGAAGAAGGGTAAACAACTGGTAATTACCTTGATATTCTTTGGGATACTTCAAGCAATTTTGTATATTACCTTTGGAGAGAACCAGTTGTATAGGCTTTATCCACTTGGGATTCATCTGCCATTAATAATTATTTTGTGGAGGTGTTACAAGAAACCACTACTCATATCTTTAATTGCAGTTACTTCTGCTTATCTACTTTGTACTCCTAGAAAGTGGATTGGGACCATTGTATCTATGCTATGGGATAACAGTCAAGCCGTATCTAATGGAGTGCAAATACTAGTTACAATTCCACTTTTAATTGCAATTACTAAATGGGTTGCGCCTCACGTTGTAAGGCTTAAGCATGAAACCGATACAACATTAAAGTTTATCGCCCTAGTTCCAACCCTTTATTATGTAATTGAATATTGGCTAACTGTTTATACAGATTTACTCTATACTGGAGGAAGCGTAATAGTTGAATTTATGGATGCGGTAATTGCCATTTTGTATTTTGTATTTACAGTAATGCATTTAAATATGCTAGAAAAGCGAAACCAAGCACAAAATGAAAACATGTTTCATCAGATGATGGAAAAAAACTACAGAAACGAATTTGCGATTTTGAAGAAATCTCAAGAAACAACAACAATGCACCGACATGACTTAAGACAACACATAAGGTTGATTAATTCCTATTTAGATGAAGGTAATGAAACAGCATTAAAAGAGTATATTAAAATTTACGGACAAAAACTTAGTTTTGCAGACAGGCGTAGGTTCTGCCAAAACCATGTGGCAAATACAATGGTTAGATATTATATTGAGAGGGCAGAACATATAGGTATTGATGTTTCCTGTGATATGGATTTTCCAGAGGACATTTCAATTTCCGAACCAGATATTTGTGTATTACTAGGCAATATTTTGGAAAACGCTATTGATGCCTTAGAGGGTGTTGGCCTTGAGAAATCTCCCCAAATAACCATCAAAAGTCGCCTTGTAGGATCCAGGAATTTTGTTATAGAGGTCAAAAACTCTCCCGTTAGTGAACCGATAGTAGAAAATGGCAAATATATTTCAACTAAGGACAAGGGCAGCGGCATAGGGACTACATCTATAGCCAGTATTGCAAACTATTACGGAGGACAAGTGAATATGGAGTGGAAGGACAAAACCTTCACTAGTTCTATAGCTTTGCCTATTCAAGAAAACTAATAGCAATAGATGTGCAGTTTGGGTAGAAAAGGTGCAGTTTGCGTTATTTGTAGCACATAGCAGTGGTAAAGTGATATAATAAGCCCATAAAAGAGATATTTATTAGGGGTTAATATAAATAGAAAAATACTAGGAAGGGCCAAATGGCTCTTCTTTAGTATTTGTTGAACCTTAAAGTGTAAACAGACAACATAAGGGGGGATTTAAATGCTTAAGATTGCAATATGCGATGACAGTTTAGAGGAAATCTTAAAGATGGAGTCGGCAGTTAAGGAATATTTTAAATCAAATGACAAAGGTGAATATAGGTTAGAAACCTCAAACAATCCAATTGAGTTTCTAAGCAAGTACGATGAAAATAAGGGCTACGATATAGTGTTGCTCGATATTTGCATGCCTGGAATGCTTGGGGTAGAAGTAGCCAAAGACATTCGCAAAACCAAAAACAAGACTGAAATCATTTTTGTAACTACCAGCGACGAATTTGCAGTGGACGCTTTTTCCCTGAAAGCCACACATTACTTGATGAAACCATTTACTAGAGATGATTTTGACGGTGCAATGGACAGGGCCTTTGAAAGCATAGACAAAACCTGGACACACCTTCTAGCAATTAATGGCAACAAGGGCAACGTGACCACTGTGGATATAAACCGGATTTACTACATTGAGAGCAACGGACACCAGCTCCAGATACACACCAAGGATCAGGCTTTTTTGGAGCGCAAAAATACATTGTCAGCTACCCTGGATTTTTTGAAAAAAACCGCTCATAGCCAGTTTATCTCTCCGTACAAGGGTTATATTGTAAACAATAATGCCATTAAGTCTATAGAGAGGACGTCTATTATTTTGAAAAATGGTATTTCTCTGCCAATTTCCAGACGTAATTATAAGGATATACAGGATACATATTTTGATTATATTTTTGGAGGAGGGATGAATAGATGACAGGTTTTGATTTAGCAATTTACCTGCTGAAATTTATTATACCCACATTCTTTATTACATTTATGTTTAGAGTTCTTGGGCTAGGTTACAAAAGTAAAAAACGGCTAATAATTGGGAATGTTGTTTTTTTTGCATATATTATAATTGTGCCATCTATAATGATGGTTGTAATGGGATACAGTAATTTTAAAACTATATGTAATTTTGTTTTAATTTTTAGTATGCTTTCTGTATTTATTTTTACAACGGACCCGCCTATTAAAACAATATTCTTGCTATTTATATCGAGTCAAATCAGTACAGCATCTTCTATAGTTCTTAATATGATTAGACATATATTTGATCTTTCCTATGGAACTTTAGTATTAATTCTCATTGTCATTACGCCTCTAATATTACTATTAGAGTTAAAGTTTTTGGCCAAGCCGCTTAGATACTTAGTTGATAATATCCATGGAGATCTTTATGCTCTAATAATAATTCCAGCTTGTGTTTTAATTAGCGTATATTTAATTCCAATATATCCGGCTCACAACTTTACCTATCATCCGATTTATTGTACGGTTTTGATTGGTTTAGTTGAAATGATTTTCTTTATGTTTGTTTATGCCCTATACAAAAACATTCAGGGTTTAAAGGTGTTTCTAAAAATTGAGCATAATGCTAAACAACTTGAAGGGGAAATTGTAAAGTACAATGAATATTTAAATTATGCAAGACAGTCTAGACACGATGTTAGACATCACAATAACTATGTTTTGGAATGTTTAAATGAAGGGAATATTAGTGAGGCCAAAAGCTATCTTAAGACTGCTAATGCAAACATAGAAAAACAAAACCTAAAGAGATTTAGTAATAATCTAGTTGTTAATACGGTTCTAAGAATTTATGAAAGTGAAGCAGAGCGACACGGTATTAGTTTCAGTGCTTTGGCATCAGTACCAGATACTTTAACTATTTCCAATCCGGACCTTGGTACAATACTGTCTAATGTTTTAGAAAACGCCGTTCATTCCTGCAATCGTGCCATTGAACTAGGCGATCTAGCTCCATACATTTCATTTAGTGCCACCTTTGATAATGACCTAAGAATTGAAGTGAACAACACATGTATTGAGCCTGTAACAATGTCAGGCAACATGCCTCAAAGCAATAGACCTGACGGTGGGACTGGAACTAAAAGTATTAGAGACTTGGTGAGAAACTACGGAGGAATGGTGCGCTTCCATCAAAAGAACGATAATTTCATAACCCAAATCATAATTCCACCTAGGCTAGAGAATACCTCCAAATAGAACCCCTGACCGCTGCCGTCATCAGTTGAAAATACCTCCAAATAGACCCCATGACCGCTGCCGCAAAAGAGAAAATTAAGAAATTTCAAAAAAGGTGTTTTAATTTTCCCATATGAGGTATATAATAAAAACGCAACATATAGTGTATGGTTAATAAATATTAGGAGGGTTAACACAATGTTTGTAGAAATTAAGGGAAATGCCTCTAAAGAAGAAGCAGAAGTATACGTGGATTACTTACAGGATAAATATAATAGAAAGCTAGAAAGTATTGATGTTAATATCGATGGCGAATATGTGGATTTAAACTACAAGTTTGCTCCAGTTCAGATCGAAAGAATTAGAAGAATTACTGGATATCTAGTAGGAACTATGGACAACTGGAATGATGCGAAAACAGCAGAAGAAAGAGACAGAGTTAAACATAGCCTAGGTAATGATCAGTTAGAGGCTATCTAATTAGTATACGAAGACACTAGTCTAAGTAAAATAAATGTATTATATAAAGAAGCGATGTTAATTCATCGTTTTTTTATTTGCCATAAACTTGCTGCGAGAATATTGTACCTATTGAGGCCCGATTGAGCTGGAATGAGAGGTTTTTGGTTGAAAAGTCAAAAGAAAAGTACTATAATAGTAGCAGATTGAAAAATAAAAGATACTATCGAAAGGATGGGAGAATATGTACAAAGACGCAATTAGACCTGCTTGGGTTGAGGTTAACCTTTCAAATGTTGACTACAATATCAAGAGTATAAAGGCAAAAGTTGGAGAAGACAAGGATATTATTGGAGTTATTAAGGCTGATGGATACGGACATGGTTCTGTAAAAATGGCGGAAATACTTAGAGCAAACGGGGTGAAGATTTTTGCAGTAGCAACACTTCATGAAGCGGTTGTTTTGAGAGAAGCGGGAGCCCTAGAAGAAATTATTATTTTAGGACTTACACCGGACATGTATGCAGATATAATTGTTAGATATAACTTGACACCAGTTGTTAATGATTCAGAAAACGCTAAGGCAATTTCAGATTACGCTGCAACAAATGGAGTTGTGGTTGAAGGCCTTGTGGCAATAGACACTGGAATGGGCAGAATCGGATATCTTGCAGACGACTTCACAGCAATTGACGACATCAAAAAAATGCAGGATCTATCTAACTTCAAGGTTAAGGGACTGTTTTCACATTTTGCCACTGCTGACGCTGCAGACAAGAGTTTTGCTCAGGTTCAGGAAGGCAGATATAACGCATTTGCAGAAGAGCTAGTTAAGGCTGGATTAGATATTCCAATGAAAACATTCGCAAACAGTGCTTCAATTATGGAGATTCCTTCTGTTTACTTTGATGCAGTTAGACCAGGAATAATCCTTTATGGATGTTATCCATCAAATGAAGTTGACAAGAATCAGTTAAGCATTAAACCTGCTATGTCAGTTAAGGCTAACATTGTTCACTTAAAGAAGGTACCAGTTGGATTCAGCTGTGGATACGGACGTAAGTTTATTGCAGAAAGAGAAAGCCTTATTGCAACAATTACTTTAGGCTACGCTGACGGATATCCAAGACCATACTCAGCTCAGGCTAAGGTTATTGTTAACGGTACACTTGCTCCAATTGCAGGAAACATTTGCATGGACCAGTGTATGATAGACGTTACAGATGTTAAAAACGTTAAGGTTGGTGATGAAGTAATCATCATGGGTACCGACGGAAAACACACAATCTTGGCTGACGATATTGCTGAAGCAACAGGCACAATTAACTACGAAATCTGCTGCGCATTCGGCCAGAGACTACCAAAGGTGTACGTTAGATAGAAAAACCGACCAGAATGCGCCGCATCCCGCCGCATTCCGGAGCGATCCAGGCGGCGGCTAGGGCGATTCCGCCTGAAGCTTGGAGATTCTGCTCGATTCTGCCGCAAAAAGGTACAATTCGGCTTAAATAGAAACCAGAATACCCTTCTGCAGGTAACAAATTTTGAAGAAGGGTATTTTTAGTGGAATTTGGGGAAGTGAATACCTTTTTGTCTATAACAAATCTATGATATGAGAGATTTTTGGACTTTGCGAAAGACTTTGACCGCCCAAAAAGGTATAAAGCGAACGTTTATCTACAATTTGTTCTCTTTGTCATAAGTTTGTTGCTAAGAGAAAGGTACTGGACATAGAGAAAAGGCTGTTTTGTACCCTTTTTGAAAATTTGTTGCCAACAAAAAGGTACTGGCAATAGAAAAATCATCAAAAAGTACCTTTTTGCTGGGTTCTGTGATCAAATTGCTGGGTTTATCATCAAATTGCTAGGCTTAGCAAACTGGAAGCCACAAAAGGGCGGCACAGCAAGCTGGACCGCCCCTTTGAATTGCTAACTTCGAGCAAATTAATTGTTAGGATAAATTGGGAATCTGTCGCAAAGTGCAATAACCTTAGCCTTAACAGCCTCGACTGCACCTTGGCCGCCTTTGATTAATTCAGTGATTAAGTCTGCAATTTCAACACATTCAGCTTCCTTCATACCTCTAGTAGTAACCGCCGGCGTACCGATTCGAACTCCACTAGTTAAGAAAGGACTAAGCTGTTCCTTAGGAATTGTATTCTTGTTAAGTGTAATGTTAGCTGAATCAAGTAAGTTCTGAACCTCCTTGCCGTTCACCCCATAAGGCGTAACGTCAACAAGCATTAAGTGATTGTCAGTACCACCAGAAATTAATCTAAAACCATTTTCAACTAAGCGATTAGCCATAGCTGTAGCGTTTTTTACCACCTGTGCCTGGTATTCCTTAAACTCCGGCTGAAGAGCTTCCTTGAAGCAAACTGCCTTAGCCGCAATAATGTGCATAAGCGGACCACCCTGGTTTCCAGGAAAAACCGCGCTATCTATCTTTTTGGCAAATTGTTCTTTGCACAGAATCAATCCACCTCGTGGGCCCCTCAAAGTCTTGTGAGTAGTTGTAGTAACAATATCTGCATAAGGAACTGGACTTGGATGAAGACCAGCAGCAACAAGACCTGCAATATGAGCCATATCAACAAACATAATAGCCCCAACTTCATCACAAATTTCTCTAATCCTTTTGAAATCTATAATTCTAGGATAAGCACTAGCACCAGAAATAATAATCTTAGGCTGAACTTCCCTAGCCCTAACAAGCATTTCATCATAATCTATAACTTCAGAATCAGGATTTACTTCATAAAAATGTGACTCGTAAATCTTACCAGAAGAATTAACCTTAGAACCGTGAGTCAAATGACCACCATGACTTAAGTCTAAACCTAAAATTTTATCTCCAGGAGATAAAAGGGCTAAGTAAACTGCAGCATTAGCCTGGGCACCTGAATGAGGCTGAACATTTGCATGATCTGCACCAAAAAGCTTCTTAGCTCTTTCAATGGCAATAACTTCAACGCCATCAACAAACTCACAGCCCCCATAGAATCTCTTCCCTGGATAACCTTCCGCATACTTATTAGTTAAGTGAGAACCAGCTGCTTCCATTATTGCATCTGAAACAATATTCTCGCTTGCAATTAACTCTAAATGATGCTGCTGTCTGCCAAGTTCGGCTTTTAAAAGATCAGCAATATCCTTATCTGTCTCAGCGATTAAATTAAAATCTACCATTTTTTTCCTCCGTTTTCTTTGAATAATTTGTATAAGATTATACAGTGATTTGCATAATATTACAACCCCAAAAAGGAAAAACAAGGTTTCCTCTAGGAGGAAACCTTGTTTTGTTTTGTATAAAATATACTGGACACAAAAGCTGTAAGTGGAATAATTGCAACACATCCAATACCTGTAATACCAATTGAAATAACCTCTTCAGCAAACTCCTTTGAATTAATAATTTCAGAAAAAGAATAAATGTCCATTAGTTGAATAAACATGGCCAGGTATTCTCCAAGAAAAATAAAAAGCAAAGTATTAATAGTTGAACTTAAAATATCCCGCCCAATATTAATTCCAGATTTAAAAAGACCCAATGAACCTAAATCCGGGTTATTTCGCTTAACCTCATAAAGGGCAGAAGAAACTGCAAGACTAGTATCAATAATTGCACCAACTACCATAAGCAAAATAACCGAAATCTGAAGGAAAGCCATATTTACGCCAATTTCAGCCAAGTAGCCATTGTTGGCAGAAATGGAATACTGACCAGTTGGAAATCCTTGAAGATTACCCAAAACAGTAATAGCATAAATCCCAAAACCCGAAAGTAAAACGATTGCAAACACGCACCCAAAGGCTGTGGTCGTTTTAATGTTAATCTCATTTTGATAAAACAAAGTGACAGTAGCAATTACTGTGCAGGCTATAGCCGTTACAACTAGAGGGTTTGCGCCAAAGTTAATGGCAGTAATTGTGAATCCTAAAATGACAGCATTGAAGCCTAAAGTAATTAATGATTTAGCAGTTCTGTCTCGGCCAATTAGCAAAGTCAGAAATAAAAATATTAGTAAAAAAACTACAGTCATTAAGACTCACCTCCCTTCGAAGTTGCCATGGATTTTGGGCCAGCCTCCCCATCCGCATCAGAATTACCGTCGTTTTTATGAAACACCATAACAGCCAAAAGGGTAATTGGAATTGTAAGAACAATGGAAGTTGCACCAGTGAGAAACCTAACAATTTCAAAGCCAATATTGTTGTTAATAACAGTCATAAAATGAAAGTCATTGCGCAGACACAAAATAAAAATAGGTATAATAGCAGCAATATTAGTGAAAAAAACCACATTAATCATTGTCCCCGTAATGTCATCGCTAACAGTTCTAGCAGAACTCATCAACTGGCGATTACTAATTCTAGGATCCTGACGAATCAGCTCAAAGGCAGTAGCCGTAATAGTCACCGCAATATCCATAATGATACCAAGAGACCCAATAATAATCTCTGACAAAAACATGAGATGAGCGTTTTTTTGAGTAAAAGGCTCAGGCATAAACTCCACAAAATCGTAGTCAATATCAGGCCCTAGGAAGATAACCGCTCCGGAAATCAGGCCAATTACAACAACCGACGACAAAGTTGCCGCCGCCGCCACCAGAGTTTTTCGGTTAAAGCCATTGATCAAAACCAGAACCAAAAGGGTGAAAATCGTCGAAAGAGCCACAGAAATCAATAGAATATTTGTACCCTTGCCGTAAAAAGTCAGCAAAAAGAAAAAAATCGAAACATTAATAACCAGCCCCAAAATAGTGTAAGTCCCCTGGATTCCACCAACCAAAAACAAAGCCCCAAACAAAATCAGAAAAATCAAAGCCACCAAATGATCACGTTTTTGACCAGAAATCTGCACATCTTTACTAGAAGTATCCTCTGACAAAAAAAGCAGATTCCCCTTGTGATATTTGTTATCGTAAACCAAAGACTTCTCAAACTTGTTAGTAACAGTAACCTGGGAACCTTTGTTATCACCGTTTTTCATTACACCTGTAATGGTCTGAAGGCTGCCAACAGTTTCCACCGAATTAACCTTCATAATAGGCCTATTATAAATCCCGCAGTCGTTATAAACTGCAGCAAATCCAGCCACCACCAGAATTATAGTCAGTATTAATTTAAGAATAAAAGTCTTATCTTTCATGTTGTTCTCCGTAAGATTTTTTGGGCAAAACCCGCTCAATCCAGCTTATATCAGTGTTGTGTATGCCTTGTCAAAGTTAATTACCACAAAATAGGTAGGGTCAAGTTCCTTGATACAAGCATCAATGTGCTTAATAATTTGGTTTTCGGTCATCTGGCAATCATTGGTCATAACAATGTCAAAAATAATGTTTGTATGACTAGGCCCTGGCACTATTCGAAGATCGTGGAAACCACGAAGACCTTCAATTTGGTTAACGCAAGTGGCAACAATTGGTGCAATTTCAAGTAAAACCGGATCGTTAACCTTAACTGGATCCATATGGATTACAAACTCAATGTGAAGTTTTTCAGCGATTTCATTTTCAATGTTATCAATTAAATCATGGCTAACCATAATATCTATTGAAGCATCAACTTCAACGTGAATAGAAGCAAAAATATTGCCGGGACCGTAATTGTGAACCATTAAATCGTGGACTCCAATTACATCTTCATGGGCCAAAACAATTTCGCAAATATCTTTGACCAGCTCATCACTTGGTGCTTCGCCAAGAAGTGGGCTAGAAGTTTCTTTAATAAGTTCAATACCTGAATAAACAACAAATATTGCAACAAGTGAACCTAAATATCCATCAAGGCAAAGACCAGTTGTTTTAGTGATAATAACTCCAATTAAAACAACAGTTGTTGAAATAACGTCGTTCCTACTATCTGTTGCAGTAGCAAGTAGGGCAATAGAATTAATCTTTTTACCTAAAGTACGGTAAAAGGAGCTTTGCCATATTTTGCCCAGAATTGCCACAACTAAAATTACAATTGTTGTTGCAGTGAATTCTAAAATTTCAGGGTGAAAAATCTTAATAACTGATGACTTCAAAAGTAGTAAGCCAACAATAATGATTACAATAGATATAAAGAGTCCTGTTAAATACTCAATTCGAGCGTGACCAAAGGGATGATCTTCATCTTCTGGGCGCTGGGCCATTTTGAAACCAACTAAGGTGATTATTGATGATGATGCGTCGGCTAGGTTATTAATCCCGTCAGCAATAATGGCAATACTAGCCGTAAAAATTCCAACTAACACCTTAAAGCCACAAAGGATTAGGTTGGTTAAAATTCCAACAATGCCGGCACATTTGCCATAGCTATCTCTAACTTTTTTATCCCTAACATTTTCATAGTCCTTAATGAAATGTTTAATAATAAAATTATTCATTGTGATCCTTTCTTATTTAATGATTAAGCCTTGGCTTCTTCGGCCTGAGCCTTAGCCAATGCCTTAACCAATTGATCGCTGCAAGATGTTTTCTTGCGGCCACAGCAAATTCCTGAAAGCTGATTTGTTAAGGCTTCCACTGTTTGACCTTGAGCCAAAATTGAAATTGCCTTAAGGTTGCCATCACAGCCGTTTTCAAAGCTAATATCTGTAACAATGTTACCATCTAATGTAAAATTAATTTTACTAGCGCAAACTCCGCTAGGTTTAATTGAATGTTTCATGTAATTATTTCCTTTCTGCTCTATTGCAACTAGTTGCAAGTTTGTTTAAACATAGTATAATGATTATATCACAGCCACAATGTTCTCGCACCAAAAAATCTGCAAGAGAACATCTGGACTTCAGCCCCAAAAATACTTAAGGGCTGAAGCCAGGGGGAGCGGCAGCTCCCCGTGGCAGAATGCAAGGAGCACACATGAAAATTATTTGTATAGGCGATAGCCTGACAAGGGGATATCCCCATGGCCCTGGCCACGATTTCCCACACATATTACAACAAAAATACAAAGAACCTAACGGTGGGCCGGTTGTTACAGTTAACCTTGGTGTTAGCGGAGAAACTTCTGGGGAAATTCTCTCTAGGGTTAGAAAAGAAGAATACCATTTAATTGAAGGGCACATTGCAACAATTATTGCAGGCTCAAACGACTTCATATTTGACCTTAGAAATCCTAGAGAAGTTTTGAAACAAAACCTTGCCATTGCCGCTATTTGCCAGGCAAAGGGGTTAAAACCTTACTTAATTTCACCAACCAAAACAAACCCTGTAGAAGCCGAAAGATTTTGGATTACAGGAGATAATACAGACTATAACAAGGTGAACCAAAATATTGACCACTTAAGGGACTTACTTAAAGAGGCAGCTGAAGAATTTGGCTACGGGTTTTTGGACCTTGATCCAGAGTATAGGGAGTATGGCAAATTTGTAGATGGCCTTCATCCAACGGAAGAAGGATACCAATTAATCGCTAAGATTATTGCCAATAAATTAAAATTAGTAAAGGAGAGCAAATGAGTAGAGCACCAAGACCAATGGGAAAAAAAGTAGCCACTAATCAAAAATGTAAAATGAAAAGAGGAGTTTTGGCCATAATAATAATTTTAGTAATTGTGGCAGCAGCAGTAGGAGGGTATTTATTCCTTAACAAAGACTCGGACAAAACTGAACCAAGGGTGCCCCAAAAAACAGCTCTAATAAATCCGCTGACAGGGTTAGAGGCCAAAAACCTGCTAGATAAACCTTTAATGTTTAGCACCGACAACGACAGTTACTTGGCTAGACCTCAATCTTCCATAGGAAAAGCCGATGTGGTTTACGAGGTTCCAATTGAAGGCGGAGGCAGTAGATTTGAAATGATATTTTATGAAAACCTGCCAGGCAAGGTTGGGCCACTTAGAAGTGCAAGGCCGTATATTGTTGATATTGCAAGAGAATACAATGCGATTTTAATTCATAACGGTTGGAGCCAGGACGCCAAAATGTATTTGGAAAGTGGAGTAATTGATTATATTCCCGGAGCGTTAAATTGGGAATACTTCTATAGATCCGATGACAGAAACATTCCTCACAACTGTTACACCGAAGGTGATAAGATTCTTAAGTGTGCCAAAAAGAAGGGCTACACAGAAAAA
This sequence comes from Anaerovoracaceae bacterium, assembly GCA_036646055.1. GTDB lineage: Bacteria > Bacillota > Clostridia > Peptostreptococcales > Anaerovoracaceae > JAVWMQ01. The sequence continues at coordinate 433,266 of JAVXMY010000001.1, read as the reverse complement.
TCTAAGCCTGAAGCTTTCGAATTTCTTCAAAAGGGAGACAAGGTTGAGGGCAAGGACGCCAATGTAATAAATTGCGACTATGTTGAAACCAAAAATCAGTATATATATAATAAGGAAGAAAAAAAATACGCAAGGTACACTGGTGGAGATGCCTTTACCGACAAAGAAACGGGCAAACAGATTAAATGTGCCAACGTAGTTTTTCAAAAAGTGAACATCAAGGTTTTAGACGATCAAGGTAGGCTTGCTATTAATATGACAGAAGGTGGCGAAGCTACTGTGTTTACAAGGGGTAAGGCTATTTCAGCCACTTGGTCTAGAGATTCACTAGACGGCAGAACTACATTTAAAGACCAAAATGGGCAGACCATTAAGCTATCGCCTGGGGTGACTTTTTTCCAGGTGACAGACTACACAGTGAAGACCAGCTGGTCTAAATAGGAGCAACATGAAAGAAGACAAAATACTAATTGGACAAATCGAAGATAAAATGAAGCAGTGCGAAAGCCATTACATGACAACGCGCACAGGGTTTTTGAGCCTTCACGAAAGGTCTATTGCCAGCGGCATTGTGACACTTCCCGGGGTGCAAAAATTGCTCATCGGTGGTTACGACGAAGCAGAGAGGGTAGTTTGCTTTTTTTTGCCAGACTATGCCACTAAGGAAGACTGCCTAAGTCAACTTGGAGTTATTAGAGTTTCCAAGAAACCAGGTGGGAGACAACTTACTCACAGAGACTATCTTGGTTCCCTTTTGAGTTTGGGAATTGATAGAAGCGTTATTGGAGATATTTTAGTTAGAGATAATGGAGCGGACATTATTTGCCTTGAGGAAATTTGCGATTTTATTTTGACCCATTATTTTAGTGCAGGGTCAACTGAGCTGTCAGTTGATTCTGTGAATATTTCTCAGATTGATATTCCGGAAGTTCAATTTAAGGAAGTTACAGATACTATTGCAAGTCTAAGGCTTGATAATGTGATTTCATCAGCTTTTAAGGTTTCGAGAACTAAGGCTGTTGAATCTATAAATAGGGGAATTGTTTTTGTAAACAATTTGGAAGTTAATAAAGCTGACAAGAAGATAGTTGAGGGAGATAAAATTGTTTTGCGTGGCAAAGGTAAAATTATTTTGGATCAAATACAAGGTAAATCTAGAAAAGACAGGACATATGTAGTTTATAAAGTTTATATTTAAGTGTTGAATGTCAATATTTAGTATGTTAGAATATATCGTCGAAGAAAAAATGCTAAGGAAACAAAAAATGTGGAACTTTGGCATTTTTCGGGTGGCATTTTTGTAACAATAGTGGTACAATTATTCGTATCGCTATGATATATATTAATTTTTTCACGAAAGGAAGGTTTCATAAATGAGTCAACAAAGAAAGCATTTACAGAGCATCCACGTTGCCCATCACAAAAACACTGCAGAGTGTGAAACAGTTGTAATTCCTGTTCCTGATGAAGTTTGCATCCCAATGGCAATGCACATTGGTGCGCCATGTAAACCATTAGTAGCAAAGGGTGATACTGTTAAAGTTGGACAAATGATCGGAGATACTGACGCATTTGTAAGTGCACCAATCCATTCTAGTGTAAGCGGAACAGTCAAGGAAATTGGCGAAGTTCGTAATGCAATGGGAGGATTTGATCAAACAATTGTCATTGAAACAGACAAACTACAAGAAGCTTATGAGGGAATTGAAATTCCAAAGGCAGAAAATTTAAAGGAGTTCGTTGCTGAAATCAGAAAGAGCGGACTAGTTGGGTTAGGCGGAGCGTCGTTCCCGACACATATTAAGTTCAATCCACAGAACATTGATGAAGTAGATACTTTAATCGTTAATGGTGCTGAGTGTGAGCCATTCATTACATCTGACCACAGATTAATGCTTGAAGATACACAGGACATTATCGATGGTATGCTTTTAGTAATGAAGCATCTAAATCTATCTCATGGATACTTGGGAATTGAAAACAACAAGCAGAATGCTATTGACAAGATCAATGCTATGCTTGTAGAACAGAAGATCAACGATAAGATTTCAGTTCATTCATTACAGACAACTTACCCACAGGGAGCTGAACGTGTAATGGTATACGAAATCACTGGTAAGACAATGAACGCAGGAGTTCTACCTGCTGCATTAGGTGTTGTATTATCTAATATTACTTCTATTGCTTTTGTTGGACAGTACTTCAGAACAGGTATGCCTCTAGTTAAGAAGAGAATGACAGTTGATGGTGATGCAGTTGCTAAGCCAGGTAACTATATTGCTCCACTTGGAACTAGAATCGCAGACTTAATTGAAGCTACAGGTGGATACAAAGAAGATCCAACTAAGATCTTAATGGGTGGTCCTATGATGGGAAGAGCAGTTTTCTCTGATGAACTACCAGTAGTAAAGAACAACAATGCTATTTTAGCATTCAACAAGCCACAGGCTCTTATTGCAGAAGAAACAGCATGTATCAACTGCGGAAGATGTCATTCAGCTTGTCCATTTGAATTATTACCTTATGCGTTAGCTGAAGCTTACGAAAACAGAGATGCTGAAAGACTACAGTTCTTACAGGTTGATCAGTGCATGAACTGCGGAAGTTGTTCATACGTATGTCCAGCTAGAAGACCTTTAGGCTTCACAAACACAATAGCTAAGGGTTTTGTAAAGGAGGCAATGAGTAAATAATGGCAAATAAATTTCATAATAATTTAACAGTTGCAGCATCTCCTCATCAGGTATCTAATGAGGATACAAGAAGAATCATGTCTTTAGTTATGATTGCTCTTGTACCATCACTTGCTGTAAGTACATATGTATTTGGCGTTAGAGCTTTAATTCTAACAGCGGTATGTATGATTGCATCAATAGGTTTTGAATACCTATTAAATGTAATAAGAAAATTACCACAGACAGTTACAGACGGTTCAGCCGCTTTAACTGGTTTATTAATCGCTTTTAATGTACCATCAAATCTACCATATTGGATTGCAGTTGTTGGTTGTTTTGTCGGCGTAGTAATCGTTAAGGGATTATTCGGCGGACTTGGAAAGAACCTATTCAACCCAGCTATTACAGCTAGAATTGTACTATTCATTTCATTTGCAACTCAGATGACAACATGGCCTGTTCCAAGAGGCGTTGATGGCGTAACAGGAGCTACTCCTCTAGGAATTCTTAAAGCTGGAGAAGGACAACTTCCTTCAAACATGGATATGTTCCTAGGATTCATTGGCGGATCAATGGGAGAAGTTAGTGCAGTTGCACTATTAATCGGTGGAGTATTCTTAATTTGGAAGAAAGTTATTTCTCCAATCACACCGATTGCGTTTATTGCAACAGTTGCTGTAATCGCTTTAATTGCTGGACAGGATCCAGTATTCCACGTTTTAGCTGGTGGTGTAATGCTTGGTGCATTCTTCATGGCTACAGACTATGTAACAACTCCAGTTCTTGCTAAAGGTAAATTAATCTTTGGTATTGGATGTGGTATTATGACAATGCTAGTAAGACTATTTGGTGCTTACCCTGAAGGTGTTTCATTTGCGATTCTATTAATGAACGTATTAACACCTCACATTGATAACTTCTGTGAAAACAGCATGTACAAAGTTAAGAAGGGAGGCGCTAAGGATGGAAAATAAATCATTCAAAACAACTTTTGCGCCTACAATAGTACTTGTAATTATTTGTTTAGTAGTTACATTTGCACTTGTTATGACTAATGGCGCTACAAAGCCAACAATCGAAAAGATTAATAAAGTTAACGCTGACTTAGCTAGAGCAGAAGTTCTTGCTAAGGGAGATTCATTTGTTGAATACACAGGCAAATTAAATGAAGGTATTGAAGGATACTTCTCAGCTAAGAATAAAGCTGGTGTTGCTGTTACTTCAACATCTAAATCATTTGGTGGAACAATGACAGTAATGGTAGGTATCGATGCTGATGGCGCTATTACTGGAGTAAAAGTTACTGGACATGCAGATACACCAGGTCTAGGAACTAAAGCTATGACTCCAGAATACCTAAAAGGATATGTTGGTGTTAATGAGCTTGCAGTAGATAATATTAAAGATGATCCAAAGGTAGACTACATTGTAGGTGCAAGTGTATCATCAAATGGTGTTTATGACGCTGTTCAAGGCGCTCTGCAACAATTTAAAGACTGCGGAGGTGTAAAATAATGGATAAATTAAAAATCTTAACAAAAGGTATTATTAAAGAAAACCCAGTATTAGTTTTACTACTAGGTACTTGTCCAACACTTGCTACAACAACAAGTGCTATCAATGGACTTGGAATGGGTGTTTCTGCAATGGTAGTACTTATTTGTTCAAACATTGCTATTTCATTACTAAAGAAGATCATTCCTGACACAGTTAGAATCCCTTGCTACATCGTAGTAATCGCTGGATTCGTAACAGTTGTACAGATGTTACTTCAGGCATACTTGCCAGCAATCAATGATTCACTTGGACTATTTATTCCTCTAATCGTAGTAAACTGTATTATTCTTGGTAGAGCAGAAATGTTCGCTAACAAGAACTCAGTTATCGATTCTGCATTAGACGGAATTGGAATGGGTATTGGATTTTCATTAACATTAACAGTTATGGGTCTAATCAGAGAATTCTTCGGTTCAGGCACATTATTCGATATCCCTGTTACTACAGAAGTAATCGATCCTATGACTATCTTTATGTTAGCTCCTGGTGGATTCTTCGTATTTGCGATTCTTATCGCTGGAGTAAACTGGGCTTCAAACGGAAAAGCTATCAAAAAGAAGAGCTTCAGCTGTGAAGGTTGTCCTTCAGCCTCAGTTTGTGCAAGCTCTACATGTGAAGGACAGGGGGATAAAGCATAATGAAAGAATTATTAATGATCATGATGAGTGTTATCCTTGTAGATAACTTCGTTTTATCAAAGTTCTTAGGAATTTGTCCTTTTTTAGGAGTTTCTAAGAAACTTGACTCAGCAGTTGGTATGGGTGCTGCCGTTACTTTCGTAATGGTACTTGCTACTGCTTGTACATGGCCTATTCAGGTTTTAATCTTAGTGCCACAGGGTATTGGATACCTACAGACAATTGTATTTATTTTAGTAATCGCTTCTCTAGTACAGTTACTAGAAATGACACTAAAGAAATACATGCCACCTCTATACAAATCTTTAGGAGTTTACTTACCACTTATCACAACTAACTGTGCGGTACTTGGTGTAACTATCCTAAATATTGACGAAGGATACAACTTCGTTCAGTCAATTTTCTCAGCATTAGGAGCTGGTATTGGTTTCCTATTAGCTATGGTACTATTTGCTGGACTTAGAGGAAAATTAGAAAACAACGATAGAGTACCTGCACCATTTAAGGGTATTCCTATCACATTAGTTACTGCTTCTATTCTATCATTATGTTTCATGGGATTCAGTGGAATGGTAGACGGAATATTTGCATAAGGAGGTCAGCTTATGAATATTATACCAATTATCTTGGTTGTAGCCATTGGTTTAATCTTTGGTATCGTTCTTACTGTTGCTTCTAAGATTATGTTTGTTCCAATAGACGAAATCGTAGCTAAAGTAAGAGAAGAACTTCCAGGAGCTAATTGCGGTGCATGTGGATTCGCAGGTTGCGATGACTATGCTGCAGCTTTTGGAGAAGATAAAGAAACTAGCATTACAAGATGTCCAGTTGGTGGAGCAGATCTAGCAGCTAGACTAGGAGAACTTCTAGGAGTTGAAGCTTCTGCAGGAGCACCTCCAGTGGCAGTTGTAATGTGTCAGGGTAACAATAATGTTGCTAAAGATGTATTAGAATATGGTAAGAACATGACATGTAAAGAAGCTTCTACACTATTTGGTGGAGCAAAAGCTTGTACAAAAGGTTGTCTAGGATTAGGCGATTGTGTTGCAGCATGTGATTTCGGAGCCCTAAAAATTGTTGACGGAATTGCTTGCGTTGACAGAGACCTATGCGTAGGCTGTGCAGCTTGTGCTAAGGCATGTCCTAAGTCTGTAATTGAAATCCTAACTAAGGATGACAGAGTTTCAGTTAGATGTCACTCAGTAGACAAGGGAGCTAAAGTTATGAAAGCTTGTAAATCTGGATGTATCGGATGTAAGAAGTGTGAAAACACTTGTAAGTTTGACGCTATCCACGTTGAAGGCAACTTAGCTAAGATTGATTACGACAAGTGTAAGAACTGTGGACTTTGTGCAAAAGAATGTCCAACAGGCGCAATCGTAGTTATTCCAAAAACAAAAAAAGTAGTAGTGAAAGCTGAACCTGAAGTGAAGGCAGAAGCTTAATTCATAGCGAACACAAAAAAACGACCGTCAGGTCGTTTTTTTGATACCCTTGCTTGGGGTCAACCTTAGTTGAAACCAGCAATCTGTTGATATAACCAGTAATTTGATCATAAACCCAGCAAAAAGGTACTCACTTCCCCAAAATCCACTAAAAATACCCTTCTTTAAAATTTGTTACCTGAAGAAGGGTATTCTACATTCAATATAGGGCGAATTGTACCTTTTTGCGGCAGATTCCCAGAAAATCGCCAGGCTTCAGACGGAATCGCCCGAGGATTGCCACAAACTGCCTCGGATTCAGGCGAAAATCACCGCCGAAAGCAGAAAACCGCCCGAGGATTGCCATAAACTGCCTCGGATTCAGGCGAAAACCGCCGCCGAAAGCTGAAAACCGCCGCCGATTCGAGGCAACTCGCCGCCGAAAGCAGAAAACCGCCGCCGAATCGCCCACAAACCCCTCGGATCCCACCGCCGCAGGGCAAAATTGCCCTGCCAATTAGGCTAGGGCAATTTTGTTTGGTAACTTATTTAAGATTAGATGTGCTACAATTCCAATTAGGGTTCCAGTGACAAGTCCTGAGAATATTAGAACAGGGAAGTAAAGGAATACAGCCATGTTTTGGACTATTAAGCCGGCGGTTATTAGCTGGCCTAAGTTGTGGGCTACGCCACCTGCGAAACTTACTCCGATAACTGAGAATAAACCGGTTTTTTTGAGGCCATACATAATTAACAGGCTTAGCATTCCGCCGGCCAGGGAGTATAAAATCCCGAAGACTCCTGAAAAGAGGAAGCCAGCAATAAAAATACGAATAAGGTTAATTAGAAAGGCATATTTGAAATCCAGCTTATATAGGGCAACGACAATTACCAAGTTGGCAATTCCAAGCTTAATGCCGGGAATAGCAAAGTTAAAAGGAATTAGAACCTCTATATATGAGAATATAAGAGCTAAGGTAGCAAGAATGGCAGCCGTTGCCACATTGCTGGCTCTTTTTTTATTTTTGTAACTCATTTGAATTCTCCTTATATTAATCAAATTAACATGGAACTTGGGGCTACAAATTAATACCCAAAGTAAGGGCGCCCCATTAATACTAACAGCCACACCGTCAAACTAGTTGCTAACAGCGTCTAAATCCTTGGAATCGCCTTGAATTTCAATTACAATTTTGTGTGGCAAACAGATAATACTTTGAGAAGGGGAATGAATATGACCCTGCTTAACGCAATCTTGTGAATGACAATTTGAAAATTTCATTGAAACATTACCCTTATGTATGGTAATCTTATTTATATGGTCATTTTCTTCAATGGTAATCTCACGATCAACTAGAAGAGAATAAGTACCGTAAACTTTATTATTAACAAAAATAGTAGCCTTAGAACCTTTATCACTGTTTCCAAAGGAAACATAAATGGAACTGGCTATACCTATAATAATTATTAAAATAGCGAGAATAATATCAGCTTTTTTAATCATAAATACTCCTTGAGGTGAAACATGAGAAAGAAAATTTTAACATTAATTTTATGTACAGTAGTCATTATAACACAGGTTTCTTGTTCGTCAAATGAACCAGTATCAAAGACTGGATTTTATTTGAATACAAACTGCCAAATTGACATACTAGATAAAAGTAAAAGCCAAGGCGAAGAAATAATTGACGGGGCCTTCAAATTAATTGGAGAATTAGAAAACCAACTAAGCAGAACAGTTGAAAGCAGCGATATTTATAAGATCAATCACGCCAAAGGTAAGCCTGTTGAAGTCAAAGATGAAACAGTTAAACTTATTAAACAGGGTGTCAAAATTAGTGAAGAAACTAATGGCGAGTTTGATATAACAGTTGGTAAATTAACTGAGCTTTGGGGATTTAGTGATCCGGAGCCAAAGAAACCGGCAGATAAGGACATCAAAAAAGCAGCAGCAACAGTTGGATACAAGAATATTAAAATCCAGGGTAACAAAGTAAGCTTGACAAACCCTGACACCTGGCTTGATTTAGGTGCAACAGCAAAAGGATATATTGCAGACAGAGCTTCAGAATATGTTGAAAGCAAGGGGGTTAAATCTGCAGTCATAAATCTAGGGGGAAATATAGTAACCATTGGACGTAAGACTGATGGGGACAAACCTTGGAAAATAGGAATTGAAGCACCTTATTCTGATAGAAAAGAAATCGTTGGAGCTGTTCAGATGGAAGACCAAACAGTGGTAACATCGGGAACTTACGAAAGATTTTTTGAGGAAAATGGCAAGAAATATCATCATATTTTGGACACTAAAACTGGGTACCCAGTAGATTCTGACATAACGGCAATTTCAATTTTAAGCAAAAAAGGAAACTCTGGAATGAGCGATGTTTTGAGTACAACTAGTTTGCTACTAGGCAAGGAAAGAGCAATTAAGTTTATTGAAAAGCAAGAAGGTTTCGAGTATATGATTATAGATTCCCAGGGCAAAACCACCCAATCGGCTGGTTTTAACATGGAAAAGAAATAGAGGTTAGAGATGGAGTTTAGAAAGAGACTAGGAAAAGAAATACTGTTTTTTGATGGAGCAATGGGTTCACTACTTCAAAAAAGTGGACTGCCTTCAGGATATATTCCAGAATACTGGAATATTGAAAAACCAGAAGTAATTAAGGAAATACATAAATCATACTTAAAAGCAGGAGCAAATATAATTGAAACAAATAGCTTTGGTGCAAATCCTGCCAAAATGGAAGATGCTAAGTATGATCCAGCTGACTTGATGAAAGCAGCAGTAACATTGGCTAGGGAGTCAATAGAAGAAATAAAAAATGATTCCTTAAATAGTGAAAAACCAATGTATGTTGCGGCTTCCCTTGGAACAACAGGTAGACTTCTTGAACCATTAGGTGATATGACCTTTGACCAGGCATATGAGGGATACAAAAAAATGTGGATGGCAGCCGAAGAAGCTGGTGCTGACCTAGTTTTGATAGAAACAATGACAGACACTTACGAACTTAAGGCTGGAATTTTAGCGGCCAAAGAAAACACAAGTCTGCCTATAATTGCATCGGTAATGCTAAATGAAAACGGACAATTACTAACTGGAGCCAACATTGAAGCTGTTGTTACACTACTTGAAGGCCTAAGAGTGGATGCTCTTGGAATTAACTGTGGATTTGGACCTCATCAAATGGCTGAATTTGTAAAGGAAATGGTTAAGACAACTAGACTTCCAATGCTAGTTAACCCAAATGCAGGTTTACCAAAAGTAGTAGGTGGACAAACAGTTTACGACTTAACAATTGAAGAATTTGTAGAAGAAACAGCATCTTTTGTAGAAGCTGGAGTATGTTTAATTGGAGGCTGTTGCGGAACAACGCCAGACCACATTAAGGCTTTGGTTAAGGCTTGCAGCAACTTTGAATTAAAAAAACCACAAGGTGAGAGAATAACTAGAGTTAGCTCATATTCTCACAGTGTGAAAATTGGACAGGAATATTCACCAGTGGTAATTGGAGAAAAAATAAATCCAACAGGAAATAAAATCTTTAAAGAAGCCTTGAAAAATGATGACATTGGCACAGTGCTAAAAATAGCTAAAGACCAAGGAAACAGGGATGCCCATGTTTTGGACATAAATGTAGGTTTACCGGAACTTGATGAAGTCAAAACCTTACTTAATATTATGAAAAACGTACAATCTGTAATGGATTTGCCTTTGATGATCGATACATCAAATACCAAGGCTATGGAAATAGCAGTTAGATACTATAACGGAAAGCCATTTATCAATTCGGTAAACGGTAAGGCGGAATCAATGGAGGCGGTCTTGCCTATTGCCAAGAAGTATGGTGGAGTTTTAATTGCCTTAACATTAGACGAAAATGGAATTCCTAAAACTGCAGAAGGCAGATACCAGGTTGCCAAAAAAATCGTAGACAAGGCGGCAGAGTACGGAATCGGACCAGAAGACATAGTTGTTGATCCTTTAACTTTAACAGTTAGCGCCGATAAAAATGCGGCGGCTGTAACTCTTGAATCAATTAGACTCATTAAGGAAAAACTGGGAGTTAAAACATCACTTGGAGTTTCAAATGTTTCCTTTGGGCTACCTTCTAGAGAAAATATTACGGCAACTTTTTATGCAATGGCACTTCAGGCTGGACTTGATGCTGCAATTATGAACCCTTTTTCTGAAAAGATTATGAGCGAATATTACTCATTTAGAGCCTTGGCAGGACTTGATGAAAGTTGTTTGGACTATATTGCACGTTTTGAAAACACTGAAAACACAGGAGCTACCAAACTAAAGGAATATACATTAATGGACAGCATTGTCTCAGGGCTAAAAGGTGATGCCAGGGCGGCAGCGGAGGTCTTGGCCAAAGACTTAGAGCCTCTTGAGATTATTGATAAACATATTATTCCGGCCTTAGAAATTGTAGGGATTGGATTTGAGAAGGGTACAACTTACTTGCCTCAGCTTTTGATGAGTGCCGAAGCTGCCCAGGAAGCCTTTGCTGTGGTGAAACTAGCCATAGCCAAAACTGGACAAGGGGGCCAAACTTCTAAAGGCAAGATTATTCTTGCTACAGTTCAAGGAGATATTCACGATATTGGCAAGAATATTGTTAAGGTTCTTCTTGAAAACTACGGTTATGATATTATTGATTTAGGCAAAAACGTAGCAGCTACAGATATTTTAGCTGCTGCAAAAAAAGAAAAAGTACGCCTAGTTGGACTAAGCGCACTTATGACTACAACTGTTCCAAGTATGGAAGAAACAATTAAACTTCTTCGAGCTGAAGGTTTGGATTGTAAGGTTGTTGTTGGCGGTGCAGTTTTAACTGATGAATATGCCAAGATGATCCATGCTGATTGCTATTGCAAGGATGCAATGGCTACAGTGAGATATGCTGAGCAGCTATATAACCGCTAGAAAAAGCAAACTGAATATTGTAACCACCAGTGTTACCATCAACATCTAGGACTTCCCCAATAAGGTGAAGACCTGGGTGTTTTTTTGATTCCATGGTTTTCATTGAAACTTGATTTAAAGCAACGCCTCCAGCTGTTACCATGGCTTCTTTAAAGCCGCCAGTCCCACTAATGGTAAACCTCATGTGATGAAACATTTCATCAATATTTTTTATTGTGGATTTATTTATTGTTGATGCCTTTGTTGTTTCATCAACTTGGACCAGATCCAAAATATGTTTAATAAATCTTTTGGGCAGGCCTGTTTTTTCAGCTATATAGTTTCCAATTCCTTTGCTAATTCCGTCGCAGTTAAGTTTGTCAGGTCTATTTGGTGCGAAATCAATTTCAAGTTTGTCTCCCGGCTCTGGGTACCTGCTTAGGTTTAGAATGGCTGGGCCGGACAGGTTTCTGTGGGTTAGGAGCAGGTCTCCTGATTCCACAATTGGTTTCTGACCTTGTTTGGTCAGAGTGATTTTACTATCAAAAGAAAGACCAGAAAGTTGGGTTAAATTATAGTTTTCCACACTAATAGGCGTCAAAGCCGGCTTTTGGGGAACCATGTCAAGACCTAGATTAACAAGGGCTGAACTAATTTGACCATCTGAACCAGTCTGAGGAAAAGAAGCGCCACCTGTTCCGATTACCAACTTTTGACACAAAAACTCTCCGTTAACAAGATACCCACCGTCCTGTGGCTTTATAGTGGTAACTTGGTAGTCATTTTTGAGGGAAAAACCGTTCATTGCAGCTTTCTTTAGTAGCAAGTCTCTGATGTCTGCGGCTTTTAGTGATTTTGGAAACACCTTTAGATCGTCACGAACAATTAGAGGAACACCGTTTTCTGTAAAGAAATCCATTACTCCTTGATTGTTAAATTTATATAGGGGTGTTCTGATTTTTTTTCCATTAGGGCCGTACTTATCCAAGAAATCCTTAATGTCACCTCCATGGGTGAAGTTACATTGACCAGCTCCGCTAATTAAAAGCTTAAGGCCAGGCTTATGGGACTTATCTAGTATTAATCCATTATTAACTTTGCAATTGGCTGCACAAAAAAGCCCAGCGGCTCCGGCTCCAATTATGATTACATCGTATTTCATATGTTCCTTCCTGTGTGTTTACTTGTTTATCTACCTATATTATACGCTAGGTGGCAAGGCGTCAATATATAGCCTAGATAATTGGAGTTTTAACTGGGAAATGAGCAAAAAAATATTATTAAGATATTGTAATAATAGGAATTAAGTCGGCGAAAATCGCTGTTTTTGTGATATAATTAATTATCGGAGGTAATGTTTATGGGAATTTTAGACCCTTTTGTGGAGGCTGCGGCCCCACTTATGAAATCCATATCGGACTTGTTTCATAGCTATCCGGCAATAGGTACTTTATATACTACTGTTGCTAGATGGATTTTTGTTGTACTTGCAATTTATATTTTGCTTCGTGCAATTAGATCACTACTTAATACTGAAAACCCTTCAGAAATTTGGGGGTATTTAACTTTGCCAGATGGACGAAATGCACCACTAATGCACTGGGAAAACGTAATTGGTAGAGGTAAAGGCGCCGATGTGGACGTGGATTTTATGACAGTGTCAAGAAACCATGGTACCTTAGTTAGAGATTCAAGAGGTAATTGGAAATATAACGACTTAGGTTCCAAAGGCGGTTCTGTACTTCATGGTAACAATGTTTTTAAACCAACTATGGTAATGCCAGGAGACACACTAACTTTGGCTGGAGCAGACTGCACATTTGTGCCTGCCAGTCTAGAAGAAAAAAAGAAAAACGAAGCACTTAGAAAACGAAGGACTAAAACTTTTAAACCTTGGTCTTCTTTAATTGCTCTTACATTATTCCAGGTAATGCTGATTATCCAGTTAATAATTTCTAGAGGAGATAAGCTTCCAATAACAGTGCCAATAGCATTTATTTTGCTTGGGGCAACTATGTGGATTTATTCAACTGCAGTTAGAGCATCTGGTAGAACCGCCTTCGAAATGGAAAGCATAGCCTTTTTCTTATCCACCTTAGGCCTTGCCGTTACGGCGACTTCTGCACCTGAGGAAATAATGAAGCAGTTTTTAACTGTTCTAATGGGTATTGGACTTTTTATTTTACTTTGTTGGTATCTTAGAGATTTAAATAGAGCCATGAAAACTAGAAGAATCCTTGTGGTTCTAAGCGTTTTATTGCTACTAGTTAATGTTGTATTTGGTACTACCAAATACGGTGCGGCCAACTGGGTTAGAATTGGAGGATTTTCAATCCAGCCTTCTGAACTAGTTAAAATTGCATTTATTTTCGTTGGAGCTGCTACCCTTGACGAACTATTCGAAAAGAAAAACTTAGGACTATTTATGTTCTTTTCAATATATTGTTTAGGATGCCTGGCTTTAATGGGTGACTTTGGTACAGCGGCAATTTACTTCGTAACCTTCCTTGTAATTTCATTTATGAGAAGCGGAGAATTTAGTAAGCTTATTTTAATCGTTGGAGCAGCAGGCCTTGGAGGCTTAATGGTTCTAAGATTTAAACCATATATTTTAGGAAGATTTAGTACATGGCTTCATGCTTGGGAATATGCCGATGCCGGTGGCTATCAGCAGACTAGAACTATGTCCGCTGGAGCTAGTGGAGGACTTCTTGGAGTTGGAGCTGGAGACGGTTGGCTTCACAATGTGGCAGCTGCCGATACAGACTTAGTCTTTGGAATCTTGTCAGAAGAATGGGGCTTAATTATTGGACTACTTGCAGTTGCATCTATTGTAACTCTTGGAATCTTTGCAGTTAGAAGCATTCAAGCGGGCAGAAGTTCCTTTTATACAATTGGAGCTTGCGCAGCTACAACCTTGCTGATTTTCCAGACAATTTTAAATGTCTTTGGATCAGTAGATTTATTGCCTTTAACAGGTGTTACCTTCCCATTTGTATCAAATGGTGGAACTAGTATGATTGCATCTTGGGGTCTTCTTGCATTCCTAAAAGCGGCAGATACTAGGCAAAACGCCAGCATTGCAGTTAAGAAGCATGATGGAGGTGGATTCTAATGAGAAAATTACAAAAAAGAGCCATCATTTGTCTATTCTTTGCATCAATTTTAGTTATTGGTAGTGTGGTTTATACAGGTTTACTTGCCTTCAAAGGCGGTGACTGGGTTAGCTACCCTGCAAACAGACATATTTACACCAATGGTAAATTAACAACAGGAACAATAAAAGACAGAAACAATGTTGTACTTCTTAGTAACACTAATTCTGGCGGTCAAAAATACAATTCAGACTACAACACTAGAAGGGCTAACCTTCACGTTACAGGAGATGCTAACGGAAACATTGCAACAGGAGCAAATATTGTCTTTGGAGACAAACTGGTAGGCTACAATTTTTTCACAGGAGTTTACTCAATGGGGGGCAAAGGTCGCACAATGCAGCTTACTATTGATAGTAAGGTTAACAAAGTCGCTAGTGATGCCCTAAATGGTAGAAAAGGAACAGTTGGAGTATATAACTACAAGACTGGAGAAATAATCGCTATGGTTAGTTCGCCTAATTACGATCCTTATTCTCCACCTAAAAATAATCCGGATGATAAGTCTGGGGCTTTTATTAACAGAATGACATCAGCCAAAATAGTACCAGGTTCAATTTTTAAGTTGGTTACATCAATGGCAGCCATTGAAGAACTTTCAGATCTTGATAGTTTCACATATAGATGTACAGGGTCTAGACAGTACGGAACATATTCTGGCGACAGGATTACCTGTACTCACGCCCATGGAACTGTAGACTTCAAGAAGGCCTTAGCAGTTTCATGTAACTGTGCTTTTGGAGAAATTGCCAACAAGGTAGGTCCTGGAAAAATGATGGAATATGCCAAAAAAACTGGCCTTTCAAACAGCTACAGCATTAATGGTATTAATACTGTACCAAGTAGTTTTGAGTTTCCAGCTACACCCATTAATCTTGCTTGGGCGGGTATTGGACAGCATAAGGATCTTGTAAATCCAACGTCTATGATGGTTTACATGGGTGCAATTGCCAATGGAGGCAAGGCTGCAAACCCTAAAATAATTAAGAATATTAAATTTAACAATGGCTTTCCTGCAAGTCTGCCATTTAAGACTAAGACAGATGAACTTATTAGTGAGGAAACAGCATCAAAACTTGGAGCTATGATGCGAAACAATGTTACAGAAACTTACGGTGAAGGCAACTTCCCAGGATTAGAAATTTGCGCTAAATCAGGTACGGCAGAAGTTGATAAAACCAGCAGACCTAACGCTTGGTTTACAGGTTTCCTTCGTGATGAAAATAATCCATACGCCTTTGTAGTTTTAGTTGAAAATGGAGGCTACGGAAGTGAAGTTGCAGGTTCAGTTGCAAACCAAGTACTTCAAAAAATAGTAAATAAATAAGAACAATTGCTCTTAATCTTGTTAATATTTTTTACAAGAAGAATTTATGTGTTTTTTTAAACATCCTTTTATGTTATACTTATTGAGCGTGTTTTTGCAAACATGGAAGTAAGATAAGTTTGAAGGGAGTTTACATGACTAATTCGAAAAGATGGGGCCGTTTAGTGGCGGGGACCCTAATGCTTTTATTCTTGGGACTAATATATGGATGGTCAATTTTCAAGGCGCCATTTAATGCAATTTTCCCAAGTTGGAGTATTGGACAAATTTCACTAACATTTACAATTTCGATGGTATTTTTCTGCTTAGCAGGTTTCGTAGCCGGACAAATTGTTAAAAAAATTGGACCTAAAATGGTCGTATGGATTTCAGCAATTTTGCTTGTAATCGGATTCGTTGGGGTATCATTCCTTAATGTTGAAAATCCAAGTACTAGTTTAAAAATGCTATATGTTATGTATGGAGTGTTTTGTGGATCTGGTGTTGGTATGGCATACAATGTTATTGTATCTGTAGTTAACTCATGGTTTGCAGATAAGTCTGGTCTTGCATCTGGAATTATAATGATGGGATTTGGACTTGGAGGTATCGTACTAGGTGGCGGAGCAATAACAATTGTTGGTCAAATCGGAGTACTTGAAACATTTAAAATTCTAGGAATTGGAATTGGTATCGTACTATTTATTGGTGGCTTCTTTATGAAATTGCCAGAGCCAGGTGAAGCACCTACTAAGGCAATAGCTAATGGTGATACAGCAATGGAAGATGTTCCACCAAAAGAAGTTCTAAAAAATGTTGGATTTTGGATATTTATGGTTTGGGCAGTGTTACTAAATTCTGCAGGACTATTAGTATTCTCAAGTGCAGCATCAATTGCAGTGGCTTTTGGAGCACCAGCAACAGTTGGTTTAATCGTTTCCCTATGTAACGGTTGCGGACGTGTTATTATGGGAGCTCTATTTGATAAGATCGGTAGAAAACCAACATTAATAATTGACAGTTTAATATTAATTTTATCAGGAGGATTTTTATTCTTAGGCGCAACTACATCTTCTATGGTATTTATTATTATAGGTTTAGTATTAGTTGGAGTTGCATACAGTGGAGGACCAACATTAACGGCGTCTTTCTTACTTGCAACCTTTGGGCCAAAATATTTCCCAATGAACTTAAGTTTAGGAATTTTCTCATTGATACCGGCAGCTATTGCAGGACCAATGATTTCAGCTAAACTTTTAACAGCTTCAGGTGGAGACTATACATCAACATTTATTCTAATTATTGGATTAGGTATTGGTGCAATGGTAGCTTCTTTGATAGTTAATAAGATTTCAAAGTAAAATACTGTAGAGACGTAGAAATCTGCGTCTCTATTTAAATCTAAATTGGGGTTAAATCTTAAGGAAATTTGAAAAACTTAAAATTGGCTCTTGACAGAGGACCCTACAAATGGTAAACTAGCAAATGTGTCAAAGAGAGATACCAAATTAAATATGCACCATTAGCTCAGTTGGCAGAGCACCTGACTCTTAATCAGGGTGTCCGCGGTTCGAACCCGCGATGGTGTACCAAGTGAAACCACTCTAATTATAGGGTGGTTTTTTTTCGCATATAAATTGCACAATGGTACGGTTTATAGTATAATGAAGTCAGTTTATTTAAAGAGATTGAGATATAATTTGGAAAGCGTTTTAAATGGGAAACATAAAATTTACAATTAATATAGAACATGCTGAATTTTTGCTGATTATGCTGGTACTACTTATAGCTGTAGTAGCCTTAATTGGCGTTTTTGCGTGGTGGCACAAAACTGATAAGCAAATAGAGACTTTAAGCCAAATAAAAAATAATTTAGATGGAGAAAAGGAAGAAAACTCTAAGGTCAATGTAACTGTTATTAACAATGGTGATCAGCCTTCTACAAAACCTTGTAACCAGGAAGAGCTTAAGGACCCACCAACAGACAAACCTAAACCTAGAGTTGAAGAAATAATAGAAGAGGAGCCGGATGAACCGGTTTTAGATATTGCAGCCCTTGTTGCAAAAGATAGTTTGGAAAAGCTTGAAAGAGAAAGTAGGGCTAAAACCGCTCAGCACATTGGTGTTGGCAAGAGTGGCAGAGTTTATACGGAAGAGGAACTTGAAGAACTGATAAACAGTTAAAGGGAGGATAATATGTATTGCGTTAAATGTGGACAATTTCTAGCAGGGAATGCAAAGTTTTGCAGTAACTGCGGAACCAAAGTTGAAGATATGCCAGTTGAGAATGATAGCATTAAGGTAATGGCACCAGGAGAGGACATGAAATGGGACTTGCGTGTTTTTCCAAGTAATCAAAAGGATAAAGTTGAAGATACAACTTTTGACTGGGGTACAGATGATTTATATGCACATAGTAGATACAAGAAGGAAGTTGTAACCGGAGTAGAAGATGAAAATGAAGGTTTTAAGTCTGGCGGTTTTAAATTCAAAGAAGATGATTCTTTGAATTCAATGTTTTCTGATGTTTCTAAAATGTTTAATCGTAAAGGTGATGAGCCTAGTAAGGATAAAGAAGAAGTTGAAAACCAATGGAAGAGTCCATTAGATGATTTCGTTGGATTTGAAGTTGCAACTCCAGTAAAGAGTATTGAGGTTGATCCGGATTTTGTTGATAGACATGAATCCCTTAACTTAAGTAATGATTATTTAGAAGAACGTAAGGAAGAGATTGCTGAAGGATTTTTAACTCCTAAGGCAGTAGAGGAAGAAGAATTAATTAAATCAGCTCCATTAGAAGATGAAGTTGATGAAATTTCGGAACCTGTTATGGCACCCTCAACGGAACCTGCTAGAGATACTAAAATAATGGATGTTGAGCAAAGTGTTAGTAGAAATACTATGACTTATGAAAAGTATACAGTTCCACCAATTGAAGAAATCAAAGAGGTTGCTAAGGAAGAAGCTAGAGCTGAAATGGCTGAAGCTGTAACAGAAGACTTTGTTGAAATCGAAGAAATTAAAAAACCTGAAGTTAAAGAAGTTAAGAAGCCAAAAGGATTCTTAGGTAAGATTAAGAATTTCTTCATTGGGGGAGATGAGGAAGAAGAATACGAAGAAGATGTTGAGGATGAACCTGTTAGTGGAGATGACATTAAAAACGCTATTTTCCCAGACAGTAGCCAGCCAGAAATAGACATTGAAGATATTAAGACTCAGGCGGAAGGTATTAATGCTAGAGCTAGCACTTTAGAACCTAGCAACCCTAATATTGAAACTAATCCCATTGGCCAAGGCGATGAGTTAGTTGGAACTATTAATCCTGATGAAGAAAAAATAGACAAGTTTTATACTTTTAGCAAGAAGAATGAAGAGTTCCAGAAACTACTAGACCAAGAATACGAACGTATTGAAAGAAAAATAGATCCTAATGGCATGGAAGATGATGTTGAAGGATTTATGGATGTTCATAAAGGACCTATGATGGATGCTACTTCCCAGATTGAAGAAATGGCAAGAGCCAGAGAAGCTGTGTTTAGTGGCAACAATGTTTACTTAGAAGGAGACGAAGTTGTTCCTCAGAGAGCTAAGAAAAAAAGAGGTTATGTTTTTGGATCAAGTGAAGACGAGGATGGCGAATCCTCAGAGGAGGGTCCCACGTTAAACAGTAAAGAAAAAATTCCAGTTGTAATTGAACAATTTACTCTTGATTTAGATGAGGAAATGAAAGTTGTAGAGAAGGCTAAAACAGAAGATACACCTGATGACATTCCAGAAGATATACCAGAAGGAAAAGAGAAGCAAGCTTCGTCTATTGTTTATGAGCCTACTAAAGATGGAGAACTAAAGATCACATCAACCCTTGATGATATAGAACCAAATAAAGTTGACCTAGGGGTTCCTGCTAAGGAAGAAATAGATATAGATGATGTAGAGCTTATTGTTAAACCAAGTAAGTTAAGGGGTGTAATTATATTCCTTGTAGTTGTTGCATTAATAATTGCAGTGTTAATAGGAATAAGAGTAACAACACCTACTGCCTTAATTTCAAAGGGAATGGACAAGATCTCCAACAAAGTATTTGAGCTAGTTGGAGCAGATCAGTATACAGAACAAAGTAAAAAGGATAATCAGAGAGATTATCTGGTTGAAGATAAAACTACTTTGATTTTGCTCCATATAGATGATAACTACAAAGACAACTTAGATGAAATAAAAAATGCAGAGACTGCCAAGTATGACCCTAAAGAAAAGTATGAATTTAAGAATTTGAAGAAGGCTAAGGATATACAAAAAAACTTATGGTATGAAGACTCTAAAGGTGTAACTCATTACTATGATGAGGAAATGGTAGGAGCAATTATTTCAGCAGTTTCTCAAAGGGACGAATATTTAAAGAATGGAGACAAAACATTGTTTACCATGGTTAAAGAAGGCGGGCCTTTTGAAAAGGAACTTTTGAAGTTAAAGAAGATAAAGAAAAAGTTAGATGTAACAACTTTAGCCATAGGGGATATAAAGGTTGAAGGAGACCATTACTATGTTTGGACCAAAGAAAAAATTGGTAACAAATATAGAGGTAATATTTATCAGTTATCCGTAAAAGATGATGAAATCATTGTGAATGATAGAAAAGATAATTAAGGAGGAAGAAAGTGGACATAAACGAAAAGAGAACCAAGAAATTTAATAAGCGAAGAATTGCTACAGTAATTATATTGGTTGTGCTTGTACTTGGTATAAGCTTAATCGGATTTTTTACCGATTATCTATGGTTCAAGGAATTAGGGTATGTAAGTGTATTTTTTAAACAATTATTTACACAGTTAAAGATAGGGGTGCCAACATTTATTGTTATGACATTCTTAGCTTATATATACTTTAAGTTAATTAAAAAAGGTTACTACAAAAAGGTTATTTCAAATGACCTGGAAGAAGGTAAGACTATTAATGCTATCTCTTGGGGATTTGCAGCCCTATTTGGTGGTGTAGTAACTTACTTTGCTGTTACTAAACTATGGTTTAAGGCATTACAGTTCTTCCATGGAACATCTTTTGATCTTAAGGATCCAATATTCAACATGGATGTTTCCTTTTACGTATTTAAGCTAGACTTTGTTAAGGAAGTTATTGCAATTGCAATTGTAATTCTTGCAGCGTTTATTGCTTTAACATTAGTTTACTATGCTTTATTAATGGGAACTAGAAAACCAAGAATATTTAAGGAATCTGGTTCAGAAGCTAAATTTGAAGAGGCTGACAGATTTGATGGATATAACCCTGGAAGTAGCAACTTTGATGAAGGAGTTCATGAGAAGGCAGATCCATTTGGCGGCCTATTTAAAGGAACACCATTTGAAAAAGCTGCAGGGGCATTTTCTAAGGCTGGAAATCAGTTTAAAGGAACAGGCAATATTGGAAAACAAAAACCAAAAAAAGAGTTTGATAACGAAAATGCAAAACAGTTATTAAATATTGCATCAAAGCAGTTAACAATTGCAGGATCATTATTATTCCTAATGATGGGAATATTCTTCTTCCTAAAACAATTTGATTTATTACATACTCATTCAGGTGCTGTTTACGGAGCAGGATTTACAGATGTAATGATTACTCTTTGGGTTTATAGAATACTAATGGCATTATCAGTACTTGGTATGATAATGGTTATTGTAGGAATCAAAAGACATAAGACAAAGCTTATTGCAATGGTTCCAATTGGAATGGTAATAGTATTTGCACTTGGAAGCGGAGCAGCATTTGTTACTCAAAACTGGATCGTTTCACCAAATGAAATCGCTAAGGAAGGCAAGTACTTAGAAAGAAACATTGAATATACTCAGAAGGCATATGGTTTAGATAACGTTAAAATCGAACCTTTTGCAGCAAGTAATGATCTTACAAGTGAAGACATTAAGAACAACGATGCTACTATTTCAAATATTAGAATTAATGACTATTTACCAGCAGAAAAATTCTACAATCAAACTCAGAGTATTAGACAGTACTATACATTTAAAGATGTAGATGTAGATAGATATATGGTAAATGGTAAATATACTCAAACATTTATTTCTTCTAGAGAAATTGATGAAGAGAAAATAAGTCAGACATGGCTTAACAGACATCTTAAGTATACTCATGGATATGGAATAACTTTATCTAGAGTAGACAAGGTTACTGAAAGTGGCCAGCCAGATATGCTAGTTAAAAACATTCCACCAGAATCATCTGTAGACGAAATTAAAGTTACTAGACCGGAAATCTACTTTGGTGAAATGACTAATGACTATGCCATTGTTGGAGCAACTGAAGATGAATTCGATTATCCAAATGGAGATAGCAATGCATATAACCGTTATGAAGGCGCAGCTGGTATTAAATTAAACCCAGTTAATAAGGTTCTATTTGCAGCCAAAGAGCAAGCACTTAAATTATTAGTTTCATCTAATATTAAGAGCAGTTCTAAAATTGTTATCAATAGAAATATTCATGATAGAGTTAGAAAGATTATGCCATACTTAGAGTATGACAATGATCCATATACAGTAGTTGAAAATGGAAAGCTTTACTGGATAATTGATGCTTACACTTCAAGTGATAAGTTCCCTTACTCAGAACCATATAGTAAGGACACAACTACTAACTATATTAGAAACTCTATTAAGGTAGTAATTGATGCATACAATGGAGATGTTGATTACTATGTAACTGACAAAGATGATCCAATTGCTGAAACATACAAGGCTATTTATCCAAAACTATTTAAGAGTGGAGATGAATTGCCAGAAGGACTTAAGAGTCATATGAGAGTGCCTAATAAGTTATTTGACATTCAGGCAAGAGTATATAGCAGATATCACATGGATGATGTTAAAGTGTTCTACCAGAATGAAGACTTATGGGATATTTCAATGGAAATCTACGGAACTGAAGAAGTTGAAATGGAACCAAGTTACTTCATTATGACATTACCTGGAGAAAAGAATGCAGAGTTTGTAAATTCAATTCCGTATACACCAAGGGACAAAAAGAATATGACTGGACTTCTTGTTGCAAGAAATGATGGTGATAACTACGGTGAACTAGTTCTATACAAACTACCTAAGAGTAAGGTGGTATATGGACCTAGACAGATAGAAGCACAAATTGACCAGGATACTGAAATTTCTAAGGAATTCTCACTATGGAATTCTTCAGGATCTACATATAGCAGAGGAAATATGTTTGTAATTCCAGTTGAGGATTCTCTACTTTATGTTGAACCAGTTTACCTTGAATCAACAGACTCAAGTATTCCGGAAGTTAAGAGGGTAATTGTAGCTTATGGGGATAAGATTGCTTATAAGCAAACATTAGCTGAGGCGTTAAACTCTCTATTTGGAGAAGGAGCTGCTGAAGAAAGTGTAGATACTAGTAGCAAGGGAGATAGCGATAAGACATTATCCCAGGCAGACTACATTAAGAAGGCAAACCAGGCTTACGAAAAGGCACAATCAGCACTAAAAGATGGAGATTGGTCTGCATACGGTGAGTACATGGATGACTTAGAAAAAGCATTAAATAAATTATAATTAATATACTTAAGATTTGAAGGAAATGCATCTTTGTGCATTTCCTAAAAATCTTTATAATGGAGGCGTATATGTTTGATTACAACTTAAATGACATGTTGTTTTGCATCCCACCTAAAATGCATAACAGAGATGATGTTGCATCTATATTGAAGGAACATCCAGAGGTGAAATTCGTTTCACTAGTTGGCATAGATATTGGGGGAAACGACACAGACGAAAAAATACCTGTTGCAGCTTTTTTGGAAGATTTTGAAAAGCTTATGTCGGTAGGTGTTCAAACAGACGGGTCTAGTGTAGTACTGCCTAAAATTGCTGTGTTAAACAATGCAAAAGTAGATATTATACCAGATAAGAATATTAATTGGTATGTTGATCATAATTTAAAACATATAGACTTCGCAACGGGGCTTCCTGTTGGAACCTTAAGAATACCATCGTTCCTTGTGCATAATGACGTTGCTGAGGTTGGATCGAGAGTTATTCTTAGAAACTCAATAGAAGCATTTAAAGTTGAACTAAAAAAACTTCTGGAAGAGAACCCTTACGTATTTGAATACTTAGATATTGATAAGGTCTCGGATATTAAAGAATTTGTTTTGACAAGTGCCACTGAACTGGAATTTTGGGTAAAAACCCCAGATGACCAAGCAGATAGAGAAGAACTATCTACTGCCCAGGTTTTGAAAGAGCAATACTGGAAGAGAACTGTTGGGCCTGTTAGAACAGCCCTAGAAAGATCTATAATGGTTCTGGACAGATACGGTTTGGAAGTTGAAATGGGCCATAAGGAAGTAGGCGGAGTTAAGGCTAAAATGGGGCATTCGGGACACTATGACCACGTAATGGAACAACTTGAAATTGACTGGAAGTTTACTACAGCCCTTCAGGCGGCAGATAATGAAAACATGGTTAAGTATGTTGTTAGAGACGTATTTAGAATGTATGGATTAGATGTAACCTTTGCAGCTAAGCCACTACCTGGAATTGCAGGTTCTGGTGAACATACACATTTAGGAGTTGCAGTTAAACTTAATAATGGTAAATTAGTTAACCTGTTTAGTCCAAAGGATATGAACACAGAGTTTGCAAGTCCAATTGGATTTGGGGCTTTAATGGGACTACTTAAAAACTATGAAGCTATTAATCCTTTTGCTGCTGCTACAAACGATGCATATGAAAGGCTAAAACCTGGATATGAAGCTCCAGTTTGTGTAGTAACTTCACTAGGTCATAGCCCAAAACTACCATCGAGGAATAGAACAGTATTAGTAGGGTTAATTCGTGATATTAACAACAAACTAGCTACAAGGTTTGAACTTAGAGGACCTTGTCCAACAAGTAACACTTATTTAGTAATTGCGGCATCATATATGGCAATGTTAGATGGAATCAAGGCAGCCCTTGTAAATGGTAAGACACCAGAAGAACTAGTTACATCTATCTCCAAAAAGTATGGAGAGGACGACTTCTATTTAGAAAAAAACAGAATCTATAGAAGTGAAGAAAACGTTTACGAATGTTACACTCCAAATGATAGAGATATTTACTTTGGCAGAGCACCGAGAACAGTTTGGGAAGCACTTTGTGCCTTCGATGACCAACCGGAAAAAATGCGAGTACTAGGCATTGACGATGTGCTAGATGAACGAAATATTGCATCTTACAAGGCTGCAATAGTAGGACAGTGGGCTACAGAACTTCATAACAGAATTGTTCCAAATGTAATGGACCTACTTAGAAATACTAAGAAGTTGCATGACGATGTTGATTGTGAAGATTACGATGTAGCATACTGGAGTAGAATTAATAAGCTGAGACTTGAACTTGGTAAGACAACTTTAAACGATCAATGCTTATTGACTAAATTAGTAATTGCACTTGAAAACGAAGACTTTGAAACTGCATCTATGTATCAGGTAGAAATGCAGGAAAAGGTTGAGAAATTAGAGGATTTATACAGTTTATATAAGAGAAATTTAATGTAAGAGAGGCAGAATAAAAAATGTTAGATATTAAAAGAATTAGAGAAGATTTTGATGGGGTTAAGGAAGCAGTTCTACGAAGAGGAAATGGAGACTTTGGAATTGATAATGTTATTGCATTAGACAAGGAAAGAAGAGAAGTTCTAGGGATTGTTGAACAGATGAAAAACAAACAGGGAACAGTTTCTAAGGAAATTCCAAAACTTAAGAAGGAAGGCAAAGACACTACTGCTATTATGGCAGAAATGAAAGAACTTTCTAATGAAATTAAAGAACTAGATGGTAAGGTTGCTCAGATTGAAGCGGATTTAAGAGATGCAATCCTTAATATTCCAAATACACCAAACCCAGAAGTACCAGTAGGTAAAGACGATTCAGATAATGTTGAAGTTAGAAAAGTTGGAGAGCCTAGAGTATTTGATTTTGAAGAAAAAGCCCATTGGGATGTTGGAACAGATTTAGATATTTTAGACTTCGAAAGAGCTGCTAAAATTTCTGGTGCTAGATTTACAGTGTACAAAGGCTTAGGAGCTAGACTAGAAAGATCTGTAATTAACTTTATGCTTAACTTACATACAGAAGAAAACGGATTTACAGAAATCCTTCCACCATTTATGGTTAATAGAGATGCTATGACAGGAACAGGGCAGTTACCTAAGTTTGAAGATGATATGTTCCATGTACCTGCCAAAGATTTCTTCATGATTCCAACTGCAGAAGTTCCTGTAACTAACTTAAGAGCTCAGGAAATTCTTCCTGAAGGCGAACTTCCAGTTTACTATACAGCCTACACTCCTTGCTGGAGAAAAGAAGCTGGATCTGCTGGTAGAGACACTAGAGGTCTTATTCGTCAGCATCAGTTTAACAAGGTTGAATTAGTTAAGTTTGTTAAGCCGGAAGATTCATATAAGGAATTAGAATCTTTAGTAAATGCAGCTGAAGAAGTTCTAAAAAGATTAGACATTCCATATAGAGTTGTTACATTAAGTACAGGAGACCTAGGTTTCTCATCAGCTAAAACTTACGATATTGAAGTTTGGATGCCAAGTTATGGAAGATATGTTGAAATTTCTTCTTGCAGTAATTTTGAGTCTTACCAGGCTAGAAGAGCTAATATTAGATTTAGACCTGAAGAAGGTGGCAAACCAGAATTTGTTCATACATTAAACGGATCAGGACTGGCTGTAGGCAGAACAGTTGCAGCTATTTTAGAAAACTATCAGCAGGCAGATGGATCAGTTGAGATTCCAGAAGTACTAAGACAGTATATGGGAACTGACAAAATTACAAAATAGGAGATCACTATGAAAGCTTATTTAGAGGAATACGGAAATAAAAATACGGTTTCTTTTCATATGCCAGGTCATAAGGGTTATAAAATATTTGATAGATACGGCTACGGGAATTTTTTCCGTAGCTTTGTCGACTGGGACATTACTGAGATTCCAGGTGCAGATAATTTGTTTCACCCAGAGGGCATTATTAAAAAGGCTATGGAAAACTACAAAAATCTATACCAGTCTCAGGAAAGCTACTTGCTAATTAACGGAACTAGCAGTGGAATTATAGGGGCAATGCTGGCAGTAGCTAAGGCGGGTCAAAAAATCCTAGCTGCCCGTAATTGTCATAAGTCTGTTCATAGTGGAGCCACTCTTGGGGCTATTGAAATGGATTATGTTTATCCATCAGTATTAGGGGATGGCATTTTAGGACCGATTCTGCCAGAAGATATTGAGGCAGCCCTAGCAGCTGATAGTAAAGCTAAAGAATGGGAACAAATTAAGGCTGTTATTTTGCCTAGTCCAAATTATTATGGTATTTGCAGTGACATTGAAGCTATTGCTAAGGTGGCTCATAAGTATGGTAAGGTTTTGATTGTAGACCAGGCCCATGGCGCCCACCTAAAGTTTTTTAATATTATGACAAAGAGTAATTTGCCTAAGTCTGCTGAGGAGCAGGGGGCAGATATTGTAATTAACAGTATTCACAAAACTCTGGCCTCATTTACTCAAAGTGCTGTGATTAATTTAATGAGTGATAGGGTGGATAAGTATGTTCTTGAGGAAAAACTTGCTCTTGTTCAAAGTACCAGTCCTTCATATGTTTTGATGGCGGGTCTTAGTGTTAATAGTGAAATTTTGATTAATCATGGCACAGTCTTAATGGGTGAGTGGCAGGAAAACATTGAGTTTTTTTATGAGGAAGCAAAAAAAATCAAGGGTCTTAAGGTTATTACCAATGAGAATTTGGATAGTACTAAGTTGAATTTGGATTTTAGCGCCAAGGGGATTAATGGTAGTCAATTAGAGTCTCTTCTTATGGGTCAAAACATTTATTCTGAGTTTTATACTGGGGATATTTTGATGTGTATGTCAGGTATAGGCAACTGTAGGGAGGATTTTGTAAGGCTTCTTCATTGTTTGAAGGAGATTTCCGAAACTCACCCTGATGTTCAAGTTAAACCTGGCCAGGGTTTTTATATTCCAAGGCCGGGCCCTAAGGGCCAAGTTTCTTCTCTGAAGAAACTTGTGAATCTGAAAGATTCAGCCGGCCTAGTTAGTGCTAGAATGATTATTCCCTATCCACCAGGCATACCATTTATTTGCCCAGGGGAAGTTATTACGGAAGAAATAGTTAATTGTTTAATTGAAATGTTAAGTTACGACAAACTTATTTTTGGTATTGATGAAGGGAATCAGATCCTTATATACAAATAATAAAAAAATAGACTGTATTCCAGTCTATTTTTATTTTGTATTAAAGGCCATATTAGAAGTTGTATCTGCAATGGTTACTTAGTTCTAAGTGTTCTCATTGAGTTTAGAATTGCTATTATGCTTACTCCAACATCTGCAAAAATGGCCATCCACATAGTTGCGATTCCAAATAGGCCTAGTGCTAAAATTGCAAACTTAATTCCAAGAGCGAAAACTATATTTTCTTTAGATATTCTAATTGTCTTTTTGGCAATCTTAATTAGTTTAGGAATTTTACTTAGCTTGTCATCCATAATTACGATGTCTGCTGCATCAATTGCAGCTTCAGATCCAAGTCCACCCATGGCAATTCCTATATCTACTCTTGCTAGTGTAGGAGCATCATTAATTCCATCTCCAACGAAAGCAACATTTTTATTTGGAGTTTTATCTTCTAAAATTGTTTCTGTAAGTTCTAACTTTTGGTTAGGCAATAACTGGCTGAAAACAGTGCCGATGCGCAGTTTTTTTCCTACGGATTCAGCTACAGATTTCCTATCGCCTGTTAACATTACAGTATCTTCAATTCCCAGAGTTTCTAGGGCTTCTAGAGCCTGGGCAGAGTCTTCCTTAATTTGATCTCTAAGAGCTATGTACCCTAAATATTCTTTGCCTGTGGCTACATGAACCAGTGTGGCATCGTCTACTTCTGGCAGTTCTGTTACATTACAAAGTTCCATAAGTTTAGCGTTTCCTGCAAAAATCATAGTTCCATTAATGGTAGCTGTACTGCCTTTGCCAGGGATTTCCTGGAAGTTAGCAATGGCGCTTTCGTCTATGGAAGGAACGCTGCCTTCTGAAGCGATTCCGTAATTATATGAGGTGATAATGGCCTCTGCTAGTGGGTGAGTTGAATAATATTCAACATAGGCCGCTAAGGTCAGCAACTGTTCAGGAGGGCAGTTAAATGATTCCACATCTTCAACAGCAAATTTGCCTGATGTAATTGTACCGGTTTTGTCAAAGATAATAGTTTCAAGTTTGGTTATTGCTTCAAGATAATTACTGCCTTTGACTAAGATACCGTTTTTAGAAGCTGAACCAATGCCTCCAAAGAAGCTAAGAGGTACTGAAATTACTAGAGCACATGGGCAAGAAATTACTAGGAACAATAGAGCCTTGTATATCCAATCTGCAAATTCGTATCCCATAATTAGGGGCACTGCAATGCCTATAACTGCTGCAATTGCAACGACTATAGGTGTATAGTACTTAGCGAATTTAGTGATAAATTTCTCTGTTGCCGCTTTTTTTGTTGTTGCGTTTTCAACTAGATCTAAGACTTTTGCAACAGTTGATTGGCTAAATTCTTTGGTAGTTTCAATTTTCAAAAGGCCGTTTAGATTTATACAGCCGCTAATAACATGGGTGCCTTTGACTGCGTCCATTGCTAAAGGTTCGCCAGTTAAGGCCTTAGTATCTATTGATCCTGACCCTTCAATTATTACTCCGTCAATTGGAATTCGTTCCCCGGGTTTTACTAGTAGTATTGAACCAACTTCTACATCGTATGGATCCATTTCTTTTGTACCGTCATCGGTTATTACGTTGGCTATATCCGGCCTTATATCCATTAGCTCACCAATGGATTTTCTGGAATTATCTACTGCGTAGGTTTCGAAAAACTCGCCAACTAAATAAAAGAGCATTACGGCGCAACCTTCAGAGTACTGGCCCAAAATCATGGCACCAACTCCGGCAATTGACATTAGGAAGTTTTCGTCAAGAAAGTGTCCTTTAATTAATGTTTTAGCCGCCTCCCCAAAAGCGCTGTAGCCAGCTATTACAAATGCGCCAATGGCTAGTCCCATTGTAATTTGTTGATTAAGTGGTGCAAAAACCGATACAGCAAAAAGCCCGCTAGCTAGGATTACTCGTATTAATTTGGTCTTTTGCATTTTATTCATCTGTATTCCTCCTTATCCGTCCTTGCCTTGTCAATTGGATCAGCCTTAGTATTGGCTTATTATTGCTTCCAACTTCTGTAGCAAAGGCGTAATTACTTAACTATTCTGCAATCTGGTTCAATGGCACTTATGGCATCTTGTGCTGACTCAAGAGCAAGGTCCATATTGTCTGCTTCAATATTAATTCTCATTGACATAAACCCAATTGATGCAGCAGTTACGCTTTCAAGTTTATTGATTTTTTCTTCCATTTTAGCAGCGCAATTAGCGCAGTGTAGGTTTTCTAATTTAAATGATCTTTTCATGTGTATTCCTTTCTTATGTGGCCAATGGTTCAGCCTTTAGTAATTAATGATTAATATTAAATGTTGCGTCAATTATGCTGTGCATTAGTTGGGCCTTTGGGTTTTCAGCAAGTTTGTAGTGTACTTCCTTGCCATCCTTTCGGCTTGATATAATCCCTGCATTTTTTAATAGTCGTAAATGGTGGGATACGGCAGGTGGTGACATATTAACTAAGGAAGCTATGTTTATGACACATTCTTCCGAGTGACAAAGTACTAGCAAAATTCTAAGTCTAGTCTGGTCACTAATAAGGGAAAACAGAAACGCACTTGTTTCAAGGCTTTCTTCTTCTGGAATGTAGGATAGAGCATTAACTGTATTAGTTCCATGATCATGTGGCAAAATAACCTTATTCATATGTACCTCCCTTCAAAGTTTAAGTAATATAATGGACATAACATTTTACAATTAAACAATTAAGCATTCGTTTAATCGTTATCTATAATATATACCAAAGTTACACCTTTGTCAAAGAGAAAATATTACTTCTTGAAATTTAATAGGAGAAGGGAGCAAAGGACCCTTGAACTCAAGTGACAAAAATGTTATAATACTTTTTTATTTGTAATAAATATTTATTTATTTGAGTGTAATCAAGAAAGGAGAATTAAACTCAATGGAAAACTTTTTTAAACTAAAAGAGAATAACACAAATGCTAAGACGGAAATTGTAGCAGGTATTACAACCTTCTTATCAATGTGTTATATTTTAGCAGTTAACCCTTCAATATTATCAGCGGCAGGTATGAACCCATCAGGTGTATTTACTGCAACAGCTGTATCAGCAGCCTTTGGTACATTACTTATGGCTTTACTTACAAACTACCCAATCGCATTAGCGTCAGGTATGGGACTAAATGCTTACTTTGCATTCAGTGTTTGTATACCAATGGCTCAGGCAGGAATCCAGGATCCTTGGAAAATTGCTTTAACAGCAGTATTATGCGAAGGTATCATCTTTGTATTACTATCATTTTGTAATTTCAGAGAAGCAATAGTAAACAAAGTTCCACAGAATTTAAAGTTTGGTATTACAGCAGGTATTGGTCTATTCATTGCAATTGTTGGTCTTAAGGGTGCAGGAATTATCATTGCAGACCCAGCAACACTAATTGCATTAGGCGATATGAGCAGTCCAGGAGTAGTTCTAGCTTTAGTGGGACTATTAACAATTGTAATCTTAAACCACTACAAAGTTATGGGAGCTATCCTTTGGGGTATCCTAGGAACATGGGTACTTGGAATGATTGCACAGACAACAGGCTGGTACCAGGTTAATGTTGACGCAGGAGCATTTAGCTTATTCCCAGATTTTGCACATGGAATGGTTCCAGCAATGCCAAATCTAGTAAGCTTTGACTTCTCATATGTAACAGGACATGCAGTTGAATTTGCAATTGTTGTATTCTCATTCTTATATGTAGATATTTTCGATACAGCAGGAACATTAATCGGAGTAGCAAGCAAAGCTAATTTATTAGATGAAAAAGGCGAACTACCTAAGGTTAAAGGTGCTTTATTAGCAGATGCTGTTGGTACAATCGCAGGAGCATGCCTTGGAACTTCAACAGTAACAAGTTATGTAGAAAGTAGTGCCGGAGTAGCTCAGGGTGGTAGAACTGGTTTAACAGCAGTAACAACAGCAATTCTGTTTATTGCAGCATTGTTCTTGTCACCAATATTCTTAGCAATACCTGCATTTGCAACAACTCCAGCATTAGTATATGTAGGACTATTAATGACATCAGCAATTAAAAACATGGACTTTGAAACAGATGGCGCTGCAGCAATCGGTGGATTCTTAGCCTTTATCATGATGCCATTTACTTACTCAATTGCAAACGGAATTATGTTTGGTATTCTATCATTTGTAATCGTTAAAATTTTCCAGAAGGATCTTAAAAACGTTCACCCAGTTATGTGGATTTCAGCAGCATTATTTGCTCTTAGAATCTGGACAATGGTTAGATAAAATAAATAAATATATGACAGCGTATTTCTATATGCTGTCATTTTTCTTTGGCCAAAACATAGTGTATGGGCAAAACCTGCTCATCCCGTTTTTCTTAAGAGGCGAAAGTGTTTCGCTAAAGGAAACTTCTATGTTACAATATGTATATATAAAAATGAAGAAAAACATATTGCAATTAAAAAAAAATAACTGTATAATATCAAAGTTAAAAAATGTAAAAAAGATGGGAGTGATATTAAATGAAAATAATAGTAAAAAAAGACTATAAAGAAATGAGCAGGAAGGCGGCTATGCTAATCGGCGCGCAAATAATACAAAAAGGGGATTGTATTTTAGGACTTGCAACGGGTTCAACTCCAATAGGAACATATGAAAAATTAGTGGAATGGTATGAACAAGGAGAACTGGACTTTTCCCAGATTACAACATTTAATCTTGATGAATATAGAAATTTAGATAGGGCAAATGACCAAAGTTACTACTATTTTATGCATGATAATTTATTTAATCATGTAAATACTAAGGAAGAAAATATTCATGTGTTAGATGGAATGAATCCTGATGCAGAGGCGGAATGTGCAAACTATGAGGCAGCAATTGATGCTAAGGGTGGAATCGACTTACAGCTTTTAGGCCTTGGACATAATGGACATATTGGCTTTAATGAACCAGGTGAAGAATTTGTCAAAGATACTCACTGTGTTAATTTAACACCAAGAACTATTGAAGCTAATACAAGATTTTTTGCTTCTCCAGAGGCTGTGCCAAAACAGGCATATACAATGGGAATCCAGACTATTATGAAGGCAAAGAAAATTGTAATAGTTGTTAGTGGAGAAGATAAGGCAGAAACAGTTAGAGATTCTTTCTTTGGACCAATTACGCCAAAGGTTCCGGCGTCAATACTACAGCTACATCCAGATGTAACATTAGTATGTGATGAGGCTGCATATTCAAAGGTTAAATAATTTAAGGAACAAATAAATATATTAATAAATAAGTGCCCTAGCAGGAGATTAACTTGCTAGGGCTTTTTGTTTAGACAAATACAAGGTAATATGGTACAATATTTACGGGTATATTTTAATGTACATGAGGAAAATAGTATGAAGAAAAAAATTGCAATATTTATTATATTAATGATGACTTTGTCATTAGCTACACCTTTTGTAGGTTTTGGTAAGTCTTCAAAGGAAATTTCAATAATGTTTACAGGTGATATGCACTCTCACCTTGAAAAAATAAATGGCAGAGGTGGTTCTGCTAAGATTAAAACTGCATCCGATCAGATTAGGGAAGAATATCCTCAGTCATTTCTTTTAGATGGCGGTGATTTTTCAATGGGAACACCAATGCAGTCAGTATATAAGACAGATGCACTTGAATTAAAGATGATGGCTAGATTAGGTTATGATGTAACAACACTTGGTAATCACGAATTTGATTATAGCAGTAAAGGTTTAGCTCAAATGTTAAACACTGCCAAGGACAAGGATAGTGCAGATGAACCAATGCCAGAAGTGGTACTTTCAAATATAGATTGGGAAGGAACTTTAAAAGACAAAGACTTAGCTAGAGATGGTAAGAAACTTAAGAAGGCTTTTGAAAACTACGGAGTAGACGATTACACAATTGTTGAGAAAGAGGGAGTTAAGATTGCTGTATTTGGAGTTCTTGGAAATGAGGCTGTTAGTCAGGCACCAAATGCTGGAGTGAAATTTACCGACTATATCGAAAGAACTAAGGCTATAGTTTCAGAAATCCAAAGAAATGATGAGGCCGATTTAATTGTTGGTCTTTCACATAGCGGAATTAACGAAGAAAATCAAAGTGAATCAGAGGATGTTAAACTAGCTCAGGCTGTTCCAGAAATCGACCTTATTTTAAGTGCTCATTCCCATACTGAACTGGATAAACCAATTCAGGAAGGAAACACCTTAATTGTAGCGGCTGGTGAATACTCTAATAACTTAGGCCATATTGTAATAGAAAAATCTGGTGACAAAAATAGTATTAAATCACATAGATTAATTAAATTAAATAATAGCGTTGACGACCATGCTGGTATTGCACAGCAGGTGGTTTATGGGAAACAAACAGTAAATAGCAAATTCTTTAGTCAGTATGGATTCTCATATGATGAAGTAATTGCCAAAAATCCATTTTCATTTACCAACATTGAAGAGTTAGGCAAGGAGCAAGGTGAAGAACCTTTAGCAAACTTAATTACAGATTCATTTATTAAAGCAGGTAATCGTGCTGATGGAGATAAGACTAAGTTTGATGTAGCAGTAGTTCCAGCAGGAACAATTAGAGCTTCAATTAACAAGGGAGATATTACTGCAGCAGAAGCATTTAATACCTCATCTCTTGGTATGGGAGCTGACGGTAAGAGCGGATACCCATTAGTAGGAGTATATTTAACAGGTAAGGAACTTAAGAATATTGCAGAAATAGATGCTTCCATTTCACCAAAGATGGAAACGGCAAGATTATATACAAGTGGTATGAGCTATAGCATTAACAAGAATAGACTTATATTAAATAGAGCCTTTGATATTCAATTGGTAAATGGTAATCAAGACAAGGGAAAAATTGATAATGGCAAACTCTACAGAGTTGTTTGTGGATTATATTCAGGACAAATGCTTTCAACTGTTACTGATTTAAGTCATGGACTAGTATCAATTGTACCAAAAGACAAGAATGGTAAGGAAATTACAAACTTCAATAAGGCGATTTTGAAGAAAAATGGAAGAGAAATTAAGGAATGGCAAGCAGTTGCCAACTACATTGATGGATTCTCAAATGACAAGGTTCCAGCTAAATATAAGACTACAGAAGGTAGAAAAGTAATAGAAGATACATTTAATCCATTTAAGATTTTTAGTGATCCAAATAGCGTGGCATTTATGGTTATTGCGTTACTAATGATTCCAGTAGTAATTATAGTTGCTATCATTATCTTCTTAATTAAGAGAAAACACCAAAGAAGAGGCTATAGCCGAAGTATGTTTGGTGGGTCAAGTAGAGGTCGCAGAAGACCAGTTTCAAGACCATCTACTAAGTTTGGTAAGAGATCAAATAATAAGAGACCAAATGTTAGAAAAAGAGGTTTCAGCATGAAAAAGAAGAAGAGATTCTAATTGGTAAAAGAGGAGATTCCCATTTAAATAAGTGGGAATCTCTATTTATTTCCAGTGGTTTTGTGTTATAATATAGGGTGGTTATTATAGAGGAAGGACAGAAAATGAAAACAGCAATTTTTTTGGGAGCCGGTGCTTCCAAAGCTGATGGTGCTCCACTACAAAGTGAAATTTTGCACGATTACTTTTCAAGTGATGAATTTGATACTAAGGCCAATGTCATGGATAGAGAAATGGAAATCTATTTCAAAGTCATGTTTGATTTGGATGTACAAAACAAGGATAACTTAACAGTTTTTCCAAAGTTTGAAGAAGCAATTGGTATGCTTGACTTAGCCAAAGAAAGAGGCGAATCTTTTAGGGCCTTTGGTAATGATGTCACTACTCTTCACCTGGAAAAAATAGATAGATTAAGACTATTTTTCGTAATGTTAATGGCTAAAATAATAGACAAAAAGGTGAGGGATGAGAATCATCACAGAACTTTAGTTGGTAAGCTAATTGAATCAGGCCTAATTGAGGACACAATATTTGTCAGTACCAATTATGACTTATTAATGGATAATGCCTTAGATTACTATTTTGGACAAGGCCAAATTAATTATGGCATAGGCCAACTTGATGAAGAATATAGACCTAATATAGGAAACAAAACCGTAGAGTTTTTAAAGATACATGGTTCATTAGATTGGCTTTATTGTCCAATCTGCAATAAAATTGAAAGAAATAAACTATTTTCAACTAAAGAAAAAATAAAAGAAAAAATAGAATATCTTAAATGCGATAAGTGTGGAGGATTAACGGTTCCAATAATGGTTCCCCCAACATACTATAAGGAAATGAATAATATTTACCTAAGTACAATATGGCATAGAGTGGAACAAAGACTCCTAGGAGTTGATCATATAATATTTTGTGGTTACTCATTCCCTAATGCTGATATGCATATTAAGTATTTGCTTAAAAGGGTACAGGTTAACAGAGAACCAGAGTACCCACTAAAAATCACAATAATAAATGACTTCAAAGGCAAAGAGTCATTAAAGAAAAATAACGAAGCCAATAGATACAAAAGGTTCTTTGGACAAAATCTAGACTACCTAGATATATCCTTTGAAGAATTTGCAGCAAATCCGGTTGCAATCATGAAGTGAAAACAGTATAGAAGTAATTTAACATAGTATTTAAGAAAGGTAAAAAAATGAGAGAAAAATACAAAGTAATGCTAAACGACAAAGAATATCAGCTACCACTTTTTAATATTAATGACCAAAAGAGAATTGCAGTTTTCGATATGCTATCATCTTGCGAAATGGCCAGCGATGCGGTTTTTGCCCTACTATATAAGATTAAGGCTGCAAACCTAGGCAAAATCGATGTTGTACTTTCAGCGGAAACTAAGGGTATAATCTTAGCAGATAGATTAGCAAACCTACTTGATGCAAAGATGGTGATTTTAAGAAAAGAAAATAAAATGTACTTTGAAAATGTAATTCAAGGTTCTGTAAGAACATACACTTCCAAAGGAGAAAACCATTTATATCTAAATGGTGACCAGGCCAAAATGATCAAAGACAAAAACGTTTTGATTGTAGACGATGTTGTCAGCACAGGAAGTTCTCTAATTACTATGGAAGATATTTTAGCACAGGCTGGAGGCAATGTTGTAGGCAAGGCCTTTGTATTTGCTGAAGGGGATTCATACAAAAGAGACGATATTATTTATGTTGATAAATTACCAATTTTTGAAGAGTAGTTTAAACTAGTTATATAGTGAGGAAATAAGATGAAGTTAGAAAAAGTAGGCAAGGTTAATAGTGAAATTTTTGAATACTGTAAGGATGTGTGGGACAAAATAAATCAACATCCCTTTGTTGAGGCAATTGGCAATGGAACACTGGATATTGAAAAATTCAAGTACTACATTATTCAAGATAATTTATACCTATTAGACTATGCTAAGGTATTTGCAATGGGAATGGTCAAAAGTCAAAGTGAAGAGGATCTAAGAAGCTTCGACAAACTGCTTAGAGGAATTATTGGAAGCGAAATGGACGCTCATAATGAGTTTTTGGCTAGTATAGATTTATCTCAGGATATAATTAAAAACACTGAAGCAAATTTAATTACAGAAGCATACACTAAATATATGCTTGGAATTGGAACAACTGGTGGACCTTGCCAAGTTGCGGCGGCAATACTTGCCTGTGCTTGGACTTATCTTTATATTGGTGACCATGTTAGTAAAATGAATGGCTATAAGGATTCTGACTTTTGCAAACATTGGGTTGATATTTATACTTCAGAAGACTTCTTGCAGGACGTTATTGATAACACTAATTTAGTTGAAAAACTATCGGAAGGTTATAACCAAGAACAGATAGATGACCTAAAAAAAATCGTTAGAAACTGCAGTGAATACGAATACCTATTTTGGGATATTTGTTGGAAACAGGGTAAGTTGTTTGACCACCAAATTTAGAAATTGTTGTAGATGGGGCCATAGGTTCTATATACAAAGGGTAAGATTGGAAAGTAAATGTTAGAATTCAAAAATGTAAGTTTTAAATATGGGGAAGACGACTATACCTTAATTAAGGATTTATCCTTCAATATTAAGCAAGGGGAGTTTGTTTCCATTATAGGTGCAAGTGGATGTGGCAAAAGTACAGTATTCAGACTTATAAATGGTTTGGAGCAAATTGACGGAGGAGAAATTAGTTATGAAGGCCAAAATGTGGCTGACCAAAAAAGTTTCAGCGCATATATGCCACAAAGCGATTTGCTTTTTCCATGGAGAACCATTGGCAAGAATATTTCACTACCTATGGAAATCAAAGGCGTAGACAAAACTTTAATTAAAAAAAGATGTAAGGAAACCTTAGCAGAGGTTGGCCTTGCAGAATATATAGATAAATATCCTAGAGAACTATCTGGGGGAATGAAGCAAAGGGTTAGTTTCGCAAGAACACTGCTTACAGATTCCGAATTGTTTTTATTAGATGAGCCTTTTTCAGCCCTTGATTCTTTAACTAGAATTTCAATGCAAGAATGGCTATTAGACCAGTGGAAAAAATTTAACAAGACAGTTTTATTTGTTACCCATGATGTTGAAGAGGCAATCTTCCTATCTAAAAAGATTCTGCTAATTAGAGAACTTCCCGTAACTAAGTTTGAGGAATATGAGATACCACTTTCATATCCAAGAAATCGTGAAGACCTAAAGAAACCTGAAATAATCGATCTAAAAGAGGAATTAATTCAAAAGTTAAAGCAGGAGGTGGCCTTATAATGTTAAATTCATCAGGCAAAACTCCCTCATTGCTGCCAGGTGGGTTAAAGCGTAACCTACCGGCTATCCTAGTATCTATTGGACTTATTTTGTTATGGCAAGTAGTTGCTATGATAATCAATGCTCATTATATTTTGCCATCACCAGTTCAGGTAGTGGTAAGATTTTGGGAATTAAAGGAGAACTTACTTCTAGTACAGCTTCCTGCAACTATGGAAGTAACATTTATAGGACTTGGAATTTCAATTATATTTGGTGTTCTAATGGCAATTGCCATGACTCTTTGGCCAAAATTTGAAAACGCAATATATCCTGTAATTGTAACCACTCAAACAATACCAACAACTGCAATAGCACCACTGTTTGTTCTTTGGTTTGGGTACAGTATTTGGGCTAAGGTCTTAGTAACAATATTAATAACATTCTTCCCAATAGTAATAAACCTTCACGATGGTTTTAAATCCAGTAAGCGTGAAATGGAAGAATTAATGTTTACTTATGGAGCTAGCAAGAAGGATATATTTATAAAATTAAAGATTCCAGGAGCCCTTCCCAACTTCTTTTCAGCACTTAAAATGGCAATACCACTTAGTATAATAGGTGCAGCTATTTCAGAATGGCTTGGAGCTCAAGAAGGACTTGGATATTTCAGTAAAAGAATGATGACCCAACTTGATGGGGCAGGAGTATTTGCTCCAATAGTGCTTCTATCAATTGTGGCTATGGCCTTAGTTGGAATCATTAACATATTAGAAAAAAGATTTGTGACTTGGAGAAAGGAAATTTAAGGATAATGACTAAAATAAAAAGAATATTAACCATTGGATTGGCTATAATAATGGTATTATCAATGACAGCTTGCGGAGAAACAGACAAGAAAACTGCCAAAGGTGGCAAAGATCTTGAGGAGTTTAATTTAGTATTAGACTGGTATCCAAACGCAATTCACTGTTTCTTGTTTAATGCAATTGAAAAGGGTTACTATGAAGAAGAAGGATTAAAACTAAACATTCAATACCCATCTAACACTAATGATGGGATATCACTTCCAGCAGCAGGCAAGGCAGATATGGGCATTTACTATATGCAGTACATTATTGAAGCTAAAGCAGCGCAAGATATTGCAATTAAAAGTGTAGGAAGTATAACACAAAGTCAGCTTGGAGTAATTATGTCGCTAGCTGAAAGTAATATTAAAGGGCCAAAGGATTTAATCGGCAAAAAGATTGGATCGTCAGGTTCAGCAATTAATGAAGCTATTTTAAAAAGTATGATTGAACACGAAGGTGGAACTGTAGACCAGATTGACTTAATTGACGTAGGTTTTGATGTAATGAGTTCACTTACAACTAAAAACGTTGATGCTGGTATGGGTGCAATGATTAACCACGAAATAGTTCAGCTTCAGCATGAAGGTTTTGATGTTAACTACTTTAATCCAACGGACTTCGGAATTCCAAATTCATATGAAATGTCATTTGTAACAGGAGAAAAACAGTTAAAAGAAGACAGAGATAAACTGGAAAGATTTATGAGAGCAACTAAAAAAGGCTTTGAATACATGAAGTCAAACCCAGAAGACTCTCTTCAGATTATGCTTTCACATCAAAACGAAGAAAACTTCCCATTAACTGAAGCAGTTGAAAGAAAAAGTTTAGAAGTACTACTTCCTGTTATGGAAACTAAAGATGGACCATTTATGTACCAGGATGAAAAAATTTGGGAAGATAACATTCAGTGGATGTATAAAAATAAATTAATTAAGAAAAAGATCAAAGTATCTGATGTAATGGAAAACTTAGATTACTAGAGTAACTTTGTAAACTTAAAGGCTTAGAGCAAAAATAAACAGAGGATAAAATTATGGCAACAGAATTAATGAAAAATATATATAGAATTGAGGTACCCCTTCCGAACAATCCCATGAAATTGCTTAATGTGTATCTAATTAAGGGTGATGACAGGAGTCTACTAATTGACACAGGCTTTAATAGGCCAGAATGTGAAGAAGCCCTTATGGGAGGCCTTGAAGAGATTGGTGTGGATTACAATAAGACGGATATTTTCCTCACTCATTTGCATGCTGATCATAGCGGACTTGTGGCGAAAATTAAGACCAACCAAAATAAGCTTTACTGTAGTAGACAGGATGGTCAAATAGTTAATTCTTTATATGACGATTACTACTGGGAGACAATGTTTGAACAGTTTAGAATTGCTGGTTTGAAGATTTCTAAGGACCTTGCAATAGAAACTCACCCAGGTGTAATGTGGAGACCAAAAAAAACTGCTGACGGCAAGAAAATCCCAATGGATTACGTTGAGGATGGGGATAAAATCAAAGTTGGAGATTACCAGTTTACCTGTATTCATACTCCAGGACATTCACCAGGACACATGTGTCTTTATGAGGAAAATAAGAAGATTTTCTTTTCAGGAGATATGATTCTAGGAGATATTACACCTAACCTTTGTCCAGAACTTTTTGCAGTTTCATCACTGACTCAATATTTAGCTAGTTTGGATAGGGTAGCCAAAATGTCTATTGACAAAATTTTTGTAGGACATAGAAATATGCTAGAGGATTTACCAGGTAGAATCGAAAGTTTGAAGCAGCATCACGCTGACCGCTGCAGAGAAACTCTTCAGGTTTTGGCACAAGGGCCAATGGATGCATGGGAAGTTGCGGCACAAATGACCTGGCAGATTGATGCTAAGGATTGGGATTCCTTCCCTCCTTCTCAGAAGTGGTTTGCAACAGGTGAGGCCTATGAACATTTACTGCATTTATATGAAAAAGCCTTGGTTATTAAAAGATACAGACCAGATGGAGTTGAATACTTCGAGTTAATAGAATAAAACCAATTGATTGATTCATTTGGCTATTTGATAGAGGGACAAGAACGAGAGGAATTAATGGAACAATTAAATAAGAAGAATGTAATAAAAGCCGATATAGGACTTTTGTTTGTAGCAATTTTTTGGGGCGGAGGCTTCGTAGCCGGCAAATTCGCATTAACAGATATGGGGCCGGTAACACTAATGGCATATAG
Source organism: Anaerovoracaceae bacterium (assembly GCA_036646055.1). GTDB lineage: Bacteria > Bacillota > Clostridia > Peptostreptococcales > Anaerovoracaceae > JAVWMQ01. The sequence goes on along the minus strand of JAVXMY010000001.1, from coordinate 391,560 downwards.
ATATGGACTTTCAATACTAGCCATGCTGCCATTTTGCTTTAGAAGACTAAAGTGCATTGACAAGAGAATGTTAATCAGTGGAGGTATAATTGGGACGATTATGTTTATTGGAAACTCCCTTCAAACCATTGGACTTCAATGGACAACCGCAGGCAAGCAGACATTTATAATTTCACTTTATACGGTTATTGTGCCCCTAATTATGTGGATTTTTTTAAAGCACCGCCCGGGGAAAAACATTGCAGTAGCAGCTTTTATGGCAGTGTGTGGCATTAGTCTCTTGACCTTAAATGAGAATTTATCAATAGGTGTTGGCGATTTTATGACATTTATTTTTGCCATTGGCTTTAGTGCTCAGATTGTTTTAATTAGTGTTTTTATGAAGGATATGGATCCAATGGCATTTACATTTGTTCAAATTTCAGTGGCTGGAGCCTGGTCTATATTGGCTGGGATTTTCTTTGGTAGCCACGAATCTGTATTTGAAATTGGAACAGAAAGTTTAATGGGCCTTGGATATTTGGTATTCTTTAACACTGTACTGGCATTTATATTGCAAAACAACTGTCAAAAAATAGCCCCTCCAAACCATGTGGCTATTTTGATTTCACTGGAGGTTGTATTTGGAACAGTTTTCGCAGTAACAATAGGAGGCGAACATTTTACAACTCGTATGATAATTGGATGTATAATCATGTTCGCTGCAATTATTGTATCCAAGCTGCCAACTAGAACCAAAGAAACCCAATAAAACTTGACCACCTACTATACTTTGTAATTGTAGTTAATGGCCAAGCTGTGATATAATAAATGTCATCAAATATGAAGGAAATAGCGCCATGGCGCGTTGAAATAGTAAAAAGGAGATTAGGATTATGAAATACTATAGCACTAGAGGAAGCAAGGTTAGTAAAACTGCACCTAAGGCAATAATTCAGGGAATTGCAGAAGACAAGGGCCTTTATGTACCTGAAGCAATTCCAACACTACCATTTGAAGTAAAAGATATGCTAGGAAAAAGCTATCAAGAAATAGCAAAAGCTGTAATGAGCGCTTTTTTCCCAGACTATACAGAGGAAGAAATGGCAGCGTGTATTAATGGCGCTTACGACGAAAAATTCGAGGCTAAGGAAATCGCTCCAATTGTGAGAGTTGGAAATGCTAATATTCTTGAACTATACCATGGTAAGACTGCAGCCTTTAAGGACATGGCTCTTTCAATTTTGCCATATCTGCTTACAACTGCAATTAAGAAGGAAAAGGTAGATAAGAAGATTTGTATTTTGACTGCAACCTCTGGAGATACTGGTAAAGCAGCTCTTGAAGGATTTGCAGATGTACCGGGAACTGAAATTATAGTATTTTATCCTAACCAGGGAGTTAGCCAGGTTCAGGAGAGACAGATGGTTAGTCAGGAAGGTGCAAACACTCATGTTTACGCAATTAAGGGAAACTTTGACGACGCACAGACTGGGGTTAAGAAGATTTTTAACGATGATAGTATTGGAGCTAAGCTTGAGGCTGAGGGAATTAAACTTTCATCTGCAAACTCTATTAACATTGGTAGATTGGTACCACAGGTTGCCTACTATGTTTACAGTTACATTAAGCTAGTTGAGACTGGCAGAATTGCTAATGGAGATAAAATCAATGTTGTTGTTCCAACTGGAAACTTCGGTAACATTTTGGCTGCTTACTATGCAGGACAGATGGGCATTCCTATGAACAAGTTTATTTGTGCTTCTAACGAAAACAAAGTACTAACTGACTTTATCAATACTGGAATTTACAACATTAACAGAGAGTTTCATCTAACAAACTCACCATCAATGGATATTTTGATTTCAAGTAACCTTGAAAGACTTCTTTACCATTTATCTGGTGGAAATGGTGAGGAAATCAAAGAACTTATGACTAGCCTTGATACCAAAAAGGTTTATGAAGTAAGTGATAAAATCAAGGAAGCTCTTAAGATTTTCTACGGTGGATACACTGATGTTGATACAACAAACCAAACTATTGGCAGAATCTACAAGGAAGAAAATTACCTACTAGATACTCACACTGCTGTAGCCTACAAGGTTTATGAGGACTATGTTGCTGAAACTGGGGACAAAACGGAAACAATCATTGCTTCAACAGCCAGCCCATATAAATTTGCAGATAGCGTTGCTAAGTCAATAGGCCTTGGAGAAGAACCAAATGGGTTTGAGTACCTTAAGGCAATTAACAAAGCTACAGGAATTAATGTTCCTAAGGGTCTGAAGGATTTAGATAAGAAGGAAATTCTTCACACAGGGGTTTTAGAAGTAGATGAAATGCCACAGTCAATTTTTCAATCATTAAAATAGTTATTAAAGCACTCTTTCACAAGTTGGAAGGGTGCTTTTAGTTTGGAATAGATCGGTTAAGTGAGAGTATTGTAATATATCAATTCAGTAACAATCATAGACATAGGGCCTAAACTCTTATAACATAAGAAAATAGAAGGAATTTTTTGAAAATTTTTAATATAAGGTTTGTAAGAGGTTTACTGTTACAAAGAGGGGAGAATGTGATGATAGAATTTAGGGGGATTACAAAAGATTTTAAAGATGCTAAGGTATTAAAGGGAATCGATTTAACAATTGAAAAAGGACAATTGGTATCAATAATAGGGGAAAGTGGTTGTGGTAAAACTACAATGCTAAAAATGATAAACCGATTGATTAAGCCAACTAAGGGAACAATATTTTTAAATGGTAAAGATATTAGTTCTATTGATGAAGTTAAGCTGAGAAGAGGAATTGGTTATGTAATACAACAGACTGGTATTTTTCCACATATGACTGTTAGGGAAAACATAGAATTAATCGCAAAGTTAGAAAAATGGGATGAGAGTGTTTTGAAAGCAAATACAGAAAATATGATGAAGATGGTTGGTCTTGATGCTAAGGAGTTCTTGGATAGATATCCTACAGAACTAAGTGGTGGACAGCAGCAGCGTGTTGGAGTGGCTAGGGCATTTGCAACTGAGCCGGATGTTGTTTTGATGGACGAACCTTTTTCGGCTTTGGACCCAATGACTAGAGCAGATTTGCAGGATGAATTAATTTACTTACAGTCCAAATTAAATAAGACAATTGTTTTTGTTACCCATGATATGGATGAGGCAATAAAGATTTCCGATAAGATTTGCATAATGTTTGAGGGAGAAATACTTCAGTACGATACTCCTGAAGAGATTTTGAAGAATCCTATTAACGATTTTGTATCGAATTTTGTAGGCAAAAACAGAATTTGGTATTCACCAGAATACATAAAAATTACAGATATTATGATAGAAAATCCTATTAAAATTAAAGAAAAAGCTACAGTTTTTAGATGTATAGACAAGATGCGAAGAACTAGAGTTGATAGCCTAATGGTTGTAGACGATGAAGACAGCAAATTTGTGGGTATGGTTAAGGGTGAGGCACTTTTGAATGAAATCCACAAGTCTAGAGGCATTGCGGATTTAATTGATAGAGATGTTATGACCCTTGATCCAGAGGATAATATACTTGATGTTATTAAGCTTGTTCATGAGGACAGCCCTTTGACAATTCCAGTAGTCGACAAAGATAATAATTTGAAGGGATTAATTACTAAGAGTAGTTTAATATTTACTCTAAGTCAGCAATATGAAGATTATGACGAGGAGGTAACTAGATGAAACTTATAGAATATATGGTTGATTACCAAAGTCAAATAATTAAATTGCTGGTGGAACATATTGAATTAACAGCAATATCGGTGCTAATAGCCATTTTAATTGGAGTGCCCCTTGGAATATTGATTACTTATGCTAGTCGAGCAAGTAAGCCGGTAATTTCAGTTGCCAATATAATTCAGGCAGTTCCAAGTATGGCTTTACTTGGATTTATGATACCCTTACTTGGAATTGGAGCAATTCCAGCAATTGTAGCAGTTGTACTTTACTCATTGCTACCAATTATTAAGAGCACCTATGCAGGTCTGGTAAATATTAATCCGGAAACCTTAGAAGCTGCCAAAGGAATTGGACTTACTAAGTTCCAGGTTTTGACCAAGGTTCAGATACCATTGGCTCTACCTATTATTATGACAGGTATTAGAGTTGCAGCAGTAACAGCAGTGGGTTTAATGACTATTGCGGCATTTATTGGTGCAGGAGGCTTAGGATATTTAGTATTCTCAGGAATAAGAACAGTAAACAACTATCAAATTTTGGCAGGAGCAATTCCAGCCTGTTTACTTGCACTAACAGTAGACTTCTTGCTTGGTATAGTTGAGAAGTTAGTTACACCAATTAGTCTTCAAAGAGGAGACAATATTATCAAGCAAAAAAGGCGCAAATGGAATATTGCAACCCTTGTGGTAGTAGGTTTATTAATTGTTGTTTTAGTGGCTGGTAGTATATTTGGTGGAAAAACCAGTAACAAAACTATAGCAGTTGGTTCTAAAGATTTTACCGAGCAGGTAATTTTAGGTAATATGGTTAGTGAACTAATTGAAAACCGTACAGATATTGATGTTGTAAGGAAAACCGATTTAGGCGGAACTCAGGTTTGCTTTGGAGCCCTTAAGAAGGGTGACATTGATATGTATGTTGAATACACAGGTACTGGATACACAGATATGTTAAAATACAAGCCTACTAGCGATATGGATAAGGTATATAAAACTGTAAAAACAGAGTTTAAAGATAAATATGACATAGAAGTATTAAACCCTATGGCCTTTAACAACACTTATACTCTTGCAGTAACAGCCAAAACTGCCAAGGAACATGGTTTGAGCAAAATCAGCGATATGAAACGTGTAGCTGATAAAATGAAGTCAGGTACAACCTTTGAGTTTTTAAATAGAGAAGATGGCCTTCCTGGTCTTGAGAAGTTTTATGGATTTAAGATGAGCAAAAGCACTGCACTTGATGGTGCTCCAAGATACCAGGCAATAAACAGCGGCAAGGTTGATGTAATAGATGCTTTTGCAACTGACGGCTTGCTAAAGAAGTTCAAACTAAAAACCCTAGAAGATGACAAGAAGTTCTTCCCTCCTTATGTAGCAATTCCAATAATCAGAGGAGATACTTTGAAAAAATATCCCGAAATTGGACCTTTGATGAAGGAACTAGGAGCCAAGTTAACTGACCAGGTTATGATTGATCTAAACTACAAGGTAGACGAAGAGCAAGAGTCAGCGCCAAAAGTTGCCAAAGAGTTTTTAGCAGCAAACGGGTTAATTTAGCTAGTTAGGAAATGTAAGAGAATTGTAATATTTAGGTTAAAATTGCGTTAAACCCTGCTTCGGCAGGGTTTTTTAGTATATAATATAGTATGTAAGATTAAGAGAGATAAAAGAAAGGCGTAGCAGGGGCTACGAAAGGGAAAAAATTATGACAGAAAAAATTACAATGCCATCGCAGAAGACAATTGCGTTAGTGGCACATGACAATCAAAAGAAAACATTAGTAGAATGGTGTATAAAAAATAAGGAAATATTAAAGGGACACTTCCTTTGCGGAACTGGTACAAGTGCAAGACTTGTGGCGGAAGCAACAGGACTTCCAGTTAAGTGTTTTAAAAGTGGACCTCTTGGCGGAGATCAGCAGCTGGGTGCTAAAATTGTAGACGGAGATATTGATATGCTAATATTCTTCTCAGATCCTCTTGAAGCTCAGCCACATGATCCTGATATTAAAGCATTACTTAGAATTTCAACACTTTATGATATTCCTATTGCTAACAACAAAGCGTCAGCTGATTTTATAATTACATCTAGATTTATGAGTAGTGAATACATTCATGAACAGATGGATTATGTGAGAATTGCTCAGGAAAGAGCAACGGATATGGCTAAGGAAACAATTCCTGAAAGCCGAGTAAGTCAACGATAATAACCTCCTCAAATTGGAACTTATTATAGCATTAAAAATGACCTTAAATTTAAGGTCTTTTTTTTAGTCATTTTTTTTATTTTTGTTCTCGTCTTTAGAGCCAAATACTTCTTTGAATATTTGTTCCATTGCTTCTTCACATTTGTATTCAAATAGGTCGTATTTCTTTAGGAGGAAAATGCCTTCTTCTGTTAAAAATGCAGTTCCGCCGTTTTTGCCTCCTTGTTGTCGTTTTACAATTGTTGTTTCTGTTTCCTCTTCGATTAATTTAAGCATTTTCCAACCTTTGCTATATGATATGCCCATCTGCTCACATGCAACTCTAACAGATTTGTTTTTATCTATTAGTTTAAGTAGCTGTGCAGAACCTGGGCCAAAAAACAGTTGATCATTATATAGGCGGACTCTTAAATTAGGTTTAAAGGTTGGCCTATCAAAAATTGGTATTCTATTTTCTGTTTCAACATAGGCTCTTGGAATTCCAGAGTGCTCAATTGCCTCTCTAAGTCCTCCGTCACCATCATACTGACTAATAGGTTGGATTACATCCCTGTGGATTAGCAAAGGATGATAAATTGTTCCATGAGAAAAAGGATTGCATATCTTAGCCCCTGATGCAAGCATTTGCTCAAGGGTATTTGTTGTGAAATGATTAGCTACTAAAGGAGTTGCAAATATCCATTGGCAAGTTGATTTTAAGTATTCAAACCCTGTTTTATAATATAGGAACATTTCATCTTCATCCTTAAGACCTGATGAAATGCAAATTACACCTTTTTTGGCAACAGACTTTTCGATTTTTTCATGTCTAGATTCAGAAGTCATAACTAAAATATTTCTAATGCCAGATTCCCAGAATGTTAATATGGTTTTTTCCAGCTGAGAAATATCGTTGTCCTTAACAACAATGATTGCTCCTGTTTCTTCTCTTACAAATAATTTTTCTAACCCTACCATTGGTTTCTCCTTAAAATATAGTTATATTATAATAATCTATTTTTAAAAAAACCATTGAAATTTCAATGGTTATATGGCGGAGGACATGGGACTCGAACCCACGGGGCTTTCACACCTTACTCCCTTTCCAGGGGAGCTCCTTAGCCACTCGGTCAATCCTCCAAATATTAAATTTGTTACATTTGCAACATATACTAATTTACCACAAAGTGCTATGGTATTCAAGGTAAAGTTATTTGGTTTTTTGCCATAAAAACAGAAATAAGGTATAATATTAAGAAAATCTTAAGAATTTTACTACTTTTTTCTTAAAGATGAGATGAGGTATTATTAGGTCAAGGAGGACGAAGATGTATAATATTTTAATTTGTGACGACGAAAAGGACATTGTAAATGCGTTGAAAATTTACATGGCAAATGAAAATTACAACTTGTTTGAGGCTTTTTCCGGTCAAGAAGCAATTGATATGGTTAACACTGAGAGAATTGACCTTGTATTAATGGATGTAATGATGCCTGGAATGGACGGCATAATTGCCACTGCTCATATAAGAAAAAATCACAATATGCCAATTATATTTTTGACAGCCAAAGGTCAGGATGCTGACAAGGTACTAGGGCTAAATATGGGAGGAGACGATTATGTTACTAAGCCATTTAACCCCCTAGAGGTTTTGGCTAGAGTTAAATCCCAGCTTAGAAGATATGCCATTTTAGGTGGCATGGATGGAAGTAATCAAGGAAGCAGTCAAGTTCAAGGCCAAAGCAATGAACAAGGCAGCAGTAGCCAAGGGAGTCAGAATGAACCACAAGATCAAGTCTTGTCAGTTGGACCAATAGACTTATACGATAGGGAGAAGCGAGTTGACGTTGATGGAAAACCAGTTAACTTAACGCCTACAGAATTTAAAATATTAAAACTACTTATGGGAAACTCAGGCAAAGTTTTTAGTCCAAAAGAAATTTACGAATATGTTTGGGATCAAAGTGCATTTGGCGATGAAGGGACAGTTTCAGTTCACATTAGACATCTTCGTGAAAAAGTTGAAATAAATCCTAAGGAACCACGCTACTTAAAAGTAGTTTGGGGACAAGGATACAAAATGGAAGGGAAGAAGAATGGAAAATAAAATCAGTAACAGAGTGACCGGCAGGATTTGGGTCAAGATCATAGCATTTATAATTTTAATCGTAATGGGAGTTGTTGGAACAGCAACTTTAGCAGTGTGTTTTGTTAAAACAGACGATTCATATATATCATTGAGCAAAGAAGAAAACACATATCATCAGGTTATCAAAGAGGAAGCAGCTCAAGTAATGTATGATATTATATATACTCATGAAGGTAATTTATCTCCTGGTAAGACACACCAAGACAATAATGGTACAAGCAAAAATATGGAGTATCAAATATTTGAAGCCGGTAACAAGGAACCTATAGCATACACAGTTAAGGATGAACCTACTGCAGGCTATACAAAACTTGCATATAGAAGTTCAGAACTATTTGATGATGCAGACAAAACTATACATATAAAAACAATAGATGAAAACAATTCAAAGGATAAAGGAGATAAGGTAAACCTAAAAAATCTAATAATTAAAACATATACAAATGATGCCATGCCATATGCAGATCAAATGGGGTTAAAACTCAAGGTCGTTGAAGTTGTTAATAACTATGGTAGTCTAATATGGATCGCCTTTGTAGGATCATTGTTAATAGGCATTGGAACTTTCGGATTTCTAGTTTATGCAGCAGGCAGAAAGTATGGATATGAAGGATTCCATCAAGGACGCCTAGCCAAGTTTCCACTAGACCTTCAGTTGGTAATTTTGATAATTCTATTAACGGCTATTGTTGGTCTAACAAGTTATGTTTCTGGTTTTCAAAACTGGCAGGTTCTAGGTGCTTACTTCCTTGGAGCCTTTACTGTTGGAGCATCTCTAACAATGGGATTTATTATGAACTTGGCAGCAGGAATCAAGATGAAGTATTGGCTTAAAAACTCTGTTTGTGGTAGGATTTTTGGCCTTGCAACTAAGGGGGCTAAGTCAGCACTAGATGCAACAAAGTCTATGGGAAAACCCGCTCATCAAAGTTTGAAGTCTCAAGGAGATTTTGGGAAGGCATTTGCTTTTATCCTTCTTGCTCTTGGAATAGATAGTATTTTATTTGTAGTAGGATGGAATAATGGAGCAGTTTTATTACTATTCTTCGCACTGACAATTCTAATAGTAATTGGAATATTCAAAGGCCTTAAAGCAGCTTATATGCTTAAAGACGCAGGAGCCAATTTGGCTGCTGGAGATTTAAGCCACCAAGTAGATATAGAAGAAATGCGTTTTGGCTTTAGAGAACATGGAGAAAACCTAAATTCAATTGGCCAGGGAATGGCAGTAGCAGTTGAAGAAAGACTAAAAAGTGAAAGACTTAAAACAGAGTTGATTACTAATGTTTCTCATGACATTAAAACTCCATTAACTTCAATTATTAATTATACAGACTTAATTGGCAAAGAAGAATGCAATAATGAAAAAATCAAGGAATACTCAGAAGTCCTATTACGCCAATCAAATAGACTTAAAAAGTTAATAGAAGATTTAATTGAAGCCTCAAAGGCAAGTTCGGGATCAATGGATGTTTATTTAGCTCCATTAAATCCAACAGTATTAGTGGAACAGACCCTTGGTGAGAATCAAGATGCCATTATTGATGCTGATTTAGAAATAATTTTTAAACGATTAGAAGGGGATAAGAAAATTTCAGCTGACGGCAGACTTTTGTGGAGAGTGTTTGATAATCTAATTAATAATATTTGTAAATACTCACAGGAAGGCAGCAGAGTTTATATCGCCATAGAAGAAGCTAATGGCTATGTAAATATTTCTTTCAAAAACGTGTCCAAGGCACCTCTTAATGTAACTCCTGAAGAACTAATGGAAAGATTCATTAGAGGTGATCAATCAAGGAACACCGAAGGCAATGGACTTGGACTTTCAATTGCAGAAAGCCTAATTAAACTTCAAGGAGGCATCCTAGAAATAGAAATTGACGGAGACCTATTCAAAGCCACAATTAAATTTAAAGCCTAGTTTTTTAATTAGTGATAGGCTGCAGACCTTTATAAAAAAAGCATAAACCTGGAAATCTATGGTTTATGCTTTTTTTATTTCATACTATATACATTTTACACAAAAAGGTGTAAAATAATAGGGAATATAATTAAAAATAGGGGGATTTTCAAATGAAAAAAAGAAGTTACTCAAATAATAAAACTAAAGGGTTCACATTTGTTGAAGTGATAGTGGTATTAGTAGTATTAGCGGTTATAGCAGCAATATTAATTCCATCATTTATAAAACATATAGATAAGGCCCAGTCCAAAGCAGCAATATCTGAATGCCGAAGCTGTGTTTTGGCAACCCAAGTAATTTTAACAGAAAATTACAAGGACAAGGGCAAAAATCAAATGAGCAAAACTGCCGTAGAGGAATTGGCAGAAGTCGCTGGAGACTTCCTATATTCAACTACAGGTGACGATAACAATTACAAAGTTCAGCACCTATCCTATCAGACTAAATCAAAAGATATAGTAGTATCTTACTGTGCTGATAGAGGTAATTGTGGACAAAATTGCAATAACACTGGTAAAAATGAAGTTTACGTTACCTCAGACAAGGTAGAGGCGTTAGGAACAAATATTAAAATTGCAATGAGTTTTAATCAAATTCTAGACAATTTATATGATAAAAATAACGAGTATATACTTGAATATTTATTAAAGGGAAGATTCCTAAATAGTAGTGCCATTGATGAAAGTGTGCCGGAAGACAAGATGAATAGAATAACTAAACTTTATTACAAATTAGATGAAGAAACTAAGAGCATACTAAAGGGAAAAACATGGCAACTAAGAAATACTGACCATGGAGTGAGAATATTTTTCACTAATCAAGTAGCAGATGGCAAAAATCTTAGAACTTATAAATATGACCCAATTAAGGGTTATCAATTTAACGACATGGGTAAGGTCAAAGACGGCGTACTTGAACCAAATGGAACAAAATGGGGAACTGATGGCAAAAATAATGGTTGGACAGCAAACCCAGATGGTATAGACAAGAACAATTAAGCAGGAGGAAAACATGGGTTCAAAATCTGGCAGCAAAGGCTTTACAATGGTAGAGGTAATTGTGGTGTTAGTAGTTTTAGCAGTACTAGCTGCTATTGCAGTGCCTACATTTACTGGTTTCATTAAGAAGTCTGAAGACAAAAAAGCCATAGCTGACTGCAAACTTTGTGTAGCAGCAGCTCAAGACTTAATAAATCAACACTATATGGAGTTTGCAGATGAAGAGGATTTTGAGAGGATAGTATCCCCAGCAAAGGTGGCAACTGAGGCAGGTGTTGATGGGACAGTTCAGAGAATGTACAGATTACCTCGGGACACAAAATCACTAATGCACTTACAGTTTGTAACTAAGGATCAAAGCCGAACAGTTCAATTCTGCCTGCTTAGTGGTGAACATGAGAATTCTTGCCGTAACGATGGAGAGAACTATAAAATCATAGGTAACAAGACAGATTCAGAACTATTTGAAGAAGCCTTCAACCATACTTTGAACTATATTAAGGATAATGGAATAGATACTTCTAAAGCTATGGATAGTTCAAGTATAAATACTGAAGAAACCACACCAAACAAAATTACTGGAATTTGGAACAGTATGAGTTCTGAAATGAAGGAATTCTTAAAAGACAAGACTTGGAGAATTCAGAACACTACCCATGGAATGAGAATATTTTTCACTAAAAAACTTTATACAGGGCCAGCAGAGGACATAGTTATATACAAATATGATTTAACTAAAGGCTTCCAATATGGAACTGGTGGTAAGGTTGTTTTGAACAGAAATGGCAATGGCAAATATGTTTTGAATATTGATAGGGTTAAATGGAGTGAGGAACTGGGAGACCAAGGTTGGTCACAGGACTTAGACACTTTTAAGGAATTAGAACAATAGTTAATAGAGAGGACTAGAGATGCATTTTTTACAAGGATTAACAATGGGCCTAGCATATGTGGCTCCAATAGGATTACAAAATCTCTTTGTAATCAACTCAGCAATTACATTACCGAGGAAACGAGCCTATACAGCAGCCTTAATTGTAATATTTTTTGATGTTACCTTAGCTCTTGCTTGCTTCTTTGGAATTGGAGCATTAATGGAGAAGTTTGAAATTCTTCAGTTAATTATTCTTGGAATAGGAAGTTTGATTGTAATTTGGATTGGTATTGGACTTTTGCGAGACAAAGGTACTATGGACAGTAACACAGAAGTTGATGTTCCAATTAGGAAGGTTATTGTTTCGGCTTGTGTTGTAACATGGTTCAACCCACAAGCATTAATTGATGGAAGTATGATGCTTGGAGCTTTTAGAGCTACACTTCCTCCGTCAGCATCAAGCCTATTTATTATTGGCGTTGCAGTTGCAAGTTGTTGCTGGTTTATGGGAATTACAACTATCATCTCATTCTTCGGTGCCAAGATTACAGATAAAATTCTTCGTTTAATCAACATTGCTTGCGGAGCTGTAATTGTTATATATGGATTAAAACTAGCGTATAACTTCATATTATTGTTACAGACAATGATTTAAACTTCTTCCCTGGACTATATTAAATAAATTAAACCACCAATGATCTTGGTGGTTTTTTGTTATTGTTCGAACTATGCCGAACTATATTTTAAAAACTTAAAAAAACAGCAACAAAATACCTTAGATTTGTGGTAAAATTACGTTAATTATGATGCACAAATAGGTTTTTGTCTCAGATAGGTATCAACTGACAGGAGGCTTAGGATTAATCATAAACTAGGTCGGTGGATCAAATTAAACAAGTGGAAGGGCGGAATTACCCAAAGGTAGCTACGCATTTGAATAAAAGAGGAGAAAAGCAAATGGTAAAAAGAATATTTGTTGAAAAGAAAAAAGGCTTTGATGTAGAAGCACAGGGACTTTTTGGTGGTATTAAGCAAGACCTTAATATTTCAGGATTAACAGGCATAAGAGTTTTTAATCGCTATGACATTGATGGAGTAGATGACGAAACTTATGAAATGGCTAAGTTTTCTGTATTTGCAGAGCCAGCAATTGATAATGCATATGATGAGGAAATGCCAGCAGAAGCAGTAGGGGCGAAACACTTTGCTGTGGAATTTTTGCCAGGCCAGTATGACCAAAGAGCAGACTCAGCAGGAGTTTGTATTAACCTTATGAAACCTGAAGTACATCCAAATGTTAAGTTTGCAAGAGTAATCGTACTTGAAGGAAACCTAACAAATGAAGAATTTGCAGAAATCAGAAAATATTGTATTAACCCAGTTGACAGCCAGGAAGCTAGTGACGAAAAATTACAGACTTTAGAAATGGCTATGGAAGTTCCAGCTGATGTTGAAATTTTAGAAGGATTCACAGACAAGACTCCAGAAGAGTTAGAAACATTTAGGGCAGAAATGGGATTCGCAATGAGCGAAGGTGACCTAATTCACATTCATAACTACTTCAAAAACGAAGAAAAAAGAAATCCAACAATTACAGAACTAAAAGTAATTGATACATATTGGTCAGATCACTGTAGACATACAACATTTAATACAGAATTAACAGACATTTTCTTTGAAGGTGGACAATATGGTGATATTGTTAAAGAAGCATTCCAGGAATATATGGAAATCCGTAAGGATGTTTACGGAAATCGTAAAAAAGATATTTGTCTAATGGATATGGCTTGTATTGGGGCTAAATATCTAAAAAAAGAAGGCAAAGCAACAGACCTTGACGAAAGTGAAGAAATCAACGCTTGTTCAATTAAAGTAACAGCTAAGGTTAACGGTAAGGATGAAGATTGGTTAGTAATGTTCAAAAATGAAACACATAACCACCCAACAGAAATCGAACCTTTTGGCGGAGCGGCAACTTGCCTAGGTGGAGCAATTCGTGACCCACTATCAGGTAGAGTATACGTTTATCAGGCAATGAGAGTTACTGGGGCTGCAGATCCTACAGTTCCACTAACAGAAACAATTGAAGGCAAATTACCACAGAGCAAAATTACTAAAGAAGCTGCTGCTGGATACAGTTCATACGGAAACCAGATAGGCCTTGCAACAGGTCAGGTTGACGAAGTATATGACGAAGATTATGTAGCTAAGAGAATGGAAGTTGGTGCTGTAGTTGGTGCTGCTCCTGCAAGTCACGTAATTAGAGAAGTACCAGAAGCTTCAGATGTAATCATTTTAGTAGGTGGTAAAACAGGTAGAGATGGTTGCGGCGGAGCAACAGGATCTTCAAAGGAACACGACACAACATCAATTGAAACTTGTGGCGCAGAAGTTCAAAAAGGTAACCCACCAGTAGAAAGAAACATTCAGAGATTATTTAGACGCAAAGAAGTTGCAAACTTAATCAGAAGATGTAACGACTTTGGCGCTGGCGGAGTTTCTGTAGCAATTGGCGAATTAGCTGATGGTTTAGATATTAACTTAGATTTAGTTCCTAAGAAGTACGATGGGCTAGATGGAACAGAACTAGCTATTTCAGAATCACAAGAAAGAATGGCAGTAGTTGTTAGAGCTAAAGACGAAGAAGCATTTAAAGCTTACGCAAACTCAGAAAACTTACTAGCTACAACTGTTGCAACAGTAACAGATCAGGGCAGAGTAAGAATGTTCTGGAGAGGCAAACCAATCCTAGACCTTAGTCGTGCATTCCTAGAAACAAACGGAGCACCTCAGACAGCAGTAGTAAAAGTAAAAGGACAGGGAAGCCTAGAAGACCTAAGTCTAAAAGACAACCTAGAAGATTACCTATCAGACTTAAACTGTTGCAGTAAGAAAGGTCTAATCGAAAGATTTGACAGTACAATAGGTGGTAACACAGTATTGATGCCTCTTGGTGGAAAAAACCAGCTCACTCCAGCTGTTGGTATGGCTGCTAAGTTACCAGTGGTAGAAGGTGACACAGAAACAGTAACAATGATGGCTTATGGATTTGACCCTAAGCTAGCAAAAGTTTTACCATTCCATGGTGCTATGTATGCTGTAATTGATTCAGTAACTAAAATAGTTGCTTTGGGTGGAGATCGTAAAAAAATTAGATTAACATTCCAAGAATACTTTGAAAAACTTTCATCTGATGAAGCATGGGGTAAACCAATGGCTGCATTACTTGGAGCATTAAAAGTACAGAAGGAATTAGAAATTCCAGCAATTGGTGGTAAGGACTCAATGTCTGGAACATTTATGAACATTAATGTACCACCTGCACTTATTTCTTTTGCTGTTAACACAGGAGATGTTAAAGACGTTAGAAGTACAGAATTCAAGAAAGAAGACAGTAAACTTGTTCTACTTGAGAGTAAATGGGACGAAAAGGGAGTAATTGACTTCGAAGCATATAGAACTGCAATGAGCGCGGTTTTTGAACTAAACAAAGCTGGCAAAGTCCTTGCTGCAAGCAATATCGGACAGGGCGGAGTTTTTATGGCTATTGTTAAGATGGCTGTTGGTAACAGTATCGGTGCCAAAATCACTAACATTACAGAGAAGGAACTTAAGACTGCTAAATACGGTAGTATTGTTCTTGAAATTCCTGGAGGAGAAGATTTGGCTAAACTATTTGCAGGAATCGACTACAAGGAAATTGGTGCGACAACTAGTGAGGAAGTAATTTCAATTGCTTATGACGGCAAGACTGAAAACTTTAAACTTGAAGATATTATTGCTAAATGGTCTGCACCTCTTGAAGGGGTTTTCCCAACAACTGCTGGAGAAGATCCAAGCCAACCTGTTGAAAAGGTTAGCTTTACTGAAAGAAACCTTAATAGACCTAAGGTTAAAGTTGAAAAGCCTTACGTTGTAATTCCAACTTTCCCAGGAACTAACTGTGAAATGGATTCTGCTAGAGCATTTGAGAGAGCAGGAGCAATAACAGATATTCACTTAATTAAGAACTTAAATTCACAAGCTTTAGTTGAATCAATTAAGGAACTTGCTGAAAAGATTAAGAAGGCAAACATTATTATGATTCCGGGAGGATTCAGTGGCGGAGACGAACCAGACGGTTCAGCTAAATTTATCACTGCTGTATTTAGAAATCCACTAATCAAGCAAGCTGTAACAGATTTATTAGATAATAGAGACGGACTAATTATTGGTATTTGTAATGGATTCCAGGCCTTAATCAAACTTGGACTAGTTCCATTTGGTAAAATTGTAGATACTGATGAAAACTGCCCAACTCTAACATATAACAAGATTGGTAGACACCAGTCTGGATTAGTTAGAACTAGAATTGCTTCAGTTAAGTCACCTTGGGTAGCTAACTTAGAAGTAGATCAGGTTCACACTATTCCTATTTCTCACGGAGAAGGAAACTTTATCTGCAAAGAAGAAATGCTTAAGGAATTAATTGCAAATGGACAGATAGCAACTCAGTATGTTGACTTTGACGGTAACCCAACAATGGATATTAACTTTAATCCTAATCACTCAGTTTTAGCTGTTGAAGGTATTACTTCACCAGACGGTAGAGTATTTGGTAAAATGGGTCACTCAGAAAGAGTTAGCCCAGGAGTTTACAAGAACGTTGATGGTGATAACAATATGAAACTATTTGACGCAGCAGTTAAATACTTTAGAGGATAAGGAGGTAACCATGAAAGTTGGAGTAGTAATGGGAAGTAAATCTGACCTTCCTATAGTAGAAAAAGGTATAGAAATCCTTAAGGATTTTGGAGTTACACCAGTTGTTAGAATTTTGTCTGCCCACAGAACACCTGTCCAGGCAGAAGAATTTAGCACTAAGGCAGAAGGTGAAGGCATTGAAGTTATCATTGCAGCGGCAGGTAAAGCGGCTCACCTTGGAGGAGTTTTGGCGGCAGGCACACCTGTTCCTGTAATTGGAATTCCAATGAAAACAAGTGATTTAGGCGGAATGGATTCACTACTAAGTACAGTTCAGATGCCAAAAGGAGTTCCTGTAGCAACAGTTGCAATTGGTGGAGCAGAAAACGCAGCACTACTTGCAATTCAAATGCTAAGTATTAAGTACCCAGAACTTAGAGAAAAGTTTAAGGCATTTAAAAAACAACAGGAAGAGGATATTTTGAAAATTGACGCAGAACTTGAAATTTAGGAGGAGTCATGGAAAATTTAACTTACAAAGACGCAGGAGTAGATACTAAAGAAGGGGAACGTGCTGTTTCTCTAATGAAAGATCACGTAAAGCGTACATTTAACAAAAACGTTTTGACAGGCTTAGGCAGCTTTGGTGGATTGTTTAAATTACCAATTGAAGGTATGGAAGAACCTGTTTTAGTTAGCGGTACTGACGGTGTTGGTACTAAGCTTAAAATTGCAATTATGATGGATAAACATGATACAGTTGGAATCGATTGCGTGGCTATGTGTGTAAACGACGTGCTTTGCCAGGGTGCAACACCACTGTTTTTCCTAGATTATATTGCAACAGGCAAAGTAACAGCAGAAAAAATCGAAGACATTGTAGCAGGTATTGCTGAAGGATGTGTTCAGGGCAAAAGTGCACTCATCGGCGGAGAAACTGCAGAAATGCCGGGATTCTATGGTGAGGGAGACTACGACATGGCTGGCTTCAGCGTTGGTATTGTAGATAAGAAGAACATTATTACAGGAGCTGATATCAAAGAAGGAAACGTAATTATTTCAATTCCATCAAGTGGTATCCACAGTAATGGATATTCATTAGTAAGAAAAGTTTTATTCGATAAAATGGGATATAAACTAGACACTTACTATGAAGAATTAGGTGAAACATTAGGGGAAGCAATCCTAAGACCAACTAAGATTTACGCAAATGCTTGCGACGCAGTATTTGGTAAACATAAAATTAACGGAATTGTACACATTACAGGTGGCGGTTTCTACGAAAATATCCCAAGAGTACTTCCAGAAGGAATTGCTGCGGATATTGAAATTGGAACTTGGGAAGTTCCAAAGATTTTCCCATTTATCAAAAAGGCAGGGAACATTCTTCCAAAAGATATGTTCTCAACATTTAATATGGGATGTGGAATGATGATGTTTGTTGATGAAGCCATTGCAGAAGCAGTAGTTGCTGACTTAAATGCAGCGGGAGAAAAAGCAACAATCGTAGGTAAAACAGTTAAGAGTGATATAAAGGAACAGGTGATTTTAAATGTCTAGCGCAAACAAAATTTTAAGAATAACAGTATTAGTGTCAGGAAACGGAAGTAACTTACAGGCTATTATTGATGCCATTGAAAGTGGAAAACTAAAAAACGCTAAGGTTGTACATGTACTATCTGATAACGCATCAGCTTACGGCCTTGAAAGAGCTAAAAACTACGACATCCCTACAACAATTATTACATCTACAGACTTTGCAGATGGTAGAGATAGAAACAGAGCTTATGTAGAAGCAATTACAAACGAACCAACAGACTTAATTGTTCTAGCTGGATTCTTAAGTATTATTCCAAAACCATCAGTGAAATTACATCAAGGCAAAATGATTAATATTCACCCATCATTACTACCTAAGTACGGTGGCAAGGGATGCTACGGAATTAAGGTTCACGAACAGGTAATTGAAGCTGGCGAAACAGAAACTGGTGCTACAGTTCACTATGTATCTCCAGAAGTAGATGCTGGTGAAGTTATTATTCAGAGAAAAGTTGATGTAAAACCTGCTGACACACCACAGATTCTACAGGCTAGAGTAATGGAAGTAGAGCACGACATTATAATTAAAGCTATTGAAATCTTCCAGAAGGAAAGAGGTTTCATCTAAAATGGGCGGAGTATTTGGTGCAGTCTTAAAAAAAGACTGTGTAATGGATATATTCTTTGGAACTGACTACCATTCACATCTTGGAAACAAGAAGGGTGGAATGTGTATTCTTCAAAAGGATGGATTTAATAGATCAATCCATAACATTTCAAACAATCCATTTAGAGGTAAGTTTGAAGATGAATTAGATAATATGAATGGTAATGCGGGGATTGGCTCAATTAGTGACGGCGATCCTCAGCCACTTACTGTTAGAAGTAAACATGGGGATTTTGCATTAACAACTGTTGGCAGAATCAATAACAAAGAAGAAATTGTTGAAGGTCTAATTCGAAGTGGATTCACTCAGTTTATGTCTATGAGCGGTGGAGGAATTAATAACACAGAATTAGTTGCAGCTATTGTTTCTAGCGGAAACACTATTGTTGAAGGAATTCAAAAAGCTCAAAACCTAGTTAACGGTTCAGTTACCATGCTTATAATAACTCCAGAAGGTATGTATGCAGCCAGAGATAAATATGGTAGAACTCCACTTATTATTGGTAAAAAAGAGAATGAAGGCTATTGTGCGGCTTCTGAATCTTTTGCATTTATTAATATTGGTTATGAATACAAGAGAGAACTTGGACCAGGAGAAATTGCATATTTAACAGCAGAAGAAGAAAAAACAATTGTAGAGCCTAATGAAAAAATGAGAGTTTGTACTTTCCTTTGGTCATACTTTGGTTACACAACTTCAATTTACGAAGGTAAAAATGTTGAACTAATGAGAAATCGTAACGGAGCCTTAATGGCAATGAACGATGGCAAATTAGATGTAGACTATGTAGCAGGAGTTCCAGATAGTGGAACAGCTCACGCTTTAGGCTATGCTAATGAATCTCATGTACCTTATGCAAGACCACTAATTAAGTACACACCAACTTGGCCTAGAAGCTTTATGCCTCAAAACCAAAAGGCTAGAAGCTTAATAGCTAAGATGAAGTTGGTACCAGTATTTAAAATAATTAAAGACAAAAAATTTGTCCTAGTAGATGACTCTATTGTTAGAGGAACTCAGTTATCTGAAACAGTATCATATTTAATAGATAATGGAGCCAAGGAGATTCATGTTAGATCTGCTTGCCCTCCAATTATGTTTGGCTGTAAGTATTTGAATTTTTCAAGAACAATTAATGAAATGGAATTAATTACTCGTAGAACAATTGCAAAACTTGAAAATAAAAAAGAAGGCGAAGAAATTAGCAGAGAAATGCTAGAAAAATATGCAGATGCAAGTACTAAAGAATATGCAAACATGGTTGAAAGCATGAGAACTGAATTGCGATTTGATAGCTTAGCCTTCCAGGATTTAGACAGTCTATTAGAAGCAACTAGGGTAGATAAATGTAAACTTTGTACATATTGTTGGGATGGAAAGGAATAAAAATGAGAGCATTAATTAGCGTGTCAGACAAAACTGGCGTAGTTGAATTTGCAAAAGAACTAGAAGCTTTAGGAGTAGAGATTATTTCTACAGGCGGAACATTTAATAAATTAAAAGAAGCAGGCGTAAAGGTAATTGGAATTTCTGATGTTACTGGTTTCCCTGAATGTTTAGATGGTAGAGTTAAGACTCTTCATCCAGCAGTTCACGGTGGGCTACTAGCTAGGAGAGATGTACCTGAACATATGGATCAGATTAAGGAACTAGGAATCGAAACAATTGATATTGTAGCAATTAACCTATACCCATTTAAGGCAACAATCCTTAACCCAGAATCAACATTGGAAGATTGTATTGAAAACATTGATATTGGTGGCCCTACAATGCTAAGATCGGCTGCAAAAAATCATAAGGATGTAGCAGTAGTTTGTGATCCTAGAGATTATGGAATGGTAATCGATGCACTTAAAGCTGATAAACTAGACTATGATATGAAATACAGATTAGCTCTTAAGGTTTTCCAGCAGACAGCAGCATATGATGGAATGATTTCAGATTATCTAAGAAAACAAATCGGTGAAGAACTTCCAGAAAACTTAACAATGACATTTGAAAAAGTTCAGGATCTTCGTTATGGAGAAAATTCTCACCAAAAAGGAATTTATTATAGAGAAATTACAGCTGACCCAGGTGCTTTAGTAAATGCTAAGCAGCTTCATGGTAAGGAACTATCTTACAATAATATTAATGATACACAGGGAGCATTAGGCTGCCTAAAAGAATTTGATGAGCCAGCAGTAGTAGCAGTTAAACACGCTAACCCATGTGGAGTAGCAGTAGCTGAAACATTAGTAGAAGCTTATAAAAAAGCTCACGACTGTGACCCTACATCAATATTTGGTGGAATTATTGCCTGCAACAGA
This sequence comes from Anaerovoracaceae bacterium, assembly GCA_036646055.1. Classification (GTDB taxonomy): domain Bacteria; phylum Bacillota; class Clostridia; order Peptostreptococcales; family Anaerovoracaceae; genus JAVWMQ01. The sequence goes on along the minus strand of JAVXMY010000001.1, from coordinate 370,495 downwards.
ACAGTTGACAAAGCAACAGCTGAAGAAATTAGCAAAATCTTTGTAGAAATCATTATTGCACCAGCCTTTGATGAAGAAGCAATGGCTATTCTGACTAAAAAGGCTAACCTAAGACTTTTAGAACTTCCAGCTATATTAAGTAGAGAAAAAGGAACAATTGATCTTAAGAGAGTTAGTGGCGGACTATTAGTTCAAGACTCAGATGACCTTCTAGTTGATCAGCTAAAGGTTGTAACTAAAAAATCACCAACAGACCAAGAAACAAAAGATATGGAAATGGCAATGAAGGTTGTGAAACATACTAGAAGTAACGGAATAGTATTTGTTAAAGACGGTATGACAATTGGAATTGGACCTGGACAGACTAATAGAATCTGGGCAGTAGAAAACGCAATTAAACAATCTAACTTCGATATGAAGGGGTCCGTAATGGCATCTGATGCATTCTTCCCATTTGATGACTGCGTAACAGCAGCAGCAGGAGCAGGAGCAACAGCAATTATTCAGCCAGGTGGATCAATTAGAGACCAAGAAAGTATCGACAAAGCAGATGAATTAGAAATAGCAATGGTATTTAGTGGATATAGACACTTTAAACATTAATTAAAATGGGAGGTGATTTCTATCTCCTCCCATTTATCCTTGAGGGAAGCAGTAGGCCTCCTCAATATAGTGGGAAAGGAATCAATAAAAATATGAGAGTATTAGTAGTTGGTAGCGGCGGCAGAGAACACGCAATTTGCTGGAAACTCGCAAAGAGCAGCAAAGTTGATGAAATAATCTGTGCCCCAGGCAATGCAGGTATTGCAGACTCAGCTAGATGTGTAAACGTTAAAGCTGAAGATATAGATGGAATTTGTAAATTGGCTAAGGATGAAAAGGTTGATCTTGCAGTTATTGGACCAGAAGTTCCATTAGCAATGGGAATCACTGATGAACTTTTTAAGGCGGGAATTAAAACATTTGGTCCTGACAAAAACTGTTCACAGTTAGAAGCTAGTAAAGCCTTTACAAAGAGCTTCCTAGCAAGACACAATATTCCTACAGCAGAATACAAAGAATATACAGACAAGGCTGCCTTACTAAAGGACATTGGAATCTACGGGTACCCAATGGTACTAAAAGCAGATGGACTTGCAGCAGGTAAAGGCGTAGTCCTAGCAGAAAACCATGACGAAGCGGCAGCAGCAATTGAAGAAATGATGGGTTCACGTGTATTTGGCAATGCAGGAGATAAGGTTGTAGTTGAAGAGTGTCTAGTGGGAATCGAAGCTTCAATGCTTTGTTTTGTAGATGAAAACACAATTGTACCAATGGAGTCAGCACAGGATTACAAGAGAATCTTTGATGGGGACAAAGGACCAAACACAGGCGGAATGGGAACATATTCTCCCTCATTAGTATTTAATGATGACTTAGAAAAGAGAATTATGGATGAAATTCTAATTCCAACCCTTAAGGGATTCCAGGCAGACGGACTTAAGTTCAAAGGAGTACTATTTGTAGGATTAATGATTACAGATAAGGGACCTAAGGTAATTGAATTTAACAATAGATTCGGTGACCCAGAAACTCAGTCAGTTCTAATGAGACTAGATTCAGACTTATTTGATATATTCAACGCAGTTTGCGACAACAAACTAGGAGATATTGAAATTAAATGGAATAGTGATAGTGCAGTATGCGTAGTTTTAGCATCAGGCGGATACCCAGGAGACTATGTTAAAGGCAAGGAAATCTCAGGTCTTAATGACATAGATTCAGATGTAGTAGTATTCCATGCAGGAACTAAAGCAGGTCCTTGTGACCAATGTACAGACGATCCTAACTGCGACGTTAAAAAAGGTGATTCATGCAGCAATGAAAAAATCCTTACAGCAGGTGGTAGAGTTCTAGGCGTAACAGCAACAGGCAAAACACACCAAGAAGCCAGAGCCAAAGCCTTTGCAAACGTAAAGAAAATCTCTTTTGAAGGAATGCAGTATAGAAACGATATCGGTACAATCGTAAAATAACATTATAATTAATTGACACAAAAGGAGCAGAAGTAAATCTGCTTCTTTTTAGTTGATTTTGTGGTATAATTGGTGAGGTTTGAAAATTACAATTTGAAAGGGATTATCAATGATTATTAGAAAAGCAATTTTGCATATTATAGATTTAACTAGAGGGGTAGCGGTACCATCAAATGAGGAAATGGACTACACCAGGGAAGATGTTAGGGAGTTTATTGAAAAACACGTTAGTCGTGTCTTGGTTGACTCAAACAAGCGTGAAGCTGTCTTCAACCCTGACAGTGAGTTTAGAAACATAGTTAATGGCTATGGCCGAAGTGAATTCCAGTTTATACCCTTTTCGCAAAAGGTAATGGATAGAGTATATCAAGAGATGGCCAAAAGTTCTAACTTAGAGTCAATGGACTTACTTGTTATTGAATTTGTTGAAGAGGATGTTGAATATGTTGTAGGTTTTCTTTGGGCTAACCAAATGGCTTATACACATAAGGTTATTAATGAAGCTAGTGGTGCCAAAAATGAAATAATTAGACACTTTGGCATTATACCAAGTACTCTTCAAAAGATTGACTCATATTTCTTAATAAACATGTCCAAAAATGAACTAGAATTCGTAGACAAAAAGCGTAAAATCGCAGGGGATAATGTTATGATTTTACCAGAAAAGATTCTGCAGTGTGACTACAAGGCTTCTTCAAGAGAAATTCTAAAGACTGCTTGTACAATTGCCAAAGAAGTAGCAGAAGAGCAAGGTGCTGATATTACGAAAACAATATCTAAAACTAAGCAGTTTATTGCTGAAAACGCAGAAGAAAAAAACAAGTTACAACCAGAAGAAATTTGGCATGCAGTGGCAGAAGGCAATGAGGCAATGACTAAGGCTTTTGAAGAAAAGGCTATGGAAGCTAGACTTCCTAAAACAGTTAAGGTTCCACAGAAGTACGCAGCCCAAAAAGGTGGTACTCACAAAATCAAAACAGACACAGGAATTGAAATAACATTCCCAAGTTCATTTGCAAGTAACACTGAATACCTAAGATTTATAAATAATTCTGATGGCACAATTTCAATTGAAATTGTAAACGTGGGAGAAATTATAGATAGATAAAAAACACTCCGATTTTAACCTAAATAAACCTATATAGAAGAATGATAGTATGTCCGAGATTATTTTTTAAAAGTAAATAAGGGCTTTTGTATTGTATAGTCCAAAGAAATTTGCTATACTTTAACTGATTTCAAAGGAATATTTAATACAATAGTAGTAAATGTGCTATTTGAGATTATGGCAAATCTATCGAAAGGTAGTGGCGCAAAACTAGAGGGCCTAAATAACTATATTAATTTATAGTTATATGGTAGCCAGTTGCAAGTGCGTCTATTTGCATAGACGTTTTTTTATTGTAGGAGGAAAAATGAATGAAAGCTAAATTACAAAAAAGAAGGTTATTAGCATTATTGCTTTCGGTAGCCATGGTTATTAGTATGATGCCAGGATTGGCATTTGCAGAAGGAGAAGCAGGACAAATTGGCAAAATAAAAATTGGGGAGAAGGAATATCCGACTTTAGCTGAGGCAATAAAAGAAGCAGAAGCAGGAGCTACAATAAATATTAGTGGGGAACTTAGTTTACCAGACAGCGTGACTATTGATAAGAAACTGAATATTGCGGGAGATGGAACAGCAGTGATTAAAGGCAATGTTGATAATAATTACGCCGCGTTTATTATTAAGGTTACTGAGCCTGTAGGAAGCCTGGCACAACCAGATGTTACAATTAGTAATATAAAAACAGCTGATTTTGGAGCGAAGACTAATAGCAATGATGTGATAACCGTTGAGAAGGGTGCTGTAAAAATTGATAACTGCACATTTGAAAACTTTGGCAAAAGGGCTATTCATGCGCTAAAGGGTACAAAAGTAGACGTTAACAATTGTGTTATTGACGTGTCTACTAAAGACCAAGTAGCTAATCGTACGGCAAATGGTGTGGTATTTAATGGCGGATCTGGTAGCGTAACGAATACTAGAATATCTAAGGCAGTAACAACCCATGAGGATTGGAGAAGTACAGGTATACTTCTTTGGAATAACAAGAGCCCAGAGCTTCGAATTGAAAATAATGAAATTACTGGTTGCGATAATGGAATATGTCTAGGCTCAATATATGATGATGTTTCAAACCAGGAACAATATGATCTGACAAATTTTAAGCAAAATTATAATACATTCACAGATTGCAAAAATAATATAAAATATGAACACTATATAGGCAATATAAAATTTGTATCGTCAAAGTCATATGAGTCATACAAGAGTGGTAAAATTACATATGCAGGATTCAAATATTCTTCTAGTGAAGTGACTAATATATATGGCACCCTAAAAGAGGCTATTAGTCAGGCAGCAGAAGGCGATACAATTGTGCTTTGCAAGAAGGAAGAAATAAATGGGAATGAAGAAATACTAAATATTGGAAAAGAGATTACCATAGATGGACAAGGGAATACAATTGAGGCTAGTTCAGCTAATACTGAAGTTAATTGCATTCATTTAAATAGTGGTAAAAAAGTTACAATAAAGAATCTTAACCTTCTTGGTAAAAAAGATAAGGTAAAAGATGGGATATATGTAGACGGTAAAGCTAATTTGGTGTTAGATAGTGTTAAGATTAGCAATTTTAACGGTGCAGGAATAACTGTGAATGGATCAAATGCTACAGCTACAAATTTAACAACATCAGGAAATACTTTGGGTGGAGTAAAAGTTGTAAAAAATCAAAATAGTGATGCTCCAAAATTTACATTGACAAGCGGGACTTTAAACGAAAGTAAAAAAGTCTGGGCAATTGGAGGCGATAACGAGGAAGCGTTAAAAAGCTTTGTTACTGCTCCAGAAGGATGGACAACAACTTATGACAGTGCTAATAAGGAAGTACAATGGTTCCCACCAGCACCACCATACATTCCACCAACAGATAAGCCAGAACTACCAAAGGTTGATGAAGATGGCAAGGTTGAAGTTCCAGTGAATAAGCCAGACGAAAATGGTAAGGTTGAAGCAGATGTTCCAGATAGCGCAGTAAATAATGCTCTAGACAAGGTTATTGCAGATGTTGAAGCTGGAAACAAAGAAAATGTTGTAGTTGAAATTAAAGTTAATACAGATAGCAAAGCAGAAGCTGTTGATGTTAAGGTTGACTCAGCATCAATAGATAAAATTGCTAAAACAAAAAATGCAACACTTAAAGTTGAATCAAACGTAGGTGCTTTGGAATTAGACAATGATGTTCTAAAAGAAATTTCAAAGAATGCTGGCGGAGGTAAAGTTAACATTTCAATTGAAAAACCAAAAGTTGAAAATATGCCAGCTAAGCAGCAGGAAACAATTAAGGAAATTGCTAAGAAAGGCATGGTGTTTAATCTAAGCATTACAGCCGGAGACAAAAAAATCTCAAACTTAGGGGGAATTGCAACACTTTCTGTAGATTATGATTTACCAGAAAACGAAGTTGCAGAAGGAGTTAGAGTTTACTTTGTTAATGACAATGGCGAGATTAAACCAGTTGATGCACATTATGATGCTAAGAGCAAGAAAATTGTTATGAGTACAGACCATTTCTCAGTTTATGCTGTAAGTTATGTAAATGTACCTACTAAGGTTGGAATTCTAAGAACTGCTAATGACAAGGGTAGAGCATCTCTAAGATGGTCTAGAGCTACTAATGATCCTGAAGGATACAGAGTATACAGATCAGCAACTAAAGATGGCAAGTACAAACCAATTGCTTGGGTGAAAAACGGTAAGGCTAAAACTTACAAAGAAAAAGCTAAGAAAACTAACAAGACTTACTACTATAAGGTTAGAGCTTACAAGAATATGGATGGCAAAAAGGTTTGGGGAGGATACTCACCAATCAAAGTTGTTAAATTCTAATTGAATTACAAAGTATTACAATAAAAATAAAATTAAAAAAGGAACCCAATGTGGGTTCCTTTTTGTTTACTTTTTATTACATAAACGTTCCATTAAATCGATAACAATTTTTAGATCATCTTCATTTAACTTTTTTATTAAATCGATACCTTTGGAGACTAATCTTGGATTTTCAATTTTAGTATCAAAGAATTCTTGAGGTGTGATGTTGAAGTAATCACATATTGAAAGGAATTCTAATAAAGGAGGTAAAGATTTACCTGAAGAAATATTATAGATATATCCTCTACTATGGCCTAAATCATAGCTCATTTGGTATTCAGATACACCTTTTTGAATTCTAAGTTGAGATATCCTTTCCTGTATAAATTTAGCGTTCATTTAACATCATCTCCATTTCAATACATATATAGTAGTATGATATTATATCCGAGTGCTATTGTAGTCAAAGGAATTATGTTTATTATGTTGAACAATCCAAAAATATATGTTATAATTCAATTGATTTCAAAGGAACATTTATTACAATAATAGTAAATGTGTTATTTGAAATTATGGCAAATCTACCGAAAGGTAGTGGCGCAAAACTAGAGGGCCTAAATAACTATATTAATTTATAGTTATATGGTAGCCAGTTGCAAGTGCGTCTATTTGCATAGACGTTTTTTTATTGTTATTATTTACATTTATTTTATTTAGGAGGAAAAAAGAATGAAAGCTAAATTACAAAAAAGAAGGCTATTAGCATTATTGCTTTCGGTAGCCATGGTTATTAGCATGATGCCAGGATTGGCATTTGCAGAAAGAATTACTGCTACTCCAGGTGATGGTGAAAGCCCAGAAGAGGCTGCTGTAAAGGCTGCACAGGTTGGGGATGTACAGTATGATACGTTAGAAGCGGCTATTAATGCAGCAACAGATGGGGCTGAGATAAAGTTATTAAAAAATGTAGATGAAGTCTTTGGAGTTGCAAAGACAGGAACAGATGAAAAAGGTAAAAATTTTACGTTTTACGAATTAGAAAAGAATCTAACCATAGATTTAAATCAAAAGACTTTTACTATGACAAATACTTATAGCTTTTGGCTTAGGAATAATAGAACGTTAAAAATTAAAAATGGAGCATTAAAAGCAACTAGTTTGCCTAACGGTACTCAAGCAACATTTAATATTCAAAAGGGATGTTCAATGTATGTAGATAATGTAAGGGTAGATACAAATGGTGCATTCTTGTATCCAAAAGGAGATGCAGCAGAAGTAAATGTGAATAACTCTACTGTTGAGTGTGGCGTATATGCAGTAGGTACAAATGCAGCAACAGCTGATAACTATGATGTTATAATTACATTAACAAACTCTACTTTTAATTCAAAATATGGCTATCAAAACAATGATTCAGATAGTTGTCCAATTTTGGTTAATGTGCCGTGTGAATTAAATATGACAAATTGTAATGTTAAAGGAACTAGGCAAGGCGTTGTAGTTCGTGGAGGAACAGCAAATATTTCAGGTTGTAGTATTGAAACTACAGCGACATATACAGCAGGTATAAATAAATATTGGAATGATAATTGGGAATCTGGCGACGAGGTTCCAATGGCAGCACTTGTTGTAGGAAATAGAAGTGTTCCTTATAAATATCCAGCTACATGCAAAGTGGTAGACACTGTTGTAACTGCGCCTGAAACAGTAAAGGCGATTTATGCTTATGAAATGAGTGAAGAAGGCAGAAAAGTTACTTTAGATGTAACTGGAACAAAAACTTCTGTTACTGGTCAGTTTTTGAGAGATGAAGGGAACCCATCTACAGTTATTGTTACAGGTGGTTCTTTCTCAACTGACCCTAAGGAATTCGTATCAGATGGTTATGTAGTAAATAAATCTGGAGAAAAATTTGTGGTTAATAAATATGTACCACCATACATTCCACCAACAGATAAGCCAGAACCACCAAAGGTTGATGAAGATGGCAAGGTTGATGTTCCAGTGAATAAGCCGGACGAAAATGGTAAGGTTGAAGCAGATGTTTCAGATAGCGCAGTAAATGATGCTCTAGATAAGGTTATTGCAGATGTTGAAGCTGGAAACAAAGAAAATGTTGTAGTTGAAATTAAAGTTAATACAGATAGCAAAGCAGAAGCTGTTGATGTTAAGGTTGACTCAGCATCAATAGATAAAATTGCTAAAACAAAAAATGCAACACTTAAAGTTGAATCAAACGTAGGTGCTTTGGAATTAGACAATGATGTTCTAAAAGAAATTTCAAAGAATGCTGGCGGAGGTAAAGTTAACATTTCAATTGAAAAACCAAAAGTTGAAAATATGCCAGCTAAGCAGCAGGAAACAATTAAGGAAATTGCTAAGAAAGGCATGGTGTTTAATCTAAGCATTACAGCCGGAGACAAAAAAATCTCAAACTTAGGGGGAATTGCAACACTTTCTGTAGATTATGATTTACCAGAAAACGAAGTTGCAGAAGGAGTTAGAGTTTACTTTGTTAATGACAATGGCGAGATTAAACCAGTTGATGCACATTATGATGCTAAGAGCAAGAAAATTGTTATGAGTACAGACCATTTCTCAGTTTATGCTGTAAGTTATGTAAATGTACCTACTAAGGTTGGAATTCTAAGAACTGCTAATGACAAGGGTAGAGCATCTCTAAGATGGTCTAGAGCTACTAATGATCCTGAAGGATACAGAGTATACAGATCAGCAACTAAAGATGGCAAGTACAAACCAATTGCTTGGGTGAAAAACGGTAAGGCTAAAACTTACAAAGAAAAAGCTAAGAAAACTAACAAGACTTACTACTATAAGGTTAGAGCTTACAAGAATATGGATGGCAAAAAGGTTTGGGGAGGATACTCACCAATCAAAGTTGTTAAATTCTAATTGAATTACAAAGTATTACAATAAAAATAAAATTAAAAAAGGAACCCAAAGGTGTCCTCACTAAGGGATTTTTAATCTTTGAAAAATTCGGCATAGTCGGTAGAAATACTGGCTATGCCGTTTTTCTATGCTTTTGGTGGTTGAAATTCACCAATGCAGTTATACACAATCTGTATTCGCTGGCATCTGTGACCATCAACCTTTTCTGCTTTATAGACATTAATTCGTTTCACAAAGGTGCGGATGATTTCTGCATCAAGTTCTTTGATGCTCGTATACTGCTGTACCAGTTTGAGGAAACTCTCCACATTGGCTGTTTTCTCTTTCACTTGGTCGATGATAAGTTGTAATTCAGCTACACGGCTTTCAAGCTGTTTCTGCTCAGCTTCATATGAAGTGGACATTTTTGCAAAACGTTCGTCACTGATTTTGCCCTCTATGTTGTCCTCGTAAAGTTTCTGCACAATGGTGTCCAGCTTGCTGATACGAGCTTTTGCCTGTTCATGTTCCTTACGACTGTCACGGATTTCCTTTTCCGCAGCCTTGGCAGAGGACTTTGTAATCATCTGCACAAATTCTGATTCGTGGTCACGAGCGTAGGCAGTAACCTCTTTTAGCTGTGCAAGCAAAATCTCCTCAATGACCACATTTCTTATCTGATGGGAACAGCAGAGTTCCTTGCCTTTCTTACGGTAGGTGGCACAAACAAGGTGTTCCTTATCGTGCGTCCAGCCTTTGGCTCTGACCTGATACATTTTTGAACCACAGTCAGCACAAAATACCATACCTGAAAGTATCGGCATCTCACCCATCGGTGTACGTCTGCGTCTGCCATCTCGGATACGCTGTACAATATCAAAGGTTTCTTGGTCGATGATAGCTTCGTGCGTGTTCTCGAAAATCTGCCACTTGGACGGGTCATTTTGCAGTTTTTTCTTGGATTTGTAAGATTTCTTGTAGGTCTTAAAGTTTACCGTATGACCGAGGTATTCCATGTGATTGAGAATATCCGCTACCGTTCGACTTTGCCATGCGTATGGATTTTCAGAGGATTGTGCAGGATATGTAATGCCAATGGATTTATAATAAGCCGATGGAACTAACACCTTATCCTGTTCCAAAATTCCTGCAATCTGACTGGGACCATAGCCGGAAACGCACAACTTGAATATTATTCTGACTACATCAGCAGCCGTTTCCTCTACAATCCAATGCAATTTGTCCTGTGGGTCTTTGATATAACCATAAGGTGGATTGGTGCAGAGTGGCTTTCCTGATTCTCCCTTTGCCTTGAATACAGCACGGATTTTCTTGCTCGTATCTTTGGCATACCATTCGTTGATGATATTTAAGAATGGGGTAAAATCGCTGTCCTGTTGATTTGCACTGTCCACGCCATTGTTGATGGCAATAAATCTGACCTCAGCTTCAGGAAATGCAATCTCTGTGTAATAACCGACTTTCAGATAATCTCTGCCCAGACGGCTCATATCCTTAACAATAATTGTGCCGATATGTCCTGCGTCCATTTCTGCAATCATTCGCTGAAAGTCTGGTCGGTCAAAGGTCGTACCACTGACTCCATCGTCCACGAAAAAGGAAGTGTTCGTAAAACCGTTATCATCTGCGTATTTCTGTAAAATTGCTTTTTGATTTTTTATACTGTTGCTGTCACCCTGTAACTCATCATCACGGCTTAATCTGCAATAGAGTGCCGTCATTTTTGTTTTAGGGGCTACATCGTATGGCTGTCTTGTAATTGTCATTATAGTCTCCTTTCCGACAGCCTTCTTACGGAAACTGCCCACTCTGGGGCAGTTTCATATTACCGTACTATTCGGCATTAGTCGAGTTATATTACGCAGATTTCTGTGTCATTTCTGATAACTTTTCTGGTGGATTTACATTAGCAAGAATGAGCCTTTTTACCTTGTCATAAGCAGTTTCGACAGCATCCTCACTTGCCACAGCCTCCACAATGTAGAGGGTATCCCCAATGCAGATATTAGTGACACACGGCTTTCCTTTCTCCAATTTCATAGGAACACTTCCTTTCGTGAGTATTGCCGATGGCGTAACGCCTTGTTACCCCATCGGTATATCTTTATTTACTGCATCTTTAACACCTTGATTGCTTCCGAGCGGATGAGTTTTCCGTCAAGGAATTCATAGGCAAGACAGCCTGTTTGATGGTAAAGAGCATATCATCATAAGTAAGAGTGGCAGCAGTTACTACAATCTCTGCACCGTCTGTTTCGTGGAGAATACCTGTCGGCATATCAATCCCCGTACCATTGATAAAGGCGTTTTCCTCAGCTTTGCTGAAACGCTTAGCAAGGCGATTAATTAAATAGTTCTCCACATCAAAATCAATATCGTGGACATAGTCATCGTCAATTCTTGTAATCATAGCAAGCTTGTTGCACATAATCGTGTGTCTGACAAAGACATCTGCATCTTCATTAACATCGATATGACCGCCCTCAGGAACCCATTGTGCAGGCTCGTCTGCGTCAGATGTCCATAATTTGTTGTCTGACCTCGGTGCGTTGACACAGGTTGCAAGAGTGCGGAAAAAGCTTTCTTTGCACAATGCATCCATATACTTGCGATTGCTGTCGGTGGGAAGAACGAACATATTGTCATTTACCTTGCCCTTGCTGATAACCTCGTAGGGAGCATCGCTTCCACGCATGGCCCTGTCCCAGAAATTCTTGCTGTAATCGGTAGTGCCGATTGAAAATTTATCGTATTCCATCTTTAAAATCCTCCTTGAATTGTTTTGTTGTATTTTTCGATTAGCCTGTCGGCATAAAAACGATTGATGTGTCTGCATTCAACAAGAACGCTCATCATTCGTTCAATGCTTTCAAAGCCGCACTTCTTACCCTTGTATTGGGTAAAAAAGTATCTGTCCACATTTGGATTTATTGGAGCAAGAATAAGAACAGCGTTGTCCTTGTCCTGCACAGCAATATCCAAAATGGAGAATGTGGCAAAGTCAATATCCGTATTCTTCAGATAATGTGCTGCCTTTTTGCTGATATTCATATGAAAAATCTCCTTTGATTTAATTGAGGCTTAATTACCCCTTTGATTTCGCCTTTTTTGTGTGCGTGACCCCCGCCCGTTTTCCGCTGAGAGGTATCACAGAGATAATGACCGCCCTTACCCCGTTAAAAGATGAATGGGTGTTTACAGTTGCTTGCCGACAGATGAATGCCGGAATTTCGCTCATGTTTCTTTGACCAACGCTCAATACCGTTTTCTGCAATGTATTGTTCCATATCCTTATAGGATAGAAAGTGTACGCTGAACAGACTGCCAACAATACGCCACTCAGGTGGATCAGCATTTCGGCTGCACATTACCATCAACGGTAGGCTTTTGCTTGTTGCAAGCATATCGAATGGCTGGTATCTGCCGGAACTGTATTTCACATCTTCGACAAACGATAAGTCCATGTGGTTTTTCTTGTTCATAACCGTGTCCTCCTTTCGCTTTCCATTTTTGGAAAGTAAGATTTAATCGGCTCAAAATTGAGCCTATCTCGTTTTATGCAATCAATGGCATCACCCCTTTCACCGCCACACGGGGCAAAAGAGGGCAGAAAATTTAGGTTATTCTATGAGAATTTTTTTCTGAAACATTTATTATAACTATCTGCCCTTTTCTGCCCCAAAACAGTTATTGCAGAAATTCCTCCGGCAGCAGACGGTATCCGATAAGCACCGTGGTCTTTTCACCGCCACTTGACGGACGCTTGCGTTTGACCACTCCGAACCCACGGAGCATCTGATTAAAGGAACGATTGCTTTCGGCAATATACCCATTCAACTCACACCACTGCCTGTAACACAGATATACCTCCGAGGTCTTGCAATCTGTATTCGGAGCATATTCCAAACACTCATCTGCAAAGAGAGCCAACTTATCACTGTCACGATAATAGGATTCCGTGGCATCAACTACCGACTTCGGCGGTTTCAGTCCCTCTGCCTTTAACAGCTGATAACCCTCAAGCAGCCAATTAAGGATTGCACTCTGAGTTTCACTCTTTTGAAATTCCGATTTCAGAGTGGGGTCTTGCTCCCATTCTTCATAATGCCTGTCAAATGGGATAATGTAGATTCGTCCGCTGGTGAAAATGCTCATATCATTGATGGCAGGCAGATAATTGGTATTGATGTACAGCTTGAACTGTGGCTTGAAGTCAAAGCTGTTTTCGTGTAGAAATCTTGCATTCAGCGTGTCATTGCCCGTCATGCTTTTTACCTGTGCAGAATCAAGCAGCAAGCCTTTTTTCGGTTCGGATATATTGGCAAAGCGGATACCCGCAAGTCTTGCAATATCTTCACTGGGTGACTGACTGCTGATATTGTTTTTCTGTGCAATGGTTTCAGGACGAACGGCTCTGCCATAGTCACCTGTTACGGAAAGAACACTCTCATCAAATGTGCCTTTGCCGTTTCTGGTGGTGGGACCGTAATGGATAAACATACACTCATAGAGCGTTTCACCAGTTATGCCGTATCCTTCGGTTTTCTGTAAAAATCGTACTTTCTCCATATCGTCACTCATAATTTCTGTTACAAACTTCAGAAACCTCGGATTTTGAGCGTTTGGGTTATAGACCACCGAAGAGATTTTTGTAATAAAATCTTCCGGTCTATGCTCACGAAAGCAGAATGGCTGTAGTTCTATGGTGCCGTTGTCACAGTTGAACAGCAGACGGTTGTTATCGAATTCGGTCATGGAGATGGGGTAGACACTTTCAGCATCATTGATGAGGTTGATGCGTTGTCCTCGTTTCTGCCATTTCTCACAATAGGCTTCAAAGGCAGAACTCCAATAGCCGTCTTCCATAGACTTGCTGTATTTAAGCGTGGCATCTGCAAATTCCTTACACAGTTCCATAATTTTCAGACTGCCCATATCCGCCACCCAACGCTTGCCGTCATAGAAGTACCATTTCTTGCGTTCAGGGACAAATCTTGCAATGCCTTTAAAAATGTCGGCAAAGAGCCGTCCTGCACCGATTTCTGTCCATTTGTATCTGCCGTTGCTTTCTGGGTGCAGTTCTTTCAGTTTCTCCAAGATAAAATAGAAGTCATCAGCTGCCTTGCCTTTGTAGTAATCTGGCTGATAGAACTTGTCAATTTGAGAAAGTGCCGTATCAATACTCATATCTGCATAGGATTTTGCACCATGCAGCTGTTCCCTTTTCTCCTCACGATACAGTGCCGACTGCTCAAACAAACGCTTCATCTGCTCACGGTCATCGCCGTACCAAAAAGCCAAAATACAAAGCAAGGCATTATCGGCACGGCTGTGGTCATTATGATAGGAAGAAATGTCACCATTCCATAAGGCAGTAAACTTCTCACTCTGATTGGAATCGGACGCTTTCATGATGACTTCCTCATCTGAAAGAAAACTGCCCAGGGCAAGGATGTTGTTTGCTGATTTTTTAGCCGCAGGGCGAACCATGAATTCTTCCAGAACCTCTTTCAGCTGATGCCCACGTTCTTCAATATCCTTATCATTGATGTTGTTTCCTGTAATGGTAAGAAACTTGTTGGTTGCACCGCACACATAAATCTCCATTTTTTCTTTGGAGTTATGAATGTAATAACGGCTTTTATCAAACTGAAAATCTGATGCCGTGAAAACAATGCGAATGCCTGTACCCGATGGACTGATTTCAGAATAGGAATCCATCATATCCACAACCTTTTGTGCCTTTGGAGTAAGAACACCATCAACAACACAGTTATCAATATCCACAGCACTGATGCCGTTGAACACTCCGATTCCGATACCGTCATAGCCGTTAGCTGACACTTCGCAGGCTGTTTTAAAGTCTGTAAAATGCTTGAGATTGCTGTGGGATGCTCCGATGCCGTTTGTCTGGAACGGCTTTTTCTGAACCTTGTTCTTTGCAATCACCCGCTTCCAAACACAGAACAGACCTTCGTCCTTTAATTTCTGTGGTATATGCTCATACACTGCTGACACCTCCTTGCCTGTCTGATTTTATAATTCATTGCTCTTGCACCTCCTTCTGATAGTGAAAGGACATTCGGATTGCTTTTAAGAACTGATTTTTGAAAAGTTTTTTGTGGTATATGCGAATAATCATCTGAAATCGAATTCCTCTATGTCACAGGCAAAGAAAAGTAGGCGAATGTAAACCCCCTTAAAAAAATATTTAATAGGTGGCTTTGAATAATGCAAAAAGGATGTTGCGGCAAAAAAATAAGCAGCCACAGGCGGCTGCTCAAAAAAATATCAATTAATTTGTAAACAATGCTTTATAGGGATTGTAATCATCAACGAAATCGTTTATAATAGAATACAGAAGTTTGAAGGAGGTGTGATATGACAACAGCAGAACAGATTAAAGTGCTTTGTGTGCGTATGGATATAAGCATATCCGAACTTGCAAGGCGTATTGGTCAGTCACCTCAGAATTTTAGTGCTAAGCTAAAGAGAGGTACTATCACCGATACGGAACTTGTAAAAATAGCTGATATATTAAATATCTCCTATGAGCAGTCATTTACACTGCCCAACGGAGAAAAAATTGAATTAACCAATGGAGGAGCTACTAATGGGTAACAATAAAAAAGTTCAATCTATCGAACCTAATATTGCTGATTTAGCTAATGGATGGTTAAAATCATATGGCTTGAATTATAAATTGGAACAAGAAGCATTAAACAATGCTATTGACACAGCATTGAATGATTATTTTTCAAAAAATGGCGGAACGGGAGGTAACCGACCTGATGCTAAACTTTTGTTGCGTGATTCAAATCTATGCGATTATCCTATTCTTATTGAATATAAAGGATATAGGGACAAGCTGATTAAACTTGACAGCAACGGACAGGTTGACAACAAAACTGCTAAGAATGAGCCAAACTTCAAGAACATAAATTCTTATGCTGTAAACGGTGCAGTGCATTACGCCAATGCCTTGCTTCACTATACAAGTTATACGGATATTATTGCTATCGGTATGACAGGCTATAAAAATGATGCTGGCAAAATAGAGCATTCAATCGGAGTTTATTATGTTTCAAAAAGTAATTTTGGTGTCGGTCAAAAGGTTGATGACTATACCGACTTTTCTTTCCTAAAAGCAGAAAATTTTGATGCTTTTATCAAAAAAGTTAAGCAACTTCAGCTTCCACAGGATGAAATAGACAGATTAAAGGAACAGCGTGAAAGAGAAATTGATGCAAGCCTTGTAAGGCTGAACAATGACATATATCAGAATGAAAAAGGCTTGGGCGAAAATGACCGTGTCTATCTCGTTGCCGCTTCAATTATTGCAACTCTTGGTATACCCGGAAAGGTTGCTTCTCTTGAAAAGGCAGAGTTGAAATCCTCTACAGAAGAGGGGAACACGGATGGCGATATTATAGTTCGTAAAATCAAAGCTTTTCTAAATGAGAAAAAACTGCCAAAAGAGAAAAAAGAGCTGATTATAAGAACACTTCAAAACACCCTGACTACTGATAATATCAACAAAGTGGAAAACGGTGAAAGCCAGTTGAAACGAGTATTTACTAAAATCGTTGATGATTTGGGTATCTACTATAAAATAGGCTTAACAACTGACTTTACAGGTAAGCTGTTTAATGAAATGTATAGCTGGCTTGGTTTTACGCAGGACAAGCTGAATGATGTTGTTTTAACACCGTCATATGTAGCTTCTCTGTTAGTTAAGCTGACAAGGGTCAATAAAGACTCATATGTTTGGGACTTTGCAACTGGTTCTGCCGGACTTCTGGTTGCGGCAATGAATGAAATGCTTGTCGATGCAAAAAGGACTATCAAATCACCGGATGAGCTTGTAAAAAAATCTGTCGAAATCAAAGCAACACAGCTTCTCGGCTTGGAAATACTCTCAAGCGTTTATATGCTTGCCATTCTGAATATGATTCTTATGGGTGATGGCAGTTCTAATATTCTGAATAAAGACTCATTGAAAGACTTTAATGGTAATTATGGGTTTGGTGAAACAAACAAGAAATTTCCTGCAAATGCGTTTGTACTGAATCCTCCATACTCTGCTCTTGGCAACGGTATGGTATTCGTTGAAAAGGCACTTTCTATGATGAACAGTGGTTACGGTGCTATTATCATTCAAAATTCTGCCGGTTCGGGTAAAGCAACCGAATACAATAAAAACATATTGAAGCATAGCACTCTGATTGCAAGCATTAAAATGCCGATTGATTTGTTTGTTGGCAAGTCAAGCGTTCAAACAAATGTGTATGTATTCCGTGTGGGTGAAGCTCACCAAAAAGACGATGTTGTTAAATTTATTGATTTTTCAAACGACGGCTACACCCGTACAAATCGCAAAAAAGCAAGCTGTAACTTAAGAGATACCGACCACGCAAAAGAGCGTTATCAGGAAGTTGTAGATTTGGTGCGTTTCGGTAAAGGCAAACTTAATATCTTTACTGAAAAAGAGTATTATGAGGGACATATTGACCCAGGAAATGGCGCAGACTGGAATCAGACTGCACCGATTGATACAAGGCCAACGCTTGAAGATTTTAAGAAAACCGTCAGCGACTACTTAGCTTGGGAAGTATCAACACTGCTGAAACAGCAGAATACGGAGGACGACCGTCTGGGAAAATAGAAGCCTCACTCAATAAAGAACTCAGTAGTGTTGAGTGGGGCAAATACAAACTTGGAGATTTATTTGATAGTTTCACTGGAAATTTCGATATACAAAAAGAACATATCAATAATTGCGGTGAATATGTCATTACATCGGGGCTTACTAATAATGGAATCTTAGGTAAGTCTGATGTGAAAGCAAAAATATTTGATGATGGTACAATAACTGTGGACATGTTTGGAAATGCTTTTTATCGTCAATTTAAATATAAAATGGTAACTCACGCAAGAGTTTTTTCACTAAAACCTAAACTTAAAATTACGGATAGACAAGGCTTGTTTATTTCCAATGCATTGTTTTTCTTAAAATATAATTTTGGTTATGAAAATATGTGTTCTTGGGAAAAAATAAAAGAAAAACAAATACAACTTCCTTGCCTTAACGGCAAGATAAATTTTTCCTTTATGGAAAAATTTATCGCTGAGCTGGAGGCTCAGCGTATCGCTGAGCTGGAGGCTCAGCGTATCGCTGAGCTGGAGGCGTATCTTTCAGTCACAGGACTGAAAGATACGCACCTGTCCTTCGAAGAAGAACAGGCATTACAGGAGTTCAAAAACATTGAATGGGGTGAATTTGCTTATAAGGAAATCTTTACTCATATCAAACAAGGCAGACGTCTTAAAAAGGACGACCACATTACAGGAAATACTCCATTTGTAATGTCTGGAACCACAAATACTGGTGTGGTTGGATATATTGCAAATCCCGTTGCAACTTTTCCTAAGAATTCTATTACTATTGATATTTTTGGAAATTCTTTTTATAGAAATTATGATTTTGGTGCTGGCGATGATACTGGCGTATATTGGAACACAAAAACAAGTTATTCAAAAGAAGCAATGTTATTTATGACAAGTGCAATGGAAAAATCAATAGCAGGGAAATATTCATATGGTAAAAAATTAAGAAGTTCACAAAGCCTTGATTTTAAGATGAAGCTACCAGTAATAAACGGTTATGTTGATTTTCAGACGATGGAAACTCTCATCTCTGCCATTCAAAAGCTCGTTATCAAAGATGTGGTTTCGTATGCTGACAGTAAAATCAGTGCAACAAAAGCTATTATAAATCAATAATACAATAATTAACAGGTGCATCAAACTTAGGATTGATGCACCTGCTTTATTTGGCAACAGTTCTTGACAAAACGGCAAGTTTGTGATAAAATATATTCAGACTCAATAATTGCAGTCTATTAAAGGAGGAAACCACATGAGTAAGGAGTTAGGTAAACGAATATCCGAAGCGTTGAAAAGAAGCAATACACAACAAAAAGAATTAGCTGAACGTATTGGAATTACGGAGGGGGTTATGTCACGCTATATTTCAGGAGACCGGGAACCCAAGCCGGATATGCTGGCTAACATCGCTACCGCCCTAAACACGACATCAGACTATCTGCTTGGAATTGAACACGATGAATTTGATTATCCTCGTGTTCGCAGAATGATTGCACGCAATGCATCGTCAATGACAGATGAAGAAAAAAAAGCATTAATAAACGCATTGTTTGGGGAGGAGTAAAGTTTGGGAATAAGATTATCAAACGATCGATACGAAGAAATCAAAAGAATTGTTGTTAATATGTTTATTAAGTATAATGTATCCTGCGTTCCTGTCAGTGGATTTGAATTGGCAACTAAGATGGGGATAAAGGTAATCCCATATTCAGCAATCCTGGAAAACAAACGCCCACTGCTGCTAAAAAAGAGCGAAGATGGATTTTGCGTAGAAAAGACGATTGGCGAGTGGTACATCTATTATAATGATGCAAAAGATTATGGCAGAGTCAATAATACTATTATGCACGAAATTGGTCACATTGTGTTAGACCATAGTGAAGATAGTGAATTAGCAGAAAAAGAAGTAAAATTTTTTGCAAAATTTGCTCTTGCACCACCAGTGCTGATTCACAAATTTCAGTTAACTTGTGCCGAAGAAATCGCAGATATATTTGAAGTCAGCTTTGAGGCTGCCTGTTATGCTTATTCTTATTACAAGAAATGGCTGCGTTATGGTAGTTCCAAATATACAGATTACGAAGAAGTGATTCTTAGGTTGTTTGCAAATGCAAGTTAAGGTGGTGGTTACATTGAGGGTAAAATAAAAAAACACATTCATAAGCTGTTGACGCAGCAGACAAATGTGTTTCCTGTGGAATATGCTAAAAGCATACTCAAATCTCTTTGATTATTTTAGCATATTCCTTTCAAAATGTCTATTGACAAATTAAACAAAGTGCTGTTGAACAGCAGAAAGGAATATTTATGCAAGTAAATACAAGTAAAAACATGAGGGATAATGCATTATTCATGCGTAATATTTACAAAAAGCACGGAAAATGGAACATTCCTTTAATTAAAAAGCAAGAAATTGACACGACTGATGTTTCGCTTATTGCCTGTTCTGACACAAAAGCAAGTGACAAGCAAGAAAACAAAAAAAGTGGAGTTCATTTCTTTGTAGATGATTATCGTTTCAATGGAATCTACAATAACCCTGAACGCTCTTTTCACAGATATGCACAATATGCATTTTTGCTAACGCCTGATTTTTCTACATATGCAGATATGGATATGTGGCGTCAGTTAGAAAGCGTAGCAAAGAATCGATGGTGTGGTGCATATTGGCAAAGTAAAGGATTGACGGTAATTCCCACAATTAGCTGGAGCACACCAAGAAGTTATGACTTTTGCTTTGATGGTGTAGAAAAGAACTCTATTATTGCCATTGGTATGATAGGGTGCAAGGGAAACAAAACAGGATTTATGCGTGGGTATTATGCGATGCTGGAGAAATTAGAGCCTACAGCCATTATATGCTTCGGCACACCGTTTGAGGAAATGTCAGGAAATATCATCCCAGTTGACTATCGTTCTTCTAGAAAGGTGGTACGATAATATGGGTGGTAGAGGAACCTTTGCCACAGGCAATTCTGTGGCATATTCATATGAAACGGTCGATAAAATAGATGGCGTTAAAGTATTACAGAAATTAAACCCTAAAGCAAGTGGCGGACTGCCTGAAGAAGCACATTCAAGTTCAGCATATATTATGTTGAATAAAAATGGGGATTTTAGAATGTATCGTGAATACGATAGCAATCATTATTTGAAATTTGAAATAGCTTATCATCCTGAAAAAAGTATTGATTCTTCAAGAAAGCCAGTGCTTCACGTTCACGAGTACAAACCTGATGATTTCTCTAATCGTCAAGCTCGACCGTTGACAAAAGAGGAATATAAAAAATACAAAAAATTTTTTAAGGGGGTTATTTAAATGACAGGTATGTCGATTAATGAGTTCTTGGATAAAATCTATTATGGAGATGAAATTGAATTTACATTGTCGAATAAAACATATTTTATCCAAGGGAATTTTATCAACAATGTTTATACCATAACAGTTGATTATTGGGAAAAGAACGATGGAACTGAACCACCACATGATTATTTATTGAATGCCTCTTATAAAACACCCCAAGAACGTATGGACGCATTTGAACAAGCAAAAATATTTGATGGCAAAACAATTTATGATATTGAGAGCGATGTGAAGGTAATTTGGGGGTAAAATATGATAAACGGTGATGTAAAAGAATTTGTTGACAAACTATACTATGGAGATGAATTGATTTTTCTTTATAAAAATCAAAAATTCTTCTTGCAAGGTTTTCTTGAGGATGATGGTAAATGTACGACTTATCTTGATCGTTGGAAACCACCTGCAAATGACTACATTTAGATTGGCAAAGGTGACTCTAAAAAATTTCCAGTAGATGACTTCTTGAACGAAAAATTATGGGATGGAAGGACTTTTTTGGAAGTAGAACAGGAGATTGAGTGGGTGGATGCATAGCACGTTAAGAGATTTAAGGAGTATCACTTATTATGAGATTAAATGAGTACAGTTCACTTGATGAATTTATAAATGAATATACAGGTGAATGGAATCCATCGGACGGACATTGGCTCGGGCTTGATTTTATACACAACGGAAAAAGGTACAGATTGCATACTGGTGCAATGTATAATTCGGAATGCACTATTCTTCCTGATGGCAAAGAAGCTCTCTTTGGTATTTATAAGTTTAATGCAATTAAAGATTTAAAAGGACATGAATATTCATTGATTGGTGAGTATTCAGATATGGAAAGTCTGCTTGATAATTGTATTATTGATGGTAGAAAATTTAGAGACATAATAATGGACGATAATACTCAAATGACTGGCAAAGACTGAATTTGGTATTTTGAGCCTAATATTTAGTATAAAGAAAACGGTCATGCAGGAGCGTAACTGCTCTTACATAACCGTTTTTCTTTGTTTCCGTTTTGAAGGTGTCACTCAAAAATTTACTTCTTTTCATAAATCCCTAAGTGAACTCCCCAAATGTGGGTTCCTTTTTGTTTACCTATTATCAATATGTTTAGTCTAAAACTAGTGATGGAGCTGAATAAACTCTGCCAGCCATTTCACTGTTTAGTGAGTATAGACTTCTTGGATCTGATCCGAATAATTCGAATTTTTGAACCATATCGTTTGCGTTTGTTTCTTCTTCACCCTGTTCCATAATGAACCAGTCTAAGAACTGCATTGTTCTGTAGTCTTTTACTTCAGCTGCTGCTGAGTAGATGTCGTTAATTGAAGCTGTTACAAACTGCTCGTGAGCATATGCTTCCTTAAGTGGATCGATTAAACCTTGGATTTTAACATCTGGTTTAGCAATTGCTTCAAGTTCTACACTAAGACCGTTGTTCTGCATGTACTGAATAAATAGTAAAGCATGGTCTCTTTCTTCTGAAGCCTGAATGTTGTACCAGTTTTGGTATCCTTCTAATCCTTTATCTGCGTAAAAGTTTGCGAAGTCTAGGTATAGGTAAGCTGAATAAAATTCTTTGTTTACCTGATCATTTAATAATTTTGCTACTTTTTCGTTAATCATTTTAATTTCCTCCTAAATGTTATTGCCTTAAATAAAATATTGTATTGCTCATGTATAGTTTATACCATATAAGCAAATATTAAAACACATTTTGTGAAAATATTCCTGTTTATTTTCTTGCGTAAAAACATTAATAAATTGCGTAAATATAAAGCTATTTACCTATTAAAATCCTTCCTAATTAAGTATATAATTAGTCCACAAGAAGTAATAAAAGTGGAGAGGGGATGAGGAAATGTTTAAGACCAAAAATGGCAATGCACTAGGTTTAATAATTTGTGTTGTAATTCCAATGGCTATTGGTTCAATTACTGGTTTGATACTAAGCGAAACTATGTTTATATTTAATAATTTGAATAAACCACCTCTAACACCGCCAGGGTTTGTTTTTCCTATAGTTTGGACTATACTTTATTTTCTTATGGGGATTTCATGTTACCTGGTTATAAGGGATTACACTGGTGAGAAAGAAGTTAGAACTTCAGTAGTGATTTATGTAATACAGTTAGTGGTTAACACTTTGTGGTCCTTTGTATTCTTTGGTGCTCAGGATTATAGGTCGGCATTTTTCATTTTGCTTGCCCTATGGTTTGTCATAATTATGATGATTTTGGAGTTTGGAAAAACCAGTCCACTAGCTGCTAGACTTCAAATCCCCTATGTGATTTGGGTTTTCTTCGCTGGTTACCTAAATTTTATGATTTGCAGAATAAACTAACTTGCCATTTGTTTATATAGGTAGAGGTGGAAATTCCTTAGGATTTTGTACCTCTATTTTCTTTTAATATTCCTTGCTTCTTGAAAAAAAGCGAGGACTTGGAGATAAACTGGGATGAGAGAGTTTTGCTGTAGATGCAGCTTGCTAGCCCTTGCTAAATCTACTGTTTTATGATAATCTAAAGGTTGTTAAACTGCCGTATCCCATTTGATGCGGAGAAGAAAGGATGTTAAAAAATGACAGAGAAAAAAGGTACATATTACATTACCACACCAATTTATTACCCAAGTTCAAACCTTCATATAGGTCACACTTATTGTACGGTTATGGCTGACGCTATGGCGAGATTTAAGAGAGCGCAGGGGTATGATGTTAGATTTATGACTGGTACTGATGAACACGGACAGAAAATTCAGACTTTGGCTGATGCTAAAGGGGTTTCACCACAGGCTTATGTTGATGAGGTTGTTGCGGGAATCAAGGAACTTTGGAAGACTATGGAGATTTCTTACGACGATTTTATTAGAACTACAGAGCCTAGACACGTTGATAGAGTTCAGAAAATTTTTATGGAACTTTATGAGAAGGGCGATATATATAAGGGAGAATACAAGGGGCTATACTGTACACCTTGCGAGTCTTTTTGGACAGAGAGTCAGTTAGTTGACGGCAAGTGTCCAGATTGCGGTAGACCTGTTGAAGAAGCTAACGAAGAGGCTTACTTCTTTAGATTAAGTAAGTATGCTGATAGACTTCTTGACCTATTTAAGAATACTCCAGAATTTTTGGAGCCTGAATCAAGAAGAAACGAAATGATTTCTTTCATTAATCAGGGCCTTGACGATTTGTGTATTTCTAGATCAACTTTTGATTGGGGAATTAAGGTTCCAATAGATGAGAAGCATGTTATTTATGTTTGGCTTGATGCTCTTGCTAACTACATTACTGCTATTGGATACCCAGACAACAAGGATGGAGAAGGCTATAGCAAGTATTGGCCTGCAAATGTTCATTTAGTTGGTAAGGAAATCGTTAGATTCCACTCAATTATTTGGCCGGCTATGCTTATGTCACTAGATATTCCACTACCTACTCAGGTTCTTGGCCATGGATGGTTACTACTAGCAGGTGGTAAGATGAGTAAGTCTAAGGGTAATGTTGTTGACCCTGTTACTTTAATTGATAGATATGGAATTGATGCACTTAAGTATTTCTTACTTAGAGAATATACTTTTGGTCAGGATGGTGTGTTTACAAATGAAGTTATGCTTAAGAGAATGAACTATGATTTAGCTAATGATCTTGGTAACTTAGTAAGTAGAACTGTTTCTATGATTGAGAAGTATTGTGGTGGTTTAGTTCCTGCTGCTGGCGTTGCTGGTGTCTTTGGAGATGAAGCTGATGCTGTTGATGCTGATCTTAAGGCTGTTGCAACTGGTGCAATTGCTAAGGTTGAAGCTGAAATGGAAAACTTTAAGTTCCACATTGCTCTTGAAGAAATTTGGACTGTTGTTAGAAGAGCTAATAAATATATTGATGAAACTACTCCTTGGATTCTTGCTAAGGATGATGCTAATAAGGCTAGACTTGATGTAGTTATGCACAATTTAGCTGAGGCTATTAGAATTGTTTCTATCTTAATTTATCCATTTATGCATACTACTTCTGGCAAGATTAGAAAGCAGATGGGTTTATGGTTTGCTGATCCTGAGTGGGATGATGCTAAAACCTTCGATATGATGGAAGGTGAGCAGGTTAAGAAGGGAGACGCTATTTTCCCTAGACTTGATATTGAGAAGGAAATCCAAGAACTTGAGGCTATGAATGGTACTCCTGAGGATGAAAATGTTCCTCTAGAGTTAAAGGATGAAATTGTTTACGATGATTTTGATAAATTAGATTTAAGAGTTGGTACTATTCTTTCTTGTGAAAAACACCCAAAGGCGGATAAGCTTCTGGTTTTCCAGGTTAAGATGGGTACAGAGACTCGTCAGATTATTTCAGGTGTGGCAGAGCACTACAAACCTGAAGATACTGTTGGTAAGAAGGTTGTTGTTGTGGCAAACCTTGCACCTCGTAAGCTTAGAGGGCTTGAGTCTAAAGGTATGATTCTATTTGCTGATGACCAAGTTGATGGTAAGGAAACACTTCAGTTTGTTTCAACTGAAGCTGCTGATGGAAACCAAGTATCCTAGAGGACTAAATAGGTGGAACAATGATTGAAATAAAAGGGTTTAGTAAGAGCTACGGCAAGTTTGTAGCTGTGAATAATATTAACCTCTCTATAGAAAAAGGCGAAATTGTTGGTTTTGTTGGCAAAAACGGTGCTGGCAAAAGTACAACTATACGAGCAATGATGAACATGATTTTTCCTAGTCAAGGTACCATTACAATTGATGGTTTAGATTCAATTAAGGATACCAAGGCTATCAAAGGTATCACAAGCTATATGCCAAGTGAAACAGAGTTTAATGATAACCTAAAGGCAAGAGAAGTGTTTAAATTTTGTTGTAAGTTTTCAACTAAGGGTATGGACGAGGCTGAAAGGTTAGCAGAGTTATTTGAACTAAACATGGACAAAAAAATCAAGGAATTAAGCCTGGGAAACAGGAAGAAGGTTTCAATTATTCAGGCCCTACTTAAGAATGCAAAGGTAATAATTTTAGATGAGCCGACTTCAGGGCTAGATCCCTTGATGCAGGAAAAATTCTTTAAGGTTATTTTGGAAGCTAAGTCAGCAGGAATGACAGTTTTTCTTTCAAGTCATAATTTAAGTGAGGTTGAAAAGTACTGCGACAAGGTTGCCATAATTAAGGATGGCCAAATTGTAGACTTTTTGGATTTAACAAATATAAGTTTTAAGCATAAACAAAGCGTTACAGTTGAAACCAAAGATGGGGAAACTCAAAATTTTGATTTTGATGGAGATATTAACTATTTGATTAGACAGCTGGCAACTATTGAAATTGCAAGACTTGAGATTAAAGATAAAAGCGTCACCGATGAGTTTATAGATTACTACAAAACCGAGGCGGAAACTGAGAGCCAAACCAAGGGAATAACCCAGGAGGTGGCGGATCATGAATAAATTTAGTATTAGAAGCACACTGAACCTAACAGGGTTTCAACTAAGAAATAGCAAAAAAACAATAATTGGATGGACCATTGCAATCATGGGGATAATGTCTCTTTATATGTTTCTTTTTCCAACTATGAAGGACATTGCTGAAGTCAAAATGGAAACAATGCCAGAAGAGATAATGTCACTATTTGGTATGGAAGACTTATCAAGTATGAACAATTACATAGGCTATTTCGGAATGATATATAATATTATATTAATTCCACTTTCAATATTTGGTGCCATATTTGGGGCAGGATTAGTTTACAAAGAAGAAAAAAACAAGACTATTGAGTTTATCAATTCTATGCCGGTTAAGAGAAGTGAGATTTACTTAGCCAACATAATTACAGGGATTATTGGTCTTACAATTGTTCTGATTGGGGCTATTGCTGTGGTTGGAATTGCAGGAATTGCAGTAGGTGGCAATACATTTGATCTAATGGATTATATTACAGTATCTAAAGTTTCAAGTATTACGCCCTATTTCTTCATGTTTGTAGCAATTGGAATTGCAGGGATGACAGCCAAAATCAATGTGCCGGTTATTGCTAGCATGGTTGTTTTAGCAGATTATATGGTAGGCTATTTAGGTAAGCTTCTTGAGGAAAAAATCCCTCATCTCAGTTCCTTTAGTCCCTTTGAAGTTTTTAATCCAGCCAAGGTTGTTGATTTAGATAATGAGCTAATAGTTCAAGCGGTGATCTACCTGGCAATAGGTTTGATTTTTATGATATTGGGTAAAACCATATATAATAAAAGAGATTTGAAATTGTAATTATTTAAGGAGAAGAATGGGAAATATTTTAGAGTTAAAGGATATTGAATTAAGTTACGAAGCGGATCAGGTGGTCTTAAAGGGTATAAATCTTCAGGTCAAAAAAGGAGAGTTTATTACTATTTTAGGACCATCAGGTTGTGGTAAAACAACTATGCTAAAGGTCATGGCTGGATTACTTACGCCCCAAAAGGGTCAAGTTTTTATTGATGGCGACGAAGTGACAACTCTTCCGCCGGAGAAAAGAAATGTAAATACCATATTTCAGAATTACGCTCTTTTTCCATTAATGACTGTGGCTGAAAACATCGGCTACGGTCTTAAATTAAAAAAAATGCCTAAGGCAGAAATTGGGAGGCAAGTAGACGAAATCCTTGAAACTGTTGACTTGGTAGGATATGGAGATAGGCTACCTAAGGAACTTAGTGGTGGTCAGCAACAGAGGGTTGCTATTGCAAGGGCTTTAATTATGAAGCCAAAGATGCTACTACTTGATGAACCTCTTGGAGCTCTTGATGCAGAACTTAGACACAAGATGCAGCAGGAACTTGTTAGTTTGCAAAAAAAACTTGGTATTACCTTTATTTTAATTACACACGACCAGGAAGAAGCTATTAGTATGTCTGATCGAATTGTGAGAATGGATAATGGAGAAATCAAGGAAATTGGTCAGCCTCTTGATTTGTTTAAACTTAAGGAATCGGATTTCGAGAAGGGTCTTAGCCGTATCGAATTTGTTCTTGAAGATGGGCAGCGTGTTGTTGCTTGCAGAAAAGGTTTGAGCAGTTGCATGGAGATGCTTGAAAAGACTAAGGAAGTGTGGGGTGGCAATGAAGACTAGATTGTTAAAAACCCCAATCTACGTAACGGCAGTTTTACTTATTGTTGTTCCTTTTATCTACCTGGTTATACTGAGTTTTATGACTCGTGGTGAGACTTGGGGATTTGAACTTGAATTTACACTGGATAATTACAAGGGTCTACTTGACCCGTTATATATAGATGTTTTCGTTGATTCATTTAAGCTTGCAATTATTTCTACTGTGGCAATTGCTATAATTGGTTATCCTTTTGGGTATTTTATGGCTAAGTTAAGGTCTAAATGGAAAGCAAGACTTATGATTTTACTTATGATTCCATTTTGGATAAGCGGACTTCTTAGATTATATGGTTGGATTATAATGTTTAGAAGCAATGGGGTGTTAGACAAGATGTTGATGAAACTTTCAATTATTGATGAGCCTTTAAAACTTCTTTATACTTATCCGGCCGTTGTTGTAGGAATGGTTTATGCTTTACTACCATTTATGATTTTTGCAGTTTACCAAAGTGCAGAAAAAATGGACTGGAATTTGCCACTTGCTGCCAGAGATTTAGGTGCTAGCAGGTTTAAAGCTTTTACATCAGTAACTCTTCCAATGACAATGCCTGGACTTTTAAGCGGGGTAATTCTAAGCTTTATTCCGTCTATGGGATTATTCTTCATTGCGGATATTTTGGGAGGAAACAAGGTTGTATTAGTTGGAAATATTATTTCAGACTTAATGACTACAGGCAGAAATATGCCAATGGCAGCTGCAATGTCAGTTGTTCTATTAATACTGACTAGTTTGTCCCTATGGATATATAAACGAGTTACTAAAACCACAGATTTGGAGGGCTTGTTCTAATGAAAAAAATGAAACTTCCCTACCTGTATTTAGGGTTGATAATTTTTTTAATATATATTCCTATTGTAATTACAGTAGTTTATTCTTTTAACGAGTCAAGAATTTCTTCCATATGGGGTGGATTTAGTTTGGACTGGTATGGAAAACTGTTTAGCAATAGTGATATTTGGGAAGCATTATTAAATAGCATAATTCTTGCTGTAACTAGTAGCTTCTTTGGTATGTTAATTGGGGGAAGCGCTGCAATTGGAATTTCCAAACAGCGGAGCAAAACGGATGGTGCAGTTGAATATATTTCAATGCTTCCAATAATGATTCCAGAAATAATTTTAGGAATGATATTCCTTGGGATTTTTTCATTTGCAGGTTTGCCTTTTGGGTTTATTACATTAATATTGGCCCATACAGCATTTACGATTCCATATAATTATATGATGATCAAAACTAGATTAGCTGAGCAAGATGAACGGATTGAAGAAGCAGCAAGAGATCTTGGTGCAACTCCTAAGGATGTACTTAAAGATGTTACAATTCCTTTCCTAAAGCCTGCAATATTTTCCGGTTTGGTACTGTCATTTGCAATGTCATTTGATGACGTAATAATTAGTGTATTTGTCACAGGACCGACGGTAAACACATTGCCAATTAAAATTTACTCAATGATTAAAACAGGTGTAACACCTGAAATCAATGCGTTAGCATCACTTATGGTGCTAGTAATTATAGTGGCGTTAGGAACTGTAAAAGTAATTTCGCTTAAAGATAAGAAAAGAGGTATTTAATATGAAAAAAGTGCTCAGCGTAGCTTTAATCCTTGTCCTAGTTATTGGGGTAATGGCAGGATGCGGAAGTAAAGACGCAAAAAAAGATGGTGGTGAATTAGTAATTTATACATGGGAAGGCATGTTTGATGATTCAGTTTTAAAAGACTTCCAAAAAGAAACTGGAATCAAAATCACATATTCAACATTTGATACTAATGAAACAATGCTTGCAAAACTTGAAGAAAACAAAGGAAGCGACTATGACCTTGTATTTGGAGACGACTACATTATTGAACAGGTTATTGACGGTGGCTTAGCTCAAAAACTAGACAAAGACAAAATTTCAACATTAAAAAACATTAACCCTAAATTCCAGGGTCAGTACTATGACAAAAAAGACGAATACTCAGTTCCTTACGGTGCTGGAATTCCTTTGATTTTATACGATAAGGATAAAATCGGCTTTGATATTGATAGTTATGATGATTTATGGGATGGAAGATTAAAAGATAACATTGCAATTACAGGTAACTACAGAGTTATTAATGGTATTACTCTAAAAACCTTGGGAAGTACTCTAAATGAAGAAAACCTTGATACTATTAAGAAGGCAGGCGAAAAAATGCAGAAGCTTGCTCCAAATATTAGAGTTATTAACGATAACAATACTCAGGACTTCTTACTAAGCGAAGAAGTTGATGTAGCTTACTTATATACTTCACAGGCAACTCAGGCTTTGAAGGCTAATCCGAAATTAAAAACAGCTTTCCCTAAGGAAGGTTCTGGATTTGGTGTTATGGGTGGATTCATTCCGAAAAATGCTCCAAACGCAGATGCAGCTCACAAGTTCCTTGAATATATTAACCAGCCAAAGACAGCAGCTAAGTTGTTTGAAGCATTAGGTTACTATTCAACAAACAAAGAAGCTGATAAACTAATTTCAAAAGACATGCAAAAACTTGTAGTTCTACCATCAGAAATGAAACTAGGCGAAATGATGCAAAACGTATCAACTAAAGCCGACGATCAGATGCAAAAGAACTGGAACAAATTCAAAAAAGCAACTAAATAACCATTCAGACAATGACTCAAATAACCACTGGAACTCGGGGTTACCCTTAAACCCTCTAGTTCCAATAATAACACTCGAAGAGAACTATTCTAATTATAGAATAGTTCTCTTTATTTAAGCAAAAAGGTACAAAACGGGGTTTTCTCTATACTCAGTACCTTTTTCTTAGCAACAAACTTATGACGAAGAGAACAAATTGTAGATAATGGTTCTCTTTATACCTTTTTGGGAGGTCAAAGTCTTTCGCAAAGGCCAAAATTCTCTCATATCATAGTTTTGTTATAGACAAAAAGGTATTCACTTTCTCAAAATCCACTAAAAATACCCTTCTTCAGAATTTGTTACTCCAAGAAGGGTATTCGGATCTCAAAATAAGGCGAATTGTACCTTTTTGCGGCGAAATCGGGCGGAATGGTGCGGAATCGGGCGGATTCACCGAAAATCGCCAGGCGCGGGGCGGAATTGGGGTGGGTTCAGGCGGAGTCGCTTTAGCCGCAGCCAAATCTCAGCAGAATCACTTGAGAATTGCTTTGATTTTGTTCTTTTATATCGTTTTTTGATTTTATTTTGTGGTATAATAATAAAATAATATTAAAAAAATAAGATGGATATAGAAATAAGTTAAAAATTAGAAGAAATTAGAAGAAAGAAGGAGAGTGCTATGTTATTTGATTCTCATGCACATTTAAATAATGAAAGTAATACACCTGAAGATGTTAAGATGTTGGCTCAGCTGATTGAGGCTTCAGATGTATCATATATGATGGATGTTGGTTTTGATCTTGGAAGTTCTAAAAAAGCCATTGATCATAGTGCAACTTATCCATGGTGTTATGCAGTTGTTGGTTGTCATCCTCACGACGCTAAAACTATGGACAATATAACTTTAGAAATGTTTAGGGCATTAGCGAAGAAGCCTAAAGTTCAGGCGATTGGCGAGATAGGGCTAGATTTTCATTACGATTTATCCGATAGAGATATTCAGAGGGAATGGTTTAGAAAGCAAATTAGACTTGCTAATGAGCTTAAGATGCCAATTGTAATTCATTCTAGAGATGCGGACCAGGAAGTGCTAGATATTCTTAAAGAGGAACAGGCATTTTCAGAAGAGAGAAAAAGCTGGTTTCCACGAAAAAAAGATGGAAGCGGGGATGGGCGTGTTTTGCTACACTGTTATAGCGGAAGTGCAGAACTCGCAGAACAATATGTTAAGCTAGGCGGAACCATTTCTATTGCGGGGCCGGTTACTTACAAAAATAATAAGAAAACTATTAAGGTGGTTGAAGCCATTTCACTTGATGAACTTTTGATTGAAACGGATTCACCTTATTTGACACCAGTACCTTTTAGAGGTAAGAAAAACATGTCTCAGTACGTGGAGTTTACAGCCAAGAAGGTGGCGGAAATCAAGGATATTTCCTATGAGGAAGTAGCTAAGGCTACAATGGAAAACGCCAAGAGATTTTTTGACATAAAAGTTTAGGGCTTAGCCTTTGGCGGAGAATAAAGGGGAAAATATAAAGGAGATTATTATGCTAAAAAGAATTGGTTTTGCAAAGGATCCAGAAGTTTGGTGTGGATTAAATCGAGTTGATATGAAAATGGAAGATGCCGATGTTGTTATATTTGGGATTCCCTACGATAAGGGAGTTTCATACAGAGGCGGTGCTGAAGAAGGCCCGGAAGTATTAAGAGAAAACACAAAATGTTCGACTCCATTTACTGAAAACTTTCAGAGTTTTGAAAGTTTAAATATTTATGATGCAGGAAATTTTTGGCCAAAGGGCAAAAGGGATGCTTACTTTCAAGTTATTGAAGACTTTGTGTGTCAGCTTGTAACTGAAGGCAAGTTTTTTAATATGATTGGTGGCGACCATAGTATTACCATTCCAGTTGAAAGAGGAATTAATAAGGCGCTAAATGAGGATTTTGGAATTATTCATATTGATGCCCATTTTGATTTATGCGACCAACTTGGAGAAGATAGACTAAGTCATGGAAGTACTGAAAGACGTGCCCTTGAACTTGAGAATATATCTAGTACAGATAATCTTTATTTTGTTGGAATTAGATCTATTGAGCCAGACGAGTTTAAATTTAAACAGGAAAATCATATTAATGTTGCAAGTTCATCTCAATGCCACAAAAAAGGTATAGAGGCTGTTGCCAAGGATGTTGTAGAACACATGTCTAAATTTAATAAGGTATATATAACCCTAGATATTGACTGTTTAGATCCAGCTTATGCGGCTGGAACTGGAACCCCACAGTTTGGCGGACTAACAAGTAGACAGGTGCTAACTTTGGTAGAAGCCCTATTTGAGGGACTAAATATTATTGGAATGGATATTGTTGAAATCGCTCCAAAATTAGACCCTTCATTAACATCAATGTTTGCAGGAAGAAAGATTCTTCAAGAAAGCTGGGGACATGTTGCCAAGAAGCTTAATAAGCTGAAAGGATAGGAATGGTTAAGCAAAAGATTAAAGAAGCAATAGCAAAATATAATTTAATAAATAATGGAGATACAGTTATCATAGGCCTTTCAGGAGGTCCAGATTCACTGTGTCTTTTTGACGTCTTAGTAGACCTTAGGGTTTCTATGGACTTGAAACTCCATGGGGCCCATGTAAACCATCAGTTTAGGCCGGGAAACGCAGAAGAAGATCAACTATATGTTGAAAACCTTTGTCAAAATAACGGAGTTGCTAACTGGACAAAAGTGGTTGATTGCAATAAAATTGCTGAGGAAGAAGCAATGACCAGTGAAGAAGCAGGGCGCAAAGCTAGGTACGATTTTTTTGATACAGTAGCTAACGCCATTGTTGAAGATGGAGTGGCAAGGGACCAGGTCAAAATTGCAATTGCCCATAACCTAAACGACCAAGCGGAAACCGTATTGTTTAGAGTGTTAAGAGGCACAGGCACAGATGGCTTAGCAGGAATCGAATATTCCAGAACAACCCCCTTAGGAAATACAATCATAAGGCCTCTGCTAGATGTAACCAGAGGGGAAATCGAGGAATATTGTGAGCAGAATAATTTGGAACCCCGCATAGATCAAACCAACTTTGAACCAATTTATGCAAGAAACAAAATACGCTTGGAACTGATACCTTACCTAGAGAAACACTACAATAGCAATGTTATAGACACAATGAATAGATTAAGCCATATCTCCAAAGTAGACAAAGATTACATTTGGATTCAAGTGGAAAAAACCGTTGCCAGCAGCATGTTGGCTAAGAGTAAAGAAATTTGTAAGTTGAAATTATCTGTCTTGCAAAAAGCTCACAATGCAGTTTTGTCTCGTGTCATAATGAAGAGTTTTGGCTTTATAGGTCTTGGCAAGGACATAACTTATAGCCACTTAGAACAGTGCATAAAAATAATTAGAGAAGGGCAAACCCCTAACGAAGCCCATCTACCAAACGGGTATGTAATGCAGATTTCTTATGAAGAAGTTATATTTATCAAAAGCAATAAGGAAAAACCTGAAGAAATTATAAAACCTGAAGTAAAAATTAAGGTAATTGATAGAGTAGATTACGTACCAGAACCTAATGTAGCAGCCTTTGATTACGATGCAATAGCCTATGAATATGGACAGGCATCACCGGTGGTAAGAAGAAGAGAATCAGGAGACTATATTAGAATCAAAGGACTTGGAAGAAAAAAAATTCAAAATCTATTTGTAGATTTAAAAGTTCCAAAGGAACATAGAGATAAGATTTTTTATGCTGTTATAGGCAGAGAAGTACTATATATTCCAGGGAAACTAATGAAGGCTAAATATAATGATAAATATAAAGTCACTGAAGATACAAAAAGTGTTATTACGGTTGTATTTCAATGATATTTATGATAAAATTTGTGTTCGGTACACAAGAAATAAGTGATAGTTTCACGAAAGCGTGTTTA
Organism: Anaerovoracaceae bacterium; assembly: GCA_036646055.1. Taxonomy (GTDB): domain Bacteria; phylum Bacillota; class Clostridia; order Peptostreptococcales; family Anaerovoracaceae; genus JAVWMQ01. Next base: position 335,954 of record JAVXMY010000001.1, on the reverse strand, counting down.
AATAAGGAAAAATAAAGAAAAAAGAAAGAACAGGAGAAATTAAATTGAAAAATCTAACTAAGAATATTGGAATTTATGTAATTATTCTTGCTTTAGTTTTAGGAATGGCATTTTTTTATAATAAAAGTCCTAAAGAAGAGATTAAAGACATAAATTATTCTAAATTCACATCTTATATTGCAGATGGGGATATGAAAGAAGTTGAATTTGATCAACTAAAAATTTCAGGGGAACTGGATAACGGGAAGAAAGTTACAACATTTGCCCATTCTTCTTTGGACATTGACAGGTTACATAAAGATTACCTAGATAAACAAAGTGAGAAAGGTGAAATTGTAGTTAAAAATGCTCCACCAAAAGAGGAACCTTGGTTCCTAGCAATGCTACCAACAATAATTATGATTGTTTTACTAGTATTGTTCTGGGTTATGATTATGAAACAGCAAGGCGGTGGCGGCAAGGCAATGTCCTTTGGTAAGAGTAGAGCTAAGCTTCAAAAAGAAGCCGACCTTGGTAAACTTACATTTGAAGATGTTGCTGGATTAGATGAAGAAAAAGAAGAATTAGCAGAAATTGTTGATTTCTTAAAGCATCCTAGGAAGTATAATAATCTGGGAGCTAGAATTCCAAAGGGAACATTATTAGTAGGGCCACCGGGAACTGGTAAAACTTATATTTCAAGAGCAACAGCTGGGGAAGCTGGAGTTCCATTCTTCACAATCAGTGGTTCTGATTTTGTAGAAATGTTTGTAGGTGTAGGTGCTAGTAGAGTTAGAGACTTGTTTGAACAAGCTAAGAAAAACGCTCCTTGTATTATATTTATAGATGAAATAGACGCTGTAGGTAGAAAAAGAGGCGCTGGCATGGGCGGCGGTCATGATGAAAGAGAACAGACCTTGAACCAGCTATTAGTTGAGATGGATGGGTTTGCTGAAAATCTAGGCATTATAATTTTGGCTGCAACAAATAGACCTGATATTTTAGATCCAGCCTTACTTAGACCTGGTAGATTTGATAGACAGATTGTAATTGGTACACCTGATGTTAAGGGTAGAGAAGAAATCTTCAAGGTTCATTCAAGAAACAAGCCTTTAGACCTTGGTGTTGAACCAAAAATATTAGCAAGAAGAACTCCTGGATTTACACCAGCAGATATAGAAAACATGCTAAATGAAGCAGCCCTACTAACTGCTAGAAGAAATGGTAGGAATATTAGAATGGACGAAATAGAAGAAGCTATTACGAAGGTAATTGCAGGTCCAGAGAAGAAGAGTAGAATAATCAGCGAAAAAGAACGTAGACTAACAGCAATTCACGAAGCAGGACATGCTATTGTTGCTCGTGCATTACCAGGAACAGACCCTGTTCATCAGATTACAATTGTTCCAAGAGGCAGAGCAGGCGGATTTACAATGATACTTCCTAAGGAAGATAGAATGTACATGACTAAGAATACTATGGAAGAACATATAATCCATCTACTTGGTGGACGTGTTGCTGAAATGATTGTTTTAGATGATATTAGTACAGGAGCTAGTAACGATATTCAAAGAGCAACAGATATTGCTAAGGATATGGTTACTAAGTATGGATTCTCTAACAAACTAGGCCCTGTTAACTATAGTTCAGGTGATGAAGTATTCTTAGGTAGAGACTTCTCATCTAAGCAGGCTTATTCAGAAGAAACAGCAGCTTCAATTGATGCTGAAATTAAGAGAATTGTTCATGATGCTTATGAACAGGCTGAGAAGATATTAAGAGAAAACAAGGACAGATTACTTGCAGTTGCTGATGCCCTTATGGAAATCGAAACTCTAGATGCAGAACAGTTTGAAACTCTATATGATGGTAAGATGACAGCTGAAGAATTAGCCGAAGACTTTAGAGCCAAAGAAGAAGAAATTCTTAGAGCAAATAAGAAGGAAGCTGAAGAAAACGAAGAAGACTTAGCTAGACTAGAAAGAGAACTTGCAGCCTTTGATGATAACTACTTCGAAGATGATGAAGACAGTGAAGACAGTGTAGACAGTGAAGAAGGCGGAGACGTTTCAGCAGATGATAAAGAAAAAAATAATTAGATAGGGGAACGATATGAAGTTAACTATAAGAGAATGCCTGAATTTATCTTCATTTGCTGGTGCGAATATTTTGGCAGGTAAACTGAAGGTGAATAATTTCATTAAAAGAGTAACAGTACTAGAAGGTAAAGATACATCGGATATTTCTAAATACTTTTCTATTAAAAATCAACTAGCCCTAACAGGATTTTTTGGGATCGAAAAGGATGTTGATGCACAGGTTAGGGTTGCAATGGAGTTACATAAAAATCAGTGTGGTGCTTTGGCAGTGTTTTTCGTTGGGGATCACATTAACAGATTAGATGAAAAACTTATTTCTACATGTGACAGAATTGGTTTACCTCTTATTCAAATGGATCCAAAAGTTGGAATGTGGGATGTAACTGATGAAATTACTCGCAAACTATTTTGGAGAGATGATGAGTTTGGTAATAAGCTAATAACTAATTCAATTTATCACTTGCTAAACTTTGAGAAATATTCAGATTTCCAAAGTGCAGTTAAGGGAGCGGCTTTAGCAAATAACTTCCAGATTATATTGTTTAGCAATGAGTTCAACCCAATTTTTACAGTTGAAACTAGACATAAAACCACAATAGACCATGCTATTAGGCTTGGAAGAGAAAGAAAAAAGGCTAATAGAGATTCAGTTTATACTATGATTGATGTTAACGGAGTTCTAACATATTGGGGTCCGGTTTCAATAGAAGGAACAACATATTACCTTATGATTGTAGACAATGACGATTTATATTCTAACACTGAAATTTCTAAGCTGGCTGAAATTATTGAGTTAAGTATGGGAATGTGGAAGTACTCCCCAGTTAGAGATAAGAGAGCTGAGTTTATTAAGGCTCTTAGAAGAGGTAATATTAGCCTTGCTTACTCACTAAAAGACGATATAGAAATAAATGAAACCGAAATAATTAGTGTATTCCTTGGTAATGGATTTAACGGTACTAAGGCCCAACTAATAATAAATGAATTTTGTAATGAACAAAATGTTACAACTCTACAGGTTGAAGATGAGGAACAGGTTTTTGGAATCATAATTGGTGATAAAAATGTTAACTGTGTAGACCTATATAACAAGATTAAAGCAGAAAGAGATACTAGAATTTATCACATTACTCCAATTACTGGCCTTGAAGCAGCTAGCGATGCCTTTAGACTTATCAATGAGTCATGGAACTTTGCTGGGGATATTTTTCCATACAAAAGAGTGTTCTCTAAATACGAGCTTGCAATGGTTAGTAGCTGTATAAACATTCAGCTAAGAGGTGGGTTCATTCGAAAGAATTATACTAAATTGTTAGAACCTTTTTATGTGGGAAGTAGCAATAAAGAAAAACAGCTTGTTACTACTTTAGAAACCTTTGTATTAGATGCAGGGATGAATGGAATTAAAACGGCTGAGTTTATGGATGTTCACGCAAATACAATTCAGTACAGACTTAAGAAAATTAATGATTTGTTAGGTGCTGAAGTTATGGGTAATCGAGTTGCTCCAGGACTTACAATTGCCCTTGCATTAAACAGACTTGATCGTGCACATAAGAAATAATTAGGAGGATAAGCTAATGCTATTAGCATTTGACGTAGGGAATACAAATATTGTTTTAGGAGTTTTCGAAGGTAGTGAATTAAAACACAGTTGGAGACTTGAAACAGATAACAACAAAAGTGCTGATGAATATGGAATGGTAATTAACCAGCTATTTTCATTTGAGGGTATCTCACTTGAAGATGTTGAAGATGTTATTATTGCAACAGTAGTACCATCAGTTTTATATACACTACAGCATTTATCTATGAAGTACTTTAACAAGAAGGCTATTGTAATTGAATCAGGAGTTAAAACTGGTTTGCTTATTAAATACGATAACCCAAAACAGGTTGGATCAGATAGAATCGTTAATGCAGTTGCTGCATTTAACAAGTATGGTGGCCCTTTAGTATTAATTGATTTTGGTACAGCTACAACTTTTTGCGCTGTAACAGAAAAAGCAGAATATTTAGGAGGAGCAATTTCACCGGGACTTAAGATTTCTTCTGAAGCTTTATTCCAAATGACATCAAAACTTCCTAAGGTTGAGCTTGAAACACCGGCAAGTGTTATTTGCAAGAACACTATTCAGAGTATGCAGTCAGGCCTAGTTTACGGACATATGGGTATGGTTGACTTTATTGTTAATAAGATGAAGGTTGAACTTGCAGAAATGGGAGAACCGGCAGACAAAATCAAAGTAATTGCAACAGGCGGGCTTGCTACTTTAATTGATGAAGGAGTAGACTGTATTGATGTAGTTGACAAACTTTTAACTTTGGAAGGTCTTGAGATTATTTATAGAAAGAACAGAAAGAAGCGTTAAGGAGATTTGATGAAAATAGGAAATCTACAATTAGAAAGTCCTTTTATCGCAGCACCTTTAGCAGGAATAACAGACGCACCTACCAGACGAATTAATCGTCAGATGGGTGCGGCTTTAGTTTACTCAGAGATGATTAGCGGCAAAGGATTAATGTATAACAACAAAAAAACTGAGGATTTACTTAAGATTTTTGAAGAGGAAAAACCGGTAGGTCTTCAAATATTTGGTGCAGATCCAAAGGTTATGGCATATACTGCAGATGCATTAGCCAACAGGGAAAACGCAATTTTAGATATTAATATGGGCTGTCCAGTTCCTAAGGTTGTGAAAAACGGCGAAGGGTCAGCACTATTAAAGGAGCCACAGCTTCTTTCTGAAGTTGTTTCTGCAACTGTTAAAAACGCAGGGAAACCTGTTACTGTAAAAATTAGAATGGGATGGGACGACAATTCAATTAATTGTGTTGAAATTGCCAAGAGAATTGAAGATGCAGGAGCAGCAGCAGTTACCCTACATGGAAGAACTAGAACCCAGTACTACTCTGGCACAGCCAATTGGGCTATGATTAAGGCAGTCAAGGAAGCGGTTTCTATTCCGGTAATAGGAAACGGTGATGTTTTTACAGCCAAAGATGCACTTAATATGCTTTCTGAAACAGGCTGTGATGGAGTTATGATAGGTAGAGGTATGCTTGGAAATCCTTGGATTTTTAGAGAGGCTTTAGCTTTGTGGCAGGGAAAACCCTTACCAGATCCTCCTTCTATGGAAGAAAAAATAGAAATGATGATTCATCATTTTCAGCAGCTTAGAGCATTAAAGGGTGATAGAATTGCTGTAAAAGAAATGCGTAAACATGTGGGTTGGTACACTAAGGGTATGCCAAGATCTGCAGAATTTAGACGAGGCGTAAACGAAATTATAGACCCGGAACAGTTAATTGAAAGTTTCACCAACCTTGGAACTTATAAGTAGAATCAAAAAAAGCAGCTAGCTATAGGGGAAAAACCCTCTCATTGCCGGCTGCTATTTCTTTTGTTAGTAAATAGGGATGAGCTAGTTTGCTAAGAAGAGATTACATGTTAGGCAAAATCTCTAAATCCTTACGAAAACCTTTGCGCCTATAATCGATTTTAAATTTCTTTAAATACTTTTGAGCATCAAGACCAACTGCAATTTCAACTCCATCTATGTCGTAAACTTTGTCTTCACTTGAAGGTCTTGTTGCACGGATGTTAAATTCGTAACTACAGCAACCTGCTTTGCGCAAATCAACTTTCATATATCCACCTGATTTAATTTGTTCTTTTAAATATTCTTTCGCTCTATCTGTAATTGTAATTTCCATAATATTACCTCCACTCACACTAAATGTTCTTATGATTATACCTCACTTCCATAATAATAAACAGAATATTTTAAAACTTTACTTTTGGGGTATAAGACTATATAATTATTTTATTGAATTTAAGAAATTATGGAGGAAATAAACATGGAAGATAAAATTAAAGCAGGAATTGACCAGATCAGACCTTTTTTACAGGCAGATGGTGGAGATATTGAATTTGTAGAATACACTGAAGACAAAGTTGTTAAGGTTAGACTACAGGGACACTGTGCTGGATGTCCAGGAGCTCAGGCTACAATTAAAGGAGTAGTTGAAAAGGTTCTTAAGGAAACTTATCCAGAGATTGCAAGTGTAGAAGCGGTGAACTAATGGGGACACATAGAAAAAAGAAGAAATATAAGGTTAAATCTAGGTTTGTATTTTTTGTTATTCTATGTATCGTAATCTTTGTAGGGGCTTTTATTTTGGTGCCTAAGATGTTAAATAGTGACAATAAAACAGATACTGAAGAGAAAAAAGCAGTATCTGTTTTTGCTAATAAGACAGATTTAACGATTATGTGTTCAGGGGATAACATGGTTCATCAGCCACAGCTAGAGGCTGGAAAGACTGGTGACGGATATAGTTTTAATGCTTGTTATGATTATGTCAAGAAGCCTATTGAGAAGGCAGACCTGGCACTTTGTAATATGGAAGTGACTTTTCCTGGTAGCAGATATACTGGCTACCCTGCATTTAGAACTCCAGATGCTTTAGCTGACGCAGTTAAGTATGCAGGTTTTGATGTAGCAATTACTTCAAATAACCATATGGTAGATAGTGGAGCAGATGGACTCAAGAGAACCAAAAAGGTTCTTGAGAAGGTTGGGTTACCTGTTGTTGGTAGCAGACAGAACCATGAGGAAAAAAACTACTTAGTCAAAGATGTTAAAGGTGTTAAGGTTGGAATTATTTCTTACACTTATGCTGATTCAGTAAGCGAAGATAAGGTTTTGATTAACGGAAATCCTTTGAGTGGAGATGATATGGAATTGGCAAACTTCTTTACTAAATCTACTGTTGACCAGGATTTAAAGAAAATTGAAAAATCCGTTTCTGGTGCTGAAAAAGATGGTGCAGAAATTGTTGTTGTTTACTATCACTGGGGTACTGAGTACCAAACTATTCCTAGTGAATTACAAGAAAAAGTCGCTAAGGCTACAGCTAAGATGAATGTAGATATGATATTTGCATCTCATCCTCATGTGCTTCAGCGAGCAGATATTATTAAGGTTAAGGATGACCAAGGCAAAGTTGACAAGAAGGTTCCAATTTACTACAGTCTTGGAAACTTTATTTCAAACCAAAACAGAGTTACTCTAAATGATGTGAATACTGAAATTGGTGCCCTTGGTGTTGTTAAATGTACATACAACCCTAAAACCGACAGGCTTGAGAATATTAATATGGATCCAATTCCAACTTGGGTTAATAAATATTACAGCGGTAAGACAAAATACAGGATTGTTCCTTTGGAGGGCAATTATACAGAAAACGAATCTGTAGTTGCAGCCAATGGGGCTAGCAAGGCTAAGGAGGCCCGCAAGATAGCTTATGACATACTTGAACTTGATCCAAAATAAGGTTAAAGAAGAAAAAGAAAATATTATAGAGTGTTTGCAACAGCTTATTAGGGAAAAAAGCGTTGGCGCCGATGGGTTACCAGATAGGCCCTTTGGCGAGGGCGTAGACAATGCCTTTAAGTTTATGTTATCCAAAGGGAACTTAGATGGTTTTGAAACAGTAAATGTGGATAATATGGGTGGTCATATTGAGTATGGCCATGGTAGAGAAATTCTTGGTATTTTAGCACATTTAGATGTGGTGCCTGAAGGCAATGGCTGGAATTTTGGTCCCTATGATGGGATTATTGATAATGGTAAGATTTATGGTCGAGGGGCTATAGATAATAAGGGGCCTGTTGTGGCATCTTATTATGCTCTTAAGATTCTTAAGGATCTTGGTATTAAGCCTAATAAGAGAATTAGAATTATTTTAGGTTTAGATGAGGAGACTAATTGGAAGGGCGTTAAGCATTATTTTGAAAATGAGGAGATGCCAACTATTGGTTTTACTCCGGATTCGGATTTTCCTGTTGTTAATAGGGAAATGGGAATTTTGGTCTTTGATTTGGCGAAGAAATTCCCGAAGCCTTTTGGCAAGGGTATTTCTCTTAGGAGTGTTAAGGGCGGTAATGCTCCAAATATGGTTCCGGATTCTGCTAGGGCAGTTGTTACGGCAGATAAAAAAGAGGTATATTTGGACATTAAGGCCAAGGCTGCTTCTTACAGGGAGCGTGGAATTAAGATTAAGTGTAAGGGTATTGGCAAGAGTTTAGAGATTACTAGTACTGGTGTTTCTGCTCATGGTGCCAATCCTTCTGCTGGTATTAATGCAATTGGTCAGCTATTGGGATTTTTGGCGGAAATAGAATTTAACAATGAAGGTATAAATGAGTTTATTGATTTTTATAATAAGCACATTGGTATGGAAACTGATGGTTCATCTCTAGGCATTGCAATGGAGGATCAAGTATCAGGAAAGCTTATTTTAAATGTTGGAATGATTAACCTTGACCCTAAATCTGTTGAGTTATCTGTTAATGTTAGATACCCGGTAACTTTAACTGACCAGGCTGTTTACAGGGAGATGGAAGAACTTTTAAATAAGTTTAATATTGGTGTTGTTAAGTACAAGCATCAACTTCCTGTTTTTGTTTCAGAGGATGAGCCTCTTGTAAAAATTCTAATGGATGTTTACAAGGAACACACTGGTGATGAAGAGGCGAGACCTCTTGCTATTGGCGGTGGAACTTATGCTAGGGCTTGTGAAAATGTTTTGGCTTTTGGTCCTTGTTTCCCAGGGGAACCTGAGGTGGAACATCAACCTGATGAATATATTGAAATTAAAAACTTGCTTAAGCTTGTAGAAATATATGCTGATGCAATTTATAGACTGGCTTGCGCCTAGGTAAAGCTCTTTGAGACAGGGTGTGCTGAGAGGGTTTTGCCAGAAAAAAAGGTCTTTGAGAATAAAGAAATTTATAATAATGGAGGAGACTGTTATGGAAAAAGAATTGATTAAGAGAAATGAATTGCTTGCCAAAGAAACAATTAAGGGTTTGACTAAGAGAGGTTTTGAGGCTTACTATTGTGATAGTCCTCAGGCGGCAAAGGCGGTGGCTTTGTCACTTATTCCGCCTTCTCATGTGGTTTCTTGGGGTGGCTCTAGGACTTGTGAGCAGCTTGGTATTTATGAGGCGATTAAGGAGACTAATCCAGTTATTGATAGGGCTGAGGGTAAGACTCCTGAGGAGGCTAAGGCTTTAATGAAAAAGGCGCTTTTGTGTGATACTTTCGTTACTGGTGCTAATGGGATTACTGTTGATGGGCAGCTTTTTAATATTGACGGGAATGGCAATCGTGTGGCGGCTATGACTTTTGGGCCAGATAGCGTTATTGTTATTGCAGGGGTTAATAAGATTTCTCATAATTTAGAGAGTGCTATTGAGAGAGCTAGAAATGTTGCGGCTCCAACTAATGCTCAAAGGTTTGATGTGGATATTCCATGTAAGGTTAATGGGAAGTGTTCTGATTGTTTGAGTCCTTCTTCAATTTGTACTTATTTCTCACAGATTAGAAGGTGTAATCCGCCGGGCAGAATAAAGGTTATTTTAGTTAATGAAGAACTTGGCTTTTAATAATTTTTACCAACTTGGGTTTTATGGTTGACATATTATTAATGAGAGTGTAACATAGGGATTGTAATTGAATATCTGTTTCAGGGCGAGGTGGAATTCCTCACCGGTGGTAATGAACTTTGAGCATTTGCTAAAGTTACGAGTCCGCGAGCGAGAGCTGAATTGGTTAGATCCCAATACCGACGGTATAGTCCGGATGAAAGAAACTAACAATATGAGTTTATTGTATTATAAATGTGCCTTGATTTTTCGGGGCACATTTTTTTAATAACCGAAACGGATTCCAATACTAAATTTATTAAACATCAGGAGGAATTTAAAATGAACAATCAAACACAAACTTTAAACACACAAAAAAATACTATGAAGTTGGCTAAGATGGGTATGCTCGTTGCAATTTCAATTGTACTAGTTAGTATCATCCACTTCCCAATTTTCCCGGCTGTACCATTTCTAGAGTACGATCCAGCTGACATTCCAATTTTAATTGGAACATTTGCTTTTGGACCAGTTGCTGGTTTACTACTTACAATTGTAACTTCAGTAATTCAGGGGCTAACAGTTAGTTCTGCTAGTGGATTATACGGGATTTTAATGCACATTATTGCTACAGGAACTTTTGTAATTGTTGCAGGAAATATTTACAACAGACATAAGTCTAAGAAATTTGCAATTATTGGTTTAGCAGTTGGTGCTCTTGCAATGGCAGCTATTATGGCACCAGCAAATATATTTATTACACCATATTTCATGGGTGCACCAAAAGAAGTGGTAATTCAGTTGCTTCCATTTATTCTTGCTTTTAACCTAGTTAAAGCTGGAATTAACGGAATCGTAACATTAGTACTATATAAGAAAATATCAAAGTTCTTACACAAGTAAACTTTGAAAAAACATCTGTAAATGCAACAAAACCGCAGGGTCGTGCTCCCTGCGGTTTTGTTTTTTTGTAGAATCCCGCCCGATTCCGCTGCAAAAAGGTACAATTCGCCCTATTTAGAGATCCGAATACCCTTCTTGGAGTAACAAATTTTGAAGAAGGGTATTTTTAGTCGATTTTGAGGAAGTGAATGCCTTTTTGCCTATAACAAATCTATGATATGAGAGATTATTGGACTTTGCGAAAGACTTTGACCGCCCAAAAAGGTATAAAGGGAACGTTTATCTACAATTTGTTCTCTTCGTCATAAGTTTGTTGCTAAGAGAAAGGTACTGAACATAGAGAAAACACCGTTTTGTACCCTTTTTGAAAATTTGTTGCCAACAAAAAGGTACTGGGTGTAGAGAAAGCAGCAAAAAGCACCTTTTTGCTGGATCTATCCTCAAAGATTGGCTGGAGCTAACAGGTCAAAGACTGCAAATGGAACAGTTTCTTGAAAAATCCCGGGTGATGTGGTAAAATTATAAAGTTATGAGAGAAATAATAATTAGAAATGAAGAAGAAACCAAAGAGTTTGCCTTAAACCTTGCAAGCACATTGGAGAAGGGCGATGTTATCGCTTTGGTAGGTAATCTTGGAACAGGAAAAACTACCTTAACTAAATATATAGCAAAGGGACTTGGAATTGATGAAATGATAACGAGCCCTACTTTTACTATTGTTCAAGAATACAAAAGTGGCAGGTTGCCTCTTTATCATTTTGACGTGTACAGAATTATGGACATTGAAGAAATGTATGAAATGGGATACGAAGAATATTTCTTTGGTGATGGCGTGTCAATTGTTGAATGGGCAGACCAAATAGAAGAAATAATCCCAGAAGATGCAAAAGTAATATTTATTGATTACGGAAGCAACCAGGGAGAAAGGATATATAAATGTACATTTTAGGAATTGAAACTACAGGACCTTTTTGTTCGGTAGCATTAATTAATGAAAAAGAAGTATTAAATACAAAGAAATCCGAAGATAGAATGAACCATTTAAGCAGTCTGACACCTATGATTAATCAGGTCCTTAAGGAAGAAGCCCTTTCACTAAATGAAATTGATGCAATTGCAGTTTCTAAGGGGCCAGGATCTTTCACAGGAATTAGAATTGGCGTTTCTACAGCAAGGGCATTAGGCCAGATTGTAGGAGTAAAATTAATTGGCGTTCCAACATTGCAGGCCTTTGGATATAGCCTTGATGAGTATGAGGGAATTGTTTGCCCGATTTTAGATGCAAGAAGAAACCAGGTTTATGGAGCCGCTTACAAGGAATATGAGAAAATTGTAAAAGACGGACCTTATATGCTAGACGAATTTTTGGGGTTACTTGAAGAAACTATGATTTTAATGCCAAGAGATACAGAAGTTACATTCATTGGAGATGGTGTAGCTGCTTATAGAGATGAATTAACTAGATGGAGTAAAGCAGCAGGCAAAAAAGTCAGAGTAATGGAAAACACCTATCAAGATGCTAAGGCAGTAGCTCTACTTGGAAGAGACCTTCTAGACAGAGGAATTTATACAGATTACAATAACCTAAAACCTGAATATATGAGGAAGGCTGAAGCTGAAAGAAGACTTGAGGAAAGATTAAAAAATGGATGATTTTATTCTTAGATCAGCAACAGAAGAAGACACAGCTGCACTAGGACAACTGGATCAGATTTGTTTTACAGATCCTTGGAGTCAAGAGGCATTTGAAGGAGAAATCCTAGGAAACAATTTAGCAGAATACATTGTTGCGGAAAAAAACGGAGAAATCGCAGCTTATATGGGAATGTGGTTTATCGTTGATGAAGGCCATATTACTAATGTTGCAGTAGCACCAAAGTTTAGAGGCCTTGGACTTGGAAGAAAAATTGTCCAGGCAATGATTGAATACGGCAAAGCCCAAGGGCTAGTTAGATTCACCTTAGAAGTTAGAGCATCTAATGAAATAGCTCAGAATTTATATAAAAGCTTTGGCTTTAAAGCTGAAGGAATTAGACCTGAATATTATGGGGATAATAAAGAAGATGCCATAATTATGTGGCTAAACGAGGAGTAAAAATGATAGATGGAAAATTATTAACATTAGCAATAGAATCAAGCTGTGATGAAACATCAGTAGCCTTAGTTGCAGATGGCCGAGAAGTGCTTTCTAATGTTATAGCATCACAAATTGAAATTCATAAAGCATTTGGAGGCGTAGTGCCAGAAATTGCGTCAAGACATCACTTAGATAATATTAATAAAGTAACAAATGAAGCTTTAGAAGAAGCTGGAGTAACAATAGAACAAGTTGATTTAATAGGAGTAACTTATGGACCAGGATTAGTTGGAGCCCTATTAATTGGTCTAGCAACAGCTAAGGCATATAGCTTAGCTCTTGGAAAACCACTAGTTGGAGTACATCATATTATGGGACACATTTCAGCTAACTATATTGAACACAAAAACCTTGAACCACCATTTATGGCCATGATAGTTTCAGGGGGACATACTAACATTGTTGACGTGGAATCATATACAGAATGTAAAGTACTTGGAGCTACTAGAGACGACGCTGTAGGCGAAGCCTACGACAAAGTAGCAAGGGTTTTAGGTCTTGGGTATCCTGGAGGACCATTAATCGACAATCTAGCGAAAGAAGGGGACCCGGATGCAATAGCCTTTAAGCGTGTTTTTCTCGAAAAAGGAAGCCTAGACTTTAGCTTTAGCGGAATCAAAACAGGAGTTTTAAACTATATTAATAATCAACAGCAGGCAGGGCAGCAGATAAACGTTGCCGATGTGGCAGCTAGTTTTCAGCAGGCGGTACTAGACGTAATAGTTACCAAGGCAGTAAACGCAGCTCTAGATATGAAGAAGGACAAAATTGTTTTGGCAGGCGGTGTTGCAGCCAACAGTAAATTAAGATTAATGCTAGACAAGGCTTGCAAGGAAAATGGTCTAGAACTTTACTATCCATCACCAATTTTATGTACAGATAATGGGGCGATGATTGGTTGTGCTGCATATTACAAATACAAAGCAGGAGGAATTGACGATTTATCACTTGATGCAATCGCAAGTTTACCATTATGATAATTTTAAGCGCAAAAGAATTGAATAAAGCATACGGTGTAGACACTATTTTGGAAGATATTTCTTTTCACATCAATGAAGGTGATAGGGTTGGTATTGTTGGGCCAAATGGTGCCGGCAAGTCCACTCTTCTAAAGATTCTTGCAGGAGAACTGAACTACGATAGTGGGGATGTGTATAGATCGCAAAACACCACAATTGGTTATCTAAGACAGGCGGATAATTTTAACTCGGACAAAACTGTAATTAAAGAAGTGGAGTCGATTTTTGACCATATTTATGCTATGGAAAAAGAAATGGCCCTTCTTAGTGAAAAAATCGCTCACATCGACCATTCCAAAGATGAAGAGGAAGGTGCTAGGCTTTTGGAACGCCTTGACAAGTTGCAAGAAGAGTACAAGAATTGTGGAGGCTACAGCTACAAAAGTGAGATAAAGGGCATACTAAATAGTATGGCTTTTTCTGAGGACTATTACAATAAAAAAATAGAAATGCTAAGTGGGGGAGAAAGAACTAGATTAGCCCTTGCGTGTCTGCTTTTAACTAAGCCAAATTTACTGTTCTTAGATGAACCTACTAACCATTTAGACATAGGGACATTAAAATGGCTGGAGCAATATTTGAAATCTTACAAAGGAACAATTTTACTTGTTTCTCATGATAGATATTTCTTGGATCAAACTGTAAATAGAATTTTTGAAGTAGATAGACATAGATTAGATGTTTATGAAGGAAACTATTCTGTGTTTGCACAAAAGAAGGCATTTAAGAGAGAGGATGACCTTCGTAAGTATCAGGCTAGCCAAAAGGAAATAGCTAGGCAAGAAGAAATCATTAGAAGATTCAAAGGACATGGTACTGAGAAACTAGCCAATAGAGCCAAAAGTAGAGAAAAGAAACTTGAAAAAATGGAAGTGGCACCAGCACCTGATTGCCAAAAGGGAAAAATGAAGATTCATTTTAAACAAAAGTTTCAAAGCGGTAAGGATGTAATTTTTGCTGAAGGAATATCTAAGGATTTTGGATATGGTAGCAATAAGATTAATTTGTTTAATGATGTGGATTTTGATATTAAAAGAGGAGAAAAAATTTGTGTCCTAGGTCCTAATGGAGTTGGTAAGACAACACTGCTTAGAATCTTAATGGAGGAAATGCCACCAAGTGGTGGATACCTAAAGGTGGGACACAACGTTAAAATAGGTTACTATGATCAGGGGCAAAGGCTTCTTAATGATAATTATACTGTTATTGAAGAATTGCAAGAATCCTATAGCCTTTATAGCGATACAGAAATGAGATCAATTTTAGGAAGATTTTTATTTAAAAACGATACAGTGTTTTTACCAATTAGAGCCTTAAGCGGTGGCGAAAAGGCTAGATTATCACTTTTGAAATTAATGCTTTCTGGAGCTAATCTACTTATTTTGGACGAGCCTACAAATCATTTGGATATTGACTCAAAAGAAATATTCGAAGATGCCCTATTAGAGTTTCCAGGAACAGTAATTGTAGTGTCTCATGATAGATACTTCTTATCTAAAATACCTTCTAGAATTTTGGAATTAAATAAAAATGGTATGACTGAATATCTAGGCAAGTACGATTACTATTCTGAGAAAAAAGCACAGATCGACTCTGGCAAAAAATATCTTGAGAACTTAGGCAGTAAGGCAGGGACTGGCGGAAGTGGTAATACTACTGAAACTTTGGAAGATAAACCGGTATTAAGTGCCAGTGAAGAAAGAAAATTAAAGAAAGAAGAAGAAACCAAAAGGCGTAGATTAGAAAAAGAAAAAATGGTTTTGGAAGAACAGATTGAGATAATGGAAAATCGCATTTCACAAATAGAACTTGAAATGTGTCAAGAAGCAGCTTTAAGTGACCATAAGAAGCTTCAAGATCTTAACGAAGAACTTACAGGACTAAAGGATTCGTTACAAAAAAAATACGAAAAATGGTTGCAATACGAGTAGTTGTAAACTATAATTATAAGAGTTTAAGAATGGAGGACATAAAATGATTTTTGATAAAATTAAAGAAATTATTGTAGAGCAGTTAGGGGTAGACGAAAAGACTATTACTAAAGATACTAACCTAATGAAAGACCTAGAAGCGGATTCTCTTGATGCTGTAGAGATTATCATGGCCATTGAAGAGGAATATGACCTAGAAATTCCTGATGAGGAAGCGGAAACATTCCACACAGTTGGAGATCTAGTTAATTACGTTGAGGGTGCTCAATAATGATAAAGAAAGACGCTAAAATTTCTAATGCAGTTATTAAGAGACTTCCTAGATACAGAAGATACTTAAAAGAATTGCAGAAGAAAGGCGTTGACAAAATATCATCAAACGAATTTAGTCATCTAATCGGATATACAGCATCACAGATTCGTCAGGACTTAAATAACTTTGGAGGCTTTGGACAACAAGGCTATGGTTATAATGTTTCTGATTTATACAATGAAATCAGTGCTATCCTTGGTTTAGATAGACAGTATAAACTTGTTATTGTAGGAGCTGGTAACTTAGGTCAGGCAATTGCAAACTATACTTACTATTATAAATCTGGATTTTTAGTAAAGAGCATATTTGAAGTCAATCCAAGATTAGTTGGAATAAAGATTAATGATATTGAAGTTCGTGACTACGAAAGCCTTGTAGATTACATAGAAGAAAATGAAATTGATATAGGTATTATTTGTACGTCAAAAGACAGTGCCCAAGAAGTTGCAGATAGAATGTGTTTTGCAGGAGTCAAAGGCATTTGGAATTTTGCACCTGTAGATATTGAAGTACCAAGTCAGGTATCAATTGAGCATGTTCATTTAAGTGATAGTTTGCATTCACTAGCATATCACATGTCAAAAAAGTAAATAGACATAAAAAATAACCGTTTCATATGAAACGGTTATTAATTCTAACTGATATAATTATTCAGCTGCTGGTGCGTCTACTGGACAAGCTTCTGCACAAGCTCCACAATCGATGCATTTTCCAGCGTCGATTACATGTAGTCCATCTCCTTCTGAGATAGCTTCTACAGGGCATTCTGAAGCACAAACGCCACAGTTGATGCAAGCATCACTAATTTTGTAAGCCATTTTGATTTCCTCCTTTATTTTGATATCTTAATACATTATGAATTATAACAGAGTATTACGGAGATGTAAAGATGAAAGTATATTCATTAGTTGGTAAATCTGGTACAGGTAAAAGCTACCAGGCAATCAATGTTTCGAAAGAGAATAATATAGAAAGCATAATAGATGATGGCCTCTATATTTATAGAGGCAATTCTAAGGCTGGTAAGTCTGCAAAGAGAGAAAGCACTAAAATCGGTGCTGTTAAGACTGCCCTTTTTAATGAAGATGAGCATAGAGATGAAGTGGTAAATGCAATTAAAACAACTAACCCAAAAACAATTTTATTAATTGGTACGTCAGATGGAATGGTTAATAAAATTTGCAATAGGTTGGGATTAGGCAAAATAGATGAAACAATATATATAAATGATATTACAACTGAAAGTGAACGTAAAATTGCTGAAAAACAAAGGATGAGCCAAGGGAAGCATGTTGTTCCTGTGCCTTCATTTCAGTTGAAGCATGAGTTTTCTGGATACTTTATAAGTCCACTTAGGATTTTTAAGAGTATTGGGGGGAGTAAATCAGACTTTAGTGAGAAGTCTGTAGTAAGACCCACTTACAGTTATTTGGGAGAATTTATTATATCAGAAAAGGTAATATCTGATATAATAAAGTGCACCGCCAAAAGTGTTAATGGTGTAAATGATGTTAATAGAGTAATTGCAGAAAACAGAAATGGTACCTTGGAAATTAAAACATATGTTACAATGAATAGAGAAATGAATTTTGTTGAAGTGGCCAAAGAACTGCAAGTTAGAAGTGCATATATGGTTGAAGAAATGACAGCCTTTAATATAAATGAGATAAATATAGAAGTGAGAGGTATAGCGTGAGTAAAATAGTATTAGAAGATATAAAGGATTTCGTACCTGAACACATTTTTGAATGTGGGCAGTGTTTTAGATGGAATAAAGAGGATGATGGAAGCTATACAGGGGTAGCCTTTGGTAAATTAATTAACGTATCAATGGTTGGTAAAACAGTTCAGCTAGCTCATACAACAATAGAAGATTTTGATGAAGTATGGAGAGATTATTTCGATTTAGATAGAGACTATGGGGAAATCAAAAAGAGCCTTAGAGGATACGACGATGTTATGGTTAAGGCTATTAACAGCGGAGAAGGAATTAGAATTTTAAAACAGGATACTTGGGAAGTTATTGCTTCTTTCATTATTTCTGCAAATAATAATATTCCTAGAATTAAGGGTTCTATTGAAGCCATTGCTAAAAATCATGGTAAGAAAATAGATAGATTAAATGGAGTGGATTATTACACATTTCCAAGTTACAATGTAGTTGCTAAACTTTCAAAGGACGACTTAGCTGCTTGCGGACTTGGTTATAGATCTAACTATTTAATTGATACTGCAAAAAGATTATCTGAAGGTGGTATAAGTACTTTGGAAAGAATTAAGGAAGAAGGGACTTCTGAGGAAGCCTTTGAATTTCTATTAACCCTTCCAGGTGTTGGACCTAAAGTTGCTAACTGTATATTATTATTTGGGCTAGGAAGGTTTGAAGCTTTTCCAATTGATACATGGGTTAAAAAAGTCATGAGTGAACTATATGGCTTTAAGGAAGAAGATACTTCAGGTATGGAGTTTTTTGCAATAGAAAACTTTGGAGATAATGCAGGGATTGCCCAGCAGTACTTGTTCCATTATATGAGAAATGCTAGACCTTATGAAGCTTTAGATGAAGAGAAGAAGCATGAAAACAAGGTGAAGGCTCGCTTAGAAGAAAAGCAATTTGAAGACGGCGACCGCAAATATGGAGACAAGAAGTTCGGAGACCGAGACGGAGGCTACAAA
>JAVXMY010000001.1:0-317362 GCA_036646055.1 Anaerovoracaceae bacterium | reverse complement strand
AAAGACTTCAAGAGAGATGGCGACGGCAAATACGAAGACAGAGGCGACCGCAAATACGGAGACAAGAAGTTTGGAGACCGAGACGGAGGCTACAAAAAAGACTTCAAGAGAGATGGCGACGGCAAATACGAAGACAGAGGCGACCGCAAATTCGGAGACAAAAAGTTCGGAGACCGAGACGACCGCACATTTGAAGAACGCCCAGTTAAGAAGTACAAAAGAGGACCGGAATTCAAACCAGTTCCAAAGAAAAAATAAAGTGACAACTTGATATGTTGACAAGCAAATCATAAATGTTTAAAATAATATAGGCGCCCACTAATAAGGGCGTCTAATAAAATATATGGAGGAATAAAAAATGAACTTTGGATTAAAACCATTAGGAGACAAAATTATCGTAAAGAGAACAGTAGCAGAAGCAAAAACTGCTAGTGGAATTGTATTACCAGGAAGCGCAAAAGAAATGCCAAACACTGCAGAAGTAGTTGCAGTTGGACCTGGAACAGAAGACATTAAAATGGAAATCAAAGTTGGCGAAACTGTAATCCTTCCAGGGTACGGCGGAGTAGAAGTAAAGTACATGGGAGAAAAATATTTAATTTTAAGCCAACTAGAAGTACTTGCAGTTGTAGAATAATATAGAAATAGGAGGGATTTTATTATGGCAAAAGAAATTCATTATGGAGAAGACGCTAGAAGAAAACTTCTTACAGGCGTAGATAAATTAGCAGATACAGTAAAAATTACATTAGGACCAAAAGGAAGAAATGTATTATTAGATAAAAGCTTTGGAGCACCACTAATTACCAATGATGGTGTATCAATTGCAAGAGAAATTGAACTAGAAGACAAAGTTGAAAACATGGGAGCTCAGTTAGTTAAGGAAGTAGCAACAAAAACCAATGATGTTGCTGGTGACGGAACAACTACAGCTACATTGCTAGCTCAGATTATTATTAGAGAAGGGTTCAAAAACGTTGCAGCAGGAGCTAATCCAATGATTCTTCAAAGAGGTATTAAAGGGGCAGTTGCCGTTGCCATTGAAGAAATCAAAAACAACGCTCAGGAAGTTTCAACAAAAGATAGCATTGCTAACGTAGCAGCAGTTTCATCAGCAGATGATACTATTGGTCAGCTAATTGCAGAAGCTATGGAAAAAGTCGGCAAAGACGGCGTAATCACAGTTGAAGAAAGTAGATCTATGGGAACAACACTAGAGGTTGTTGAAGGAATGCAGTTTGATAGAGGATACCTAAGCCCTTACATGGCAACAGATCCAGAAAAAATGGAAGCAGTAATCGAAAATCCATACATCTTATTAACAGACAAAAAGATTTCAAATATTCAGGAGTTACTTCCATTACTAGAACAGGTTGTTCAGTCAGGGAAAAAACTTGTGATTGTTGCAGAAGACATTGAAGGCGAAGCTTTAGCCACATTAGTAGTAAACAAAATCAGAGGAACATTTGACTGTGTAGCAGTAAAAGCACCAGGATTTGGCGATAGAAGAAAAGCAATGATGGAAGATATAGCAATTCTAACTAACGGAACTGTAATCGCTGAAGAACTAGGCTATGATCTAAAAGAAGCAACTTTAGATATGTTAGGAGTTGCTGCTTCAGTTAAAGTTAGCAAGGAAGATACAGTTATTGTTGGAGGCGAAGGTGATAAAGATATGATTAATGCTAGAATCGCACAGATCAAAGCTTTAATTGACGAAACAACTTCTGACTTTGATAGAGAAAAACTTCAAGAAAGACTTGCTAAATTAAGCGGCGGAGTTGCAGTAATTCAGGTTGGTGCAGCTACTGAAACAGAACTTAAGGAAAAGAAACTAAGAATTGAAGACGCACTAAATGCTACAAAAGCTGGTGTTGAAGAAGGTATTGTAGCTGGTGGCGGAGTTGCCCTAGCCAATGCAATCCCAGCAGTTGCTAAGTATGTAAAAACACTTCAAGGTGATGAGAAAACAGGTGCTACAATTATTATGAGAGCTTTAGAAGAACCAGTTAGACAGATAGCTGAAAACGCTGGTTTTGAAGGAAGCGTAGTAGTTGAAAAAGTTAAAAGCAGCAAGGTTGGTGTTGGATTCAATGCATTCTCAGAAGAGTACATGGATATGATTTCTGCAGGAATCGTAGACCCAGCCAAGGTAACTAGATCAGCATTAGAAAACGCTGCTAGTGCATCAGCAATGCTTCTAACAACTGAAGCTGGCGTTGTTGAAATCAAATCTGAAGAACCACCAATGATGCCTCAAGGCATGGGCGGAATGCCAGGTATGATGTAGCCAAAATTTGATGTAATTCAATATTCAAATTTGACAACTAGATTTTAATATGTTATATTGAGGTCGAATTAAAAATTAAATACTAATCTTCAGGGCAGGGCGAAATTCCCTACCGGCGGTGACGAGCAATATGCTATAAGTCCGCGAGCTACGGCTGAATTGGTTAGAATCCAATACCGACAGTATAGTCTGGATGAAAGAAGATCTTTATACAAATATTTTTGTATGGTTATTTTGCTCTGGAATGTTATCATTTCAGAGCTTTTTATATAAATATACATAGTTTTTGTACCAATGTCCTGAGCTTAGCTTAGGATTTTTTTGTTTAAAAAAATCCGCTCATTCCAGTTTATAACCCTATAGGAGGTGTGTGTATGGATGAAAAATATATGAAAACAGCAATAGAACTTGCACTTAGAGGTGAAGGATTTGTACATCCAAATCCCCTTGTTGGCGCAGTAATAGTTAAAGAAGGGGAGATTATTGGTAGAGGTTATCATCAAGTTTGTGGTGGACTTCATGCAGAGAGAAATGCTATTAAAAATGTTCATGATATTTGGGGGAATAAGGCAGAGGCACTTCTAAAAGATTCAACAATGTATGTGACCCTAGAGCCTTGTTGCCACTACGGCAAAACCCCACCATGTACTGAAGCGATTATAGAAAACAAAATTGGTAAGGTAATAATTGGATCAATGGATCCTAACCCAAAAGTTGCAGGAGATGGTGTAGCCATTTTAAAAAAAGCTAATATTCATGTTGTATGCAACTTTATGCAATTGGAATGTGAGAGACTAAATAAGGTGTTTTTTCATTACATTCAAACCCAAAAACCTTATGTTGTAATGAAGTACGCAATGACTCTTGATGGCAAGATTGCAACTAGAACAGGTGATTCTAAATGGATTACAGGGCCAGAGGCTAGGAAACACGTTCATAAATTACGACATAACTATACTGGAATTATGGTTGGAATTAGAACTGTATTAGCTGATGATCCAATGCTTAATTGCAGAATAGAAGGCCTTGAAAGCCCAGTGAGAATTGTGTGTGATACTAATCTTAAAATACCTATGAAATCCAATCTTGTTAAAACTGCTAAGGAATATAGGACTATTATAATTACCTGCTCAGATAATAAGGGGAAAATAGAAGAACTTATTGAAAGCGGTGTAGAAATTCTACCAGTTAAATCTGATGGAAACCATGTAAATCTTAATAGTGCAATGATTGCTTTAGGAAAACTTGAAATAGATAGTATTCTTCTTGAAGGTGGAGCTACATTAAATGGTTCTATGATGGATGCAGGTTTAGTTAAAAAAGTTATGGTATATATTGGACCTAAAATCTTTGGGGGAAAAGATGCCAAAGGCCCAGTGTCTGGCAAGGGAGTAGCCAAGGTGGGATGTGGGAGTTTTTTGCAAGAGCCTAAGGTGACTATACTTGGAGAGGATATATTAATTGAAAGCGAGGTGACAAGTTGTTTACAGGAATAATTGAGGAAGTTGGGACAGTAAGGTCTGTAAAAATAAGCGGCCAATCGGCAATTCTGGAAATTCAGGGTAGTGTTGTTTTGTGTCAGCTTAAACTGGGGGATAGTATTGCAGTTAATGGGGTATGCCTTACAGTTACTAGTTTTGACAGTGATTGTTTTACTGCGGATATTATGCACGAAACCATGGACAAATCTTCATTAAAAGGTTTGAGGATGGGGCATAAAGTTAATCTAGAAAGGGCTATGGCTTCAGGTGGTAGGTTTGGCGGACATATTGTTTCTGGACATATTGATGGGGTCGGAAGGATTGTTGAAATTACTAAAGATTTTAATGCAACTTGGTATGGAATTAAATGTTCTAAGGAGATTTTAAGGCTTGTTGTCCTGAAGGGGTCTATTACTATTGATGGTATTAGTTTGACTGTTGCGGCAGTTGATAATGAACAATTTAAAGTTTCTGTTATTCCACATACTATGGGAGAAACGATTTTATCTTTGAAGCAAGTTGGAGATATTGTGAATTTAGAAAACGACATAATTGGGAAATATGTTGAAAGGTTAATGAATGTAGGTGAGGCTAATTCCCAGGTTTCACAATCAAATTTAAGCGTGGATTTTTTAAGAAAGAATGGATTTTAGGAGGAAGAAAATGTTTGTGTATAACAAGGTTGAAGAGGCTTTAGAGGCCCTTCGCAATGGCGAGATTATTTTAGTTACTGATGATGAGGATAGGGAAAATGAAGGGGATTTCATTTGTGCAGCTGAATTTGCAACTACTGAAAATATTAATTTTATGGCGGTTCATGGCAAAGGTCTTATATGTATGCCAATGAGCCAAAAACTTGTAAAAAAGCTGCGTATTCCACAAATGGTTGATCAAAATACAGACAATCATGAGACGGCATTTACTGTTTCAATTGACCATATTGATACGACTACAGGAATTTCAGCTGAAGAAAGAAGTATAACGGCAATTAAGGCTGTTGCTGAGGATGCTAAGCCGGAAGAGTTTAGAAGGCCTGGACATATGTTTCCTCTTTTATCTAAGAAAAACGGAGTATTAGAGAGAAATGGTCATACTGAGGCAACTGTTGATTTAATGAAACTTGCGGGTCTTAAGGAATGTGGCTTGTGCTGTGAGATTATGGCTGATGACGGAACAATGATGAGAACTCCAGAATTGATTAAGGTAGCAAAAAAGCATAATTTGAAGTTCATTACTATTAAGGCGATTCAGGAATACCGAAAGAAAAAAGAAGTTTTAGTTGAAAGAGTTGCAGAAACAAAAATGCCAACTAAATATGGTGATTTTAAGGCTATGGGATTTGTTAATTTGTTAAATGGCGAACATCATGTGGCGCTGGTTAAAGGGGATATTGCCAATGGAGAGGATGTTCTTGTTAGGGTTCATTCTGAGTGTTTAACAGGTGATGCTTTTGGGTCAATTAAGTGTGACTGTGGGGATCAATTTGCTGCAGCTATGAACCAAATAGAAGGAGAAGGCCGAGGAGTTTTGCTTTATATGAGACAAGAAGGCCGAGGAATTGGGCTTATTAATAAACTTAAGGCTTATGAACTACAGGACAAAGGAATGGATACCCTTGAGGCTAATATTGCTCTTGGATTTGATGGAGATTTAAGAGAATATTTTATCGGTGCTCAAATTCTTAGAAATCTTGGAGTGAAGACTATGAGGCTATTAACAAATAATCCTGATAAGGTTTACCAACTTTCGGATTTTGGAATTGAGATTATCAAAAGGGTTCCTATTGAAATTGAATCTAATAAACATGACGAATTTTATTTAAGAACTAAAAAAGAAAAAATGGGACATATTTTAACATATTAATTTAAGAAGGAGAATTAGAAGATGAAAATGTATGAAGGAAAATTAGTATCAAAGGATATTAAGGTAGGTATTGTAGTTGGAAGATTTAATGAGTTTATTACTTCTAAACTTTTATCCGGTGCCAAAGATGGTCTTATTAGACACGATGTTTCAGAGGATAACATTGAGGTTGCATGGGTGCCTGGAGCCTTTGAAATACCTCTAATAGCATCTAAAATGGCCAAAAGCGGTAAGTACGATGCAGTGATTTGCTTAGGAGCTGTTATACGTGGCAACACATCTCATTATGATTTTGTGTGTAGCGAAGTTTCTAAAGGCATAGCTACTGTTTCACTAGCTAGTGATATTCCAGTTATGTTCGGTGTAGTTACTACAGAAAACATTGAGCAGGCAATTGAAAGAGCAGGCACTAAGGCAGGCAACAAAGGATATGACTCAGCAGTCGCTGCAATTGAAATGGTTAACCTAATTAGAGAACTAGAAAAATAATATTTAACGACTACAGTTCCTTGCAGTTTATAATAGCAAAAAACGCTCATTCCAGCTTATTGGTATGTGCGTTTTTTATTTTTTGGACAAAATCTTTCATAATCCCAGAGTGAATCGCCGTAAAAGGACAGGTTACAAAGGTGAAAGGACTTTGTAATAATTACAAAGATAAATAGGTGGAATTGTGAATTAAACATAGAAAATATAGACATATATGAAATCTTGAAAGGGTAATTATGAAATTATGAAATTTTATTAAAATAATTTCACGAATATGAAAAATAGTATTGACAAAGAATTAACGAAAAGTTATTATAACGGTGTAATCAACATTTATTTAAGGAGGATTAGATGGAAAACAATAATGAAAATGTAGCAGTTGAATCTGTTGCAGTAAATCACGAAGAAAAACCAACGTCTAAATTAATAACAAAAGGAACATTTATATTACTAGGTGGTATTGTACTATTGTTTGGATATTTAGGTCACGTAATGGGAATCGACACTGTATTCAGTGTAATGATGAAAACTGGACATGATGTATTAATGAATACTTCTTTTTACATTATGGCAGTAGCTATTCTGGCAGGTGCTGTTGCAGCATTAATGTCTGAGTTTGGAGTTATCGCATTAATTAATGCAATTATTTCTCCAGTAATGAGACCACTGTTTGGACTACCTGGGGCAGCTGCTCTTGGGGGACTAACAACTTATTTATCTGATAACCCAGCTATTTTATCATTGGCTAACGATCAGGGATTTGCAAGATATTTTACAAGAGCTGAAAAAGCAACATTTACTAATTTAGGTACAACTTTTGGAATGGGACTAATTGTAACAGCTTATATGCTTTCTTTGGGAAGTGAATATTTCTCAGCAGTATTAATTGGTAATATCGGAGCTATTCTTGGTGGAATCGTTTCAGTAAGACTTATGCTAGTTATCGCTAAGAAGTACTACAAAGAAACTAAAGCTGACAGAATTGATTTCAAAGAAGATAAATCAATGCAGGTTAGAGAAATCCGTAAGGGCGGTGGATTTGAAAGATTCATGGGTGCTATGATGGACGGAGCTAAATCTGGGGTAACTTTGGGACTAGCTTGTGCTAGTGGTACAGTTCTTATTTGTACATTTGTTATGATATTAACATTTGGACCTTCTGGTGAAGGTGGCGAGTATATGGGCGTAGCTTATGAAGGTGTTGCATTACTACCTAAACTTGGAGGATATGCTACTCCAGTTGCAGATTTTCTATGGGGATTTGACGATCCAGAACTACTTGCTTATCCGTTTACAGCCTTAGGTGCTGTTGGAAGTGCTATGGGTCTAACAAAGGGCTTTATCGATGCAGGTATTGCTTCAGCAGGAACAGTTGCAACATTTACAGGTATGGGAATTTGCATGTCAGGTTTCTTAAGCACTCACATTGGAATGCTAGATACATTAAAGCAGAATCACTTCATTAAAGCTGCAATTGGAACACAGTTACTTGGTGGATTATTAGCAGGTGTGTTTGCAAATTACTTATATCAATTAGTAGGCGCATTCCTTTAGTAATAGTAATAAATAATAAACAATGTAATAAAAAACTGGAAGCAGAAATGCTTCCAGAATTATTACAAATATTAATTGTCAGATTTTAATGGGTTTGGTGTGTTTATAGTAATGATCTTTGTGATTTTACTAGTATCATTTCGCCAGTTGTGCATTTTCTCAGAATGAATTGAAACACAATCGCCAGGATATAGAAGTTTTTCAATACCATCTACAGTTAAGGTTAGAATTCCTTCTAGTACATAGATGAATTCTTCACCTTCATGGCTATACTCGACGTAATCATGACCGTCTGAATGATTATGTGGCAGAATATGAAATTCTCTTGGTAGAAATGTAAAATCCGATTCGTCTTGAGACAAACTGTATTTAATTAATTCTGAATTAATAGCAGAAAAGGGTTTTTCATGGTTACGAGTTAAATTGATTTTACGTCTTGTTTTAACAGGTTTAAAAAATGTGTTTAGCTCAACCTCAAGAATTTTAGCAATGTTTGTTAGTGTATCTATAGCGATTGGGGTCATACCTCTTTCAGCTTGAGATAAAAAACCTATAGATAAATCTGCTTTCTCAGATAATTGTTTAAGAGTCATTTTTTTAGATGTGCGCAATTTTTTAATTTTGGCACCGATGCTAGCATTAGTGTTCATAATATATCTCCTTTTCTAAATAAAATATAATAGAAAAAAGATAAAAAGTCAAATTAATAAAAGGAAGGATCAAATGAATTTACCAAATATAATAGATATACAAAAGTTTTCCCTTCACGATGGTGATGGTATTAGAACAACAGTTTTCTTCAAGGGATGTAACCTTGAATGTGCTTGGTGCCATAACCCAGAGAGTCAGAAGTTTTCAAAAGAAATGATGGTTGACTCTGAAAAATGTGTTGGTTGTGAAGCTTGTGTTAAAGCTTGTAAGTTAGGTGCAATAAAAATGGTAGATGGAATTGCAATAACAGATAGAAGGATATGTACTGCATGTGGAGACTGTGTAGATTACTGTTTACAAAATATTAGAGAATTAGTTGGGGAAAACTATGAAATTAAAGCTCTAATGAAGGAACTAGATAAAGATTCTATGATTTATGAATCTTCAGGTGGAGGGATTACTCTTTCTGGAGGAGAAATAATGATGCAGGACATAGATTACATAGAAACCCTATGTAAAAAAATAAAAGATAAAGGATATAATTTAGCCATAGATACTTGTGGATTTGCTCCAACTGAAAACTATGAAAGAATATTACCTTATGTAGACACTTTTTTATATGATATTAAATCACTAGATGATGACATTCATAAAAAGTATGTAGGCCAATCAAAGGAGTTGATTCTGAAGAATTTGGAATTTATATCTCAAAGAGGTGCCAATATTAATATTAGAATTCCAATTGTTGAAGGAGTTAACGCAGATGATAAATCTGTAGCTGACCTTATTGAATTTATTAAAACTAAAACTAGTGCAAGAAAGGTGAATTTATTACCTTATCATAGTACTGGATCAAGTAAGTACGATAAGTTAGGGCTAGAATATCCATTGAAACATGATGGAACACTATCACAGAAAAAAATGGAAGATATTAAAGATAAATTTGTTAATGCTGGTATTACTGATGTAAAAATAGGAGGATAACAGAATGGAAATTAGAGGAATGAATGAAAGAATTCAAAAATTAAGAAAGCAGAGTTTAGAAACAGATGCCCATGTATTTATGGAAAGAGCTATCTATATGACAGATGCATATAAGAAGTATGAAGGTGCAGTTTCAATTCCAGAACTAAGAGCCTTGTCTATGAAGGAAATCTTTAGTAGAAAAACAATTACTATTGAAGATGGAGAACTAATTGTTGGAGATAAGGGTGCAGGTCCACAGTCAACACCAACTTTCCCGGAATTATGCTGTCATACAATTGAAGATATGAATGTAATGAATGACAGAGAACTAATTTGTTTCAAAGTATCAGAGGAAGATAAAAAAATTCAGGAAGAACAGATTATTCCTTATTGGGAAAACAGATCAATCAGAAATAAAATCATTAATGCAATGACTCCAGAGTGGAAAGAATGCTACGAAGCAGGTATATTTACTGAGTTTATGGAGCAGAGAGGCCCAGGACATACAGTGGGTTCTGAAAAGATTTATCAAAAGGGATTCCTAGACTATAAGAAAGACATTCAGGAAGCAATAGACAAATTAGACTTCTTAAATGATGAAAAAGCATTATCTAAAAAAGAACAGTTAAATGGTATGAGCATTATGTGTGATGCCATTATGATTCTTGGAGAAAGATATGCTAAACTTGCAAGAGAAATGGCGGCAAAAGAAACTGATCCTAAGAGAAAAGAAGAGTTACTTCAAATTGCAGCAAACTGTGATGTGGTTCCAGCTAATAAGCCTGAAACTTATTGGCAGGCAATTCAGATGTACTGGTTTGTACATTTAGGAGTAACAACAGAATTAAATCCTTGGGATGCATACAGTCCAGGTAGATTAGACCAGCATTTAAATCCTTTTTATGAAAAAGAAGTGGAAGAAGGAAGTTTAGATAGAGATGGAGCTCTTGAATTACTAGAATGTCTATGGGTTAAGTTTAACAACCAGCCAGCTCCACCAAAAGTAGGGATTACTCTAAAAGAAAGTAGTACATATACTGACTTTGCTAACATTAATACAGGTGGTATTACAGCAGATGGTAAAGATGGTGTAAACGAAGTAAGTTACTTAATCTTAGATTGCATGGATGAAATGAAATTATTACAGCCATCTTCAAATGTTCAGATTAGCAGAAAAACATCTACTAAGTTTGTTAAGAGGGCTTGTGAAATCTCTAGAAAAGGTTGGGGACAGCCTGCATTCTACAATACAGAAGCAATAATACAAGAACTATTAAATGCTGGAAAGACAATTGAAGATGCTAGAAGAGGTGGAACAAGTGGCTGTGTAGAAACAGGTGCTTTTGGTAGAGAAGCCTACACTCTTCAGGGGTATATCAATTTACCTAAAATCCTTGAATTAACATTATTCAATGGATATGATCACGTAAGTAAAAAACAGTTAGGACTTAAAACTGGTAATGCAGAAGATTTTAAATCATATGAAGAATTGCTAGATGCATATAAGAAGCAGATCAAATACTTCTGTGATATTAAAGTAGCAGGTTCAAATAGAATTACAAAGATTTATGCAGAACACATGCCAGCTCCATTCCTATCAATCATTACAGATGATTGTATTTCTAGAGGGTTAGACTACAATGCTGGTGGTGCTAGATATAACACTAACTATTTACAGGGTGTTGGTATTTCAACAATTACTGACTCATTAGCAGCCATTAAATACAACTGCTTTGATAATAAGAAGTTTGCCTTAACAGAACTTGTAGATGCTTGTAAGAATGACTTTGAAGGTAATGAAGCAATGCTTAATATTGTTTTAAACAAGACACCTAAGTATGGTAATGATGATGATTATGCAGATGATATTATGGTTGAAGTATTTAACTACTACAAGGATACAATTAATGGACGTCCAAGTATGAAAAATGGTGAATGGAGAATTAACATGTTACCAACAACATGCCATGTATACTTTGGTGAAGTAATGCTAGCTAGTCCAAATGGTAGACGTGCTCATAAGCCAGTTAATGAAGGTATTTCACCTGAAAAGGGAGCAGATGTTAATGGACCTACAGCTGTTATTAAGTCTGCAAGCAAAATGGATCACTTACAAACAGGAGGAACACTATTAAACCAGAAGTTCACACCTAGCGTTGTAGCTGGTGAAGATGGTCTAACACATATGTCTGACTTTGTTCGTTCATACTTTAATATGGACGGTCACCATGTTCAGTTTAATGTAATTGATAGAGCTACATTACTTAAGGCACAGGCAAATCCACAGGATTACAGAGACTTAATTGTACGTGTTGCAGGATATAGTGACCATTTTAGAAACTTATCAAAAGAATTACAGGATGAAATTATTGGTAGAACTGAACAGGAATTCAATTAATCAAGCCAGGTATTTAATTAATAAGTAAAATATATTTTATATGAAAGAGGCATATGCCTCTTTCAGTAATGAAGGAGAAGAAAATGAAATTAGGATTTATTGGCGCAGGAAATATGGCAAAAGCTATGATGGGTGGAATTATTGCATCAGGTAAAGTTGAAGCTAAGGAAATTATTGCTTCAGATGCTTTTCGCCCTTCTTTAGATGGAGCAAAAGAACAGTTAGGTATTAATGTAACTTTAGATAACAAAGAAGTTGCAGGTAATGTTGATTATTTAGTATTATCAGTAAAACCTCAGTTCTACCCAACTGTTATTGAAGAAATTAAGGATATTGTTTCTGAACATACAGTTGTAATTACAATTGCTCCAGGGCAGACTCTTGAAAGACTAGGAAACATGTTTGGTAAGCCAATTAAAATTGTAAGAACAATGCCTAATACACCAGCTATGGTTACAGAAGGTATGACAGCAGCTTGTAAGAATGGATTAGTTTCTCAGGAAGAAATTGAATATGTTTGTTCTTTACTTGATGGATTTGGCAAAAGTGCTGTAGTTCAGGAATACATGATGGATGCAGTTGTATCAGTTAGCGGAAGTTCACCTGCTTATGTATACATGTTCATTGAAGCATTAGCTGATGGAGCAGTTGCTTTAGGAATGCCTAGAGATGTTGCTTATAAATTTGCGGCTCAGGCAGTATACGGAAGTGCTAAGATGGTTTTAGAAACAGGAATGCACCCAGGAGCCTTAAAAGACATGGTTTGCTCTCCAGCTGGAACAACAATTGAAGCAGTAAGAGTTCTTGAAGAAAAAGGCCTAAGAAGTTCAATATTCGAAGCTATGATTGCTTGTGCAGATAAGGCAAAGAGTTTATAAGTATGAATAAATTTAAGATTATACCCACAATAGAAAAGTATTCTACTGTTAAGGAAATGTTAGCAGTAGAAAGCTTTACTCAAGAAGACTTGATATTGACATCTAAAAGCTCTTATGAGAAGTACTTTCAAGGTAAGACAAATACAGCTGATGTTATTTACAAAGGCGATTTTGGTAATGGAGAACCTACCGAAGTAATGATGGATAAAATTATAAAAACTATTGACTATAAAAAATATCAAAGAATAATTGCTATTGGCGGCGGTGGTGTAATTGATATGGCCAAGGTTTTGTTAATTGCCCAGGGAAGGCCTGTTGAAAAAATAATAGAAGGCGGAGTTTTATCTAAACCTAAGTGCAGTCTCATTGCTATTCCAACCACTTGTGGATCAGGCTCTGAAATGAGTAATATTGCTATTTTAGGAATGGAAAAAATTCAATCAAAATTGGGTTTAGTTTATGATGAACTTTATCCGAATAGAAGTATTATTATTCCGGAATTACTGGAGAACCTACCGGATAGATTTTTTCTAACTAGTGCAATAGATGGTATGATTCATGGAATAGAATCTTATCTATCCCCTAAAAATAATTCATATACGGAATTATTTAGTTTAAAAGGGCTGAAACTATATATGAAAGGCCTAAAAAAAATAGCAGACCATGGTATTAAGATTAAAGATACTTTGTTTGATGATTTTAGTCTAGCAAGTAACTATACAGGAATTGCATTTTCCAATACGGGAACTGGTGCAGTTCATGCAATATCCTATCCATTAAGTGGAAAATATCACGTTACACATGGTGAAGCAAATGCTCTTTTCTTAGTGGAAATACTAAAACTATATAGAGAGAAAAACAAGGGAGAAAAAATAAACACATTGAGCGATTTTTTTGGAAAAATTTTAGGGTGTGAAAGTGAATATACTTTTAATGCACTGGGAGAGACTATAAAAAAATGTGTTGAATTATACCCATTAAAAAAATATGGAATGAAAGAAAATGAAATAAAAACTTTTAGCAAAAGTGTTTATGAAAATCAACAAAGACTTCTTTCTAACAGTTATATTCAAATTGAAACAAGTGACTTAGAGAGAATTTATGAAAGGTTGATATAAGGAAAAGGGGAAATATGTTTAAAAATGTAAATGTGATAAAAAAAGCTAATGTTTACTTTGATGGTAATGTGACAAGTAGAACAGTTAACTTTGAAAATGGAACGAGAAAAACTCTTGGATTTATGAATGCTGGAAAATATACATTTAATACAGAAGCGGCAGAACTGATGGAAGTTTTAGGTGGTGCAATGGAAGTAAGATTAAGTGGAGAAGAGTTTCTTGAATACAAAGAAGGAATGAGTTTCATTGTTTCAGCAAATTCTAGTTTTGATGTTATTGTAAAGGATTATGCAGATTACTGCTGTTCATATAACCAGGACTAGGAGGATGTTGTGGCTATTATTGCGACCATATTTGCTTTATATCTAGGACTGATGGTTTTAATTGGTATAAAGCATTTTAAAGAAACTAAAGATGTATCAGATTATGTTCTAGGAGGAAGATCATTAAATAGTTGGATGACGGCCATGTCAGCTCAAGCGTCAGATATGAGTGGGTGGCTATTAATTGGATTACCTGGTGCTGCATATGCAATTTATACAGGGACAATCGAAGCTATTTGGACAGCAATTGGACTATGGCTTGGGACATATTTGAATTGGTTGTTTGTAGCAAAAAGATTGCGTAAGTATACTGCAGTAGCTAGTGATTCTATTACGCTACCAGATTTCTTCGAAAATAGATTTAGAGACAGTAAGCACCTTTTGAAACTAATTGCAGGGGTATTTACAGTAATCTTCTTTTTGGTATATACAGCCTCACAGTTTGCAGCTGGTGGAAAACTATTTAATACTATATTTGGAGTTAACTATGTTATTGGGTTATTCATTATTGCAGGAATTATTCTGGCATATACGGCTTTAGGCGGATTTAATGCTGTCTGTTCAACAGATACCATAATGGGTATTACAATGTTCTTTGCAATGATAATAGTCCCAATAGTAGGACTTGTTTCAATGGGAGGATTAGAAGGTACAGCAGAAAGACTTGCAACTTTAACTACAGAAAGTTTAGGGCTTTTCCCAGAAGTTAATGGACACATTAACACGCTGTTAATTGCATCATCTCTTGGATGGGGCCTTGGATACTTTGGACAACCACATATTCTCGTTAGATTTATGGCTATAGAATCCCCAGATTCAATTAAGAAATCTAGGAGAATTGCAATGATTTGGGTTACAATTACATTGGTAACAGCTATTGCGGTAGGAGTAATAGGCAAAGCCATGTATCCAAATTTAGCAGATGGAGAAACGGTGTTTATGAATATGATAAATGATATGTTTAACCCAGTTGTAGCAGGTTTATTAATGACAGCAATTTTAGGTGCGATAATGAGTACAGCAAGCTCTCAATTACTTGTGGCAAGTTCTTCAGTAGCTTCAGACATCTACCAAACTTTTTTAAGAAAAAATGCAGATGACAAAGAAATGGTTTGGGTAAATAGAGTTGCTACTATTATGATTACTGTTATAGCCATAGTCCTTGCCCTAGATCCAAATAGCTCTGTATTCGGATTAGTAGCATCAGCTTGGGGAGGATTTGGCTCAGTCTTTGGCCCATTGATTCTCTTTGCATTATTCTACAGAAAAATGACTAGACAAGCTGCAATTGGCGGAATGATTATTGGTGGAGTAATTGATATTATCTGGTTCCTCAAGGACGGAGGAATATTCGATATTTATGAAATCATTCCTGGATTTATAGCTGCTTCAGTAGTAATTATAGTCGTAAGCAATGTAACTAAACCTTCAAGCGATATGTTAGAAGAATTTGATAAAGTAAAAGAATATACAATTTAATCTATCTAGAATGGACAAAAGGTAGAAAATAGCAACTTAATAATACGGCAAAACCCCCGCATCCCAGCTTATTGGTATGTGGGGTTTTTGTTTTTTGGACAAAATCTTTCATAAACCCAGGGGGAATCGCCGACAAAGTACAGGTTAGAAACTGGAAAGGTAAATTCTAATAGTGATTTTTTGGAGAAAATATGTTAAAATAGAATGCTATAGAAATTGTTTTATAGATGTTTAATGAGAGAAGGTAAGGATTATGAAGATAGGTTTTATTGGTGTCGGTAATATGGCTAAGGCTATGATAGGTGGAATTTTAAAAGGAAACTTAGTACCCCCGTCAGACATTATTGGATCCACAAGTAGAGAGTCTTCATTAAAAGACGTAGTAAAACAGTTTGGTATTAATGGGACAACAGATAATAGAGAAGTCGCTAAAGCAGCTGATGTTTTGGTCTTATCTATTAAGCCTCAGATGTATGAAACTGTAATCGAAAATATTAAGGATGAGATTAGCCCCAAAACCTTGGTGGTAACCATAGCCCCCGGGTTCACTCTTGAGAGACTTAGCGGACTTTTGGGAGTTAATAAGAAAATCATTAGAACAATGCCAAACACACCTGCAATGGTAGGTGAAGGCGTTACGGCTATTTGCCCCAATGAAAAGGTTTCAAAAGAAGAACTGGAATATACCATTAAGATTTTTGAAAGTTTTGGTAAGGCAAATGTAATTAAAGAGTCAATGATGAATGGTGTGATTTCTGTAAGTGGAAGTTCGCCTGCATATGTATATATGTTTATTGAGGCTATGGCAGATGGAGCTGTTGCTCTTGGACTTCCAAGAGATATGGCTTACGAAATGGCTGCTCAGGCAGTTCTTGGAAGTGCCAAAATGATATTAGAAACAGGGAAACATCCTGGAGAATTAAAGGATATGGTTTGCTCACCTGGTGGTACTACAATTGAAGCGGTTAGGTCATTAGAAGACAGCGGTTTTAGAAGTAGCATCCTAGAGGCTATGATGGCTTGCGCCGAAAAAGCTAGCAAAATGTAGCAAACTGTAATGAGCAGGTTTTGCCCAAAGAGGGCGCTATGGACTGAAGACAGTTAAAAAAATAGAAAAGATTATTTATAGAGATTGAGGGAGAAATATGGGAATTATTGCAGCGATATTCGCTTTATACCTAGGACTTATGGTTTTAATTGGTATAAAGCATTATAAAAAAACGGAAGATGTATCAGATTATGTACTTGGCGGAAGATCGTTAAACAGCTGGGTTACAGCAATGTCGGCTCAGGCATCAGATATGAGTGGCTGGCTATTAATTGGATTACCTGGAGCAGCATATGCAATTTATACAGGAACAATTGAGGCAATTTGGACGGCTATTGGACTATGGCTTGGAACTTACTTAAACTGGCTTTTTGTAGCAAAAAGGTTGCGTAAGTACACAGCCGTTGCAGGAGATTCAATTACTTTAACAGACTTTTTTGAAAACAGATTTAGAGATACAAAGCATATTTTGAAGTTGGTTGCAGGGGTGTTTACAGTAATATTCTTCCTTGTTTATACTTCTTCACAGTTTGCAGCTGGTGGTAAATTATTTAACACAATCTTCGGTATAGACTATGTTATAGGTCTATTTATCATTGCAGGAATTATCCTTGCATATACAGCCCTTGGCGGATTTAACGCAGTGTGCTCAACAGATACAATTATGGGAATTACAATGTTTTTTGCATTAATTATAGTCCCAATTGTGGCACTTTTTTCAATGGGAGGAATCGAAGGAACAACTGAAAGACTTGCAGAATTAACAACTGAAAGCTTAGGACTTTTTCCAGAAGTTAACGGGCATATTAATACCTTATTAATAGCATCATCTCTGGGATGGGGCCTTGGATATTTTGGACAGCCACATATTTTAGTTAGATTTATGGCTATAGAATCTCCAGATGAAATTACTAAATCTAGAAGAATCGCAATGGTATGGGTTAGTATTACACTTGCTACTGCAATTGCAGTTGGAATTATTGGTAAGGCTATGTATCCAAATCTAGCAGATGGAGAAACAGTTTTCATGCATATGATTAACGACATGTTTAATCCTGTTCTTGCAGGACTACTAATGACAGCAATTTTAGGTGCGATTATGAGTACAGCAAGTTCACAGCTACTTGTTGCAAGTTCATCAATTGCTTCAGATATTTACCAGACTTTCTTTAGAAAAAATGCAGACGACAAAGAAATGGTATGGATTAACAGAGTAGCTACAATTGTAATTACTGTAATCGCAATAGTTATTGCAATAAACCCAGAAAGTTCAGTATTTGGACTTGTAGCATCAGCTTGGGGCGGATTTGGAGCAGCCTTTGGTCCACTAATTCTGTTTGCATTATTCTTTAGAAGAATGACTAGACCAGCTGCAATTAGCGGAATGATCATTGGTGGACTTGTGGACATAATTTGGTTCCTAAAGGACGGAGGAATATTCGATATTTACGAAATTATCCCAGGATTTATTGCATCAGCAGCAGTGATTTTAATTGTTAGTGGATTAACTAAACCATCTCAGGAAATGCTTGACGAGTTTGACGCAGTTAAAGATTATACTGTAGGAGAATAAAAAATGGTAAGAATCAAACCTGTAGTTTTTGAAAACCATAAATTAATGATTTTAGATCAGACATTACTTCCAATGGAAGAAAAATATATTGAAATTAAAACTAAAGAGGATCTGTGGGATGGAATTCATACCCTAAAAGTTAGAGGCGCACCAGCCATTGGAATTAGTGCGGCATACGGAATTTACGTTGTAACAAAAGACTTTTCAGACCAGGAATTTCTTCCTAAGTTTATGGAAGTTAAGGCCTATCTTGAAACATCAAGGCCAACAGCTGTAAATCTTTTTTGGGCACTTGATCGTATGGCCAAAACCGCTCAATCCTGCTCAGTTAGTGGAGACAGGACGGCTCTCTTAGAGGAAGCTAATAGAATATTTAAGGAAGATGAAGACGCAAGTATTGCAATGGGACAGTTTGGACTTTCACTTTTGAAACCAGGAATGGGAATTTTAACTCACTGTAATGCTGGGGCTCTTGCTACATCAGGCTATGGAACCTGCATTGCGCCAATATACTTAGGGGCAGAAAAAGGATACGATTTCCGAGTTTTTTCCGATGAAACAAGACCCTTACTTCAGGGGGCTAGACTTACTACTTACGAATTAAATAAGGCGGACATTGATGTTACCCTAATATGCGATAATATGGCGGCTACGGTAATGAGTCAGGGCAAGATAGATGCTGTTGTTGTTGGTTGTGATAGAATGGCAGCCAATGGTGATGGGGCTAATAAAATAGGGACACATGGAGTTGCCATTTTGGCTAAGCATTTTGGAATTCCTTTTTATATGTTTCTACCAAGTTCAACAATTGATATGGAAACACCTACAGGGGATGAAATAGAAATTGAACTTAGAAAAAGCCATGAAATCAAGGATATGTGGTACGAAAAATCAATGGCACCAGAAGGAGTTAAGGCTTATAATCCTTCCTTTGATGTAACGCCAAATGAACTTATTACTGCAGTTATTACTGAAAATGGGATAATTAGACCACCTTATAGTGAGAATTTAAGGAAGTTATTGTAATGAGAGATAACAAAAAAATATATATATTAATGGTGATAACTACTATACTATGGTCAGGGGCATTTATTGCAGGTAAATATAATGCTCCATATATTTCACCATTTACTTTGACATTTTTAAGGTTTATTGTAGCCACAATAATTATTAAAATAGTAATTCTGGTGACTAAGGTTGATTATAAGTTAACTAAGGCTCACTTGCCTATATTTATTGCCACAGGGATAATTGGTATGTTTGGATATCACGTATTCTTTTTTGGGTCTCTAAAATATACGACTGTAACAAATTCTTCAATTATTGCAGCGGCAAATCCTATGGTTACAACAATAATTATGGCATTGTTTTTAAAAAGTTTTGTAACAAAAAAGCAGCTTGTTGGTATTATAATTTCATTTATTGGAGTTATTTTGACTATTACAGGAATGGATATTTCTGTGTTAACAAATATTACATTTAATAAGGGAGACCTTTTGATGTTAACAGCAACCACTTTGTGGGCTATATATTCAGTTATTAGTAAAGCTAAGTGTAAGGGGATTCCTCCTATTATTACAACTTATTATAGTTTTTTAATTTGTACTATATTTGTAATACCGTTTTCTATATACGAAAAGCCATGGGAGTTTCTACCAGAGGCACCTATGACTGCATGGGTTTCTGTATTGTACATGGCAATATTCCCATCGGTAATTGGTTATTTAACTCAGCAGCATGCAATTAAAGAACTTGGCCCTGCAAGGGCTTCTATATTTGTAAATTTAGTACCCGTTTTCTCTATGATTCTAGCTATTTTATTATTAGGTGAAAACTTTGAAGTTATTAAGGTTATCACTGGAGGAATCATTATTTTTGGTGTAGTATTATGCCAAACAGGTGACGAAGGAAAGAACCGTGAGTAATTTTATTAAGAAAAATGCAAAATACATAGTAATCCTTGCTGTTGTTGCTAGTTCTACTTCAGGAATATTTTCTAAATATATGACTGGCAACGCACTTGTGCTTGGATTTTATAGGCAATTATTTGCTTTGCCTATTTTTGTTTTGCCTGTTTTAATGAACCATAGGGTTCAGCTAAAAGAAATTGCCAGAAGGGATTTAATTTGGTCTATTATTTCAGGTGTTTTTCTCTTTGTACATTTTGCCTCTTGGTTTACTGCTGTCAAATACGCAGAGATTGCAAGTGCAGTTGTTTTTGCAGCTTTACATCCTTTGGTTGTTATATTAATAACCATATTTATATTTAAGGACAAAATCGGATTTAAACCTATTTTGGGAATAATGATTGCCTTGATTGGCGGTGGAACTATAGCTGGATTTGATTACCAGTCTGATGGTGGTAATATAATTGGGGATATGTTGGCTCTCCTAAGTGCTATATGTATGGGAATATATTTTTCCATAGGACAAAAAGTTAGAGCAAATGTTTCTGCAGCTATATATGTAATGATAGTATTTGCTACAAGTTTATGCTGTTTCTTTATAAGTATGATTGTTACGAAGACACCCTTTGTGGGATACCCGGGAACTGACTGGTTAGCAATAATCGGTGCCACAGTTTTTTGCCAGATTGGAGCCCACGCAGTGTGGAACTGGTCTATGGGCTATGTATCGTCTCTTTATGTTTCGGCTTGGGAGACTATGGAAATTGTTTTTGCTACAATTTTTGCCTTTATTATTTTTGGTGAGGTTCCATCTTTGGCACAAATTATAGGAGCAATAATTGCTATTGCAGGGCTGCTTTATTACAATTATCATGAGAACAAAAGATTGGGGAGTCGTTAGGTATGGCGTATAAAGTTAAATTGAATACCTTTGAGGGGCCGTTTGACCTTTTGGTTTATTTAATCGAAAGTGCCAGAATGGATATATACGATATCAAGGTTTCGGAGATTACGAAACAGTATTTAGAATATCTTGAAATGATGAAGGATATTGAGGTTGAAATTGCTTCTGAGTTTATTGTTTTGGCGGCGGCTTTAATTGAACTTAAGTCGAAGATGCTTCTTCCTAGAATTAACAAGGATGGGGAAGAGGTAGTTGACGAGGATCCAAGGCAGGAACTTGTTGAAAGATTACTTGAATATAAAAAGTTTAAGATGGCATCAGAACTGTTTTCTGAAAGAGAAGATGAGGGCTTTGGTGTTTTCACTAAACCTCAGGAAGATATATCTGATTATATGGATAATCCTGATGAAGAACTGATTGTTAATATTGAGCAGTTTGTTAAGGCCTTTGAACTTTTCCTTGATAAGAAAAAGAGAGTAGCAGATGTTAAGGAAAGGTATGAGCGAAAGGAA
Source organism: Anaerovoracaceae bacterium (assembly GCA_036646055.1). Taxonomy (GTDB): domain Bacteria; phylum Bacillota; class Clostridia; order Peptostreptococcales; family Anaerovoracaceae; genus JAVWMQ01. The sequence goes on along the minus strand of JAVXMY010000001.1, from coordinate 295,928 downwards.
ACTAACCGTATTAGTGGTGAGGCGAGAATGGAGTTTATTGAAAGTTTATTTAGGCTTGATCCAAACAAGACGTATACTTTTGAGGAGACTGTTCTAAACAAGCAAAACCAGTATGATGTAGTTCTTTCATTTGTATCAATTTTAGAGATGGTTAAGAACGGCAAACTTACAGCGGAGCAGCGTGCTATATTTGGAGAAATTTTAATTAAAGCTGGTATTAATATTAATTTGGAGGGTGGAAATGACAACTAAGAAAAGTATGAAATCTGCAATAGAGTCGATGCTATTTACTTGGGGCGGTTTGCTTGATGTTAAGGCGTGTGCAGATGTTTTGGATATTGAATGGAAAGAAGCTTACGATATTTTAGTTGAACTCCAGGAGGAATATGAACAAGAAGGTCGTGGGATTTTAATTAGGCGAGTTGAGAAGAGTTTTCAATTTGTTACTAATGGAGCAAATTCTGAATATGTAAAGAGATTATGTACTCCAGTTAAAAAAAGAAAGCTTAGTCAATCGGCTATGGAAGTTTTGGCCATTGTTGCATATAGACAACCTGTCACAAGAGGAGAGATTGAGTCTATTAGAGGAATTAAGTGTGAAAAAGTACTAGAGGGACTTTCAAATAAAAAGTTGATTATGGAGGTTGGTAGATCTTCTGCCATAGGTAGACCAATTTTATATGGAACCACTAATGAATTTTTACAGTATTTTAACTTTGAAAGTATTAAAGATTTACCGGAAATAAATGATTTTGATGATATGTATGATGAAGAGGAAATATCTAAATTAGACTATCAACAGATTACATTAGACAATATGAACCAATAATATATGACAAAAAGAAACTTACAAGGGTATAACTTGTAAGTTTCTTTTTAGTTTATTTGTATTAAGTTAAAAGAGTAACTTTAGAATATTCCTAATTTGAAGAAGTTATCTATCTGTCCTAATAAAATTAACGCCATTCCAACTGGAGCAATGAATTTTAAACAAATCATTGAGAATTTCTTGCTCCTCCATGTGTTGCCTTCTAATGTTAATTCATTGTTCATCCACTTTTCTCCAAGGAACCAGCCAACTACAAGTGACATGATTAATGCACCAAGAGGCATCATGATTCCTTCTGATAGTAAATCAAAGAAGTCTAACCAGATGAACCCTAGAGGCTGTGGCAATGGACCTGCTCCTAATCCATCAATTGAAACGAATACAGCAAGTGCTGTGATTATTAAACCAAGAATAAGTGAAATAGTTTTTCTATTAACTTCCTTGCCTTTATCTTCTTTCATATCAATTAGTACTGATACACCAACTTCTAATAGAGAAATTGAAGAGGTAATTGCTGCGATAAAAACTAAGCTATATAGTAAGAATCCAAAGATTGGACCCAATGAACCCATAGCATCAAATACAGCCTGCAAAGTTACGAATAACAGTCCAGGACCTGCACCAGGTTCCATGCCCATTGCAAATACTGCAGGCATTACAGCTAAACCAGCCATAATTGCAACAACTGTATCAGCAATTGGAATAATTATTGACTTTTGTTCAATGTTTTCTGACTTAGGCAGATATGAACCGAAGGTAATCATAATACCCATACCAAGTGATAGTGAGAAGAACATCTGCCCACCTGCTGTTGCTAGTACTGATATCCATCCTGAACCCTGGAAGACTTCCCAGTTAGGTTTAAACATAAATTCTAAGCCTTGGCTTGCTCCAGGAAGAGTTACTGATCTAATTATTACTATAACAAGCATTAAGAATAGTGCTGGCATAGCAATTTTAGAGAATTTTTCAATACCTCCAGATACACCGCCCATTACAATACCAATTGTTAATACCATGAAGATAATTGTATAAACAGATGATTGAAGGGGATCTGCTGTAAATGTTGAGAAGAATGTAGCTGGATCAGCCCCATTGATTCCCCAACTTGCGTGGAAAATATCTCCAATATTTGATACTGCATATTTCAAACAGTAGCCACCAAGCATTGAGTAGAAGGAAAGGATTAACATTGGTGCTATAAATCCCATCCAACCAAGGAAAGCAAATTTGTCGCTTAGCTGTCTGTAAGCACCAATAACACCCTTTCCTGTTTTTCTACCAATTGTTAGTTCTCCTACCATAATTACAAAACCAATTAGTACTGCTAAAATCAAATACATGATTAAGAATGCGAAACCGCCACTAACACCCATTTTATAGGGGAAGCCCCATAGATTGCCTAGGCCTACAGCTGAACCAACTGCGGCCATAAGAAAGCCAAAACTGCTTCCCCATTGTCCTTTATTTTCTTTCATTTTAATTCCTTTCAATAATTTACGACTCCATTTAATGAATAATATATATAATTCCTATCAACATAGTAATATATGTTTTATGGTTTGTCAACAAAGAAAATTTAAATTCTTTGTAAATATAAACAAATTGTATTCTTTGTTAAATAGATATATAATATATATAATGAATTTAAGGAAAAGGAGAATAAAATGGCTATTGAAAAAGTAAGAAAATATTTTGATTCTATTGGAGTATCTCAGGATAGGGTATTGGAGTTTGATGTATCAAGTGCAACAGTTGAACTTGCAGCTGAAGCTGTAGGTGTTATACCAGCTAGAATTTGCAAAACCTTATCCTTTAAAACACCAGAAGGTAAGTGTATTCTTATACAAACTGCAGGTGATACTAAAATTAAAAATGGTAAATACAAAAAACAATTTGGACACAAGGCGAAAATGTTAAGCCCAGACGAAGTTCTGGAATTTACGGGACATGCAATTGGTGGAGTTTGTGCCTTTGGAATAGAAAATCCAAATGTGGAAGTATACGCCGATGAATCTATGAAACGTTTTGATACTGTTTTTCCGGCATGCGGAAGTAGTAATAGTGCAATAGAACTTACTTGTGATGAACTCTTTGAAATATCAAAGAGCCTTCAATGGGTTGACGTTTGTGATATTATAGAAGAATAAAATATATTAAAAAAGACTGTTGGGAAATCTCTCAACAGTCTTTTGGTTAAATTTAGTTATCTTTTAGTTATTGGTGTAAAGTCTCTATGTGACTGTACGTTTACATATGCTGGACGCATAAGTTTCTTGCCGGCAATAAGTTCTTCAATTCTATGGGCACACCAACCTGAAAGTCTTGCTGTAGCAAATAAAGGTGTAGCAATATCAATTGGAATATCAAGTGCTGAATAAACAAAACCTGAGTATAAATCCACATTGGCAGCCATTGTCTTTGCTTGTCCAGTAACGGCTTCGTATAATGTAGGTGTTACCTGTTCGATATGATCAAACAACAGGAAGTCATCCATTAAATCAGCTTCTTGGGCTAATTTTCTAGCCATTTTCTTCAGCATAACAGCTCTTGGGTCTGATAATGTGTAAATGGCATGGCCCATACCGTAAACTAAACCGGATTTATCGTTTGCTTGTTTTCTCAATACTTTAATTAAGTATTGATCAACTTCTGTATGATTTGTAATGTCCTTAACGTTTTTCTTAAGGTCATCAATCATATTTATAACCTGTATATTTGCTCCACCGTGTTTTGGCCCCTTTAAAGAACCAATTGCAGCGGAAATAGCAGAATAGGTATCTGTACCAGATGATGAAACTAAATGTGTTGTAAATGATGAGTTATTACCGCCACCATGTTCAGCGTGAAGTATTAAACTCAAATCTAGTACCTTTGCTTCAAGTTCTGTATATTTACCATGAGGTCTTAGCATTCTAAGTATATTTTCAGCAGTGCTAAGCTCTGGAATTGGATTTCTAAGATGCAAAGTTTTATTGTCGAAGTGGGAACTTTTGGCCTGATATGCATAAGCAACTAAGGCTGGGAAGTAACCGATTAAATCAATGGATTGACGAAGTACATTTGGTATAGATGTATCGTCTGGATTTTCATCATAGCAGTATAATGCTAGAACACTTCTAGCAAGTTTATTCATAATACTTTTAGATGGTGCAGTTAGAATCATATCTCTAGCAAATCCGTCTGGAAGACTTCTCTTGTCCCCAATTAACTTCCTAAATTCATTTAATTGTCTTGTATTTGGTAAATCTCCGTATATTAGAAGGTAAGTGGTTTCTTCAAAACCGAATCTGTCTTCATCTATAAAACTTTGTACTAATGATGAAATTTCATAGCCTCTATAATATAGTTGACCTTCCTTTGGGATTTTGTTTTTTTCTTCGTCTGTTTCATAACCAAAAACTTCACCGATACTAGTTAGTCCAACAACAACACCAGTTCCGTTAGCATTACGCAAACCTCTTTTAACGTTATATTTTTTATATAGGCTAGCATCGATATCATCTTGCTCAACCAATTTTTTAGCCATAGCTGTTAAGTAAATCTTTGGAATACCAGATATAGTTTTCTCACCAGCTGTGACCTTTCTTCTAAAATTAAACATATTTAATGCCCTCCAATAATCCACAAGTGATGTATAGTATAACATGAAAAGAGAAAATAGTAAATTGTATAATTGTATACTTTTTATTAAATAACAAAAATGAAATAATTGAAAGTGAATAAAAAGAACCTATGTTCACTGTTTTTCTGTACATACTTTAGGGTATATGTTAAAATGATTATATATAATAATAAACACATGTAGAAAATATAATATTATAGCATTTGAGGTGTAAGTTTTGGAAGAGAAAAAATTTAAGCTGGTTTCTGAATATGAACCTATGGGGGATCAGATTCAAGCAATAGATCAATTAACAAAGGGTATTTTTGATGGCAGGAAGAGTCAAACCTTAATGGGTGTAACTGGTTCTGGCAAGACGTTTACAATGGCAAATATTATTGAAAAGGTTCAAAAACCTACACTTATTATTTCCCATAACAAAACATTAGCAGCTCAATTACATGGAGAATTTAAAGAGTATTTCCCAGAAAATGCAGTTGAATACTTTGTGTCCTACTACGATTATTATCAGCCAGAAGCTTATGTAGCATCAACAGATACATACATCGAAAAGGACTCTGACATCAATGCAGAAATAGAAAAACTTCGACATTCAGCAACAGCAGCACTTTCCGAAAGGAAAGACGTAATTATTGTAGCCAGTGTGTCTTGTATATACGGTCTTGGTAGTCCGGTAGATTATGAAGAACAAGTATTGTCACTTAGGCCCGGAATGGAAAAGGATAGACAAGAGTTACTTCGAAAATTAGTAGATATTCAATATAATCGAAATGATCTAGCCTTTGAGAGAGGAACATTTAGAGTTAGGGGAGATGTAATAGACGTATTCCCAGCAGGCGCTGAAGTAGCAATTAGAATAGAATTATTTGGAGATGAAATAGAGAGTATAAAAGAATTTAATCCAGTAACAGGAGAAATAATAGGCCTTAGAAGCCATGTAAGTATTTTTCCAGCATCTCACTATGTAACCAGCCCAGAAAAAATGGAAAATGCCATAGGCCTTATCAGAGAAGAACTTGAAGAAAGACTAGAGTACTTTAATGACAGAGGTAAGCTTTTAGAAGCACAGAGAATTGAACAAAGAACAAGGTATGACCTTGAAATGCTTAGAGAAGTAGGGAGATGTAAAGGAATTGAAAATTATTCCCGCCATTTAAACGCTTTAGGTGAAGGCATTAGACCATATACATTAATAGACTTCTTCCCAGAGGATTTTTTGATTATTATTGATGAATCCCACGTTATGTTGCCACAACTTAGGGCCATGTATGCAGGTGACAGATCCAGAAAAACCAACTTGGTAGACTATGGGTTTAGGCTGCCATCAGCTTTAGATAATAGGCCTCTTAAGTTTGAGGAATTTAACGATTTAGTAAATCAAATAGTATATGTAAGTGCAACCCCATCTTTATATGAAAAAGAGCAAAGTGGAGGTGTATCTGCAGAGCAAGTTATTCGTCCAACAGGGCTATTAGATCCAGAAATAGAAGTAAGGCAAACTGAAGGGCAAATGGATCATTTACTTGAAGAAATAAATAAGGAAGTAGCTAAGAATAATAAAGTACTAATTACAACATTGACGAAAAAAATGTCAGAGAACTTAACAGACTTCCTTAAAAATGTAGGAGTTAAGGTTAGATATTTACATTCGGATATAGATACATTAGAAAGATTAGAAATACTAAGAGATTTAAGGCTTGGAGTTTTTGATGTGTTGGTTGGAATTAATTTGCTAAGAGAAGGTTTGGATATTCCAGAGGTTACCTTGGTTGCAATTTTAGATGCGGACAAACAAGGATTCCTTAGAACTGAAACCTCCCTAATCCAGACAATTGGTAGAGCTGCTAGAAACTCAGAGGGAAGAGTTCTAATGTATGCAGATTCAATTAGTCCAGCTATGAAAGTAGCTATAGATGAAACCCAAAGAAGAAGAGAAATTCAAAATAAATTTAATGAAGAAAATGGCATAACACCAATGTCAATTAAGAAGGCTGTTAGAGAAGTTATTGAAGCAACTCGTCAGGCTGAAAATGAAATGACAGAAGGATTACATCCTTTAGAAATGACCAAAAAGGAACTTAAGGATTACATCAAAGAATTAGAGAAAAAAATGAATCAGGCTGCAGCAAACTTAGAATTTGAAAAAGCAGCAGGAATTAGGGATCAGGTGTTTGAATACAAAACACGATTATAAGAGGTATTAAATCAAATGATAAAAGATATAGTAATAAAAGGTGCTAAGGAAAACAACCTAAAAAATGTTGATGTAACAATTCCAAGGGATAAATTTGTTGTACTTACAGGTCTTTCGGGATCTGGCAAGAGTTCCTTGGCTTTTGACACCATATATGCAGAAGGCCAAAGAAGATATGTGGAAAGTCTTTCCGCTTATGCAAGACAGTTTTTAGGTCAGATGGAAAAACCAAATGTAGAAAGCATTGAGGGCTTAAGCCCGGCAATTTCAATTGACCAAAAAACAACAAGTAAAAACCCAAGATCTACAGTTGGGACAGTAACAGAGATTTACGATTACTTAAGATTGTTATATGCAAGGGTTGGTACACCACACTGTCCTGTTTGTGGTAAGGAAATTACAAGTCAGACAGTAGATCAAATAGTAGACTCAATAATGACCTTTCCTGAAGGAACTAAAATAACAATGCTAGCACCTGTTATTAGAGGCCGTAAAGGAAACCATGACAAAATACTAGAGAGAATAAAAAAAGAAGGATTTACTAGAGTTAGAATTGACGGAGAAATTTTACTTCTTGAAGAGGAAATTACTTTAGAAAAAAACAACAAGCATACTATAGAAATTGTTGTTGATAGAATTAAAATTAAAGAAGGTAGTCAAGGTAGACTAGCTGAAGCCTGCGATATGGCAATAAATCATGGTGATGGTCTAGTTGTTGCTCACATAGAAAATGATCAGGTTAAGGAAGATAAAACATATAGCACCAAATTAGCCTGTCCAGAGCATGGAATAAGTATTGAAGAAATGGAACCTAGAATGTTTTCTTTTAATAGTCCATTTGGCGCATGTCCCGATTGTAAAGGATTGGGGTTTACAGAAAAAATTGATAAGGACAGAATTATTACAGACGAAAACTTAAGCCTTTTTGATGGAGCAATGAAGAATGTAATGGTAACTTTGGCAGAAGATTCTTATTGGGGCCAAATGCTTGGAGCCTTGGCAAGAGAACATAAAACCTCACTAGATACCCCTTACAAAGATCTTCCAGAAAAATTCAAAAAAGAACTTCTTTATGGTACAGGAACCAAAAAACTAAAATACACATACATAAGTAGGAGTACTGGTACTGAAAGCAAAATGAATCACCCCTTTGAAGGAATTATTCCAAATCTAGAAAGAAGATATATGGAAACATCTTCAGATTTTATGAAGGATAATATGAAGAAATTCATGAGCCAAATTCCTTGTGAAACATGTGGAGGCAAAAGATTAAAGCCAGAAGTTTTAGGAGTTACAGTCGGTGGAAAAAATATTTTTGAGGCCTGCCAACTATCAATTCGAGAAGCTTTAGAATTTTTCAGTGGACTAAAACTAACTAAAAAAGAAGAAACCATCGCTGCGCAGATTTTGAAAGAAATTAACGAAAGACTTAACTTCCTTGTTGAAGTGGGCCTTGATTACTTAACACTTTCTAGAGCGGCTGGAACACTTTCTGGGGGAGAATCTCAGCGAATTAGGCTAGCAACTCAAATCGGTTCTAGTTTGGTTGGAGTGCTGTATATTTTAGATGAACCAAGCATTGGGCTACACCAAAAGGATAACGATAAACTTCTTGAAGCCCTTAGAAATTTAACAGATTTAGGCAATACTCTAATTGTAGTTGAGCACGACGAAGATACTATGTATGCGGCAGATCATATAATTGATGTAGGACCTTTTGCAGGTAGACATGGTGGAGAAATTATTGCAGAAGGAACAGTAGAGGATATTATAAAAAACAAAAATTCAGTAACAGGTCAATACTTGTCCGGAGCAAAAAAAATTCTCATTCCAGAGGAAAGACGAGAGGGAAATGGCCAGTTTATCAAGATTATTGGGGCAGAGGAAAATAATTTAAAGAAAATAGATGTAGATATTCCTTTAGGCAAAATGACTTGTGTTACTGGAGTTTCAGGCTCTGGCAAAAGTAGTTTAATCAATGAGATTCTTTACAAGAAGATTAACAATGTTTTGAATCACAGCCACTACAAGCCGGGAAAACACAAAGAAATTAAAGGTATAGAAAATATAGATAAAATTGTAGATATTGATCAATCTCCAATTGGTAGAACTCCACGATCTAATCCGGCCACTTATACAGGAATGTTTACACCTATTAGGGATCTGTTTGCTAGCCTTCCAGAATCTAAGATGAGAGGTTACGAAAAGGGCAGATTTAGCTTTAATGTCAAAGGTGGGAGATGTGAAGCTTGTAAGGGAGATGGAATTATTAAAATTGAAATGCACTTCCTTCCAGACGTTTACGTTCCTTGTGAAGTGTGTAAGGGCAAAAGATACAGCAGAGAGACACTGGAAGTCAAATATAAGGGTAAAAACATATTTGAAGTTCTTGATATGACAGTGTCAGAGGCTCTTGAGTTTTTTGGAAACATCCCTTCAATTGCAAGGCATCTTGAAACCTTAGAACAGGTTGGATTAGGATACATTAAACTAGGACAGCCATCTACTCAACTTTCTGGTGGGGAAGCTCAGCGAATTAAGCTTGCAACAGAACTTGCCAAAAGGAGTACTGGGAGAACACTTTATATTCTTGACGAACCGACTACAGGCCTACATTTTGCAGATGTTGACAAACTAAATCATGTCCTTGATAAACTTGCAGATGGTGGCAACACAATCCTTATTATCGAGCATAATTTAGACGTAATTAAAAGAGCCGACCACATTATTGACATAGGTCCAGATGGAGGATATAGAGGTGGTCAAATTATTGGAGAAGGAACACCAGAAGAAATTGCCCAAATTAAAGACTCATATACAGGTAAATACCTAAAAAAAATCCTAGCAAAGGGATAAGACTGTAAGTCTCTGACAAAAAACCCTCAGAGGCTTATTTTCGTTGACCGAAGGCCCCAGAGGTTGTATAATGGATTGGTAGGTTATGCGCAAGCAAAAAAAATACAAAAGGAGTTTTTGATGAACGGGAAACATAACTTGACTATGTTAACAGACTTTTATGAAATTACAATGGCTAATGGATATTATGATGCTGGCATGTCAGACGATATTGCTTATTTTGATATGTTCTTTAGAACAATACCAGATGGCGGAAGCTTTGCTATTATGGCAGGACTTGAGCAGCTTATAGATTATCTAAAAAATCTTAAGTTTGAAGAAAGTGATATCGAATATTTAAGAAGTAAAAATGCATTTGATGAGAAATTTTTGGACTACTTAAAGGACTTTAAATTTACTTGTGATGTTTGGGCAATTGAAGAGGGAACACCAATTTTTCCTGGAGAACCAATTGTTACAGTAAGAGGTCCAGTAATGCAAGCTCAATTTATTGAGACAATGGTGTTACTATTAATTAATCATCAGAGTTTAATTGCTACAAAAGCAAATAGAATCGTTAGAGCCGCTAAAGGTAGACCAGTAATGGAGTTTGGTACTCGTAGAGCACAGGGAGCTTCAGCTGCAATTTTAGGAGCTAGAGCAGCTTATATAGGCGGATGCGCAGGTACAGCATGTGCAATTGCTGACTTAGAGTTTGGGATTCCGGCTTTAGGAACAATGGCTCATAGTTGGGTACAGATGTACGATGACGAATATACGGCATTTAAGAAATATGCTGAAATTTATCCAGATAATTGTGTACTACTTGTTGATACATACAATGTACTTAAATCAGGAGTACCAGCAGCAATTAAAGTATTTAAGGAAATGAAGCCAGTTAAAATGGGCATTAGAATAGATAGTGGTGACGTAGCTTATTTAACCAAAAAGGCTAGAGCAATGCTTGATGAAGCAGGGCTTAAAGATTGTCAAATTGTAGTATCTAACTCCCTAGATGAATATATTATTCAAGATATCTTATTAGAAGGTGCTTGCATTGATTCATTTGGAGTTGGTGAAAGACTAATTACAGCAAAATCTGAACCAGTATTTGGAGGAGTATATAAACTATCTGCACTTGAAAAAGACGGAGTTATGATTCCAAAGATTAAGGTTAGTGAAAATATTGAAAAAATTACTAACCCAGGGTTTAAAACATTATATAGATTGTATGATAACGATACACACACACCAATTGCAGATGTTATGTCTTTAGATGGTGAACCAGTACCTTCTGGAGATGATTATGAAATATTTGATCCACAAGCAGTATGGAAAAGAAAAAAGGTTAGCAATTTCTATGCTAAGAACCTTAGAACTCAAATCTTTGATAAGGGTCAACTTGTATATGATTTACCTCCAATTTCTAAAATTAGAGACTTCTGTGCAAGTGAAGTTGCTCTTATGTGGGATGAAATGAAGAGATTAGAAAATCCTCAGACATATTATGTGGATTTATCTTCAGAATTATGGACATTGAAGCAGAATTTACTTCACGATTGCAGTAAATAAGAACTTATATTTAATAATAAAAAGACTTTTGAATTGATTTTCAAAAGTCTTTTTTATGTTATTTGTTTACTGATTCAATTAGTGTATCAACTAATGTATCTATTTCTTCTTCTCTGCTATTACCACAGCTAGATGTAATAGTTAATCTATTACCTAACAAGGTCATGTTTTTCATATTATCTAAAATGTATTTCTCAATTAAGTCTCCAGCTTTAATAGCCCAAGTTCCGTTTTCAATTACAGCGAAAGTTCTGTTTTGTAAGTTTAGAGCTCTCATATCATTTAAGAAATTATGCATTGGTGGATAAATTTCTAAGTTATAAGTAACAGAAGCTAAAACTATGTGGCTGTATTTAAAGGACTCTGCAATCAATGTTGAAACATGATTCTTTGAAACATCATAAAGAGAGAAGTTAGTAAGACCCTTTTGGCAAAGCTTGTTAGCTAAAACCTGGGATACAGCCTCTGTATTTCCATACATTGAAGCATAAACAATTAATACACCTTTTTCTTCAGGTTGATATTTACTCCATTTATTGTGCTTATCTATAAAGTATTCAAAGTTGTTTCTCCAAAGTGGACCATGTAATGGACAAATAAATTTAATATCTGGAATAATAGGTCCTAGTTTATCAAATAACTTTTGAACATTTACACCGTACTTACCAACAATATTTGTGTAATATCTACGTGCTTCATCAATCCAATCTCTTTCAAAGTTGACTTCATCGTTAAATAGTTTTCCATCTAAGGCACCAAATGTACCAAAGGCATCTGCAGAGAATAGGGTGCCATTTGTTTGATCAAATGTTACCATTGCTTCTGGCCAGTGTACCATTGGAGCAGTATAAAAACTCATAGTGTGATCGCCAAATGAAATAGAGTCACCATCTTTAACTGTTATTAATTCAAAGTTATCAATATTGAATCCAAATTGTCTAATCATAGTAAACCCTTTGGCAGTAGCAATTAACTTAACATTAGGGTATTTAACTAAAACTTCTTCTAAGGAAGCACCGTGATCTGGCTCAACATGATTAAGAATAATGTAGTCCAAATCTTGGCCATCCAAAACATGGTCTATGTTTTCAATAAACTGTCTAGACACAGCCCAATCAACTGTATCAAGTAGTACAGTTTTTTTATCTAAAAGTAAGTATGAGTTGTATGAAACACCGTTTGTAAGGGGGTGTATATTTTCGAATAGGCTTAATCTACTGTCATTTGCACCAACCCAATATAAATTTTCCGTAACGCTTCTAGTATTATGCATAATATGACCTCCTTTTGTACATATAGTTCTATTGTACCACTATAGACAAATATATAACATAAAAAAACAATTCTATTTCTAGAATTGTTTTTTGAGTTTATTTGTTTAATGAGCCTGAAGCGTTAAGAACGTTCTTAATTTTGTGTTGTACCATTCTATTAATAGCGTCTCTAGCAGGTCCTAAGTATTTACGAGGGTCAAAATCTCCTGGATGTTCAACTAAATGTTTTCTGATTTCAGCGGTCATAGCAAGACGAAGGTCTGTATCAATGTTTACTTTACAAACTCCGTATTTAACTGCTTCTCTAATCATTTCTTCAGGAACTCCCTGTGCTCCTGGAATTTCTCCTCCGTATTCATTACATTTTTCAACAAATTCAGGTAAAACTGTTGATGCACCATGTAATACTAATGGTGTATTTGGAATTAATGAATGAATTTTCTTTAGTCTTTCAAAATCTAAGTATGGATCACCTTTGAATTTGTAAGCACCATGACTAGTTCCAATGGCAATTGCTAGTGAATCTACTCCTGTTCTTGCTACAAATTCTGCAGCTTCTTCAGGATCTGTAAATGTAGCTGAACGAGCATCAACTTTAATGTTGTCCTCAACTCCTGCTAATTTACCAAGTTCTGCTTCAACTACAACACCATGAGCGTGAGCATACTCTACAACTTCTTTAGTTAGTGCAATATTTTTTTCAAAATCATGCTTAGAACCGTCAATCATTACTGATGTGAAACCATCGTCTACGCATTTTTTGCAAATATCAAAGTCTTCGCCGTGATCTAAATGTAGGCAAATGTCTACACCTGTATCTAAGATTGCTGCTTCAACTAGTTTAGTTAAGTAAGCTGATTTAGCATATTTTCTTGCGCCTGCAGAAACCTGCAAGATTAGGGCAGCCTGTTCTACTTGTGCTGCTTCAACAATCCCTTGAATTATTTCCATATTATTTACGTTAAAAGCTCCGATAGCGTAATCGCTAGTTAATGCTTTTTTGAACATTTCTGTTGATGTGATAAGTGCCATATTAACCTCCGTTACCTTCTTTATCAATATCTTCTTCAATTAATGCCTTAGGTGTATCATTGGCATGAATTGTTTTAGGGTATTCCATAATCGCAATAATCCTAAAATAGATAATTGCAATTGCAATTGCTAAAATTAGTAGTGCTACGACAATATCGTTTTTATTGTAAAAGAAATCCTTAATTTTATTCATGGTGTAATACCCCTTTCTTATAATTATAATATCACAAAACCGTCATTCTTTCTATTAATAATAATAAAATCTTTATTAAGAAGTCTTATTGGTGTATAATAATCATATGATAAAAATTGAAATTAAAAAAAATGATGAGAAACAAAGACTAGATCGTTTTCTTAAAAAGTATTTAAACAAAGCTCCATTAAGCCATATTTATAAGATGATTCGAAAAGATGTAAAGGTAAATGGTAAAAGAGCTAAGATTGAAACTGAATTACATGAGGGAGACGAGATTAGTCTATATTTAAGCGATGAATTAGTCGCAAAGTATAGAGAAGAAAAAAAGATTATTAAGGTGTCTAAACAGTTTAAGGTAGTTTATGAAGATGACTACTTAATTGTTGTTAACAAACCTTTTGGTCTTCTGACACATGGTGATGCTGTAGAGAAGAAAAATACTCTGGCCAATCAAGTTACAAATTATTTGATTAGCACAGGGGATTATGTTCCTTCAAGGGAGCAGACTTTTATTCCGTCGCCAGTTAATAGATTGGATAGAAATACTACAGGCTTGGTTTTATTTGGTAAGACTGCAGAAAGTCTAAAGAAGCTTAATCTAATGATTAAGAACAGAGATGAAATAGAGAAATACTATTTGACTATTGTTTCCGGAGAAATGAAGGAGCCTATAGAACTTGTTGGTAATTTAGTTAAGGATGAAAAAACTAATACTGTTAAGGTTATTAAATCATCTGAAACAGAAGGCAAGTCAATTGAAACCATTGCTAGACCTATTAAGACTGCCAAGGGATTTACTCTTGTTGAGGTTGAACTGGTTACAGGAAGAACACACCAAATACGAGCACACTTGCAAAGCGCGGGTTTTGCCATAATAGGTGATATTAAATACGGAGACTATAGGGTTAACAAAGAGATGCAAAGAAAGTACGATCTATCTACTCAGTTTTTGCATGCGTACAAACTTGTAATTGAGGGTAAAGAGATAATAGGAGAACTTCCAGATAATTTTAAAAGAATTAAGGAGGACATCTTCGGGAAATAAATTTGGAGAGAGAAATGCGAAGTGATACTAAGAAAAAATCATATGGCGTGAAGGGACTTATTAAGGATATAATTATTGTTCTTGTAATAGTTTTTGCAATTACTTTTTTTGTGAAACCTATTGTTGTTAAGGGTATTTCAATGGAACCTACTTTAATTGAGAATAACTACTTGTTTATTAGCAAACAGGCTTATAGATTTGGGGAACCGGAGTATAAGGATATTGTGGTTTTTCCTCATAAAGAAGGAACTGAGAAGGAGCTTTATATTAAGAGAATTATTGGAACTCCTGGAGATAAGATTGCAATTAAAGACGGGGATGTTTTTGTTAATGACAAGAAACTAGATGAGCCATATATTAATGAAGGTTATACTGGTGGTGAAATTGATGGTTTGGTTATTCCTGATGACGAGGTTTTCGTTATGGGCGATAATAGGAATCACAGTTCAGACAGTAGATACTTTGGAACTGTTAAGGTTTCTGAGTTAACTGGGAAAGCAGTTATAAGGTTGTTCCCATTTGACAAGATAGGGCTTTTGAAATAAAGGTGATTGATTATGAGAGAAAGAAGATTAATTGCAAATAATAAGAAGGCAAGGTTTGATTATTTTGTAGATGAGTCCTATGAGGCTGGTATTGTTTTGACTGGTACAGAGATTAAGTCTATTAGGCAAGGTAAGGCAAATATTAAGGAAAGTTATGCTAGGGTAGAAAATGGAGAAGTGTTTGTTTATGGAATGAATATTAGTCCTTATGACCATGGTAACAATTTTAATGTTGATCCCCTTAGACCTAGGAAGCTTCTTCTAAACAAGAAGGAAATAACTAAATTAATTGGGTATACTACTCAAAAAGGATTGACTTTAATTCCATTGAAGCTTTATATTAATACTGATGGTAGAGCCAAGATGGAACTTGGGGTTTGCAGAGGTAAGAAGCTTTATGATAAGAGGGCGGATATTGCCAAGAAGGATTCTGATAGAAAAATTCAACAAGCCAAATATAGATAGTATTAGTTAAATTGGTAATTGAAACATATTAGATAGGTTCCATAAAATTAAGTTTATAATATGCAGTTAAATAAGTTTTGCTGCATATTTAGATATCTGGGGATGTCAATGGTTTCGACAGGGATGTGGAAGCAGGATAAGCGAGCCGTAGTTGCTCAGTCTACGTTAAAAAGGGCACGTTAAATATAAACGATAAAAATACAAACAATTACGCATTAGCAGCATAGTTCTGCGCCGCTTTAAGCGGTAGCGTCGTCAGACTTAGTTTCTCCGTAGGCTAAGAGCCTGGCGCAAAAACATACGGAAAAACTTTGCGTGAGCTCCTGGTAGCGTAAGGGAACAACAGGATAGCTGATTTCTAACTTTGCCTTTGAAGTTGGATTGATGCGAAACAAATTACCAAAGGCTTCGCTCGGAGAAATTCTTGTGAAAACGTTTTTGGACACGGGTTCGACTCCCGTCATCTCCACCATATAAGTAAAACCCGTTGAAATTTCAACGGGTTTTTATTTTGTACACGATTTTTGTTCATTTATTTTATTAAGAACTTCAATTTTATATTTATCATTATTTTTTTTACATCAGGAGCATTTCGTTTAGTAGGTAGTAAGGAAACAGTATTTGCTTGTAATCATACCCTTTCCGATAACGATTATATGTATTTGCTTATACTTTCAAATACTTTTTCTGGATCAATTGGTTTAGCTATGTGATCGTTCATTCCCGCACTACGACAGGCCTCTATGTCAGAATTTGACCCATTGGCCGACAAAGCAATGATGGGGATGTTTAACCCATAAGTCCCACATGAAGTTCTGATTACCTCTGTTGCTTTAATTCCATCCATAATTGGCATTCTAATATCCATCAAAATAAAATTATAAGGGTTATTCTGGGATGATGTAAACATATCACATCCTATTTTGCCATTTGGAGCAATATCAACAATGATATCTGCTTTTCCTAAGATTCTTTTGCAGATCATAGCATTTAAAGGGTGGTCTTCGCAGTATAAGCATTTTTTCCCTGCTAAAGTTACAATTGAACTTGGAATATTTGGACCCATTGATGGAGGTGGAGAAATATTATGAGTTATAGTCACTGTGAATGTAGTTCCTTTGTTTTTATGGCTTTGGACTGTTATACTACCATCCATAAGGTCAACGATTGTTTTTACAATACTTAGCCCTAGGCCGGTTCCACCATATTTATGAACAGTAGGGTCCTTTTCTTGGGCAAAAGGTTCGAAAAGGTTTGGTAGAAATTCTTCGCTCATGCCGATTCCAGAGTCTGAAATAGTTAGGCAGGTTGTTGCAGTGTTACTAACTACATCTTTTTTGATATCAAGGATTACATCTATTGAGCCGTTAGCAGGTGTGAATTTAACCCCATTGCCAATAAGGTTAAGTGCAACTTGGCTTAATCTTACTTTGTCAGCCATAACCCAAACCGGTTCATTTGTGTTGCTTTGCCATGAAAATTGAAGATTTTTGGTAGTAGCGTTTATGTCGGTTATATTTTTTAACTTGTCAAATAGCTCTGTAAGATTTACAGGGGCTAAGTGTAGGGCTAGTTGTTTAAATTCAGACTTTTGTATATCTAAGGTATTGTTAACTAGTTCGCTTAAATATGATGCAGAAATATCTATTTGCTTTAGACTGGATTGTAATTTTACATCAGTTTTATAGTCGTTTTGTAGAATTTTGGTCATACCAAGTATTCCGTTTAAAGGAGTGCGCATATCGTGACTTATTTTAGTAAAAAACTCGTTCTTAGCCTGATTTGCTTCCTTTGTTAAAATAAGAGTCTTATCGTAGTTTTTCTTGTAGTATCTAAAGTAAATTACGTTAAATATTAGTACAATAACAAATCCAATTAGGCCTAATATGTAAAACAGTATAGAGTTATCTGTATAGGCTTTGTTTACTATATAAAACATATCTGAATAAGGTATCCCTGTTGCAATTATCCAATTAAAAGGTTTATAAAGTTTAGAATATGAATGTTTAAGTTCTACATTATTATTTACTTTGTTTTTAAAGTAGTAATCCTGGAAGTAGCCCTTATTATTCTTACTTGCTTTGACAGTACCTTCTAACTCTGTTTTGTAAGGGAACTTGCCCTTAGCATCTTTTGTATTTGTTGAAATGAAAGTTCCTTCAGTATCTATAAGGTTTGGATGAATTAAGCGGATAGCATAATCATCACCACCATTGTAGTCTTCAATTTGATTAACCCAAACATATTCGTTAGGAGTATAAGTTGAAGTATGAAGTTCTTCTGAAATTAGTTTATAGACATGGTTAAAAACATAATCCATTTTAAGAGTTATTTTAAAAGAATAAATACTAGAATTAAATTTAACCTTTAGATCTGACTCATGGCCATTATAGTGGCTTTTGTGAGTAGAATGCTCCAAAGAGAGAAGCTGATCATCTGTATTTAAAGGGTAAACATATAATGAGCAGTGCTTATAAATAGGATGGGCAATCATAGCTGCATTCCATTTAGATTTAATATCACTAATAGAAGTGGCCTTAGAAAGACTACCTTTAATAATTTTCATATCTGTTAGAGAACTTTTTTCTTTATTTTCCTTTAAAATTTCAATTCGATTAATGGTGTTCCCTACATTAAAAGCCATTATTTTTTCCTGTTCAGAAAAAACTGTGTCTTTGGCAGTTGATTCTATTTTGGAAATAGATAATGTAATAATTATAAATATTACAATCATTATTAACACTGAACCTAAAATTTGCTTAAAAAAAATAGATTGCCTTAACATAAATACCTCATATTCTAATACACATATCACACAAACAAATTTAGTGTATCATAATATTTCAGAAAACGGAAGAAGTTGTTTTGGTTGTTATGAAGGAAGTAAGGGCAAAGGCTCAACGGGTTTTGATAGGATGTGACTGTTATAAGTCAAAAAATAAATAAAAATTGTTGACAAAAACATCGAGTTAGTGTATGCTAACTACATTGAATAAGAAAGATGCACCAGAAAATGGTGCTTTAAAAATGGCATAGAGTTAGCGATGGCTAACCAGTCCGTGAAAAGGGGGAAAGTTATGAGTATAGCAATAGTAGGGGGAAACGACAGAATGGCCCGTAGATATAAGGAATTATGCAAGGATTATAAGTGCAAAGCCAAGGTTTTCACTCAGCCACAGGGAATTAAGAAGCAAATTGGATGTCCAGATTTGGTCATATTTTTTACTAGTACAGTGTCTCATAAAATGATTAATATTGCTACGGCAGCATTGCCGGGTAAAAAACCTCAAATAGTTCATTGCCATTCAAGCTCCATGGCGGCCCTTAGAGATGTATTAAAGGAATATGCTATTTAACAGGAGGATTAAATGTCATTAGATAAAATAATTAGACACTGCGCGCCAACTTTGGCCGGCCTAAAAATTGGCAATTTGTTTTCATATAAGTATGAATCAGAGGAACAATTATTAGAAAGCGTAGATGAAAGAAACTTGGAATTAAATAACAAAGGAGTTTATTTTGAAATTTTAAAAGCAATCAACGGTGTTGCATTAATTTATGTCTATAGAAAAAACCGTTTATGGCTGCTTTTTCAAAATAGAGTAGTAAAAGAGTTTATGCAGGAGTTTGGATATAATAATTTAACAGTTGAAAATGCTTTGGAAATTTTGAAGATTCACCTGCTAAAGTCTGATTTTCCACATGAAATAGGAGTGTTTTTAGGATACCCCTTAGAAGATATTAAAGCATTTATAGTAAATAAAGGGGAAAACTATAAATGTGTTGGATGCTGGAAGGTGTATTCGAATATTTGTGATGCTGAGAAAACTTTT
Organism: Anaerovoracaceae bacterium; assembly: GCA_036646055.1. Taxonomy (GTDB): domain Bacteria; phylum Bacillota; class Clostridia; order Peptostreptococcales; family Anaerovoracaceae; genus JAVWMQ01. The sequence continues at coordinate 276,483 of JAVXMY010000001.1, read as the reverse complement.
GGTTTGTTTAGAAAATGTACAAGAATTTATTGCGAAAAATTATCTGAAGGAAGCGACTTAAAAAAATTAACAGTTGCAATATAAAAAACGATGATTTTTTCATCGTTTTTTATATTGCAATTTCAGCATTTGTGTTATAATTTAACGAAAGAGTATTTAAACGAGATTAAAAATGGAGAGTTTAAGTGAAAAAGATACTTGGAGTTATATTAATTATAACAACAATGCTGTCAACACTGACAGGTTGTGGGCAAGAGGATAATATCAAAGGTGAAAAACCTGTTGTTTCTATTTCTATGTATAATGCTGTAAGTTTCCCAAAGTGGCGATCCTATGTTGAAAACCAATGTTCAGAAATACATATTAAATGGTTGAACAATAGAAATGATGCTGGGAAATTACTTTATGTAGGCCAACATGACAATATGGCAGATATTGTTGCAATACGTAAGTTTGAAGAAGATACAGCGAAGAAGTTGGAACCCTATTTATTAGATTTGTCTAATTTTGAACAAACTAAAGAAATTAAGGGAGAATACTTGGATAATTTTATAAGAGATGGCAAAGTATTTTGGCTACCACAGCCTGGAGCTATGGATACTTTGGTTGTTAATGTTGATTTATTTCAGCAGTATGGTATTCCAATTCCAACAGACTTGGATTCCTTCATTTCGGTATGTAAAAAATTTGAAAGTGTCGGAATTCGAGGTTTTATGGCTGACATTACAGAGAATTGGGGAAGCGATAAATTAATTAAAGCTATTGGACTAGATCCATTCTTTGGAAGAGAAGATGGCCAGGCTTGGGAAGAAAACGTAATGAAAACTGGGAAATACCAAGAAGACATAGATGGATTCGCCAAGGTTGGTGAAGTTTTAGAAGAACTTAGAGATAACAAGGTTATCACTAAAAAGGATTTGGCAAATGGAACATTATCTCAGGTAACGAAAATGCTTTATGATGGGAAACTTGCTATGACCATTCTTTGCACAGATACTGTCTTTGACAGGACAAACTCTTTGAACATAAAAGGAATTCCACATTTAGGGAAGAAGGAAGAAGATAAGCATCTTTTGGACTACCCTGTTTTTAGTCTTGGACTTTCAAAAAAATTGGATGAGGATAGTCAAAAATTAGAAAATGCCAAAAAGGTATTAAATGCAATGATGTCTCCAGAAGCTCAGAAGAAATTAAATGAACAAGGTGAAGGCCTGGTTTCTTATAATAAAACTAAACTTGAAAAGTCCCATAATTTGAAAGACTTAATCCCATATGTGAATGAAAAAAATAATCACAATAGGGTTCTACTTCAAAATTCATTTAAGGCTGCTGCCAAAGGGCTAGAAGAAATACTTGTAAATAATTCGGATGGTGAAGAATTTGCAAAAACATATTTCTTAGAATTGGGGAAAATAGAAAAAGAAACTTATGTTGGAATCAACAAAGAAGATATTGATAATTCCCAGACCGTTGATAGTGAAGGAGATAGTACCATAGATTTTAATAATCCATTTGCCTCGGTCATTGCACAAAGTGTAAAAGAAAAAACCAGAGCGGATATTGCTTTGATTGATTCAAGATGTGCTACCACACCTTTATTTAAGGGGGAATACACTGATAAGCAAATTAAGTCTATTGTTGATACTAGCAATCTTTTTATAGGGAATCTCAAAGGGAAACAAATTAAGGATGTAATTAGAGAAAGTATATATTGCTCTAATATATTTGAATATGGCAATATAGAGCCTCTGATTTATTATCCTGCAGTTGGAGGAGCTACTATTTATAATAGCATTAACAATCCAGTTGAAAAATTAAAAGATTTAGGTAAAAGAGATATTAAAGACAATGAAGAGTATAAGGTGATAATTGACATATATATTCTATATGCTTTAGAAAAAACAAATAACCAATATGCAAAGGAATTTTTCTTATATGATGGTGATATACAAAGTATATTTATTGATAATTGGAAGGAAAAAGGTACCTTACCTACTCCCAAAGACTATTTTGTAAAAGTAGAAGGGAATAAGGAAGATGATCAATAATAATAAAAAAGCAAATCTATTTGTAATTATATTGGCAGGTATACTTTTTTCAATTACCATGGTTGCCTTAATTATTAATGAAAATTCTAATTCTAGAAACAATGAACAATTAAGTAAGATTACAAACTTTACTGAAAGCAAAAATAGAATTGATAGAATTATTACAGACTTAATGACTATACCGGATACTTCAAGAGCTATTGCTTTTACAAAGAGCTCAGATCCTAATGATATGAAGGAGTATTGTCATGTTGTTTTTAAAGAAAAAAAAGCGGAAAAACTTGTTTATGAATTGCGTAGTAGAGGGATTACGGAACAAGAGGAATGTAATTTGCTTAGGGCCAAAAAGTTTTATGATGAGCTAACTATGGCTGAGGTTGATTCCATGAGGTTAATAGCTGAGTCTGCTAATATTCCAGAAAAAGACATGCCTATACAGGTAAGAAACGTTTCATTGACAGAAGAGGAAAAAAACTTATCCAAAAATGAACAGTATGATTTAGGTAATAACTATTTGATTAGTAAGAAGTATGAAAAAATAAGAGGGGAAATACTAGATATTTTTGGAGAGTTAAAAAGTTCTCTAGATAGTAGATTTGATGATAATGTGACTAAAATTATTAGAGACACAAAAGATGATGTGGCTAAAGTTAGCAATACCTTCAAAGTTATTTTATTACTACAAGTAGTTTTATTTATAGGTTTCTTTTTGTTGACACAAAAACAAAAGAAGGCTGTTAGTGAGGCAACAAAAGCTAAAAGCGAGTTTTTATCTAGAATGAGCCACGATATGAGAACTCCTATGAATGCAATTATTGGATTTTCTGAAATTTCTGTTGATAAAAACACTACTGAAGAGGAAAGACGAGAGTGCTGTAAGAAAATTCAATCATCAGGAAACTATATGTTAGGTTTAATCAACGATATTTTAGATATGAGCAAAATTGAGGAGGACAAGTTGGTTCTCAATTTGGAACCCTATTTATTTAAAGATTTTAAGGAAGAAATTAAAACAATTTTGCTGCCACAAGCAGAGGCAAAGAATATTAGACTTGATATTACCGAGACCAAAGAATGCTATGGTGCCATTGAAGCTGATAAGCTGCGTATAAAACAAGTATTTGTCAATTTAATTGGTAATGCAATTAAATTTACCCATGAGGGTGGTATTGTTCAATGTGAAATGGAAGCTGAAAACCTTAGTGATAATTATGTTTCTAATAACATTATCATTCGGGATAATGGAATTGGAATGAGTAAAAAATTTGTAGAAAACAAATTATTTAAACCATTTGAACAAGAACATAGTAATGAAATCAAAAATGACAATGGAACAGGGTTAGGTCTCTCCATAGTAAAAAATATTATTGAAACAATGGGTGGAACAATTACCTGCCAAAGTAAATTAGGTGAAGGCACTACATTTAAAATTGTATTTAAAGCGAAGATTGCTAAGGACATTGGAAACCAGCAAAATGACCAGGATATTTCACTAGAAATACTGAAGGGCAAAAAAGTGCTTTTATGCGAGGACCATCAAATCAATGTTCAAATTGCCACAAAACTTTTAGAACGAGAAAACATGAATGTTGTTGTTGCTGAAAACGGGCAAATTGGTGTAGAAACCTTTGAAAATTCAAATATTAACGAGTATGATTTAATTTTGATGGATATAAGAATGCCAGTTATGAATGGACTTGAAGCTACAGAGACTATTAGAAGTCTAAATAGGGAGGATGCAAAGACCATCCCTATTATTGCAATGACTGCTAATGCATTTTTGGAAGATATATCAAAATCTTTTAAGGTTGGAATGAATGGTCATTTATCTAAACCTATAAATGCTAAATTGATGTATCAAACTATTGCCAAAGAACTATTAAAATTGAAAAAATAAATGTTAAAGTAGTAGGCCTAATTTAGTTGCTTCTTCTGTAAGAGACTCTCTAAAATCAGGATGAGCAATTGAAATTAAAGATTTAGTTCTTTCCTTTATTGTGGCTCCACGAATCCAAGCAACACCGTATTCGGTCACTATATAATCTACGTTATTTCTTGTAGCGGTAACAATTGAACCTGGATCTAGAATTGATGCAATTTTAGATTTGGTGATAATGTTGCCGCTTTTATCTTTTTTTGTAAAAGTAGAATGAGTTGCAATTATTGATTTGCCTCCAGGTGACATTTGGGCACCAATCATTGTATCAACTTGTCCTCCAGTACCAGAAAACTGAGTTGAACCAATTGTTTCAGAAGCACATTGGCCATTTAAATCGACTTGAAGGGTTGAATTTATTGAAACATATTTGTTGTTTTTGCTGATTAAATATGGATCATTAGTGTACAAAGATGACTTAAATTGCACCTTTTCGTTGTTATCTAAATATTTATAAAGTTTTTCGCTTCCCATTGTAAAGGCAGCAATAGAAACTCCATTGTTAAAACCCTTGGCACTGTTATCTACAGCCCCGCTCTCAAGTAGTTCCATCATACTTTCTGTAAACATTTCTGTATGAATACCTAAGTGCTTTTTTGTTTTTAATTGAACAGCAACTGCATTTGGAATATTGCCAATACCAAGCTGAATTGTGGAACCATCCTCTACTAGGGAAGCAATATGGCTTGCAATTTTGGAATCCACTTCAGTAAATGGAGAACTGCTAATTGTGGGAACTGGCCTTGAAGATTCCACCAAACCATCTATTTGGGAAATATGAACCAGAGTATCTCCGTAAGTTCTTGGGAAGTTTTCGTTTACTTCCAAAATAAGGGTATCGCACTTATCTACTAAATCTTTTTCATAAAGGGCACTTGTTGACAAACTAAAATAGCCCTGTTCATTCATAGGAGAAACAGTTGTCATTAGAACGGATCTTCTGTTTTCACTAGCAATTCTATCAAAATCGTTTCTAATTAAATTAGTAGTGTGCTGAGGAATGAAACTTACAAGACCAAGCTTGTTAGCCCTTCTTTGTGGCCCACCAAAAAACCCGGATTTGTGAGTAACAATTTTACCAAGTTCAATATCAGTAAATAGAGGGTATTCCTCAAGAGATATGCAAGTATTTAAAATAACATTAGAAATATTCATGTCTTTTAAAGTATGGAATTCTCTTAGAATTTCAGCTGGTTCTGCAGCAGCTTCACCGCAAAAAACGTAGTCGCCGGTTTTTAATAAAGTGAGAGCGTCAGCTACAGTCATTAGTTTTTCTTTGTATTGATCTATATATTTATTCATAATAAGTCCTTTCCTTTTCTTATGTATTATAATTACATATAGAGTAAACAAATGCAAGAAAAATCATCTTTTTATTAGTGGGATTTAAGGGTATAATGAATGTAAGTTTGAGGGGAAGAAGGGAAAATCATGGAACCAATTTTAACAACAATTAGACAAGCTGAAGGAATAATGCATTTAACTGAAATTTGCAGAAAAGAAGAGGCTAGAGCCAATAAATTAGCTAGAAGATTAGATAACAAAGAAATAACAATTTCAGTTATAGGACAGTTCAAAAGAGGAAAAAGCAGTTTGGTTAACAGCCTAATTGGAGAAAAACTAATGCCTGTGGGTATTATTCCAATAACCTCAGCAGTTACGAGAATTCAATATGGAAATAGAAATACTACTGTTCATTTTGAAAATGGAGTTATAGAGGAAATTGCCAAGGAAGACTTGCCTCTTTATGTTAGTGAGCAAAAAAATCCAGATAATGAAAGAGGCGTGTCCATGGTAACCTTGTATAATGAATCTTCTTTTATTAGAAAAGGGTTAACCTTTGTAGATACACCTGGAGTAGGTTCTATTCATAAGCACAACTCTGAAGCGGCTTACTCATTTGTTAAAGAAAGCGATGGAGTTATATTCCTTCTATCAGTTGACAGCCCAATTAATGAAATAGAAATGGAGTTTCTAAGAAGAACTAGGCAGTATGCTGGTAAGTTTTATTTTGTAGTAAATAAAGTGGATATGGTTGATAGTGATGAGTTAGATAGTTTTGTATACTATTGCCAGGATTTACTGGCAAACTTAATGGAAAGAGATAAGGTTGAAATTTATCCTGTAAGTGCTAAAACAGGTCAAGGAATTGACCAGTTAAGAAATATTTTTTTAGATGATTGTAATGAAAACTCAATGGAAATCCTTGAAGAGTCTGCAAGAATGAAGCTAATAGACATTATCAAGTCAGCACTTGTTCAATTAGACCTTTATTGGTCTTCTATGGTTATGCCAGTTGGTAGACTTGAAGTTAGAATTAACAAAATGAGGGCAGCTATAAGTGAAATAGTAAGCCAGGCCATGAAAGAAATGAATGTCTTAAAAGTTGAGGGTTCAGATAAACCAACCTTCCATTTGGAAGTTTTGCTAAATGGAGTTAAGGAACAGCTTTCAGCCAAAGTTTCTGAGCTATTTGCTATGGAATATCACTATGAAATGAAGGAAGTAGATAAAGAAAAACTTGCCCATATTAAAGAAAATGGCCAAGGTTTTCACTTCGAAAAGTTCCAAGTAGAACTTGATTCTATAGTATTAGATCTTAAAGATACACTAGGAAGGATTCTTCTATACAGGGAAGAAAATTCAATAACAGTGGCCTTCAAAATCGACGAGTTTAATAAGATAAGGCGTAAATTAAGAGCCATTCTTGGGCTTATCCAGCAAGGCAATTAAAATTACAGCAATTAATATTAAAACAATGCCTATCATAGCTTTGAAAGTTAAAATATCATTAAAAACAACAATGCCCAGCAATATGCTAGTTAAAGGCTCCAAAGTGCATAAAATTGCAGATTTTTGGGAGCCTATATGCTTAACTCCTTGTTGGAAAAACACAGTGGCTCCACCGTTAATAAGAAAGGAAAAGAAAAACATTAGTATCCAAGTTTTTGGTTCAAAATCGTATGTAAATGTTCCAGTTGGAATAGTATAAGCCAACATAATAAACCCGGTAAACAGGGATACATGGAAACATAACTGGAAGGGAGGCATATCCTTAAGAGCGGTTTTTTCAAGAAAAACAATGTAAAAAGCAAAAGTTATTCCTGAAACAAAAGCTATTAAAAGTCCAGTAGTGGAAATATTGCCGCCTGGGGTATAAAAGCAAACTATACCTGCTGTAGAAAGTCCTACACAAAGGATCTTTAGGGGAGACAGCTTCTCCCTGAAAAAAATTGCGCATCCTAGCAAAACGAAGATAGGATAGCTAAAGTGAAGTGTAGTTGCAAGACCTATAGATATATAGTCATAGGACATAAAAAGCAATAATTGGGTTCCGCAAACGCCAATTAGAGTAAGAATAAAAAGGTCCTTTACAATTTTTTTGTTAAGTTTAACTTGTTTGTTTTTTTTCATCAAAAAATAAACGATGGGTAGTGATAGTATTCCTCTATAAAGTACTAAACTTTCAGAAGTACATCCTCCAGCGTAAATAAATTTAGCCATAAGTGGCATAAAACCATAGATAACTGCTGCTGCTATTACGAATAAAAATCCATATAATTGCTCTTTTTTCATTTGTTCACCTCAATAGTAAAGATAACATATTAGAAAAGACTAGTAAAGAGGTTTACAGACTAGTATAGACCGTGTAAAATAAAGTATGTAGTTTAATGTGAGGAATAGATATGAAGAAAACATTACAGACAAAACACAAAGAAATAATAGTTGATGCTTGTACAGTGACTGAACTTGGAATGTTTCCGGAAAATGCTTTGCTTAGCGACGAGAACTTTGTTTTTAGAATGTGTAAGCAGGTAGGAGGAAATCCTTGGGAACTAAAAGGATATAAAAGTGAAACTATAGGCGACTATGTTTTCCAGTTTAAGGAAGGCTTCTTTGGGAAGCTTGAGACTATTACTTTGGCGGGTCAAAAGGTTTCTTTAGATCTACCTGAATCTCATGAGGAATTTACCCATTATGGCCAGGGAATATATGTAGATAGTGGATATGCAGTTGTTATTTTAGGCGATGAAAAAATATTAATGGATGAAGATCAACAACTTATTATTACTTCTGAAATATTAAAACACAAGAACCTTGAAATACTAGGAGAAGGTCAGATTATTAAGTCTACAGCTTTGTATACGGTAGAAGAAAAAGCAGAAAAAATTACTGAAAATCATTCTACTAAGGCTACATTTGATGACTATAAATATGGACTGAAACTAACCCTTACGGATTTTCGTGGTGCCAATAAGATTGTTAAAAGCTTAAGGGACGAGTGGAGAGACAAGGAACTTAGAGAGGGTATCAAAAAAGTTGATAAGTTTTATATAAACTATTTAATATTTATTATTGTAGGAGTGGTAATAGCCTTGGTAGGATCAGAATTTTTATCTACACCTGCCCTTGTTGGCGCTATAATAATTTGGTTAATTATTTCGGTGGTAGTAATATCGCCTTTGGTATATCTTTACTTTATTCCTAAACCTGTTTCAAACCACGTGAAGAAGTTTAGTGAAATGAGCGAGTATGAAAGAGCAGTTGCTGAAGAAGAAATAAACAAAAATGAAAAAATTGAGAAGCTGTTAAAAAAATATAAGCTATCAGGTAGCAAAAAATATATTGAATAAGGAATATGAAATTAAAAAAAGAGCAAATATATGTTCTTTTTTTACTTTTATTATGGTAAAATATTAACTATGAAATACTTGGAAAATTTAAATGAAAAGCAGCGACAAGCTGCACTTAAAACAGAAGGACCTTTGCTGATTTTGGCAGGGGCAGGAAGTGGGAAAACTAGTACTATGACTAGGAGAATTGCCCACTTGATTTTAGGTGAGGGTGTAAACCCTTACAATGTTTTGGCGGTTACTTTTACAAATAAGGCTGCTAATGAAATGAGAGAGAGAGTTGAAGACTTATTAGGATCTAAGGCTAACATGTGGATAATGACCTTCCACGCTGCTTGTCTTAGAATTTTAAGAGCCAATGGAGAGGTTCTTGGATATACAAGTTCTTTTGTTGTTTACGATCCTGTTGATCAGAAGGCAGTGGTAAAGAGCATACTTAAGGAACACCAAATTGATGAAAAGAAATTTTCTGTTCAAATGCTTCTTGGTAGTATAAGTAAGGCCAAAGAGCAACTGCTTACTCCTAAAAAATACAGGTCTATGTATGGTAACGACTTTAAGGGAGAAATAATATCTAAGGTATACGACGACTATGAGCGTGTTTTGAAAAAAAATAATGCTATGGATTTTGATGACCTGCTTCTAAATACAGTTAGACTTTTTCAGCAAGATGAGGAGGTTCTTTGGAAGTACCAAAATAGGTTCCACTATATTATGGTTGACGAATATCAGGATACCAACAAGATTCAGTATGAGTTTATTAGAATGTTAGCCGAAGCTAGAAAAAATATTTGCGTTGTTGGAGATGATGACCAGTGCATTTACCAGTGGAGAGGTGCTGATATTAGTAATATTTTAAACTTTGAGAAGGACTTCCCTGGTGCTACTGTAATTAAGCTTGAACAAAACTATAGGTCTACTAAGAATATTTTGGCTGCGGCTCATAGTGTAATTGAACATAATAACAAGAGAAAGAATAAGGAACTTTGGACTACTGCTGAGGAAGGTGCCAAAATTGTATATAACCGTACTGATGATGAACGTATGGAAGCTTATTATATTGCTCAGGAAATAGATAGACTTAAGGGAGTAAAGCGTAAATATAGTGAGTTTGCTATTTTGTATAGAACTAACTCTCAGTCAAGAACTTTTGAAGAGGCTTTATCTAAAAGAGATATTCCTTATAGAGTTGTTGGTGGAACTAGATACTACGATAGAAAAGAGATTAAGGATATTGTTTCATATATGAGGCTGGCTTCAAATCCGGCAGATGACTTGGCTCTTGAGAGAATTATTAATTCACCTAAGAGAGCTATTGGTCCAACTACAGTTGCTAAGCTTAAGGGTGTTGCAAAGGCTAGGGAAACAAATTTATTTAATGTTTTAATGGATGATGAGATTGTTTCAGCTTTTTCTAAGAAGGCATACGAAGGTGCTATTTTGCTTAGAGATTGTATTTGTAAGTACCATGATGAACTTGGAAACTTAAAGGTTTCAGAAATTTATACAGGGCTTTTGGAAGACTCAGGGTACATTGCAGCATTATCTGAAGCTAAGACTATAGAGGCTGACGGTAGAATTGAAAACTTGCTTGAGTTTAAATCAGTTATTTTTGAATTTGAGGAAGAAGGGGAACTTTCTTTGGCTGAGTTTTTGGAGAAGATTGCCCTTCTTTCTGATGTGGATAATCATGATGATTCTGAGGATGCAGTTGCTTTAATGACAATGCATAGTTCTAAGGGTCTTGAGTTTCCATTTGTGTTTATGCCAGGAATGGAAGATGGACTATTCCCAGGATGGAGATCACTGGATCAAATTGATGGAGTTGAGGAAGAAAGAAGACTTTGCTACGTTGGTATGACTAGAGCTAAGGAAAGACTTTGTCTTACAAGTGCAGGATATAGAATGATGTTTGGTAAGGGTAGTTTCACTAGAGAGTCACAGTTCTTAAGAGAACTTGACCCAAAACTTCTAGAAGGAGACGGGGTTTATCAAAAGAAAAATGAAGTTAAATTAGGTGAGGCCAAATCCTTTGATGGCTTTAAAAAGGAAGAACCTTTTAAACCATTTGATAAGTACAGGGCAGCTAGAAGAGAAGTTAGTAAACCTAAAGTTAAGCTAGACTTAAACCAAGGGGATCAGATATCTCATACTAAGTTTGGTAATGGAACAATTATTAAAATCGAAAAAAATATTGCGGAGGTTATTTTTGAATCTGTAGGTATTAAAAAATTAGCCGTTGATATGGCACCGATTAAAAAACTATAAAAGACAGGAACGATTATGAAGGATATTAGAAAAGATATTTTAGAAAGAATTGAATACTTAAATAAGGCGGCTAAGGCTTACTACAAAGAAGATAGGGAAATTATTTCTAACTTTGAGTATGATAAACTTTATGATGAACTTGTAAATATTGAAGCTAAGACCGGAATAATTATGAGCAATAGCCCTACACAAAATGTTGGTTATGAAGTGTTGGAAAGCCTACCGAAAGAGGCTCATCTAAGGCCAATGCTAAGTCTTGGCAAAACTAAAGAAATTTCAGAGCTTGCTGCTTTTCTTAAGGACAAGGAAGGGGTATTAAGCTTTAAACTGGATGGGTTAACAATTGTTTTGACATACAAGAATGGAGTATTAGAGAAAGCAGTAACTAGGGGCAATGGAGAAATTGGAGAAGTGGTAACAAGCAATGCCAAGGTCTTTGTCAACTTACCTTTGATAATTCCTCACAAAGGGGATTTAGTTCTTAGAGGAGAAGCTTATATTAAATATTCGGATTTTGAAAAAATAAATGAAGAAATTCCAGAAATGGATGCTAAATACAAGAATCCTAGAAACCTATGTAGCGGATCTGTAAGACAGCTTAACAGCCAAATTACAGCTGAGAGACGAGTGAATTTTCAAGCTTTTTCTGTAAGTGAAAGTGAGGGTTTAGACTTTGGAAACTCTAGAGATGGTCAATTTAAGTGGCTAAAAAAACAGGGCTTCGAAGTAGTTGATTACAAACTTGTTAACAAAGATAATATAGAAGAGACTGTTAAACAATTTGCAGGGGAAATTCCTACTATGGATATACCTTCCGATGGGCTGGTTTTGTCCTACGATGATATTGCATACGGAGAGGGCCTTGGAGAAACAGCCAAAGCACCAAGACATTCTATAGCTTTTAAATGGCAAGATGAAATAAAGGAAACTACCTTGGAAAAAATTGAGTGGAGTGCGTCTAGAACCGGTCTGATTAATCCAGTTGCGATTTTTGATTCAGTCCAGCTTGAAGGAACTACAGTTTCTAGAGCATCGGTGCATAATGTTAGTATTGTTAAGAGTTTACAGCTTGGCATAGGCGATACTATTACTGTATACAAAGCCAATATGATTATTCCTCAAATTGCAGATAATTTGACTAGGTCTGATAACATTGAGATTCCAAAAGAGTGTACAGTGTGTGGTGGGAAAACCATTATTAAAGCAGATGGAGATGTTGAAGTCTTATATTGCACTAATCCAGACTGTCCAGCCAAAAAAATCAAGGCTTTTGGACTGTTTGTAAGTCGTAATGGTATGAATATTGAGAGTCTTTCTGAATCTACTTTGGAGAAATTTATTTCAGAGGGAATAATTAAGAGCTTCCCCGATTTATATGAAATAGCTAAACATGAAAATAAAATTGTTGGTTTAAGTGGTTTTGGGCAAAAATCATACGATAACCTTATTAAAAATATTAAAAAATCCAAAAATACTACTGTGGCAAGGCTTTTATATAGCCTGGGGATTCCAGGAATTGGTACAGCTAACGCCAAAATAATTGCTGTAGCCTTTGACCAGGATATGGAGCGAATTATCAATGCTACAGAGGAACAGTTAATGGCCATAGACGGTATAGGTCAGGTTATGGCTTCGGATTTTGCAAACTATATGGCATTGGGAAAAAATCGCTCAATGGTAGAACTTCTCCTTAGTCACTTAATACTGGTTAAAGAAGAAAAAATTCAGTCAGAGATAGAGGATAAAACTTTTGTTATTACAGGCAGCTTAGTTAAGTTTGAAAACAGAAATCAACTTAAGGAAGAAATAGAAAAACGTGGCGGTAAAGTTTCTGGATCTGTTAGCAGTAAAACCCATTATCTAATAAATAATGATGTTGAAAGTAGCTCTAGTAAGAACAAAAAAGCAAAAGAATTAGGAGTTCCTATTATTACAGAGGAAGCTGCCATGAAAATGATGGATATTTAAGAGAAAAAAGTTGACTTAAAGGCGATTACAATCTATAATAGAAAAGATGAATTGCCTTTTGGCAGCTCCATATCTGCTTAGGGTCCTGCGCAATAAGACTCTATGAATCTTGTCAGGTCCGGAAGGAAGCAGCAATAAGTGGATCAGCTTATGTGCCGCAGACAAGCCTTTTGCATTAATGTGGAGCTACTAAAGGGCAATTATTTTTTAGGAAAGTCAGTGAGGGAATATGTACAAAGTAATATATCGTGCTTATAGACCAGAAGTATTTGAAGATGTACTTGGTCAAAATCACATAGTAAAAGTACTAAAAAATCAAATAAATAATAATACAGTAAATCATGCCTATCTGTTTTGTGGAACTAGAGGTACTGGTAAGACAACAGCTGCCAGGCTTTTGGCTAAGGGATTAAATTGCTTAAATGAAAATAAGCCTTGCGGGGTATGTGATAATTGCCTTGCAATTAAAGAAGGCAACTTTATTGATTTAATCGAAATTGATGCGGCATCAAATACTGGTGTAGATAATATTCGTGAACTTAGAGAAAGTGTTAACTATCCACCTTCAGTGGGTAGAACTAAAGTCTATATTATAGACGAGGTGCATATGCTGTCTAATAGTGCTTTTAATGCGTTGCTAAAGACTCTAGAGGAACCACCTGAAAATGTAGTATTTATATTAGCCACTACTGAGCCTAACAAACTTCCACAAACCATTTTAAGCAGATGTATGAGAATGGACTTTAGAAGAGTTGGCCTTGATGAATTAATTGGCCGAATGAAAATGATTTGCGGTGAATTAAATGTGGAAATTACCAATGAAGCTGTCAATCTTATTGCAATAAATGCAGACGGATCTGTTAGAGATGGTTTAACACTTTTAGACCAGTGTATTTCAGGTCGTGATGGTGAAATTGATAGAACCCAGGTATTAGATTCCTTAGGCGCTGTAGGGGAAGATACATATATTGAACTTACAAACTACGTAATTGGTAAGGACCCTTCTAGTGGAGTTTTGCTACTAGATAAAATCCTTGCAGGTGGTAAGGATGCAAGACAGGTTTTAATGGGATGGTTAGTACATTATAGAAACTTACTAATGGCTAAGTATGTTAAAAATCCAGAGAATATGCTTAACATGTCAATGGAAAACATTGAAACTGTTAAGAAACAAAGTGAAGTGCTAGATTTAGTTGAAATCAACGATGGTATTTTGGAAATATCTAAAACTATTTCAGAAGCAAAGTATTCTTCAAAACCAAGAATTTTACTTGAACTTTGTCTTGTTAAACTAGCAAGTACTATGGTTTCAGGAATACAGACCCAAGGAAGAGTTATGAGTTCTGCCCCAATTAATATTAAGGCGGCAAAAGAAGAGGAAGCTAGTAAAGCACATAAGACAGCAACTGATAATTCTAAGGGTAATCCTATTACTGTTGATACTACTTCTAAGGCAGAAGTGGAAAAACTATGGCATAGAATTATTGATGAAGCATTAATTACTAAAGGCCATTACTTAACTCTTAAGTCTACTTCGGCTAAGGGAATAAAAGAAAATGAAATAGTAATTGGTACTACTAATCCTGTAGTTTATGGGATGATTGATAGTGACAAAGAGTTCTTTGCAGATCTTTGTGAAAAGGTTTCAGGAACTAGAAGATATATAAAAGTTATTGATATGGACCAAAAGATAGAAGAAACTTCAGAAAATTTTGATGCTGTAGTTTCAACAGTATCTAGTCTATTTGGTCAAGAGGTCAAATTAGAAAAGTAGGAGGAATTTTGAAATGGGTAAAGGAATGAAAGCCGGTAAGAAGCCAAAGGCTCCAAAGGGCAATATGCAGCAGATGGCACAGATGCAAATGATTCAGCAGAAGATGGATGAAATGCAGGAAGAAATAAACAAAATGGAAACAACAGCTACAGCAGGTGGCGGTGCAGTTTCTGTTACAGTAACAGGAGAAAAGCAGATTACGGCCATTGAACTTAAACCTGAAATTGTAGATCCAGATGATATTGAAATGCTTCAGGACTTAATTATGGTTGCAACAAATGAAGCTATGAGACAGATGGAAGAAATTTCAGGAAACGAAATGAATAAACTAACAGGAAGCTTAGGATTACCTCCAGGACTGTTATAATGAAAAACTATGCAAAACCTCTTAGCAAATTAATAAGTGAACTTTCTAAACTTCCAGGTATTGGAGGTAAGACTGCTCAAAGACTTGCTTTTCATATTTTGTCATTAGATCAACATGAAGCAGAGGCTTTAGCTCTTTCTATTACAAATGCCAAGAAGAACATGAAATATTGTAGTGTTTGTGGAAACCTTACAGATGAGGACCCTTGCAGAATTTGTACAGATCAGAGTAGAGATCCAAAGGTTATTTGTGTAGTAGAAAGTCCTAAAGATGTCTTTGCTATGGAGAAGATTAAAGAATTTCGTGGAACCTACCACGTGCTTCATGGGGCAATTTCTCCAATGGATGGAATTGGACCAGAAGATATTAACCTAAAGCAATTAATTGTAAGACTTCAGGAAAATGAACAGATTGAAGAAATTATAGTTGCAACAAATCCTACCATAGAAGGTGAAGCCACAGCTATGTATATTGCAAGATTAATTAAACCAACTGGAATTAAAGTTAGCAGAATTGCTCATGGAATACCTGTTGGTGGAGACCTTGAATATGCAGATGAAATAACACTTCTTAAAGCTGTTGAAGGTAGAAATATAATTTAATAAAGATAAAAACAAGAATACCCAAGAGACCTTTATGGCACCTTGGGTATCTTTTTATTTGAATTTAACATTTATATTTACAATTTCACTGTGAGTTCCAAGTCTCATATTAGGCCCAAATACTCCCACACCTGAAGTGACTACTGAAGTCATATTGCCGATTTTTAACTCTCCAGCCGGGTTATCCCACATTAGTTTAGCTGTTAAGTTAAGGGGGAAGAATTGACCGTTATGAGTATGTCCTCCTAAGTCTAAATCTGTTCCATATTTGGAAAGTCCCTCAAAGGATTCAGTTGTAGGCTCATGGTCAATGATGATTACTGGTTTAGATTGGTCTATGCCAGCCATAATTTCCTTCTCTGTTAGACGAACTGCAGTCCTACGACCGGGTTTTTCCCTATCTAACCTACCTCCCAAATAAAATTCATTATTGATTGAAAGCACTTCATCTTGAAGCAGTTTAATGTTAGCTTTTTCTAAAAACTTGTCCATACGAGGGTCACTCATTGGTCTATCTTTTTTATTCTTTCCGTAACTAAAGGTGAAACCTGCAAGTATTGGTTCATCAATGTCATGGTTCCCATAAGCAGCATAAACTCCATACTTGGTTTTTAGTTTTGAAAGGATTTCTATCATCTTTTTATCATTTTCTAAGGCATCATAATTATTATTAAATATATCTCCAGCAATACAAACCAAATCTGGGTCCATATTATTTATTTTATTTACTATTTTGGTTAATGACTTAACTCCAATGTTGTAGCCCATGTGTAAATCTGCAATTAGAACAATGTTTAAATCATCAATAGAAGTATTTTTGTTAATTGACACATTATAATTGGTTTCAACTATTGCTTTGCTTTGATATATGCCAAGGGCGCTAAAGGATATGGTCAAAAGGAAGACTAAAGTTCCTGTAATTGCAAGGTATTTTCGCCTACGCCATTTTTCTTTAGATATTTTGCCAGTTTTGGTAGCAATAAATTTAATGAGATGCAAAATCAAGATTAATACTAGAGTAATTGCAAATATACCAATCCAGTAGTCGCTGATTATTTGGGCTATTCGCCCGAGTTTATTCTTAGGCATTAGAAATGCTATTCCAGGTGAAAGCAACATAACAAAGAACACAGTAAAGTAGGTTACTTTAAAGGGTTTGCTGTGAAAGAAACCATGGCAGGCTTTAATCCACCTTAAGCTAAATTTGTAAACATAGGCACCAAGGGCTATGTAAATTGGTAATAATAATAGTGCTATCATAGATTATCCTTTTATATTTAGTATGAAATAATTTCGTATCCGTCTTCAGTGACTAAAACCTGGACTTCCCATTGTGCTGAAGCCTTGTCATCTGCAGTATAGACGCCCCAACCATCTTCTTCGTCCATATATATATCTGCTGTGCCCATGTTGATCATTGGTTCAATAGTAAACATCATTCCAGGAACCATTAACATTTCAGTATTAGGTTCTGAAACGAAGCTAACCCAAGGTTCTTCATGGAACTCTAAGCCAATACCATGGCCTCCGATTTCTCGAACTACGCTGTAACCATTTGAAATGGCATATTGGTTAATAGCTCCGCCAACATCTCCTAGGAAGCCCCAAGGTTTTACCTTACTTAATCCAATTTCAATGCTTTTTTTAGTTACTTCAACTAATTTTTTGACTTCAGGATCAACGTCACCAATAATAAACATTCTTGAAGAATCTGAGAAGTAGCCATCTAAAATTGTAGAACAGTCTACATTGATAATGTCTCCATTTTGGAGGATAATGTCTGGTGATGGGATACCGTGGCAAACTTGGTTGTTAATTGAAGTGCACACGCTTTTTGGGTAACCTTCATATCCTAATGTGGCTGGAGTACCACCTAGTCTAGTAGTTTCCTCATAAACCCATTTATCTATGTCTTCCGTTGTTACACCTTCTTTGATGTTTTTACCAACATAATCTAAAACTGCAATATTAATAGCAGCACTTTTTTTAATCATTTCTATTTGGTCATTATTTTTAATTATATCTCTAGGAGGAACCATATGTCCTTTATCACCTATGATTCTAATTTTTTCATCAAAATCCAAGTGGCATTTCTTATACTTCTTGCCGCTTCCACACCAACATGGGTCGTTACGATCTATATTTTTCAAAACAATCTCCTTTGTTAATTATATTAAACTTACAAAGGTAGTATAACACAAAACAAGTAATTGAGTGAATACTAATTTAAATTGAGCAAAGACTAATTCTCTTTGGCAAAATTAATAGGAATCGGTTGATTTTAGATGGTGGAAGTAGTAAAATGAGGAACGGAGGATTAATAGATGAGTAGAAGAACAAAAGCAAGGCCGAAGAAGAATAATTACCTAGTGATAATTATTATTTTGTGTGTGATTTTGGCTATAGGATTTGGAATTAAAATATTTGTAATAGATAAGAATTCAGAGGATGAAATTTCTAAAAACATAACTAAGTTAACTGAAGATGAGGCCTTAGATATATCAACTATTGAAAAGGAAATAAGCGAATCAGATGTTCATGTTTCCAAAGATGGTAAACTAACTAAATCAGATTATGAAAAAATATTTGCAGGTACAGTAATTGTAGGAGACTCTATTACTGAAGAACTTGTTACTTATAACTATTTGGATAATGATGTTGTAGTTGCAAAAATTGGAATTAGCTTAGGGTCATCAGATGACACTATTAAAAAAGCAATGGGTATGAACCCAAGAAATATTATATTATCATTTGGTATGAACGATATGGAAGCTCACAAAGGTAAAGTTGAGCCATTTATTAAAGACTACAAAAAAGTAACAAATAAAATAAAAAAGGAACTTCCTAATACTAAAATATATATAACAAGTGTATTTCCAATTGAAGAAAAGGCAGCCCAAAAGACTCCCGGATTGGATAAATATAATGACTATAATAAGGCTTTAGTTAAATTCTGTGATGAAAACAATTATCACTTCATTGATAATGACGGACTAAATCCAAAAAACTATTTCGAACCTGATGGAATTCATTTTAAATATGGTTTTTATCCTTTATTACTAAGAAATTACATGGAGGCAATTAAATAAAAAATGAAGATATTTAAAGTAGTATCAGTGTTGTTTTTAATTGGTTTCTTTGTGTTTATGTATACTGATGGTGGGATGAATAAGATTTCATTTGATGATATTAAAGGTGAAATGAAGGCTCAAGTTAAAATGTCAGATTTTAATCAAATTAATGACAAAGGACTTATGAAACTGATGGGTATAAATCAAGGGGAAGTTTCAGACTATCTTTATTTAAAAAGCAAATACACAATGATAGCAGATGAAATGCTAGTTGTGAAGGTTTCAAATAAAGGGCAACTTGCAGCAATAGAAAAAAAGGTTGAAGCAAGAACAAATTCTCAAGCTAAAGTATTTGGAGGATATGCTCCAAAAGAAGCTGGTAAAGTGAATAACTACATCTTTACAACTAGAGGTGTATATGGCTTCTATGGGGTAGCCAAAGAAGTAGAAGAATGGGAGAAAGCATTTAATGGTATTTAGTAGTATATTCTTTTTGTTTATATTTTTACCAATAGTTTTGGCAGCATATTATTTGTTACCTAAGAAATTTGGCAATATAACATTACTTTTGGCCAGCGTATTTTTTTATGGCTGGGGCGAACCGGTATATGTAATATTGCTTATTTTTAGTTGCCTATTTAACTATGTAATTGGAGTAGATATTAGTCAAAAAACCTTAAAAAAAGCCAGAGCTAGTCTGATTTATGCAGTAGTTGTTAATCTGCTGATTATCGGATTTTTTAAATATTTTGGATTTATAATTGGTACTATTAATGGACTATTTGGCTTGTCTATATCTTATCATGAACTGCCCCTTCCAATAGGAGTTTCATTTTATACATTCCAGGCCTTATCTTATGTAATAGACGTATATAGAGGTAGAGTAGAACATCAAAATAACTTTATTAACTTTGCCCTATACCTATCCATGTTCCCGCAGTTAATTGCAGGACCTATAATTAAGTATAAGGATATAGAACATCAGATTAATAATAGAGATATTTCCAAAGAAAAGTTTGGCCTAGGAACTAGGTATTTTGTTTGTGGTTTAGGGAAAAAAGTGCTCTTAGCAAACAATCTAGGATTCATATATACTCAGATTAATGAAGCTGGTATAGGAGAGGCGTCAGTAGTAACCTTATGGATAGGAATAATTTGCTATACACTTCAAATATACTTTGACTTTAGTGGGTATTCAGATATGGCCATAGGACTTGGTAAAATGTTTGGCTTTGACTTTAATATGAACTTTAACTATCCATATATATCTAAAAGCATTACAGAGTTTTGGAGAAGATGGCATATTTCTTTAAGCACTTGGTTTAAGGAATATGTTTATATTCCCTTAGGTGGTAATAGAGTTAAACCTATAATCCACTTAAGAAATATTATGGCAGTATGGTTACTAACAGGATTATGGCATGGAGCAAGCTGGAACTTTGTATTCTGGGGCTTATACTATGGAGTAATACTACTTCTAGAAAAGTACTTCCTAGGTAAAATCATTAGCCGTACACCTGAATTGGTGCAACATTTTTATGCCATGGTAATTGTTGCAATTGGATGGGTATTCTTTAGTCAACCGGATATGACATCCTCAATAGAATATGTTTCTGCATTATTTGGAGTAGGAAATAATCCGTTTTTTGATTTAAGTACTCTTTATTTAATCAAAACTAATTTAGTATTAATATTAGCTGGAATGATTGGATCTAGTCCAATAGTGTTAAAGAAGATTGAAGGGATTGAAAAGAATAATCAAATTATTGCAATTGCAATTATGGCTGCAATAATGTTAGTTTCAATTTCATTTTTAGTCTATGACACTTATAATCCGTTTTTATATTTTAGATTTTAACAGGTGGGAAAATGAAGAAGTATAGTTATTTTAAAAAATTATCAATAGTCTTTTGTGTCTTTATTTTCGCAATTGCTTGTTTTGATTTTTTGACTCCACCTAAGGAGTTTTCAGAAACGGAAAACAGGGCATTAAATCAAATGCCTAAGGTTTCATGGAACAGCATTGAAGAGGGAAGATTTCAAAAACATTTAGAACAATATATTAATGATCAATTTATCCTTAAGGACTTGTGGGTAAGGCTCAAGGTCGGAGTGGACTTCTTAAGAGGCAAGCCAGAATCCCAAGGCGTATATAATGGTAGAAGTGGATTTTTACTAGAAAAATTTATAGATGTAAGCGATAAGGACAGAGATAAAACTGTTAACTCTATTGCAGGCGTAAGAAAAATGAAAAACAATATAGAAGTAAATGCTTTAATTGCACCAACTGCTGTAAATGTTTTGGAAAACAAACTTCCAATGGCAGCGCCTAAGAGTAACCAAGATGAATATATGGATTACTTATTTAAAAACTTAGAAGCTAAAGGAATAAAAACCATTGATGTTAGAAAGTCCTTCAAAGGAAGTGAGAATAAGGAAGACCTATATTATAAGGGAGATCATCACTGGACCAACGAAGGAGTTAAAAAGGCAGTTAAAAAAACCATAAGACCATTGGACATTAAGGCAGACAAAAATGGATTTGAAGACTTAATAGTAAGTAATACTTTTGAGGGTTCATTAAAATCTAAAAGCGGATATTATGGTGGACCTAAAGACAAAATATATGTGGGAAGACCTACAAAGAAGGTACCTAAAACGGTAATTACTTATGTTGAAGAATCTAAGAAGACAGCATGCTTCTTTGATACGAAGAAATTAAATGAAAAGGATCAGTACCAGGTTTTTATGGGTGGAAATCATGGAGTTGTAAAAATCAAATCAACAACAGCTAACAAAAAAAACCTTTTAATAATAAAGGATTCATACGGAAACTCATTTATACCCTATGTTGCCCCTTATTTCAAAACAACAACAGTAATAGATCCAAGATATTTCTATGGTGATATAAGCAAAGTTATAAGAAACAATGGTATAGATAAGGTGCTATTTGTCTATAATGCCAATACAATAGCAACGGACACTAGCATTAGAACATTAAGTTAAAAGCAAAATAAAAGACTGTAAGATATTCTTACAGTCTTTTATAATTTGTCTAACTAGATAAATTGGCTGTTGCCAAACTAACCTAA
This sequence comes from Anaerovoracaceae bacterium, assembly GCA_036646055.1. Lineage (GTDB taxonomy): Bacteria > Bacillota > Clostridia > Peptostreptococcales > Anaerovoracaceae > JAVWMQ01. The sequence goes on along the minus strand of JAVXMY010000001.1, from coordinate 254,723 downwards.
GATGAATATACAATTGCTCTAGACATTTGATATTCTCTGTAGGGTGAGAACAGGTAGCTCAATCCTGAGTTATAGGCTTTAAATGCCCAAACACCAGACCAATGGCATTTACGTGCCATAGCCTTTGTTGCTACTCTTTCGGTTCCGCCTGCATCGTAAACTTTATCTTCCTTAATGGCTTTAATAAAGTCGTTGTTAGTCTTAATATCAGCATCAATCTCAGTATAAGCCATTCCAACATACTCTTCTTTGTGAGCATCAGATCCGCCAAGCCCTGGTAGGTTTAGCTTGTTGGCCATATGAGCTGCTTTAACGTTTGATTCTTTAGTTTCACATGTGTTAAATGCTTCGATGAAATCAAAATGATTCACTAATGATGGGTCTCTCTTCATAGCTCTTAAAAACATTGCACTTGAACTTTTAACACCAAATGGGTGAGCCGGTCCAAGAATGCCACCAAAGTGGTGAACAACCTTAATAAGTGCTTTTAGAGATAATCCTCTAATGTGAAGTACCTTAAGTATAATATCATCGGGTAGAATAACTAAAAAATGTCCCCCATCTATTGTGTCGTATTCTACGCCTTTTAATACAGTAAAATCTTTGAATTCTTCTTGATCTTTAATTTGGTCCCAAACTTTACATCCTTTGTATGTAGTATGGTCACTGATCATCATTCCGTCAAAGCCTTGAGACTTAAGAAGTCTAATGTAAGACTCAAGTGTAACCTTTGAGTCGATTGAACCACCTTTAGTATGGCAGTGTAAGTCGAATTTCAAATATTTACTCCTTTCGTTTTTTAGTTGTAGTTTATATGATAAATATATACCCCTATTTCTAATAAATCAATACAATAATATAAATTTGTTATTACAGTATTGACATAATGAGATTTTAGTGCTATTCTTTGTTACAAGTTAATAAAAACCGATGAAAAGGAAAAATGCTATTAGAACGATTCTAAGCGAGTCTGGGGCGGTGTAAGCCAGGTGAATGTCAGTGATAGAATATGGGCCTTTGAGGGTGATATGAACAGTTTTTTAAAAAAGTGGAGCCTAGCTTTGCAATAATAGAGAAAAACTAAGTAGTTGAGACGCGAAGCCGGCGTAACGGGCTAGGAGTGTGATGGCACTCTGCAGAGAGAGCAACTCAAAGTTGCTAATTAAGGTGGTACCGCAGGTTAACGCTTGTCCTTATTTTAGGATAAGCGTTTTTTTTATAGAAAAAACTACCGAGAGAGTCATCAATTGTGTCAATGTAGGAGGTAGAAACATGACAGTAGATTTTAGGAATTTTGCAAAGAACTATCCAAACAAAGAAGGAAAATTTGGTGAATTTGGTGGGGCTTTTTTGAGCCCAGAGCTAATACCAGGATTTGAAGAAGTAACAGAAGCATATAACACCATTGCTCATTCTGCTCAGTTTATAAATGAACTTAGAAGAATTAGAAAAGAGTTTCAGGGGAGACCCACACCAGTTTATCATTGTGAAAGACTTTCTAGAGAACTTGGGACAACTCAAATTTATCTAAAGAGAGAAGATTTAAACCATACTGGGGCTCATAAAATCAACCACTGTATGGGAGAAGGATTATTGGCTAAGTATATGGGCAAGAAAAAACTTATAGCTGAAACTGGTGCAGGTCAGCATGGGGTTGCTCTAGCTACTGCGGCTGCATTCTTTGGCCTTGAATGTGAAATACATATGGGAGAAGTTGATATACTTAAGCAGGCTCCAAATGTGGCAAGAATGAAACTTCTTGGGGCAAATGTTGTTCCAGTTACTCACGGCCTTAAAACATTAAAAGAGGCTGTAGATTCTGCTTTTGATGCATACAGCAAGGATTATAAGAATTCAATTTACTGTATTGGTTCAGTTTTGGGGCCTCATCCATTTCCAATGATGGTTCGAGACTTCCAGATGGTTATTGGGGAAGAAGCTAAGGCTCAGTTTAAGGAAATGACAGGTTATCTTCCTGACGCTGTTGTTGCTTGTGTTGGAGGTGGCAGTAATGCTGCTGGAATGTTTAATGCCTTCCTAGAAGAACCAGTTGATATTTATGGTGTTGAGCCATTAGGCAAAGGGACTACCCTTGGAGATCATGCAGCATCACTTACTTATGGAAGTAAAGGAATTATGCATGGATTTGAAAGTATAATGCTTAAGGATGATAAAGGTGAGCCAGCTCCAGTTTATTCTATTGCAAGTGGCCTTGATTATCCTTCTTCTGGACCAGAACATGCATACTTAAGAGATGTTGGAAGAGTTAAGTATGATGTTATTGATGACGAGGAAGCAATTGATGCATTCTTTAAACTATCTAGAATGGAAGGTATAATTCCTGCCATTGAAAGCTCACATGCATTAGCTTATGCAATTAAACTTGCTAAACTTGAAGACAATCCAGGTTTTGTTTTAGTAAACCTTAGCGGTAGAGGAGACAAGGATATGGATTACGTATTAGAAAAATATGGAGACAGACTGTAGTTCTTACAAAATGTCATAAAATTATAAGTTGATATTACAAAGAGAACTTGGCTACTTGGCTAAGTTCCTTTTTTTTGTTATAATATAACGATATGAATTTTTAGAAAGGAGGAATTTATGGATAATTTATTAGTTGCACTTCCAGATTTTTTGACATTTATTTATATTATTAATTTTATTATTTCACTTGGAATAGTATTTTTAGAAAGAAAAAATCCATCATCAACCCTAGCGTGGATAATGATTTTATACATAATACCAGGGTTTGGAATACTGCTATATATACTTTTTTCCCAGAATTTCTCTAGAGAAAAAATGTTTAAATTAACTGTAGATGAAGAGAAGTTTATTACAAACTCACTTATGAAACAGGAGAAGGCCATTGCTGATGGTGAATATGAATTTAAAAATACAGATCACAGATGGCGAGAGCTAATTAGGCTTAACCAGGTTTATGGTAAGGCTTATTTTACTCAGGATAACAGCGTAGAAATCCTTACAGAAGGTACTGACAAAATGGAGGCACTTCTAAAGGACATTGAAAATGCAACGGAAATAATCAATGTGGAATACTTCATTATTAAAAGAGATAAAATTGGCAAAGCCTTTTTAGCTGCTTTGACTAAAAAAGCTAAAGAAGGTGTTAAGGTTAGACTTTTGGTAGATGCTATGGGAAGCAGAACAATTACTGAAGAATATCTTAGGGATTTTATTGAAGCTGGTGGTAAGTTTGCTACCTTCTTCCCACCTAAATTAAGAATAATAAATATTAAATTTAATTATAGAAATCATAGAAAACTAGTTGTAATAGACGGCAAAATTGCATATATTGGAGGATATAATATTGCAAGGGAATATGTAGGTCTAAAGAAGAAGTTTGGACATTGGAGAGATACCCATATTAGAATTACAGGTGGTGCAGTCCAAGATATTAACGGTAGAATACTTATGGATTGGAAATTTGCAGCCAAAGAAGACGATATTGATTATAAGCGTTTGTTTTTCTCTTTGGAAAGGCAAGCAGGCCATGTTGGTATGCAAATTGTTTCTAGTGGACCAGATCAGCATCATGAGGAAATCAAAAGAGGATTTCTTAGAATGATAACTTTGGCAGAAGAAAAAATATTTATTCAAACTCCATACTTTGTCCCAGATGAAACAATACTAGAAAGTATTAAAATGGCAGCTCAATCGGGAATTGATGTAAGAATAATGATTCCTTCTAAGCCGGACCACGCCTTTGTATATTGGGCCACACTTTCATATGTTGCTGAAATATTAAGGGCTGGAGGAAGAGTATTTATTTATAATAATGGATTCCTTCATGCTAAGACAATGACTGTTGATAGTAGTGTTGCAACTGTAGGATCTGCAAATTTCGATATTAGAAGTTTTAAACTTAATTTTGAAACCAACGCATTTATTTATGATGCTAAGGAAACAATTAAATTAGAGAATATTTTTGAAGAGGATATGAAAGAGTGTACTGAGCTTACTATGGATAAATACGCAAAGAGAAGTAGACTTATTAAAATTAAAGAGCCTATTTCTAGGTTGCTTTCAGATGTGTTATAAATGTGAAAGGAGATATGTGTGAATAATAGAAATCTAAATCCAATGACCTTGGGGCTTATTGCTTTAATGGCGTTTTTTGCTTTAAAAGGTGGAATGGTTTCAAATCCATTGGATTATATAATGGGGAAGGCACTTATTTTGCCAGGGATTATAATTGGACTTTCCTTTCATGAGTTTGCTCATGGATGGACAGCATATAAGTTAGGTGATTCAACTCCAAAAATTCAGGGTCGAGTGACTATAAACCCACTAGCTCATATAGATATTGTTGGCTTTATAGCCTTGCTATTTGTTGGTTTTGGCTGGGGTAAAGCTGTACAAATTAACCCATTTAACTTTAAGAATAGAAGAAGAGATGAAATGTTAGTGTCTTTAGCTGGGGTTACAATGAACCTTATTTTGGCAGTATTGTTCACCTTATTATATAAGGTGCTATTTGTTTCACTTGGATGGACAATGGCTATGGGGGCAATGCCTGGTACTATTATGACAATAGTGTTCTATGCTGTTTATATGAACATTGTTTTAATGTTATTTAACCTGTTACCTATCCCACCACTTGATGGATTTAATGTAATTACAGAAATATTTGATCTAAAAAACACTTCATGGTGGTATAAGATATATGACAAGGGCTTTATAATTTTGATGGTGCTAATTCTATTTAATTTTACAGGTAGAATTTTGTACCCAATGGTAATGTTTATGCTTAATTTGTTAAGTAATATAACCCCATTTTTTTAAAAGTTAATAAAAAGACTGTTAGTTGAAAACTATGTGAAAATTAATAGTCTTTTTTAGTGTTTTAGGTTAACCATGTTATAATATCGAAAGAAAGAATAAATGCTAATGTGAATGATGAAGAAAAGGAGTCGTTATTAATGAAAAAGAAGAGAGCAATATCACTGTTACTAGTTTTAATGATGGTACTTTCAATTATGCCTGCAACAGCAAGTGCAAAGGAAAGTAAAACACGTGATGGTATCTATATTATGTTAGATGCAGGTCACTATGCCCATTACAACAAAGGTTCTTACCCAGATTACTGGGAATCAATACAAATGTGGAAGCTAACAGAATATTTAAAGGCAGAATTAGAAACTTATCCTGGATTTGTTGTAGGTACAACAAGAAAGGATCAGACAAAAGACTTACACGTATACGATAGAGGACAAAAAGCTAAGAATTATGACTTATTGATTTCAATGCACTCTAATTCAGGCGGCAATGCAGACTACCCTCTTGCTATTGTTTCAGCAAATGGTAGCCTATTCCAGCAGGCACTTCCAATTGGTAGAGCTTTGGCTGAAACCGTTGAAGATGTAATGGATACAAAGAGTTCACACAAAATTTGGACTAAGAAACAGTCAGACGGTAGAGACTGGTATGGAGTAATTAGAGGAGCTTCAAGTGTTGGAACACCAAGTGTAATTGTTGAACATTCATTCCATACAAACTACAGCAAAGCTAAATGGTTAATGAGCGAATCAAATCTTAAAAAAATGGCCATGGCTGAGGCTTCAGCATTAGCTAAACACTACGGCCTAACTAAAACAGGTGAATTTACAGCACCGGTAACACCAGTATTGTTGAAGGTAACAGGTGTTAACACTGACTCTGTTGAGGCAGAATGGGAAACAGCTGACTGGACAACAGGTTATGAAATATATAGATCACTAACTAAAGATGGGGACTATGAGTACGTTGACAAAGTAGAAGAGCGTAGAAATACTTACAAAGATACAAACCTAGAGTTTGACCAAGAATATTACTACAAGGTTAGAGGCTATAGAACTTTTAACGGAGAAAAGAAATACGGTCCTTATTCAAATATTGTAAGTGGTAGAACCAAACTAAGCACTCCAACTGGCGTTGATGCATATGGATCAGACTATGATAAGAGTGTGGTTAAATGGAATAAAGTAGAAGGTGCAGAAGCCTATGAAATCTATAGAAAAACAGAGGATACAAGTAATTATTTACTAGTAACTCGAGTTGACGGAACTAAAAGTTCATATGTAGACACAAACATGGATTTTAATAAACTTTACTATTACAAGGTTCGTTCAGTAAAGGCTGGACAAAATGGAGACAAGTTTAGTGACTACTCTAAAGCAAATGGTGCAAGACCAAAAACTAGTAAACCAGTTTTATCCTTTGGAAAATCCTACACCAAAGTGAGAGTTAAGTGGCAGCCAGTTAATGGCGCTGATGGTTACAGAATCTATGTAAGCACAGACGATAAAAACTACAGATTAGTAACTGATGTCAAAGGAGATATGGACAATTATCTAGTTGAAGGTCTAAAAGATGGAAAAAGACATTACTTTAAGGCTTGTGCATACAAGTATGACAATGGTAAGAGAGTAAATGGCGGCTATGCTAAGAAGGTAGCAACTACTAAATCCTTATAAAAACAAAAAATTGAGCTCTAGGAAATATCCTAGGGTTCTTTTATTGGGGAAAAACTCTCTCATCATGGCTTATACCATGGAAGAGATAGGGTGTGATGAGAAATTTTTGCTAGAAGAGACCAATGTGACAGTATTGTTAGCACTCCAAACCGTTGAGTGCTAAAAAAGTTGTTTACTTTTTGACTTGGGTGTTTTATAATTTGTTTATGAAATAAATTGTGAATAAAAAGGATATTGGAGGTATTGATATGAATTTTGAAAAATTTACACAAAAGGCCCAGGAGGCCATTATGGATTGTCAGAATATTGCTATTGAAAATGGCAATCAGCAGCTTGAGACGTTGCATCTTCATATTGCCTTGATGAAACAGGATGGGGGACTTATTCCTAAGCTAGTTAAATATATGAATGTGGATGTTAATGGGATTATTAATAGGCTTAATGATCAGCTTGAAGGTTTGCCTAAGGTTTCTGGGGGCGGTAATATTTACGCTTCTACGGATTTTAACAAGGTTTTGATGGATGCTGAGAAGATTGCGGCTAGTTTTAAGGATGAGTATTTAAGTGTTGAACATATGTATCTTGCTCTTATTAATGAAAAGAAGAGTTTGAACCAGAAGATTTTTAAGGAGTTTAACATTACTAAGGATAAGTTTTTGACGGCTCTTTCTGAGGTTAGGGGTAATCAAAATGTTACTTCTCAAAACCCTGAGGAAAACTATGAGGCTCTTGAGAAATATGGTAGAGATTTAGTTCAGATGGCTAGGGATGGCAAGCTTGATCCTGTTATTGGGCGTGATGATGAAATTAGACATGCTATTCAGATTTTGTCTAGAAGGACTAAGAATAATCCGGTTCTAATTGGTGAGCCTGGTGTTGGTAAGACTGCTGTTGTTGAGGGCCTTGCTCAGAGAATTCTTAATGGGGATGTTCCGGAAGGCCTTAAGGATAAGACTATTTATGCTCTTGATATGGGTGCCCTTATTGCTGGTGCCAAGTTTAGAGGTGAGTTTGAGGAAAGGTTGAAGGCTGTTTTAAATGAAATTGAAAAGTCTGAGGGCAGAATAATTTTGTTTATTGATGAGATTCATAATATTGTTGGTGCTGGGAAGACTGAGGGTTCTATGGATGCTGGTAACTTGCTTAAACCTAAACTTGCGAGAGGAGAACTTCACTGTATTGGTGCGACTACTCTTGATGAATACAGAAAATATATTGAGAAGGATGCAGCTCTTGAGAGACGTTTTCAGAAGGTCTTAGTTGATCAGCCTACTGTTGAGGATACTATTTCAATTCTTCGTGGTCTTAAGGAAAGATTTGAGATTCACCATGGAGTTAGGATTACTGACAATGCTTTAATTGCGTGTGCTACTTTGTCTGATAGATATATTAGCGACAGGTTTTTGCCAGATAAGGCAATTGACTTAATGGATGAGGCGGCTGCAAAGATTAGAACTGAGATTGATAGTATGCCAGCTGAGCTTGATCAGATGTCTAGAAAGATAATGCAGCTTGAAATTGAAAAACAGGCTATGATTAAGGAAAAAGATGGGGTTTCCAAATCTCGTCTTGCTAATATTGAGGAAGAATTGGCTCAACTAAAATCTGAAAATGATGTTCTTAGAACTCAGTGGGAATCAGAGAAGCGTTCAATTGGTGCGGTTAAGTCTCTTAAGGAAGAAATCGAAGGGGTTAAGCATCAAATTGAGGATGCTGAGCGTGGTTACGATCTTGAAAAACTTGCTGAGCTTAAGTATGGGACTCTTCCTTCTTTGGAAGATAAACTTGAAAAAGCTAAGGTTGAGGCTGATGAGGCTAAGGAAAACCAGATTCTTAAGGAAGAGGTTTCTGATGAGGAAATTGCAGAGGTTGTTTCTAAGTGGACAGGAATTCCAGTTTCTAAGTTAGTTGAAACTGAAAGGGAAAAGTTGATTGGTCTTCCTGATATTTTGCATAAGAGAGTTATTGGACAGGAAGATGGTATAACTGCAGTTTCAGAAGCTATTCTTAGAGCTAGAGCAGGGTTAAAGGATGAAAGCAAACCAGTTGGTTCCTTTGTTTTTCTTGGACCTACAGGTGTTGGTAAGACTGAACTTGCCAAGGCACTTAGCGAAGCCTTATTTGACTCTGAAAGAAATATGGTTAGAATAGACATGTCTGAATACATGGAGAAGCACTCTGTGTCTAGACTTGTTGGAGCTCCTCCAGGATATGTTGGGTATGATGAAGGTGGCCAGTTAACAGAAGCTGTAAGAAGGAGACCATATAGTGTAATTCTTTTCGATGAAATAGAAAAGGCTCACCCTGATGTGTTTAATATTTTGCTTCAGCTTTTGGATGATGGCAGATTAACAGATAACCAAGGTAGAACTGTTGATTTTAAAAATACAATTATTATTATGACTTCAAATATTGGCAGCAGCTATCTAACTGAAAACATAAATCAGGATGGTACTATTAGTGATGAGGTCAAGGATCAGGTTACAGAGGAAATGAAGCGTAACTTTAGGCCTGAATTTATTAATAGAATTGACGATATAGTTGTTTTCTCACCACTTACTGAAAAGGAAATTGGTAGAATTATTGATATTGCCCTTTCAGCAATTGAAGCTAGATTAGTTGAACGTGAAATTAGAATTGAACTTACTGAAGAGGGTAAGAATTTAATTACTAAGGAAGCCTACTCACCGATTTACGGTGCAAGACCAGTCAAAAGGTACTTGCAAAAGCACATTGAAACTGAACTGGCTTCAATGATAATTAAAGGTGAGCTTTACCAAGGCAAAACTGTTGTCATTGGTGCCAATGGCCAAAATCTAAGCTACACAGTCAAATAAAATTGCTGAAGGTGGAGCTATACTAGCAATGACCTGTTCTTGACTCGGTGCAGACTGACAAAACTCCAGGCGATTCGCTGCAATCCTCTTAGGAATCCGCAGGGATTCCGCCTGATTCCGCCGGATTCCGCGTCACGCCTGGCAATTTTCGCCTGATTCCGCTGATTCCGCCCAAATCCGCCTGATTTCGCGGCAGTTTGTGGCGATCCTGAGCGGTTTTCTTACAATTTGTTCTCTTTGTCATAAGTTTGTTGCTAAGAGAAAGGTACTGAACATAGAGAGAAGGCTGTTTTGTATCCTTTTTGAAAATTTGTTGCTAAGAAAAAGGTACTGAGTGTAGAGAAAGCAGCAAAAAGTACCTTTTTGCTGTGTTCTATGATCAAATTGCTAGTTCTACCATCAACTTGCTGGTTCCATGATCAAATTGCTGGTTCCATGATCAAATTGCTGGATCTATAATCAAATTGCTGGGTTTACTAAGGTTGATACAACTATGGTTGACCCATCAAGGTTGGAATGGGTGGCGGGCATATGTGAGTTGACAAATGTTACCTTTATAAGGTAAACTAAAATGAAATAATATAATAACATCTGTTGAAGGGGAAACTAGTGAAATTCTAGTACGGGCCCGCCACTGTGATTAACTCGAGTTTTTGTTTGAGTTTTAAGTCAGAATACCTCGATGGAGAAGTTGAAAGGGAATAATTCGCAGAAATACGGCTGTTCTATAGGGCAGTTTTTTTTATACAAAAAATCAGGCCCATGGCGGATACAAGTGGTGAGAGCCTGATGGTGGATTCAAGAGGCAAGAGCCTGATGGCGGATTCAAGTGGTGGATACATGTAGGCATAAATAAGGAGAAATGTTAGAGATGGTTAACAAGGTTAAGGATATAAAAGACGAAATTAAGAAGGTTATTGTTGGGAAGGATCAGGTTATAGATAAGGTACTAATGGTAATATTAGCTAAGGGGCATATTTTGCTTGAGGATATTCCTGGAGTTGGTAAGACTACTTTGGCATTAGGCTTTAGTAAGTCCATGGATATGGACTTTAATAGAGTTCAGTTTACTCCTGATGTTGTGCCTTCAGATATTACTGGGTTTTCAATGTTTAATAAGGGCAAGGGAGAATTCGAATATAAAGAAGGAGCTGCAATGTGCAACCTTTTTCTTGGGGATGAGATTAATAGAACATCAAGTAAGACACAGTCAGCATTATTAGAAATAATGGAAGAAGGAAGAGTAACTGTTGATGGTATTACTCATGAGATTCCAAAGCCTTTTACAGTTATGGCAACACAGAATCCACTTGGGACTGCTGGAACACAAAGGCTTCCAGAAGCCCAGCTTGATAGATTTATGGTTCAACTTGAAATGGGGTATCCTAGCTTTGAGGCCCAGGTTAATATTTTGAAGGATAGACAAAAGTCTAATCCTCTTGAACTTGTGAAACCTGTAGTAACAAAGGATCAAGTAGTAGAAATTCAAAACCAGGTAAGCCAGGTTTTTGTAGATGATAAAATTTATGAGTATGTTACAAGGTTAACTGAAGAAACTAGAAAGCATCAGCTTATTAAACTTGGAGTAAGTCCTAGAGGGGCAATTGCTGTTTGTGCAATGGCTAAGGCTGGGGCTTATGTTGATGAGAGAAACTATGTTGTTCCAAATGATGTCAAAGATGTTTTTGTTGATGTGTGCAGACATAGAATAATATTAAATCCAAAATCACAGTTACAGGATATGAATAGTAGAGATGTATTAATAGAGATTTTAGAGAAGATTGATACACCTGAAATCGCTAAGATATAATAAGGAGGAAACCTTGAAACAAGCAAGGATAATAGGGGGAATATGGTGCTTAGCAATTATTGGCCTTTATGTAATTAAAGGAAGTTTTTTTAGTATGGTTGCTATGATTCTGACCTTTGGAATTATTGCTTTGTCTGGAATAACCCTTGCACTTTGGAAGAAAAAGTACAATGTTTGGGTGAAGGTAAAAGAGCAAATTAACAAAAACCAAGAAACTGAAATAACTATAACCCTTATAAATAATAGTATAATGCCAATTTGTATGGCTCTAGGAAATTTAAAAATATCTAATACTGTAACAAGAGAAGAAATTGTTAATCCGGTTAGGTTAATAGGAGGAAGTAAGGCTAAGGGTGAGCATACATTTATAATTAAAGAAAAGTACTGTGGATGTTTAGAAATTGACCTAGTATTGAATAGGCTTTTAGATCCACTTATGATTTTTGCTAGAAGGTTGGATATTAGTGTTAGTAAGTATTGCTACATTATGCCTAATGTTATGGAGTACCCAATTAGCAAGGATGAACTAGATAGTTATGATATGGATAGTTACATATACTCTAATGAGAAGAAGGGTAACGATCCAAGTGAAACTTTTGGTATTAGAGAATACCAAGTAGGCGATAGTCCTAAGACTATTCATTGGAAGCTTACAAGCAAAATGGGCGAAGTAATGGTTAGAGAACTTGGGTTGCCTGTGGAAAATAGTTTGCTATTGTTGTTAGATAATAGAGTAGAACCTGATGAGGATAAAACTGGAGGAGAAGAAAAACTATCACTAAGAGATAAATCTGTTGAGCTGTTTTTTTCCTTGTCTAAAAGTCTTATTAAACAGCAGCTAAGCCATAGTATTGGTTGGTATGACTACAGAAATCAGAGTTACAATCAGAAAAAAATTGGGAATATTGGAGACTTATATAACTTAATGGGGCGAGTTTTGAACTCACCATTTGGGGAAGATGTGATTTCCATTCCTATTCATTTTATAGAAAACAGGGAACAAAGTGAATTTGCTAACTATATTATAGTAACGGCAAATGACTTTGTAGATGTTACAAGACTGGAGAATTACGGTGCAGTTAAAGTTAAAAGAGCAGGAGAGTACAACTAAATATAAGGGGCTTTTTAAGAATGCAGTTTTAGCTTTGATTATTACTATTGGAGCTGTGGGAAGTTTTGTCAGCATTTTTCATTTAAGTTATTCAATTAACCAGGCTTTTGGAGGAGGTTTAATTGGAGGGGCTGTCTGTCTATATAACGGAATATGCGACGCTCTTGGTAGTAGCGATTACATAATTTTGACTAAGTTTTCTGGTGCATCTGACAGTGGAGGCCTTGTGATTACAATTGTAGGAATTGCTACTTTTGCCTTTAGTATGTTTGTGTTAAAGAGCAAAAATCAGTGGCTATATTTGATTTATGTGGTGCCACTATTTGGGGTACTTGTTTTTACTGATTTAAGTTGTAATTATATCTTTGGCGGAATTTTACTAGTTGGAATCTTGATTGGTCTACTTGATGGGTGGAATTTTAGAGATAAAATCCTTCCTGGAATTAAAATTATTATAGTTTCTATGGTAGTTATTTTGGCCTTTGTTACAGTACTAGGCCAGGATAACATTAGGAGACCTAAGTTTTTGGAAGACGCTGGATATGCCATTGAGAAGAGTCTAGTTAAAATTACTAAGGGGACAAGTCCATTAAGTAATGGGGATTTAAATAGTGTTAATGTTAGAACAAAATCTAAGGAGCCTAATCTAGAAGTAACTATGGAAAACCCAGAATCTATCTATCTAAAAGGTTTTGTGGGAAGCAAATATATTAAAAATTCCTGGACCTCTTTGGAAAACGGGACTTACTACAAAGAATATAACCAAATGTATTATATAAATAAATACGGTTTAAATGGCCTGTCTCAACTTGGTACAGTTAAAGAACTTACTGACGAAAAGAAGAAAACTAACAAAATACAGGTAAAAAACCTAGGTGGAAGTAGAGAATATATATATACTCCATATGAAATAACTGATATTGAGACTATTAAAGATAATGCCAAAGCATATGATAAGGGAAATGAAAATTTATTAAGCAGCAAGTTATTTGGCTCTAAGAAATATGAATATACCGCAAAAGAAAATATAACTGGAGAATGGACAGATGTGGCTGGGCGATTTTTTTCCCAAAAACCTAATGACGAAATTAAGGAATACCAAAGGGTAGAGAGCCACTATAACAAGTTGGTATACGAAAACTATACGGAACTTTCCGACAAAACCGATGCAATTATTAGTGGGATTTTTAATGGGAAGAAGGCAACTAAGGATGGTCATATTGACTATAAGGTGGCTATAAAAACCATTGATAGATATTTAAATGATAACTTTATTTATACAGATAATGTTAGTAAAGTAAAGGACAAAGAAGATTTTTTTGAAAGTTTTATTAAGAACAAGAAGGGCTACGACGTTCACTTTGCAACGGCGGCAACCTTGATGTTTAGGTACTATGGAATTCCGGCTAGATATGTTGAGGGCTATGTTATTACTCAGAATGACGAAAAAAAGACCAAGGCCAATGAGCCTATTATAGTTATGGCAAAAAACGCCCATAGCTGGTGTGAAATATATGTGGATGGGTTTGGCTTCGTTCCAGTTGAGTTTAGTCAGCCATTTAAGGAAATGATGAAGCAACCGGACATGACTAAGGGACTTGAGGTTATTTCCTCAAATACTCCATATGAAAATGAAAATGATTTTAAGGGTAAGTTGAAGAAGGATAAGGGAAATACTAAGGACTTTAGCGTTAATTGGATTCTTGTATTATTAAGTATCATTGGATTTTTGTTACTTGTTATTTTAGCTTTAATTATAAAAAAGGTAGTGAAACTGCTGTTGCATAAGAGGAAAATTGCTAAGGCCTTTGGAAACCAAGATTACAAATTGGCCTGCTGCGCAATTTATAGTGAAATATTAAAATATAATTTATCAGTAGAAGAACAGGCACAAAAAGTTGGAGAGAAGGCAGCTTATAGTCCTTACCAAATGAATCAGGAAGACAAAGAGGTGCTTCTAGTTGAACTAGAAAGAGTTAAAAGGGAGAAGAAGGATGTTTCAAAAAAGAAAAACAATAGTAGCCATAATGTTAGTAGTAATGTTACTAATAACAGGTTGTGGGGCAAAAAGTTTAGAGGAAAATCTAAATAATGAAATAAAAGATCTTGGTAATATTGTTTTGGAAAAAACTCCAGAAGCAACTGTTTCTAGTGTAGGTGGTGAGTGGGCTGTTATTGGCTTATCTCAAAGTGGAGTTAAGGTAGATGAAAACTATTATAATGTTTACCTAGACAACGTAAGAGCGAAGGTTAAAAGCACTAAAGGCAAGATTGATGGAAACTTTACGGATTCGGCTAGAATTATTTTGGCATTAACTGCTATTGGAAAATCACCTAAGAATATTGAAGGCTATGATTTAACTAAAGAAATAGACAACTATGGTGAGGCAGTAGATCAAGGAATAAACGGGGTAGCCTATGGGCTTATTGCTAGTAATAGCTGTGATACTAAACTTAAAAACGAAGAAAAATATGTGGATTATTTACTTAATAGCCAGCTTAAAGATGGGAGTTTCACCTTTGATGAAGGTGGTCAAAGTGGTCAGATTGACGTAACGGCCATGGTGATTCAGGCTTTGTCATATTACAAGGACAGGCCAGAAATAAATAAGGCTATTAATAAGGCCACTAAGTTTTTAAGTGGTAAACAATTAAAAGATGGAACAATGGGTAGTTGCGAGGCTACATGTCAGACAATTATTGGATTAAGATCAATAGGAATTAACCCATTTGAAGAGGAGACATTTATTAAAGAAAAGGCTACCTTAGGAAACAGCCTTCTTGAATTTAAGGTCAAGGAAGGATTTGCTCACAAAGTAGGTGAAGAACCTAGTGGAATGGCAACGGAACAAAGTTTACTTGCAATGGCAGCTTTAAAGAAGATAGAAGAAAAAAAGGGATTATATGAGTAATAAAAAGAAAAATACTATAATATCTTGTATCATAGTTTTACTTGGAATACTTGGCTTCATAGCAATTCTCTTAAGCCAAGGTGCTGACACACCAATTGACCCTATCAAAGGAAGTAATCCAGAAAAGTCTCAGGTTTTAGTAACAGGCCAAGGCTATAATTTTGATAAGGAGCAGGAAAACCAATTTAAGAAGGAACAAGAAAAAAGGGAAGAAGCTCAAAAAAAGAAGAAAACAGAGGTGAATCAGAACCAAAGCAAAGCAGATTCTGGCTCAGATACCATAACGGAAGAGGGTACAGGAGATAGTGGTAACAAAGGGGAAGATGAAAGCAAGCTTCCAGTAATAACAACTGATTTAGTTTCAGGCAGAACCTATAACGGTACTTCCAGAGGCTTTTGGGTTAAGGCTACAGACTTCAAAGGCAGAACCATAAAAATGACAGAAGATGGTTTGTTTAGTGTGACTGCCAATGGAAATAAACTCATAAGCACAGGTGGTTCAAACGGAGAAAAGGTTTCCTATAAACTAAGTCCTCTTTTGGAAGGGGAAAATAGTGTTAAGATTACAGTTACAGATAGGTATGGAAATAAGAGCACTGTTTCTTATATAATAAACGGGAATCCAGAAGGTGAGAAGGAAGAAGAAGGTTTCGTTGAGGTAATTGTAGAAGCAAATACAATTGGCAAGGGAACTATAGTATCTGGCAGGGAAAAAGTCTATGTAGGCGATCAAGGTTCAGAATTAATAGACAGATTCCTAAAAACTAGAGGCTTTGGGTATTGGAACACCGGAACCCTAACAAACAGTTTTTATTTAAAAGCCATAACTAAATCGGGAATAACAAATGGGTATAGGATCCCTGAGAAACTTCAAGCCAAACTTGAAGAAGCAGGCTATACGGAAACAGCCCATGAAAGTGACAGCCTAGGAGAGAAAGATTTCACCCAAAGGTCAGGGTGGACAATGACAATTAATGGAACAAGTCCAAACACAGGGCTTTCTGCATATGTGCCAAAAGATGGCGACACGTTAATACTTAAGTACACTTTGTGGGATGGAATGGATGTAAACGGCACATGGGGTAGTTGGTAAAATGGAGGTATATAAGATGAAGTTATTTAAAGGAAAAAAAGCGCTAGTACTAGTATTATCTATCATTATGGTTTTTGGCCTAGTGGGGTGTGGCGACTCTAAAAGTTCAGAAACTGTAAAATGTACAGTATCAATAGCTTGTGAAAACCTGGTAAAAGACCAGGCTGGAGTCAAGGAAGAAGTTCTTAAAATTGTTCCAAAGGATGGAGTTGTTTTAAAAGAAACAGAAGTTGAAGTAAACAAAGGTGAAACAATTTTCGACGCAACAGAAAAAGTATGTAAGGATAATAAAATACCATTTTCTTATCAAGGGAGCCCTGATACACATACTGAATTTATTGATGGAATAGCGAATATCTTCATTAAAGATGCAGGCAAAACTAGCGGCTGGGTATATAAGATTAATGACAAAATGGGAGAAAAAGCAACTAGTGAAGTTAAAATTTCAAAGGGAGATAAAATTGTATGGGGATATGTTAAGTCATACAAAGATACAATTTAGTAAGATTTAGGAGTAGACGATGAGAGATGGTTTTTCTAATTATCATCCAATAATTACTTTTGGCTATTTTGCAATAATAGTCATATTTGGTGTAGTATTTATGAATCCTATTACACTTATGTTTTCATTTATAGGAGCAGTAGGTTATGGTGTTTATTTAGGCGGGGCTAAAGCTACTAAGTTTATATTAACAATGCCCCTTGGAATCATGGTAGTTACCACTATATTTAACCCTATATTTGTTCATAGGGGAATGGTAATTTTGTTTTATATAGGAGATAAGGCTGTAACCCTTGAAGCTATTATTTATGGATTTCTTACAGGAGTCATGCTAGCTAGTATAATAATTTGGTTCTTCTCATACAATATTGTTATGACCAGCGATAAGTTTATATATTTGTTTGGTAGAATGGTACCTGTAGGTTCTCTAATATTTTCTATGGTATTAAAATTTGTACCAAACTTTAACACTAAGGTTAAAACTATTAGAAATGGACAAAAGTGTATAGGCAGAGATATAAGTAATGGAACAAAAAAGGAAAAGATAATTCACGGTAGCAAAATAATATCCATAATGACTAGCTGGTCTTTGGAAAACAGCATAGATACAGCTGATTCAATGAATGCTAGAGGCTATGGACTAAAAAATAGAACTAACTACAATAACTATAGATTTACAAATAGAGACTTGGTCTTAGCTTTAATAGTGTTAGGCTTAGTTAGTGTAATAATATATGGAGGAATGAAGGGAGCAATTAAGTTTGCTTGCTATCCTACCTTCTTCTTTCCAGAAAAAACTGTCCTTGGAACAGTTGTTTTAATCGCTTATGGCATACTAGCCTTATTGCCAGTAATAATTAATGTAAAGGAGGAAATGAAGTGGAAATATTTACAGTCAAAGATTTAAGCTTTTCATATCCTAACTCTGACAAGGTTGCTATTTCAAACTTAAACTTTAATGTTCATCAAGGAGAACTTCTAGCTTTAATAGGTAAATCTGGTTGTGGCAAGAGCACACTTCTTAGAAACTTAAAACCGGCCCTAGCACCCCATGGTAAGCGTGAAGGGGAAATACTATTTATGGGTGAAGACCTTTACAGTATAGATAAGGAGTCTCAAGCAACTAAGATAGGCTATGTTTTGCAAAATCCAGACAATCAAATTGTTACTGATAAGGTTTGGCATGAATTGGCGTTTGGCCTTGAAAACCTAGGAGTAGATAGCAGGGAAATTCGTGTTAAAGTTGCTGAAATGGCAAGTTTTTTTGGAATACAAACATGGTTTAATA
This sequence comes from Anaerovoracaceae bacterium, assembly GCA_036646055.1. Lineage (GTDB taxonomy): Bacteria > Bacillota > Clostridia > Peptostreptococcales > Anaerovoracaceae > JAVWMQ01. Next base: position 236,694 of record JAVXMY010000001.1, on the reverse strand, counting down.
AAAATGTAAAACAGTTATCTGGTGGACAAAAACAGCTTCTTAATTTGGCAGCTGTTATGATTATGCAGCCGGAAATATTGATTTTAGATGAACCTACATCTCAGCTAGATCCAATTACAGCAGGAGAGTTTATTAGAACGGTCAAAAAAATAAACAGAGAACTTGGAACTACAATAATAATTACAGAACATAGGCTAGAAGAGGTGTTACCTCTATCTGATAGAGTTATTGTAATGGAAAATGGTAAGATTATTGTAAATGACACACCTTCAAACACAGGGGGTAAATTAGCTAAGGATGGAAATCCAATGTTCCTTGCAATGCCTACTCCACTTCAAGCATATGCTATGTTATATGAGGATGGCTTTGGTAGAGAACTTGAATGCCCTGTAGATGTAAAACAGGGTAGAGAATGGTTAAGAGAGATTTTGAGTGGCAGAGAGATTAATCATACAGAAATTGAACAGGTCAAAGAAGTCTCTGAAGAAATAGTAATAGATATTAAAGATACTTGGTTTAGATACGAGAAACATGGAAATGATGTTATACAGGATTTGAATTTACAAATTAAAAAGGGTGAGTTTCTAGCTATTGTTGGTGGAAACGGAACAGGGAAAACTACAACATTAACTTTAATTAGCGGAATTCATAAAGCTTACAGAGGTAAGATTAAATTAAAGGGTAAGGAAATTGGCAAGTACAAAAATGAGGAATTGTTTTCAAATCTTCTAGGGGTGCTGCCACAAAACCCTCAGACCATATTTGTTGAAGATCAAGTAAAAAAAGATTTACTTGAAATTTTTCAGAGAAAAAAAATACCTAAGGAAGAACAGCAAAAGAGATTAATGGAAGTTTGTAAGTTAACAGAAATCGAAGGCTTGTTAAACAGTCACCCTTACGATATTTCAGGTGGTGAGCAGCAGCGAGTGGCTCTAGCCAAAATATTATTGCTAGATCCAGAAATAATACTACTTGATGAACCAACCAAAGGAATCGATAATCATTTCAAGGAAAAGTTTGCAGTAATATTAGATAAACTAAAGGATAAGGGTAAGACAATTGTTATGGTTTCCCATGATGTGGAATTTTGTGCACTTCACACTGACAGATGTGCAATGTTCTTTGGAGGGAGTATAACAACAATTAATACACCTAGAAAGTTCTTTAGTGGCAATAGTTTTTATACTACTGCTGCAAATAAAATGTCTAGGAAGATTTATGTTAATGCAATTTCTGCAAGAGATATATATAAGCTTACTAAGGCGAATTTGGAGGATACATCTATTCCGCCAAAGCCTAAAAAACCTAATAAGCCAGTTAAGAATACTAAAAACTCTCAAGGAACCAGTTTATCTACAAAAGGAAAAAACAGTATGCTGGGATTTGCTAGTTTTGCCCTATTAGTTGGAGCGTTGTTTTTAACTATAAGGTTTCATGACCAAAAGGGTTACTTGATTGGCAGTGTTCTTGTAGCACTTGCAGTTTTAATCCCATTCTTTGGCTACTTTGAAAACAGAAGACCTAAGGCTAGAGAAATTGTTATTATTGCAGTGTTAGTTGCTATAGCTGTGGCTGGAAGAGCGGCTTTTGCCCTTATCCCTTCCTTTAAGCCCATTTTTGCTATTATTATAATATCTGGATGTAGCCTTGGGGCTAGTTCAGGATTTATTGTTGGAGCAATGACAGCCTTTGTTTCAAACTTTATATTTGGGCAAGGACCTTGGACCCCGTTTCAAATGGTTGCTTGGGGATTAATCGGATTTTTTGCAGGTGTTCTTGCAAATAATTTATTAAAGAGTCGAAAAAACTGGGTAGTTGGAATTTATGGAGTATTGGCAACATACTTACTTCATGGCGGAATTACAGGAATTTGGAGCGTGTTATCTCTTGGAGATTCTATTACATGGGCTACAATAATTTCTATTTATGGTGGAGCGTTTACCTTAGATACCATACTTGCGATTTCAACAGTATTATTTTTAATTTTGTTAAATAAACCTATGAGTAATAAGATTGATAGGATTAGAATTAAATATGGATTATTAGAATAGGAGATGCTTTGATTGATTTAGATAAAATTTATGTGGCAACAATAGCCCCAGATTGTAAAAAAGTTATAGACAAATATGGGGTTGGAGTTGAACTTGATCAGTTCTGCATGGCCGAAAACATGTATGAGGAGAAATATATTAATATCTTAAAGGAACTAACTGATAATGGCTATTTGGATGTAAAAAATAAGGTTTTACATGCTCCTTTTAGTGAGCTTAGTCCAGCATCTATTGACCCTAGTGTACTTGAAAATGCCTATAAAAGAATTTATAGGGCATGTGAAATATGTGAAAATCTGGGCATTAAAAGAATGGTGGTTCATTCTGGTTATATTCCAAGGATATATTTTCATTGTTGGCATCTTGAAAGGTCTATTGAGTTTTGGAGTAATGTGATTAAAAAGATTCCAGATGATATGGTTATTTGTGTTGAAAATGTTATGGACGAAAAACCTGAAATGCTAGTTGATTTAGTTAAGGGTGTTAATTCGCCTAAGTTATTAGCAACCCTAGACACTGGTCATGCTCTTTGCGCTAGTGATATTGATCCTGTTACTTGGGTTAAGGTTCTAGGACCATATATAGGGCATTATCATTTACATGAAAACGATGGGGTAGATGACTTGCATCAGGCCATAGGACAAGGGGTAATGGATCGAGAGGGTGTATTTGAAGCCATTAAAGGGTTTGGAAGAGACGATGCAACCTATACTATTGAAAGTAGAGATAGTGAAACTACAATGAAATGGATCATAGAGAACTTGAGGTTGACAACTAAACTTTAAGTGTGATATTCTTAAAAATATAACAATAAATAGTAAATAATTATGTTCTTAAAAACAAAAAAATATTTTTAAGCTAAGATGGAATCCAGTTAAAGTCTGGAACGGTACCGCCACTGTAAGTGAGGAGCCAAGCTAATATGCCACTGAGAAATTGGGAAGGCTAGCAAGGCTATGATACACAAGTCAGGAAACATGCATAATGAACATTCTAGTCAGCGGTTTTCTGACGTAGGAGATTAATAGTAGTAAAATCGGACTGCAATATTTTGCAGTCTTTTTTTTGATTAATATAATAAAGGAAGGAGAATGTGTTGTGTGTAAAAAAATAGTGTTAGATGAAAAAGAAGAAAACTTAATTAACCATATTAGGAAGACTGAATTTGGTGAAATTAAGGTTGTGGTTCAAGATGGTAAGCCCATTAGGATCGAAGAAATTAAGAAAAGTATTAAACTATAAGTTAGACTGACTAGAAAACTAGAGGTCTCAACAAAAAACTGGTAAACCAGTTTTTTGTTGAGACCTTTTTTATTAGTTAGATGAAAGAGAGGTAAAATATGAAAAAAATATTGGTTTACGTTTTAGCCATTGTTTTAGTATTTTCACAGTCGGTGCCAATTGTATATGCAATCGATAATGATAAAAATGGTGTAGAAGTTGTTGAGGACAAGGAAGTTGACATTGATAGTGTAAAGGAAGAAACATCAAAAAGTAATGAATCTAATATAGATGATAAAGTTAATAATAGTGGAGAAAAGACTGGTGCTGTAGAGGAAAAACCAGTAGTTGTTGATGTTACTTTTAAAAGCAAAACAGGAGGAGATTTATCATGGTTTGATGAGAATAGTACTGAATTTAGTATTGATTCATTTGAAAAGCTTAAGGGTCTGGAAGATTTGGTTTTAGGTAATGCACTTAAAATAACTACTACTACAACTGGTGAAGGCGAAAGCACTGAGGAAGAAAAAAGTGAAACTGATTATATAAATAGTATGGAAGGTAAATCCATTAGCTTAAAAAACAATATAACTCTTAGTAATTTAGTGATAATTGGTAGTGGTGAAAAACCATTTAAAGGACAATTTGATGGTGGATTTAATACTATTAGTGGTTTAACGGTTAATGATAGCAGCAAAGAAGGAGTTGGGCTATTTGGCTACGCTTCTAATGCCACAATAAAAAATCTGTTCTTAAAAGATTTTGATTTGGTAGCTAAAGACAATGTTGCAGGATTAGTAGCCACAGGTAGCAATGTGACATTAGAGAACATAGTAGCCCTAGGCAAAGTCACTTCTAGTGGAGAGAATAAAGGTGGAATTATGGGGAATCTAGGAAGTGAATCTAAGATATCTAATTCTATATTTGTAGACAGTGCTAAAAGTGGAGTGACTTTAGGAAAAGATATAACAATAGAAAATTCTTTTAGTAAGAATTTAGGAGACTCTGAATTAGTATCTGGAAAAATTGCTTATAATCTTGACAAAGGTAGTGAAGCAAATAGAACTTATAATTTTACACAAGGAGACACATACCCGATCTTCGCTAAAGGAGGGAATAGTGTTTATAAAATTAATATAGCAGATTCGGCTAATGGAAAAATTAGTACTACGAAAGAATATGTTAATGCAGGATCTTCTGTTGATGTGAAGATTACACCTGAAGAAGGTTTCATTTTAAAGGAATTACAGATTAAACATAATGGGAACATAGATAAAGATTATGGTAAAGCGATTTCTTTTGTTATGCCAAATGGCGACACTACCTTAGAAGGTGAGTTTGTCACTAAACCGACTTTTGAAAAAGCAAAAGTTAAGTTTCATCTTAATGGAGGAAAGCTTGAAGGAATCTCAAGTGGAGAAGTATATGAGACTAATGTAATTGCAGGCGAAAAGGTTATGAGACCTAATATTACAAAAGTTGTAGATGGAAAAACATATATCCTATTTGGATGGTATGTGGATAAAGGATTTTCAAAGGAATATTTCTTTAATACACCGGTTATGGAAGAGACTAAAATTAATTTATATGCCAAATGGATATCACCAGATAAAGTTGCAGTAGAATTCAATCCAAATGGAGGAACATTATCTGGTAGTGCAGTATTAGAAGTTGTAAATGGTAGTATTATAAATAAACCTTTAGATCCTACAAAAGTAGGAACTTTTGTTGATGGGATAGAAGTTGATTCTTATAAGTTTTTAGGATGGACGACTAAGGCAAATGGAGATGAGTTTTTTGATTTTACTAAACCAGTTGGATTAGAAGAAGGAAATTCAAGGTTAAAGCTTTATGCCAAGTGGGAAAAAGTTGATTATTTTGGAACAGGCACTAAAGAGCACCCATGCGAAATTAAAACTATAGGATTACTAAAAGAGCTTAGAGACAGAGTAAATAAAGGGAATACTTATGAAGGAAAGTTCTTTGAATTAACAAGTGAAATTGTTATGCCAGCAGAAGATTGGGGCAGTATTGGAACTGTAGACAATCCATTTAGCGGAACTTTTGATGGAAAGAATATATCTGTTTCAATGTTACAAGGTAACGTTGGTTTATTTGGAGTAATTTCAAATGGAACAATTAAGAATGTGAAATTAGACAATGTGAACATTGTTGGAGATGAGAATGTTGGTGCAGTTGCTTCAATTGCTATAGGGAAAACTACAATTGAAGGATGCCAGGTTTCTGGTAATATATCTGGAAGCGAAATTGTCGGAGGTATTCTAGGGTATGTTGATGAATATGACCATGGAACTTTAGTCAAAATTACAAATAATACTAATAATAGTAATTTAAAGGCTGTGCAAAGTGATGTGTCAGGAATAGTAGGCAAAAATAATACTAATACAATTGTAGAAATAGATGGTTGTATTAACACAGGAAATATTGAAGGAAAAAAATACGCATCTGGAATAATAGGTACAGTAACTTCTAGTTTTGATTGTATATCCAAAATTAATAATTGCTCTAACTCTGGAAAAATCTCAGTTTCAGAAGGTTATGGTGCAGGAATAGTTGGGAATTCTTCATTAAGATATTCCGCTGCAAATGATTTGATTATATCAAATTCTAAAAACATAGGGGAAATATCAAATATATCTGCAAGGTATGGTTACATTGCAGGGATAGCTTCTAACCTTGGCGAAAGGTGTTCAATAGTTAACTCAACTAACGAAGGTAAACTGAATAACAATAATGAAGATGCAGATTACTTTGGAGGTATTGTTGCTAACATAGGAAAATATGCAGTTATAACAGGAAATCACAATAAGGGTGAGTTTGTGAAACCTGGTAACTATGTTGGAGGAATTATAGGACAAGCAGGAACTAGTATGATGAAATTTTCAGACTGCTCCAATGGATCTAATATTTCAACAAGCGGGGCATACGTAGGAGGACTTGCAGGTAAAATTGCAGGGGCATGGCAGACAGCAGAACCTATGAGAAACCTAATAAATACAGGAAATATTAAATCTTCTAGTACATCACCTAGAACTTTTGTTGGAGGATTAATAGGTGAAGCCGGAACAATGTACGATAGAATTCAATTTTCATACAATAAAGGGAATGTTGAAGCAAATGTAGGGTCTATTGGAGGATTAATTGGCCAGTTAGATAAATATTCTCAAATTTATAATTCATATAATGCTGGAATTATTAAATCAACAGGAACTTCTGTTAACGGTATAGGAGGGCTTGTAGGTAAAAATAATGATGCTAAAACAACTTACCAAGTTAATTGTCATAGTTATGGAGCTGTAGATGCACCTAAAGTATCAGCTAATAAAGGTGGAATAGCAGGAGTAAACAATGAAAAAAGTAAAAATAGCTTCTTTATAAACAGTTCTGAAACGGAACAAGGTGGCAGAACAGAGGCTCAATTTAAAAATGGCAGTGTTGCATATGAATTAGATAATGCTAATGAAGACATAAGAACATACAACTGGACACAAGGATCAAGTTACCCTGTCTTTAGTATAGATAAAAATACAGTGTATAAATACACAGTTGAAAAGGGAGAGGGTGGAAAAGTTTCTCATGAAAATGGTAAAAGTAAAGCGGAAAAAAGCGTTCAGTTAACAGTAACTCCAGATGAGGGTAAAATGCTATCAGAAGTTAGAATTTCTGGAAATGACGGAAAGCAATATATTGGGAAAATAGAAGAAAATAATAAAATTTCATTTGTTATGCCTAATGCTAATGTGAATATTACTGTGCTTTTTGTAGATAAGTTTGTTGGCGAAGATAATGTAACTGTTACATTTAATACAAACGGTGGAAATACCATAGCAAATCAAACTGTAGAATTTGGTAAAACAGCAAATTATCCTGAAATTCCTGTCAAAGAAGGCTATGTATTTAAAGGCTGGTATTTAGATAATGATACATTTGCTAATGAATTTAACTTTGGGAAAGCAATTTTAGAAGATATTACTCTATATGCTAAATGGGTTAGCGAAGAGGAAAATGTGTTCCAAGTAGCATTTAACCTAAATGGAGCCCCTGGCATTGCACCATCAAATCAAGAGGTAAAAAAAGGTGGACTAGTAAGTACACCAGCCAATCCAGAATGGCCAAGTGAAGGTAGCGATAAAAATGAATTTTTAGGATGGTTTACTGAAGCTAATGGTGGTGAGCAGTGGAACTTTGTAAGTTCTATTGTTGAAAAAGACATCACTTTATATGCACAGTGGACTAAAAAGGATAAATTTGAAACAGGAACTAAAGATAAACCTTATGTATTTTTCGATGAAGCAACTTTAAAAGAGTTTACTGAAAAAGTTAATGAAGGCAAATCCTATGATGAGAATTATTTTGAACTAGGAGGAGACATAACAATTACAGATGCAAAATGGGAAGGTATAGGATACGTTTCTATTGCGGGTAAAAGTAATGTAACAGAATTAACTGAATCAGGCACAGTTCCATTTAAAGGTGATTTTAATGGCAAGGGGAATACGATAACATTACCTAACGCTGTTCAAACAGGTTTCTTTGGAGCCATAGGAACAGGTGGAGAAGTTTCAAATATTAATGTAGTTGCCACATTAGATCCATCTCAAAGAAAGGTGTTTGGAGGAATAGCAGATGCCAATTTTGGAACAATAGATAATTGTAAATCTGAAGTTAATGCGGAAAACCCATTGGCGGGAAATGTTACAGTAGTTGTAGGAGGAATAGCAGGAGCAAACCCTGGTCTAATTAAAAATTCTCAGGCCAAAGTAGAGTTTTATCAATTTGGAACTACAAGTTTGAGAGGTGCTGTCGGTGTAGGAGGAATAGCAGGATATATAAACTATGGTAAAATACATTCTTGCACTCTTAAATCTGGAAGTATTCTTAATAGTCCTTCTGGGCAAATTGGAGGAATAGCGGGGACTATGACTTCAAGCACAAACTATCAATCAAAAAGATCAGAGGTTCTAAAGTCTATTGTAGAGAGGGATACTTTGATTAAAAATACTGGAACAAGCGGATATTCAAACTATGTAGGAGGAATTGCTGCTTATGGTGCGACAATAGAGGATTGCGTTGTGTTAGGAGATATAATCGGTGAAGGTAAGGCTACAGCGGGAATCTTCTGTGCATATAATCAAGATGTAGGTGGATTGTCTAGTGTTATAAATAACTACTGGTTTGGAAAGACTATTTCTTCCGAAAATGGTAAAGTGAATACAAAATCAAGAAACACCTTCTTTGGATTTATAGGAGATAATCAAGGAAAATCTACTTTAAATAAGGAAGATAAAGATGGCACTAAATTTATGAAAGAAAGTAGTTTTAAATCTGGAGAAGTAGCTTATTTACTTGATGGTGGTGAAGAAAAACATAGAAAAGTTTGGACTCAAAATGATTTGCCAGAATTAGGAACACCTACACTTTATAAAATTAATGTTAAATTGACTTCAACAGCAGGAGCTAGTAACTCTATTACAATTAAAGATAAAACTCTATCTAGAAGTGGAGCAGAAGTAACTCAATATAGTAAAGAAGGATCTGGACTAGGTTTATCATCAAAAATCCATCCTGGATTTACAAAAACTATAGATGATAAAAAGATAAAAACAACATTTGAGCTACAACTAACATCAAATGGCAAAGCTATTTCTGGAAATGAATTAGTCCATGAGAATGAAGCTGTTGTTGCTAACTTTATTAAGAAAACATCCACTTTTGATGAAGAAAAACCTGGAAGTGGAGATGGCTCTGGAAGTGGAGACGGTTCTGGAAGTGGAGATGGCTCTGGAAGTGGAGACGGTTCTGGAAGTGGAGATGGCTCTGGAAGTATAGATGATGAAGGTGGAACTAGTTCTTCAGGAGATGGTTCTGGAAGCAGTAATACAAGTAACAGTGACCAGAATAACAATGAAACTGTGGATAGCAACAATAATAATATTGAAACAGCTGTTAATGCAAAGGCTAAAGATGGTGAGAATGGCCTTGAAGGAGGCGGAGGCGGAGGCTCTAATGAAGCCAAAAACAAGGATGTTTTTGAAGTAATTAAGGACAAAGTGGCCGAAAATCCAATAGGAACTATTGTAGCCATAATCGTTGGCATTGTAATTGTTGCGATTGGAGCAGCTGGTGCAATCCATGGAATACGAAAAAGAAGATACTAAAAAATAGGAGACGATGTAATGACAGAAGGATTAAGCCAAGCACTGCATATATTAGGACAAGTGTTAAAGGTACCATGCATAATAATATTGATGCTATTAGTTGTAATGGCTATATGGCAGATTGGAGATATTTGTGTAGAATATGTAAAAGAAAGAAGAAAGAGAAAGAAGGTTTCAGCAACTAAGCTATTATCAAATATTAAGGAAGCTAAGGACCTAAAACAAGTTATAAAAGCATCAGGTCTATCATTGAGGCAAGTTGAAGCTATTTTGTTAATAATTGATTCAAAGGACAAATCAAAAGGAAATTTAACAATTCTTGCTCAACAACTATTATCAGATGAAGAATATAAATTCAACAGAGTTACTTCAATTACGGATCTAATTATGAAACTTGGGCCATTGTTTGGACTATTAGGTACATTGATTCCTTTGGGTCCAGGAATTGTGGCATTAGGCAAAGGAGATACAGAGACTTTATCAAAATCAATGGGAATTGCTTTTGATACAACAATTGCTGGAATAATAGCGGCAAGTATTGCAAGTGTTATATCTCACTTAAGAAAATATTGGTATGAATCTTATCTTGTGACTTTTGAATTAGTATTAGAAGAGGTAATAGAGGAGGTTTCAACAGATGCTTAATGGAAGTTCCCTTAGAACTCGCAAAAGACATCGTGAAGATGTTAATCCTATGAATAGTCTGGGAAACCTTGTAGATGTTATGCTTGTATTTGCTTGTGGCCTTATGGTTGCAGTAATAATGTTTTGGCAAGTGGATATATCAAAGGATATGGATGTGGTTTTGCCAGATGATATTAAGAAGGTAAATGATCTTGAGGATGCTATAAAAGATGGTACTTTATCAGAAGACTTTGATTCAAAAGGTATAGTCTTTGAAGATGAGAAAACTGGTAAAATGTATATTGTTAAAGGGAAGTAGGAAAAATGATAAAAGGTAAAAGCAAAAAACTATCATTGGTAATTGCAATAATGATGGTAATAAGTGTGTTTGGAGCGTTCCCAAGTAGTGTAAGTGCTGCTAGTGAACTTCCAAATGTTGAATGGTGGAATTTTAGAAACAACGAATCTAATAATGGTGTGACTAATAGACCGATTTCAGCAAATTTCGATAAGACATCAATTAAGTGGTCTAAAAAAATTGGAACAGGTTGGGCTGCTAGCTGTACACCACCATTAATTATGAATAATAGTTTATATTACGGTACAGATAGATATGTTTATAGAGTTAGTAAAGCAACAGGAAAGGTTATTCAAAAAAGTGATCAACTAATAGGGGCAGTAGGATTTGCCCTTAATCCACCAACATATGCAAAAGGATATATTTACATACACGTTGGTAATGGCCAAATTCAAGCATTAAATGCTAAAACTTTAAAATCTGCATGGATAACTCCAAGAGTTTCAAGACAGCAAACATTATCACCTATTACATATAAAAATGGGCATGTGTATACAGGAACATGGTCAAGAGAGAACAAAGAAGGTTATTACTTCTGTTTCGATATTAAAGACGAAGATACTAAAAGTAGTACAGAAATAAAGAAACCTAAATGGACCTTTACACCAGCTAAAGAAGGAGATGGTGAAAAGGGATTCTATTGGGCAGGTTCATATGCATCTAATAATTATGTGGCATTTGGTTCAGACGATGGGACTAGAGAAGGCGATTATGTTTCAAATTCAACTTTATATACAGTACATCCAACTACTGGAAAGGTAATTGATAAAAAGACAAAATTGAAGGGTGATATAAGGTCGACTGTTGTTTACAAAGATGGACATCTTTATTTTGTTACTAAAGGAGGAATGCTTTATAAAGTTCCTGTTGATTCTAAAGGAAACTTGGGAGAAATATCAGGTGTTAACTTAGGTGGTATGATGACAGCATCACCAGTTGTATATAATGGCAGAATATATGTAGGAGTTGCAGGTCAATCTCAGTTTGATGCAGATTCTGGACATAAATTTGTAGTATTAAATGATACAAAGAAACTTAGCAAAGCTTCAATTGCCTATTCTACTATTATACCTGGATATCCACAGGCAGCTGCTCTTCTTTCAACTCAATATGCAAAGGTTGATTATAACAAAGATGGTAAGAAAGATGGTAGAGTACATTTGTATTTCACATATAATGCTCCTCCAGGAGGAATATATTACTTAAGTGATCAGCCTGGACAGAAGAAGGGAAATGCAAAGGTTTTATATAAACCAGAAGTAAGTAATAGACAGTATTCAATTAGTACATTATCTTGTGACAAAGAGGGAACTATATATTACAAAAATGACTCAGGATATATGATGGCTATTGAAGGCAATAATGCATATATTAAGGATGTATATATTTCAACATCAAAAGGCAAGGCATCATGGAGTGAAGATTTCGTAAGTGGAACATTAAACTATGGTGTAAGAGTTGCTAAAACAAAAAATGTAAAAGTTAAGCTTAATATTCCAAAAGGTGTAACTGGTTATGTCAATGGGAAGAAATATTCTAAAACTACAACAGTTAAATTAAATAAAGATGGTGTAGCAACAGTCAAACTTGTAGCTAAGGCTGGAAAAGATAGAAGAGAATATGTATTGAAAATTATGGCGATAAGTTCAAACTCTTTCTTAAGTAATATTAACGTTTCAACAAATAATACTCCTAATAAGGATTTAATTAAATATAATCCATCATTTTCTTCAAATAATAAAGAGTATACTGCAGAGAGAGTTGAAGATCCATCAATGAGATTTATTAATATCTGGCCTAAAGTTGCAGCAACTTCTTCTACAGTAAAAGTTTATGGTGTAGAAGGTATTGACTCTAGCAAAATGGCTAAGGATAAATCAATAGAAGGCTACAGTGGAAGATATCCTGTTTATTTTGCACCAGGAAGTGATTCAGCAAAAGTTAAAATTAAAGTTATTTCTGAAGATAAGACTTCTACCGCTTATTATTACATGACCGTATTAAGAGGAATACAAGAAAAGGTTGAAAAATCAACAGTGAAGTATTCTTTTAAGGATAACAAGGGAATAATTGCAGGGAAAGACAGCAATAAGACACTTATATCAAATAAAGATATGACGATTTCATATTATGATTTATCAAAGTATGGAATTGATGGGGCGAGTAACCCTGATAAGATGCCAACGGTATTACATCTATTGATTAACATGACTGAAAAATACTATTTAAATGGTGGATCATTATCAAATAACGAAAATGCACTTACAATCAAAGATGGCAAGATTACAAAACTTTGGGGAAGAACAGAAAATCTTAATGTTTATGTTAATAAACAAAAGGTTGAAGATGTTCTTAAAAGAGAGTTAGGTGAGAATGACGTAGTAGATATTGTATTAGAAGGTGATACTCATAAAGAACTATCTTATTTCGATAAAAATGCATTTGTGGTTAAGGCTAAACAGAAGTTTACATTAACTCTGTTATCAGCTGAATCAAATAAGGCTATTAAAGATGCTATCGTATCAGTTAGTAAAGACAATGGTAAGAAGTGGTATAGCAGAGGAAAGACTAAAATTGATGGCAAAATTACTACTTCAATGACTAAAAAAGGAACATATATTGTGAAAGCAGTATCAAATGGCTATATTGTTGGAACAGCAAAAGTGGTAGTTAAATAATAACAGCTAAAGAGTCCCTATGGAAATGTTGGGATGGAGTATAATTAAATAAGGAAAAACATGAATCTGAATGTGGAATTATCTGCATTCAGATTTCCTTTTTTTTAGCCACACCAAGATTTATTATAGAGCTACTTTCCTAAAAAATAAAGGGCGCATTACGGTTTGTTAATAGTATAGTCATAAGTATGTAACATAAAAAGCGTATAATGCAAATAAGTACAGTAGTATTAGGAAAGGAAGAGTGAAGTATGTGTGGATTCATTGGTTTTTTTGATAAAAACAGAACGTACGATGGGAATGTAGTTATTGAGGAAATGGTAGAAAGAATAAGGCATAGGGGCCCTGATTCACAGTGTAGATATGTTGATAGCGAAATTGGATTAGGATTTGCGAGACTAAGCATTATTGATGAAATAAGTGGACTTCAGCCAATGGAAAATGAAGATGGAACTTTAGAACTGGTATTTAACGGTGAAATATATAATTACCTTGAACTAAAAAAGGGACTTGTAGAGAAAGGGCATATTTTTACTACTAAATCAGATACAGAGGTTCTACTTCATGGATATGAAGAATATGGAAATAAATTGCCAGCTATGTTAAGAGGTATGTTTGCTTTTGTTATTTGGGATAAGGGTAACAAAAGTATATTTGGATGTAGAGATCATTTTGGAATAAAACCTTTTTATTATACAAAAATGGGAGATGCTTTTATATTTGGGTCAGAGATTAAAGGCTTTTTACCCCATCCGAAATTTATAAAAGAACTTAATGAAGAAAAATTACCAGATTATCTAACCTTCAGCTGTGTTCCAGGATATGATACCTTTTTTAAGGGTGTTCACAAGTTGAAACCAGGATGCTATTTTGAATTTGAAAATGGAAATATGGAAATTACTGAGTATTTTGATAATAGATTTAAAATAGATAACAGCAAAGATGAAGCTTGTTTTGTAGGTGAAATTAAGAATGTGCTTGAGGATTCGGTAGCTAAGCATTTAATAAGTGATTTTGAAGTGGGATGTTTCCTATCGGGAGGGGTTGATTCTAGTTATGTTAGCTCTGAGGTTAGAAAACATCAGGAGGTGAGAACTTATTCCCTTGGTTATGATGATGAAAAATATAGTGAGGCGGCTCTTGCAAAATCTCTTTCAGATGAAATTGATGCAGAAAATTACCAAATTATTGTTTCAGCAGAGGACTACTTTAATTCTGTTGGGAAGGTTCAATATCATTTAGATGAGCCACTTGCTAATCCTTCGGCAAACCTTTTGTATTTACTATCTTCTAGAGCTGCAAAAGATCTAAAAGTAGTTTTATCTGGAGAAGGTGCAGACGAAATGTTTGGCGGTTACAATGTTTATAAGGAACCTTTTGCAATAAATAAATATAAAAGGCTGGTGCCAAGGCCAATTAGAAAAGCTTTGGCAAATTTTGTAAAAGAAAAAAAGAGTTTTAAGGGCAAGGATTTTCTCTTGAGAGGGAATATGACTGTAGAACAAAGATATATTGGAAATAGCAACTTGTTTAGAAAGGGAGAGAGGGATTTGTATTTAGCAAAGAAATATGAGTCTAAGGCACCTCAGGAATATACAAAGCCTTTTTATGATAAAGCAACGGCCTTAGATGATATTAGCAAAATGCAATATATTGATATAAACATTTGGATGGTTCAAGAAATCCTGTTAAAGGCAGATAAGATGAGCATGGCAAATTCACTAGAACTAAGAGTTCCATTGTTAGACAAAGAGGTCTACCAGATTGCAAGAACGATTCCTACTAAATACAAGGTGAATAGTAATCAGACCAAAATAGTTTTTCGCAAAGTTGCTTCTCAGAATATAAATATTAATAGTGCAAGTAGAACAAAAAAAGCTTTCCCATTGCCTCTTGTTGAATGGCTACGCAAAGATGAATATTATGAATTAGTAAAAAGCTATTTACAAACTGAGACTGCTAAAGAATACTTTAATTGTGCTAAAGTAATAGACTTGATTGACCGACACAAGCAAGAAGACGGAAATCATGCGAGAAAGATTTGGGCTATATTCACATTCCTTGTTTGGTATGAGCAGTTTTTTACTGATGAACAAATAACTCAGTAAGGAGAAGTGTGGGCGCTTACCGGCATAATTGATATGGCTATTATTGTTCTTGACATTGGCAATAAATTATTGTATGCTATAAAAAAATAAATAAAGAAATAATTACCGGTTATAAGTACTATGTGCCACATCTAATTCGTAGGTGGGCGTATAGCTAAGAGGGAAGGGAGTTAGAATCTCCCATGGTCGCGCCACTGTGTTCGTGTAGATTTGTTTCTATACCATTGGTAGAGAGGTTTGAAATATGACGCTCTATCGAGAAGGTGAAATAAATCGCTACTGCGTAAGTCAGGATACCTGCTTATTACTGCTACCATTTGCAACGCGCAATTGTGAAATGGTTAGGTAACATTATTTTGGTATGCCAAAATAGTTATCTGATCAAAATGCATTGTCAATGGCAATATGCGTAGCAGCGGTATATATCTTCTAAGGAAGACATAAAAGTGAAACGTATATTGTAATAGTATACGTTTTTTGTATTCTTGGGAGGTGGATTAAATGGAAATGAACCAAATAAATAAAAAATCAGAAGGAATGAAAATAAGAGCAAGAGAAGAAAAGTTCTGCAAACTGAACAAAGGAGTTTCAGATAAGGCGCTAATTGCATATATGCAAAAAACAGCTCAGAAACTTGGTAGGGCTCCAAATAAACATGAAATAGTTGGATTTAGTCTTATTAAAGAAAGATTTGGTCCATGGCATAGAGCTTTAGAAAAGGCAGGGCTTAGGCAGCCTAAAAAGAAAATAGCCAACTAATTTTTAATGTAAAAATAAAAGTAGATGAAAGGGGAGGAAATAATATATAGTAATGAAATACTCAAATTATGTTCTTATAATGAATTAATTGAAATTGATTATAGGCTAAGATGGAATCCAGTTAAAGTCTGGAACGGTACCGCCACTGTAAGTGAGGAGCCAAGCTAATATGCCACTGAGAAATTGGGAAGGCTAGCAAGGCTATGAAACACAAGTCAGGAAACATGCATAATGAACATTCTAGTCAGCGGTTTTCTGACATAAGAATTAAGATAGTAGTGAATTCGGACTGCCATAATTTAGCAGTTCTTTTTTGTCCCCAAAATTGAATTGCGTAGAGTCGTGGGGGACAAGAAATAAATGGAGGAAAAAGATGACGAAAAAATCGGGTCAGCGATTAATAGCGATACTATTAACATTGTTGATGGTATTTACAATGATCCCAGCAAGTGCGTTTGCTGGAACCAATCAGGGTACGATATATAATAATGGTACTTATACAGGTAGTGCAAGTGATATTGGAGGAAGTATCAATGCTGAAGTAACTTTAGTTAATGATATAATAACAGAATTAAAAATTACTCATGGACCACATGGAGAACAAGATACTGATTCTAAGAATGCTTGGGAAAAGGTGCAAAATTTAATTGAAAATATTAAAAATGCAAGTAATACTGAGGTTGATGGTATTTCAGGTGCAACAAGCAGCTCTAATGGAATAAAGACAGCTGTAAATGAAGCTTTAGACAAAGCATTAATTAATAAAACTATTTCTAACGTTCCAGATGATTTCGCTAATGACATATGGCTAAATGCTGAGTTCAAAGAATTAAAAACTGGAGAATCATATGATATTAATGCTAGAAGAGTTCCAGAAATGATAACTGACGCTATAGCTAATGACGTATCTCATCCAGAATACACTTATGAATTAATAGAAGGTGATAGTGTTACATTAGATGGCAAAAAAGTAACAGCTGTAAAAGCAGGAAAAAGTGTCATTAAGGTTGGATACAAAGAAGCCGAATATAAGGGGTTACACTTCCCTGCCATTTCTGCGATAAATTATGCATATTTCATAGTAGATGTAAATAATGATCCTGCAAATGTTGAAATTAAAACAGACCTATATCAGATTAAAGTTAACAGTTCAAATCCTGATGCTGGCATGAATGAACAAGCATCAGATATAGAAACTAAAGGCACTGTATATGATACATATTACTTTACTAAAGAACAGGGTAGCTATCCATTCGAATTCGAAGTAAAAGCTGAGGGTGCAGATTCGATAGAAGTAACTAACAATGGAACTGTATTAACAGGAAATAATGATAAATATATTGCAAATCTTGTAAGTAAGAGTAATGTAATTGGCGTTAAGGTAACTAAAGATGGGAAAACTAAATCTCAGTATTGGAATATCGATGCTAGGGAATTAGAAACTGAAATTAAGAATAAGACTAACCCAGGTAGTTCTGTTTATAGAGCTGGTGAGACCATAGAAATTAGCTTCAAGGGAATGGTATCTCCTGTTTATAAATTAGCAACTATATATAATCCACAATTTGGAAAAAGTGGTACTACAGCAAGATATACTGCAAGTTATAATGATGAACCTGGCAAAGAGGTAGTTAGTGCAGGCACTCAATGGGAAATATCAAAGAAAGAGTATAATAAAATTACAATTAACATCCCTACAGAAAAAACAGGTACATTAAAGTTAACCGGTGGATATATGAATGTTGGTTGGTGGGGAAGTGTTATTGATTCTCATAGAGACCAAATTGCACCAGGTACACCAAATTTGAATGCATCTACTCATCATGGAGTATTTGGCTCACTTCCAGATATATCTATAGACATTGCTAAAGAAATTCTTGCAGATAAAGTTTCTTTAGATAAAACATCTGCGACTTTAAATTATAAAGATACTTTACAGTTAAATGCAACCATAGCACCAGAGGATGCAACAGTTAAAGATGTAATCTGGTCATCATCTAATCCGGAAGCTGTTAAAGTGGATGAAAAGGGTCTAGTCACTGCATTAAAGGCAAATAGTAAAGCTACTATAACAGCAAAAAGCAAATCTGGCTCAGGAGTAAGTGGAACTTGCGAAGTGACAATTAATCCTATTAAAGTTGATACAGTAATAAATCTGATAAATAAATTACCTCAATTAGAAAAAATGAACTATGGCACTATATATGATATAGATGAAGCAAGAGAATTTTATAATTTATTAACGAATGCAGAAAAAGCAAAGGTAACTAACTATGCTGTCTTAGAAAAAGCAGAAGCACATAAAAGTGAACTTGAAAAACTTCTTCCATTTGAGATAATTACCAATACAGGTGAAAAAATTGAATTGAAAAAAACGGGGGAAAGTGATTTTGGAGATGAAATATTTACTGCGTACGTATCCACAGACGTTGAAAGCGTAAAAGCTAAGTTATATAAGCAAATTAAAATTGAAGATGATAGTAATTTTAAACCAATTGCTTCAGGCAATAGAACAACTGTAGATATACCAAGTGACAAACGATTGGCTTTTAATTATGATAGTGGTACATATAAGATAGTAGAATTTGTACGATATTTTATATTAGATATCAAAGAATCTACTGCTATGATTAATAATTCATCAATATATAAGTCTGCCAATGAGTTAAAAAATTCTCTAAAGGATGAAGATAAAAAAACAAGTGGTTATGACGAATTTATTAATGCACTAAAATCTGTTGATGATTTAAAATCTAAAGAAAACAAATCATATGTTATAGACAATGCGTTGAGACAATTAGAGAAAACATCAGAGCTTTTAAATGATAATGTTAATGGTTTTAAATATGAAATTAGCCAAAAGAAAGCTGAGGGAGGAACAGAAGTAACGGTTACATTCCCAAATCTTAAGGTAGACAATATATTATCAGAGGACACTAAGAATGCATATTTACAGTATACAAGTGATATTCAAGGACAAGAAACAATAAAAGGCTCAGAAGCTAAGGATGATAAGAATTTATTAAAGGAAATTACATTTGTAACTAATAAGTATGGAAAAGTAAAATTAAGTGGTGGCTTGGTTTATAGAAAAAACGAAACTTTTATTCACCCGCAATTTCCTGTACAAGTGGAGGAAAAAAAATATTATGAAGGAAAGTTACCTAACATCGAAATAGATGTAAAGGATATGTCGTCATCAGTTGCACCTCCAGCAATAGATGAAAAAATCTCAATTACCTTTGAATTTACAGGCGATGTAGTTCATAAAGGAAACCCAGGTGGACATACGGATCCAACATGGGTGAGAAAAAGTGTAATTGAAGTTAAAAAAGGCTCTACTGTTAAAGATGTGACAGATGCTATTTTAGCGGAAAAAGGAATTGAAACAGAAATTACTTTTAATGGGACTTATATTGCTAAGGTTAAATCTCCACATACTGGAGATTGGCTTGGTGAATTTACCAACGGACCAAATTCTGGTTGGATGTATAGACATAATGGATTAATTGCCGATGAAGGTTATGCTGAACGAGTTTTAAAGGATGGAGATTCAGTTAAATGGTTCTACACAGATGATTATACAAAAGAAACTGGCTATGAAGGCGGCTGGGATAATGATATTAAACCATCTGATCCAACAACCCCAGAAACTAGACCTGAAGGTGATAAGATTATTTCTACCGTGGAAACTGGAACAAAGACAGATGAAAATGGTAAGGCTGAAGCTACAGTTTCAGATAAGGACCTTAGCAATGCTCTAGATAAGGTTATTGAAGCTATCAAAGATAAGGATAATGTTAAGGGCGAAATTGTTTTAGATATTAAGACAGACAATAAGGCGACGGATATATCAGCTAAATTACCATCAAATACAATTAAAGAATTAGCTAAGCAAAAAAAGGTTGATCTAGTTTTGGAAACAGGTCTAGGAAAGATTAAACTAGATAATGATGCTGTTAAGAAAATTGCAGGAGAAGCTAAGGGAACAGATGTAAGTATTTCAGTTGCTAAGGCAGAAACTAAAAACTTAACTCCATCACAGAAAAAGCAGTTAGACAAAATTGCTAATGGAAGACCAGCTTTAGAATTAAAAGTAGTTTCTGATGGTAAGAATATTTCAGACTTTGGTGGTGGTAAGGCGACAATTACAGTTCCTTATACACTAAAGAAGGGTGAAGTTGCAGATGGAATTAGACTATTCTATATTGATGCAAAGGGTAAAGTTACTCAGATGATAGCAAAATATGATGCTAAGAACAAAACAATTACTGCATCAACTAATCATTTTTCATTATATGCAGTTGGATATAGAGATGTTCCAACAAAGGTAAGAGTATTAAAGACTTTTGCCAAGAAAAATGCTGCATCACTAAAGTGGTCAAGAGCAACAAACAATCCAGATGGATACAGGATATATAAAGCTACATCTAAGAATGGCAAGTATACTCCAGTAGCATGGGTTAAAAATGGTAAGGCAAAGACTTACACAAACAAAAAACTAAAAACAGGCAAGACATACTACTACAAAGTTAGAGCATTTAAGAAAATAAATAGCAAACTTGAGTGGGGTAAATTCAGTCCTGTTAAATCAGTTAAAGTTAAATAAAATCAAACCACAGCTGGCAGCTTTTGTTGTCAGCTTGTGGTGTTTAAAAGGAGATGCCTATGAAAAGCAAAAAGTTAGCTATATTACTTGCGGTAATTATGACCCTAAGTGTTATGGGGCAAATACCACAGGTTGCAAATGCTGCCAGTGAATTACCAAATGTAGAATGGTGGAATTTTAGAAATAACGAATCTAATAACGGCGTGACTAATAGACCTGTTTCTACTAATTTTACTAAAACTTCTATTAAGTGGTCTAAGAAGATTGGTTCTGGATGGAATGCTAGTGCAACGCCACCACTTATTATGAATAACAGTTTATACTATGGGTCTGATAGATACATTTATAGAGTGAGCAAAACTACGGGAAAAACATTGCAAGTTAGCGAAAAACTTGCAGGCAGCGCGGGTTTTGCCCTAAACCCTCCAACTTATGCTAAGGGATATATTTTTGTTCAGGTTGGAAATGGACAAATCCAGGCACTTGATGCCAAAACCCTTAAGTCTGTTTGGATAACTGAAAGATTTTCTATGCAGCAGACTTTGTCACCTATTACTTATAAGAGCGGATACATTTATATGGGCACATGGGCTAGGGAAAACCAGGATGGTAAGTACCTATGCTTTGATATTAAGGATGAAAATAAGAGTAGCAGAACTGAGGTTAAAAAACCGACTTGGGCTTTAAATCCTTCTAATGAAGGTGATGGAAGCAAGGGTTTCTATTGGGCTGGGGCTTTTGCAGCTAAGGATTATGTGGCTTTTGGTTCTGATGATGGAAGTCCGGAAGGAACATATACTAATAGTGGTGTTCTTTATTCAGTTAATCCTAAGACCGGGAAGGTAATAGATAAGATTACGGATATTAAGGGGGATATTAGATCTACTATTGTTTATAGTAAGGGACATTTATATTTTTCAACTAAGGGCGGTATGCTTTGCAAAGTGCCTGTTTCATCTAAAGGTAAGCTAGGTAAGATTTCTAGTGTTTCTCTTGGTGGGATGATGACTGCTTCACCTGTTGTATATAATGGAAGAATTTATGTTGGTG
Source organism: Anaerovoracaceae bacterium (assembly GCA_036646055.1). GTDB lineage: Bacteria > Bacillota > Clostridia > Peptostreptococcales > Anaerovoracaceae > JAVWMQ01. Next base: position 215,057 of record JAVXMY010000001.1, on the reverse strand, counting down.
TTGCAGGGGCTTCTCAGTTTGACGCCGATTCTGGGCATAAGTTTGTTGTGCTTAATGATACTAAGACTCTAGGCAAATCTTCTATAGCCTATTCTGTGAAAATCCCAGGATATCCACAGGCAGCGGCTCTTTTATCTACTCAGTATGTTAAGGTTGATTATAACAAAGATAGGAAGGCTGATGGTAGGGTTAACTTATACTTTACTTACAATGCTCCTCCAGGTGGAATTTATTATTTAACAGATCAGCCAGGTCAGAAGAAGGGTTCAGCTAAGATTTTATATAAGCCAGAGGCTAGTAATAGACAGTATTCTATTAGTACACTTTGCTGTGATAAGGCGGGTAACCTATATTACAAAAATGATTCGGGTTATATGATGGCTATTGCTAAAAATAGTGCATATGTTAATAATGTGAAGATTACGTCGGAAAAGGGTAGTTCTAAGTGGTCTGAGGATTTTAGTTCAGGAACTTTAAATTATGATGTTAAGGTGGGTAATACTTCTAAGGTTAAGGTTAGTATGACTAAGGCTAAGGGTGTTACGACTTATGTTAATGGTAAGAAGTATACTAAGGCTACCTATGTTAAGTTAAACAAGGATGGTACGGCTTTGGTTAAGGTTGTGGCTAAGGTTGGTAAAGATAGAAGAGAGTACAGAATTAATGTTACTGCAGCCACATCAAATTCTACATTGAAGGATTTGCAGGTTTCAGCTAGTAATATTATAGGCAGTGATTTAATTAAGATTACGCCTGAGTTTGATCCTTCTATTAGTGATTATGTGGCGGATTCTGTAAATGATACTTCTAGAAGGTTTATAAATATTTGGCCTAAGGTGGCTAGTTCAAGTTCTATAGTTGAGGTTTATGGTGTTTCTGGCGTTGACTCTTCTAAGATGGAGATGGACAATAAGATTAATGGTTTCAATGGTAGATTCCCTATATATTTTGCTCCTGGTAGTGATAGTGCTAAGGTGAAGATTAAGGTGATTTCAGAGGACAAGGCTTCAAAAACTTACTACTATATGACGGTAGCAAGAGGAATTCAAGAGAATATTTAAAGCCATTCTGGACAAAAGGTACAGTTTGTTCTCTTCGTCATAAGTTTGTTCCTAAGAGGAAGCTTAGGTTCCTATGTTTTGTATTGATTGTACTGGACTATTTGTGGTATAATACAGTTGGTTAGCAACGACTAACTTATTTGTGGGTTGTTTTATAAGACAAATTATAGGGTAAGTAATTTAGAAGAAATTTGAAAGTACTAGGATTTGTGAAACAAGGGGAAGAAGAGAGTAAGAATGAAGGAAAAATTTAATGTTACAGGAATGTCCTGTGGGGCATGTAGCGCTAATATAAATAAGAAAATAGGAGCAATGGATGGCGTTTGGGAGGTTAATGTTAACCTGCTTAAAAACTCCATGGTTGTGGAATATGATGAGAGTAAGGTATCTGTAGATGACATTATAAATCAGGTTACTAAGATTGGATATGGAGCAAGTTTAGTTAATGGGGAAGTAGGAGCAGGCTCTAATGGTGGCTTTGAAACTGGACAGGCTAAAGGTTCTGCAGCTAATGAAGCAGAAGAGGAAGCAGCGTCAGTCAAAAAAAGACTAACGTGGTCCATTGTACTACTAGTACCACTAATGTACATAACAATGGGAAACATGGTTGGCCTTCCGCTGCCTGGATTTTTGTCAGGGCTAGAAAACTCAGTCTCATTTGCACTAACTCAAATGCTAATAGCCCTTCCTATAATGTACTTGAATCGTAAGTTTTACCAAGTTGGATTCAAAGCCTTAATCAATAGGGTACCTAACATGGATTCACTGGTTGCAGTTGGTTCTGCATCAGCATTTATCTATGGCCTATTTGCAATTTATAGAATGTCTTATGGACTTGGAAATGGCAATATGGATCTAGTAATGCAGTATCACCACGACCTTTATTTTGAATCAGCGGCCATGATATTAGCACTGATAACAGTAGGCAAGTACCTAGAAGCTAGAAGCAAAGGCAAAACTTCAAAAGCCATTGAAAAACTAATAGACTTAACACCGGACAAAGCAATAATTTTAGTAGAGGGTATAGAGAAGGAAATTGCTACAAACCAAATTAAAATTGGAGATGTAGTAGTTGTTAAGCAGGGAAATAGAATCCCAGTTGACGGAATTTTGGTTTCTGGAAGTGGACTAGTTGACGAGTCTGCAATTACAGGTGAAAGCGTTCCAGTATCTAAAACCCTTGGGGATAGAGTTACAAGCGGAACGATTTTTCAGTCAGGCTATATGACATTTGAGGCAGACAAAGTTGGAGAAGACACTACACTTAGCCAGATAATTAAGTTAGTTGAAGAAGCGGCAAGCAGTAAGGCACCGATTTCAAAATTAGCAGATAAAGTTGCAGGAATATTTGTTCCAGTGGTAATGGGCATTGCCCTTGTTACCTTTGTAATCTGGATGTTTATGGGGCAAAATTTTGAGTTTGCATTAGCTAGGGCTATAACAGTTTTAGTTATTTCTTGTCCGTGTGCCCTTGGACTTGCAACGCCTACAGCTATTATGGTAGGCACAGGTTACGGTGCGACCCATGGGATTTTGATTAAATCTGCAGAAAGCCTAGAACTTCTAGGCAAGGTTAAAACTGTAGTTTTCGATAAAACAGGAACTCTTACTTTGGGTAAACCAGTTGTTACTGATTTTTTGGTAGAAAGTAGTGATATATTAAGCCATATTTGTGCTTTGGAAAAAAAATCGGAGCATCCACTTTCTCTTGCTATTGTGGCTTACGGGGAAGAACAGAATGTTATACTACCTAAGGTTGACAGTTTTGAAGCTGTGCCAGGTCAAGGTATTAGAGGAACTATCAAGGGAAGAAACTATCTAGTAGGAAACGAAAAAATGATAGAAGCCAATAAACTGGAATGGGCGGGTTTTGCCCAAAAACTTGAGGAGCTAGCTAAGGAAGGTAAGACGGTTTTATTTGTTGCGGTAGATGGCAAGGTCTTGGGTCTTATTGCAGTTGCTGATGAAATCAAGGAGACATCAAAGCAGGCAATTTCAGAGCTTAGCAAAATCGGGGTGGATTCAGTTATGCTGACTGGGGACAACAGGATTACGGCAGATGCAGTTGCGGCGAAGCTTGGAATTACTAAGGTTATTTCGGAGGTGCTTCCTCAGGATAAGGAAAGCCATGTGAGACAGCTTGGTGAGATTGGCGCTGTTGCAATGGTTGGAGACGGGATCAATGATGCGCCGGCACTTACTCGTGCTGATGTTGGAATTGCAGTTTCGGCTGGTACTGACATTGCTATTGAGGCGGCCGACGTGGTTCTGGTAAAAAACCAGGTGCTAGATGGTGTTTCTGCTATTAAGCTTTCTAGGGCTGTTATTAAAAATATTAAAGAAAATCTGTTTTGGGCGTTTTTCTACAATGTGCTGGGAATCCCAGTGGCTGCAGGCGTGCTTTATCCGGCTTTTGGGATCACCTTAAATCCTATGATTGGTGCGGCGGCTATGAGTGTTAGTTCATTATTTGTTGTTGGAAATGCATTGAGACTTAGGTTCTTTGATGATAAAATTGTTAGAACTGAGCCTGCAATGGCCATTGATCATGGGTCAGCTAAAGGGGATTTAGCTAATGAGGTGGATTGCCAGTGCCAGGTTGATTTAAATAAGGAGGAAATTAAAATGAAAAAGATTATGACAGTTGATGGTATGATGTGCAAACATTGCCAGGCTAATGTTGAGAAGGCTATTGCTGCAGTAGGAGCTAAGGCTGATGTTAATCTAGAAACTAAAAAGGTTGAGATTTCAATGGACAGGGAAATCAAAGATGATGTACTAGCAGAAGCAATTACTGATGCCGGCTACCAAGTTCTTGATATTAAATAAGATTATTTCACCGATTCTGGCGAAAAAAGTACATTTTGCCTTAGATAGAAATTAAAATACCCTTCTTCCAGTAATTTTGGAGAAGGGTATTTTTGTTTTTTGCCATGAGGGAAGATACTGAGGAATGAGAGTGACTTGGAATTTTGTGACTTGTGGGGATGGCTAAATTGAAAAGTGACACATTTATTGTTGACTGAATAATATACAAGGAGTATAATTGTATACGATAATACAATTTGTGTACCAGCCGTGCAAATATAGCCAATTACAATGTAATTACAGGTATATGCAAAGGCTGTAAGTGAAAATAAAATAAAAATGGAGGGCGAAATGGGCAAAACTTTAGCATATAAAATATTAGGAAATCATCTACTTGAGGGTGAATTAATTCCAGGAACAGAAATTACAATTAAAATGGATCAAACATTAACTCAGGATTCAACAGGAACAATGGTATATCTACAACTTGAAGCTATGGAAATAGATCAGGTTAAAACAGAACTTTCTGTTGCATATATCGACCACAGTACACTTCAAACTGGATTTGAAGGTGCCGATGATCATCTTTTTATTAAGAGTGTAGCTAAGAGACATGGGGTGGTTTATTCTAAACCAGGTAACGGAATCTGTCACCAGCTTCATTTAGAAAACTACGGTAAGCCGGGCAAAACATTATTAGGATCAGATAGCCACACACCAACTGGTGGTGGACTTGGAATGATAGCAATTGGCGCTGGCGGCCTAGATGTTGCAGTTGCAATGGCAATGGGAACATACACATTAACAGTACCAAAGGTAATTAAAGTTGAACTAAAGGGGCAATTAAAGCCTTGGTCATCAGCAAAGGATATTATCTTAAAAGTTTTAAAAGAACTAACAGTTAAAGGCGGAGTTGGTAAAATTGTTGAATACACAGGACAAGGGGTTAAAACTTTAAGCGTAACAGATAGAGCAACAATTACAAATATGGGAGCAGAACTTGGTGCGACAACATCAGTATTCCCAAGTGATGAAAATACATTGGCATATTTAGAAGCACAAGGCAGACCTGAAGATTTTACACCATTAGCAGCAGACCCTGATGCAGTTTATGATGAAGAACTAATAATAGATTTAGATTCATTAACACCACAGGCAGCAATGCCGCACAGCCCGGATAATGTTGATTCAGTGGCAAATATTGGCCAAATAAAAATTGATCAGGTTGCAATTGGTAGTTGTACAAACTCATCTTATGCAGACTTGATGAAAGTAGCTGGAATCCTAAAAGGTAAACAGGTTCATCCTGATGTAAGCCTTGTTATTTCACCTGGATCTAGTAAAATCCTAACTAAGCTTGCAGAAAATGGAGCGTTAGCAGACATGATTGCAGCAGGAGCTAGAATTCTAGAAAACGCTTGCGGGCCATGTATTGGTATGGGACAGTCACCTAAATCAGGTGGAATCTCACTTAGAACATTTAATAGAAACTTTAAAGGAAGAAGTGGCACAATTGATGCACAGGTATTCTTAGTCAGCCCAGAAACTGCTGCGATTTCAGCATTAAATGGGGTTCTAACAGATGGAAGTAAATCTGGAGTAAAAATGCCTACATTTGAAGATGCAACATTTGAGAAAAACGACAACTTCATAATTTATCCTAAAGGATGTAATGTGAGCAATACACCAGTGGAAATGGGGCCGAATATTCAGCCTTGCCCTAGAAACGAAAAACTAGTAGGGGATATTAAGGCTAAGATTTGTTTACATGCAGGAGATAATATTACAACTGACGACATAATGCCATCAGATGCTAAACTTTTACCATTCCGTTCAAACGTACCATTTTTATCTAACCATTCATTTGGTAAACTAGATAAGGATTTTTCAGCAAGATGTAAAGAAGCCGGAAGTTGTGTAATTGTAGGTGGAGAAAACTATGGGCAGGGAAGCAGCAGGGAACATGCAGCATTAGTTCCACTTTATTTAGGCGTTAAGTTTGTACTAGCCAAATCATTTGCCAGAATTCACAGATCAAATTTAATTAATAGTGGAATAATTCCATTAACATTTGAAAACCCAGAAGATTACAATGAACTTAAGATAGGTCACGACTTGGTAATAGAAGATGGCGTAACACAGGTACAGGCACCTAAAACAACAATTAAGGACTTAACAACAGGCAAAGAATATACAGCAATTAACGGATTTAGCCCACAGGAAATCAGTATGATTCTAGCAGGAGGCAAAATCAACTTCATTAAAGGAGAATAAAAAATGGAACAGCTAAAAGCAATTGAAACTTTATTAAAAGAACAAATAGCACGAGTTGAAAGACTAAAAGAAGGAGCTCAGTTAACAGATTATAGTTCTCTTGAAAAAATCGTTGTCGGCACTATTGCTGGCGACGGCATAGGTCCTGTAATTATGGAAGCTTGTACAGAAATATTAAAAAAACTTCTTAAAGAAGAAATAGAAGCAGGTAAAATAGAGCTAAAACCTATAGAAGGATTAACAATAGAAAATAGAATTGCAAAAATGCAGACAGTTCCAGATGATGTTTTGGCAGAAATCAAAACATGTAACATTTTATTAAAGGGACCAACAACTACCCCAGGTAAGGGAGATAACCTTCCAAATATTGAAAGTGCCAATGTAACACTTAGAAGAGAACTTGATCTTTTCGCCAATGTTAGACCTGTTGTTATTCCAGATAAAAATATTGACTGGATCTTTTATAGAGAAAACACAGAAGGAGAATATGCACTAGGAAGTAGAGGGATTGAAATAGGAGACGATATTGCAATGGACTTTAAGGTTACAACAACAGTTGGAACAGAGCGAATTGCAAGAGCGGCCTTTGAATATGCCAAAGCAAATGGAAACAAAAATGTTTCTATTGTAACTAAGGCAAATATAATGAAAAAAACTGATGGAAAGTTCCTTGGGATTTGTCAAGACATTGCCAAGGAATATCCTGAAATTAAAACTGATGAGTGGTATGTTGACATTATGGCAGCCAACTTAGTTAACGACAATATTAATTCAAACTTTAACGTTTTTATTTTACCTAATTTATATGGGGATATTATTACTGACGAAGCGGCCCAAATTCAGGGTGGAGTTGGTACTGCTGGAAGTGCTAATATTGGTGGTAGATATGCAATGTTTGAAGCTATTCATGGTTCAGCTCCTAGAATGGTTGCAGATGGAATTGCACATTACGCTAACCCATCAAGCCTACTTCGTGCAGCGGAAATGATGCTTAGACATATTGGTATGGTAACTAAAGCCCATAGCCTTGCAAAAGCATTAGATAAAGCAGCCAATGAGCTGGTTTTGCCAGGAGATGGAACAGGTAATACGGCTAAAGACTTTACAGAATTTATGATTAAGGTTCTTTAGAAATTAGATTTGGAGAAGAAAATGCCTAACAAAAGTAGGAGAAAAAGAAATACTGCAGTTGCTTTGTCAACGAATTTGTTTGTAAGAATTAAAGAGGATATTTTGGCGGATAATCTTAAAAGTGGCCAGAAACTTACTGAACAGGCTATTTGTGATGAGTACAATGTGAGTAGGACACCAGTTAGGGAGGCTTTGGTTCAGCTTGAAATGGAAGGTCTTGTTGAGATTATTCCCAATCGTGGAGCCTTTGTTTTAGGTTTAACGGCAGATGATTATGAGGACATGTTTACTCTGCGTAAGATTTATGAGATTCAGGCAACTAGATGGGCAATTGAGCGAATGACTGAAGAAGAACTTGATTCCTTCGAAGAAATTTTTGAATTTATGGAGTTTTATACTTTGAAAAAAGACATCAAAAAGATGCTTAATTTCAATTTGGAGTTTCATCAGCACATTTATAGGGCAACTCACAACAGAATGCTTACAAATTTGCTAAGTACTTATCAAGAGTATTTAAAACATAGAAAAGGTCATGTGACGATGGAGCCGGATTATCTTGAAACTGTACTAAATGAACATAGGCAAATATTTGAAGCCTTCAAAAATCGTGATTTGGCAGGTGGAGCTAAGGCTATGGCAGCTCACTTAGATAATTCAAAATTTAGACACTTGGGTCATAAATAAATTAATATTAAACAGAAAAGCGCATTTGTCCAAAATTTATGGGATAAATGGCTTTTCTTATTTTGTGACAGTATTTTAATTGATTAACTTCTCAAAATATACTATAATAAATTATTGAGTATATTTAGAAATAGGAGGGGAAATGCTAGGCTATGTTGTTTGCTACAAACCAGAACTAAAAGTCAAGGACTTTGAATTGTATAACGGCTTTTATTGTGGTGTTTGTAAGACAATAGGGGCTAATTATGCACAACTTCCTAGAATGGCTTTGAGTTATGATGCGGCTTTTTTGGCATTGCTTCTTGATTCAATTGAAAGTGAGTACGGTGAAATTACCAGGGAACATTGCCCCGTTCACTGGATTAAAAAGAAGACGGTTGTTAGAAATAAGTCTATAGATTATGCCAGCCAAGTAATGCTACTTCTAGCTTGGTACAAACTAATTGATGATGCCAATGACGAAGGTAAGATATATGCCAAAACCTTAATGGTTACAATGAAGGGTGTATATAACAAGGTTTCAGCAAATCAGCCTAAACTAAATGAAGAAATTAAAACTCAACTAGAAAGTTTGACTAAGCTGGAGGATAATAAATGTCCAAGTATAGATGAGGCAGCTGATGCTTTTGCCAAAATAATGGAATCCATATTTGCTAATGGACTGACTGATACCAATGAAATGGTTAAGTTGGTGTTTCAAAGATTAGGTTTTCATTTAGGCAAGTGGATTTACTTAATAGATGCCTTTGACGATATTGAAGAAAATATTAAATCAGGTGCATATAACCCACTTATTTACAGGTTTGAGTACAAAAATGATGAAGGGGCTGCAGCCTTTAAGGAAAGAATAAGGGAGAAGGTTGAAATAAATTTGATTACTTATTTATCTGAAATGGCTAAGGCATTTGATCTACTTAATGCAAAGAAGAATAAAGATCTTATAGAAAATATAATTTACGTAGGATTATTAAAAAAGACTGAGGAAGTCTTGGGAATAAATGAAGATAACGAGAAGATAGAGTTAAAAGAGGAGAAAAATAAATCATGAATCCATATGAAGTATTAGAAATCAATGAAGGCGCGTCGCAGGATGAAATTAAGGCAGCTTACAGAAAAATGGTAAAAAAGTACCATCCAGATAAGTACCAGAACAATCCGCTAGCAGATTTAGCTGAAGAAAAACTAAGAGAAGTTAATGAAGCATACGATGCATTAACTAAAGATAGCGGAGCATCAAATGGAGGTGCTTACAACAATGGAGGTAGCTATGGAAATTCTGGCGGTGGCGTTAGAAATCCACAGTATCAACAGGTAAGAAGAGACCTTGATATGAATAGAGTTGCAGCAGCTGAAGGCGCATTAAATAGAATGAGTAACAGAGATGCTGAATGGATGTTTTTGTCAGGAATGGTTTCATACAAAAAGGGTTGGTATGACGATGCAATGACTAAAATTGGTCAGGCATGTCAAATGGATCCAAACAATATGGAATACAGAAGCATTTTTAATTCCCTAAGAAACCAAGGCGGCGGATTTAGAGGAAATGCAATGAATAGAGGATACGGCGGTGGCGGAAACGATGCCTTCTGTCAGGCACTTCAATGTTATTGCTGTATGGATATGTGCTGCGACTGCATCTAATTTAAACTATAACAAGAAAGCAGAAATGCTTTCTTTAGTTTTACTTAAAAGAATTTATTAAAGGTGATTGATATGGAAAAGAACAAAGACAATACCTTTAGACTGGCTCTATCTGGAATTTGCTTAGCCTTTACTGTTGTAACAGTATTCTTAGCTTCGTTTGTTCCAGGAGTAGAAATGACGCTTTATTTAGTTAGTTCCTTATTTGTGGGAGCAGTACTAATTGAAACAGGTCTAAAGGGAGGAATAATGCTTTATATAGCAGCTTCCATAATGATATTTATAATAATTCCAAATAAACTAGCAGTAATACCTTATGTGTTTTGCTTTGGTATTTATGGTATTGTTAAATATTTGGCGGAAAAAATCGAAAACAGACCTGTTAGTTTCCTAGTTAAAATATTGTTTTATGGGGTAGTAATCGGTGTGGCACTTTTCTTTTTCAAAGAACTTTTCTTTGGGAATTTTTCCTTGCCAAACTATTCTAATTACATACTTCTTGCAGGTGGACTGGTAGTCTTCCTTCTTTACGATTATATTTATACACTTGGTATGGAACTATATAAAAACAGAATTAGCAAAAATATAAAAAAGGATAGGAAGGACAACTTCAAATTATCCTAAAACTAAGAGGTTACTATGGCGATGATGAAAAAAAGGGTTATAACAATCCTTGATAAACTAAGGGATGAATATCCAATGGCAGAATGTGCCTTAAATCACAAGAATGTATTTGAATTAATTATAGCCGTTGCCCTTTCAGCACAGACCACAGACGTAAGTGTAAACAAGGTAACGCCGGCTCTCTTTGAAGCCTATGGAACTCCCGAAAAACTAGCCGCAGCAAATCCAGATGAGGTGGCAGAATATATTAGAACAATTGGAATGTACAAGACTAAGTCAAAAAACATTGTAAATCTAGCTAAGGGGTTAGTTTTAAATCATAATAGTCAGGTTCCAAAAGACTATGATGCTTTGGTGGAATTACCTGGTGTAGGGAGAAAAACCGCTAATGTGGTTTTATCAGTTGGCTTTGGCGTTCCTCGTATTGCAGTTGATACCCATGTGTTTAGACTAGCTAACCGTATTGGCTTTGTTGCAGAAAAAAACGTGCTCAAAACAGAGCTTGGGTTAATGAAAGCCTTTCCAGAAGAAAGATGGTCAGAGGCTCATCATAGCTTGATTTTTCATGGGAGAAATTGCTGTATTGCCAGATCTCCTAAATGTGAAGAGTGCGTTATTAAAGAAGAATGTAAAAGAGTGGGAGTAAAATAATCCCCTTTTATTTAGTGAATGTTTTGGAAGGAAAGAAAATGAATAGAGAAATGAATAGTACGAAAAAAATTGTGTATGCAGGATTGTTTTTGGCCTTAGGTTTACTATTGCCACAGGCATTTCACTTCTTGCCAGTAGGGGCAAATGCAGGAAAGATATTCTTGCCAATGCATATTCCGGTTTTACTAGCAGGGTTTTTAGCAGGGCCAGTTGTAGGTTTAGCTGTTGGAATTATGTCACCGGTTTTGTCTTCAATACTGTTTGGTATGCCTGCAGTTTTAATTTTACCTGCCATGGCAATGGAACTTATGACCTACGGTCTTCTAGCAGGAATACTTGGAAATAAAATCAATAACAACTATGTTAGTTTGATTCTAACTTTAATTGGTGGACGAATTGTAAATGGAATAATGTACATAATTTTATTTAATCTCTTTGGCATGAAGATGCTTAATGCACAGGTATTCTTCGGAAGTATTGCAATGGGATTACCTGGAATAATAATTCAGATTATATTAATTCCGATTTTAGTGAAGAGGCTTAAAAAAGTAAATGATTAAGGAACTTAGAAGAATTTTAATAGAAGAAAATCTAGCTTGTATTATAAAACAGTATGAGCAGGTTTTTCGAGAAACTGACAGAGGAGTCTCTCCAATTATCAAAAACTATAATCTGGGACATCTTAAAGATGCTTATATTTGTGATAAGGTAATTGGTAAGGCTAGTGCTATGTTTATAGTGGCAGGTCAGCCTAAAGTGGTCCATGGTATGGTAATTAGTCAGCCAGCTATGAAGGTTTTTGAAACAGCTGGTGTGGAGTTTACTTACGATAAATTGGTAAAGAATATTATAAATAGGGACGGAACAGATCTTTGCCCTATGGAGAAGTCGGTTTTAGACGAAGATAATATTGAAAAAGGTTTATGTAAAGTACTTGAGAAGGTGGCAGAGCTTAGGTCTATTAAAAAATAAACTTATATAATGGAGGGGGAAAATTCATGAAATTTAAAGTAGATGAACGATTTTTTGAAAAAGTAGAAAATGGTGTTTTTGGTATTGTTGTTGCTAAAGGAATTGACAATTCAAAAAAATATCCTGAAATTGAAAGGCTATTGAAGGATGCAGTAGCTGGAGTTAAGGCAGAATGGCTTGATAAAAATGTTAGAGAACAGTTTAATATTAACTTATATCGAGAAGCTTTTAGAAAACTGGATATTAATCCAAATAAGTATATGTGCTCAATTGAAGCGTTGGCTAAAAGAGTAGCTAAGGGTAATGATATTCCAGTGATTAATCCTTTAGTAGACCTTGGCAATGCTATGAGTCTTAAATATTTCATCCCACTAGGCGCTCATAATATTGACAAAATGGAGGGAGATATTGAAATTAGGTATAGTACAGATGAGGATGAGTTCATTCCATTTGGTGAGACTGTTCCTGAAAAAATCTCCAAAGAGGAAGTGGTATACGCTTCAGGGACTGATGTAAAAACCAGAATGTGGATTCATCGTCAGGGAGAGAATGGAAAGATTACAGAGAATGCTACAAATATTTTCTTTCCAATTGATGGATTTGTTGAAAACAAGCAAGATGTAATTGCTCTTAGAGATCAACTAGCAGCTTTAGTTAAAGAGGTTTTTGGCCTTTCTCAAGTTGTAGTTGGATTTGTTGATAAAGACAACAGAGAGTTTGAATTTTAGATAGTTAAAAAGGATTTACTAAATTGTAAATCCTTTTGTTTTGTAAGTATATGTTTTGGTATTTATAGGCTTACTATCTGCCGCAACACTTCTTGTATTTCTTGCCACTGCCACATGGACATGGATCGTTTCTGCCGATTTTTTCACCTTTGACAACAGTTCTTGATCTTCTGTATTCATCAACAATTTCCATTTTTCTATCTTCTGTTAGGATGCTGTCCCACTGCTCTAATGTGAATAGGTAGTCTGCATCTGCTTTTAACATATTGAAGAATAGTTTTTCTAAATCAATATCTAAATCAATCTGGCTTTCAAGAGTGATTTCGTCTAGGTTGATTTCATTTCTTAAACTTGTTGAAATCCCATCTAGAAATCCCATGAAGATTACTGGTCGTACTTCATATTTAGCAGCTAATTCTTCCATTTTGCCTTGGAATTTTTCCATTTTGTTATTTAGAATATCTGTGTAGATTTTAGTTTCTGCACCGCTATATTCTTCCCAAAACTTTTCAAATGTTTCTTCTGTTTGACCCTCTAGTAGAGAAGTCCATTCTTTTTTAATTGACATTAAATCAATTCCTCCTTAGATTTGTTTATTTGTCAGCATATATGCTGATTATTATACTTTTAAATTTAGGCCTTAGCAACTACCTTGGCAATTTCTAGTACGTCTCCCATAACAGCAGAACCTGTTGGTAGAGGACCTGCGCCTTTACCATAGAACATTAAATCGTCTACAGCGTTACCCTTAACAAATACTGCATTAAATTCATTGCTTACACCAGCTAGTGGGTGATCAACTGGAAGTTTCATTGGTTTTACTTCATATTCAAGGTTATCTCCAACTTTTTTCGCTGAAGCAATTAGCTTGATTTTACAGTTTTCTTCTTTTGCTGCCTGAATTTCTTCCGGTGTGATTTTTGAAATGCCTACTGTTGGAATATCACTTGGATGTACATACTTATCAAATGCAAGTGCCATTAAAATTGATAGCTTGTTGGCTACATCAAGTCCTTCAACGTCAGCAGTTGGATCAGCTTCTGCAAAACCTTTTTCCTGAGCGTCTTTAAGTACATCGTTATAATCTAATCCGAATTCAGTCATCTGAGTCATTATATAATTTGTTGTTCCGTTTAAAATTCCAAGAATTTCATCAAATTGGTTGGCCTGTAAAACAGTTGTTAGTGGGTGAAGGATTGGAATTCCTCCAGCAACACAAGCTTCTAATTTAAGAAGAACATTATTATTTTTAGCAGCTTCATTTAGTGCTGCAAAGTTTTCTGCAACAGCAGCCTTGTTAGCTGTAGCTACATGTTTACCATTGTTAAGTGCCTTTAGCATGTAAGAAGATGCAGGTTCAATTCCGCCTAAAACTTCTACTACAATATCTATATCTTTATTGTTTAAAATGTCATCAGCATTTGTCGTAAGTGTCCTATCAGGTAAGGCAACGCCTCTATCTTTATTGATATTACTCACTAATATTTTTGTAATTTCAATATCTACGCCTGTCTGTTTCTTGATATGGTCCTTATTCATTTCTAAAGTTTTGTATGTTCCCATACCTACATTTCCAAACCCTAATAGACCAACTTTTACTGTTTTCATTGTTATTACCTCCTAAAAAATGTCGTTATCTATAGAATTATATACTAGATTTGCAAATTTGTCTTTATAAAGTTGCAAAAATTTATTATTATAGAGTAAGATAGTAAAAGGAGATATAGAAAATGTCATTAAATATAGTATTAGTAGAACCAGAAATACCACCAAACACAGGAAATATTGCTAGAACCTGTGCTGCCACAAATGTTTCCTTACATTTAGTAGAACCACTGGGGTTTTCCATTGATGATAAAAGTGTTAAGAGGGCAGGTCTTGACTATTGGGAGCATGTTGATTTACACATATATAAAAGTTTAGACGAATTTATGGAAGTCCATAAAGATAAGAGAATGTTTCTAGCAACAACTAAGGGTGGAAACTTTTATGATAAGGTAGAATATAAGGATGGCGATATGATTTTATTTGGCAGAGAAACTAAAGGTTTGCCAAAGGATTTTATTGCAGCTCATAAAGAAAAGGCTATTAGAATACCAATGAGCGCAGATACAAGATTAAGGTCACTGAATTTGTCAAATTGTGCAAATATTATTATATTTGAAGCATTAAGACAACTAGGTTATCCAGGGTTGAAATAGAGAGTATTTGTGATATAATAAATAGAGGACTGTAAAAATGAAACTAGGATACGATTTAACAATTTCACAAGAGCAGAAACTAGTTATGACTCCTGAACTTATACAAGCGATAAAAATATTGCAGTATAACACTCAGGAATTGAATTCTTATGTACAAGAACAACTATTATCAAATCCTGTTTTAGAAAGTACTACAGGTGAAGACTCAGATTCAAGTAAGAAAGATGATGCTTTAGCTGAATACTTAGAAGACTATGGATATGGCAAAGGTAATAAAGATTCGAATTATGATGGTTCCTCTTATGATGGCAGCGATGAAGATAACTCTTATGAGAAATATGTTGCTGCGGGAGTTTCATTACAGGAACACTTATCCTTTCAGTTGCAATTTGCAATAAAAGACAAAGGGCTAAGACGTGTAGGCAAATTTATAATAGAAAGTCTTGATGATAATGGATATATGACATTGTCTATTTCGGATGTATCAAAACTATTAAAGGTTAAGGAAGATGTAGTAGGTGATGTGGTTGAAGTTATACAAAACTTTGATCCAATTGGAATTTGTGCTACTTCCCTTGCTGATTGTCTAAAAAGACAAATGGAGCAAAGGGGAATATTAAGTTACGAAACTGAAACAGTACTTGACAATTATATGGACCAGTTAGCAGAAAATAAATTAACTGCCATTGCCAAGAAGCTGAATATTACAGTTATGCAAGTCCAAGAAATTCGTGATGAAATAAAAAAATTAGAGCCTAGACCAGGGTTACAGTTTGCGCCTAAAAGCGAGACTAGATATATTGTTCCGGATATTATAGTTAAAGAAATAAATGGTGAATATGTAGTTATATCAAATGATAACAGTATGCCAAGGCTAATGGTTAGTTCATATTATGAAAAACTATTAAAGCAAGAGAAAACAGATACTCAGCTTATAGAATATTTAACTGAAAGAGTTGATTCAGCTGTTTGGCTAATGAGAAGTATTGAACAGAGGAAACAAACTATTTTAAATGTTGCTAAGACTATAGTTAAAAAGCAGCAAGAGTTTTTCAAAAATGGAGAGAAGTTTTTGAAAACAATGACACTAAAAGATGTTTCAGAAGAATTAGAGATACACGAGTCTACAGTTAGTAGAACAATAAATGGTAAGTACTTAGATTGTCACAGAGGAATGTTCGAATTAAAATATTTCTTTTCGGCAGGGGTGCAGAGCCAAGGTGAAAATATTTCATCAAAAAGTGTAAAAAGCCATATAAAAGATTTAGTTGATAGTGAAGACCCTAAGTCTCCATTAAGCGATCAGAAAATTGTAAATATATTGGTTGAAAGAGGAATGGATATTTCCAGAAGAACTGTTGCAAAATACAGAGATGAACTTAATATACCTAGTTCGTCTAAACGAAAAAGATATTAATATAGTTAATATATTTATTAAATAAATTAAAGCAAGATAAAGTAACAAGAACATAAGGAGGACATTATGTCAGTAAAAGTTGGTATTAGTGGATTTGGTCGTATTAGTAGAGTAGTTATTCGTGCGGCAATGGACGATAAAGATATCGAAATTTGTGGAATCAACGTTAGAAATGCGGATTTAGATTACTTAGTTTATCAACTAAAATATGACTCAACATTTGGAAGATTCCCAAAGAGTTTAGAAACATATGAAGAAGGAATCGTTATTGATGGTAAGAAGGTTCCAGTGTATTCAGAAAACGAAGCTGTTAACATTCCTTGGGCTAAATGTGGAGCTGAGTATATTGTAGAAGGTACTGGTGCTTACACAACAACTGAAAAGGCAATGGACCACATTAAAGCTGGAGCTAAGAAAGTAGTTATTTCTGCACCTGCTAAAGATGACAGCCCTACTTTTGTTATGGGTGTTAACCATGAAGATTACAAAAAAGAATATCAGGTAGTTTCAAATGCATCTTGCACAACTAACTGCCTAGCTCCTATTGC
Organism: Anaerovoracaceae bacterium; assembly: GCA_036646055.1. Classification (GTDB taxonomy): domain Bacteria; phylum Bacillota; class Clostridia; order Peptostreptococcales; family Anaerovoracaceae; genus JAVWMQ01. Next base: position 198,317 of record JAVXMY010000001.1, on the reverse strand, counting down.
TAAAGTTATTAACGATAACTGGGGAATTAAAGAAGGACTAATGTCAACAATCCATGCTGCAACTTCAAAGCAAAAAGTTGTTGATGCTCGTTCAAACAAGGACTGGAGAACAGGCAGATCTGTTTTTGGAAATATTATTCCATCAACAACAGGTGCGGCTAAAGCTGTTGGTTTAGTTATTCCTGAACTAAAGGGAAAAATGACAGGTATTTCATATAGAATTCCAACTGCAGACGTATCTTTAGTTGACTTAAACATCGTAACAGAAAAACCTGCTACATACGAAGAAATCTGTGCTAAGGTTAAGGAAGCTTCTGAAACTACAATGAAGGATATCCTTGAATATGTAGATGACGAAGTTGTATCTGGAGATTTCATTGGAGATCCTTGCACATCAATCTTTGATGCTAGAGAAGGAATTCAGCTAAATGAACACTTCTTCAAACTAATTTCATTCTATGATAATGAATATGGTTATTCAAGCAAGGTGTTAGACTTAATGAAACACATGCATTCAGTTGACAACAAATAGTATTGAATTATGTTATGCCGCATTTTAAACAATGCGGCATATTATACGAAAATTTTAGTGTAGATTTTTAGAGGTAAAACATGAAAAAAACAGTAAGAGATATTGATGTAAAGGGAAGAAGAGTACTTGTTAGATGTGATTTTAATGTTCCTATGGCAGATGGAAAAATTACAGATGATGTTAGAATTAGAGCAGCTCTTCCTACACTTAATTATTTAATTGAAAATGGCGCAAGAGTAATTGTAATGTCTCATATGGGTAGACCTAAAGGTGAACCAAAGCCAGAGTATACTTTAGCACCTGTTGCAAAAAGATTAGGAACTCTTATTGGTAGAGATGTTAAATTTATTCCAGCTGATGCTGTAGTAAATGAAGAAGTAATTGCAACGGCTTTAAATCTAAAGGATGGAGAAGTTCAGTTACTAGAAAATACAAGATATAGAAAAGAAGAAACTAAGAACGAAAGAGTATTTACAGAAGAGTTAGCTAAGCTTGGTGAAATCTTTGTAAACGACGCTTTTGGTACGGCACACAGAGCTCACTGCTCTACAGCAGGATTGGCAGAATTTCTACCGGCAGTATCTGGATTCTTAATTGAAAAAGAAGTTAAGTATTTAGGAAATGCAGTAGAAAGTCCAACAAGACCACTTCTAGCCATTATGGGTGGAGCAAAGGTAAGCGATAAAATTTTATTAATTGAAAACCTATTAACTAAGGTAGATTCTTTAATTATTGGTGGAGGAATGGCATATACATTCTTAAAAGCTAAAGGATACGAAATCGGAAAATCATTACTTGATGTTGAAAGTATAGATTTAGCAAAATCACTAATGGAAAAAGCCGAAAAAATGGGTGTATCAATGTTGATTCCAATTGACACAGTTTGCGCAAAGGAATTTGATAATAATTCAGAGCGTAAAGTTGTTAAGGCCAATGAAATTCCAAATGATATGATGGGAATGGATATTGGACCTGAAACTGTGGAACTATTTAAGACTGAAATAGCAAAGGCAAAAACAATTGTTTGGAATGGACCAGTAGGCGTATTCGAAATGTCAAATTTTGAAGGCGGTACAAGAGGCATTGCAGAAGCCTTAGCTGTAAGCGATGCAATTACAATTATTGGTGGTGGGGATTCAGCTGCAGCTGTAGAAAAATTTGGACTTGTAAAAGAAATGAGCCATATTTCTACTGGTGGAGGTGCGTCAATGGAATACCTAGAAGGTAAAGAGTTACCAGGTATTGCAGTTCTTCAGGATAAATAGGAGGTAAAAATGAGAATACCATTTATTGCGGGAAACTGGAAAATGTTTAAGAATATTGAGCAGGCACAGACATTCGCAGATGAATTTAAAACTTTATATAAGGATACAGATGTTAAAACAGCAATTTGTGCACCTTACTTACAACTACAAACATTAGTTGAAGCTTTTAAGGGTACAAATATTAAAGTTGGAGCACAGAATGTGCACTTCCAAGATGAAGGTGCATTTACTGGAGAGATTTCAGCAAAGATGTTAGAAGAAATCGGTGTGGATTACTGCATTGTTGGTCACTCTGAAAGAAGACAGTACTTTGGTGAGACAGATGAAACTGTAAATAAGAAGTTACATAAACTATATGAAACTTCAATTCTTCCCATCTTATGTGTAGGAGAATCTCTTGAAGAAAGAGATGGGGAAAAGGCTTTTTATGTTGTAAAAACTCAGTTAGTCGGAGGACTAAAAGGTTTAGATGCAGACAAAGTTTCTAAAATTACAGTTGCATACGAACCTGTTTGGGCTATTGGTACAGGTAGAACAGCAACACCTGAACAGGCTGATGAAATTTGTGGATATGTTAGAGATGTAATCACAGAATTATATAATGAAGATGTTGCAGATATGGTAACAATTCAGTATGGTGGCAGTGTTAAACCTGCTAACGCAACAGAAATTATGAATATGGGTGAAATAGATGGGGCTTTAGTAGGCGGAGCTAGCTTAAAGCCAACAGATTTTATTGAAATTATTGATTTTTAGGAGGAAAAAATGTTTATTGAAGACGTATTAGCAAGAGAAGTTCTTGACTCAAGAGGAAATCCTACAGTAGAAGTAGAAGTATTATTATCTGATGGCACAGAAGGAAGAGCAATCGTTCCATCTGGAGCATCAACAGGTATACATGAAGCTGTTGAATTAAGAGACGGAGACAAAGACAGATACTTAGGTAAAGGTACACTTAAGGCTGTAGAAAATGTAAACGACATTATTGCAGAAGAAATTATGGGAATGGACCCATTTGACCAGATTGGATTAGACAACTTCTTAATTGAGTTAGATGGAACACCAAACAAAGGTAAGTTAGGCGCAAATGCTATTTTAGGAGTATCAATGGCAGTAGCAAGAGCTGCAGCTGATTCAGTAGGCCTACCTTTATTCCAGTACTTAGGTGGAGTTAACGGTAAAACATTACCTACTCCAATGATGAATATATTAAACGGTGGATCACACGCTGATAATACTGTTGACATTCAGGAATTTATGATTATGCCAGTTGGTGCAGAATCATTTAGAGAAGCTTTAAGATGTGGAGCTGAAGTTTTCCATAGTTTAAAAGCAGTTCTAAAAGAAAAGGGATTAAATACAGCAGTTGGTGATGAAGGCGGATTCGCTCCAAACCTAAAGACTAATGAAGAAGCGATTCAGGTGATTATTGAAGCTATTAAGAGAGCTGGATATGAACCAGGTGCAGATGTACGTATTGCATTAGATGCTGCAGCTAGTGAATTCTATGATGCAGATAAAAACGTTTACAACTTAGCAGGTGAAGGGGTTGTTAAGACTGGAGAAGAATTAGCGGCTTACTACGAAATGCTTTGTGACAAATACCCAATTATTTCAATTGAAGATGGTTTTGCTGAAGACGATTGGGACGGATGGAAAATCATGACTGAAAAACTTGGAGACAAGGTTCAGATTGTTGGTGATGACTTGTTCGTAACAAACACTGAAAGATTAATCCAGGGTATTGAAAAAGGAATTGCAAATTCAATTCTAATTAAGGTTAACCAAATCGGTACTTTAACAGAAACATTTGATGCAATTGAAATGGCTAAAAAAGCTGGATATACAGCAGTAGTTTCACACAGAAGTGGAGAAACAGAAGATACTACTATTGCAGATATTGTAGTTGGATTAAATGCTGGACAGATTAAGACAGGATCTTTATCTAGAACAGATAGAATTGCTAAGTATAACCAGTTATTAAGAATCGAAGACGTTCTAGGTGAGACTGCAATTTATGCAGGTATGGATGCATTTTACAATATTAAGTAATTATATTGTATGTATTGCACAAACAAAACTCTTGTGATATAATCCAATAGTTACAGTCTAGATGACTAAAAAATATAGAGTTTGGAGGAAGAATATGAAAATTCTAATGCTTATACTTGGATTAGCAAGTATTATCCTTATTGGAAGTATCCTATTACAGTCAAGCAACAGCGATGGTCTTTCAGGATCAATCGGTGGCGGCGCTGAGCAGCTTTTTGGAAAAAAGAAAAGTAAAGGATATGATGTGATTTTAAGTAAAATCACAACTGTTGCAGCAGTACTATTTATTGTATTATCAGTAGTAATTGTTACAATGGAACCTAAATAAATTATTTATTATTTATTATTTTTTTTATATTTCACAATAAGTATTATATGGGGGTGTCTTAACTGACACCTCTTTATGGGCTACATTGTGAGAAGGAGGCATTTTATGAACATTTTAGCAATTGTAGCTCCAGTAGCTGCAGTAATTGCGCTAATCGTAGCCTTTGTTTTAACAAAGTGGATTAGCAACGTGGATGAAGGCACAGACAGAATGAGGGAAATCTCTGGATACATCAGAGAAGGTTCTATGGCATTCCTAAGAAGAGAATACAGAACAATGGCAATTGTTATTGTAGTATTATTCTTATTAATTGGATTTGCTCTTCAGTCTTGGATTACAGCAATATTATATGTAATCGGTGCACTTTTATCAGTATTGGCAGGTTATTTCGGAATGAATGTTGCTACAAAGGGTAACGTTAGAACTGCTCAGGCGGCTAAAGAATCAGGAATGGTTAAGGCTTTAGCTGTAGCATTTAGATCTGGTGCAGTAATGGGACTTTGTGTAACAGGATTAGGTCTATTAGGATTAGGAATAGTTGTATGCGTATTTGACTTAGCGACTGTAGTTCAGACAATCACGGGATTTGGACTAGGTGCTTCATCAATGGCTCTATTTGGTAGAGTTGGTGGCGGAATCTACACTAAAGCGGCAGACGTTGGCGCTGACCTAGTAGGTAAAGTTGAAGCAGGAATTCCTGAAGATGACCCAAGAAACCCAGCTGTAATTGCAGACAACGTTGGAGACAACGTAGGTGACGTTGCAGGTATGGGATCAGACTTATTTGAATCATATGTTGGATCAATTATTTCTGCTATTACATTAGCAGCAGTAGCAGCTTTCAATTCTAACTGGGCATTCTCAGTAGAAACAGCTGCAATGTTCCCTCTTATTCTTTCAGCTGTTGGTATCATTGCATCAGTAATTGGTATCTTATTAGTTAAAGGTAAAGAAGGCACAAATCCAGCTACTGCCCTAAACATGGGTACATATATTAGTGGTATTATCGTTATAATCGCATCATTCTTACTAAGTAAGTACATGCTAGGAAGCTACAACTACGCAATTGCAATCGTTGCAGGGTTAGTTGTTGGTATTGCAATCGGTAAAATTACAGAAATTTATACATCTGCAGACTACAATCCAGTTAAGAAAATTGCTGACCAGTCTGAAACAGGTGCTGCTACTACAATCATCAGTGGTCTAGGAGTTGGAATGCTTTCAACAGTTTGGCCAATTATGTGTATTGTTGTTGGTATTTATGTAGCTTACCAGTTCGCTGGATTATACGGTATTGCTCTTGCAGCAGTTGGAATGCTTTCAACTACTGGTATGACAGTAGCAGTTGATGCTTACGGTCCAGTATCAGATAATGCTGGTGGTATTGCTGAAATGGCAGAACTTCCACCAGAAGTAAGAGAAATCACAGACAAATTAGACTCAGTTGGTAACACAACAGCAGCTATTGGTAAAGGTTTCGCTATTGGATCAGCAGCATTAACAGCATTAGCACTATTTGCTTCATATGCTACAGTTGCTCGTATTTCAGTAATCAGTTTACTAGAACCAATCGTAATTATCGGACTATTTATTGGAGCTATGCTTCCATTTATGTTCTCAGCATTAACAATGAATTCAGTTGGTAAGGCTGCATTTGAAATGATTGAGGAAGTTAGAAGACAGTTTAAAGCAGATCCAGGAATTATGGAAGGAACTTCTAAACCAGACTATGCTAGATGTGTAGATATTTCTACTTTAGCAGCTCTAAAAGAAATGGTTGCTCCAGGATTAATTGCTATTGTTGCTCCTTTAGCAGTTGGTATTATTCTAGGTGTTGAAGCCTTAGGCGGAATGTTAGCAGGAGCTTTATCTGCTGGTGTTCTATTAGCTATAATGATGGCTAACGCTGGTGGTGCTTGGGATAACGCTAAGAAATATATTGAAGAAGGACATCATGGCGGCAAGGGCTCAGATGCTCATAAAGCTGCAGTTGTTGGAGATACAGTAGGTGACCCATTCAAGGATACATCTGGTCCATCTATCAACATCTTAATCAAACTAATGACTATCGTTTCATTAGTATTTGCTCCATTATTCGTACAGATTGGTGGATTAATCTAAGATTAAATATTTTAGGCGCGAAAATTCGTTTTCGCGCCTTTTTTTATGGAAAAAACTGCTCATTGCAGTTAGTAGATATTGCCGAAGAATTAGCTAGGCGAAATAAATTGGTTAATTCCTTAATTGTTTGGGTATAAATTTCTTTAAAATGTGATAGAATAATATTATACAAAAAAGAAAGGATGGTAATAATATGAATAAAATTGCTAGAAGTTTAGTTGATTTAATTGGGAACACACCACTACTTGCACTGGATAAATACGGGGAAGAGTTTGGTGGAAACATTTTGGCCAAAATGGAATGCATGAATCCAGGGGGAAGTGCTAAGGATAGAGTTGGAAAATATATGATCCAGGATGCAGAGGAAAAAGGCTTACTTGGCCCAGGTAGTGTTATTATTGAACCTACAAGTGGTAATACAGGAATTGGCCTTGCTGCTGTAGGCACATCTAAAGGATATAGAACTATTTTAACTATGCCAGATACTATGAGTATAGAGAGAAGATTACTACTTGCGGCCTACGGTGCTGAGCTGGTTTTGACCCCTGGGTCTGAAGGCATGCTTGGAGCTATTAAGAAGGCTGAAGAACTAGCAGAAACTATGGCTAATCCATTTATTCCTGCTCAGTTTGATAATCCTGCCAATCCTAGAGCTCATAGAGAAACAACTGGTCCAGAGATTTGGAGAGATACAGAGGGACAGGTGGATATTTTAGTTTCATCAGTTGGAACTGGAGGAACATTAACAGGTACTGGGCAGTTTTTGAAGAGCCAGAATCCTAATGTTAAGGTTGTGGCAGTAGAACCTGCTGGATCTCCATTATTATCTAAAGGAACTGTAGGGCCCCATAAACTTCAGGGGATTGGTGCTAACTTCGTTCCAAGTATTTTAGATAAGGCGCTTATTGATGAAATCATTTGTGTTACAGAAGATGAGGCTTTTCATGAGATTAAGGCTTTGAGCAGAAAAGAAGGAGTGTTATGTGGAATATCTTCTGGAGCTGCCCTTTATGCGGCTAAGGTTCTTGCCATGAGAGATGAAAACAAAGGTAAAAATATTGTTGTGGTATTACCAGATACAGGAGAAAGATACTTATCAACTAAAGTTTTTGAATAAAAATAATCAAAAGTTAAGTATCCTTGCAAAGGAGGGTTTCCTATGAAAATAAAGTTTTGTGGAGCAGCTGTTGGAGTTACTGGGTCTTGTCATTTGGTGACAAGTGGAGAACATAAGATACTTCTAGACTGTGGTCAGTTTCAGGGAGGTAAGGCTCAAGAAGAGTTAAACTTTGAAGAGTTTCCCTTTGATCCAAAAGAGATAGAATGTGTTGTGTTAAGTCACGCCCATATTGACCATTGCGGAAGGTTACCTCTTTTAGTTAAGAGAGGTTTCAAGGGTAAAATCTATTGTACTGATGCAACTGGTGACTTGCTAGAAATTATGCTAAAGGACAGTGGATATATCCACGAGAAGGAAGCAGAATGGAAGAATAGGAAGAACCAAAGAATGGGAAGACCTTTAATTGAACCACTTTATACTTTTAATGATTCAGTTGAAACATTGAAATATATAAACTCTGTTAGGTATGACCAAATGATTCAGCTAAATGAGAATATGAGAGTTGTATTTAATGATGCTGGGCATATTTTGGGCTCTGCTATTATTGAATTATGGATTAAAGAAGGAGACAATGAAAAGAAAATTGTCTTCTCTGGAGATATTGGTGTAAACGATAGACCGATTTTAAGAAATCCTACTCAAATTAAATCTGCTGATGTAGTTATTATGGAAACTACTTATGGAGATAGGCTTCATCCTGCAGAAGGCAATGGTATAGAAGATTTAATTGAGATTATTATTAAGACTTATAAACGAGGTGGAAGTGTTATTATTCCTTCTTTTGCAGTTGGAAGAACTCAGGAACTAATTTATGAGTTAAACAAGTACTTTGAAAATAGTAGTAAGTACAAAAAAGAATTAGGGGATTTAACCGTTTATATTGATAGCCCTATGGCGACTAATGCAACAGAAGTTTTCAAGGCAAATGCTCAGGTATTTGACGAAGAAGCTAAAGGTTTCTTGCTTAGAGGGGATAATCCCTTAGACTTTGTTGGGCTTAAATTTACTAAGACAACTAAAGATTCTCAGTGGCTAAATACAGATAAGGAACCTAAGGTTATTATTTCAGCAAGTGGTATGTGCGAAGCAGGTAGGATTAGACATCATTTGAAACACAACCTTTGGAATAGCAAAGCTAGTATTGTTTTTGTTGGATATCAAGCAGAAGGTACCCTTGGCAGAAATATTATCAATGGACAAAAAGAAGTTGTCCTATTTGGAGAAGACATTCATATTAACGCAGAAATTCATAACCTAGAAGGGTTTTCCGGACATGCAGACAAAGATGGACTTCTTGATTGGGTTTCAGGATTTAAAAAGAAACCGTCCCAGATTTTTTTGGTTCATGGAGAAATGATTGGTAAGGAAGCATTTGCTAAGACACTTAATGAACAGTTTGGATACGATCCCATTGTGGTAACTGGATATACAGAGTATGAAATTGATACAGGTAAAGTTCTAGGTCAGGATGAAAGAATCGAAAAAGAAATTCATGATGAAGAAATCATGAAAATCAAAGGCCGAATTGCGGTTATTCATAATGATTTAGAAAAAGTTCTTTATAATGCTAGCCTTTCTATTGGCAGCGACATTGATGAGGAATCTTTGACTAAGGTGAGAAATCAATTGCTTGAAATCGAGAAGGGAACAATGAGTTTAAGTAGTGCAATTGCAACAAAAAAAGAATAATAGAAACGATGTATTAATGTGATAAACTCTCACAATTAAGACTATAATTATAAAAGATAAACTAAGCAAAATAGCAAGGTTTATCTTTTTTATGTGGAAATATATATAAGTAATTACTAATAAATTGGGAAATATTAAGAAATCTTAACATTTCCTTAATTAAACCTTGATATTCAATAGGTATAATTAGTATAAATCAGGGGAGGGATTTATTATGAGTAACATTAACGAATTAATATTAAATAATTATGGATACTATATAACTATGTTTGCCGCATTTAGTTTTTTGGGATGGGCAATGGAATGTATCGTAATAAAAAAAGAACTTGGATATTGGGAAAACAGAGGATTCGCTAAGGCTCCTTTTTGTGCAATATATGGATTTGGAATAATGATTCTTTATCCAGTGATAAATCAATTTAGCAATAACCTATGGGTACTATTTATTTTAGGAAGTTTAATCGCAACCCTATTTGAATACCTAGTAGCAATAGGAATGAATAAAATGTTTGATAGAGTTTGGTGGGATTATACTCACAAAAGTTATAACTACAAAGGAATTCTTTGTCTTGAAAGTACAATAGGATGGGGAGTTGGAACAATAGTTATAGCAAAAATAATATACCCTGCATTATCGGAAGTGGTAACAAGTTTGCCAATAGGAGTTACAAATGTAATTGGGATTTCATTCCAGGTACTATACATACTAGATGTAATTGTTGTAGCTTACAAAACCAGAAGGGAAAGTAATAATGAAGAGTATGAAAGTATCTAATGGAATTAAAGTTCCAGCAAATATAAAATATATGGAATATGTGGAAGATGTATTTCAAAATGAATGTTTCCTTAAGATGAATCAGTTTATACAGCATGGAAGTACAACTTGTTTAGAACATTCAATTAACGTCTCTATAATGGCATATAGATTATGCGAAAAGTGGGGATTAGACAGCAAATCTGCTGCTCGTGGGGGACTTTTGCACGATATGTTCCTTTACGACTGGCACGATAAATCTAGAGGATTCAAAAAATACTATCATGGGTTGTCTCATCCAAAAGAGGCTTTGATCAATGCCCAAATGGAATTTGAATTAAATGACATTGAGGCAAATAGCATATTAAGACACATGTGGCCATTAACAATAGTGCCACCAAAATATAAAGAAGGATTTGTAATACTACTTTGCGACAAGGTTTGCAGCTTATTTGAAACCTTTGGCAAGAAAGTTTGGTAAATGAAATGAAGATATTAATTTTAACAGGTAAGTTTGGAATGGGACATCATTCTGTAGCCATGACTATAAAAGAAAAATTGGAGAATGAAGGCCACAAGGCAGATGTGGTTGATATTGTTGAGACAATAAATCCTACATTAAGTAAGGTTCTTTATAGTGGGTTTAACAAGATGGTTAACAAGGCTCCGAATTTATACAACAAAATAATTGAGATAACAGACAAAAATGCCAAGGGAACAGTTACAGAGCTTCCAATGGTTGGAGTTGGCAGAAGAGCAGTTGCTAAGCTAGTTAAAGAAGGAGACTACTACTGTGTGATTTCAACTATCCATTTGGCATCTAAGTATGTAAGCAGTTATAAAGAAAAAACAGGGGATCCAATTACACTATTTACTGTAATAACTGATATTAGCTCAAAAGGCGAGTGGATTGCGCCTAAAACTGACAGATACTTTGTAGCAAGTAGCAGAGTTAAAATGGAACTTATGCAAAAAGGTATTTCTAGGGAAAAAATCGTTGTTTCTGGTATACCTGTGTCTGCTAAGTTTTCTCAGAACAAAGACAGTCAAAAAGACAAGAAGAATATTTTGATTATGGGTGGGGGCTTAGGGCTTATACCTATTGGAGAATATGGACTTAGCAAATTAAATGAAAATAGTAATGTAAGCGTTACAATTATAACGGGCAGAAACAGAAAATTATATAATCAGTTAGAGGGGAAATACAAAAACTTACATATAATTGGATACACAAACAGAGTTAATGAGTACATGAATAAAGCTGATGTGCTAGTTAGTAAAGCTGGTGGTATTTGTACATTTGAAGCCATTAGAAGCGGAACTCCTTTAATAGCAGTAAATCCATCACTGGCTCAGGAAGTTGTTAATGGACAGTTTGTGGAGAATAAGGCTATGGGCAAGGTGGTACTTGGAAATCACGAAAATGTTTATAGAGAAATAAATAAAATAATGAATAACCCAAGTTTGCTTATGAATATGAAACGCAATATGAAGAGTTTTAGTGATTTAGTGAAAGAGGAAAGGTTAATATATGAAGTTAATAGTTTTGATCATCATAGGGATACTTGTGGTATTGCTAGTGCCTACGGCTTATTACAGGCTAAAGAATCTATTTAAAAGAAAAGAAAAATCTCAAACTGTTTACTTAACATTTGATGATGGACCTAGTAAAGAATATACGCAGAAGCTTTTAAGCCTTCTTAGAAGGTATGGGATTAAGGCCACATTTTTCGTTATAGGGGAAACTGCCTTAGAAAACAAAGAAATAATAAGTGAAATGGTTAGAGATGGTCACACTATAGGATTTCATGGAATGACTCACACTAACCAAATACTAAAAGGATATAGTAAATGTAAACGTGAATTTGAAGAAGGAATTGCGGTTTTTAAGTCTATGGAACTAGGACCTACTCTTTATAGACCAACCTGGGGATGCTTTGGCGTATTCACTTCATACTTTGCAGATATATATGGATTTAGCGTTTTGCTATGGGACATTATGATTGGAGATTGGAAGAAAAAGGACAGTAGGGTTTTGAAGGATGATCTTATAAACAAAGTTAAGGGAGGCGAAGTTATTTGCCTTCATGACGGCAGAGGCGAAGAAGGAGCACCAGGTAAAATGATTGAAGCACTAGAAGTAGCTATACCGAATCTTCTAAAAAGAGGCTTTAAATTTGAAGGGTTAGAGTATGGAAGATAAAAAATCGAAAAAGAAATTAATATTAAGTGGAATTTTCTTTGTGTTAATTGTAGGACTAACATTTAGGGTACTCTTTTCGGGAGATACTTTTGCTAAATTAATGGAGATAATTCCTAAGGTTGATAAAAGGTTCTTGTTTATTGGAGCCTTATCTATGTCTTTGTTTGTAATTTGTGAAGGTCTAAACATTAGAAGGTTACTTAAACTTTTGAAGTGTAAGTGCGGCTTTTGGAAAGGAATTAAGTATTCATCAATTGGATTTTTCTTCAGTTCAATAACACCGTCAGCATCAGGTGGACAACCTATGCAACTTTATTTTATGAGTAAGGACAATGTAAATGTTTCAGTGGGAACACTTGCTTTAATAGTTGAATTAGCAAGTTACCAAGTGGTTACCTTAACTATGGCAATTATAGGATTTATATATCAGTATAAATTTATTGAATCAATTAGCGTAAACCTAAAATTATTACTTGGGCTTGGAGTGTTTTTGAACTTTATGGTTTTTGTAGCCATTATGATTGCAATGTTTTCAAAGAGTTTTGCAGGTAAAGCAGTTGATTTTATATTAAATTTACTTGGTAAATTTAATATAAAGAAGATCCATAAGTGGAAGGAAAGCGCCCATGAACAAATAAAAATGTATCATGGTGGCGTAACAATAATTAAGAATAATCCTAAAACAGTAATTATGACTATACTAACTACACTAGTTGGAATTACAGGCCTACATAGTGTTACTTACTTTGTTTATAGATCATTTGGCTTAAGTCAGTATGGATTTTTTACAGTTTTAGCCCTTCAAGCAGTTTTATATATTGCAGTTTCAGCAATTCCTCTTCCGGGAGCTGTTGGAGTTAGCGAAGGTGGATTTATGATGTTGTTTAAAACATTGTTTACAACAGGCATAATTAGTTCAGCAGTATTATTAAGCAGAGGACTTAGTTTTTATTTATATGTAATTATTACAGGATTGTTTATTTTAATTTATCAAGGTATAATGAAAGCCAAGGAAGGTAAGAAACATGAACCATGTAATACTAGTCGTTGAAGACGATAAGGATATAGTATCCCTTTTAAAATTATTTTTAGAAAACGAAGGCTACACAGTTCTATCATGTAACAATGGTATTGAAGGCAGAGAAGTTATGGACAAAGAAAAAGTGGATTTGGCCATAGTAGATTTGAATATGCCTCTTATGAATGGGTATGAGTTTATAAAATCTATTAGAACCTACTCCAACATACCGGTAATTATTTTATCTGCCCAAAATCAGGATAGCGATAAAATATTAGGCCTTGAAATTGGGGCAGATGACTATATGACTAAGCCTTTTAATCCTCTTGAAATTATTGCAAGAGTTAAATCGAATTTACGAAGAGTTTATGATTTTACAGAGCAAAAATCTGTAGATACTAGCATAATTCAAATTGGAAGTTTGAAACTAGATTCTAGAAAATTTGAAGTTACCAAAAATGGTGAGAAAATTATTTTAACTCCAATGGAATTTAAAATACTAAAGGTTTTAATGGGAAGACCTAGCCAAATATATACAAAGGCTAGACTTTATGAAGCTGTAGTTGGAGATATTGGGGAAACTGATGAAAGAGCTATTGTAGTTCATATATCAAATTTAAGAGATAAAATCGGAAATGAATTTATTGATACTGTAAGAGGACTAGGGTATAGATTTGAAAAAGAATAATGGCGTATTTACATTAATATTAAGCAACTATATTATATTTACACTTGTAATCCTATTGGCGATTACAGGTGTTTATGTTATATCCACATATATTTTCTTTCAGAGAGACAAGGTGGAAAAAGTTGTAGAATTAGACGATTATATTGTATATCTTGAAAACGGAGAGTACGATAAGATACCAGTTGATTCTCTATTAGGTGACAAAGGTCATTTTCATATTATAGATAAATGGGGCAAATACGTTTATTCTAGTAATAATAAGGAATACAAGAAATTTGATCGTAGCTATTTACCATACATAATAAATTATGATGAAGTTGTACAAAGCTGGAATATATTTTCAGGTAAATACAATCAGTATGTTGAAAGTATATTTATCATTCCAAGGCTAGAGGAAAATGAAAAGAATGCAGAATCAATTATTTTGGATAAAGACAAAAAGGTTCTTTTTTCAACGGGCAGGGTTAAAGATGATAAGTTAAATGATGCTCAATATAAACTGATTACCTCTGAAGAAAAAGATGGCTATGTGCTTCGTAAGTGTGACTTCACCAATAATGGTGAAAAACTTCATGCAATTATCTATGTAGAGAAGAAAAATGTTACTGCTTTTGGCAGATTTATTACTCCATTTTCTACAGGAGTTTTATGCGTTTTGTTCCTGTACTTTATTTTAATAGTTATATTTGCAGCCCATATTAGGAAGAAGGTTGCAGGGCCAATTGGAAGGCTTAACAATTCAATTGAAGATTTTAAGGAAAACCAAATGACTCAAAAGGTTAATTATAGAGGTATAAAGGAACTGGAAAATATTTGCGACAGTTTTGATGGATTAACAGCAAGCGTTATAGAAACTAGAAAAAAAGAAAAGAGAATGGCAGAAGGACGTAAAAAATTAGTTGCTGATATATCTCACGATTTAAAAACACCTATCACTGTTATACAAGGTTATAGTGAAGCCTTATATAAAGGTTTAGTTAAAGAAGAAGAAAGGGATCTGTACTTAAAAATTATACATGAAAAATCCCTAAGCTTAACAGGCTTAATAAATACACTATTTGAATACAGTTCTTATGAACATGCAGATTATAAAATGGAAGTTACTAAAATTGATGTTTGTGAACTTGTTAGGGAGTACTTAGCATCTAGATATAGTGAAATTAATTATAAAGGTTTCCAGCTAGACATTGATATTCCAGAAACCGAAATATATATTGAAGGAAACAAAAGAGAACTATCTAGGGTATTTGAAAATATTATTACTAATACTTTTAAGTATTCTAAAACAGGAAACAAAATTCTCTTTAGAATAGTTGAACTAGATAATAGGGTTATTATTTCAACTGGAGATAATGGGGCTGGAATTCCTGAAAAGCTTAAGGATACAATATTTGAACCTTTTTATAGGGGAGACGATTTCCAAAAAGAAGGATCTGGAATAGGTCTTGCAGTTTGTAAGAGAATTGTGGAACTTCATAAAGGAAATATTTGGATAGAAAATAGCGATGAAAATGGATATAAAACCTTATTTAATATTAGTTTAAACAAGGTTAAATAGGAGGGTTATATGAAATTTATAATGTCCTTTAGTGGTGGTAAGGACTCTAACTTTGCTTTATACAAAATGATTAAAGAGGGCCATGATCCTATGGGCCTTCTTGTTATGGTAAACAAAGAAAGAGAAGAGTCTTGGTTTCATGGAGTTGATTTAGAGTTTTTAGAGGCTATCTCTAAATCTATGGATATTCCCCTTCTACTAGTTAAGTCAGAAGGTGAAGATTATCATTTGGCTATGGAAGAAACTTTGAGAGAACAAAAAGCTCTTGGCGCTCTTGGTGTTTGCTTTGGAGATATAGATATAAAGCAGCATAGAGAGTGGTGCACCCAAAGAGCCGAAAATGCTGGATTGAGCCCTTTTTTTCCTTTATGGCAACATGATAGAGAAGAAAATACTTATGCTATAGTTGACGCTGGATTTAAGTGTATTGTTAAGACTTTGCACAACGATAAACTGCCTGTGGAACTTCTTGGAAAGCCTATGGATAGGCCTATGATTGATGTTTTTAAGCAATGTGGAATTGATGTTTGTGGAGAAGATGGGGAGTATCATACTGTTGTTGTTGATGGGCCGATTTTTAATAAACCTGTAAAATATACGGCTGGAGAGGTGACGACGAGAGGTCATATTTCTTCGATTAATATTAAATTAATTAAATAATGTTTAGAAATTTTTTCACGTGGTAGGTATATTCATAACTTATAAGTGCGGAGGTGTGATATGAAATATGATAGTATAATAATTGGTTTTGGTAAAGGCGGTAAGACTTTGGCTGGAGCTCTTGGTAGTAAAGGCGAGAAGGTTGCTCTAATTGAGAAGTCGAATCAGATGTATGGTGGAACTTGTATAAATGTAGGATGTATTCCTTCTAAGTTTTTGATTACAAATGGTGAGAAGGCAGCGAAAAAACATGATAAGGTGGCTTTTTATAGAGATACGATTTTGAAAAAAAGAGAACTTATTGCTAAACTTAGAGATAAGAATTACAATAAATTAGATTCACTTGATACAGTAGATGTTATTGATGGAACTGCTAAATTTGTTTCTAACCATGAGATTGATGTAGATGGAACTATTTATCAGGCAGATAAGTTTTTCATTAATACTGGTGGCCAATCGGTTGTTCCAAACCTACCTGGTATAGATAATTTGGACAAGGTTTACTTTAGTGATCAGCTTCTTGATCTTGAAGTATTGCCAGCAAAACTTTTAATAGTTGGCGGTGGTTATATTGGTCTTGAGTTTGCATCTATGTATTCTAATTTTGGAAGTCAGGTTACTGTTTTACAGGACGGAGAAAGACTTATTCCAAGAGAAGACCAGGATATTGCAGATGAGGTCCAAAAAGTGCTAGAGGCTAAGGGCGTTAAGTTTATTCTTGGCGGCAAGGCTGATTTGAACCAGGCTCGCAAAGAGTTTGATGGAATTTTAATTGCTACAGGTAGAAAGCCTAATACTGAAAACTTAGGTCTTGAAAACACTGATGTTAAGCTTACTGATAGAGGCGCAGTGATTACTGATGAAAACCTTAAGACTACTGCCGATAACATTTGGGCCATGGGTGATGTTACTGGTGGATTACAGTTTACATACACTTCTTTAGATGACTACAGAGTTGTTTTATCTGCTCTAGAAAATCAAGGTAAGTATGAGAAGTCTATGAGAAAAAACGTTCCTTACAGTGTATTCTTAAGTCCTAGTTTTTCTAGGGTTGGTATAAACCAGCAAGAAGCAGAACAAATGGGACTTGACTTTAGAGTTGTTAAAATGCCAGCTGGCGCTATTCCAAAAGCTTTGGTTTTAGGTCAGTCAGAAGGAGTTCTTAAGGCGTTAATTGACAATAAAACAAATAAAATTCTTGGTGCTATGCTATTTTGCGTAGACTCTCATGAAGTTATTAATATTGTTAAACTTGCTATGGATATGGATGCTGATTACACAGTTTTAAAGAATATGGTGTTTACTCATCCTACAGTTAGTGAAGCATTAAATGACTTGTTTTCACTTTAATAAGATTACTTAGTTTAAAGTATCTAAATATATTTGAATAAAAAAGAAAACTCATTAGCTTGTGCTAGTGAGTTTTTTGTTAAAACAAAACCCTGTACAAGTACAGGGTAGTAGTTAAATTAGTATGTTTTCATTTGTTAATTGTTCTTTTATTTTTTGGAAGATTTCTTCATCTTTACAGCCAATGGTGTGAAGGTGAATTCCGTCTGATAAAACGCTAAGAGGCTTGGCAGAACCATCTTCAACTTTTTTAGCAAATAGATCTGCATCGTATCTAGAAGAAATATTTAGGTTTCCTGAAAGCTGGCCATAAACTGGATGATCAACTATTACATCTATTATAGTTGCACCAAAATCTACAATTATATATAGTTCCTTTAACAGAGTTTCTGGTCCATGTTTACATGGTAAGATTCCAGTAAAACCATACTGAGTTTCAATTGCATCTAAAATATAGCCACGAGGTGTTGCTGATACTTTGCTTCCTGAGGCTCTTAAAATGGCAATATCACCTACTATAACTTGTCTGCTTACCGAAAATTCCTTGGCAAGTTTTGACGCACTAAGTGGTGTTGCTGATTCAATTAACTTTTTGATTATTAATTCTCTTCTTGTATTTCCGTTCATAATGTAAGTATAGCACAAAGATAATTAAAAATAAAGGCAAAAGTCTTGTCACCTACGGGAATGTGTCTTGACAGAAGTATACTCATTTGATAGAATTGTCAAGGTTAAGTATATTTAGAGATACAAATGGGAGATTAAAATGGAAGAAAAACAAAGCTTTTTTAAGAGAAAAGATATAGAGTTCTCAGCTAAAAGATATTTACAGGATGCCTTATCTGCAATGGCTCTTGGACTGTTTGCATCACTGTTAATAGGGTTAATTATTAAAACTATTGGTGAGCAAAGTGCAATTTTAGTAGGAAATAATATGGTTTCAACATTCCTTGTTGAAACAGGTACCACAGCAATGAGCTTTATGGGAGCAGCTATTGGTATTGCTGTTGCTTGGGGCCTTAAGGCACCACCATTAGTTATGTTTGCAAGTGCAATTACAGGTATGATGGGAGCGACTTTAGGTGGTCCTGCAGGATCATTTATTGCAGTAGCCATTGGTGCTGAATTTGGTAAAGCAATTTCAAAAGAAACTAAGGTTGATATTATTTGTACTCCTGCAGTAACTATTTTAACTGGTGCTATTTCAGCAACTTTAATTGGG
Source organism: Anaerovoracaceae bacterium (assembly GCA_036646055.1). Taxonomy (GTDB): domain Bacteria; phylum Bacillota; class Clostridia; order Peptostreptococcales; family Anaerovoracaceae; genus JAVWMQ01. Next base: position 179,757 of record JAVXMY010000001.1, on the reverse strand, counting down.
CCTTTAATTGGTAAACTAATGACAGGTCTTGGCGGGGCAATTGTAACGGCAACTGAATGGCAACCATTTGCTTTTGGAATATTTATTTCTGTAGTTGTTGGTTTGGCTTTAACTGCACCGATTTCAAGTGCAGCCTTATGTATAATGCTTGATTTATCTGGCCTTGCAGCAGGTGCTGCTACAGTAGGCTGCTGTGCTCAGATGGTAGGGTTCGCTGTTGTAAGTTATAGAGATAACAAAATTGGAGGATTGGTTGCTATAGGAATTGGAACTTCAATGTTGCAGATTTCTAACATATTTAAGAATCCTTGGATTTTATTACCGCCAACTTTGGCAGGGGCAATATTAGGGCCTATTAGTACTTGTGTGTTTAAGATGACTAATAATGCTATGGGTGCTGGAATGGGTACATCAGGTTTTGTTGGTCAGATTGGTACATTTACTGATATGGGATTTACAGTACCTGTACTAATTGAGGTATTGTTATTACACATTGCTCTACCAGCAATTTTAACCATAGCCTTTGATTTGGTAATGCGTAAAGCAGGAAAAATTAAAGATGGGGATTACTTATTAAATGTATAAAAATAAAGCGTAGCAATTTGCTACGCTTTTATTTATCTATAGTTAAATTAATTCTAAGAATGAATTTACATCATCTTCTGTTGATGACCAAGATGTTACTAGTCTTACTGAAGAAGTACCGTCGTGGTTGCTAAAATTAGGTTCCATCATAACTTTCTTCTCAAGTTCTGCAATTAGACTATCTGGAAAGATTGGAAATACAAGGTTGCTACAAGGTTGGTTTTCGAATTTGTAACCTTTAGCTTTGATTCCTTCGGCTAGTTTATATGCCAATTGGTTGGCGTGTTTACCAAGTTTAAAGTATAGATTATCTTTAAAAATCTCACTAAATTGGACACCTAATAATCTACCTTTTGCTAAAACTGCTCCACGCTGTTTCATAAGACAACGTGTGTCAACCTTAAGTGCATCATTGACGATTACTAAGGCTTCTCCAAACATAATTCCGCATTTAGTGCCACCAATATAAAACATGTCTACGATTTTAGGAATATCTGTAATATCTAAATCGTTATCTTTTTGAGTCAAAGCCATGGCAAGTCTTGCACCATCCATATAAATAAGAAGGTTGTGTTTATCACAAGTCTTTCTAAGTTCTAAAAGTTCTGATTTAGAGTATATTATACCTGTTTCAGTAAGATTAGAAATAAAAATCAATCTAGGCTTTACGTAATGAGCATCGCAGTGTTCTTCCATAACAGCTTCAATATCTGCTGATGTAAGTTTACCATCTTTGGAAGGAACGTGAATGATTTTGTGACCTGTTGCTTCTATTGCACCAGCTTCATGGCAACAAATGTGACCGGTGTATGGGGCGATAATTGCTTCGTGGGGTCTTAAAACAGAAGCTAAAGCTGTTAGGTTTGTTTGTGTTCCGGCCATTAGGAAGTGAACATCAACATTCTGACAATCTATAATATCTTTTATATCTTGGGCTGCTTTAGCACAGTAGGGATCAAGACCATATCCTTCTGTATTTTCCATATTGGTTACTGTTAAAGCTTCAAGTACCTTAGGGTGGCATCCTGAGCTATAGTCATTTCTTAAAAAAATCATATTACCTCCTTTGAATATAATAAAATTGTAACAATTAATTATAACACAGTTTTATCTTATAAAAAGGTTGTTTTTTTGATAAATTTTAGATATAATAGTGTATCGAGATTAAAGAAAATATAATCATTTAGATTAATAAAATAGTTAAATTGTAATTAAGGAGGTTACTATGGCATTTACAGAAGAAATCGGTATAGATTTAGGTACAGCCAATGTATTAGTTTATATAAAGGGTAAAGGGGTTGTTCTTGATGAACCATCTGTTGTAGCAGTTGATGAAGAAACAGACGAAATTCTTGCTGTTGGAGAAGAAGCTTATGCAATGCTTGGTAGAACACCTTCAAATATAATTGCTTTAAGGCCTTTAAGAGATGGGGTTATTTCTGATTACGATGTTACAGAAAGAATGCTTAAGTACTTTATCAAAAAAACATGTGGAGGCGGAAGATTCTTTAGACCTAGAATTATGGTATGCGTACCATCTGGAGTAACTGAAGTTGAGAAGAGAGCTGTTAGAGAAGCTGCTGCTCAGGCAGGTGGCAAAGATGTATTCCTTATGGAAGAGCCAATTGCTGCAGCTATTGGAGCTGGCCTTGAAATTGGTAAACCTGAAGGTGTTTTAGTTATAGACATCGGTGGTGGTACATCAGACGTTGCAGTTATCTCTCTTGGAGGAATTGTAGCTAGTACTTCTCTTAAGGTTGCTGGTGACAAATTAGATGAAGCAATTATTAGATATGTACGTAAGAAGCATAAACTTTATATAGGTGAAAGAATGGCTGAAACTCTTAAAAAAGAAATCGGTACTGCTTTCCCAAGAGAAGAAGAAGTAACATATGTTTGTAGTGGTAGAGACTTAGTCACAGGTCTACCTAGAGATATTGTAATTACAGGGTCAGAAATGCTTGAAGCTTTAGAAGAACCTGTACAGTCAATATGTGATGCTGTACATTATGTATTAGAAAAGACACCACCTGAATTGGCTGCAGATATTAGTAATGGCGGAATTTATATTACTGGTGGTGGCGCCTTATTAAATGGTATTGACGAAAGAATTAAGCAGAGAACTGGTATTGATGTTCACATTGCGGAAAATCCAACTGATTGTGTAGCTATTGGTACTGGTAAAGCTCTTGAAAATATTAATGTAATACAGAAGAGTGGCGTAAACAGAAAAAAGAAATATAGATAATTATTTGGCTATCTCTTAGGAGATAGCCATTTTTAAGGAGAAAATATGAGATTAGAATTAATTGCCACTACCACTTTTGGTCTTGAAGCGGTGGCTAAAAGGGAAATACAGAACTTAGGTTATGAAATTATCAAAACTGAAGATGGGAAGATTACATTTTGGGGTGATGAAAGAGCCATTGTTAGATGTAATCTTTGGCTTAGAACTGCAGACCGTGTACTTCTAAAAATAGATGAATTTAAAGCTACTGAGTTTGAGGATATATTCCAGAGGATTAAGGGATATCCTTGGGAAAACATTATTCCTATTGATGGTAAGTTTACGGTTACAGGTACTTCTGTAAAATCTAAACTTCATAGTGTACCTGCTTGTCAAAGTACAGCTAAGAAGGCTATGGTTGATAGACTATCAGATGTTTATGCTATTTCACAGTTTGAGGAAACGGGAGAAGAGTATAAAATTAAACTAACAATATTAAAAGATAGAGTAACTGTCACAATCGATACATCTGGACCAGGACTTCATAAACGTGGATATAGAGTTTGTGATGTTGCGGCTCCAATGAAGGAAACTTTAGCTGCGGCTTTAGTTCAGTTGTCTTTTTATAGACCAGATAGAATTTTAGTTGATCCTTGTTGTGGATCTGGAACTATTCTAATTGAAGCAGCCATGATTGCAATGGGCATTGCCCCTGGTCTTAATCGTAAGTTTGTTTCTGAGGATTGGGGACTTATTGATAATGCTATTTGGAAGGAAGAGAGAAAACTAGCTTATGAAAAAATAAATCATGATGCTAAGCTTGACATTAAGGGTTACGATATTGACAGGGAAGCGGTTTTAGCTGCTAGAGAGAATGCTATTGAAGCTGGTGTTGAAGATTTTGTTACTTTTGATGTTATGAATGCAAAAGATCTTAAAAGGTCCGGGGATAGAGGTATAATTATTACTAACCCTCCATATGGAGAAAGAATCGGAGACCAAAAGGGTATCTTTGAGATATATAGAGGCTTTGCGCGGTTTTTTGAGGAAAATAAGGACTGGTCACTTTTCCTATTAACTAGTGACAAAGAGGCTGAAGAACAGGTTACTGGCAGACCGGCTGACAGAAGACGAAAACTCTACAATGGAAGGATTCAGGTTTGCTATTATCAGTATTATGGAGAAAAATAAATGAGAATTTCTGTTGATAAAGAGAATTTGACTCCTGTGTATATGCAAATTGTTGATGGTATTAAAAACTTAACCGTTAAAGGTGAGCTTCCTCATGGTTACGTTTTGCCTTCTGAACGAGTTTTGGCGGCTAAGCTAGGGGTTCATAGAAACACTGTGTCTAAGGCTTATGGGGCTCTTAAGGAGCTGGAGTTGGTGGAGTCTATTCAGGGGAAGAACCATACTATTTCATATAATTTAAATGATATTAAGATGGATGCAAATATGCGAATTGACTGGAACCGTATGATGAAGGATGACTTTGTGAATATGGAACTTGAGTTTGATAAGCTTTATTCTAAATCCTATGAAAAGAGTAGGATCTCTTTTGCTGCAGGCATTGCTGCTAGAGATATTTATAAAAATACGGATGTTTCTGATGCAGTTAAGGAAGTTATGGATGAAATTTCTCAGGATGTGTTTTTCTATAATCCTTATCAGGGAGATGATAAATTAATTGAGGGAGTTTCTAAATTTCTTATGAAGAAGGGAATTTGGGCTGACCATTTTACTACTCAAATTCTGTCTGAGTCTAATCAGGCTGTGGATTTTTTAATTACCTTGCTACTGACTAAGGGAGAGGTGGTATTTACTACTGAGACTGTTTCCCCTGATGTTCATAGGGCTATTAGGATAGCAGGTGGGCGAATTATTACTATTCCTGAGGACAGGGATGGTATGGTTATTGATAATTTGGAGCCTTTGATACAAAAATATATGCCTAAGTTTTTGTATATTAGTTCTGGATTTAGCGATCCTAGAGGGAGCACCCTTTCTTTTAAAAGGAAGAAGAGGCTCTTGGAATTGTCTTATAAATATGGCTTTCCAATTATTGAGAATGATGAGACTTCAGAACTTAATTATGGAGACAAGAAGATAATGACTTTGAAATCACTAGATGTAATGGATAATGTTATTTATATATATAATTTTGCTATGACTTTTATGCCAGGTGCGGGTATGGCTGCAGTTGTGGCTCCTAAAAAAGTTATCGAGGGGCTTAGTTATTTGGTTTCTGTAAGACTTATAGGTGGGGATTGGTTGGCTCAAAAGCTACTGGCTAAATTCCTGTCTAATGGTATGTTTTATAGTAAGCTAGAGTTGTTTAAAGGCACATACAAGGAGAAACTTGAATTAATGTGTAGTCATTTAGATAGGCTGGCTAAGTTTAATGTTAGATATATTAAGCCTAAGGGCGGTGTATATATATGGTGTGGATTTCCTGAGAATATTCCGGTTTTACGTTTATATGACGAGGCGGATAAAAGGGGAGTTGGATTTATTCCTGGATATATATTTTATCCTGAACTTGGTAAGAAGAATAATGCTTTAAGACTGAATTTTTCATTACCGAGTAAAGGAGAAATAGATCAAGGTATGGATATTTTAATTGAATTAGTGAAAAAAATCGAAAGGGAAGGTGTAAATTATGAGTAATGGCAAGAAAATAGTAGTAGCTTTAGGAGGCAATGCGTTACAGTCTAGCAAGGGCGAGGCTACAGCAGAAGCGCAGCTTGAAGTTGTAAAGAAAACTTGTGAAAGAATTGCGGAATTAAGTTCAAGAGGATATGAAATAGGGTTGGTTCATGGTAATGGACCTCAGGTTGGAAGAATACTTTTGGCTTCAGAGACAGCTAAAGATGTAACGCCAGCAATGCCTTTTGATGTATGTGGTGCAATGTCACAGGGATACATTGGGTATCATTTGCAACAGGCTTTGAAATTTGAATTAACTAAAAGAGGAAACAATTTAGGTGTAGTTACTGTTGCAACTCAGGTTGTTGTTGATAGTGAAGATTCAGGATTTAAAAACCCTACAAAACCAATTGGACCATTTTATTCTGAAGAAGAAGCTATGAGACTTAAGGAAGAAAAGGGTTATGTGGTTAAAGAGGATTCAGGCCGAGGATTTAGAAGAGTTGTTGCTTCACCTATTCCAAAGAGAGTTGTTGAAATAGATGCTATTAAAAAGTTGTGGGATAGCAATATTTGCATTTCATGTGGTGGTGGCGGTATTCCAGTTATAGAAAACAAAGATGGTTCATTAGAAGGTGTTCCTGCAGTAATCGACAAGGACTTTGCAGCGGAATTATTAGCTGAACTAGTTGGGGCTGATGCACTTATGATTTTAACAGAAGTTGAAACTGTTGCAATTAACTTTAATAAACCTAATCAGACAGAACTATCTAAAATCACTTTAGCTGAAGCTGAGAAATATATTGAAGAGGGACATTTCGCTCCAGGAAGTATGCTTCCTAAGATTCAGGCTGCAATGAAGTTTGTTACAGCAAACCCTGAAAAAAGAGCAATTATCACTTCTTTGGACAAGGCAGTTGAAGCTTTAGAAGGTAAGACTGGAACAGTAATTGTAAACAAATAATCATAAATATTTTCAAGAAATAATTTTCGATTTTAAGCGTAATCCAATTTGGGTTGCGCTTTTGTTATAATAGCTTATAAAAACCTGTTTTTGCTTGAAATTATAGTGAAAAAGTGATAATATAATGTGGTTAACATATTAAAGAAGGGTGATTATGGAAATCGAATTAAAATATTCTATAACTGATGCGAATACTGCATATAAAGTATTAGAAAATGATAGTATTTTGAATATGGTTTTAGAAGATTCAAGGGAAGAGATTACCTTAGATGCAAGGTATTACGATACGGCAGATTTTGATTTGCAAAAGCGTAAAATTGCACTTAGAATTCGTAATGAAAATGGAAATTTTGTAGAGACGGTCAAGTGGAGCGGGACTGCAAAAAATGGTGTTCATAGGCGGAATGAGGTTAATGTTATTCTTGAAGAGAACAGGTTTCCGGAAGTCGTTTCTGTAGAAGGATTTGCTAATTGTGGAATTGGAAATCAACTTAGTGAAGTGGCATTGACAAAAGACCTTGAAGAATTTATGAGAGTAAGTGTTTTAAGGAAGGTGTTAAGGGTAAATACTGGAAGAAGTATATTAGAATTTGCCTTTGACATAGGAAATGTTATTACTTCAAAGGGTTCTAGTCCTATAAGTGAATTAGAAGTAGAACTTATTGAGGGCCATGAAGAGGACCTAATTAAAATGGGCAATATGTTACAAAATAAATTTTGTTTAAAGCCTGAGAAGAAGAGCAAGTTTGTTAGAGGACTTATTTTACTTGGCAGGATAAATATTCAGGAGGAAGAAGAATAAAATGAAAGCAGTATTATTATCAAAAGAAAACAACGAAGCTAAATTTACTATTGAATTTTCAGCTGATGAATTTGAAGCGGCAATAGTAAAAGCATATCAGAAATCAAAGGACCAGTTCCAGATTGACGGTTTCAGAAAAGGTAAGGCTCCAAGAAGCATTATCGAAAAGAAATACGGAGAAGATATTTTTGTTGAAGATGCAGTAAACGAATTGTTTGGACAGGAATATCCAAATGCAATCAATGAACTAAAGCTTGAAGTAATTGATCACCCAAGTGTAGAATTTGGCGAAATCAAAAAAGGAGAAGCTTTTGTTTCAACTATTACAGTTCCAGTTTACCCAGTAGTAGTTGTTGAAAACTACAAGGGAATTGAAATTGAAAAAGTAAGTGCTGATGTTACAGCTGAAGATATTGATGCAGAAATTGCTAACTTACAGAAGAGAAACGCTAGAATGATCAATGTTGAAAGAGAAGTTAAAGATGGAGACTCAATCGTTCTAGATTATGCTGGATTTGTTGGAGAAGAACAGTTTGAAGGCGGAACAGCAGAAGGATATCCACTTGTAATTGGATCAGGAAGCTTTATTCCAGGATTTGAAGAACAGCTAATTGGAGTTAAGAAAGAAGAAGAAGTAGAAGTTAAGGTTACATTCCCAACAGAATACCATTCAGAAGACTTAGCTGGTAAGGAAGCAATCTTCAAGTGCACAGTTCACGAAGTTAAGGAAGAAGAACTTCCAACTTTAGATGATGAATTTGCAAAAGATGTAAGTGAATTTGATACATTAGAAGAATTAAAGAAAGATACAGAAGAAAAATTAATCCAAGCTAAAAAAGTTTCATCTGAACACCAGATGAAGGATCAGGCTATTATGAAACTTGTTGAAGGTAACGATTTAGAAGTTCCAGCAGTAATGATTGAAGATGAAATCGATCAGATGCTTAAGGAATTTGATGGACAGCTTCGTCAACAGGGACTAGAACTTCAGCAGTACTTCCAGTTTATTGGTAAGGCAGCAGAAGACTTCAGAAAGGAAGTTAGAGGCGACGCAGAAAAGAGAGTTAAGACAAGAATGCTTATCTCAGCAGTTGTAGACGCTGAAAAGATTGAATACACTGAAGAAGAAATTGAAAAAGAATATGAATCAATGGCTACACAGTATGGACTTGAAGCAGATAAGATTAAGGAAATGCTTGGTGGAAACGTTGAAATGTTAGGAAATGACATTAAGATGAGAAAAGCTGTAGATTTATTATTTGATAACGCAGTTATTAAATAATAAAAAGAAAGTATGTAGAAGAAAGAAAGAGGAGAAATAGCAATGATACCTTATGTAATAGAACAGACAAGTAAGGGAGAACAAACTTACGATATTTATTCAAGATTATTAAAAGATAGAATTATCTTTTTGGGTGATGAAATAAATGACGATGTAGCAAGAATTGTTGTTGCTCAACTTTTATTTCTGGAGGCAGATGATCCAGAAAAAGATATATGCATATACATTAATAGCCCCGGCGGTTCAGTAACTGCCGGAATGGCTATTTATGATACAATGCAGTATGTGAAACCAGAGATTTCAACTATTTGTATAGGAATGGCTGCAAGCATGGGTGCATTTTTATTATCATCAGGAACGAAGGGCAAACGATTTGCACTTCCAAATGCAGAGGTAATGATTCACCAACCACTTGGTGGGACAAGAGGTCAAGCTTCAGATATTAAAATTCATGCAGATTGGATGCTTAAGACTAAGGATAAGCTTAACAAAATCTTAAGCGAGAATACTGGAAAAGATATTAAGACTATAGAAGCGGACACTGATAGAGATAACTTTATGAGTGCAGACGATGCGTGTGAATATGGATTGATTGATAAAGTAATAAAGAAAAGATAGGGGAAAAAATGACAAAAAACGGCGATAATAATGAGATAAAATGCTCGTTTTGCGGGAAACCACAAAGCATGGTAAAACGTCTAATTGCAGGGCCAGATGTTTACATATGTAATGAATGTATTGAACTTTGTCAGGATATAATTTCGGAAGAACTTATTCCAGAAGGAATTGAAAATAAAGATTATAAATTTGAATTACCAAAGCCAAAGGAAATTACAGATAAACTATCTGATTATGTAATTGGCCAGGATTCTGCAAAAAAAGCTCTTGCAGTTGCAGTGTATAATCACTATAAGAGAGTCAACAGACTAGGACTTAGTGATGATGTTGAACTTCAGAAGAGTAATATTGTAATGATTGGGCCGACAGGTTCTGGTAAAACATTACTTGCACAGACTTTAGCTAAGATATTAAATGTTCCATTTGCAATTGCAGATGCAACAGCTCTTACTGAAGCTGGTTATGTAGGTGAAGACGTTGAAAATATTCTGCTTAAACTAATTCAGGCAGCAGATTATGATATAGATAAAGCTCAAAAGGGAATAATTTATGTTGATGAAATAGATAAGATTGCAAGAAAAAGTGAAAATCCATCTATTACAAGAGACGTAAGTGGTGAAGGAGTTCAGCAGGCTCTACTAAAAATATTAGAAGGAACTGTTGCAAATGTACCTCCTCAAGGAGGCAGAAAACATCCAAATCAAGAATTCTTACCTTTTGACACAACTAATGTATTATTTATTTGTGGGGGAGCTTTTGATGGACTAGATAGAATAATTCAGAAGAGATGCGGAGAATCTGTAATTGGTTTCAATTCAGAAGTTACCATTTCTAATAATGAAGAAATTGAAATTCTAAAAAAGGTTAGACCAGAAGATTTACTTAAATTTGGTTTAATACCAGAGTTTATTGGCAGATTGCCAGCTATGGTTACTTTAGAAGAATTAACAGAAGAAGCTTTGATTAGAATCATTACTGAACCTAAAAATGCACTTTTGAGACAGTATAAAGTATTATTTAATTTAGACAATGTTGAATTGGATATTGAAGAAGATGCTATTAGAAGAATTGCAGAATTAGCCCTTGAAAGAAAAACAGGAGCTAGAGGTCTTAGAGGTATTATGGAAAGCATAATGACAGATATTATGTATGAAATACCTTCAAGAGATGATATAAAAAAATGTATTATTACAAAGGATATGATAGATTCAAAGGGAAAGCCAACATTAGTGCTAGCAGACAGCAAATTACTAGAGGCAACAAAACCAGCATAATAATAGGCGACTTTTAGGAGTCGCCTTTAAGCATAATTATAGAAAGGGGATGGAATTATGACAATAGACAAAATTTCTAAAAATGAAGATGGCAAACTTGTTATGCCAATGATTCCACTTAGAGGACTAACTATTTTTCCAAATATGGTCCTTCATTTTGACATAGGTAGAGAAAAATCTATTAATGCAATTGAACAGGCTATGATAGATAATCAGTATATTTTTCTAACAACTCAGGTAGACGATAATATTGAATTACCAACAGCAGAAGATATATATCCAATAGGAACAATTGCTAAAATCAAGCAGATGTTAAAACTTCCAGGCGATGCTATTAGAGTATTAGCAGAGGGCGTATCTAGAGGTAGAATTGATGAATACATTTCTGAAGTACCATTCTTTGAATGTGTAATTGATGAAAAAATCCAAGTTGAAACCTTGGATTTAAATAGAGAAACTGCATTAGTTAGAGCAACTCTAAAACTATTTGAAGAATATGTTGGCCAAAATGAAAAAATTCCCGATGAGGTTTTTGCATCCGTATTGGGAATTGAAGATGGCGGAGAACTTGCAGACTTAATTGCTTCACATCTTAAAATTGATGTAGCTCAGAAACAAAAGATTCTTTCAGCTTTAGATGTATGCAAAAGACTTGAAGTGGTTTGTGAGATCTTAAAAGACGAAATTGATATAATTCGTCTTGAAACTAAGATTAACAATAAAATTAAATCTCAAATGAACAAAAATCAAAAGGAATATTATCTGAAGGAACAGCTTAGAGCAATTCAAGATGAATTGGGCGAAGGAGAAGAAGAAGAGGATGATATTGAGTTATTCAAAAATCAATTAGAAGAAAAAAATATTCCTGATGATGTTAAAGATAAACTTAACAAGGAAATTAAAAAGCTAAGTAGAATGCAACCGGCATCAGCAGAAGGTGTTGTAAGCAGAACTTATATAGAAACAGTATTATCCTTGCCTTGGGGAATTTACTCTGACAGTGAACTAAACTTAAAGAAGGCTGAAAAAATCTTAGATGCAGATCACTACGGACTTGAAAAAGTAAAGGAAAGGGTATTAGAATACCTAGCGGTAGTTGAACTTTCAAAGGAAATCAAAGGGCCAATAATTTGTTTAGTAGGACCTCCGGGAACAGGTAAAACATCTATTGCTAAGTCTATAGCAAGAGCAGTAGGCAGGAAATATGTTAGAATGTCTCTTGGCGGAGTTAGAGATGAAGCAGAAATTAGAGGACATAGAAGAACATATATTGGATCAATTCCAGGTAGAGTAATTAATTCAATTAAGGAAGCTGGTTCAGCAGATCCAGTATTCCTTCTTGATGAAGTAGATAAGCTAGGGGCGGATTTCAAAGGGGATCCATCATCTGCATTACTAGAAGTTTTAGATCCAGAACAGAATAAAACATTTACTGACCACTATATGGAAGTGCCATTTGATTTATCAAAGGTAATGTTTATTGCAACAGCAAATTCATTATCCACAATTCCAGAGCCTTTGTTAGATAGAATGGAAGTAATTGATGTTACAGGATATACAGAAGAAGAAAAACTTCAAATTGCTAAGAAGTATTTGGTACCTAAAAAAATAGAGGAACATGGATTAACTAAGGATCAATTTAAGATTACAGATAAGGCAATTAGAGAATTAATCAACTTCTATACTAGAGAATCTGGCGTTAGAAATCTTGAAAGAGAAATAGCAAATTTATGCCGTAAAGTGGCTAGAAAAATAGTTACTGATGGACAGTGGGATAATTCTATTAAACCAAGTAATTTAGAAGAATTAATTGGAAAACAGAAATATAGACACGATAAAATCACAGGTCAAAGTGAAATAGGTGTTACAACTGGAATGGCATGGACATCAGTTGGAGGAGAAATCTTATTTATAGAAACTAATGCAGTCAAGGGGACAGGCAAACTTTCCCTTACAGGCCAGCTTGGAGATGTAATGCAAGAGTCTGCAAAGGCAGGAATTAGTTATATAAGATCAGTTGCTAGCAAGCATAATATTAAAGAAGACTTCTATGAGACTTTAGATATTAACTTGCATATTCCTGAAGGTGCAGTGCCAAAGGATGGACCATCAGCTGGTGTAACAATGGCAGTAGCAATGATATCTACCTTGACGGGAGTACCTGTTTGTAAGGATGTTGCAATGACTGGAGAAATTAATCTAAGAGGTAACGTGTTGCCTGTTGGTGGAATCAGAGAAAAGGTCCTTGCGGCTCATAGAGCTGGATGCAAAAAAATATTGCTTCCAATAGATAATGAAAGGGATATTGAAGAAATTCCGGAAAATGTAAGAAAGCAGCTTGAATTTGTATTAATCAAAACTGTAGATCAAGCACTTAAGGAAGCTTTAGTAGGTGAGAAAAATGATAATTAAGAAGGCTGAGATAGTTGCTGTTACAGGAAGACCTGATCAATATCCAGAAGACAATATGCCAGAAGTAGCTTTTGCAGGGAGATCTAATGTTGGTAAATCATCTTTGCTTAACTTATTAACAAATAGAAGAAAACTTGCTAAAGTAAGTGGTAGCCCAGGTAAAACTAGGACAATCAACTTCTATTTAATTAATGATGAATTTAGAATTGTTGACCTTCCTGGATATGGATATGCTAAAATTTCAAAAAATATCAGTGAAAACTGGGGTCAAATGATGGAAGTATACTTTCAGGCAAGAAAGGAACTTCGCAAAGTTATACAGCTAGTAGATATTAGACATGCACCATCTAAGCAGGATGTGCAAATGTATAATTATCTAAAACACTATGGTTTAGATGGAGTTGTAGTTGCGACTAAAGCGGACAAAATTTCAAGAAACCAGTATCAAAAGCAGATTAACCTAATTAGAAGTACTCTAGGTATGCACCCAGATGACAAGGTTATACCAGTATCAACACTAAAAAGAACAGGTGATGATAAGCTTCTTGATGAGATTGAAAGCATATTAAACGAAAGGGCAATTGTAGAATAGGAAGAAGGGTTTGGGATTATGAGAATAATTGTAAACAAAATATCGGCAATTATGGCTATGATGAGAGATAAATCTGCATCCAAATTTAAAAAAGCATTAATTATTTTTGGTGTAGTATATTTTGTTTCGCCTATTGAATTATTGCCAGACTTTTTATTGCCATTTGGCTACATAGATGATATTGTATTTTGGGCCGCATTACTGTATTATTTAAATGACACATTAAAAAAATACAGTGGCACTCAAAAGCCAAAAGACTATTCAAAGAAATATAAAAACACTATCGATGATGTTGAGTTTGAAGTAAAAGAAGAAACAGTAGTTGATGAACATTTTGATTCGGAAAAAAAGGGAGAATAATGATGGAACAGAAAATGGAAATTTTAATTACCCATGAAGAGATTTTAGCTAAGGCTAAAGAAATTGGAGCACAGATTACCAGAGATTTTAAGGGCGAAGAAATTGTACTTATAGGCATTCTAAGAGGCTCAGTGCCTTGGATGGCAGATATTATGAAGACTATAGACCTTGATATGACAATGGACTATATGGCTTGTAGTAGCTATGGTTCAGAGAAATTTTCTTCAGGGCAGGTTAAAATCGTAAAGGATATCGACGAAGATGTTAGCGACAAAAACGTTATCATTGTTGAAGATATTGTGGATTCTGGAACAACATTATTATACCTAAAGGACTACTTTGCAAATAAACATGCCAAATCTGTTAAGGTTTGCTCTCTTCTAAATAAACCATCAGGTAGAAAGGTTGATATTGAACCAGACTACTGTGCATTTGAAGTGGAAGATAGATTTATAGTAGGTTACGGACTTGATTTCAACCAAAGATATAGACAGCTACCATTTATAAGCTGCCTAGACTAATAAAACTGCGATGATATAGGGCCCATTGAGGCCCTTTTTCCATAAAACCAAGGAGATTAAAATGAAGGATTTAAGCAAGTATATCGATCACACCAACCTAAAACCGGAGGCGACTAGCCAGGACATTATTAAGCTTTGTGAAGAAGCTAAGGAACATGGATTTTACTCAGTATGTGTAAATTCTACTTATGTGCCTTTATGTAAAAAATCTCTCAGCGGCAGTGATGTTAAGGTTTGTAGTGTTGTGGGGTTTCCTTTAGGAGCTATGGCTACAGATGCTAAATTTGATGAAGCTGAGTATGCATATAGTTGCGGTGCTGATGAAGTTGATATGGTAATTAATATTGGCGCTGTAAAAGAGGGTGATTTTAGTAAGGTTGCTGACGATATTTTTAGAATTTCAACTTGTGCATATGAATATGAAGGAATCTTAAAGGTAATTCTTGAGACTTGTCTTTTGACTGATGATGAGATTAAGAAGGTATGCGAAATTTCTTTGGAATCAGGTGCTCACTTTGTTAAAACGTCAACTGGATTTAATACAGGTGGAGCTACAGAGGCTCATGTTAGGCTAATGAAGGAATGTGTTGGTAATGAAGCTCAGGTTAAAGCTTCAGGTGGCATTAGAAATAAAGAGACTGCACTAAAAATGATAGCAGCAGGAGCCACTAGGCTTGGAACTAGCGCATCAATTGAAATAATTAAATAAAAACATTAAAAACCCCAGTAAAATCAATGTATCTATTGAAATTACTGGGGTCTTGTTTTTCTTACACGTTGAACAAAAAGTTCATTACATCGCCATCTTTGACAATATAATCTTTGCCTTCAGATCTTACTAGACCTTTTTCTTTAGCGTTTGCAAGGTTGCCACCGCATTGGATTAATTTATCGTAAGCTATAGTTTCAGCTCTAATAAATCCTCTCTCAAAATCAGTGTGGATCTTTCCTGCAGCTCCTGGAGCCTTAGTTCCTTTAACAATAGTCCATGCTCTAACTTCCTGTTCGCCGGCTGTTAGGTATGAAATAAGGTTTAGAAGGTGGTAAGATGCTTTAACTAGTTTATCTAGACCTGATTCTTCGATTCCAAGTTCTTCTAGGAACATTTCCTTTTCGTCATCATCAAGCTGAGAAATCTCTTCTTCGATTTTAGCACAGACAACAACAACGTCTGAGTTTTCTGTTTCAGCAAATTCTTTTACCTTAATAATGTAATCATTATCCTCTTTGCTAGCTGCTTCATCTTCAGAAACGTTTGCAGCGTAGATAATTGGCTTAAATGAAAGTAAATCAAGTGATTTGATAAATTTTTCTTCCTCTTCAGTAAGCTCAAGAGCTCTAGCGCTTTTGCCTGTAGCTAGAAAGTCGGAAGTTCTCTTAAGAAGTTCTAATTCGCTTGCAAGAGTTTTATCGCTTTTAAAGTTCTTAGTTGTTCTCTGAATTCTTCTTTCTAGCACTTCCATATCTGAAAGGATTAGTTCTGTATTAATAGTTTCGATATCTGTGATTGGATCTATTTTGCCATCTACATGAACAACGTTAGGGTCATCAAAACATCTAACAACATGAACAATAGCTTCAACTTCTCTAATGTGACCTAAAAATTTATTTCCAAGACCTTCGCCTTTAGATGCGCCTTTAACAAGGCCGGCAATATCATAAAATTCAATGGCTGTTGGAACAACTTTTCTTGATTTATAAATATCTGATAAAACTTTTAGTCTTTCATCTGGTACTGATACTACACCAACATTTGGTTCGATAGTACAAAATGGATAGTTTGCTGACTCTGCACCAGCTTTAGTGATTGCATTAAATAATGTACTTTTACCTACGTTAGGTAAACCTACGATTCCTAATTTCATTTATTGAGCTCCTTTTGTTTTTTTATTAAATACGATGTAAAGTATTAAGCAAATTATTATTACTGTTAAGCTAAGTAATTGGGCTTGCTTAAATGGCCCTATCATTAAACTGTCAGTTCGAAGACTTTCAACTGCAAATCTTTCTAGGGAATAGAGAATTCCATAAAGAAAAGTTGTTTGACCAACAAAGCTGCGTCTATTATCTACATAAATTAATAAGAAGAAAAGAATGAAACACCAGATTGATTCGTATAAAAAAGTCGGGTGTACTTTTTCTCCCATTACTGTTATTGCCCAAGGTAAATCCGTTGGACCGCCATGAGCTTCTCCGTTAAAATAATTGCCCCATCTACCAATAGCTTGAGCAAGTGCAACTGCTGGTACTGCCAGGTCTGTAGCATTTAAGTAGTTAATCTTCTTGTGTCTACACATTATATAAGCCACCAATAAACCAGCCATTAGTCCGCCATGTATAGCCAGCCCACCAGACCGCAAATTAGCGATTTTTGCCAGATCAAAGCCATAGTTTTCCCACTGAAAAACCACGTAATATAGTCTAGCACCAATGATTCCAAAGGGAATGGAAACAAGCAAAATATCCAGGACTGAGTCGGATAGGATTTCATGTTTCGGTGCACGCTTATATACGATAATAATGGCTAGGAGCATGCCTGTTGCAATCAAAATCCCGTACCATCTGACATCAATATTAAAAAGTGTAAATGCAATTGGATTTGGCATAGACTAAACTCTCTTTCTTGTTTTTGAACATAACTAATAAACATTATACTCTTTTACTTGCATATTCTCAAGGATTTTTGTTACAATAACTAGATGAAATACAAAAATATAATAGAAGGAAGATTTATAGAGCGTCCTAATAGGTTTGTTGCTATTGTACAAATTAATGGGATAGTGGAGAAGGTTCATGTGAAAAATACAGGTAGATGCAAGGAACTTTTGATTGAAGGAGCAAAAGTGTATCTAGAGGATTTTTATGGTAGAATGGGCACTCGCAAAATGAGATATTCCTTGATTGGTGTGGATAAAGGCCAAATTAAGGTGAATATGGACTCACAAGCACCTAACAAAATGGTAGAAGAAGCCTTAGAAGATGGGCGAATTTGTCTGCCTGAAATGGGTAAGCTTACAGTTATTAAAAGGGAAAAAACATATGGGGATTCAAGATTTGATTTTTACCTAGAGGATGATAAGGGGTGCAAGGCTTTTTTGGAAGTTAAGGGTGTTACTCTTGAAAAAAATCGTGTTGCTATGTTTCCTGATGCACCGACAGAGCGAGGAGTCAAGCATGTTAAAGGCCTAATGAGAGCTGTCTATGAAGGGTATAAAGGCTATGTGGTTTTAGTCATACAAATGAAAGGGATTAGTCATTTTACACCTAATTATGAAACTCATAAAGCTTTTGGAGAGGTACTAAAAGAAGCATCGGATAAGGGTGTTTTTGTACTAGCATTTGACTCAAAAATCGGGGATGATTTTGCTGAAATTGATAGCCAAATTCAAATCAAATATTAAGGCATAATTAAATAATTAATTATAGATAAGAGGTCTAAAATTGTAGATTTCTTATCTTTTTTTATTGGAAAATAAGGCTACATATAGGCGCAAACCTATGTTCAGCACAATATATGGTGTGGCCATTGTAGTTGGTGGAGTAGGGTGGAGATTGGTGGAGTGAAATGGTTGTATAGACCCATTTTTTTGATAATAATTCTTGATTAGTGGAGTAGGGTGGAGTAAAATATAGATGTAATCAAAATTACAGATTACTATAACCGGAAAGGGGAGGAGTTAGCCATGTTTATGGGAACGTATCAAAATTCAATAGATGCAAAATATCGAATGATCGTTCCAGCGAAATTTCGCGAAGAACTTGGTTTCAGATGTGTCTTAACTTTGGGAATAGATAAATGCCTGTATATCTATCCTATAGATGAGTGGGACGCTTTTGTGGAAAAACTGTCTAAGTTGCCGACTACAGATGCAAAGGCAAGAAGATTTACTAGAAACTTTACAGGTAATGCTGAAGAATGTGAAATTGACAGACAGGGAAGATTGACTATTCCACAGAAACTAAGAGATAGAGTAAACATTGCGAAGGAATTAACCACAATCGGGTGTATGAACAAAATAGAAATCTGGAGCAGAGAAGAGTATGAAAGCGTTGAAAACGATGCTCAGATGGATAGTGCGGATATAGCAGAAGGAATGGAGATTTATGGAATTTAAACACAAGTCGGTTCTATTAAGAGAATGTATTGACAATCTAAATATAGATCCAGATGGAGTTTACGTGGACGGCACACTAGGTGGCGGCGGACATTCTAGCGCTATTTGCGAAAGACTAAGCGCAAAAGGACTTCTAATTGGTATAGATCGAGATAAAGATGCCTTAGAAGCCGCACAAAAAAAACTTATTGACTATGACTGTAAAAAAATATTTGTCCAGAGTAATTACTCTGAAATCAAAAATGCATTAAAGGATCACAACATTACAGGTATTGATGGTGGATTGTTAGACTTGGGGGTTTCGTCCTTCCAGCTTGACAATAGCCAAAGAGGTTTTTCTTATATGCAGGACGCACCTCTGGACATGCGTATGAACCAAGATGATACCTTTACTGCTTATGATGTTGTAAACGGATACAGCGAAAAGGAATTATCTAGAATAATAAAAAAGTATGGGGAAGAAAAATGGGCAGCTAGAATAGCCAAGTTCATTGTTGAAACTAGACAAAATGGAAACATTGAATCCACAGGGGAAATGGTGGATATTATCAAAAGAGCAATTCCGGCAGCGGCTAGAAGAGACGGACCTCATCCAGCAAAAAGGACTTTTCAGGCCATTAGAATTGAAGTGAATGATGAGTTAGGACAGCTTGAGAGAGCTGTAGAGGACTTCTGCGATGTGCTTAATCCTAAAGGAAGGTTATGTATTATAAGCTTTCATTCATTAGAAGATAGAATAGTAAAAGATATATTTAATGAAAGAGTAAATCCTTGTACTTGTCCAAAAGGTTTTCCTTGCATCTGTGGGAAGGTTGCAGATGTAAAAAAAATATCGAGAAAACCAATAATACCTAGTGATGAAGAATTAGAATTCAATCCTAGATCTAGAAGTGCAAAATTAAGAGTTTTAGAAAAACTATAAGGTGGGGAAATCATGGCAACAACTAAACGAGCGTATGAATCAAATACAAATAAATATGTCTATAACGTTAAACCTGCAGTCCAAGTTGAAACTAAGCAGGTTGGGTTATCAGGTTCTGACAAGAAACGTATAATTATTAGTATGATAATTATTGGTATGATTTTTATTTTATCAATTATTTTGCAAGCCTTTGCCGCTAATGTTGCATTTCAAAATAGTGAACTTAGAAAATCAAACGATGTTTTAATAAGTGATATTGAAACTCTTAAGATCGAAATTCAAAGTTCAAATAACATTGGGATTATTGAAGATAAAGCGACTAAAAAGCTAGGGATGGTTCATCCGGAAGGCGCTAGCCTTGTAGATGTAGAAGCTAGCAAGGAAGCCAGCAAAAAACTTGCAACTGGGCTAAAAAATAGAGCGTTCAACTAGTGGACTAATACAAGAATTAATAATATAATGAATAATAAAGCTGGACAACTAAATTAGAAATAGTAAAGTCCGGCTTTTTCTATAATTACAGGTGGGATAATGAAAGAAACGAAGAAGAAAAAGAAAAAAATGGTGTTAAGGCACAAGCAAAGCGATGATGTGACTATTATAAACAGAAAACGTTTAGTCATACTTTTTGGCGTTTTTGCTTTGGTTTTATTTATTCTTTGTCTAAGAATTGGATATATTCAACTTGTTAAGGGGACAGAGCTTGAGAAAAAAGCTGTTAGCCAACAAACGAAGGATGAACTATTAGAACCTAAAAGAGGAATGATTGTAGATAGAAATGGACAAGAACTAGCTGTAAGTACAGCTTCATTTACTGTTTGGGCAAGACCGAGTGAAGTTTTAGTTGGCAAAACCAATTCGGATAAAGAAAAAAATGCAGATGAGGTTGCTAGTAAATTAGCTAAGCATTTAGAAACAGAAGAAAAAGAAATTAGAAAAATCATTACTAACGACAAAAAAAGTTATATTAAAATAGAGAAATATTTGCCAAGAGATAAAGCTGACAAGATTAGAAAAGAAGGTCTTGATGGTATTTCATTAACAGAAGATGTTAAGAGATATTACCCTATGGGAAATTTTGCGTCTCAATTATTAGGAAGTGTAACAGATGACAATGTGGGTTTATCTGGAATAGAAAGACAATACAATAATAAACTAACAGGCGTTGACGGGCGTTGGGTCAAAAACACTGACGTAAGAGGAAATCCTCTAGCCTATGGAACAGAAAAATACTATGAACCTAAAGATGGGAAAAACGTGGTTTTGACAATAGACCAGGTTATACAAAGCTACGCTGAAAAAAGCATTAAAACTGTTAAGAAAGATACTGGTGCTGAAAGAGTTAGTTGCCTTGTTATGGACCCTAAAACGGGTGAAATACTTGCAATGGCTTCAAATCCAGGCTTTGATCCAAACAATCCAAGAGAACCGATTAATGCTGAGGATAAACCTGAGTTTGAAAAAATGGATTACAAAAAGCAATTTGAATATCTAAATGAAATGTGGAGAAATCCATTAGTTAGTGATATTTATGAACCGGGATCAACTGCTAAACTTATTACAACGGCAGCATCTTTAGAAGAAGGAATTACAAACAAAAAAGACACCTTCACTTGTACAGGAAGTAAAACTATAATGGGGGAAAGAGTTCGTTGCTGGAGTTATAAACATCCACATGGAACTCAAAAACTTTACGAAGGCGTTGGAAATTCATGTAACCCTGTGTTTATGGATCTAGCCCTTAGACTTGGAACAGAAAAATACTACGATTATTTAGAGTTATTTGGACTAAGAGAAAAAACTGGGATAGATTACCCAGGTGAAGCAAACTCTATAACCGTTCCCGAAAAAAGCGTCACATCGCTAGATTTAGCCACTATGGGATTTGGTCAGACTAATGCAGTTTCTGCCATTCAGTTAATATCTGCAGTTTCGGCAATAGGGAATGATGGAGTTGTAATGCAGCCTCATTTAGTAAAGTCTTTTACAGACAATAATGGTGATGTTACAGAAGCAATAAAGCCTAAAAAAGTAAGGCAGGCCGTTTCTGAAGAAACAGCAGATGAAATGTGCAAAATCATGCAATATGTAGTTGAAAAGGGCGGCGGTGACAAAGCTCAGATAAAAGGATATGCTATTGGTGGTAAAACTGGTACAGCTCAAAAAGCTGGGGCTTCAGGTTACAGCAAAAATGTAGTTGCATCTTTTATGGGTATGGCTCCTATGGATGATCCTGAATTTACAATTTTGTATTTGATAGATAGTCCTAAAGGTAATGCTTTTGGTGGAACCATTGCGGCTCCTGCAGCTAAAGGAGTAATAGAAAAAATATTAAAATACAAAGATATTAAGCCGAATTACAATGCCAAAGAAACAAAGGAAAATAAAAAAGCGACAATTACTATTCCGAAAGTAAAAGGAATGAAACTAAGTGAAGCCACTAAGGTTTTAGAAGGCATGAATCTTAGATGGGAAGTTTCACCTAAACTTGAATCTAAGAAAGATGTGAAAATAGTAGACCAATATCCTAAGGCTGGTGGAAAAACTGTGAAAAACGGAATTGTTTACTTATATAGAAAATAAACTAATGAAATTTATGGGAAAAAGTTGTATAATATATAGTTGTTTTGGAGGACTATATGAATAGAATGAAAATAGAAGAAATAATAAATAATACAACTGGTGAATTACTTAATGGAAATCTATTAGATGAATTTAATGGAGTGTGCCAGGATTCAAGGCTTGCAAAAGAAGGAGAAGTATTTGTTGCTATTAAAGGGGATGCTTTTGATGGACATGATTATATTGCTAATGCTATAAAGCTTGGATGCAAGGGCGTTGTATTAGATAACAAGGATAAACTAAAAGGAATAGATTTAGAACAGTGTAATATTATATTAGTAGAGGATTCTACATTGGCATTACAGCAACTTGCTTCCTATTATTTAACCAAAATGAACATAAAAGTCATTGGGGTAACAGGGAGTACAGGCAAAACTTCAACTAGAGATATGATTTATGCAATTTGTAAGCAGAAATTTAAAACTAAGAAGAATCGTGGAAACTTTAATACTGTTGTTGGAGTTCCATTAACTGTACTAGAAATGGATGAAGACACTGAAGTTGCCGTTCTTGAAATGGGAATGGATAGATTTGGAGAAATTGATACTTTAGCTAAACTAACTAATCCATCAATTGGTGTAATAACAAATATAGGAGTATCTCATTTAGAACATCTAGGCAGTAGAGATGGAATATTCAAAGCCAAGATGGAAATAGTAAATTACTTTAATAAGGACAGTGCTTTAATTGTTACAGAAAGTGAAGACTATCTGAATAGGCATAATATTAAGGGAGAATACAAATTGGTTGTTTCTGGGGATTGTGCTAATAATAATATTAGAATTTCGGATATTAAAGAAACATCGGATAATTCTTTGAACTATAAGGTTCATGCTAATGGGGAGACAGTAGAGATTAATTTACCTGTTCCAGGAAGGCATAACGCCTTTAATAGTGGCCTTGCTATTGCAGCTGCCATGGAACTTGGGATTACCCTAGAAGAATGTGCTAAAGGATTAGAACAGTTAGAAATAACCGGCAAAAGATTAGCAATAAAAAAACTTAATGGTATTAAGATTATTGATGATACTTATAATGCAAGTCCAGATTCAATGAAATCAGCCTTAGATACTCTTAAAAACACAGAAGGCAAGAGGAAAATTGCCATATTAGGAGATATGTTTGAACTTGGTGCAGATGAAGTTAAATTTCATCAAGAAGTTGGTCAATTTGCTCTTAATAAGGCAGATGTTATTTTTACAATTGGCAATCTTGCCAAGAATATTAGTGAAAAAAATCATTATGATACAAAAGAAGAATTTATAAATGATAATAAAGACTTTTTTGTAGAAGGTGACGTTGTACTGGTTAAGGCATCTAGAGGAATGGCCTTAGAAGAAATTATAAATAAATTATTTAGAGAGGATTAGTATGAATTACGTAGTAATTATTATGACATGTATTTTTGGGTTGTTACTTGGAGCGGTTTTGACTTCATCGTTTATTCCAATTTTAAGAAGCAAACAGATGGGACAGAACATTAGAACAGAAGGACCGGAATCACATCAAAAAAAAGCAGGAACTCCATCTATGGGTGGTGTGGCAATTATTTTAGCAACAGTACTTGCAGTTGCAACAACTCACTATTTTGATGAAAATACAAAGATAATAGCCTTAGGGTTTTTAGGCTTTGGCGTAGTTGGTTTTATAGATGATTATTTAAAAGTAATAAAAAAGCAAAATGAAGGCCTAAAGCCTTGGCAAAAACTAGGTATGCAGCTTGTTATATCCATTGCAGTAGCAGTATACTTCGGATACTTTTCAACTTTAGGAACAGAAGTATACATACCCTTTGTGAAAACATATATTGACTTTGGTGTTTTATATGTACCATTTGTAATATTCACAATGCTGGCTATGACTAACGGAGTTAACTTAACAGATGGTTTAGATGGACTTGCAGCAGGTGTAACAATTATTGTAGCCCTATTTATGGCAGTTCAAGCTGGATTAGTTGGTGGAACTGCAACATCTGCATTTCTTGGAGGATTAGCAGGAGCTTGTATCGGATTTTTAATGTTTAATAAAAACCCAGCTAAAATATTTATGGGAGACACAGGATCTCTAGCTTTAGGCGGTGGTCTAGCTGTGGCGGCTTTTGCAGTAAAATTAGAATTATTATTACCTATTGTAGGAATTATGTATGTGTTAGAAACTGTATCTGTAATCTTGCAGGTTGGTTATTTTAAAATATCTGGTGGAAAAAGGCTGTTTAGAATGGCACCTTTACATCATCATTTTGAAGAAGGCGGAATGAAAGAGACTGTAGTAGTGGCCATGTTTTGGCTAATTACTTTAGTTTGTTGCTTTATTGCAATGGTATTAGCTTAGGAGATTAAAAAATGAAAGAATATTGTAAAGAATTAAAAGGAAAATCTTTTTTAGTTGTAGGACTTGGAAGAACAGGAATTGCGTCAATTAAAGCTTTGCTGAAATTTGGGGCTAGAGTTACTGTTCAAGATTCAAAGGAACTTGAAGACATTGAGCCTAAATTAGTAGAGTTATTTGATAAGGGTAAAATTAAATATTACTTTAATGAAATACCAGAAAATATGGGGAGCTTTGATGGGATAATAGTTAGCCCAGGAGTGCCAGTTACACTTGACTTCATTGAAGAGGCTAAAAATAAAGGCGTTGAGGTAATTGGAGAAATTGAACTAGCATACAGATGCGGTAGTGGTAAATACATTGCTATTACAGGAACTAATGGTAAGACAACAACAACTTCTCTAGTTGGTGAAATCTTCAAAAACGCTGGGGAGAAAACAGTTGTTGCAGGTAATATTGGAAATGCAGTTTTAAATGAAGCGTTAGAAGGCGATGATGATACCTACTTCATTACAGAAACAAGCAGTTTTCAACTTGAAACAATAGATAGTTTTAAGCCAATAGTTTCTGCTATTTTAAATTTAACACCAGACCATATGGATAGACATAAAACTATGGAAGCCTATGGTGGGGCAAAGGGAAGAATAATGGAAAATCAAGAAAATGACAATTATGTTGTTGTAAACTTTGATGACAAAAAAGCCCTAAATTTAGTTAGCGGAACTAAAGCAAAAGTAGTGCCATTTAGTAGAATTGAACCACTTATTTTTGGTGCATTTGTACAAGATGATAAGATTGTTATTATTAATGAAGATGACGATTTAATAGAATTTTGTAATGTTAATGAACTTAGAATTCCAGGAAGTCATAACTTAGAAAATGCTTTGGCAGCAGCAGCAATTGCATATTTTGCAGGAATAGATGCCCAGGTTATTACTAAGACTTTAAAGGAGTTTGGTGGAGTGCCTCATAGATTAGAAGATTGTGGAGAAGTGGATGGAATTCATTTTGTAAACGATTCAAAGGGAACTAACCCAGATGCAGCCATTAAGGCTATTGAAGCTATGGAAAATGGTATAGTTTTAATAGCAGGAGGCTATGATAAGAATTCTGACTTCGATGAATTTGTAGATAGCTTTGGTGAAAAGGTTAAGCATGTTGTACTTCTTGGAACAACGGCTGTTAAGATTAAGGAAGCTTGTGAACGTAAAGGCTTTAAGAATACAATAATGGTTAAGGATATGGAAGCTTGTGTTGAAGAGGCCTTTAGAAGAGCTGAAAAAGGCGACACAGTGCTTTTATCTCCAGCTTGTGCAAGTTGGGATATGTATAATAGTTTTGAAGAAAGAGGAGACGACTTTAAAACTTGTGTTTCAAACTTAAGAAAGTAAAAGAATGGATGTAGCATGGCTAAGAAGAAAAAAAGGAAATATCGAATTAACATATCGAAGAATTCTGAAGAACTGAATAGAGTGGATTTTCCTTTACTATTATTAACACTGGGATTACTTGTGTTTGGAATAGTTATGGTTTTTAGTGCCAGTTACTATTGGTCTCTTGGTAGAACAGGTAAGCCATATGCCTACTTATTTGATGAAATCAAATGGGTTATTGCAGGGCTTGTAGTAATGTTTGTTACTTCGAGAATAGATTATAAGTGGTATAGGAATATATCTATCATAGCTTTGGGTGGGAGTTTACTCTTGCTAATGTTATTATTTACACCTTTAGGCCACGAAGTTAAAGGGGCTACCCGTTGGCTAAATGTTGGTATAACCATTATGCCGGGGGAAATTGCAAAGTTAGCAGTTATTATTGTAGTAGCATCGTTTTTGTCAAATCCAAAGAAAGATATAACAAATTTAAAAACAACAGTGTTGCCATTATTGTTTATGTGTGGCGCATACGGTGCACTAATTATGCTTCAACCAAATATGTCTACGGCTGTAACGGTTGTTGGAATTATTATTTCTATGATGCTAATTGCAGGAATGAAAATGACCCATTTTGGAGGAATAGCAGCTCTAGGTGTAGCTGCAGGAGTTGCCTTAATATTTGTAGGCAATGGATATCGAGCCAAAAGATTTCTTTCGTTTATGGATCCATTTAAGGATGCTTTAGGCGATGGGTTTCAGGTTGTTCAGTCTTTGCTGGCACTTGGATCTGGAGGACTTACGGGAAGAGGCCTAGGTAACAGTGTTCAAAAGAATTTATATTTACCTGAACCTCAAAATGATTTTATTTTAGCAATTATTGGTGAGGAATTAGGCTTTATAGGCATATTAGTCCTTATTATAGCTTATATTCTTTTAATCTGGAGAGGTCTATATGTAGCATATAATGCACCAGATAAATTAGGTTTTTTGCTAGCTGCTGGTGTAATGATGATGATAGGCATACAGCTTGTGTTAAATATTGCTGTAGTAACTTCGTCAATGCCTCCAACAGGAGTAACCTTGCCATTTGTTAGTTATGGTGGAAACGCCATGTTGCTGTTCTGTGCATCTATAGGTATTGTATTAAACGTATCTAAACAAGTAGGTGAAAAGAAGAAAAAAGAAATGGAAGATAAAGCTGAAAAGGAAACTTATTCAGCTTATGAATATAAAAAAAATTACATGAAAAACAAGAGGAATTTTTAGGAGAGAAAATGAAAGTAATAATGACAGGCGGAGGGACTGGTGGCCATATATATCCAGCCATTGCAATTGCTGATAGAATTGTTGATAGAAATCCTCAAGCAGAGATTCTGTTTGTTGGTACCGAAAGAGGCTTAGAAAAAGAGCTTGTTCCTAAAAATGGATACCAAATAAAATTTATCGATATTGCAGGGATTAGTAGAAAAAACCCACTTAAGAATGTGTCAGTAGCGAAGAAATATTTTAAGGCAAAAAAAGATGCTAAGAAAATCATACAAGAGTTTAAGCCTGATGTAGTTATTGGAACAGGTGGTTATGTTTGTGGACCAGTTGTAAAAGTTGCTGCACAAATGGGTATTCGTACATGTATACATGAACAAAATGCTACTCCAGGGTTAACAAATAAAATGCTATCTAACTATGTAGATACTGTGTTTATTAGTTTTTTGGATGCGGGTAAAAAGTTTAAGCACAAAGACAAACATATTCTTTCTGGAAACCCAGTTAGAGATGAATTCTTTAAAGCTAGAAAAAATACTTCAAGAGAAAAATTAGGAATATCAGCAGATGAGTTTGTATTGCTTTCTTTTGGCGGAAGTCAAGGTGCTGGAAGAATTAATAAGGCTATGTTAGAAGTGGTAGAAAAGTATAATGGCGTTGAAGGGGTTACAGTTGTATTTGCAACAGGTAAATACTATTACAAAGCTATAAATGCTGAATTAGAAGACAGAAATATTAATATTGAAGATAACATTAGAGTGTTAGAATATATAGATGACATGCCTACATACTTATCTGCTGCAGATTTAGTTGTAGGTAGAAGCGGAGCTCTTACAGTTTCTGAAATTGCAGTTTGCGGTAAACCTTCTATTTTAATACCTTCTCCTAATGTTACTGGAAATCATCAGATGTTTAATGCAAAGGCTATAGCAGATAAAGGCGGAGCATTAATATTAGAAGAAGCAGACTTAGTTGATGGGGCATTAATTGCTATGGTAGATAAGGTAAAAGAAGACAAAGAGGGACTTGAGGAAATGGCTGTTAAGGCTAAAGCTTGTGCGCCTTTAGACGCTACAGATATTATTTTCTATACTATTAACGAATAAAAACTAGTGGGGGTTTTATGAAAGACGATATTAATAGAGAAGCCGATTTGGATACAAAAGACGATATTGATAGAGAAGCCGACATGGAGAAAGACGCCCAAATTGAAAATTTAGAGCAAATCAAGTATAAAGATTTCAAAGGTAAGGCGTCAAAGAGAAAAAGAAGAAAAGATCGTTTTTTTCTAAAGTTGGCAGTGTTTGTTGTTGCCATTATTGGTATATTTCTCTTTTTATCATCTTCTTATTTTGATGTAAAAGAGATAACAACTACAGGAAATGATCGTATATCTGACAAAGAAATAGTAAAATTATCTGGCATAAAGAAAGAAACTAACATATTTACAGTTAGAAAAAAACTTGCGGTTGGTAAACTTGAAGGGAACTCTTATGTGGGTTCGGCTAAGATTGTTAAGAACTACCCAGATAAAATTGTAATAGAAATTCTTGAAAGGAAACCTTCTGCTGCAATAAAATATGGCAATAAATTTGTTTTGATAAATGACCAGGCATACGCTCTTGAAACTAGAGAGAAGAGGCCGAGAATTGTTTATCTAGAAGGTATCAAAATGAAGAAATTTGTTAAAGGAGAACAAATTAGTCCTAACAACAAGACGCTACTTACTGAATCTATGGATATGGTTAAGAGAATGAAAAAAAGCGACTTGTATTTCAAGAAAATTGATATGAGAGACCCAGATGAGGCTAAATTATATATTGATGATATGCTAGTGATAAAAGGGGATAAAGAGGCTGTAAATAAGAACTTAGAAAATGGTAATATTGGTACCATAGTTTATGACATATATAAGAAGAAAATAAAAAGAGGGACTATTATAATAAATAACTCAGGTTATTGTTCTTTTACACCAATTTTCTAAAAAAATATATACAATAAAAGAAGAATTTATGTTATAATAAAACGAGATTATTTATCTATGCTTAGCGGGAGGATGTAAGCAATGTTAGAATTTGAAATAAAAAATGAAGGAAACGCAAGAATAATAG
Source organism: Anaerovoracaceae bacterium (assembly GCA_036646055.1). Classification (GTDB taxonomy): domain Bacteria; phylum Bacillota; class Clostridia; order Peptostreptococcales; family Anaerovoracaceae; genus JAVWMQ01. The sequence goes on along the minus strand of JAVXMY010000001.1, from coordinate 150,737 downwards.
TTGTAGGTGTCGGTGGGGGCGGTTGCAATGCTGTAAATAGAATGATTGACTCAGGACTTAAGGGAGTTGATTTTATCGCTGTAAATACTGATAAACAGGCACTTTCTGCTTGTAAGGCTGAAACTAAACTTCAGATTGGCGAAAAACTTACTAAGGGATTAGGCGCAGGTGGAAATCCAGAAGTTGGACAGAAATCTGCTGAAGAAAATATTGAAGATATTTCTAGATTCTTTGAAGGTGCGGAAATGGTTTTCGTAACTGCAGGAATGGGTGGTGGAACAGGTACAGGAGCCGCTCCAATTGTAGCTAAGGTTGCAAAGGATATGGGCAAACTTACTGTAGGTGTTGTAACTAGACCATTTACATTCGAAGGACGCAAAAGAGGCGAACATGCTGATTTAGGGATTAAGTTCTTAAAGAAATTTGTTGACTCAATTGTTGTAGTTCCAAATGACAAATTGTTATCTATGGCTGAACCAAACACATCTTTAGTTCAGGCTTTCAATATGGCAGACGAAGTATTAAAACAGGGAGTTGAAGGAATCACAGGCTTAATTACTGATGATGGCTTAATCAACCTAGACTTTGCTGACGTAGAAACAGTTATGAGAGCTAGAGGCATTGCTCACATGGGTATCGGTGTTGGTAAAGGCGATAATAGAGTTAAGGATGCAATTAAAGCTGCTGTTGAAAGTCCATTACTTGAAACAACTGTTGCAGGTGCTAAGGCAATCTTATTAAACGTAACAGGTGGTTACGATATGGGAATGCTAGAAGTAAATGAAGCGGCAGAGCAGATTCAGAATGTTGCAGATAAAGATGCAATAATTATATTTGGTGCAGCAGTCAAGGAAGAAATGAAGGACGAAATGCGTGTAACAGTAATTGCTACAGGCTTTGAAAACCAACCTGGAAACTATACTGGCAGTGGCAAATTTGTTGAAGAAGAAGGCGAACAGTTCGCTGATGGAACACCAAAGGAACGTACATTAAGCGATGTTCTAGGTACACTAGAAAATAATACAGCTCCATCTAAGTTCGATATTCCATCTTTCTTAAAGTAGTAAAAATATAAAAGCCGGCATTGTCCGGCTTTTGTTGAAAATAAAATCACAAGGTAAATCATGAAAATTATAACTTCGAAAGACAATAAAATATTCAAAAAAGCTCTTAGTTTAACGAGCAAGAAATATAGAGACAGGCTTGATCAATATTTAGTTGAGGGCGAGAAGCTAGTGAATGAAGCTTTGGCCGCGGGATTGGTTGAGGTTGTTATTATTGAGTCTTCATATAAGAGAGAAATCCATTATGATGAAGGTGATTTTGTCTTTATGATGGGTAAGCTTTTTGAAAGGCTTGCCCAAACAGAACATAGCCAGGGAATAATAGCCATTGTAAACAAAAGAAAGTATACTGAAAAAGAATTTGCAGAGATTCTAAAAGAAAAGAATGGCAATGTAGTGGTTTTGGATTGCTTACAAGATCCAGGAAATATTGGAACAATAATTAGAACAGCAGATGCAGCTTCATATTCTGGTTTAATAGCCATAAAGGGTACAGGAGATATTTATTCTCCTAAAGTAGTTCGTTCAACTGCTGGATCAGTTTTAAGACTTCCACTATTACAAGTAGAAACTCAAGAAAAGGCTATAGAATTTTTAAAAGAAAACAATAAAACAGTAGTAGGTACTTGTTTTGAAACAGACAAGTATTTTTACGAAGTGGATTTAAGAAATAATATTGGATTGGTAATAGGTAATGAAGGTAACGGCATGAGTAAGACATTTATAGACAATGCGGATATAAATGTGAAGATACCAATGGAGTATCCTGTGGATTCTCTTAATGCCTCAGTTGCGGCAGGTATACTTATGTATCAATCGAAAGTGAAAGGTGAGTAGTATAAAATGCAAAATAAATTAAATGAAATACTAAATCAAGCCAAGGAACAAATTGCAGAAGCAAATGTTACTGGAGAAATAAATGATCTTAAAATTAAATTTTTAGGTAAAAAAGGAGAAATTACATCTATTCTAAAAGGAATGGGTAAGCTTACTCCAGAAGAAAAGAAAAGCTTAGGACAGGCAGCCAATGCAGTTAGAGCAGAAGTTGAAGGAATTATTGATTCAAAATTACAGGCTCTAAAAGAAGTAGAAAAAAAGGCTAGACTTGCCAAAGAAGTAATAGATGTTACAGAACCTGGTGCAGAAATTCAGTTGGGAGTTAAGCATCCTATTACACAGACAATCGAAGAAATATCAGAAATCTTTATGTCTATGGGATATTCAATTGCTGAAGGCCCACAGATAGACACAGTATTTAATGTATTTGATGGATTGAATTCACCAAAGAACCACCCATCAAGAGATAAGACGGACACATTCTATATTACTGAAGATACAGTTTTAAGAACACATACATCATCAGTTCAAATTAGAACACTTCAGTCACAAAAACCACCAATTAAAATCATAGCTCCAGGTAGATGTTTCAGATGTGACACACCAGACGCAACACATTCTCCAATGTTCCATCAGATGGAAGGACTATTAATTGATGAAGGAATTACAATGGCAGATTTAAAGGGAACTTTAGATAGTTTTGCCAAAAAAATATTTGGGCCAGACACAAAAACTAAGTTTAGACCTCATCACTTCCCGTTTACTGAACCAAGTGCAGAAATGGACGTATCATGCTTCAAATGCGGAGGCAAAGGATGTAACATTTGCAAAGGTAGTGGCTGGATAGAAATTTTAGGTTGTGGAATGGTGCACCCTAATGTTGTTTCTGTTGGAGGCATCGACTCAGAAAAGTATACTGGATTTGCATTCGGTATGGGTATTGAAAGAGTTGCAATGCTTAAGTACGGAGTTGAAGACATTAGACTGTTCTATGAAAACGACATGCGTTTCATAAATCAGTTCAAGTAAATTTAGGGGGTAAGAAAAATGTTAGTATCATTAAAATGGCTAAAAGACTATATAGATGTAGATGTGGACGTTGAAACTTTTGCAGATAGAATGATAATGTCAGGATCTAATTTAGAAACTGTTGAACCTATCGGTGAAGGAATTAAAAACGTTGTAATTGGCAAAATTGTTGAAATAAATAAACACCCAGATGCAGACAAATTAAATGTTTGTATGGTTGATATAGGTAGTGAAGTTTTACAAATTGTTTGTGGAGCTCCAAATGTTGCAGTAGGTAAATTAGTAATCGTAGCCCTACATGGCAGCACATTACCTGGAGGGGTCAAAATCAAAAGAGGCAAGCTTAGAGGTGTAGAATCCAATGGAATGCTTTGCTCAGCAGGAGAACTAGGATATGGAGACAGCGTATCACCATACCTTCACAAAGATGGAATTTGGTTACTACCTGAAGATTTTGAACTAGGCTCAGATTTTGTAAAAGCAATGGAAATAGAAGACCATGTAATCGACTTTGAAATTACACCAAACAGATCTGACTGTTTATCAATGATTGGAATGGCTAGAGAAACTGCTGCAACTTTTGGGAAAAAACTGCGCAAACCAGCTATCTCTCTTAAAGAAGAAGTCAATCAGAAGACATCTGATCTAGTAGACATCACAATAGAAAATGAAAATGCTTGTCCAAGATATGTTGGAAGAGTAGTAAAAGACATAGTAATTAAAGAAAGTCCACTTTGGATTCAGCAAAGACTTATGAACGCTGGAATGAGACCTATAAACAATATTGTAGATATTACAAACTTTGTAATGCTTGAATATGGTCAGCCAATCCACGCATTTGATTTAGCTTCTTTAGAAGGTAGTAAAATCATTGTAAGTAATGCAAAAGAAGGAGAGAAATTCACAACTCTAGATGGCAAGGAAAGAGAATTAGACCCTTCAATGTTAATGATTAGAGACGGTAAGAAGGCTGTTGCATTGGCAGGTGTTATGGGCGGATTAAACTCAGAAATCGAAATGACAACTAAAAACGTAATGATTGAAGTTGCCAACTTTGAAGCTGATGGAATTAGAGCAACATCTAAAGCTATAGGTCTTAGAACTGAAGCTTCAGCTAGATACGAAAAGGGTGTAGACCCTAATTTATGTAAGGAAGTTGCAGATAGAGTTTGTCACTTAATTGAAGAAACTGGGTCAGGTAAGGTTTGTAAGGATGCAATTGATGTGTATCCAAAGGAATTTAAATTACCTACAGTAGAAGTTAGAATTAAGAGAATGAATGACATGCTTGGTACTAGCTTAACTTCATCAGAAATGAAGGAACTACTAGAAAGATTAGAATTTGTTGTAGTAGATAAGGGAGACATTTTAGTTTGTACTCCTCCAGAAACAAGATTAGATATGCTTAAGGAAGTTGACTATACTGAAGAAATCGCAAGAATGTTCGGTTATGATAATCTTCCAAATACAATTCCAAGGGGCAGCAATGAAAGCTCAAGAGGAAGAAACGAAGATATTAGAAAAATTGCAAGAGACAGTTTATGCGCAATGGGAGCAAATGAAATTACAACATATTCATTTGTAAGCCCTAAGAGCGTAGATATGATTGGTATTACAGATGATGAAGCTTGGGAAAAATCTTTTGTTAAGATTATTAATCCTTTAGGAACAGAAAACTCAGTAATGAGAACACTTTTAACGCCTGGATTACTTTCAGTTCTTGCAACAAACTACAATAGAAATATTGAAAGTGTTAAGGCCTTCGAATTAGGTTCAACATTTATGGGAGAAATCTTTGATAGCGAACAACTACCAACTGAAAGTAATGGGCTTTGCATTGGTGGATACGGAGAAGGATTTGACTTCTTCCACCTAAAGGGAATGATTGTAGAACTATTAAAGGTTCTTGGAATTAAAGATGTAACATTTGTTGCAGAGTCTGAATATGGAGTATATCACCCAGGCAGATGCGCTAGAATTATTGTTAGACCTAACGATAAACAGATTAGTGAAGCTGAAGCTGTTTTAGCAGATATTAAGAGAAGACTTGATGTGGACAAAGAAGCATTTGGTGAAGAAGAATTAAATATGATGAGAGATATTGTTGCTAACTTAAACGGATCTATGGGAGATGTTCCAATTGAAATCGGTATTATGGGAGAAATCCACCCTGACGTTGCTGAAAACTTTGGAATTGGAACTAGAGTATGCCTTTGCGAAATGTTATTTGAAACAGTTATTGAAATGGCAAGCAACGAAAAAGGATATTCTCCATTACCTAAATATCCAGCAACTTCTAGAGATATTGCATTGCTAGTTGAAGAAGAAGTACCAGTTGGACACATTAAGGAAGTTATTGAAGCAGAAGGAACAGAAATTTTAGAAGAAGTAAAATTATTCGATATCTATAGAGGCAAGCAGGTTGCTGAAGGTAAGAAGAGTGTTGCATTCTCTCTAAGATACAGACATAAGGATAAGACATTAACAGAAGAAGATGTTGCTGCTGTTCACGGTAAAGTACTTGAAGCATTAAACAAAGAGTTTGGTGCAGTTCTAAGAGAAATGTAGGAGGTGCAACGTGAGTGCTAAAGTTACTGTAAATATTTATGGAAGAGAATATACTGTTGCTGGTGGAGATAACCAGGAAAAAGTATTAAAAGTTGCTGCACATGTTGATAGCAAAATGAGAGAAGTTTCTAAATTAGCTACATTTTTATCTACAACAGATATGGCAGTTCTTGCTGCTGTGAATATTTCTAACGAATATTTTGCAACTAAAGATGAAATTAGGGAATTGAAGAATGATAATGCTCAAATGGAAGGTGATACAGATCATTATATCCAACTTTGGGAAGAAGCAAAAAACAGTTTTATGGAATACAAAGAAGAAAACGCAACTCTTCAGAAACAAAAGGAAATGCTGTTAGAAAAACTTAACGCCAAAGAGAAGGAAGTTGAACGAATTGTCAAAGGCCAGGGAAGCATTCAGGCGGAAATTGAAAAAGGAATCGAGTCTAAAATCAAAGAAGAGGAAAGCAGATTTAAAGAACTAGAGAATAACTTCTTTGACTTACAGATGGAAAACATTAGAATCAAAAGCGAATTAGAAAAGCTAAGAAGTGGAAAATAATAATGAACGAAAAAGCTACTAGAGTTTTGGAATACAGCAAAATTATAGAACTTTTGAAAATGCAGGCAGGCTCGGAAATGACCCAAAGGGTTATTTCTGAGCTTAAACCTTTTGTAGACATAAGGGTTATTAGAGATGCACTTTCAGAAACAGATGAAGCTGTAAAATTAATAACATTTAAAGGACCACTTCCCCTAGGTTATTTTTACGACATAGGGGATGTTGTTTCATTTGCCAAAAAAGGCGGGATTTTAAATATGAGGCAGCTTCTTAGAGTTGGCTACAATATGAGGGTTACTGCCGATGTAGTTAGTTTTATGAAAGGTGAAATACCTGATGTTCCTATGCTACTAGATATGAGTCAGGTGCTGATGATATTTAAGGATCTAGCTGAAGATATTGATAGATCAATTATTTCTGAGGATGGAATCAGCGATAATGCAAGTCAGCAGCTTAGAACTATTAGAAGGAATATATTAAGGCAAAACGATGCTATTAAAAATAGAATTAATCAGATCATAAGCAAATCTGATAATCAGTCAATGTTACAAGATTCTATTGTAACAATGAGAGATGGAAGATATGTAATACCTGTTAAACAGGAACATAGAGGGAAATTCCCGGGAATTGTACATGATCAAAGTTCAACAGGGGCTACTGTATTTATAGAGCCTCAAATTATTGTTAACTTAAATAATGAACTTAGAGAACTTGAAGCTGCAGAAAAGGCTGAAATTGAAAGAATATTGGAAGAGTTTTCAGGAAGAATTGGAGAATATGCCGAAGAACTAAAGAATAACCAGGATATATTAGTTCAATTGGATTTAATAATGGCCAAAGGTAAACTTGCAGGAATTCATAGGGCAGAATGTCCAACTATAAACGAAGAGGGTAAAGTTAATTTGAAGGAAGCAAGGCATCCTTTGATTGATCCTAAGAAGGTAATCCCTATTGACATAATTGTTGGCGATGACTACTCTAGTCTAATTGTAACAGGACCTAATACAGGAGGTAAGACAGTAACTCTTAAAACAGTTGGACTACTAGCAATGATGGCTCAAACAGGGCTACATATACCTGCTTCATCATTAAGTACATTACCGATTTTTGAAAATATATTTGCAGATATTGGAGATGAACAAAGTATTGAGCAAAGCTTATCTACATTCTCTTCACATATGAAGAATATTGTAGATATTGTTTCAAATGCAAGGAAGAATACATTAGTATTACTAGATGAACTTGGAGCTGGAACTGACCCCACTGAAGGTGCAGCACTAGCCATATCAATATTAGAAAAATTATATGACCAAAAGGCTATGGTTATTGCGACCACCCATTATACAGAACTAAAGAAATATGCTTTATCTACTGTGGGAGTGTGCAATGCTTCTATGGAATTTGATGTTGAAACATTAAGTCCTACATATAGATTAATGATAGGGGTTCCAGGTAGATCAAACGCCTTTGAAATATCAAAAAAACTTGGGTTAATGCCAGAAATCATTCAAAAGGCCAGACTTTTACTTGATGGAGGAGACATTGCCTTTGAAGAAGTTCTCGAAGCCATAGAGGCTGACAAAAAAGCAGCGGAAAGAGAACGTGATGATGCTATTGCTTTGAACATTCAGGTCAAAAAGGAAAAAGAGATTCTTGAGAAGGAAACTGAAAGAGCCAAAAAACAAAATGAAAAAATAATTAATGATGCTAAAGAAGAAGCACGAGGAATTTTGCAAGAAGCTAAGAGAGTGACCAAAGAGGTTCAAGAAGAGCTTAAGGAACTTAGTAAGGTTGAAAGCCTTGGTGAAAGAAATAAGAGACTTGATAGAAGTAAGCGTAAGGTTAAGGATGCTGCTGGCAGATATAGAGAAACATTTATCGTTGAAGAAAACCACAAGCCAATTGATGTAGATAAACTTGAGATTGGACAAAGAGTTAAGGTTTTAAACTTAAATCAAAATGGGGAAGTTTACGCCCTAATGGATAAGAAGGGTGAAATCGGTGTTACAATTGGTATTATGAAGGTAAGGGTTAAACCGGAGAACCTAAAATTAATTATTGATGGTAAGAAAAAAATCAAACCACAGGTACCTAAGAGACAAGCCTATGGAAGTCTGTATAAAGCTAAGACCATGTCTATATCCACATCACTTAATGTTCAGGGACAGAATTTAGATGAGGCTATAAATAATGTAGACAAGTATTTGGACGATGCTTTTATGGCTAACCTTAATGAGGTTACAATTATTCATGGCAGAGGAGAAGGCATCCTTAAAAATGGAATACACCAAATGCTAAAAAAACATAAACATGTTAAAGAACATAGAAAAGGTGGCTTTAGTGAGGGTGGCGATGGAGTTACTGTTGTTAAGTTGAAATAAATAAAGTATAAAATAAAGGATAAATTAACTATGAAATTTGAAAATAGATATGTGACTACAGTTGAAACATCAAGGGAATATTGTAAGTATGCTTCTAGACTATGCAAAATATATAGAATGGAAAGTATAATTATAGGATTAATATTTTTAATAATGTTAGTTGTTGGAGTAACAGAACGAATGGGGTGGAACTATATTGTAGTTCCAATCTTTGGAATTGCAATTTCAATTTTTCTTTTTAGATGTGACAGTTGGCAGGGCAAGAGAGTTTATAACAAAAGAGTTAAACTTTATGGAGATGACTTCCCAGAAACAGTTTATAAATTTGAGGATAGAATTCTCCTTTCTGAAAGAGATGTAAAAGCATATTATGATTACATTTCTATATTAGAGTTTAGAGAAGGTGAGGAATATTTCTTTTTAATGCTAGATAAAGAAAACGGACTTACTATCAAAAAAAATAGCTTTACAGTAGGTACTGCTGCAGAGTTTAAAGAATACATGACAGATAAAGTCGATAGAAATAGATATAGCCTTGGAATGAAACCGCAAAAGAGGTAGGGCAATAATGGAAAATACTAAATCTATAGATTTAACCAATGGGAAAATACTTAATCAGTTAGTTAAGTTTTCCATCCCTCTTCTAATGGGGAACTTATTACAACAAATATATTTTATTGTTGATTCGATAATAGTAGGGCAGTGGATTGGAAGCACTGCTCTTGCTGCTGTTGGAGCAACTTCGTCAATAACCATACTCATGGTGTTTTTCTTTATGGGTATGGCCAACGGAGCCGGAGTAATAATATCCCAATATTTTGGTGCCAAAGAATATTGGAAGGTAACGAAAGTCGTAAAAATAGCAGGCGTCTTTACAGTGGCGCTGGGAGCGGTTTTTTCCCTACTAGGCTACTTTATGACGGACACTCTGCTAGAATGGATAAATGTGCCAGAAGACGTATTTCTTCAGAGCCATAATTATTTAAGCGTATGTTTCATTGGAATGCTACCGATGCTAATTTACAACATGGGAGCAAGTGTTTTGCAGGCTATTGGAGATTCCAAAACTCCCCTATACTATTTACTTATAGCAAGCCTAATTAATATTGTACTAGACATTTTTTTTGTAAAATATATGGGCACAGATGTTGAGGGGACAGCCTATGCAACAATAATCGCACAAGGAGTTGCGGCTTTTTTGGTAATGATAAATATATGGAAAAAACTGCGCAATCCAGATTCTACTCAGAGTGGAGAAGTTCTGGCGTCGGCCTATGTTCTTAAAAAGTTTTTGATAGTTGGATTCCCAATTGCGGTACAAAGTGTTGTTATTAATCTTTCTAACATAGTTGTACAGAGCCATATTAACGGACTTGGATCTAATATTATGGCAGCGTGGAGTGCGTTTGCAAGGCTTGATACTTTTGTGATCTTGCCATTCCAAAGTTTTGCATTGGCTGTATTGACTTTTGTGGGACAAAATTACGGGGCTAGGAATTACCATAGAATTGAAGAAGGAATTAAAGTTGGAATTCTCCTAAGTACCGGTGTAACCATTGGTATTTCAGCAATACTTACTATTGCACCAGGATTTTTTGTTTCCTTTTTCTCTAGTTCTGATCTGGTGATAAACGAAGCGGTTAGTATGATTTATCATATGGTACCTTTGTACTTCTTATTAGCAATTGCCAGAATTTATGTGTCTGGAATTTCGGGTATTGGCGATTCAATTACACCTATGATTGTTAATATTGTGTTTATGTGTGTATATAGAGTTATAATGATACCAATTCTGACTGGAATTTTTGACCATAATATGACTATTGTATATTATACATATTGGTCATCTTGGGTACTTAGCCTAGTTAGTATTAAAATTTGCTATAATATAAGGGTTAAAAGGAAATTAAGGTCTACCAAAATAGACGAAAAACTGATATAATTACATATTGCAGAATATTTAAACGAAAGGTGTATTTTTATGTATATTATCAGTAAATGTTTACTAGGTGAGAACTGTAAATATAATGGGGGAAACAACTTTACTAAGTGGGTTCTTGACTTTGCCAAAAGGAATAGCTACTTAAGTGTTTGCCCAGAGATGATAGGAAATCTTCCTTGCCCTAGGCTTCCATCTGAAATTGTGGGAGATAGAGTTATAAACAAACAGGGAGAAGACGTTACAGATAATTTTGAAGATGGTGCAACAATTGCTCTTAATATAGCTAAATTAGAAGCAAAAGCTCGAAATGAGGAAATTGAAGGCGCAATTTTAAAGGCCAACAGCCCATCTTGTGGTTTTAAAAAAGTATACGACGGAACATTTACCGGTAAATTAGTTGATGGAAACGGTATATTTGTTCGGAAATTAATAAATGAAGATATTATGGTAATAACAGAAAAGGAGAAAATAGATGGTTAATTACAAAGAAATAATTGCAGACTTGATTAGTGAAAGTGTTAGCGATTTAGAAAGAGATGAAATCTTAAATATGATTGAGGCTCCAGCAGATGGAAAAATGGGAGATTATGCATTCCCTTGCTTTAGATTAGCTAAGGTTCTTCGTAAGGCCCCTCCAATGATTGCTAAGGATATTGCAGACAAAATATCTGGAAATGAAATCTTTAATAAGGTTGAATGTATAAATGCTTATGTGAATATGTATATTTCTAGAGAGACTTTTACAGGTGATTTAATTAAGGATGTCCTAGAACAAAAAGAAAACTATGGTAGAAGCGATTTAGGCAAGAACAAAAAGGTAATAGTTGAATTTTCATCACCAAACATTGCTAAACCTTTTCATATTGGACATATTAGAAGCACAGTAATTGGTAACTCTTTATATAAGATTTACAATGCTCTTGGATATGATGTTGAAAGAATCAACCACCTTGGAGACTACGGTACTCAGTTTGGTAAGATGATTTGTGCTTACAGACATTGGGGAAATAAGGAAGACGTAATTAAGAGTCCTATTAAAACACTTCTTGAATACTACACTAAATTCCATGTGGAAGTTGAGGAACATCCAGAATTAGATCAGGAAGCTAGAGATATTTTCACTAAACTAGAAGGTGGAGCTGCTGAAGAGGTTGAACTATGGAAGTGGTTTAGAGAAGAATCATTAAAAGAATTTACAGTAGTTTACGATATGTTAGGAATTGAATTTGATTCTTATGCAGGAGAAAGTTTCTATTCAGATAAAATGGGAAGATTCCTTGTTGAGTTAGAAGAAAAGAATTTACTTAAGGATTCTCAGGGTGCTAAGATTGTAGACCTTGAAGAATATGGAATGTCACCTGCTTTAATCACTAAATCTGATGGGTCAACATTGTATATTACAAGGGATATAGCAGCTGCGGTTTACAGAAAAGAACATTATGACTTCTACAAGAATATTTATGTAGTAGCCTCACAGCAGAACTTACACTTCCAACAGTGGATTAAGATTGTAGAATTATTAGGATATGATTGGGCCAAAGACTGTATTCACGTTCCATTTGGAATGGTAAGTCTTGAAGAAGGAACTATGTCAACTAGACATGGTAGAGTTGTTTTCCTTGAAGATGTACTTAATAAGGCAGTAGCCCAGACTAAGGCAGTTATTTTAGAAAAGGGCGTTGCAACAGATAACATTGATGAAACAGCTAAGATTGTTGGTATCGGAGCTGTAGTATTTCAGGAATTATCAAACAACAGAATTAAGGACTACACATTCTCTTGGGATAAGGTTCTTAACTTTGATGGAGAAACAGGTCCATATGTTCAGTATACTTATGCAAGAGCATCAAGTGTCCTTCGCAAAGTTGGTGAAGAAGTAGTTGCTAAGGCAGAGAAACTTGAAGGTTTTGATCCTAAGTATATAACAAGTGACAGCGCTTACCAGCTTGCTAAGTTAATTTACAAATTACCAGAAATAGTTGTTGAAGCTGGTGAAAAACTTGAGCCATCAATTGTAACTAGACATATTATTAACATTGCTCAGGAATTTAACCGTTTCTATCATAATGAACACATTAATGTGGAAGATGAAAATGAAAAACTAGCTAAGGTTGCATTAGTAATTAGTGCTAGAACAGCTATTAAAAACGGATTAAGATTATTAGGAATGGATGCACCTGAAAAGATGTAATCTATACGGAGAAAAATCATGAGATACGAAGGCGATATTTATAGACCTCCAAGTGAGGCAAGAAGTCTTATTATACAAGTAACTATAGGTTGTACACATAATCAGTGTACATTCTGTACAATGTGCAAAGATAAAGTATTTAGAATTAGAGACGAGAAAGAAGTAGTTGAAGATCTATTAATGGCTAGAAAATATTATAGCCATGTAGGCAAGATATTTTTCTGTGACGGAGATGCACTATGCCTATCCAATGAAAGACTACTTTACTTATTACACAAGGTTGAGGAGATTTTTCCCGAGTGCCAAAGCGTAAATGTTTACGGAACTCCTAAGGATATTCTTTTGAAAACACCTGAAGAACTTGTGGCATTAAGAGAAGCTGGAGTTAAGATTATTTATATCGGTGCTGAATCAGGAAACCCACAGGTACTAAAAAACATTAAGAAGGGTGCAACTAGGGAAGAAATTATTGGAGCGACTAAGAAGGTTGAAGAATCGGGAATTGCAGCTTCAGTAACATTTATTTCTGGAATGGGCGGTAAGGATCTTTGGAAGGAACATGCAATTGATTCAGGCACAATGATTAGCGAAATGAACGCTTCCTATGTAAGTCTATTGACATTAATGGTGCCTTACGGTGCGCCAATTGGAGAAGAAATAGAAGCTGGGACTTTTGAACTACTATCACCTGAAGAAGTTGTTGTTGAGACTATTTTGATGATGGAAAACATGAATGTTAGTGGCAACACAGTGTTTAGAAGTAATCACGCATCTAATTACGTTTCTCTTAGAGGGAACCTTCCTGCAGACAAGGAAAGAATGTTAGCTCAGCTAAGAGTTGCAGAGCAAAACACTGGAATTCTTAAGGATGAAAGATTTAGAATGCTTTAATATTATTGCTAAGGAGAATTAATGAACGTATTACTAACAACTTTAAACTCAAAGTTTATACATTCAAATTTAGCACTTCGTTACCTTTATGAATCTTGTAACCAAAACAAGGAAATGGTAGAGGTAAAGGAATTCACTATTAACAACAGTGAAGATTATATATTGACAGAATTAGTAGCAGGAAATTATCACCTAGTGTGTTTTTCCTGCTATATTTGGAATATGCCAAAAATTCTTCATATAACAAGTAATCTTAAAAAAGCTAATAAGAATGTAGTTATAGCCTTAGGTGGACCTGAGGTTTCTTATGATGCCAAAGATGTTCTAGAAAAAAACTCTCATATCGATATGGTACTAGTAGGCGAGGGGGAAGAGACTTTTTCCAGCTTGATTAGTAGGCTAAATGAAAATGAAAAAATAGATGTGGCTAAAATAGCTTCTGACTTAGATATGGATGGGGTTTGTTATAGGCATAAAGGAAATATTGTTTTGAGGCCACAGACTAAACTTGTGGATATGGCTAAGGTGCCATTTCCCTATACTGAAGGTTACGACGAAGATAAGGTTGTTTATTATGAGGGGACTCGTGGGTGCCCCTATAACTGTAGCTACTGTATGTCTTCCATTGATAAGACTGTAAGAGGGTTGCCTATTGATAGGCTTAAGGAAGAAATGCTTTACTTCCTTGGTCGAAATGTAAGGCAGGTTAAGTTTCTTGATAGAACATTTAACTGGAATAAGGAAAGAAGCAATGAAATATTTGACTTCTTAATTAAAAATGATAATGGCAAAACTAACTTCCACTTTGAAATCTGTGCAGATAATTTGACAGAAGAAACTATGGAAATTATTAAAAATGCTAAAAAAGGGCTTTTTCAATTTGAAATTGGAATACAGTCTACTTACCAAAAAACTTTGGATGCTGTAAATAGAAGTTCCAATAATGTTAAGTTAATGGAAAACGTAACAAAGGTGATTTCATTTGGAAATATTCATACCCATGTGGATTTGATTGCTGGGCTTCCTTATGAGACTTTTGAAATATTTGGTCATTCCTTTGATGATGTTTATAATCTTAAGGCTGATCAACTTCAACTTGGATTTTTAAAACTTCTAAAGGGTACTAAAGTTAGGGCTGAAGAAGAAGACCACGATTATAAGTACGATAGTCTTTGTCCTTATCAGGTAATTAGCAATAAGTACATAAGTGCCTTAGAACTAATTACTCTTAAAAAAATAGAAAAAATGGTAGATATATATTATAATAAGGGTGGATATGAGGAGTCTTTGAACAAGCTGGTTTCTAAATATGAAAGGCCTTTTGAGTTTTATAAGGAATTTGCTGAGTTTTATTTTGACAAAGGCTTTCAACACAGGTCTCACAAGAAGGAAGATCAATATAGAATATTAAATAAGTTTGCCAAAGAGGTTTTAGGAGATGACTCCATTGAGGAAGTTATTTTTATTGACCTTGAAGGGGCAATGAACTTTGATGCTGTAAAAAAATTTGTAAGAAAGGGATGGGAAATAAATGGCTGATAGAATTTCAAGATTTTTTAAGGAAATCCTAGCTGGGTTTGTATTTGTAAACTACAGTGAGGAGTTAATGGAAAAACTTAAAATCCAGGATATTATGACAGGAGTTCCAGTTCCTTTGAGTAAGGAAGATTTGCTAATTTATAGTAGTGGCAAAGCTGTTTCTGCTACTAAGGTTGCAGAAAATATGACTTTTATTATTGGAGCTGATACAGACTTTAAATATAATGAACCATATAAAGAATATATGAAGAGGTTCTTTGATAACCATATGATTGAAGATATTCTAAAGGTTGGGGTAAAGGCAATTGGTGAAGAAAATCTATACAAAGCTTGTATTCACTTTAGAGCCGCTTTAGCCTTTGTTCCAAATATGATGGAAGCTATGTTTAATTATGCTAGAGTTTGTAGGCAGATTTATCTTGATTCAGATCAAGAGGATGAAATCGGATTCTTTAAGGCTGAGGCTCTTGAAGTTTTCGAAAAATTGACTATAGAACATCCTAAGTTTGATAAACCATATTACTTCTTAGGATACATGTATCTTAACCTAGGGCTTTATACTAAGGCTAAACTTACATTTGAAGAGTTTTTAAAACTTAGTAAAGACCCAAGGGACGTAGAAGAAATAACAATTAGAATTAAAGAGTTAGATGGGCCTCAACTTGTAGAAGCTGCTTGTAACTTGGTTATTAGTGGAAGATACCAAGAAGGGGCAGCTGCCTTAGAGCCATTTGTAGGTGGAGAATTTGATAAGTGGTGGCCATTGCATTTCTACTTAGGTACAGCTTATGAAGAGCTGGCAGAGCCATTAAAAGCTATAGATAGTTACAAAAGGGTTCTCAAATTAAATGCTTCGCACATTGAAACCATGGAAGGTTTAGTTAGAATTTATCATCAAAATGGTGATATTGACAATGTGGACAAGTACTTAAAGAAGATAGAGTTAGTTGAAGCAGAAATTGAAGATTAATAATTTGGGAGGTTGTTATGAAGAAAGAAAAAAAAGAAAAGAATAAGATAAAATATGTACCCAAAAGGGGAAAAAGTGCGGTAGCAGCATATTTTATTCTTAGATTACTTGTATTGGCATGTCTAATTATTCAGATTATACATGAGAATTGGAGTAATGTATTTACTTGCGGACTAACTTTAATATTATTTATGGTTCCGTCTATTTTGGAAAGAAAGATGGATGTGGATTTACCAAATGTTTTGGAAGTAATTATTTTGCTATTTATATTTGCAGCAGAAATACTTGGAGAGATTCAAGCTTACTATGTAATCTTCCCAAGATGGGATGATATGCTTCATACAATGAATGGATTCCTTGCTGCAGCAATAGGATTTGCATTAATTGATATTTTAAATCGAAGCGATAAGGTTCATTTAAGCTTATCACCTGGATTTGTCGCACTAGTTGCATTTTGTTTCTCTATGACTGTTGGAGTAGTTTGGGAATTTTTCGAATGCTCCATGGATTTATGGTTTGGAGGAGACATGCAAAAAGACACATGGCTTCAGGCATTTAACTCTGTAACTGTTCACCCAGAAGGTTTAAATGAACCTGTTAGGATTAAAATAGAAGAGGTTATTGTTAATGGGGACAAATGGAAGGGATATTTAGACATAGGGCTTCTAGACACTATGCACGATCTATTTGTAAACTTCTTAGGAGCTATTACATTCTCTATTCTAGGTCTTTTATATATTAAAAACAGAGGTAAAGGAGTAGCTTCTAAGTTTATACCTGTTAAGAATACTAGCAAGGAGGACTAGGTATGTTCACCGCTTTATTTGCTATGGGGTTTTGGATAGTAAATATATTATCTATGGCAACAATTATTTTTGTTAGAAGAAAAGAAATGAGCACAACTTATGCTTGGCTTTTAGTTCTTATATTTATCCCAGTGTTTGGCCTACTACTATATTTCTTCTTTGGAAGTACTAAAAAACTTGAAATTATGAGTAAGAAGTATAGGCTTTCTAAGATAGAAGAAAAATATATGGATGCTTTAAACGACCATATTTCTATGGTAAAAAGTGGCCAGATTGAATTCGCAAACCCAAAAACAGCCAGTTATAGGGATATGGTAACTATAAACGCAACAAACGGACGAGCGTTTTTTTCGGAAGATAACAGTGTAGAATTACTTGTTAATGGACAAAATAAATTTCCTAAGATGTTTGAAGAAATTAGGGCGGCTAAGGAATCTATTAATGTTATGTATTTCATTATTAAATCTAAGGATCCAATTGGTAAGGAACTTATTAATTTGCTTGCTATGAAGGCGGCAGAAGGGGTTCAGGTTAAGGTTCTTTATGATGGCCTTGGATGTCTTAAAACTAAGATGAAGGATTTTGATCCTATTATTAAACAGGGCGGCAAGGTTCAAAAATTCTTGCCTTCTACTATAAGGACCCTTATGACTGCTAACTACAGGCTTCACAGAAAAATGGTAATTATTGATGGTCAAATTTGCTATACGGGAGGAATTAACGTTGGTGATGATTACCTTGGTAATTACGCCCATATTACTCCTTGGAGAGATACATCTATTCGTGTTACCGGTAGTGCGGTTTCTGAACTTCAGATAATATTCTTTAGGGACTGGATTTTTTGTGCCAAGCAAAACAAGAAATTCAATCAAAGTGAAAGGACTGTTAAACAACTTAATGGAATGAAGGAGATGTACTTCCCGGATACTGTTTATGATGGTAATGTGGGAATGCAGGTTATTTCTTTTGGTCCAGATATGAAGTATGCCGTTCACAAGGATAGCTATGTAAAGATGTGTACATCAGCTAAGGAATATTTGTATATTCAATCGCCTTACTTCGTACCTGACGAAAGCTTACTTGATGCTATTAGAATGGCGGCCCAGTCGGGAATTGATGTTAGATTAATGCTTCCTGGTATTGCAGACAAGGGATTTGTGTACAAGGTGGCTATGTCTTATGTTGAAGAACTTCTAGAAGCTGGCGTTAGAATTTACACACACAAAGGGTTTCTTCATGCCAAGACTATGGTAATTGATGACTACGTATCTTCTGTTGGTACTACAAATCTGGATATTAGAAGTTTTAGATTGGACTACGAGGTTAATGTTTTATCTTACGATGAAACTTTTGCTAAGAAGTGTAAGGAAACTTTTTTAAATGATATTAATGATTCTAAGGAAATCGATTTAGAAGAATTCAAGAAGCGTAGCTATGGAGATAAGTTTAAAGAGTCCCTATGTAGATTCTTCATACCCCTATCTTAAATATTAGGAAATGTCTATGGGAGGATATGACTGTTTGATTAATAAAAAATCAAATTTTTGAAAAAAAGTTCTTGCATTTTTCTTGTCTATCCTCTATAATCATAAAGGACGGAAAAAGTACAAGACACACCGTATAAGTACTGAAAAGTAGGGAAGTGTCGGAATTGAAGATATTTTATTAATAAATAAAAGAATTAAAAAAGTATTGACAAGGACATGAAAATGAAGTATAATTAATTCTGTTGTCATATAGTTGACTTAAGCGTTCCAAGGTAGCTCAATGGTGGAGCAACCGGCTGTTAACCGGTAGGCTGTGGGTTCGAGCCCCACCCTTGGAGCCAATTTTATTTTATGATGTGCCGGAGTGGCGGAACTGGCAGACGCCCAGGACTTAAAATCCTGTGTTCTTAATTGGACGTACCGGTTCGACCCCGGTCTCCGGCACCAATATAAAATATACAACTAAATATCGCGGGGTGGAGCAGTTGGTAGCTCGTCGGGCTCATAACCCGGAGGTCGCAGGTTCAAGTCCTGTCCCCGCAACCAAGTAATTTTAATGCTTATAGCGATTCGCTATAAGCATTTTTTTTATGTAGTAAAATAGGTGTTTCGAGCACCTATATTTCCCTATATTCCCCCTTGATTTTCTGCAAAAGTGGTTAAAAAGTGGTTAATTTTTGGCTACCCTAATTAAGGCTTTTAAAATTAATTTGCCTATTGACCCGAGTATAACTCTATGGTTTAGCCTTAACTTAAGAAAGATAAAGGGGGAGAGGAAATGAGATTAGAAGGTAAGTCCTTAAGAGGAGATTTTTTTAGATTTATTATTCCAGCCATGATAGCACAAATAGTATTTTCACTATACTCAATGGTGGACGGTATATTTGTTTCATATGGAGTAGGAGAAGTGGCTTTGGCAGCAATTAATATTTCAATGCCATTTTTAATGTTCCTATTTGCAATAGCGCTTGTATTTGCAGTGGGTTCATCGACTATTATTGCGGTTTTAATAGGCGAAGGAAAAGAAAATGATGCAAATAAAATGTATACGCAAAATCTAATAACCGTTGCAGTTATATCAGTAATATTTTCATTAATAGTGGTATTATTTAATGACGAAATAGCATTGTTTTTGGGAGCTACTGATAGCACAATTGAATATGTAAAAGATTATATAACCACCATATCAATATTTTCTGTTTTTTTTATAATATCATATACTTTTGAGATTCTAATTCAGACAGATGGGTTTCCAACATTGGCAACATTATTTGTTATATCAGGTGTAGTTTCAAATTGTATCTTAGACTATGTATTTGTAATTTTATTAGATAAAGGGGTATTTGGTGCAGCTTTTGCCACTGGTTTATCACAAGTAATAGTGATTAGTCTTTTTGCTACTCACTTCTTGAGTAAAAGAACACATATGAAATTTGTAAAGTTTACCTTTGATAGGAGTTTATTTATTAGATCTGTTAGAAATGGTATGGCTGCTGGAATTACAGAACTATCACCTGGTATAGTTATATTTTTATTTAACCATTCAATTATTAAATATTTAGGCGAAGACGCACTGATTAGTTATACAATAATTGCCTATGTAAGTTCTGTAGTAATGTATGGAATTACTGGAGTTGCACAAGGTATACAACCATTGGTAAGTTACCATTATGGTGGTGGAAGAATAGAGAAGTGTAAAAAGCTATTTGTATATGCTATGAAATTCTCATGTATATTTTCCATTGTCGCATTTATTTTAACAAAACTATTTGCAGGCAATGTAGTAAATGTATTTATTAGTAATAACTTAACAGAACTAAAGATGTATTCAGTTTACGCTTTAGGAATTTATACCTTATCATATTTTGTTGTATGGATGAATATTGTTATTGGAGGATATTTAACAGCAATTGAGAGAGCCAAGTCTTCTATGGCTATTTCAATTGGAAGAGGTTTAATATTTGTTAGTATTAGTTTAATAATATTAACAGCAGTTGTAGGGGGAAGTGGTATTTGGATTTCTGCAATTGTTTCAGAAGGAATGTGTTTAGTTTTATCATTTATACTTCTAAGAGAGGCAAATAACCAAATTATTTACAGATAATAGTATTATCTCCAAGGGCGATTTTTTGCATAATGGATTTGCAGCAAATTCATTTAAGCAAAATAATTAAGTTGATTTTGTTCATATAGTATAATAATATGAATGCGTAGGGAGATATATTATGAGAGAAATTTTAAGAGACCTTGAAGAAAGGCTTAATAATAACAACAAAGGAATGTTGTTTTTAATTAAAGAAAATCACTACGATTCATTCAATGAAACTTTTGGAAATGAGTTTTGGGAAATTGTAATGGAAGAAGTGGAAAAGGAAATTAAACGTGTTTTTCGAAGCAATGATATAGTTTTAAAGGAATCAAAAGATAGATTTATTGTTTTGATGGAAGATGTAGATAATGTTGACATTGCAAGAATAAAAATGAATCAACTTATCGAAGCTATAGAAGACATTTATATTAATAGTCATACGGACCAAAGATTAAACCTAAGTGCAGGGATAATAGCCTTTGAAAATAATAATAAAATTGAAATGCTGTTAACTAATGCAGAGAAAGCTTTGGCTAAAGCCGAAGCAAGTGGGGTTAATAAATACTCTTTATTTAAGGAAGATGAACTTTTTGATTTAAGCAACAATAAGATTGTAGAAGATCTTAAAGTGGATGAAGAAATTCAAAAAGGAAATATTAGCTTTGTCAAAGATGTATTTGATCAACTCTATAATGATGAGAATATTTTTAATTCAACAAATAACATTTTAAAAGTGTTAGGAGAAAAAAATAATATTGATAGATGTTTTGTTATGGAAAATTTAGGTGATGGCCAAAATTTGTGCCAAACTTTTGAGTGGACCAGAGAAGATAAGTTCAAAAATAAATATGGTTATATTAACGATTCAATTAAATGGGAATATATAATTAATAGTGCAGATAAAGATGGAGTTTTTGTATACACAAACTGTGAAGTGGGAAAAGAAAATGAAATTGTAGGCTTTAATAACAAGAATATTGCAACGATGATTTATCTTATTATTAAAAATGGTGCTCAGGTTACAAGTATAATTGGCTTTGAGGATTATGAAGTGAAGCGAATTTGGGGTCGAGATCTTATAATGGATTTACTATACTGTTCTAAATTATTAACAATATATCTGTTAATTGAAAGAGAAAAAGAAAAAGTAAATGAACTGTATTTTGAAAACTCAAATATGTTAAAGACTCTTGAGGTGGCTTATAAAAAACAAGATATAGTATTAAAGAATTCATTTTTGATACATTGGGAATATGATTGCAGAAGTAATACGGCTTATTTTAGAAACTTTGGAGAAAACCATTTTGGTTTTGAAGAGATAGAAGAAAACTTCCCAAAATCCATAATTGATCGTGGTATTGTTAGTGAGGATTCCATTTCAATATTAACGGGTATGCACAAAGGCATTAAGGACAGAATAAAGTATCAAGAAAAAAAGGTTAAATTGATAACACTAGATGGTAGAAATCAGTGGCACTTAATTAGATATAGCGTTATATTTGACAGTGACAAGAATCCTTATTTAGCTCTTGGTACTGCAGAAAACATAGATGCTTTAACAGAACTGTCAGATAGATTTATAACCTTGCTACATCAAAGTGAAATATGTAGTTGGAGATATAATATTAAAGCTGATGAGGTAACTAATATTGGTGGATCCTTCAAAGGAAGATATGATGGTAAGAAACTAACTAAGCCTGCAGAACAAATACGACAAGCTCAGTTACTTCACCCAGATTATGAAGAAACCATTGAAGAACTTCATCAGGATTTATCAAAAGGTCAAAAGAGACATGAAAAAATTATTAAAGTAAGAAAAGAAATTGATCAGGAATGGCACTGGCATAGAATTATTTATGACGTGGTATTTGACAGAATTCATAAGGAACCTGTTTTTGCAATAGGAAGCCTAGTTGATATTAATGCCAAAATTGAAGCTGAAAACTACTATGCAGAAGCAATAGCATTACAGCAAGAGGCAGAAGAAGAAAATATTATAGCTGTAACTTTTGACTTGTCACGAGATTTTGTGGCAGGAGGAACAAGTAAACTGCCTTTGGATATTTGTTTTGACAAAGATAATAGTTCAGATATTAATACTTTATTTGAAATTATTAGTTCAAATATTATGGATAGTGAAAAGCGTCAAGAATTTCTAAATAAGTTTAATAGAAATAGTTTAATTGAAAACTTCAAAAGAAATAGGACCAAGTATGAATTCGAAGTTCAATATAAGACGGGAGAAGGACAATATACTTTAGTTGAATTTGCATTGAACTTACTTATAAATCCACATACCAAAAGAGTCATTGGTCTTTTAAAATGTTACGATGCTAAACTTCAAAAAATATACAACTCTATTTTGAATGGTAATGATGGAGACGGTTATGATTTCATAATGTTTATATTTGGTGAATCAAATAGTTACTCTGTATTAAATAGTAATGAAATAGTTTCGGAATTTCCAGACTCCGGGTTTGAAAATTTTGAGGAAACAATGTGGGCATTAGTTGATAAACATAGTATAGTAGAAGGAAATCAGATAAAAGACAATTTTAAAATTGATAATATCATAAAGGTTCTTGAAGAAAATAGAGAATATGAATTCATTATGGAAGGTAATAATGCTGAGGGGAAGAAAAGTGTTAAAAAGAATAGATTTACATATGTAGACGAAGAGAATCAAACTATAATGTATGTTCGTAGAGATATAAGCGGATTGGCTAAGGCCATGTTTGTAAAAGCTCAAGGCAAACGTCATAAAATTGAATTTGAAGATATACTTTATGTTGAAAGTCTTGGGAAAAAGATTCGAATTGTTACTAAGACTAATCAATATGAAATCGTAGAGAAAATTTCTAACATAGAGGGACTTTTGTCAAAGGAGAAGTTCTCAAGGTGCCATAGAAGTTATATTGTGAATTTAACTGAAATCCTTTCAATTTCAAGGTATACAGCAGTTCTTTCAAACGAAGAAGATGTTCCTATAGGACGTAACGAAGTTGCTTCATTAAGAGAAAAAGTTAAGAGTCTAGCCACTGGCTAGGCTCTTTTTTTATGGGAAAAAACCGGGATGAGCAGCTTTTGCCCTAAGAGAAGATTAACAAAATAATAAAATGTGCAGTTCATACCCCAAAATGTGCAGTTGGTAAAAAACTATATCATTTTTTTTTTTCTTGATTATACTAATGTAAACGTTAAAAAAATGAAATGAATAATTTGGAGATGTAAAATGAAAGTGAAGATGAGAAAGCAGTGGAAAGCATGCTTGGCTGTTGGACTACTGGTTTTAGCAGTAATTTCTGGAACTTATGCAATAGAAAAGTGGGACGTTGGTCTAGATAGCGGTATGACTGCTAGTAGTGGTGGCGTTAAAATCCAGCAAGTTGATAATAGTGTGAAATTCATAAACGAAAGTGACTCAGCAGTATTTGTTAGAATGGCTTTTTCAGAAAACTGGGAGAGCGACAAGGAAGTTTTGTCAAACAAAGTTGGGAACAAGGATGTAGCTGAAATTATTAAAAGTGAAAACTTTGGTAGTGATTGGGTTTACGACAACGCTTCTGGTTGGTTCTACTACAAGACAACATTAGCTAAAGGCGATGAAACAGCAAATGTAATTTCAGATGTTAAACTGCCAAAAGATGATGAACGTAATGGACAATTGAGTAAATACAAAGATGCAAAGTTTAATTTGAACTTTCATGTGGAAACTTTGCAAGCCAGCGTAAGTGAGAAGACACTTAATAGAGACCAAGTAAATAAGAAAGCTTTGGCTCAGGTCTGGGATAAAAATTATGAAAGTATTAATGCAAGCGCTGAGAAGTTGACAATTAATTGGTAAAAGTGAAGGTGAAAGAGATGAAAAAGAAAAGCAAAATTATAATATCACTTGCAATTATATCAATACTTATTGTGGGAGGTGTAGTTGCGTACTACTTTAATGCTCAAAGCATTACAAACAGAATGAAAGTTGTTTCGGCAAAGGTAAATGTTTCAGAGGAATTTGATCCTACTGAGAAATGGTTACCAGGTGAAGAAAAGGTCAAAAGAGTGACTTTTGAAAACGAAAAAGATGGAGATAAGTACGTGAGATTCAGTTATGAACTCATAGTTAAAGATAATAAGGGTAATCTTATTACGAAACCACCAGTTAGTGCAGATGGTCAACCTTTTGCAAAACTAAATTGGGCACAGGGATTTGATAGTAAGTGGAAGAAAGGATCTAGCCAAAAGGATCAGAAATATTTCTACTACCAAGGAAGTCTTACCAAGGGAGCTAACACAGGAGTGACATTGTCTTCAATAACTATGGCTGATTGGATATCTAACGATGATAACGGTGGTAATCCTAATTATGAAAAGTATAGAGTAGATGTAAAAGTTCATGGTGAAATGATACCAGCTAACAAGGAAATGGCAGAAGCCGCAGAATGGAGCGGAATTAAATAAGTTATTTATCCGAAAAGGATAGAAAAATAAATAATAAAAAATTTTAAAATTTAAACTAGAAATTATTTTAAGGGAGTAAAAAATGATTAAGAACAAAAAAACAAAAGTAGGTATTGTAGGATTAATTGCAGTAATGGTTGTAGGTGGATCTGTAGCTTACTTCTCACAGACTATGTCTGTAGATAATGAATTTAACACAGGGAAATATGGTGCAACATTAGTTGAAAAATTTACACCGCCAGCTGAAAAGTGGGAACCTGGAATGGAAACAAATAAAGATGTTATGGTAAAGAATACTGAAAACACAGATTTAGTTGTTCGTGTAAAGATGGAAGAAAAATGGGTTAGAAATGACCAGACTATCAAGACAAATGATGCTTTAGTTACAAGTAATGCTATTAAGCAGGACGTTGCAACAGATGGATTAATTGATACTGATGGAACTTTAGTTGAAAAGAAATTAGTTAACGCTAGTGATTGGACTAAAAGTGCTTCAGGTTACTTCTACTACAACAATGTATTAAAAGCAGGAGAAACAACTTCAGCTTTATTAGACGCTGTTAAGCTTGGCGAAGCTGCTGATATGGGTGAATATGAAACAATTCACTACTATACAAAAGATGCTGTTGATAATATTGATGCTGTAACTAACTGGTTAGTTGCTGAAGGAAATAAAGTTCCAGAAGGTGCAACTTTTAACAAAACAGAAGTTAAGAGAACTTCAAATCTAGGATATTCAGATGCTACTTACACATTAACAATTACAGCTGATACAGTTCAGGTTTCTGAAGCTGCAGTTAAAGCAACATTTGGAACAGATGTACCAAGTGCAGTTAAAGAAGGCTGGGCAATTAAATACTAGGGTAAATAATAATCAATAAACAGAGGCGAAGGACAAGGGCAGCAAGAGAGCTGTTTCTTGCCTTTGCTATGTTAATTGATAAGGAAGATTACGCTAGAAGGAGATGAAAAATGAAAAATAACAGAAAACTGATTATTATCAGTGGTTTAGTAGCATTACTCTTAATGTCTGGAACATTAGCGTTTTTCTCTAGCACTATGGCAGTTAATAATGTTTTTGGAAATGGTACAGGACAATACGGTTCTAAGACTATTGAAAAATTTACACCTAAGGATAATTGGACATCTGGTGAAACAGTTACTAAAGAAGTAAGTGTAGTAAATACAGGTGACTATAATTTGTGGGCAAGAGTAAAGTTTTCAGAATCATGGTCTAGAAACGGTAAACCTATTAGTGGTTATAGTTACAATTCAGGGGAGCCTGGATTTACTAATGCTTCACCTGTCATAAAAAATTTAAATGAGACAGAGTGGACTCTTGGAGGAGACGGATTTTATTATCTAAACAAAAAGTTAACTCCAGGGAAAACAAGTAGCCCAGTATTAAGAAGTATTACATTAAATAATGGTATAGACATGGGGAGCCATGTAAATAAACTATACTACACAAAAGCAAAAGCTAGACCAGCAGCTGATAATGTGGGAACAGATCCAAATTCTCAGTGGGTTGCAGTAAAGGAAATACCAGAAGGATCAACTTTTTATAAAAACGTATCTGAGGTTGATGAAAACAATGGTGGCCTTTCTGGGGCGGAATACACATTAGTTGTAGAAAGTCAAGTAAGCCAGGCTACAAGCCAAGCTGGAGATGCGCTTAATTGGTTAATTAGACCATAAAGTTTGAAGAGGTTGAGATGAACATAGTGAAAAGAATATTTGATATTCTTTCGAATATCGTATTGGCACTTATAATAGTTTTCATTATTATGGCTGTGCCGATAATAGCAGGGTTTAAACCTGTGGTTGTATTAAGTGGAAGTATGGAACCAACTTATCCAGTTGGGAGCATAATTTATCACAGAAGTACAAGTTTTGAAAAACTGTCTGTTGGAGATCCGATTACCTTTAAGGCAGAAAGAAATTCAACAATGATAACTCATAGAATAGTAGTCAAAAATGATTTATCAAGAACAGTTGTTACTAAAGGGGACGCAAATAAAACAGAAGATATTAATCAAGTTAAAGAAGAAAATATAATTGGTAAGGCAACTAAGTTTGCAATACCATATGCAGGATATTTAGTTACATTTACCAAAAGAATTCCTGTAATAATAATATTAGCAGGGATTTTAATTATCAGTTTTGCGTTAAATACCTTAATGGGAAATTCTAAAAAAAACGAGGAGTCGTGACATGAAAGCGAAAAGAGAAATAATTAGCATAGTGCTGTTAGTAGCGGTCTTGGCTATTGGCGGAACTTATGCATTATGGTCAGGTAGTTTAACAGTTAACAATGAACTTAAAACAGCTGACTATAACACAATAATTGAAGAAAAATTTGTGTCACCATCTAATTGGTTACCAGGAACATCTGTAGATAAAGAATCTAAGGTTGCAAACAAAGGAACAGTTCCCGTATTCACTAAAGTATCTGTTTTACAGCAATGGACTAAAACTGATGCTGATGGTAAAGAAAAAGCACTACCAATGACCATGAAGGTTCTAGATGGTGAAGAATATGTAGCGCAAATAAACTGGAGCGAAAGTGTTGTGGCCCTTAGAAGCGACAGCAGAATTGAAGACAAATTGAATATTCCAGTTATTAATAAAATTTCTGATGCAAATGGGAAATGGTTATTAAGTGATATAACAAATACGCAAGATGGTAAAATAATAATAGATTTTTATTATATGGGTGTAGTGGAAGCGAAGGCTTCAACACCTCTATTAACAAAAAGTGTTAAGTTAAATGATAACGTACAGCAGGAAGTTATCAGTAAGAAAACAACTTATAATAAAGAAAAAAAAGTATGGGAAACAGTTGAAACAAAGAATCCGGCAAATGTATATGAAGCGGCTAAATACGATATGATTTTAAATGGAAATACTGTTCAAGCTACAAATGATTTGGCAACAACACATTATGGAGAAAATGAAATTACTAAGTACTTAAATTCTCTAATTACTAAATCAAGTAATGTAGAACCTACTATAAAAACATTGGCAATTAAAGGAACACCAGAAGGCGGGATGATTTGGAATAATCCTGAGCAAAGTGAAGCTAACAAGTTTATGGTGTTTAATAATATTATTCCAGGCGGAAGCTATGATGATATTGCCTTAATTAAAAATGAAACAAATAAAAAAATGAATATCTATATGAAAGTAAAGAATATTCAACAAGAAGAACAGTTACAGCAGCTACTTAAATCATTAAAAATGTCTGTTAAAGTTGGAGATAAACAAATTTATTCAGGCACAGCAATGGGGGATAAGTACAATGATGTTGAACTTACAAATGCCATATTGCTAGGAACAATACCTGCCAATGGTGAATTGAAAACAAATGTTAACCTACTTGCTGACTTGGGAATAGATAATTCATTTAAGAACAAGTTAACTAAGGTTGATTGGGAATTTTATGGCGAGCAGCTTGAGGATCCATATTATCCTCCGGTTAATCCAGATGATCCAGATGACGAAGGTAAACCAGATGGTGGAGAAGACAAGCCAGATAAGCCAGACAAACCAGATAATCCAGATGATGAAGGTGGAGCTGACGGTGACACTAGCAAGCCTGACAAGCCAAACAAAAATCCAGTTGATAAAATAGAGACACCTCAGACAGGAGATGAAACTCCTATAGGTCTTTATGCAGGATTGATGGCTATAGCATTGGCTATGTTGGGAATAGGTTTTCTTAAGAAAAAAAAGAGTAAATAGTAAGCGAAGGTGAAGAGATGAAAAAGTTTAAAAATATAATAGTTTTAATGATGGTCTTCTGTCTAGTATTTACTCCAGTAAACTATGGATTTGCAGAAGGTCCTACAAAGATTGACGAAAACTTAGATAATAGTAAGCAAACTGTTGCTGAAACAAAAAGTAAAGATAATAAGCAGGCTAATAAACCATCGAAAAAGGTGTATAGAAGCAGTGTATATTCTGCTCCATATAACGAACCTATAAATTTTAAATCTGATAAGGAAAATTTGGTTTTAAATAAAACAGCCAAAAAGATAAATAATGATCAGGTAGAAATAACTCTTGAAGCTTATGCCAAAGGAAGATTGACAGTAACCTCAGTACCAAGTGATATTATTTTAGTATTAGATGAATCAGGTAGTATGTGGGATAAATTTGGCTCCGGGTATTATGCCCCAACAAGAATGGATGCGCTAAAGGAAGCAGCGAATGGATTTGTTGATAGTGTAGCTAAAGATGCAAAGGATAATGATGTTGATCATAGAATTGGAATCGTAGGATTTGATGGAGATGGAAGTACTAAAATTGATTTAACTAGTGCCAATGATTCGGATATTAAGGATGAAATTGATGAACTTTCACCTGGTGGAGCAACAAGAACAGATTTAGGCATGGAAGAAGCTGAAGATATGTTTGCAGATAATCCTATTAAAAAAGATGAAAAAAGAAATAGAATGGTAATTATGTTTACTGATGGTGTCCCTACTTCAAGTGACTACTTCGATCAGGATGTTGCCAATTCAACAATACAATATGCTTATAATATGAAAAACAAATATAAGGCAAAAGTTTATACTGTTGGAATATTTAATGGTGCAAATCCAAAGGTAATTGCAGAAAGAGGATCTTATTACAATCCATTTTTGGGAAGTTCATTTTGGTATTGGAACGAGTCTACATTGGCAAATCGTTTTATGAACTTAGTTTCAGGTAACTATAACCATAACAATTTAAAAATGGATGTTGAACTTAAAAGAGGATATTACAAGGTTGACGGAGAGAATATTGGGAATAACTTAGGAACCCCAATTGCTTCAGATAAGTATTTGACAGCCGATGATAGTGATGCTTTAGAAAAAGCTTTCCAAGATATTGCAGAAGGCATTGAAGGGGAATCTCTTAAAACATCAGTAGTTGATGTGGTACAGCCGCAGTTTACAGTGCCGTCGTTGGGATCAATTAAAGCAACTTTAGGTGGTAAGGATGTATCTAAACAACTTACAGTTGATTCAAAAACAAGAAAAGTAAGGTTAGACAACATTACTCTTGATTCAGCAGATGTTAATGATCAGAATGATATAGACAAAAAGAAAGTTGTAATTAAATTTACAATTAATAGGAAAGCTGATTTTATTGGCGGTAATAAGGTTTTAACCAATGATGATGGTTCTGGAATTGAAACCAAAAATGAATCAGGACAGGTAGTTGAATTAATTCCATTTACTAAACCTAATGTTGACTTGTCAATTGATAAGTCAATTGGAGGAGTATCAGGAGAGAAGAGCATTTATGTTGGTGACTCTGTCAACGAAGGAAATATTTTATCATTCTTTGATAATGATCAAGATGGATTACCATATAAAATTGCAGATAAAACCTATAAAACAAATGGTATTAACAATAAGTATGTTGATTTAGAGTATACAATCTTTAATGATAAGAATAAACCAGTAGGTAAGTATATTGTAAAAGCCGGTAATAAATTTGGGTATTATTCTACACCAATGAATGAAAGTATTACTGAAAATTCAACTTATAAAATTCAGCTTAAGGTTAATCCGATTAACAGCGGAACATATGGTTCTGTAACATCAAAATACAAGGCTGAATATGGAATAAATGTATTTACTCCAGTAATAACAGCAAAAAATGCGTGGACATACCTAACTGAAAACATTGATCTTAATGAAGGTATTGCTTCAGTAAATTGGATTTCTAAAGATAATTTAAAAGCAAAAAAACCAACTTATCAAGCTCCAAAACTTGATTACAAATATCAGTATGGATTTGAAACTACATCTGATAAGATGAAAGAATATCCTGAATATAACACAGATATTACTATTACATCTGTTAGCAGAAGCTTAAATGGAGGAACTATGGAACTTCTTAAAGCTGGCCATGCTGAAATAAATAAGGTACCAATGGGAGAAGGAACTTTCAAAGTGTTGGTTTCTAAACCAACTATATCATACATAGATGATACTGTTTTTACTAAGACTAAGGTAGCATTAGAGGATTCTCAAAAAGACATTACTTGGTCAAAAGTTATTGAAAATAAGGTGAAACCAGTCTTTGATTACAAGTATTTTGTTGAAAAATCTAATGAAGAAGTAAAGACAATACAGCCAATGGTTGAAAGTTCAACAAAAATTAATGTAGGTGTAATATCAAAATCAGGTGAAGATATCACAGATAAAATTGATTTTAAGCGTTTGAAATACATTAATCCAGAATTTGAAGATTTTAACTATATAGGCGATAATCACAGTGGTAAGACTGATGATATTGAATTTGTAATACATGCTATAAATCGTGCATCTTCCATTAAAATTAAGAAAATTGTTAATAATTATAACAGTAACTTAAAGGGAGATAGTTTCATAATAAATCTTAATAGTGATAACTTTGAAACTAGTTTAGATCTAAAGCACAATGAAACTTCAAAAACAATGAGAATTGCTAGCAATACTGTAGTTGATTTTAAAGAAGTTGAACCAAAGGAATATAAATACAATAAAATTGTAGTGCTAAACGACAAAGGCCAAGATGTAAGCAAATATTACTTAAATGGAACAAAAGTTAAGGTGGGAGACGAAGAAAATTTAACTGTGGTTATAAGCAGTGGTTTTACTAATCAGAACTTCTTCCACAATGATAATATGTCATCTCAAACTTTCAAATAGTCTTAGCTTTATTCACTACTCATGAATAAAGCTAGGGGAGAACTAAAGAAACTGGAAATGTTAAAATTTCCAGTTTTTTTAGTAGACAATAAGAGGAACTAAAAGGGTAATTTAGATTGATTTTTTTTGAGAAAAGGAATACACTTATAATAAGTATAGTTAAAGTGTTAGGAGGTAATATTATGATCGTAACAACAACAAACGCAATTGATGGAAAAACAATTAGAGAATACAGAGGAATTGTATTTGGTGAAGTAATTACTGGTGTGAATATGTTTAAAGATATTGGCGCTGGTCTTAGAAATATCTTTGGTGGAAGATCACAGGGATATGAAGAAGAAATGACAAACGCAAGAAACCAGGCACTTGAAGAGTTGCATCAAAGAGCTAGCGCATTAGGTTGCAATGCTGTTGTTGGAGTAGACATGGATTATGAAGTTCTAGGAGCAGATAATGGAATGTTAATGGTAACAGCCTCTGGAACAGCAGTAATAGTAGAGTAAAATCATTAATTAACGATTACACAGTTTGTGTGGTCGTTTTTTTTTGTGGATTTAATTTTTCTCCAATATGTTATAATTAGAATAACAGTTAAGTAAAAATATGAGGAGTAAGATCATGCCATTAAAAATTGTTAGAAACGATATAACCAATATGAAAGTTGATGCAATAGTAAACGCCGCAAACAAAACCCTACTAGGCGGTGGCGGAGTTGATGGAGCAATACATAAAGCAGCAGGGACAAAACTATTAGAAGAATGTAAAACTCTAGGTGGTACAGACACAGGTCAGGCTAAAATTACAAAAGGCTATAATCTTCCAGCTAATTACGTAATCCACACAGTGGGACCAATTTACGGCACATGTGGAGGCCAAGAGGAAGCCTTACTTAAGGCTTGCTATCGTAATAGTCTAAACCTAGCCAAAGAGAATAACCTAAAAACAGTAGCCTTCCCTTTAATATCTGCAGGCGCTTACGGGTATCCAAAAGACCAGGCCCTAAAAGTTGCTATGTCTACCATAAGCGACTTTTTACTTACAAACGATATGGAGGTATACATAGTGGTATTTGATAAGAAGTGAGATTGTATTTGAGGCCTTAAAGAACCCATTACACATTAATGGATTAACTGAGAAAAATCTGGCGAAATTTTCTGTGAATTTAAGTTTGAAATGGTTAGTAAGGGGTAACTTCCATATAACACTATGATGGGCTTTGGTGGCAGAGGGCTGTTAAAGAGATAGTGGTGTGTAATTATGAAATACAGGAGGTTATTATTATGTTATTCAAAACAACAGAAGCTCACGAGAAACTGCGTAGTCAAGTCCGTAAGTTTGCCATTGATGAAATCAAACCATTGGCGTTTACAATGGACCAGAACAATGAGTTTCCCGACGAAGCTATTGCCAAGTTAGGACAACTTGGATTAATGGGAATACCTTTCCCTAAGGAATACGGAGGTGCTGGATTAGATGCAATTAGTTACGCTATTGCTGTTGAAGAATTATCAAGAGTTGATGGTGGATCTGGGGTTATTTTGTCGGCACATGTGTCTCTTGGAACTTGGCCAATTTTTGCATTTGGGAATGAAGAACAGAAACAAAAATATGTTGTTCCTCTAGCTAAAGGCGAAGCAATTGGGGCTTTTGGATTAACTGAGGTTAATGCAGGATCTGATGCTGGCGGTACAGAGACTACAGCTATTTTGAAGGGCGATCATTATATATTAAATGGGGGCAAGATTTTTATTACTAATGCACCTAAGGCAAGCACTTATGTTGTTTTTGCTGTTACTACACCGGATATTGGTACTAGAGGCATTTCAGCATTTATAGTTGAAAAAGGCTGGGATGGATTTGAGTTTGGCGATCACTATGACAAGATGGGTATTAGATCATCTTCTACTGCTGAACTTATATTTAATAATGTTAAGGTTCCGAAGGAAAACTTATTAGGCGAAGAAGGCGACGGATTTAAGATTGCTATGGCTACACTTGATGGAGGTAGAATAGGTATTGCATCACAGGCTCTTGGTATTGCTCAGGGTGCTTTTGATGAGGCAGTTACTTATGCAAAGGAAAGAGTTCAGTTTGGCAAACCTATTGGGTTTAACCAGGCATTGTCTTTTAAGATTGCGGATATGGCAACTAAATTAACTACTGCACGTTTATTAATTTACTCTGCAGCTGATCTTAAGGAACATCATGAACCTTATGGACTTCAATCTGCTATGGCTAAACAGTATGCATCAGATATTGCTCTTGAAGTTACAAATGATGCCCTTCAGATTTTTGGCGGAACAGGATACTTAAAGGGAATGGATGTTGAGCGTATGTATAGAGACGCTAAGATTACAACAATTTATGAAGGAACTAATGAAATTCAGAGAGTAGTTATCGCTTCACATATTTTGGGTAAACCACCTAAGAGTGCATCAGATTCATCTTCTAAAGGGAAGAAACCTGCTCCAATTACAGGAATTAGAAAACGCCATATTTTTACTGAAGGAAATTCAGCTGAAAAAATTAAGGATTTAGTTGAAGCTTTGAAAAAAAATGGTTATGACTTCTCAGTTGGAATTGATATTGATACACCAATTACTGGCGCTGAACGTGTAGTTTCAGTAGGTAAAGGTATTGGAGATAAAAAGAACATGGATATGATGAGAGACTTAGCTAAAGCAGCTGGTGCTGCACTTGGCTCATCTAGACCAGTTGCTGAAACTCTTAAATACCTTCCACTAAATAGATACGTTGGAATGTCAGGACAGAAATTTATTGGAAACTTATATATAGCATGTGGTATTTCTGGTGCAACTCAGCACTTAAAGGGAATTAAAGATGCTTCTACAATTGTTGCTATTAACAAGAATGGCAATGCACCTATATTTAAAAACTGTGATTACGGTATTGTTGGAGATTTAATGGAAATAGTTCCTCTATTAATTAAAGAATTAGGCTTAGAGGAAAAGGGGGAAGCTCCACCAATGGTTAAAATCAAAAGACCTCTTCCACCTAAACCAGTACCAATTGGTCCTAAGTATGTATGTGGTGGCTGTGGATACGAATACGTTCCAGAGCTAGGAGATCCAGATTCAGAAACCCATCCTGGAACACTATTTGATAGTCTGCCAGAAGATTGGGTTTGTCCTGAATGTGCAGAAGATAAGACACAGTTTATTAAATCTAAATAAGGAGGTATATCATGTATTGTGTTAGAAATGTAACAAAAGATTTGTATTGGGTTGGTGCTAACGATCATAGATTGGCACTCTTTGAAAATATACATCCAATTGAAAGAGGCGTTTCATATAATGCTTATCTATTAATGGATAAAAGTACAGTTTTAGTTGATACAGTTGACTGGACTGCATGTAGACAGTTAATTGAAAACGTAGAACATTTGCTTGACGGTAAGGATTTAGATTATTTATTAATAAATCATATGGAACCTGACCATGGAGCTTCAATTGAAGAAGTTCTGCTTAGATGGCCAAAGGTTAAAGTAATTAGTACTGAAAAAGCATTTATGCTAATGAGACAGTTTGGTTTCGATATTGACAAACAGGAGTTAATTGAAGTTAAAGAAGGGGACTCAATGTCATTTGGTAAACATGATGTGACTTTTGTAGGTGCTCCAATGGTTCATTGGCCTGAAGCTATGGTAACATTTGACCTTACAGACGGAGTATTATTCTCTGCAGATGCATTTGGGTCATTTGGTGCTTTAGACGGCAAATTGTTTAACGACGAAGTTAACTTTGATAGAGATTGGCTTGACGATGCTCGTAGATACTACACAAATATTGTTGGTAAATATGGGCCACATGTTCAGCTATTGTTAGGCAAGGCTGGAGGAATTGTTGATAAAATTAAGTTTATCTGTCCACTTCATGGTCCCGTTTGGCGCAATGATTTTGGATACCTATTAGATAAGTATAACAAGTGGAGTTCTTACGAAGCGGAAGTTAATGGGGTAATGATTGCCTATGCGTCAATGTATGGTAATACAGAAGCTAGTGCTCAGGCCTTAGCAACAATGTTATGTGAAAAAGGCGCTCATGATGTAGTTCTTTATGATGTGTCAAATACTCATGTATCCCAGCTTATTTCAGAGGCGTTTAAGTATAGTCATATAGTGCTTGCATCTGTGACATATAATCTTGGAATATATCCTGTTATGCATAACTTCTTGCAGGATATGAAGAATCTAAATGTACAAAACAAGACTTTTGGCTTAATTGAAAATGGTTCTTGGGCTTGTACCTCTGGAGATTTAATGCAGAAGTTTATAGATGAAGAATTAAAGGATATGACAGTCATTAACGAAAGATTATCTATTGCTTCAGCTTGTAAACCTGACAAAATTATGGAACTTGAAGCTTTGGCTGATGCTATTATTTCGTCTCTAGCAAAATAACATTAAAATACACCATTAAGTGGTGGCTTAAGAAATACAAAAATTAATGAAACACAAAAGCAGCTTCATAGGAGGCTGCTTTTGCTTGTGGTATATTACATAGATATAAACTGGTTTAGATATTCTTAAAAAATCTTAAGTTGAAGTGGAAAAATTAATTATTGTATAGCGATTGTATATGATGGATTATAGTGGTAATATTAGGATAGTTATTATTATTTTTAAGGAGGAGACAAAGTGAATAAAAATTATACTATTGGTCTTGACATCGGGACTAACTCAGTTGGTTGGGCAGTAATTGATGATAAATTCAATTTAGTTCAAGGGAAAAAAAGAATTGACGATAATGGGGTGAAAAAAAGAAGTAGGACTAATCTTTGGGGAGTTAGACTATTTGATGATGGCGATACCGCAGAAGGCCGAAGAAGCAAGAGAGGCTTAAGGCGTAGATATAAGAGAAGACATGAAAGATTAAATTATCTACGAGGAATTTTCGAGGAAGAAATATTTAAGGTTGATGATAGTTTTTTTATTAGAATGGACGAAAGTTTTTATCAATTAGATGATAAAAATAAACTTGAGTATAAATATCGTGATAAAAATGGTATGCTACAGACAAAAAAATTGGATAATAAAGAAGTATTTAAATATCCATTATTTAAAACTGAAAAAGATGAAAAGGATTTTTATAAAAAATTTCCAACAATCTATCATTTACGTGATTATTTGATGAAAACCGATGAAAAAGCTGATATTAGATTAATATATTTAGCGATGCATCATATTATAAAGTATAGAGGGCATTTCATTAATGAGGGTCAAGAATTTAATTTAAAAAATATAAATATAATAGATAGTCTTATTAAAACATTAGAGGAATTTAACAGCGCCTCAACTTTTATTGTGGAGTTTGGTAATGTTGATCTAAAACTTGCAAATACAATATTAAAGGATAATAAAAAGTCTAAATCCAAAAAGGCTTATGATTTGAATCAACTTTATAAGATAGATGCAGACAGTGTTTATTTAGCTGGGAATGAGGAGTTTGTTCTAGAATATGAAAATATGACAGATAAACAAAAGGATAAATTTATTGAAGAAAAACAAAAGCGTATAAAAGATTTGTTTACAGCTTTAGTTGGAAACAAAATAGCATTAGATAAGATATTTGGCAAAAAAGAATATAGCTATAAAGAAAATGACGATATTCCTAAAGATTTGTATTATAAAAATGAATCCTTCGAAGATGATTTGTTATCTTTAGAAAATATATTAACACCAGAAGAACTAAATGTAATTATTGAAGGCAAAAAAGTATATGAATCAATTGTACTATCAGGTATTCTTACCAAAGATACTCTTTCAGGATCTATGGTTGAGAAATATGAGTTGCATAAAACTCAGTTAAAAGAGTTAAAAGCTTTCATAAAGAATGTATCTGAAGATATGTTTGAAGAGTTTTTTAAGAAAGACGGAATTTATACAAATTTTGTTGAAGGAAAAGGCAACCCTGCTAAAGTTACATCAAGAGACGATTTTTATAAGGAAATAAAAAAATCCTTTGAAGAATTTATTCCAAATCTAAAATTCCCTGACGTAGATAAAGAGTTTGAGTGGAAAGATGTAAGTATTTCTGAAGACGAAAAATTGTTTATAGAAAAAATCACAAAAGAAATGCAGTTTGAAACTTATTTGCCAAAACAGAGAATGAGTGATAATGCTGCTATACCTTATCAAGTACATGAGCATGAACTAGTTGGTATAATTAAAAATCAAGGCCAATACTATTCTTTTTTAGAAGAAAAAGAGGCGGACTTGTTTATTCTACAGACTTTAATGAAATTTAGAATTCCATACTATGTTGGACCTTTAACTGAAGCAAAAGACGGAGTGGAAGGCAAAAAGAATTCAAGTAAATCAACTTTTGCTTGGATGCAAAAATATAAGGAAGAAAAAGTAACACCATGGAATTTTAATGAAGTAGTAGATAAAGATTCATCAGCAGTAGAATTTATTGAGCGTATGACAAGTTACTGCACATACTTACCAGAAGAAAAAGTGCTGCCTAAAAATTCATTATTGTATCAAGAATTTTGTGTATACAATGAACTTATTGTATCTGGATATATAATTAAAAGAGAGAGAAATTACTTTGGAAAAAAGACAATAGATCAGTTGGTTGATACGCTATTTAAAAAGAAGAAAAAAGTATATGAACAAGATGTTCTTGATTTTTTAAGAAATGAAAAGAATATTATTGCTACAGAAATTTTTGGTATTGATAGAAAAACTACAACAGGAAAGCCATGCTTTAACAACTCAATGTCAACATATATTAATCTAGTTAAAATGGGAATATCGCCAGAAGAAATTGATAATAATCGAGATGTTTTTGATGAAGTTGTTAAGTGGCAGACGATATTCACTGACAAGAAGAGTCTAAAGAGTAAAATTGAAAGAGCCAATAAATCATGGAATATTTTTACGGAAGAGCAAGTTGCTAAATTATCTTCTAAACATTATACGGGCTTCGGAAATTTATCAAAGAAGTTATTAGACGGTATTAGAGATAAAGAATCAGGGAAAACTATTATTGAGACTCTTAAAGATGGTGGGTATGATAATTTTATGCGTTTGGTTTCTGGTTCAACTGCTAATAGATATACATTCAAAGATCAAATTGAAGCAATGCAGACTGCAGAAGTCGGAGAAAACCTATCTTATGATGTTGTAGAAAAGCTTGCAGGATCACCGGCGATAAAAAAAGGCATTTGGCAGAGTATAAAAATTATAAAAGAATTAGAAAAATTTGTTGGTAGAGATAATATCGGTAAAATTGTAATTGAAATGAGTAGAGGGTCGGAAGGTGGACGTACTATGTCACGTTACGCACAACTGAAAAAGGAATATGATTCTTTTGAAGGGAAGAACCAAGAAGTTTATGATGAGTTGAAGCAATATGATAAGAATCAAAAGGCATTAGATAATGAAAATCTTCATTTGTATTTTAGACAAAATGGTATAGACGCATATAGTAAAGAACGTCTAGAGATATTGGAATTATCAAGTTATGAAGTTGATCATATTATTCCACAATGCTTTATTAAAGATGATTCTTTGGATAATAAGGTTTTAGTTACGAAAACTTCAAATCAAAACAAGGGAGGTAATGTACCTAATGGTGTTGTAATTGCTAGAATGAAAAACATATGGGAATCATGGGCAAAAGCAGGACTAATAAGCCAAAGAAAATATAAATCTTTAACAATTGGCGTATTAAAGGACAAGGTAAAAGAAGGTTTTATCAACAGGCAATTAGTAGAAAATAGACAAATTACTAAGCATGTTGCAAACATTCTATCAAAACATTTTGAAGGAACTGAGACAGTTGTATTAACGCCTAAATCAGCACTTACTACTCAATTTAGAAAAGGAATAATATATTTACCTAATCCTGACTATGATAAGGAAAAGAAAAACAAAAGATTTATTGAAGAAAAACTGCATAGTGGATTCCCTAAAAATAGAGATATTAATGATTATCACCATGCTCACGATGCATATTTGAATGCTATAGTTGCTCTTTATTTGTATAGAGAATATCCTGAACTAAAAAATGCATGGGTATATGGTAACTATGCTAGAAATAGCGAAGAAATGTTTGGTAAATGGGTTAGTGAGCGTAAGGATAAATCATTACAACTTATTTCAAATATGAGAGATGAAATATGGGTACAGACAGACCCTGATTCAGGAGAAATAGTAGAACTAAGTAGAGATAAAACTCTTAAAAAAATTGAAAAAACATTGGGACTAAGAAACGTTAATATTGTAAAAAAGGTTGAAAAGCAAAAGGGTAAATTTGGAGATGAATCTGTATATAAAAAAGATAATAAGTTAGTAACTGGAATTAAAACTAGTTTGTCTCCTTCAGAATATGGTGGAACCAAATCCCCTGTTTCTGCCTTTGTTGTTATTGTGGAGTGTAACAATGGAAAATATAAATCATTATCTATACCAACTATGTATTCTCAAAATTATGATAAAGCAATTGATAAGGTTAAATTTATTAAGGAACTATATCCTAAGGAAAAAATCCAAAAAATTATTATTAGTGATGTAAAGAAATATACTAGATTTGATAATGAAAGTGAAGGGAAAACAATTCGCAGAATGATAGCAAGTGCACAAGAAGCGCAGAAAGCAGATTGTTTGTCATTGACTGTTAGTGAAATGAGATTATTAAACTTAGGAGATGATGAAACTTTACGAAATATTTTTGATAAAATAACAATGTATTTAGAAAAAAATGCAGTATATAATGAAGAAAATGTTAATAAGTGGAAAAATGAAGTCTTTGCGGAATTTGAACAATTTAGCAAAGAGGACAAAATAAACTTTATTAAAGACGCCTTCTCAATTACTAAACAAGGTACTACTAATGCTAAGGGATTAATAAAAGGAAAGATAGGTAGTGCTTCAGGACAACAACAGCATAAGGTTGCATCATTAGATGTTATTAATGCAGGTTCAAAGATTGTATATCAATCGGTAACTGGGTTATATGAAAAGAGAATTAAACTATAAATAAGAATATGAGCCCATCTGAATAAATGGGCTCATAAAAAAAGTGGCGATGTCGCCACTGCTGTACAAGCTGATTACGCATAAAGCTTATTTTAACTTGTCGTGTTAAATTGAATGGTGTTAAATCATTTAACAAATTCATTATAAACTAATTAGAGTAATAATGCAATAAGTTTTAAAAAAGTATAAAGGAATATATTATGACATGGCGCACAATAGTAATTAACGAACATTCTAAATTAAGTTACCAAAACAACTACTTGATATATAAAAGTGATATTCTTGTAGAAAAAATACATATCTCAGAAATTAATACTTTGTTTTTAGAAACGACAAATATATCAATTACAACGGCACTGATATATAAGTTAATTGAGAAGGATGTAAGAATAATTTTTTGTGATAATAAGTATAATCCAATAGGAGAAATAAATCCTTATTATGGATGCCACGATACAAGCAAGAAAATCAATCAACAAATACTTTGGGATGAAAAAACGAAAATAGATGTATGGACTAAAATAATTAAACAAAAAATCATGAATCAAAAATCTATGTTAGAGATCCTTGGATATTATAAGGAAGCAATAAAATTAATGTCTTACATAGAGCAATTAGAACCATTTGATGTTACAAATCGTGAGGGGCATGCAGCAAAAGTGTATTTTAATGCTTTGTTTGGCAAAGATTTTACTAGAGATAATAATTGTGATATTAATGCATTTTTAGATTATGGATATACTTTAATTCTTTCGATTTTTAATAGAGAAATAATCAAGAATGGTAGACTAACTCAACTTGGCTTAAAACATTCAAATTATTTTAATCCATACAATTTATCTAGTGATATTATGGAACCCTTTAGAGTTATTATAGATGAAAAAGTAAAGTCAATGGAATATGAGACTTTTACTAAAGGAAAACATAAATTGTTTGAGATTTTTGAGGAACAATATACATATAATAATAAACATATGTATTTGGTAAACATTGTAGAACATTATGTAAAAAAGGTTATAGATGCATTGGATAATAATAAGTTAGAAGAAGTTATGGAGTTTGATATAAGTGAGTTATAGATTTATGAGGCAATTAGTGTTATTTGACTTACCAAGTGAAAGTCCAGAAGACAAAAAAGAATATAGGAAATTCAGGAAGTTCTTGTTAAATGAAGGGTTCTTAATGTTGCAGTACTCTATATATACTAAATTGGCATTGAACGATACTCAAGCTCAAACTATTTTGAGAAGAATAGAAAAAAATAGACCTAAAAATGGATCTGTAATAGTTTTAAAAGTTACTGAGAAGCAATTTGCAAGTATGAACTACATTGTAGGGAAAAAAGACGAATCTATAGCTAATTCAGATTCCAGAATTGTATTTTTAGGGAAAAGGTGACTATATGTACAAAATGAATTGTGAATATTTTGAGGAAGGGATAATAATTGAAGAAGGTACATACAATATTATTGTAATTGAAAACCCAGGAGTGCTTGGAAAAATACTCTATTCCTTACATAATGAAGAAGATTACTTTAAAATATATGACGAATTATATAAGAATGTACCTAGTAAAAGCATAATGTACATTCATGACATTTTAAGCTTTAATTTTGAAGATAGAAAAGTGAAGACTTCTCTTTATAATTATTTTGCAAGTATAATGAATCAAGATCAGTCGATTAAAGAAACTATTGAAGAATCATATGAAAATATGATCAAAAGAATTATAATGTTTTTGAATGAAAACTGTGATTTAGAAATAAGTTGGAAAGAAAAGATTGATGTAATAGAAATCTTGAAATTTGTGGGTATAACAATAGATGAATACCAAATTACAAATGTATTTGAAAAAACACAGATGGTTTTAAATTTATTAAATGAAATAATGAGGGGAAATATTATTTTTTTTGTAAATCTATCTACTATGACTACTAATGAGGAATATAGTTTTATTCTTGAGCAAATAGAATTAAACAATCAGACTGTAGTTTTGATTGAAAGTACAGAGAATAACCTTGAAAAAAAATCACATTATTGTTTGGATTATGATTTTTATTTAACAAAAATATGATATAATTAGATAAATATAGCAATTCAATTTTAAGGAATTAGTCACTCTTTGCGACTTGATAAAAAAACTTCTTTTTTCAATTTGAGGTTTTAGAGTCGTGTTAAATTGAATGGTGCTAAAACAAGCTCCCTAAAATGCTATCACTTCCTACGGTTTTAGAGTCGTGTTAAATTGAATGGTGCTAAAACTCGCTTTCGGAGAAAGTGGAGAGAGTGTGAGTTTTAGAGTCGTGTTAAATTGAATGGTGCTAAAACCTATACACCTTCAATCTTGTAATGGTCAAGGTTTTAGAGTCGTGTTAAATTGAATGGTGCTAAAACAAAACTAAAAACAGAAAGGAATAAACATGGGTTTTAGAGTCGTGTTAAATTGAATGGTGCTAAAACACGGAATTTTATCCATTTGAAAATGTTGTGGTTTTAGAGTCGTGTTAAATTGAATGGTGCTAAAACAAATAGTTAAAAGGAATGAACTGGTAGGTAGTTTTAGAGTCGTGTTAAATTGAATGGTGCTAAAACTATTTAGCTTGTCTTGATTATAAACGATTAGTTTTAGAGTCGTGTTAAATTGAATGGTGCTAAAACTATCAACTGCAATGGATGATGCTGAAGTACGTTTTAGAGTCGTGTTAAATTGAATGGTGCTAAAACTTGGAAGATTATCATCAGAATTCATCAGAAGTTTTAGAGTCGTGTTAAATTGAATGGTGCTAAAACTAGTCATTTAGGCCTTTTAGTTCCTCTTTTGTTTTAGAGTCGTGTTAAATTGAATGGTGCTAAAACCACGCACCCAGCCCTGTCACGTGTGGTTGTGTTTTAGAGTCGTGTTAAATTGAATGGTGCTAAAACTTCGAATGCTTTTGCTTTAATCCCATTTATGTTTTAGAGTCGTGTTAAATTGAATGGTGCTAAAACACAGAAAATCCTAGATAGTGGCGAGCGTAGGTTTTAGAGTCGTGTTAAATTGAATGGTGCTAAAACATTGGGAGAGGAAAACTGGCATTAAATGCTGTTTTAGAGTCGTGTTAAATTGAATGGTGCTAAAACATCCTCCCCCCAGTTTGAGCACAAACCTGAGTTTTAGAGTCGTGTTAAATTGAATGGTGCTAAAACGATTTAGAGATTTGGCGCTTTGATTTGCGTGTTTTAGAGTCGTGTTAAATTGAATGGTGCTAAAACTTAAAAAAAGTATTGACAAATTTTTTCGTAGTTTTAGAGTCGTGTTAAATTGAATGGTGCTAAAACGACGTGGTGGATAGGATATTGATGACGAGGGTTTTAGAGTCGTGTTAAATTGAATGGTGCTAAAACTGGTATTACATCAAGTAATGATGAACAAATGTTTTAGAGTCGTGTTAAATTGAATGGTGCTAAAACTCGGGCGCAGTTAGAGATGTAGCTGAAGGTGTTTTAGAGTCGTGTTAAATTGAATGGTGCTAAAACCAAACTTGATAAAGTTCCACCCTCTAAATTGTTTTAGAGTCGTGTTAAATTGAATGGTGCTAAAACAGACAGAATGGAATTGAATTGCGACGATGCGTTTTAGAGTCGTGTTAAATTGAATGGTGCTAAAACTAGATGCATCAATTATAGATCCAGACTTTGGTTTTAGAGTCGTGTTAAATTGAATGGTGCTAAAACGACGTGGTGGATAGGATATTGATGATGAGGGTTTTAGAGTCGTGTTAAATTGAATGGTGCTAAAACGGTAAATTCTGGCACAAATTCTAACGGATTGTTTTAGAGTCGTGTTAAATTGAATGGTGCTAAAACTATACAATTGACCAAAGAAAATCCACAATTGTTTTAGAGTCGTGTTAAATTGAATGGTGCTAAAACCGTATTATTTCTAAATCCTCTTTTACGGTAGTTTTAGAGTCGTGTTAAATTGAATGGTGCTAAAACTAGTACCAACACCGAACGCAATTAAAAACGGTTTTAGAGTCGTGTTAAATTGAATGGTGCTAAAACTAGTACCAACACCGAACGCAATTAAAAACGGTTTTAGAGTCGTGTTAAATTGAATGGTGCTAAAACGAGACATTTTACCTGTTGC
Source organism: Anaerovoracaceae bacterium (assembly GCA_036646055.1). Lineage (GTDB taxonomy): Bacteria > Bacillota > Clostridia > Peptostreptococcales > Anaerovoracaceae > JAVWMQ01. The sequence continues at coordinate 106,104 of JAVXMY010000001.1, read as the reverse complement.
AGAAAACCTTTGTTTTAGAGTCGTGTTAAATTGAATGGTGCTAAAACATGATGTTGGTTGGTGATGAACAGTATCCAGTTTTAGAGTCGTGTTAAATTGAATGGTGCTAAAACATATGCTAGACCTTGTATACAAACAGGCGGGTTTTAGAGTCGTGTTAAATTGAATGGTGCTAAAACATAACTCTCCAAGCATCGCTCTCCGAAGAGTGTTTTAGAGTCGTGTTAAATTGAATGGTGCTAAAACAAAGCCGTTCCCTATTTATTACTATGAGTGGTTTTAGAGTCGTGTTAAATTGAATGGTGCTAAAACTTCGTTTCTATCTTTAACTTGTCTCCATTAGTTTTAGAGTCGTGTTAAATTGAATGGTGCTAAAACCATCCGTTATGGGTGTTGACACGTCTTTGGGTTTTAGAGTCGTGTTAAATAGAATAGTGGTGCTTAATATGGTAGGAAAGATCTTATGGATAAGTGCAGATTATTCGAGAGAACTAAGTTCAGAATATTTGACTATTAATATACTAGTCTATCAGGGAAAGATGTAAATAAAGATAAAGACTTATAATAGAAGGCAGCTTCATAGGAGGCTACTTTTTCTATGGCCATGAGGTGGGATGAGAGGGTTTTGCCAGGGATATACTGGCTATTGTTGAAAGGATAGTTATTTGAGGGTATAATAAATAGAGAGAGTTTGAATTATAGGAGAGAAATTTATTGTGATTGAGTTTAAAGATGTGATACATAAATACGGTAAGAAAACTGTGTTAAATGGGATTAATTATTGTTGGGTTCTTTGCCATTGGCGCTATTGGATTTAGGAAGAAAAAGGTTAGATAAATTTGAATATAATATAAAAGTGGTTGTTTACATAAAGTTAGCAACTACTTTTGTTTTTTGATTTTTATTTAAGCATCATTGCTGCAGCCATTAGTCCACGTTTGCTATGATGACCTCTATGTGAAAATAGCATATCAAGGTTTTCCATAGTGCAAATTTCCATACAGTGAATTTGATTATCTGGAATTCCTGTATCAGTTAGAATCATGCGATTAATTGCCCATAAATCAATATATGATTTAGATTTAGTTGAAGAAATTAAGTCTTTGTATCGAAAATCTACTTTTAGAAAATCATGGGCAAGATCAAAGTCAACTTCAAAGCAATCTTGGCAAATGGATGGTCCGATTCCTACAATTAGACTCTTAGGTTCAGTTTTAAACTCATTTACCATAGTTTCAACCATGTTTTTTGCAATTTTGTTTAGTGTTCCTTTCCATCCGGAGTGAGCAAGTCCAATAACTTTACCTATTGGGTCATAAAAATATATGGCGTTGCAATCAGCATGCAAGGTTACCAGTCCGATGCCAGGCTGATTAGTAATAAGGCCGTCAATATTATTGTAGTCACGATGCCTAGTAAAACCTTTGCCTTTATCTTTTGAAGTTACTATTCGAATGTTAGTTGTATGAGTTTGTTTGGAACATACTAATCCTTTCGACTAGCATAGGGAGTAAATACTTTCATTTAAATCAGTTTGAGTGAAATAGATTTTTTATTCAGACAACATGTCTTGATAATCTTTCATAGCTTTTGTAGTAATCTCAGTATTTTTTTCATAAATGCGTAGCAATAAGGCATTGCAAAACATTAACTGAAGGACATAGGAGTTAAAGAAAGTTTCAGGACCGTCTTTAACCTCTATACTAGCATAAGGACTGAATTTGCGTGTGGTGATTTCTGAATCAGTAAGCAATAGGAGTCTAGCCCCAGTACGTTTAGTATGGTTTGCAACCCATAATTCTGAGTCTTGCAGGGTTGGGTAGGCGCACATAATCACAGAATCTTTATCATTTAAAAAGAAGAAGGACTCTTTAAGTGCTAATCCGTCTTGCGTAATTGCGATGCATTTAATCCCCATAACAGTTAAATAATTTTTCAAAAAATGGACAACCACTTCATCTGAGCCGACACCAAAGAGATAAACCGTTTCGCTATTAATAACAGCATCTGCCATTTTATCTAAATTACTTAGGGAAATTGAATTTAAGAATGAAATAAAGTCATTAGTTATTCCTTTAAAGTACCAACTCAACAAAGTTGAATCCTTAGAACGTTCTTCTTCTAGAGAGGCTAAAGATGCGTAGACCTTTTGTGTTGGTACATATTCCTTTTTAATGGTTGATTTGTACTCATAGAATCCAGCGAATCCTAATGTTTTAGCAAATCGAACAACTGTTGTATCACTTACATTAGCAATGTGTGCTAACTCACTTGAAGACAAAAGCATGGATTGTTGATAATTTTCTAAAACATAGTTAGCAATTTGTTGCTCTTTTTTAGAAAAAAGGCTGTATTTTGTTTTAATTAATTCTCTTATTGTTGTACTCATGGTAAATCCTTTCATGGAAATTTCTTTTATACAGTATATCATAAATCGTATTGCTAGAATAAAAAAATGAAAATATTCAAAAAAAAATAAAAAAGGTTGACTTTGGTTAGAAATGTTTATAAAATATAATAAAAATATAAATATTTTTTTGTGGACGGATAGCAAAAGTTATTCAAATCTTATTACTTATAAGTTATTACTTATTATTTCAAGTTTGGGAGGTTTAAAAATGAGTAAAACAAAAGAAAAAAGTTCATCACCTAAATGGGAGAAACTTGCTGATTTGCATCCTTTGATTATTGTGTTTGTAATCATTGTACTACTTGCAGGAGCAACATATTTCATTCCTGGTGGAGAGTATGCAAGGCACGAAGTTGCAATTGGTGCTCTTGGTGGAGATACCAGAGAAGTTATTAATCCAAATTCATTCCAGTATACGGAGTCAAATCCTCAAGGGTTTTCAGATTTATGGACATCATTTATTGGTGGAGCATTAGAGGCTGCAGATATAAGTTTTTTAATTATGATATGTGCAGGTGCATTTACCGCAATTATAGCGACAGGATCTATCACAACAGGAATAAATTCACTAGTTAAGAAATTTGGAACAAAGTCATATATAATTATCCCTATTTGTGTATATGCATTTGGACTTGCAGCGGCAACCGCGGGGATATATGAAGAGGCTATTCCATTTATAATGGTATTAGTTCCGTTGATGGTATCTATGGGTTTTGATTCGATGTCTGGTTTAATGATAATTCACTTTGGAGTTGCAACAGGCTCTGCATTTGCATTTGTTAATCCTTATAATGTTGGTGTTGGACAAGCTTTGGCAGAGGTTCCAATGATGTCTGGAATCGGTGTTAGAATAGTTATGTGGGTAGTTGCAATGGGTCTTACAAGTGCGTATATTTTGAGATACGCATTAAAAGTCAAAGCAAATCCAAAGTTATCTTCTTGCTACGAAAGTGATCTTGTAAAGAAAAGTGAATACGAGGAATACAATGTGGATAACTTAGAAGGACTATCTGGTCGTGGGATTTTAGTTTTATTATTGACATTTGCTGGTTTAGGATTAATTGTTTATGGCGTACTTAAACAGAGCTGGTGGTTTGAAGAAATAGCTTCAGTATTCTTATTTATGGGAATTATTATTCCGTTAGTCGGTGGGTTGAAAATTAATCAACTTATAAATCAGTTCTTAGAAGGAATGTCTTCTGTTCTTTCTGCGGTATTACTAATTAGTGCATCAAGAGTTATTACAAAGATTTTAGAAGATAGTAATACAATGGATACGATGCTTCATGGGCTTTCAAATGTTCTAGCGGATATGCCAAAGGTGATTTGTGTAATAGTAATGTTTGCAGTTGCGTCAATTGCTATGCTATTTATTCAGAGCAGTTCAGGACTTGCGGCTGCGCTAATGCCAATTATGGCACCACTGGCAGATATACTTAAGATTCCAAGACAGATTGTAGTTTCTGCATATGCTTTTGGAACTGGTACTTTTGGATGGGTTGCTCCTTGGGAAGGGATTAACTATGCAATGTGTACAATGGCAGGTGTAGACTTCTTTAAGTATTTAAAAGAGGCTATTAAATTTGTATTCATTGTGTATATTCCAACTGCTGTAGTTGGATTAATCTTAATGACAATATTTAATTACGGAGCATAATAAGGAGAAAAGATGAACAAAGAAAGAATATGTAGTATAATTGATAATAAATTAAAAAATAATTTTGATGAGTTTGTATGTATATCGGATTATATTTTTAGACATCCTGAATTAGGAGGAGAAGAATTTTTATCTGCAGAATATTTATGTACATATCTAAAGGAGAAGAAGTTTGAAATTTCATATCCTTGCCCAAATATTCCAACAGCATTTATAGCTGAATATGGACCTAATAAAAAAAATGATAAGACTAAAGTTGTGGCTTTTGTTGCTGAATATGATGCACTTCCAGGGTTTGGACCTAATGGAGAACCAGGACATGCGTGTGGGCACAATTGGATAGCGGCATGTATGTGCGGTTGCGCAGTTTCTTTGATGGATGTTTTAGAAGAAATTAATTGCATAGTCAAAGTTATTGGTACACCAGCTGAAGAAACATTTGGTGCCAAATATGACATCATTAAAACTGGTGCTTTTGCAGATGTGGATTTAGCATTTCAGGCGCATTTGGACGAGTTCACATCAATTGAAACATTATCATTAGCAATGAACTCTATTGAATTCAGTTTTCACGGTGTACCGGCTCATGCAGCGCAGAATCCAGAAAAGGGCATTAATGCCTTAGATGCGGTTATTAGTATGTTTAATAATATTAATGCTATGAGAGAACATATTCATAAAGATGAAAGAATTCACGGAATTATTACTGAAGGTGGAGTGGCTGCAAATATTGTTCCTGAATTTGCACAGTGTAAATTCAGTATTAGATCAAAATCGAAAGAAGGATTGAAGAAACTTAGAGAAAGAGTTATAAATATAGCAAAAGCTGCAGAACTGGCAACTGGTGCAAAACTAGAATACAAAGATTACGAAAATCCTTACGATGATATGATAAATGTACCGGCATTAGTCAAGGTATGTCAAGACCATTTATGTAAATTTGGATATACGAAATTCATTCCTGAAAATGAGTATCCAGGTTCAGGTTCAGGGGACATTGGTAATGTTAGTTATGAATGTCCAACGGCTTACGTCGAAATTGCACCAAATAAATGTGACGTAATTGAGGTTCATGAGAGAAGCGCAATGGATTTGGTTAATTCAGAACCAGCCATGGATACGATGAAATCTGTGATTTCTGCATACACTAGAGCAGTTGTTGATATTTGTCTTGATAAAGAATTATTTAATAAGATAAATATTGAGCATAAGGAAGTTATAAAAAACAGAGGTTAATTAATCCATTGATGTGATTTTTTAAAGTAGAAATTTATTGCGTACTAGATTTTATAATCAAGTACGCAATTTTCATTTAAATTTTCAATAAACAATATAATATGTTATAATATTGCTAATGATATAGATTAAGGAGGCGCAAATGATCAAATTTAAAGAGGTTACTAGAGAAAATTTCAGGGCAGTTATTGATATGGAAGTTCATGATGAGCAGAAGGGGTTCATGGAAGGAAATTTATTTTCTTTAGCTGAGCTTTGTTTTGAGAAGGACTTTAAGACGAAGGTTATTTATGACGATGAAATGCCAATTGGCTTCATTCTATATTACTTTGTTGACGATAATCCTGATTACGTATTCTTGCATAGATTTATGATTGATAAGAAGCAGCAGGGCCATGGCTATGGTAAGAAGGCACTTTTGGCATCAATGGATTTATTTAAAGAGGAGTTTCCTTCTATTGAATGTGTGGAATTAATGCATTACCCTGATAATAAAATCGGAGAAGGTCTTTATGAGGCTACAGGATTTAAACCTACAGGTGAGAATCGCCCAAGTGGTCCTTGTATAGTTGATGAAGGTACTGATGATCCTAACAGATTTGTTGAGATTGTTAGAAGAAAGTTTTATTAATAAACCACGAAAATTTAGTGAGGTTGTTATGGATAAGATTATTAGCAGTAAGAATTTATATTTTAAGGAATCTACCTTAGAGGATTGTAGTAAGTTTGCTGTGTGGGAGGCGAGTGATGAGATTACTCCTTACTTTAGCATTAACAAGGGAAGAGACTATGAGGAAGTCAAAAACGAATTTCTAGAGAGACAGCATAGTGAGACTGAGCTGCAATTTTCGATTTTTGCCAAGGAATCTGATGAACTGATTGGTAGAATATATATTTCTAACCTAGGTGGCCACGATAACTGCTGTGATATTACTAGAATATATATTGGAGATGTTTCTAACCGAGGTAAGGGTTTAGGTGAAGAAGCTGTACGCCTGATTATGGACTACCTTTTTGATAAATATGGTTTAAATAGGATTACTATTGACCATTTTATGGAAAACAATAGAGCGGGGAAGCTTTACCTTAAGATTGGGTTTAAATACATTGGTGTTGCTAGGCAGGCGGCATTTAAAAATAATGAGTACTACGACTTGCACTTAATGGATATTCTTCGAAGTGAATATATGTAAACAAAAAACACCGGACAATTAGTTCGGTGTTTTGTGATTTATCTTGGTTTGTGTGACTTAAAGTACTTGCCGATTGTTAGGCCTTGACCTACTGTTGTGAACATTACTACTGCAAATGTACAAATTAGAATTGAATTAAATACTGGTTTTGGTACAATAGTTGATGTTTGCATTGCTAGAGCTAGGCAAAGGGCACCTTTAAGGCCGGCCCATGTCAGTAGATTTGTAAAAGGTAAAATACTGTAGCCTTGTGGTTTTTCTTTAATTAATATTGAACTAACTAAAACACCTACGTATCTAGCAATTACGTTACAAACAATTGCTACAAGAATCCATTTAACGTTGTTTTCAGTATAAATGAACAAGTTAATAAATGTTAGCCCTAGTAGAACATATAAGATGCTATTTAAGAAGGCATCTACAACGGACCATAGGTTTCTGTAAACTAGGAATTCCTCTGGATTTTTTTGTTCGGCCTTATCCATAAATGTGGCGAAGAAAATTCCACATACTACTGCAGCGATTGCAGGGGAACAACCAACTTTTTCACAAACTACATATGATGCAGAAACTGCAAGTAAACTTATAAAAATTTGCCTGTATATATCTTCTGTTCTAACAAATAACTGGTACAATAGAAATGAAATTACTATGGCAATGAGGGCTGCTCCGAATAATTCCTTAAATAGTAGCATCAAAAAGCTTGAAACTGTTGGAGGTGCACCGTTGCCACCAACCATACCGGAGATTACTACGAATAGGGCAACGCCTACGCCGTCGTTAAATAATGATTCTCCTTCTATAGTCAATGCTATATCTTCTGGTAATCCGACTTTTCTAAGAATACTCATTGCAGCAATTGGATCTGTTGGTGATATTATTGCACCAAGAAGTAAACAGTATGAAAAGTCCAGGTTATCTAATCCTAGTAGTAATCCAATTCCGTATGATAGTGCACCATATAGGAATGCAGCTAATACGGTTGTTACAATAGATAAACAGCCAATTAACTTAAATTGACTTTTTAGGTCGCAGTAACGAAGTCTACAAGCTCCGGCAAATAGCATAAAGCAAAGAACTCCTTCAACTAAGAAATCTTCTAGTAAGAAAGTTGGTATAATGGATTCTTTGCCCCAAAAACCTTCCTTACTTCCCAAGATGAATACGACACTTAGCAGTAATCCAGCAAATAGCAAAGCAATTTCTGTAGGTAGCTTAATTAGCTTTTCGTTTAAGAAACCAAAAAAAACTACAATGCATAGGAATAATACTAGTGCAAGTAATAGTGTGTTAAACATATAATATATCTCCTTTTTTTAACAATGTACTACTTATTATATAGTAAAGGCTCATAAACAAAAAGTATTTTTTTTAGACAATGTCAGTTTAGAAAAATTGGGCTTGTAGTGTCTTATGATTGTTCACACAATCTTCACATAAATGAGCGAAAACTTGATTAATAAACTTTTTGGTGGTAATATTCTGCAATGACCTAAATAGGGTCTTTTTTATTGCAAAAATAATAATAAAAATGGAGGTATACATATGTATAAAAGCAGAATTATTATTGCAATAACGTTGTTCATAGGAGTGTTATCAGGCGTAATGACGCCAGCTCACGCGGAAGAATTAAAAATGGGATATAATTTAACCTTAAGAGAGCAACAACATTATTCGGTAGATATTGATGAGTTATTAGAAGACAATCAAAACAGTAATATTTCGGATAACAAGTTCGAAGCCTATGTCAAAATAAATAAAAAAAAGGCGGCTAGAAAAAGAGCAGCGGAATTGCAAAAGAAAAAAGAGCAAGAAATTAGAGAGGCAAAAGTTAGAGAAGTAAGAAGAATCAAAGATAAATTTGCTTCTATGGATAGAATTAATTCTTGGTATATCGGTAACCAGCAGGGTGGAGATCGTAGTGCATTTTCATTAGAACCTTACAGACTAAACTGGGTAGAGGGTTCTGCCCAAAGACAGATTCATTTAAATGATGGCAGAAGTTATACTGACCATAACGGGTTTAGAAGGTATCAGTTTATTAGTGGTAAGAGAAATTATGATAATGACCTTTATGTGGTGGCATTAGGTTCAAGGTTTGGCAAGGATCTAGGATCGGTATACAAGATTACATTTTCCAATGGGAATTCAATTTATGCTATGCTAGGAGACCAAAAGGCCGATGAGCATACTGACAGTTCAAATTCATATCACGACCCAAGTAAGGGTGGCGATGGTTCATGGGTTGAAGTAATTGTTGAAAACAGCGTTGTTCATGGAACTTCATATGGTGGAAAGAGTCATTGGAATGGTTCAACTATGCCAAATTCTCCTTTCCGTGGATCAGTTGTTCAAATTGAAAGATATGGAAAAAATATGATTAGATAATGTTTAAGATTATGATTAAGTCGGATTTAAGTAGTTATATCCGGCTTTTTCATTGCTCAAAAAAAATATTGAATTATATGTGTTTAATTAAAGAGATATAATGGTATAATTAGTTATCTATAAAAAAGATATAAAACTAGAAATTAAAATTAACACATTAGGAGGTAATTAATTATGAAATGGACATGTACAGTATGCGGATATACACACGAAGGCGACACACCACCAGAGGCCTGTCCTCAGTGTAAGGTTCCAGCGGAAAAATTCAAGAAGGTTGACGGAAATATGGAATGGGCTGACGAACACGTTGTTGGCGTTGTTAAAGATGTTGATTCTGAAATTATCCAGGGACTAAGAGATAACTTCAATGGAGAATGTTCTGAAGTGGGAATGTACCTTGCTATGTCTAGAGTAGCTCATAGAGAAGGATATCCTGAAATTGGACTATACTGGGAAAAGGCTGCATGGGAAGAAGCTGAACATGCTGCTAAGTTTGCAGAGTTGCTAGGAGAAGTTCTAACAGATTCAACTAAGAAAAACTTAGAAATGAGAGTTGACGCTGAATGTGGAGCGTGTGCTGGTAAGAAAGAGTTAGCTACATTAGCTAAGAAATTAAATCTAGATGCTATTCACGATACAGTTCATGAAATGGCTAAAGACGAAGCTAGACATGGTAAAGCTTTTGAAGGTCTATTAAAGAGATACTTTGGATAAACGAAAAACTAAACTGGAGATGTTCTCCAGTTTTTTTATTGGGAAAAAAATGGGATGAGCGGTTTTTTTGAAAAAAGTTAATGAACAAGTGTTCTTTACTTCTTGGCTCCCTTGTATTATAATATATGTAAGAAAAAATCCAGGAGGAGGACGATATGAAATTTATCCATCTTAGCGATTTACATATTGGTAAGCGCGTTAACGAATTTAATATGCTTGAGGATCAGAAGTTTATTCTTGAGGAGATTTTGGCTACTATAGATGAGGAAAATGTGAATGCTGCTTTAATTGCAGGAGATGTTTACGATAAGACGGTTCCCGCCGTTGAGGCAGTTAAGGTTTTTGACTGGTTTTTGACAGAGTTATATAGGCGTAAACTTGAGGTTTATATGATTAGTGGTAATCATGATTCTGCAGAGAGGCTTGCTTTTGGAAACAGACTTTTGGCTGAAGAGGGTATTTATGTTTCTGAGGCCTTTGATGGAGAGATTAAGTCGGTGATTTCTAAGGCTAGCGGTGGCAATGTTCAGGTGTTTATGATGCCATATATTAAACCGATTTCAGTGAGGAAGTATTTTGAAAACCAAGAGGTGGTTACTTATGATACTGCTATTAAGGTTGTAATGGATAGTTTGGATGTTGATAAGAATAAAGTGAATATTATTTTGGCTCATCAGTTTGTTGCAGGAGCTGCTCGCTGTGAATCTGAGGAGATTGCAATTGGCGGGGTAGATAGTATTAGCCTTGAGAATTTTAATGATTTTGACTATGTGGCCTTGGGGCATTTACATGGTCCTCAAAAACTTGGGCGTGATACAGTTAGATATGCAGGTTCACCTCTTAAGTATTCATTTTCCGAGGTTAATCATAATAAGTCTGTTCCTTTAATTGAGGTTTCAGATAGTGGTGATGTGAGGGTTACTTTGGCACCTCTTAAACCCCTTAGGGATATGAGGGTAATTAGGGGAACTTATGACCAAGTTATGGCCTTTGATTTTTATAAGGACAGTAACGTGGATGATTATATTAAGGTGGTTTTGACTGATGAGGAGCCTATACATGAGGTTCTAAGTAAGCTTAGAAGTGTTTATCCTAACATTATGACTTTGGAGTTTGATAATACTAGAACTAAGAAGTCTGCAGAGGTTAAAGCTTTTGAAGAAATTGAACAAGAGACACCTTACAATTTGATTTCTAAGTTTTATGAGATTAGAAATAATCAGGAGATGACGGAGAAGCAGTCTGAGATTTGTAATACTTTAATAGAAGAGATTTGGAGATAATTATGAAACCTTTGGAACTAACTATATCGGCATTTGGACCTTATGCAGATAAAACGGAAATTGACTTAACTAAGTTAGGGGAGTCAGGTTTATATTTGATTACTGGTGATACTGGTGCAGGGAAGACTACTATTTTTGATGCTATTTGTTTTGCTCTTTATGGGCAGACTAGTGGAGGGAATAGAGAGGCTAATATGATGCGTAGTAAGTATGCTAATCTTGCTACGGAAACTTTTGTTGAACTTGAGTTTATGTACAAAGGGGTTCAATATAATGTGAGAAGAAACCCTGAATATGAAAGGCCTAAGGCTAGAGGCGAGGGGATGACCAAAGAATCTGCTAGGGCGACTTTGGAATTTAGGGATAGTAGACCGCCAATTTCTGGGGTTAAGGATGTTACCTCTGCAATTGAAGACATAATAGGTCTTGACTTTAGCCAGTTTTCACAAGTTGCTATGATAGCTCAAGGAGATTTTTTGAAGTTGCTACTTGCAACTACTAATGAAAGGCAGAAAATATTTAGAGAAATATTCAATACTCAGCCATTTATGATTTTTCAGGAAAGGCTTAATGGGGCAAGTAACAGGCTTACTAAAGAATATAGGGACATAAAAAATATTATTGACAAGGATGTTGAAAGAATTAGATGTACAGAAGACAGCTCTTGTTTTAGTATTTTAAAAAATATTAGAGAAAATGGATTTGCCAGTGTAGTTGATATTATCAATGTTATAGATGAGGTTGTTAAAACAGATGAAGATAAGGTTAAGGAATATAGGGAACAACTTAATGAAATTGACAAGAATCTAGAAAGATTAAATGAAGATATAGGAAGACAATCTAATTTAGATAAACTAAATTTAGAAAAGAATAGAATTTCTAAATGGCTTTTGGATAATAAGCCACAGTTAGCTAAGCTAGAAGAAAGATTATTGACCATTAGCCAAAAGAAGTCTGAAGTTGAGAAAATTAATACAGACATTGTTTTAGGTGAAAATGAAGTTACAGAATTAACCAAGTTAAATAATTTGAAAACTAAAATTAATAGTCAGTCTAAAGATTTAAAGAAATACGAAGAAGAGGCAAATAGCAATAGTAAGTCCTTAGACGATATAAACCATGAAATAACTAAAAGTGAAGAAGAAATTGCTAAGCTCCAAGGGGCGGAAATAGCTAAGGAAGAGTTAAATGGTAAGGTAATAGGATTAAATAATTCTAGAGATATTGTAAGAGAAATTATAGATTATCTTAGTAAATTTTTAAGTATTAGCCAACAAGAGATTGGAGCTAAAGAAGAGTTTTTAAAATGTAATAAGGAATTTGAAATAATCAAGGATACGTATGAAAAACAGTATCAGATGTTCTTAAATGAACAGGCAGGGATTTTAGGTTCTGAGTTAACTCCTGGTAATCCTTGTCCGGTTTGTGGTTCAATTGACCATCCTAATATTGCCCAAATTTCAGAGGGTGCACTTGCAAGGTCTGAACTTATGGAATTAAAAAACAAAGTTGAGGCTGAAAGGCAAATTGTAGAATCGAAAAGTAAAAGAGTGGGGGAACTTACTACCCAGAAGGAAACCCTTAAGAAAGTAGCTGTTTCAAAGTTAAAAACAGTTAATTATTCTATTGAACAAGGAACTCCTAGTGAAATAAAAGATATGTTAATGAAAGACCTTGAAGATTTAAAAGATAAAGTTAATGTTATTAACCAAGAGATAAATAATAAGGATATGGAAATTAATCATAGGAAGTCTTTGGAACAAAATGTAGAAATTATTCGTACCAGGGCTAAGAACCTTGAATTGAGTAATGATAAATTAGGTAAGCTGATTTCAGAACTTAAGGGAGAAATCAAGTCGGAAAAGGCTAAGGCTGAGGATATGGCCAAAGGTCTAAAAAATACCAACTTAGAAGAAGCACAAAAGCAAGTAAGAGACCTTAAGGAATCTAAGAGCAAATTAAACTCTTGGATTAGTAGTATGGAAAAGGCCTACGAGGAAGGTAAAAAATTAGTTACGGATAATCAGGCAGCTTTAGATACAATTGAGAAGCAGTTAGAGGGTGTTACCTTACTAGATATGACCAGTCTTGAAAACAAGAGACAGGACTTATTAGGGTACAAAAAAACCATATCGGAAGGGTTTAATGATACTGATGCAAGAAGACAGCTTAATGATAAATACAGAGAAGCTATTAAGAATAATGGCAATAAGATATCTAAGATTGAAGAGGAAATGAAAAGCCTAGATTCATTAGCTGGAACTATGAACGGTCAGTTAGCAGGTAAGGAAAAAATCATGCTAGAAACTTATATTCAAATGACATATTTTGATAGAGTTATTAATCAAGCAAATCCAAGATTACTTAAGATGACAGACGGTCAATATGAAATGAGAAGGAAGAAGGATGGGGCAGGTAGACAAACTCAAACCGGGTTAGAACTTGAAGTAATTGACCACTATAATGGCTCTAATCGTAGCATAAAAACTCTATCTGGTGGTGAATCATTTATGGCATCACTAGCCTTGGCTCTTGGTATGTCAGATGTAATAGAAAGATCTGCCGGAGGAATTCAAATTGAATCTTTATTTGTTGATGAAGGTTTTGGTTCTCTTGATGACGATTCCTTAAATGAAGCAATTAATGTCCTAGGAAGTCTTACTGTAGGAAATAGAATGGTTGGTATTATTTCTCACGTATCAGAATTAAAGGAACGTATAGACAAAAAAATAATTATTACTAAGACTATTAGTGATGGCAGTAAAATTGCCATTGAGTCATAAAACTGATATAATGGTTAGACGAATATTAGTAAAATTCCCAGTCCTATTAGGTGGGAGAATAGACCGAATTTATAGATGGAGGTAATTTGATGATTATAGATTTTAAAGGAATTGGCGAAAAGAAAATAGAGGCTTTCAAAGGTGGCGAGAAGTATGTAATGGCTGCACTTTATGAAGATGAAAACAATAAGATTATGAAGGGCAAATTAGTTTCTGGAGCTACTATTGGATTACATAGACATGAAACCAATAGTGAAGTTATCTATATTTTAGAAGGTAAAGGTAAGGTACTATTTGAAGGCGAATATGAAGCTGTCAAAACAGGGAGTTGTCATTACTGCCCAAAAGGTTGCCAGCATAGTTTGATTAATGATAGTAACGATGATCTACTGTACTTTGCAATTGTTCCAGAACACACAAAGTAGGAGAGAAGAATGAAAAAACCTGTAATTGCAATTATGTATGACTTTGATAAAACCTTATGTACCAAGGATATGCAGGAATATGGATTTATTCCTAATATAGATATGAGTCCAAAGGAGTTTTGGGATAAGGTAACAAAATTAACTGATGATCAGGAAATGGATAGTATCCTTGCATATATGTACACAATGCTAAGGGAAGCAAATATTAACTGTCAGTCTGTTAGAAAAGAAGACTTTAAGAAACTTGGTAAGGATATTGAGTACTTCAATGGTGTAGCTCAATGGTTTGATAGAATTACTAAGTATGGTAAGGATAAAGATGTTGTAATTGAGCACTACATTGTTTCTTCAGGAATTAAGGAAATAATAGAGGGGACAATTATTGCGGATAAATTCAAAAAAATATATGCTTGTGAATTTATGTATGATCACAATGATGTTGCTGTTTGGCCTAAATTTGCAGTTAACTATACAGCGAAAACACAGTTTTTATTTAGAATTAATAAAGGTGTTCTTGACGTAAATAGCAAAAGTGGTGAGGAATTAAATCAATATACTCCAGAGGATGAAAGACCTATTCCATTTAGAAATATGGTTTATTTAGGCGATGGAATAACAGATGTTCCATGTATGAAACTTGTTAAGTCATATGGTGGACAATCTATTGGTGTATATGATCCAAATAAGTCAGAAGATAAGGTTAAAGAACTATTAATTAATGATAGAGTTAACTTTGTTGAACCGGCAGATTATACAGAAGGAAGTTTGTTGGATTTGAGAATAAAAAAGATAATTGATAAGATTTCTGCTGTGGAAAATATGATTAAATAAATATAAACCCTTAGTTTTCAATGGAAACTAGGGGTTTTGTTTGAATTGAACAAAAAAATAAAAAAAGTTCTTGAATTAGAAAAAAATATATGTTATGTTAGAAAGGTAGTTTTAAGGCACAGTTAAATTAAATTTTAGAGGTGCTGGATATACTATGATCTGGAGAGTCCTTAAATGGACGCCGAAGGTGTACGGCAGTTGACAGCCAACAAGTCAATTGTTAATCTCTCAGGCAACAGGACAGAGCATAGAAATATGATTTGGCCTTGCTCTGGAGTCGGTATTATACCGGCTTTTTATTTTATTTAAAATTCAGAGGAGGAACGAAAATGGAATTTTTAACAAAGGTGAACGATATTGTATGGGGTATCCCAACTATAGTTCTAATTATGGGAGTTGGAATCTTACTTTCTTTTAGACTTGGTTTCTTACAGTTTAGAAAGCTTGGCAAAGCTTTACAGTACATGTGGAGAAATGAAGAAGGTGGAGAAGGTGAAGTGTCTAGCTTCGGAGCATTATGTACAGCTCTATCTGCTACAATCGGTACAGGTAACATTGTTGGTGTTGCTACTGCTGTTATGGCTGGTGGACCTGGTGCATTATTCTGGATGATCATTGCCGCATGTTTTGGTATGGCTACCAAGTATGCAGAAGGATTACTTGCTATTAAGTATCGTGAATATGATCCAGAAACTGGCCACGCCTTAGGCGGTCCATTCTTATACATTGAAAATGGTATGGGAACAAAATGGAGATGGCTAGCAAAGTGTTTCGCATTATTCGGTGTATTTGTAGCCCTAATGGGTATTGGAACAATGACACAGGTAAATGGGATTGTAAATGCTGCTAAAACAGTATTTGACCCAAATGGAATACACACAGTCAGCTTATTTGGTGCAGATTATTCAATAGCAACATTAGTTACAGCAGTAATTATTACACTATTTGTAGGACTAGTAATTATTGGTGGTCTTAAGAGAATCGTATCCGTTACAACAATCGTTGTACCATTTATGGCAATCGCTTATATTATTATTTGCGGAGCAATCTTAATCTTTAATGCTAAAGAAGTACCAGCAGCGCTTGTTACAGTTGTTCAAAGTGCATTTGGACTAAAAGCAGTAGCAGGGGGAGCCTTAGGTGCAATGCTAGTAGCTTTACAAAAAGGTGTTGCAAGAGGAATTTTCTCTAATGAGGCAGGTCTTGGAAGTGCTCCAATTGCCGCAGCAGCAGCTAAGACAAACGAGTGTGTTAGACAGGGTTTAGTTTCAATGACAGGTACATTTATCGATACAATTTGTATTTGTACAATGACAGGTTTAGCAATTGTAGTTACAGGAGCAATAGATCCATCACTTGGACTTGAAGGTGTAAATGTTACTATTCATGCTTTTGGACAGGGATTACCATGGAACCCACAGATTGGTGCAGTAATTTTACTAATCTGCCTATCAATGTTTGCTTATACAACAATCTTAGGATGGAACTATTATGGAGCTAGATGTTTAGAATATCTAGTAAAAAGCACAAAGCTAAATGGAGTATATAACTTCATATTCCTTGCAGCAGTAATGCTTGGACCATTCCTAGCACTAAACGCAATTTGGACATTAGCAGATATAGTTAATGGGCTAATGGCAATACCAAACTTAATTGCATTATTCGCACTAAGTGGTGTAGTTGTAGCTGAAACAAAGAGCTACTTTAAGAGACTAGGCCAAGGTGAAATCAATGAATTTGGACCACGTGATTAAAAAATAGTATTCTTATATATAAAAATAAACCTGAGCATTTTATATGTCCAGGTTTATTATTTTGTCTGAAAGTTTACTAGATATTTCAGGTATATGAGTAGAAAAAATAACTGTTTTATCCTTGGTTGTCCTAACCCAGGCACCATCAATTATCCTATCAATTAATGGCAAATCAAGTCCCTTAAAAGGTTCGTCTAGAAGTAGTATATCTGCTGGAAATATAAAGGCTCTAGCAATGGCTACCCTATGTCTCATGCCACCGCTTAATTGGCCGGGCAGTTTGTTTTTGTCCTTCCAAAGTTCCATTATATTTAGGATTTTTTCAATACGTTTTTGACTTTCCTCTTTAGGAAGTTTATCAGCTAAAATTAAGGCCAAATTGTCGTATATATTTAGCCAAGGGACTAGCCTGTCCTCTTGAAAAAGATAGCTAATGCGATCTTCTTTGTTTATGATAATTTCTCCACTAGTGCAGCTTTCTAGGTTTGCGATTAATCGTAGAAGTGTGGTTTTCCCAAAGCCAGAAGGTGCAACTAAGGCAGTTTTTACTTGCTTATCAAAATTAATTGAAATATTATCTAAAACCATTTGATTTCCATATACCTTAGAAACAGAATTCACCTTGATTTCATGGCCCTGTGGCTTAGAGAAATCAAGAAGATTATTAGATAAATCTATTTTAGATTTACAATATTCCTTTGGAGATAAAAGGTTTGTTAATTTTTTTAATACAATTTCAAAGCAGTATGAAAAAAATACAATAGATAATATCCAAGCAAATAAGTTTTCAGTTTCAAGGTAGTATTTTGAATCCATAAGGTTAAACCCCATTCCAAGTGTTGGAATTGCAAGAACCTCTGCAGATACAACAGCCTTCCAAGATAATCCGGCCAGCAAATCTAAACTGGCTTTTACTTGAGGAATTATGCTAGGCAATAAAACCTTAAATACCATGTTCTTTTGTGTAACCTTAAATACACTAGCCATTTCCAAAATATCTTGGGGCAAACTTTTTAGTCCACTTAATATATTTATATATACAATAGGAAAACACATTAAGAAACAAACAAATACAGGAACCATATTTGAAGTCAAAAGAATAAGAGCATAAATAATAATTGCCATAATAGGAATTGACTTAAGTAAATTCACAGGTAAACTTAAAATAGCTTCAACAGTTCTTGACTTATATCCTAAAAAGGCAAAGATGGTTCCAGCTACAAAGGAAAGTAAAATTCCCAAAATACAACGGATTAATGTTGCCGAAACATCTAAATAATATGCCTTCATCTGGAGTAAAACCCAAAGTGACCTAGCGGCTTCAATAGGGCTAGGTAAAAATAGGTGGTTATTTACAATTGTTGATAGAACTTGCCACATCAAAATCCAGAAAGCCAATATGGCTAAACTGGACAGGTGTGAATTTTTTTTAATTAATTTCAAATAAAAATCCTCATATAATTAGTTAACTACTTTGATTTGTAGTAGAAGTCATCGCCTGGAATTTTACCTCCAATTGATTTAGGGTCTAGCTTAAACAATGTTTCATAAAATGCAGATAGTGTTTCTTTACTTTGACTATTTGTTAATAGAACAATGTTACACTTTGGAATGGCTTTTTCAGCGATTTTGGCATTTGCAATAATTTTTTGAGACTCAATAGCCTTAGCAGCTTCTTTGGTGTTGTTATTAACAAAGTCGACTGACGCTTCGTAATCCTTTAAGAAAATTTCCAAATCACTACCTTTATCTTCAACAAAAGATTTTTGAGCAACTAGTACTCCCATAGGAAGATCTTGGTGTGTAATTTTATCCCATTCTTTGTTTAAATCTGAAACAACCTTAAGGTTAGGATTCTTAGAAGTTGCTACTGTAACAAAGGGCTCAGGTAAAAGTGCAATTGAACCTGGATCCTTCATATGAGCAGCAGTAACATCAGAATGAGTTGCTAGCCATTTAATATTTAGAGATGAATAGTCTACTTTGTTCTTCTTTAAGACTTCCTGCAAAATGTATTCAGGAGATCCTCCCTTACCACTTGCATAAATGGTTTGGTCTTTTATATCAGATAAATTTTTAATTTTGTTACTTTTGTTTTCAGTAAGATATAAAATACCAAGAGTGTTAGGAGAAATAGCAATAATGTTCCCCTTAGTTTTGTTATATAAAACTGCAGCAAGATTTGATGGAACAGCTGCTACATCAAGCTCTCCATTAATTAACTTGGCGGTAATTTCATTAGGAGCCTCATAAGTAGTTACATTATAAGATTCTGTCTTGTCCATTAATTGAATCATTCCCATACCAGTAGGGCCTTTTAGTGTACCTACAGAAATAACCTGAGAAACTGAGTTTCCAGTTCCACAGCCAGCTAAAGCTATAGCTGTCATTGCTAGAACAACTAAAGCTGCAATGATTTTGCCTTTGCGCGTTTTTTTCATTATAATTCCTTTCAGTTTTAAAAATATAGCTATAACTATTATATGCCTTTTTTCTTTAACTTCAACACAATTACATAGAAATTATGGTAAAATAAAAAGAAGGAGAAAACTAGATGAAATTAGATTATAGGGACAAAAATATCTGGCTTAACTGGCCAGAGGTTATAGACAAACCGGTAGATGTGTTCTACCTATACCCGACAACTTGGAGTAAGAAAACAGAAGATGAACCTGACTATGCTCACATAGAGCATAAAGGAATGAGAAAAAACGCTCAGAGGGTTTTTGCCTCTCATTCAATGGTATTCGCCAATTCCTGCAATGTTTTTGCACCCTATTATAGACAGACAGATCCTGATTTTGGTGAAGGATATGATGGAAGTTTGGTTGACATAATTGGAGATACCTATGCGGCAAAGGATGCTATAGATTCTTTTGATTACTTTATTAAGAATATTAATAAGGGAAGGCCTTTTATTTTGGCAGGACATTCTCAGGGCTCTACAATATTGCAAGTCTTGTTGGCTACATATTTAAAAGATAATGAAGAAATATATAAAAATATGGTTGCTGCATACATTATTGGGTATTCAGTAACTAAGGAGTATTTAAAAGACAATCCCCATCTTAAGTTTGCAAAAGGTGCCAAAGATACAGGAGTTATTATTTCATTTAATACTGAGGGACCTAAGTACACTGGGAAAGCGCCAATGGTACTTAAAAATAGCCTAGTTATTAATCCAATAAACTGGAAAACCAATGATGAAAGGGCAAATAGCAAGTTAAATCTTGGTGAAATTATTTTTGAAAATCATAAGCCAAAAGTAGTTACACCGGGGAATAAAGATGCTATAATAAATACCAACCGTGGAACTGTTGTTTGTACAACTGCAGACCCGGATAAGTATAAACATAAGTGGTTTCCAAAGGGTTTATATCATGAATATGATTATGAATTTTATTATGGAAACTTAGAACAAAATGTCAAAGGACGCATAAGCAGTTTTTTGAAAAAATGAGAGGAGGCTTCTATGAACGATAAAGCTTTATTTAAAATTACTTATGGACTATATGTCCTAACTGCCAAGGAAGGCGACAAAGACAACGGATGCATTATTAATACATTGCAGCAAGTTACAAACACACCAAACAGAATTGCAGTTACAGTAAATAAACAAAACTATACTCACGATATGATCAAGAGAACTGGAGAATTTAATGTTTCCATGATTGATGAAACTGCTAAGTTTGATTTGTTCAAAAACTTCGGATTCCAGTCAGGTAAAGATGTAAACAAACTTGAAGGAATTAATGCCAAAAGAGCAGATAATGGTATTACATTTATCTTAGATGGCACTTCAGCATTTATAGGTGGTAAGGTTATTAAAGAAGTTGACCTTGGATCTCATACAATGTTTATTGCAGATGTTACTGCAATGGAAGTATTGTCAGATGTTAATTCAGTTACATACGGTTTCTACCAGGCAAATATTAAGCCAGCTCCAGAAACAAAGAAAAAAGGATGGGTATGTAAAATTTGTGGATACGTATATGAAGGCGATCCACTACCAGAAGATTTCATTTGTCCAATTTGTAAGCATGGGGCAGTTGACTTCGAAAAAATAGTATAAAATTAAATAAAACAGTCACTTTGCTTTGAAGTGGCTGTTTTTTTGTGTTATAATACATAAGATTTAAAGATTAAAGAAAATGAGGGATTATTTATGGGTAAAAAATACGTTGTAATGCAAAAAATAAAAAATATTGAAATTATGTTATTTATTTTATGGATAGCTGTTTTATCAATGGGAAAGTTTAAATTAATATCTTTAGTTTTGGCAGCTACATTAGCTAAAATTCTATTAGCATTATTTATACTAGCCTTATTATATTGCCTAAAAGAATATTGGAACAAGGAAAACGATGATTTCAAAAGCGATATTTCTACAATAATGATTATAAACATTGTTATGGTTGTAATTCTTACTTTGGGAATTCAATAAAAAATAAAAGTGGTGAACTTTAATATGCCCTCTGTCTAATTTGACAGGGGGCATATTACTTTTGAAACATCACTTTTCTTTATTTAAATTTCTCTAGTTGCATTTTTTAGCCATTTTACTTCCTCAGATTCTAGTAAAGGTGAAATCTTTTCAAATACCATTTTGTGATATTTATTTAAATGATCTTTATCTTCAGGGCTTAAGTAGTCCAAATCCAAGCCTTCAATATCAAAAGGAACAAATGTAATAAATTCAAACTCCATTAAATCTTCGCCTTTAGTAGATCTAACAGTTAGCATTTCGTTTTCGTGTCTGATTCCATATTCTCCTTCAATATAAAGTCCAGGTTCGTTGGAATTAATCATACCAACTTCCATAGGAACAGAGTAGCCAATGTTCTTGCAGTTAATGTTGTTAGGGAATTCGTGAACGTTTAGCATATGACCAACGCCGTGACCAGTGCCATGGTTGTAGTCAAGACCCATTTTCCAAAGAGGCATTCTAGCCAGAACATCTAGCTGTGCCACAGCAAATGATCCAGGAAAAACCGCTCGTCCTAGTGCAAGCATACCAGAAAGAACTGCTGTGTAATGTAGTTTCATAGTATCTGTAACAGGTCCCAAAACTAAAGTTCTAGTAATATCAGTAGTTCCGCCCATATAGTGGCCGCCAGAGTCTACCAATAAAAATCCTTCTGGCTTAAGGGTAACATCTGAATTTTCATCAGCTTCGTAATGTACAATAGCGCCGTGTTCCTGATAACCGGCAATAGTTGCAAAACTTTCTTCAAAACATCCTTGCTCTTTTCTAAATTCAAATAATTTTTTACCGGCAGATACTTCTGTAATGGTTCCCTTAGACACATTAGATTTTAACCAAATAATAAATCTAATCATTGCCACTGCATCTTTTAGATGAATTTCTTTAGTTGAATCTATTTCTATTTGATTTTTTACTGCTTTAGCCGAAGTAGTTGGATTTACTTCTAATATAACCTTACATTTAGATTTTAGACTAGTTGCGATTTCGTAGTTTGTAAACTCAGGGCTAATTAAAACTGAAATGTCTTCCAAGGTTTTAATAAAGTCATAAATACTGTTATAAGGCTGAATTTTAATATTTAAATCTTGTAAGTATTTTTGGATGTTCAAATCAAACTTAGTTTTATCTGCAAATAATATGAATTCATCTTGTGTAATATATGCGTAAGCTAAAATAAGTGGATTAAAGTCAATATCATTGCCACGAATGTTAAGTAGCCAGCAAATGTCGTCTAAAGTTGTAAGAACATGTCCATCTACATGTTTTTCTTTTAGTGCTTCTCTAAGTTCTTTTATTTTGTCTTTTGATGATTTACCTACGTATTTTTCTTCTATTAAGTAGGCTGGCTTATCAGATAAGTCAGGTCTGTATTCCCAAATTTCATTAACTAAATCTAAATGTGTGACAAAGTTTATGTTTTTGTCTGCCAATTTAGTTTTTAATTCTTCTCCGGTTTCTATTGAAACTGTTCTACCATCGAAGCCAAGAACTTGACCTGTAGCCAGCTTATCACATAAGTAGGCAGTGGTGGATTGAACGTTTTTTTCCCCCATCTTCTGTAACTTTACTTCTGAACCTTTAATTTCAGCTGCAGCTTGGATAAAGTATCTACCATCAGTCCACAAAAGAGCTTGATCCATTGTTACGATTAATGTGCCGGCAGAGCCTGTGAATCCTGAGACAAATTCTCTACACTTGAAGTAATCGCCTACGTATTCAGATAAATGGTAGTCGTCAGTTCCTATATAATATGCGTCTATGTTATTTGATTTCATAAGTTGGCGCAGTTTTTGAATTTTTAAATTAGTATTGTTAGCCATAATATATTCTTCCTTTCTTTTAGTAAATAATATTTTATCATAAAATAGATTTTTTATCTATGAAAAGGGAAGTAGGAGGTGTATAATAAATTTATAAAGATAATCAAAGAGAGGTGTGTATATGGAAAGTTTTTCAAAGGTATATTATAGTCCATCGGGAAGTACTAAACAGATTTTAGATTTGTTTGAAGCTGAGTTTTGCAAGGCTGACAATGAATATGACTTACTTGTTAATCCTTTGGTATCAGAAGTGGAATTTTGTAGTAAAGATTGTGTAATTGTTGGTGTGCCAGTGTTTTTTGGCAGGGTGCCACAAGAGTGTTTGGAATCCCTCAAGAAACTTAATGGTAATAGTGCCAAGGCCATTCCTGTTGTAGTTTATGGAAATAGAGACTATGATGATGCTCTACTTGAACTTGAAAATATCTTGAAAGAGAGAAATTTTAGAGTTGTTGCAGCAGGTGCTTTTATTGCTAGGCATTCTATTTTTCCAGATGTGGCTTCTGGTAGACCAGATGAAAAGGATAAAGAAATTATCAAGGACTTCGCCATTAAGATTGATGAGAAGATTAAGAAGAAAGATTATGTTAGAGTAGACGTGAAGGGCAAGTTCCCATACAAAGATTATGGTAGGGTACAAATGTATCCTAAAACTGCTAAGGGATGTACAGGTTGTAGTGCTTGCGCTGAAATTTGTCCTGTTTCGGCAATTGAAATTGTAAAAGGAATTGCTAAAACTAAGGAAAATGAGTGTATTGTGTGCACAGCATGTATTCGTATATGTCCTTTAAATTTAAGAAAATTTACTGGTGTTAAATATGCTGGAGCTGCTAAGGCTTTTGGTATTAAATGCAGGCCTAGAAAAGAACCTGAAGTTTTTTTATAAATCAATAATAATTTATGATTTATAGTGTTGACACTGATACCTATATGTTGTATATTTTATTAATAGATCGTATGACTGACGGAACGTGGAATTAACCACATGAAGTATGATTGAAATTTTAGCCGACCGTCTGGGCACTAGCTCAGATTGTGTTGGTTTTTTTATATCATTAATGGAGGTTTTGTATGGAAGGATATATTCATTCAATTGAATCTATGGGCCTTGTAGATGGGCCAGGAATTAGAACTGTTATATTTTTTCAAGGTTGCAATTTAAGATGCTGTTATTGTCATAATCCAGATACTTGGAAATTAGGTCAGAAGAACAATGTGTGTGTTTCAGACTTAATAAAAAAGGTAAATAGATTTAAGCCTTATTTTAAAGAGGGTGGCGGAGTGACTATATCTGGTGGTGAACCATTACTTCAAAAGGAGTTTTTAATAGAACTTTTGAAGAGGTTAAAAGAGAGTGGGATTCATACTTGTATTGATACAGCAGGTGTTGGACAAGGTGACTATGACGAGATTCTTAAATATACAGATTTAGTTTTATACGACGTAAAACACTATACCAAAGAAGGTTACAAAGATGTGACTGGAATGGAAATGGATGAAACTCTTAAGTTTCTTCAGGCAGTACAAAAGAACAATGTGGACTTATGGATTAGACATGTTGTTGTTCCCGGGATTACAGATAGTGAGGAACATATAAAAGGTCTTAAGGAATATATTGGCCAAATTAAAAATGTTAAAAAGGTTGAACTTTTACCTTATCATGTCCTTGGTAGTAACAAGTATGATGTGATGGGTATGAAATATAAGCTAGAAGGCGTACAGCCAATGGATAAAGATATTGTTAAGAAAATGCAAGAAAATTATTTTGGAGATTTATAAATGGAGGAGATTAATATGAACAATGGGTGGAATGGATTTAAAGAAGGAAACTGGCAGAATGAAATTGATGTAAGAGGTTTTATTCAGAAAAACTATACTTTATATGAAGGAAATGATGAATTTTTAGTTGGGACTACTTCTAAAACTGACAAGGTTTGGGCTAAATCTAGAGATTTAATTATTGAAGAAATTGAAAAAGGAATTTTAGACGTTGAAACTGACATTGTTTCAGGAATAGATAACTTTAAACCAGGATATATCGACCAGGAAAACGAAGTAATTGTTGGATTACAGACTGATGCTCCATTGAAGAGAATCGTAAACTTATATGGCGGTTTAAGAATGGCTACAACTGCTTTAGAGCAGTATGGCTACAAAATGAATGAAGAAATTCTTTCTCACTTTGAGGAATACCACAAAACTCATAATGAAGGAGTATTTGATGTATACCCTGAAAGAGTTAGGAAGGCAAGAAGCGCTGGTCTACTAACAGGGTTACCAGATGCTTATGGTAGAGGCAGAATTATTGGAGACTATAGAAGACTTCCTCTATATGGTATGGATTTCTTAGTTGCAAAAAAATTAGAAGATATCAACAATCTTGATGGTGATATGAATGAAGATAGAATAAGACTAATTGAAGAGGTTCAAGAACAGGTTAAAGCTATGAAGCGTATTGTTTCAATGGCTAGCAAATATGGTGTTGATGTAACTAAACCTGCTACAAATGCTAAGGAAGCTGTTCAGTACTTATACATTGCATATCTAGCTGGAATTAAGCAAAACAATGGTGCGGCTACTTCTCTAGGAAGAACTTCTACATTTGTTGATTGCTATATTGAAAGAGATTTAAGAAATGGAGTTATTACTGAAAAAGAAGCTCAGGAAATTATTGACCAGTTTATTATTAAACTTCGTCTAGTTAGACATCTTCGTACTCCAGAATACAACGAATTATTTGGTGGAGATCCAACTTGGGTAACTGAAGCAATCGGTGGAGTTGGTGTTAATGGCAAACCACTTGTTACTAAGACTTCATTTAGATATTTACATACTTTAACTAATCTTGGAACTGCTCCAGAGCCAAACTTAACAGTTCTTTGGTCACAGTACTTACCTAAAGGATTTAAGGAGTACTGTGCTAAGATGAGTATTGATACAGACTCAATTCAGTATGAAAACGATGATATTATGAGACCGATTTATGGAGATGATTACGGTATTGCATGCTGCGTATCTGCAATGGCAATAGGTAAACAGATGCAGTTCTTTGGTGCTAGAGCTAATACTGCTAAGGCACTTTTATACGCAATTAATGGCGGTGTAGATGAACTTAAGGGAATTAAAGTTGTTCCAGGAATTGAACCTATTTCAGGCGACGTTTTAGACCTTGATAAGGTTATGGAAAACTATAAGAAGGTTCTTTCATATGTTGCAACACTTTATACTGATGCTTTAAATATTATTCATTACATGCACGATAAATATGCTTATGAATCAGCTCAAATGGCATTTCACGATACTGTAATTGATAGATTAACAGCCTATGGAATTGCTGGTATTTCTGTTGCTGCAGACTCACTTTCTGCAATTAAATTTGCTAGGGTTAAGCCTGTTAGAAATCAGCAAGGTCTTGCAGTAGACTTTGAAATTAATGGAGACTTCCCTAAATATGGTAATGATGACGACAATGTTGATGATTTTGCTGTATTTATTGCAGAATTCTTCTCAAAAGAATTAAAGAAAAACAAATTATATAGAGATGGTATTCATACTTTATCTGCACTTACAATTACAAGTAATGTTATGTATGGTAAGAAGACAGGATCAACTCCTGATGGAAGAAAAGTTGGAGAACCTTTGGCACCAGGTGCAAACCCAATGCATGGTAGAGATGAAAACGGAGCATTAGCTTCATTAAACTCTGTTGCTAAGATTCGTTACAGAAATGTTTGCCAGGACGGTGTTTCAAACACATTCTCAATTGTTCCAAATGCACTTGGCAAAGAAGAAAATGAAAGAATTAACAATCTTGTTAACATTTTAGATGGATACTTCATTCAAGGAGCACACCACTTAAATGTAAATGTAATGAATAGAGAAATACTTGAGGATGCCCTAGAAAATCCAGAAAAATATCCTACATTAACAATTCGTGTTTCAGGATATGCAGTTAACTTTAACAGATTATCTAGAGACCAGCAGGAAGAAGTAATTAAGAGAACTTTCCACGAAACAATGTAGTTATTACTAGTTTTTATTTTATCCCTAGGCTATAATATGCCTAGGGATATTTTAGAAGGGAGCAAAAATGTTAGAAATCAAGGGAGCGATTTTCGACTTAGATGGAACTTTAGTTGATTCCATGTATGCATGGGAAACAGTAGGCTCAGACTACTTAAAATCTATAGGCAAGGTGCCTGAAGAAGGCTTCGATGAAAAAATAATGGCAATGTCCATAGCAGATTCTATAGAATATATGAGAACAAATTATGGAGTGGTTGGTACAGATGAAGAAGTTGTTGCTGGGTTGAATAATATGATAGGACATCTTTACAAAACTGAAATTAAAACTAAACCAGGCATTAAAGCGATTTTAGATTTTATGGAAAAAAAAGGCATCGCCAAAACTGTGGCTACAGCAAATGATAGGCAGATGGTAGAAGATACCTTAGAGCATAATAATATTAGTAAGTACTTTAAAAGTATATATACATGTAATGAAGTCAAAAAAGGCAAGGAATTTCCAGATATTTATGAAATTGCAATGGCAGATTTAGGCACCGACAAAGACAGTACTGTTGTTTTTGAGGATGGAATTCATGCAATGAGAACTTGTGCTAAACACGATTTTAGAATAATTGGAATGGTAGAAGATAATAATAAAATACATATAGAAGAAATGAAAGAAATATGTGAATTCCTAGTTAAAAATGAAGAAGATTTGTTAGATTTAATAAAAGAGCAAGCCTAGACTTGCTCTTTTTCTTTATTTGAAGTATTCTCTAATATTTTTCATTTCTTCATGTCTTTTTACTTTTGCTGTAGAAGTCTTAATCATTTCCTCATCTGTAATAATGATTCTATGTAGATGTTTATAAACTGGCATTGAATTATTGATTTGATCAATATCATCATTGATCATTTGTGTTAATTGATCCTTAGACATGGAAGGATAATGTGTCTTAATATAATCTTTGTTATATACGATTTTAACTCCCAAAATCAAGTCGTTTTCATCATTAGCTTTAGGAATTCCAAAAACCATGTTTTCTGCCACATATGGCAAGTTTGAAATAAGAATTTCGATTTCTTCTGGATAAACGTTTTTGCCATTTTTAAGAACTACTACATTTTTTGATCTTCCTGACAGGAACAAGTAACCGTCTTTGTCTATATAACCTAAGTCCCCTGTATTAAACCATCCATTATCAAATACCTTATTTGTTTCTTCTGGATTTTCATAATATCCAGACATAATATTTGGGCCTTTGGCATATACTTCGCCAATACCTTGGGAATCTGGATTGTTGATTTTAAGATCAACATTAAACATAGCTTTTCCAACTGAACCTATTCTAATGTTATCGTTGTTTTCACATGTCAGAACAGGTGAAGTTTCTGTAAGACCATAGCCTTGAATAGTCGTAATTCCTAATCCTAAAAATGTTTCTAAGGCAACTTTATCAATAGCTGAAGCACCACTAATTAAAAGTCTTAAATGGCCGCCTAGTTGGTTATGTACACTTGCAAAAACTTTCTTACGAATATCTATACCAAATTTAAGTAGAAAGTTAGATAATTTAAGCATTCTAAAAAGCAGTTTATCCTTACCATCTTTTTTGGCCTGTGCTATTACCTTCTTGTATATACTTTCAATCAAAAGTGGTACGCAGAAGAAGATTGTTATTTTGTACTCAACTAAGTTTTTTGATAAGTACTTAAGTCCATCACAAAAAGCTGTACTCATTCCAGTAGCAAGCATCAAAAGGGTTCCTGTAGAACCGAAGGTGTGATGGAATGGTAAAAAGGCTAAGTTTCTATCACTTTCATATATATATTCACTACACTGAAGAGCCTGTAGGTTTTCTAATATGTTATTTTGAGAAAGCATTACGATTTTAGACATAGATGTTGTGCCTGAAGTAAAAAGCAGTATAGTTGTCTCATTAGGATCAATTGATTTTTCTTCATATTCATTATTGCCATTGTCAATTAGTTGGTTACCCTCGGAAATCAAATCATATATTGAAGTGAATCCTGGGATCTTATCTAAAGCAATAAACAGTTTAATATTTGTATTATTGTTATCTTTAAGCTTCATAATACTATCACTGTGAACTTTATCAAAGAATAATACTTCTGCTTCACTTCGAATTAGAGAGGTATTGATTTCTTCAAATGGAAGGCCTTTGTCTAGTGGAACTGCAGTACCAACACCACTTAATGTGGCGTAATATGAAACAAGCCAAGTGTAACTATTGTTACCAATTACGCTTATAGGTTTATTTTCATAACCACGGTTTAGCAAGGCTGTAGCAACAGCTTTGATCTGAGAACCGAATTCGGCATAGGAAACACTTGTATATGCAGTTTCTTTGTTTATTTTAGATTTAAGAATAAAAGCTTCATTAGAAGCGTATTTACTTGAAATATCTTTGATAAAATGTTTAAAATCAACGTATTCATCCTTGTGACAAATTTTCGGTAATTTATTCATAGATGTATCCTTTCTATTAAAACTCATTATGAGTTATATGCAATAAAAATGCCTAGTCAGTGTGACTAGACAATCTAGTAATCGATACTATGTTACACTGTTAAAACAACTTTGTCAACTGTTGACATAGAAAA
Source organism: Anaerovoracaceae bacterium (assembly GCA_036646055.1). Taxonomy (GTDB): domain Bacteria; phylum Bacillota; class Clostridia; order Peptostreptococcales; family Anaerovoracaceae; genus JAVWMQ01. The sequence goes on along the minus strand of JAVXMY010000001.1, from coordinate 76,491 downwards.
AATCCTATGATATTCTCTAAAAGATATAACTGAAAGGAAAAAATATGAAAATAGATTTTAAACTTCCAAGGTGGGACAATTTGCCTGAAGTGGATCTTTATCTAGAGCAAGTAGTTGTTTTAATAGATAAGGCAATAGGCAAAAGCGTTGGCAATGAAGGCCATAAAGTATTGACGAGAACAATGATTAATAATTATGTTAAACAGAAGGTTATTAACTCACCTGTAAACAAAAAGTATAATAAAGACGCAATTGCATCTTTATTTGTAGTTGCAATCTTAAAAAATATTTGTACAATGGAAGAAATAAAAAAATTAATAAGGCTTGCATTAGTTGCAAATTCAGTAGATAAGAGCTATGATTTGTTTTGTGATGTGGTTGAATCTGCAGTGTACAATACTTTTGATGGAAACTCAATATCTGCTAGAAACAACTTAACAGAAGCACAATATATACTACATAATGTGGGAAGAGCATTTGCTAGCCAGCTCTATGTGAGAAAAGTGTATTTGTATAGTTGTGAAGTAAGTGATGAAAGAGTTAAAAACCTTGCAAACCCAAACAGATAGGGATATAATTGTTGTATCCATTGAGAGGGAGGAATTGTTATGCAAAGATGCAGAAAATTACTTGTATTTGCCCTTGCATTTGTTTTAGTTTTTACAACTGTAATATCAATGCAAGTGGATGTAGCAAAAGCAGCAAGTAAGTATTATACTGTTAAAAGCCTTGCATTACCAACGTCGTTTGAAGAGGGGACTGACTTTAGTGCCAAGGGTTCTGTGACTTCTAAATATAATATTAGTTATATTAAAGTGAATGTTACAGAAAATAATGAAGATAAAAGCGTAAAGGGATTTATTAAAGAATCAAGGCCGAATAAGAAATCTTATAGTTTGACTGATGCAGCTTCAAGCTTTAATTTTTCTGAGCTTAAACCTGGAGCTTATGAGTTTAAGGTGAGAGTGAAGGACAAAGAAAATCATATTAGTGACTTAATTACTAATGATTTTACTGTTACAAAAGCAACATTTAAGATTTCAAATGAATCAGTGCCCCAAAAAACACATGTTGGTAATCCATTTTTAATTACAGGGAATATAACAGCCTTGGAAAAAATGGATGTGCTATATGCAGGTGCTCTTGATTCCAAAGGGAACTGGGTTAAAGGCGCTTATGTTAAGATTAATCCAAAAAGTAAGACATACAATTTAAACAAGCAAGACTCTAAAATTTCTATTTCTAAATTACCTGCGGGAGTTTATACATACAAAATTAGAGTACGAGATACTAAGAAGCGAGCAGAAACTTTAGTAGAAGAGAAGTTCACTGTATCTAAGCTTGAAGTAAAGAGTCCAACTAAACCAACAACCATAAAAGAAGGCAGAGGCTTTTATGTTAAGGGAGATGTGGAATCTAAATTTACTATTACAAATGTAAAAGTTGGAGTACAGGACAAAAGAGGAAAATGGCAACCGGGAGTTGTAGCCGAAGCTGATCCTAACAAAACTACTTACGATATTAAAAAATTAGACTCAAAGATAAAGTTTGGAAAGCTTGATCCAGGTAGTTTTGACTACAAGGTTATTGCTGAAGATAAATATGGTGTTGAAAGAACCTTAGTAGATAAATCATTTAGAGTTATAGGTGCTTCAACAACTCCAGATAGCGATAATTCAATTATTACTAATGGTATCGGTAAAAAGATATCATATGATGTAAATAACTTTTACAACATTGGCAAACAGCCGTTTTCAGGACCATGTGGTCTTTATGCAATGGCTTATGGAAGATTGGTTATAGATCATCACTTTGGTCTAAATGGCTATGATTCCTATTATGATAGACTTCATACAGAATATGGACAAGGGTCTAACTCAGCCCATTGGAGTGAAGCAGGGGCAGGAAGTTATAGAACTACAAGTGTGAAAGCTGTTGCTCAATTAGCATTAAGCGAAATTCAAAATGGAAAACCAGTAATACTTGATCTTAAGAGTGGATATACTGGTAATCAGCATTTTGTATTAGCTATTGGATATGTTAAAGGTACTACTCATGAGAACGTTAACTCAGGAAGTTTTATAATTTTAGATCCAGCATCAGGTACGGAAAGACTTATGGCGGAATACCCATTATATCAGATTGATGATGGCGATATGAGAATCATTAGATTCTGGTAGATTTTTTGAAATTTTATAGAGACACAATCTTTTTTAGATGTGTCTCTTTTTTGTATGTACTTATATCTAGATTAATAGTATAATTTTAGTAGAGTTGTATAGAAAATGAGGTTAAATTTATGACTAAGAATAGAGTACATTATTTATGCATTATGATTTTATGCATAACCATAGTTTTATCTGGAATACTTCCTGCATATGCTACAACCCAAAAGCAACAAGTTGTAGTTGGATATATTGGGTATGAAGGTTTCTTGAATGCTAATAATAAAAATGAAATGAAGGGCTATGCTGCAGAATACTTGAGGAAAATTGAAGACTACTCTAACATTGAATTTAAGTATATAAAGACAACCTGGGACAAAAGTTTAAAACAGTTGGATTCAGGCAAAATAGATATGGTTTGCACTGCTAAGCAAACTAAAGAAAAAATAGATGAGTATGATTTTTCTACACAGCCTTTTGGTACAACTAGAGGTGTATACTACTCTGCAAAAAATGATAAAAGGTTTTATTACAATGACTACAAGCATATAGATGGGAAGACCTTTGCTTTTCAAAAAGAAGGATTAAATCACGGTATTTTTTTTGATTTTGCTAAAAAAAATAACTTCTCCTTTGTTTCTAAGTTTTATAGTTCTGATTCAGAAATGACAAAGGCTTTAAAAAAGGGGAAAGTAGATGCAATGGTTACGGAGCACTTAGTTAAGCATGACGATTTAAATTTAATTGGAGATTTTGATTCTAGACCATTTTATTTAATGGCTAAGATTAATAATAATTTTATGAAGGAAATTGATGATGCTATGGCGATTATTGCAACTGAAAATCCATATTATCAGTCAGAGTTATTTGAGAAATATTATGGAGATCATTTAGCAATTAAAGACACCCATTTTACTAGGGGAGAAGTGATATTTATCAATTCTCTTAAGAAATACTTAAAAGATAAAACTGGTAAAGAGGCTCTAAGGGTTGGGATTGTTTTAGGTAATAATCCAATATCATACTTTGAAGATGGGAAAGCTAAAGGCATCAGGGTTGATCTATTAGAAAAAATATCTAATGTATCAGGTATCCCTTTTGATTATGTTCCAATAGTACATTCTAGTAAGCCTATTGAATATGATTATCTTAGAGAAAACAATATTGATTTAATACTTGTTGAAGACAATGAAATTAATAGAGCTTATGGTCAGGTTTTTGAGACAGGAATGAAGTTCACTAAGCCTTTAGATTATTTAGCAAAAGTAATTGTTGCTAAAAAAGGGTTTAAAATGGATGAAGACAAAGAATATACATTTGCATATATTCCAGGATCAGCATCAATGAACATAATGATTAAAAAATGGTATCCAAAGGCTAAATTACTTAAATGTGATACTATTGAGGAATGCTTTGATAGGGTCAAAACAGGCAAAGCTGATGTGCTAATGTATAATCAATACTTAGCAGAAAAACAACTGCTTCATCCACAATATAGTGAGCTTGCAGTTGTACCAGAGGTTACTTATTCCGATTCTAATATGATAAGTGCTATTGTTTTTAAGAATGGCCCTTATAAGGAAATTGGAGAAAAAGCAGTAGATCCATATTTAAACAATCCTTTGCTTATTTCTGTATTAAATAAATCAATTGATTCAATAGGAGATAAAGAAATACAATCAACAATTATTAATAACACTATAGGAAACTATTCTTCAGTATTAAGTTTTAAAGACTTTTTATATAAGTATAAGATTGCTATTAGCCTTATAACAATATCTGTTGGTATAGCTTTAATAGCTCTCTTCCTTTTGAATAGAAATAAAAAAAGGAATAATGAAAAGTTAAATGCAGTAAACGAGCAGCTTGAAATTGCAATTGCTAAAGCAGAAAGTTCCAGTATAGCCAAAGGTAAATTCCTTTCTAATATGAGTCATGAAATAAGAACGCCAATGAATGCAATCATAGGATTATCGGTTATAGCAAGAAACCATAGGGATGAACCAGGTAAGGTTGAAGAGTGTTTAAGTAAAATTGAATCTTCATCTAAAGTATTACTTAATATCTTAAATGATGTACTTGATATGTCTGCAATAGAAAATAATAAGGTAAAACTTGTTAAAAGTGAATTTGATATTAAAGCTATATTATCTGGAGTATCTGATGTTTACTATACCCAGTGTAAGCAAAAAGGCATTGGGTTCTCAATGGCTACAGATATTCAACATGAAATTGTGATAGGGGATAGTTTGAGACTAAACCAAATAATGCTAAACCTTGTTTCTAATGCATTTAAATTTACAGACAAAGGCGGTAAAATTGAAATAAAAGTAAAAGAATACATATCCAATAATAATAAGACCTTCTTTAAAATTAGAGTGGTGGATACTGGTATTGGTATGAGTGAAGACTTTAAAAATCGTATATTTAATCCTTTTGAACAGGAAAATAAAAATATTAATCTTAGTACAAATGGTAGTGGACTCGGCCTTTCAATTACTAAGAATTTAGTAGGCTTAATGGGGGGTGCCATTAATGTTGAATCTGTAGAAGGAGTTGGTACTAAGTTTATTGTCGAACTTCCATTTGAGTATGCAGATTCAGATAGAATTATTAACGATGAGGAATTTAAAAACTTAAAGGTTTTAGTTGTTGATGATGATAACAACGCTTTAGAATATATTTCAGTAATACTAGATAGACTTTCTGTAAGTTATGACTTGGCCAAATCTGGTGAAGAGGCAATTGCTCTTGCCAAAGCTAACAAACACTATAACATGTGCTTGGTAGACTGGAAAATGCCAGGCATGGATGGGGTTGAAACAATTAAAATCTTAGAAAAAATTGTTTCCAATAATACTTCCATAATTGTAGTTTCTGCATATGACGTCTCTGAAATTTCTACTAAGGCTAAAAATATTGGTGTGGATATGGTTATTACTAAGCCGATTTTTCAATCAACCTTATTTAATATGTTAATTTCAATGACTGGAGAAAGGCAAGTTGAAAATTCGGATACTGTTCACAAGTATGATTTTGGTGGCAGAAGAGTATTGCTTGTAGAAGACAATGAATTAAATGCGGAAATAGCCACTGATGTACTTGAAATGGTAGGCGTTAAAGTAGATGTTGCGGCAAATGGCCAACAAGCTGTTGAACTATTTGAAAAGGCTTCAGAAGGAAGATACTTTGCAATTTTAATGGATGTTCAAATGCCAATAATGGATGGGTATGAAGCAACTCGTAGAATTAGAAATAGCTCTAAGAATGAAGGTAAGAAGATCTGTATTTATGCAATGACTGCCAATGCTTTTACGGAAGATATAAGTAAATCTTTGGCAAGTGGAATGAATGGACATATATCTAAGCCTATAGATGTTCAGATTTTGTGTGATAAATTAGAAAAGGTTATAGAGGAGATGTAAGATGAATATTTTATTACTTAATTCAGCTGGAATTGACGCAAACGAAGGACTAAGAAGGTTTGGAGACAAAGAAGAACTTTACGTAAAATATTTGCGTAGGTTTATTGAAGACGAATCTTTTATAAAACTTAAAAAAGCTATGGATGAAGAAGCCTACAAAGATGCAATGGTTTATAGCCATACACTTAAGGGGATTAGTGGCAATCTAAGCATTAATGATTTCTATAAGGAAGTAAATATTCTTGTTGAGGCAATACGCAACAACCAAGGTGTAGAACGAATTAAAGAAGCTTATTCATCTGTTGAAATCCAATATAACAGAAGCGTACAGGCAATAGTAGAAGCTATTTAAATAACAAAATAAGGCTGAAGGTAATTTTTCTTACATCAGCCTTATTTTGTTATTCATTAGTTACATCTTTAATTGTACCTGGATCAGAATCGTCACCACCATGTTCGTTTTGATCTCCTACATCATTACCATCTTTGACACTGTCAACAGGTTCTTTATCTGGAACTTCTTCATCAGTTTCCGGTGTTTTGGCTGGTTCTTCTGTTTTCGGTGTATCCGCCGGATTATCTGTTGGTTTAGGATTATGGAATCCAATGAAATATACAGATACTCCAACTGCAATAATTAGAATTATTACTATTGCTGTAATTAGCCCTGCAGGCATTTTCTTTTTTTCATTATTGTGTCTAGACATAATTGCTAATTCCTTTCTTATTTTCACAATATCTTTGTTTAATAATATCAACTTTTATGATATAATACAACAAGATATTTATTATAAAATTATAATTAAGCAAATAAAATTAGTAAGGAAAAAGGAGAAATCTATGGAACCTAAATATAAGAGAATCATTCTTAAAGTAAGTGGAGAGGCTTTGGCAGGAGAAGATCGTTTTGGATTAAACGAAGAAATGCTTAAGACTATTGCCAACCAGGTTAAAGATGTATATGATTTGGGTGTAGAAGTTGCTATTGTTGTTGGTGGAGGAAACTTCTGGAGAGGTAGAACTAGTAAGGACATGGACAAGGCTACAGCAGATTACATGGGAATGCTTGCTACTGTTATCAATGCTTTAGCTCTTCAAGATTCATTTGAATCTATTGGAATACCAACAAGAGTACAGACAGCTATTGAAATGAGAGAAATTGCTGAACCATATATTAGAAGAAAAGCTGTAAATCATTTAGAAAAGAAAAAGGTAGTTATCTTTGGAGCGGGCATTGGTAGCCCATTCTTCTCAACTGATACTACAGCAGCTTTAAGAGCAGCAGAAATTGATGCTGACGTTATATTGCTTGCTAAGAAAATTGATGCGGTATATTCTGATGATCCAGAAATTAATAAAGATGCAGTTAAGTTTGATGAATTATCTCACTTCGACATTTTAGAAAAGGATTTGAAGGTTATGGATTCAACTGCTGCTACACTTTGTAAGGATAATAATATTGCAATTCATGTATTTGGTATTGCAGAAAAAGGCAATGTAATGAAAGCCGTTTGTGGCGAAAAAATAGGAACAATAATTAAATAAAAAAATTTTTGGAGGACAAGAAAATGAGTAAACAGATTTTAGATCAGTTAGAAGAGAAAATGGATAAGACAATCGAAAGATTAAAAGAAGAGTTACAGACAGTAAGAGCTGGAAGAGCAAATGCAGCTATTGTTGATAAAGTAATGGTTAATTACTATGACACACCAACACCACTAAAGCAGTTAGCTAATGTTTCAATTACTGATCCAAAGACAATTGCAATTGCACCTTTTGATTCTTCAATTATTAAAGATGTTGAACACGGAATTAATGAGGCTAATCTAGGAATTAACCCAAGTAATGATGGTAAAGTTATTAGATTATCAATTCCACCAATGACTGAAGAAAGAAGAAAAGAATTAACTAAGGTTGTTAAGGGAATGGGTGAAGATGCTAAGGTTGCAGTTAGAAACCTACGTAGAAGTGCAAATGATACTCTAAAGAAAGAAGAAAAAGCAGGAGAACTTACAGAAGACTTCTTGAAAGAAGCCCTAGAAAAGGTTCAAAAAGATACTGATGCTGGAGTTAAGAAAATTGATGTTCTAGTTGCAGAAAAAGATAAGGAAATCATGGAAGTATAATTACTTATGTTAGATATGAATAGAATCCCTGCTCACGTTGCCATTATAATGGATGGCAACGGGAGGTGGGCAAAAAAAAGAAACTTGCCAAGAGTAATGGGTCACAATGCCGGAATGAAAGCCATGAAGGAGATTGTTAGAGAATGCGGAACTCTTGGCATTAAACATTTGACTGTTTATGCTTTTTCAACAGAAAACTGGAAGAGGACTGAAGAAGAAATTAACGGAATCTTTGGGCTTCTAGTAACATATGTTGATAAAGAACTAAATGAAATATGTCAAAATAATGTTAAGCTTGCCATTTTAGGAGACCTTACGGATATGCCGGAAAAGGTCAAGAGTAAGCTTGATTTGGCCTTGGAAAAAACAAAGGACAATACCGGACTACAGTTTAATATTGCTCTAAATTATGGCGGAAGAGATGAAATTCTTCGTGCTGTTAAGGAAATTGTAAAAGACAACAAAGCTGGATTACTAAAAGACGATGACATAACTGAAGCAACTATGGCTGAGCGTCTTTTTACCGGAAAACATAGTGTGCCAGACCCTGATTTAGTTATTAGGACAAGTGGAGAGATTAGGCTATCTAATTTTTTGTTGTGGCAACTTGCTTATAGTGAGATGGTGTTTACGGACATTTTGTGGCCAGATTATACACCAGAAGAATTTAAAAAATCCATTTGCGAATATCAGAGTCGTGATAGGCGCTTTGGCGGGAGGTAAATTTATTGAAGACGAGAATAATTTCAGGCCTAGCGATGCTACCACTTTTAGGAGTTTTGTACTTAGGCGGATACGTACTTGCTGCAGCATGTTTTATAATTGCTGTTGGTGGGGTATATGAGTTTTATAAGGGATTTCACAGCCTTGGAGTTAAGCCTAGTTTTCCTATAGGAGTTGTTTCTGCAATAGGATTATTTGCAATAGGGGTTTTTACCGATGAGGCGAATTTCTATATGTTTTGGTTATTTGGATCGGTTCTTGGAAGTCTGCTTTATATGTTCAAAATAGAAGAGCGCAAGTTAGAGGATGCTATGGCAACTATTATTGGAATTGTTTACATAGTGTATTTCTCATTCCATGTGGTTTTAGTTGATAGATCAGGTGACCCTAGCATTTTGGTTTGGTTGATTATATTTTCTGCTTTTGGAACAGATGTATTTGCATATTTTGTTGGGGTTACAATAGGTAAGCACAAACTTTGCCCAAAGATTAGTCCCAAAAAAAGTATAGAAGGATCAATTGGCGGAATTCTTGGAAGTGTTGTAATTTGCGGTGCTTTTGGACATTTTGTAGCGCCTGAGTATTTTATCCACTGTTTGATTATTGGTGGACTTGGCGGTGTGGTTTCACAGTTTGGAGATTTAACAGCTTCAATTTTTAAGAGAAAAATGGGCATCAAGGACTATGGTAATTTAATACCAGGTCATGGCGGTGTTTTGGATAGAGTAGACAGTGTGCTATTTACAGCGCCTCTAGTTTACTATTACATCGATTTATTTATTTTATAGAGAAGAGACAGAATTTTAATGAAGAAAATTTGTATTTTGGGAAGTACTGGTTCAATCGGTACTCAAAGTTTAGATATTATTGAAAAAAACCCGCAGCAATTTAGCGTTTCGGTTTTATCCTGTGGTACTAGTGTAAGTAAGCTTTCTGAGCAAATTGAAAAATTTAAGCCTCAGGTTGCTGTTGTTGCCTTTGAGAAAGATGCAATAGCCCTTCAAAAAAAGCATAAGAATGTTGAAGTTCTTTTTGGCAAAGAAGGGTTAGTACAGGCGGCAACTAAAGGAGAACATCATATGGTTCTTAACTCACTTATGGGGATTAAGGGCCTAGAACCAACATATAATGCTATTTTAGCAGGCAAGGATATAGCTTTAGCAAATAAGGAAACTCTTGTTGCTGGTGGAGAAGTTGTTGTTAATGCTGTTAAGGAGAAGGGTGTAAGAATGCTTCCAGTTGACAGTGAACACAGCGCAATTTTTCAATGTTTGCAGGGAAATAAACACAGCGAACTTAGCAAAATACTTTTGACTGCTTCAGGTGGACCTTTTAGAGGATATTCATTAGACCAGCTTCAACAAGTTACTTTGGAGCAGGCATTAAAACATCCTAATTGGTCAATGGGAAGCAAAATAACCATAGATTCAGCTACAATGATGAACAAAGGATTAGAGGTTATTGAAGCAAAGTGGCTATTTGATGTTGAGTTAGATCAAATAGAAATTTTAGTTCATCCTCAGAGTATTGTTCACTCTATGGTTGAGTATAGAGATGGATCTGTCATAGGACAGCTTGGAGCGCCAGACATGAGAACTCCAATAGCACTAGCATTTAGCTATCCGTCAAGAATGGACCTTGACTTTCCTAAGGTTAACTTTTTTGAAGAAGGTGCAAACCTTACATTTGAAAAGCCAGATATTAATACATTTAAGTGTATTGATTTGGCATATAAAGCATCTAAGGCTGGTGGAAGTTATCCAGTAGTATTAAATGGTGCAAACGAAGTTCTTGTAGATAAATTTTTGAGAGGGGAAATAAAATTTGTTCAAATACAGGAAACTTTGGAAAGAGTTTTAGAGGAGCATAAACCAAGCTACAATTTAACTCTTGAAGAGATAATTGAAATAGATAAGAAGATAAGGACGGAAGTATGACAATAGTTTATGCGCTAATAATGTTCTGTATATTAATTTTTATACATGAATTAGGACATTTCATTGCAGCAAAATCTTGTGGTGTTAAGGTTAATGAATTTGCACTTGGTATGGGTCCGGTAATTGTGAGTAGGCAAAAGGGAGAAACCAAGTACTCTCTTAGAGCTATTCCTATTGGCGGATTTTGTGCTATGGAAGGCGAAGACGAAGAATCTGATGACCATAAGGCGTTTAATAACAAAAAGGCGTGGCAAAAGACAATAATTGTTTGCGCTGGTTCATTTATGAACTTGATTCTTGCAGTTATACTATTAACAATAGTAGTGTACAACATTGGCGTGCCAACTACAACAGTTGGAAAGGTACAAGAAGATAGACCGGCTTATGAAGCGGGGATTAGAGTTGACGATAAACTTGTTGCAGTAAACGGAACTCCTATAGAGGAATGGGAAGATTTTGGGAAGGAAATTGCAAAAGCAGACCCAAAAGAAAAAGTAGAAATTAAAGTAAATAGAGACGGCAAAGAAATTGTCTTTAATTCTTCAATTGACAAAGGAGAAGATGGAAGGCAGATTGTTGGAGTTGTCGCTAGTAGTGAAAAAGATTTAGTAAAAGCTATTAAACAGGGACCAAAGGCCACAATAAATATGGCCAAAGGCATGTATGGCACACTTAAAATGTTATTAACAGGTGATGTGGGAACTAAAGAATTATCTGGTCCAGTAGGTATTGTTTACTTAGTGGACAAAAGCGTAGAGCAAGGAATGGTATCCTTCCTATACTTTATGGCTTTAATAAGCTTAAACTTGGCAATTGTTAATATGCTGCCTTTCCCTGCATTAGATGGAGGAAGGTTAGTATTTATAATAATTCGAAAAATAACAGGTAAAGCAATTACAGACGAAATGGAAGGAAAAGTTCATATGATCGGAATGGTTTTACTTCTTACATTAATGCTTTACGTAACCTGGAACGACATTATGAGATTTATATTACCGATTTTTAATTAGGTGACAAAATGACTAAAAAAATTAAATGTGGAAATCTATATATTGGGGGAGATGCTCCAATTACAATACAGTCAATGACTAATACTGATACTAGAGATGTTGCCAAAACCCTTGAGCAAATTAGTAAACTTAAGGAAGCAGGTTGTCAAATTATCAGACTAGCAGTTCCAGATATGGAGGCGGCTATAGCTTTTGGCGAAATTAGAAAACATGTTGATATGCCAATGGTCGCTGATATCCACTTTGATTATAGGTTGGCAATTGCGGCTATGGAAAATGGAGCTGACAAAATTCGAATTAACCCAGGTAACATTGGGTCTAGAGAAAGAGTTAAAGCTGTTGTTGATGTAGCAAAAGAAAGAAATATTCCCATTAGAATTGGTGTTAATTCCGGTTCTATGGAAAGTGATATATTAGAAGAAGAGGGCGGTGTTACAGCTAATGGGTTGGCCAAAAGTGCTCTCCGTAGTGTGAAATTAGTTGAAGATATGGGTTTTGATCAGATTGTTGTATCTCTTAAGGCCTCAGATCCAAAGATGAACTATGAGGCTTATATGAAGATGTCAACACTAACAGACTATCCTCTTCATATTGGAGTAACTGAAGCTGGAACAGTTGATAGAGGTAGAATCAAAAGTGCCGTAGGAATAGGAGCCTTGCTGCTTGCTGGTGTAGGGGATACCCTTAGAGTTTCATTAACAGGAGATCCAGTTAATGAAATATATACGGCTAAAAGTATATTAGCATCAGCTGGAATAGTTAAAGAACCTATTAATCTTGTTTCATGCCCAACTTGTGGTAGAACCTGTGTTGATTTAGAAGCTATAACAAGTCAAATAGAAAGAGAACTACCAAAAGCAACTAATGAAAGATTAGATAATAATTTGCCACCACTTACTGTTGCCGTAATGGGATGTGTCGTTAACGGACCAGGAGAAGCTAAAAGTGCAGACCTGGGAGTAGCTTGTGGAATTAATGAAGGACTTTTGTTTGTTAAGGGAAAACCTTTAAGAAAAGTAAAAGAAGAAGATATTTGCAAAGAGATAATTGAATTGGTGAGAACGTATGAAAAACATGTTTGATTATTTGCTGAAGGATAACTATAGTTATGAAATTACAGACTTGGTTATGTCTTGTGGGCAATATAAATTGAATATTCATGTAGCCCTTAATTTTGTTGTACCTTTTGAAGAAACAGAAAAACAAAAGGAAAAAATATTAAAAATGATAAATGAAGTCAAGGGAGTTGACTTCATTTTTGAGTACAAAAATATGGTAGAAAATAAGGATGAAATTGTTAGAAAGTTTTTGCCATATATGATTTCAGCTGTAGGAAGGGACTTTCAACATTTTATTAGAACAATTAATGACCAAAAAATAGAAATGGATAGTGAAGGTATTAAATTGTTTGCTGTTGGCAAGGTAATGTGTGACCATTTAAACAAACAATGTAGTAGACAGTTTCAGGATTATTTACTAGAGAACTTTGGAATTGAAGACAAGGTTATATTTATTAATGATGAAAAAGTTTATGAGGAAGCTAGGTTAGCCAAAGAGAAGGCCTCAAATGTTCAGATTCAAAGACCAGCATCAACGGGTAAGTCTGAAACTAAAGAAAAGCAAAAGCCAAGAGAGTATGGCAAGTACAAAAGAGAAAAAGAGAAAATAGAAATGGTAGGTAATAGAGTAATGGGTAAAGCCATTTCTAAAGAACCTATGAAAATGATAGATTTTAGTGAAACAAGTGGAGATTCATGCGTTTCTGGTGAAATCTTTGAAATTACTAAAAAGGATATTAGGAACGGCAAAAAAATAGGGACTTTCCTTGTAACTGATGGAACATCTTCTATATGTGCTAAAACCTTTGCCAGTGAAGAAAAGTGGCAGGTTATAGAAAAAAATCTCAAACCAGGCAGCCTTGTTAAGATGAAAGGAAATGCCGAGTGGGATAGTTTTGCCAATACACCAGTATTAATGGTTAAGGATATAGAGAAACTTGAAGGTAAGCAAGGCAGAGTTGATACAGCAGAAGAAAAGCGTGTAGAACTTCATGCCCATACTAAGATGAGTTCTATGGATGGACTTCAGGATGTTAAGCAGTTAATTAATACAGCAAAAGGTTGGGGGCACAAAGCAGTAGCGGTTACTGACCATGGAGTGTGCCAAGCCTTTCCTGATGCAGCTAGGGCAGCTGGAGGAGATATTAAGGTCCTTTATGGAATTGAAGGATATTTACTTGACGATGAAGGCTTAGTTCATGAAGATGGATGTATTGACTTTAAGAAGAAAAAAACAAATCACATTATTATATTAGCGAAAACTCAAGAAGGACTTAAGAATCTATATAAGATTGTATCTCTTTCTCATTTGGATTACTTCTATAAGAAACCTAGAATTCCTAGAACCATTCTAGTTGAAAATAGACAGGGCCTGATACTAGGGTCTGCTTGTGAAGCTGGAGAGTTATTTCAGGCGGTATTAAACAATGAACCTAAGGAAAGAATTGATAGGTTAGTTAATTTTTACGATTACCTGGAAATTCAGCCTTTGATAAATAATCAATTTTTAGTGGATAAGGGTTTTGTGGAAAACAAAAATGATCTTATAGAGCTTAATAGGAAAATAGTTAAGTTAGGTGAAGAACATAGTAAATTAGTTGTTGCCACCTGTGATGCTCACTATACAAATGAAGGGGATTCCATTTATAGAAAAATTCTAATGTCTGGTCAAGGATATAAGGATTTAGGCGAAGGTGGTCTTTATTTAAGAACAACAGATGAAATGCTTGAAGAGTTTAGTTATCTGGGGGAAGCTAAAGCTAAAGAAGTAGTGGTTACTAATCCTAATATTATAGCAGATTCTATTGAACAGATTAGACCTGTTCCTAAGGGTAAGTTTCCACCTCATATAGATAAAGCAGACGTGACTTTGAGACAGGAATGCTATGATAAGGCCCATTCACTTTATGGTGACCCTTTGCCAGAGCGAATTCAAAAACGGTTAGATGATGAATTAAGCGCTATTATAGATGAAGGCTATGCGGTAATGTATGTTTCTGCTCAAATGCTTGTTAGAAAATCTATGGAAGATGGATATTTAGTTGGATCTAGAGGATCTGTTGGGTCTTCGTTTGCAGCCACAATGGCGGGAATAACTGAAGTAAATCCTTTACCGCCTCATTATATTTGCCCAAATTGCAAAAATCTTGAGTGGGGTGATGAAAGTGAATACGATTGTGGCGTAGATATGCCAATTAAAAATTGTCCTGTTTGTGGTACTAAATATAATCAAGAAGGATTTACTATTCCTTTTGAAACCTTCCTTGGAATTCCAGGAAAGCAAAAGGAACCTGATATAGACCTTAACTTTGCAGGAGAATATCAACCAATTGCCCATAAATATGTTGATGAAATTTTTGGTAGTAAAAATGTGTTTAAGGCAGGCACTATTGGAACTATTGCTGGTAAAACAGCCTATGGTTTTGTTATGAAATACTTTGAAGAAAGGCAGCAGCCAGTTAATAAGTATGAAGTGGATAGATTAACTAAATCCTGTGAAGGTGTTAAAAGAACTACAGGACAACATCCAGGTGGAATTATTATTCTTCCAGAGGGCCATGAAATATATGAGTTTTGTCCGGTTCAGCATCCGGCTAACGATGCAAGTACGGGAATTATTACTACTCATTTCGACTATCATGCTATTGATGAAAATCTACTTAAACTTGATATTCTAGGTCATGATGCTCCGTCTATGATTAGACAACTTCAGGATATGACAGGCCTAGATCCTATGAGAGATGTGCCGCTTAAAGATGATAAGGTTAATAGTTTATTCCTTGGAATAGAGGCTCTTGATATTAAAGATCCAGACTACTTGTTTACTCATGGTAGTTATGGTATCCCTGAATTTGGGACTAAGTTTGTAAGACAAATGCTTGATGATACTAAACCTAGTAAGTTTGCTGACCTAGTAAGAATTTCAGGGTTTTCCCATGGTACTAATGTTTGGCTTGGAAATGCACAGTACTATATCAAAGAAGGGATAGCTACTATGAATAATGCTATTTCAACTAGAGACGACATAATGAACTATCTTATTCAAAAAGGCGTACCAAGTATTCCGGCATTTACAATTATGGAAAAGGTCCGTAAAGGAAAAGGCGTTTCTGATGAAGAGGCACAGCTTATGACAGAGAACCAGGTTCCCGATTGGTATATTGATTCTTGTAGGGCAATATCTTATATGTTCCCAAGAGCCCATGCTGTAGCTTATGTTACTATGGCTTATAGAATTGCTTACTTCAAAGTTTACTACCCAGCGGAATTTTATGCAGTTTACTTAACTACTAAAAGGGCAGACTTTAATTGGGATGTAATTAAGAATGGATCTAAAGCAATTCTAAAAAGAATGGAAGAAATATCTCTTAAGGGGAAAAATGCTACTAAGAAGGAAGAAGATGAAGTAATAGTTTTAGAAATATGTTATGAAATGTATTCTAGAGGCTATGAATTTGAAAATCCAAACTTTGAACATTCTAGGGCTGTACATTTTTCTGTTTTAAATGGGAAGGTACTTGTACCATTTTGTGCCCTTAATGGAGTTGGAGATAGTGCAGGTAAGAGTATTTGTCAAGAGTACAAAATCAAACCTTTTGAAACTATTGAAGAAATCAAAGAAAGAGCAAAGGCTAACAAAACTGCCATAGAGTCTTTGAGAGCTGCAGGGGTTTTGGCTGGATTACCTGAAACAGACCAGCTATCTTTGTTTTAAAGGAATTTTTTCTTGAAAAAAATGTAGTATTGTGTTATACTGTTAAAAGAATTATGAAAGTTGTAGCAAAGAGTGGGCAGTTGCCCACTCTTTATTGTTACTTATAAATATATGAAGTTAGGTGATAAAATGGCAAAAAAAAATGTTAAAGAGGATGTATCAAAAATCCTTGAAGAATTTCTAGAAAAGGAAGAACTAGAACTTTGGAATGTTGAATTTGTAAAGGAAGTAAAGGATTGGTTCCTAAGAGTTTACGTTGATAAGAAGAACCCAGCAGAAGGAGAATACGTTAGTATTGATGACTGTGAAAAAGTGAGTAGATACTTAAGTGAAGTTTTAGATGAACAGGACTTAATTGAACAAAATTATTATTTGGAAGTAAGCTCTCCAGGACTGGATAGAGTATTGCTTACAGATGATCATTATAAAAGATATGTAGGACAACTAATAGAAGTTAAATTATACAAAGGAATTTCAGGCAAGAAGCAGTTTACATGTTTACTTAATGAAGTTTTAGAAGACTCTATTGGGGTTACATTAGAAAATGAAGAAAAAATTATGATAACAAAAGACCAGATTGCAAAAGCAAATCTTGCAGTGGTTTTTTAAAGGAGGATAAAGAAAAAAATGAATAAGGAATTTATTGCAGCTATCAAAGAACTTGAAAGCGAAAGAGGAATTTCTCAAGAGTTACTTTTTGAGGCTATTGAATCAGCACTTGTTTCGGCTTACAAGAAAAACTATGGTACTAATCAAAATGTAAGTGTAGATATTGACAAGGAATCTGGAGATATTAACGTTTATATGAAAATGGATGTTGTAACTGAAATCGAAGATGACAGTTGTCAAATTTCATTAGAAGAAGCTCAGGAAATAGACCCAGAATATGAAGTTGGCGATGCAGTTGAGTTTATGGTAACACCTCAGGACTTTGGGAGAATTGCAGCACAGACAGCTAAACAGGTTGTAGTGCAGAGAATTAGAGAAGCAGAACGTGGCATGATATTTGATGATTATATCGAAAGAACAGGAGAAGTTTTAACGGGTATTGTACAGAGAGTTAGTGGAGACACACTATTTGTTAATATGGGTAAGACTGAAGGTATAATTTCTCCAAAGGAACAGGTTGCCGGCGAAAGATATAATGTTGGAGATAGAATTAAAGCTTACATTATGGATGTAAGAAGAACTACTAAGGGTCCACAGGTATTCTTGTCAAGAAGTCATCCTGGATTAGTCAAAAGATTATTTGAAATGGAAGTTCCTGAAATCGAAGATGGAACAGTTGAAATTAAGGGGATTGCCAGAGAAGCTGGATCAAGAACTAAAATGGCTGTTTACACAAACGACGAAGATGTAGATCCAGTAGGCGCATGTGTTGGCGCTAGAGGCGTTAGAGTTCAGAACATTGTTGATGAATTATCAAATGAAAAAATCGATATTATTACTTGGAGCGAAGATCCAGTTGAACTTATTACAAACGTATTAAGCCCAGCTAAAGTTGAAAGAGTAACAATTGACGAAGAAGAAAAAATCGCATCTGTAGTGGTTCCAGATTATCAGTTATCTCTTGCTATTGGTAAGTCAGGACAGAACGTTAGACTTGCAGCTAGAGTAAGTGGATGGAAAATCGACATTAAGAGCCATACACAGGCAGAAGAACTAGACAATGAAATTTGTCAGGTTTCAGAAGAGGCTGATTTAGAAGTTGCTAGTGAACCAGTAGTAGAAATGGAAACTGCAACAAAGGAAGATGAAATTGAAATCGTACAAATCGAGGAGTAATCGAGTTTATGAGTATAACAAAAAAGCCTAAGCGTAAATGCATTGGTTGTGGCAAAAGTTTTCCTAAAGACCAGCTTATTAGAATTGCGTCAAACAAAGGAGAACTTACAGTTGATCTTGCAGCTATTGCAGACGGTAGAGGTGTGTATATTTGCAAAAGTCATGATTGTCTTAGTAAGGCAATTAAACGTAAGGCATTTGTTAGAAGCTGTAAAAGCGAATTAACAGAAGAGCAGGTAGAGTTATTAAAAGAGGAAATTGCAAAGTATGAAAAAAGTAAATAGTTATTTGGGTTTTGCAAGAAAATCTGGAAACATGGTAATGGGTAGCGGAACTTGTTCTATATATATGAAGAAGAAAAAGATAAAACTATTAATTATTACAACAGACACCGCAGATAACAGCAAGGAAAAACTAGTTAATGAAGCTGAAAAAACTAATACGAAATATAGGGTATATGGAAATAGTGATGAAATATCACATTTAGTAGGTAGCCCAGGTAGAACTAGTTTTGGTATTACAGATAAGCAGTTTGCGGAAACAATATTAAAAGAAATTGACAAAGAAGGTCAATAGAAAAGGAGGAGCAATAATGACAGTTAAAATTAACGAAATCGCTGAAAAACATAATATAGCAACTAAAGATGTTATTGCTAAAGCTAATTCACTTGGAATTGAAGCCAAAACAGCAAGGAGTTCAGTTTCAGAGGAGGATGCAACAAAAATAGAAAATAGTCTAGCAGATAATACTGCTAAGGAAAATAAACCTAGTGTATCTAAAAGGATTCCAATAGGAAAGCCTATTACTAAGGCAGAATCTGAAAGCAGAAGAAAACCGGCAGGAACACCTATGCCTAAGAAAAAGGTTGAAGAAAGACATGCAGAAGTAGAAGCTAAAGAAAAAGCAAAAGCTGAAGCTAAAGCAAAAGCTGAGGCAGAAGCTAAGGCAAAAGATACAGCAAAAACTAAGGAATCAAGTCCTGCAGTAGTAACTAGACCAAGAGGCCCAGTAATTGTTAAGAGAGCTCAGGATATTGCTGATGAAAAAGCTGCTAGAGATAAAAAAATGGCAGAAAAAAGAGCAGAAGAAAAGAAAAATGCACCAAAGCACTCAGATAATAGATCTGGTGGCAGAAATCATGGTGACGACAAAAGATACAAGAAGAATGACAATAACTCAAATAGAGGAGAAGGTCAGTCAAGAAGCAGAACTGTTCAGGTTGATAGCGTTCCGATAAATCCTGATAAAGCAAACTCTAAGAAGACAAAAAAGAGCAAAAACAAAGACAGAGATGATAGAGAAAATAACTTAAGATCAGATAAAAGAGGCAGATCTCAGTATGGTGAAAAATCACTTGAAAAGAAAAAGAAGAAGAAGCCACAGAAGATGAAGCCAAAAGTAGAAGAAATAGAAGAAGAAATCATCACAGAAGAAATGCCAGTAGGAACAAAGATTGTAAATGTACCTATTACAGTTGCTGGTTTTGGTGAACAGGTTGAGGTATCTGTTTCTAAAATTATTATGGCTTTAATGAAACTTGGTATTGTAAGTAATATTAATGCTAATATAGACGAAGATATTGTATTACTATTAGCTGAAGAATTGGGAATTAACGTAGTAATTGGTGAAGTAGAAGAAGAAATTATTGATGAAGGTTTAGAAACATTTGAAGATGATGAAAAAGATCTTGTAGGAAGACCACCTATTATTACAGTAATGGGACACGTTGACCACGGTAAGACTTCACTTCTTGATGCTATTAGAGCAACAAATGTAACTGAGTCTGAATCAGGTGGTATTACACAGCATATAGGTGCTTCTGAAGTTAATATTAAAGGGCAGAAAATTGTATTCTTAGATACACCAGGACATGAAGCGTTTACTGCAATGAGAGCTCGTGGTGCGGATATTACTGACATTGCAGTTCTAGTAGTTGCAGCAGATGACAGTGTTAAGCCACAGACAATTGAATCAATTAGTCATGCTAAGGCTGCAGGAGTTCCAATTATTGTTGCAATGAACAAGATGGATAAACCGGCTGCTAACCCAGATATGGTTAAAAAAGACTTAAGTGAACACGGCTTATTAGTAGAAGATTGGGGCGGAGATATTATCTGTGTACCAGTTTCAGCTAAAAAGGGTGATGGTATTACAGACCTTCTAGAAATGATTTTATTACAGGCAGAAGTACTTGAATTAAAAGCTAATCCAAAGAGACTTGCACTTGGTACTGTAATAGAAGCTAGATTAGACAAATCTAAGGGACCTGTTGCTACATTACTTGTTACAAACGGTTCTATGAAAACTGGAATGAGTGTTGTTGCAGGAACATCAGCTGGTAGAATTAGACTTATGACTGACTACAAGGGCAAGGCAATTAAGAAGGCTGGTCCAGCAACTGCTGTAGAAATTTTAGGACTTAGTGAAGTTCCGGCTGCAGGGGATGAATTCCATGCAGTTAATGATGATAAACTAGCTAGAGATATTGCAGACAAGAGAAAACAGAAGTTAAGAGAAGAAGTTCTTGCTAGAAATTCAAGTTCAACTCTTGAAGAATTATTTGCAAACATTCAGGCTGGTGAAGTTAAAGACCTTAACTTAATTATTAAGGGTGACGTTAGAGGATCTGTTGGTGCTGTAGTTTCATCATTAGAAAAACTTACAAATGATGAAGTAAGAGTTAAGATTATTCACTCAGGTGTAGGTGCTATTACTGAATCAGATGTAACATTAGCAAGCACATCAGGTGCTATTATTATTGGATTTAATGTAAGACCAAGTAATGGTGTTGCAACAATGGCAGATAGAGAAAGCGTTCAAATTAGAACTTACAGAGTTATTTATAACATTATTGATGATATTGAAAATGCTATGAAGGGTATGCTTGATCCTGAATTTAAGGAAGTTATTCTTGGAGAAGTTCAGATTAGAGATACATTTAAGGTACCTGGCATTGGAGTTATTGGTGGAGCATATGTTACAAGTGGTAAGGTTGTAAGAAATGCTGAAGTTAGACTTGTAAGAGATGGAATTGTAATCCACGAAGGTAAGATTTCATCACTTAAGAGGTTTAAAGATGACGCTAAAGAAGTTGCTTCTGGATATGAATGTGGTATCGGTATTGAAAACTATAATGATATTAAGGAAGGCGACATAATTGAATGCTTCCAGATGGAAGAAATTGAAAGGGTATAGATATGGGAAAAGGTTTTAGAGCAGGTAGACTTTCTGAAGAAATCAGGAAGATAACAAGTGATTTGCTTCTTAGAGAACTAAAAGACCCTAGACTGTCTGAAGGAATGGTAAGCGTATCTGCTGTAGAGGTAACCTCTGACGGCAGTTATGCTACTATATACTTAACAGTGTTCCAGCTTGGAACAAAAGAAGAGTTAGATAAAAAGAAGGAAGATGTGTTAGCTGCAATGAGAAGCGCCAAAGGTGTTATCAAAAAAGAAATTGGTAAACAGGTTAAACTAAGACATATTCCTGACTTAATCTTCAAAATGGATGAGTCTTTAGATTATGGAAGACATATAGAAGAATTAATTAACAAAGTGGTGAAAACGGATGACGAACAATAGCTTTATTGAAATAAGTAATGAACTTAAAAAGGCAAAGCATGTATATATCTTCCCACACATAAGTATGGATGGAGATGCCGTAGGTTCTGGGGTTGCACTAGCAAGTGCCCTTAGATACCTTGGCATTTCTTGTAATATTGTAGTAGAAGATAATATGCCGGAAAACTTAAAATTTATGGAAGGCGATTTTTTCATAGATTATATTTTTGCGGACAAAAAAGAATTTACATCAGTTTGTGTAGATTGCAGTGATTATGGAAGGTTTCCATTAAGGGGGAATCTTTTTGACTTAGGAAAAACAAAAATTTGCATAGATCATCATATGACTGCAGATCCAAAGTTTGACCTAAATTATATAGACCAGCATGCGGCAGCAACAGCAGAAATTATTTACGATTTAATAAATGTAATGGAAGTTCCAATTACAAAGGATATTGCTGACGCGATTTTCCTTGGAATAACAACTGATAGTGGAAATTTTCAGTATTCTAACACCACTAAGAAAACCCATTTAATAGCAGCGGACCTGGCAGACAAAGGTGCCGATTTTAACAAAATAAGCGTAGCTTTTTATGAGAACGAAACTATAGAAAAGGTTAAGTTAACAGGAGAAATTATGTCTAGTATTTTGTTATTTGCAAATAATAAGGCGGCTTTTGGAATTGTTACCCAAAACCTTCTTAAGAAATGTAATGCTAAGATGGAATATAGCGAAGGAACTGTTGCAAATATCAGAGCTATCAAAGACGTTGAAATAGCCGGTTTGTTTAAGGAAGTTGAGCCGAAAAAAATCAAAATCTCTTTAAGAGCTAAAGGTGATACTGATGTGGCTCAAATCGCTGAGAAGCACAATGGCGGCGGTCATAAGAAAGCGGCAGGTTGCACCATTTTTGGTACTATGGATGAAGCTATAGAAATTATTAAAAAGGAAGTAGAAGAAAGTTTTGCAGAATAATATTAGTGGAATAATAGTTGTTAATAAAGAAAAAGATTGGACATCTCATGACTGTGTTGCAGTAATGAGAAGATTAGTTTCAGTCAAAAGAATTGGACATACAGGCACCTTAGATCCAATGGCTGAAGGAGTACTACCAATTTGTATAGGTACTTCTACTCGAATTATGGAGTATTTAGACATTGATTATAAAACATATAGATGTGAAATGACTTTGGGCATTGAAACAGATACTCAAGATATTTGGGGAGAAGTTATTTCAGAAAAACAAGTAGAGGGTATTACTAAAGAAGAAATTCTTAAAGTGTGTAGTGAATTTGTTGGAGATATTAATCAAATTCCTCCCAAGTATTCAGCCTTAAAAGTTAATGGTAAAAAACTATATGAATATGCTAGATCTGGACAAGAAGTAGAAATAAAGTCTAGAAAAATAAATATTAAAGAGTTAACAGTTATTAATATAGTAGACAATAAAGTTACATTTGATGTTACATGTTCTAAAGGAACCTATGTAAGAACAATATGTAAGGATATTGGAGATAAACTAGGATGCCTTGCTACTATGAGTGGTTTAACTAGAATTAGAAGTGGTATCTTTAAAATAGAAGATAGCATAACTATTACAGAATTAAGGGAAATGACAAGGGAAGGCATTCTAAAGAGATTGTTGCCACCAGATTACCCATTGGTTCATTTTGGTAAGATAGATTTAAAGGGTAATGGACCAAAAGATTTTATTAATGGAAAGAAAATGAACCTTTTAAAAAGAAAAGATGAAATATATATTTTGGAAATAAGTAATCACAAGGAAATGTATAAGGTTTATTATGGAAAAACATTTCTTGGTGTAGCTAGAATAGAAGATAATATACTTGTTGCGGATAAGGTATTTAATGTGAGGATAGATAATGAGAGTATTTAATTCCCTAGAAGAGATAACTAAAATTGAAAATACAGTAATTGCTTTAGGAAACTTTGATGGCATTCATTTAGGACATCAGGAGATAATCAAAAGGACTGTGGCTGACGCTAAATCGGCTGGATGCAAAAGTGCGGTTTTTACATTTGCAAACCATCCTAGAAACCTACTAAAGGGAAAGAAAGATGTAAAAAATATTTTATATATGGATGATAAGCAGAGAATTATTGAGGATCTTGGTATAGATTATTTCTTTAATATTCCCTTCGACGAGGAAATGATGACTATGGATCCAGTTTTGTTTATTACAGATTTATTAATGGATAAGTTAAATATGAGAGAAGTGCTTTGTGGTTTTAATTATAGATTTGGCTATAAAGCAAAGGGAGACGTTCAACTTTTAGTTAAGGAAAGCCTTGTGAAAGGATTTGGAATTCATGTTTTGGAACCTTTTAAAATTGACCATATGGTAGTTAGTTCTACATTAATTAGAAATTATATATCCGATGGTAATATGCAAATGGCTAAGAAACTACTTGGAAGAGCTTATAGCATCGGTGGAGAAGTTGTTGTTGGTAATAGACTTGGCAAAAGTATTGGATTCCCAACATCTAACTTAAATATTGATGAAGGCATGGTATCTCCACCAAATGGAGTTTATATTACAGAATGCTTCTACAATGGAGTCTTATACCCAAGCATAACCAATGTAGGAAGAAAACCTACAATTGGAACATATAATAAAAATGTTGAAACTCATATTTTCAATTTTGATAAGGAATTATACGGCAAACAGATTAGAGTTGATTTCTTAGAAAAACTTAGAGAAGAAAGAGAATTTGAATCTATTGAAGCTTTATCAAAAGAGATAATGGCCAACTGTATTACAGCTAAAGCGTATCACAGAACTAAGCAAAAATAGCTTAAGGAGGTTATTGTGGCGAAGAAGGTTATTGGAGCATATTTTAGTGCTACTGGAACAACGAAAACCGTTGTAGAAACTATTATGAAAGAACTTGCTTTGGTCTTAGACTTACCTTGGGAAACATGGGACTTCACCTTGCCAAAGGCTAGAACTGAAATAAAGGAATTTAATAAAGAAGACATTGTAATTTTTGGTACACCTGTTATAGCAGGAAGAGTGCCTAATGTGCTTTTGAAATTCTTAGATACACTAGTTGGCAATGGAGCTATTTGTGTTCCTATAGTTTGTTTTGGAAATAGGTCATACGATAACGCCTTAATAGAACTTCGAGATATATTAGAAAAAAGCAAAATGACTGCTATTGCAGCTGGTGGATTTAGTTGCCTACATTCTTTTTCCCAAATTTTAGGGCAAGGAAGACCAGATGATAATGATAAAAAACAGGCAAGAGAGTTT
The DNA here is from genome assembly GCA_036646055.1 of Anaerovoracaceae bacterium. GTDB lineage: Bacteria > Bacillota > Clostridia > Peptostreptococcales > Anaerovoracaceae > JAVWMQ01. Next base: position 51,710 of record JAVXMY010000001.1, on the reverse strand, counting down.
GCAAAAGCAATAGGGGAAAAAATCTCAAGTAGCTCACTATACCAAACAATAGAAGTCGACGGGCTAGAAGGACCTTCTTATGGAGGTTATTATCAGCCTAGAGATAGGAAGGGAAATCCAGTAGATATTAGAAAGGTTAAACCTGTTACAGATCTAGAGAAATGTACCAATTGTAAAGTGTGCGTTAATGTCTGTCCACTAGGTTCTATTGATGTGGAAGATGTAAGTAAACTTAATGGCATTTGTATGAAGTGCTGTGCTTGTATTAAGAAGTGCCCTGAAGGGGCTAAGTCATTTGTAGATGAAAACTATTTGTATCATCAGCATGAACTTGAAGCGGAATATATTAGACCTGCAAAAAACAGTATTTTTGTTTAAAATACTTGCCTTATTGGTGTATTTGTGGTATTATAAATCGTTAGTAATTTTACCGTTACTTAGTTTCCCGTTATCTCTGACGGTAACTCGGTAATGGCGTATAAAAAAATAGGAGAAAATAAAATGATTACAAAAGAAATTAAAGATTCAATCATCAAAGAGTATGCTTTAAAAGAAGGAGACACAGGTTCTCCAGAAGTTCAGATTGCTGTATTAACATTCAGAATCAACGACTTAAATGAACATTTAAAGGTTCACATGAAGGACCATCACTCAAGAAGAGGTCTATTAAAGATGGTTGGTAAGAGAAGAAATCTTCTTAACTACGTTAAAGGTCAGGATATCGAAAGATACAGAAACCTTATTGCACGTTTAGGATTAAGAAAATAGCTTATGTAAATAGAGCGAGGCGTGTCCTCGCTTTTATTTGTATATATAACGGTAAGTAGGGGTGACCCGAATATAGACACTTTTGTCTATATATTAACTGTTTTAACAGGAGGTAGTTGTTAAAATGAAGTATGAAAATTATAAAGTATTTAGAACAGCAGTTGGCGGAAAATTATTAGAATTTGAAATCGGCAAGGTTTGCGAAATGGCAAATGGCCAGGTAATGGTCAAGTATGGCGAAACTGTTGTTAACGTTACAGCTGTAATGAGTGAAAAACCAAGACCAGACATTGACTTTTTCCCATTAAGTTGTGATTACGAAGAAAAAATGTATGCGGCAGGCAAGATTCCTGGTGGATTTATTAAAAGAGAAGGTAGACCAAGTGAGAAGGCAATTCTTAATTCAAGATTAATGGATAGACCACTTAGACCACTTTTCCCTAAGGGTTTTTACAATGACGTTCAGGTTGTTGCTACAGTAATGAGTATGGATCATGACGCTCCATCAGAAATTGCTGCAATGATTGGTTCATCAGTTGCATTATCTATTTCAGATATTCCATGGGATGGTCCTACAGCTTCAGTTTTAGTTGGTTTAGTTGATGGTGAATTTATTGTTAACCCAACATCAGCTGAAAGAGAAGCAAGTGAATTACACTTAGTAGTTTCAGGTACTAGAGATGCTATCATGATGGTAGAAGCTGGTGCTAATGAAGTTTCAGAAGCAGTAGTTTTAGATGGAATTATGTTTGCTCATGAAGAAATCAAAAAAATTATTGAATTTATCGATGAAGTTGTTGCTGAAGTTGGTAAAGAAAAGAAAAATATTGAATTAACTAAGTGCCCTGAAGAAATCGAAGCTGATGTTAGAGAATTTGCTGAAGCTAAAATGAGAGCTGCTGTTAAGACTGTTGAAAAGATGGAAAGACTTGAAAACATGGATGCAGTAGAAGTTGAAACTCAGGAATATTTTGCAGAAAAATACCCAGAAAACGGTAAGGACATTGCTGCAGTACTATATACAATAACAAAAGAACAGGTTAGAAGTTTAATTTTAGATGATGGAATTAGACCAGACAACCGTAAACATAACGAAATTAGACCTATTTGGGTAGATACAGGTATTTTACCAAGATGTCACGGAACAGGGCTATTTAAGAGAGGACAGACTCAGGCACTTTCAGTTGCTACTTTAGGTCCTGTTGGCGAAGGCCAGAGAATTGATGGAATCGGTGAAGATACTGACAAGAGATACATGCATCACTATAACTTCCCAGCTTACTCAGTTGGCGAAGCTAGACCAATGCGTTCTCCAGGTAGAAGAGAAATTGGACATGGTGCCTTAGCTGAAAGAGCTATTTTACCAGTTCTTCCTTCAGTAGAAGAGTTCCCTTATGCTATTAGAGTTGTATCAGAAATTCTTTCATCTAACGGATCTACATCACAGGCTTCAGTTTGTGGTTCTTGCTTGGCTCTTATGGACGCAGGTGTTCCAATTAAGGCACCAGTTGCAGGTATTGCTATGGGTCTTATAGAAAGAGTTGAAGAAGATGGTTCAAGTAAGATGGCTATTCTTTCTGATATTCAGGGAATGGAAGACTTCTTAGGAGATATGGACTTTAAGGTTGCTGGTACTGCTAATGGTATTACAGCTATTCAGATGGATATTAAAGTTCACGGATTATCTAAAAAAGTTCTTGAAGATGCTTTAGCTCAGGCTCATGAAGGCAGAATGCATATTATGAGTGAGATGCTAGCAGAAATTCCAGCTCCAAGAGAAGAAATGAGTGCCTTTGCGCCAAGAATTATCTCTATGCAGGTTAATCCTGATAAGATTAGAGTTATTATTGGTCCTGGTGGCAAGACAATTAATAGAATTATTGATGAAACAGGTGTTAAAATTGATATTGATGAAACAGGTCTTGTTTACATTGCTGCACCAGATATGGCTAGTGCAGAAGCAGGCGTTAAGGAAATTGAACTTCTAATTAAGGAAGTTGAAGTAGGCGAAATCTATGAAGGTAAAGTTGCAAGAATTATGAACTTTGGTGCTTTCATTGAAATCCTTCCAGGTAAGGACGGTCTATTACACATTTCAAAAATGTCTGATAAGAGAGTGGAAAAAGTTGAAGATGTAATGAACATTGGAGATGTTGTTAAGGTTAAGGTAACAGAAATCGACAATCAGGGAAGAATCAACTTAACAAGAAAAGGTGTAGAGTAGAATTTACACACAAGTAAACTAGCTTAAAGAAATCATCTAAGTTGCACCATAACTTAGATGATTTTTTTGGCTATTAGAACAATAGGAGAAAAAGGTGCAAATGGAAGAAAGAAAAACTTTAATAGATATTAAAAATCTTACTTTTGAGTTTGAAGATACTAAGGTTTTAAATGGAATAAATCTACATATTAAAGACAAGGAATTTGTTACATTACTTGGACCTTCTGGATGTGGTAAAACAACTACATTAAAAATAATTGGTGGTTTTCTAAATCCCAGTGGTGGAGATATAATTATCGACGGTAAAAGGATTAACGATATCCCCCCTTACAAAAGGCATATTAATACAGTTTTTCAGAGGTACGCATTGTTTCCTCATCTTAATGTATTTGAAAACATTGAGTTTGGATTAAAGATAAGTAAAGTTCCTGAAGAAGAACGAATTGTTAGAGTGAAAGAAATGCTTAAGCTTGTTAACCTTTCTGGTTATGAACTTAGGACTATAGATAGATTAAGTGGTGGTCAGCAGCAGAGAGTAGCAATTGCACGAGCTCTTGTTAACCTTCCAAAAGTTTTGCTTTTAGATGAGCCTTTAGGTGCACTAGATTTAAAACTTAGAAAAGAGATGCAAATAGAACTAAAGAAAATTCAACAAAAAATGGACATAACATTTATTTATGTTACCCATGACCAGGAAGAAGCTTTGACTATGTCAGATCGTGTTGTTGTAATGAATGATGGGGATATTTTGCAAGTTGGTAGCCCAACAGATTTATATAATGAGCCTATTAACAAATTTGTTGCCGAGTTTATTGGAGAAAGCAATATTGTTGATGGGATTATGAGAGAAGATTACAAAGTTGAAATTGGAAATTGTCTTTTGGATTGTTCAGATGAAGGCTTTGACAAGGATCAGCTTGTAGATGTTGTAATTAGACCAGAAGATTGGACCATTGGTGAATTTGGACAGGGGATGTTTAATGGAGTAGTAGACAGTACTGTTTTTAAAGGTGTTCACTTTGAGAATACAGTAGTTGGTGAAGGCTTTAATTGGTTAGTACATACTACCCAGGAATATCACCCTGGCATGAAAGTTGGTTTATCTGTTATACCTGAATACATTCATATAATGAATAAGTAAGATTTTTTTGAGGAGAATAAATGAAATCAAGAAATTTAGCTAGTTCGCCTTATATTGTTTGGTCAATATTATTTATTGTTTTTCCAATCGGTTTGGTGTGCTATTTTGCCTTTGTTAATTCAGACGGAGGCTTTACAATAGAAAATTTCTCGCAGTCCATTAGATATGGTCCAGTTATTGCGGACTCTATTTGGTTATCTATAGTGGCGACTGTTATATGCTTAATTATGGCATATCCATTTGCTTTTTTGATGTCGAGAAAAGAAAAAAAGAAGCAAACACTATACTTAATGCTTTTGATGCTACCTATGTGGCTTAACTTTTTGATTAGAACCTATGCATGGATGACGCTATTAGAACATAATGGTCTAATAAATAAGTTTTTCGCCATATTTGGCCTTGGGCCCTTTGATATGATCAATACTGAAGGAGCAGTTGTACTTGGTATGGTATATAATTATCTGCCATTTATGATACTTCCAATTTATTCAGTTATGACTAAAATTGATAGTTTGGTAATTGAAGCAGCAGCAGATCTTGGCTGTAATAGATTCCAGACTTTTAAAGATGTAATATTGCCATTATCTATGCCAGGAATATCTACAGGAATAATTATGGTATTCGTACCATCAGTTTCAACATTTGCAATATCTAGAATGCTTGGTGGTGGATCATTTATGATGATAGGAGACCTAATAGAAATGCAGTTCTTAGGCAATACCTATAACATTAATCTAGGGTCAGCAATATCAATTGTATTAATGGTAATTATTATAGTATGCATGGCTATAACCAACTTATTTCACGATGTTGAAAGTAAGGAGGGTATGCTACTATGAAAAAACTATATTCATGGGCTGTATTACTATTCTTATACGCACCTATTTTGGTACTAATTGTCTTTAGTTTTAACGAAAGCAAAAGTAGAAGTAATTTTACTGGATTTAGTTTGAAATGGTATATTAAACTACTTCATAATGAAACAATAATGAATGCCTTTGTAACAACACTAATTGTTGCCTTTGTTTCAGCCATATTAGCCACAGTATTTGGTAGTCTAGCTGCAATTGGAATCAACAATATGCGAAAAAGAAATAGTCAAATAATTATGGGCTTTACTTTAATTCCAATAGTAAGCCCTGAAATAGTAATGGGTGTATCTTTAATGCTACTCTTTACAATGTTTAAGATAAAGTTTGCCTTAACTACACTGATTATTGCCCATATAACATTTAATTTACCCTATGTAATACTAAGTGTTATGCCAAAATTAAGACAACTAGACAAAAACTTAATTGAAGCGGCTATGGACCTTGGGTGTACACCTTGGAAGGCTTTTACCAAAGTACTAATTCCTGAAATTATGCCAGGAATTTTAACTGGATTTGTAATAGCTTTGACATTTTCACTAGACGATTTCAATGTAAGTTACTTCGTAAGTGGAGACAAAACTCAGACTCTACCTGTGCTGATTTATGCCATGGTTAGAAAGAGAATAAGTCCTGAAATTAATGCTTTGTCTACAATCATTTTTGTTATAGTGCTGATAGTACTAATTATTGCCAACACCAAGGATTTCAAAAAGTCATTTGGCATTGCCGGGAAAAACTCGCGCAATCTAGCACTTTTGGCTATAGTGGTTATAACTGGGATGAGCAGTTTTTTTCTTACAATGGATAAGGCTAATGGGGCATCTTTTGACAAAGACTACTACAGTAGATTTGCTGGACAGGGGAAGTCAATTAGCGTGTATAATTGGGGTGAGTATCTTTCAGATGGTAGCGATGGAGGATATAATATTGTTAAGGAATTTGAAAAACTTACGGGTATTAAGGTTTATTACACCAACTTTGCTACTAATGAAGAGTTGTATGCTAAATTAAAGAAGGGAAGCGTTAATTACGATGTGATTTTTCCCTCTGATTATATGGTTGCTAGAATGATTGAGGAAGATATGCTTTTGCCTTTGGACAAGGAGAATATTCCTAATATTAATTTAATTGACCATAGGTTTGCAGATCCAGACTACGACAAAGGGGCTAAGTATTCTGTTCCTTATGCGTGGAATATTGTTGGTATTTTGTATAATGAGAAGTATATTAAAGAAGCGCCAACTTCCTGGGATGCTCTTTGGGACAAAAAATATAAAGATAAGATGCTTATGTTTAGTAATTCTAGAGACGCTTTTGGTATTACTTGTAAGAAACTTGGGTATTCTCTAAATACTGAAAATGATAAGGAACTAAGGGAAGCGACTTTAGAACTTAAGAGGCAGAAGCCTTTAGTTCAGGCTTACGTTATGGATCAGATTTTTGATAAGATGGAAAACGAGGAGGCTATTATAGCTCCATATTATTCTGGGGATGCTAGTTTAATGATGGAGTATAATGAAAATATAAATGTTGCTTTTCCTAAGGAAGGGACTAATGTGTTTGTAGATGCTGCGGCTATTCCAAGTAACTCTCAGGAGAAGGAAGCTTCGGAGATGTTTATAAATTTCTTAAATGAACCTAAGGTTGCCAGGGACAATATTGAGTTTATCGGTTACTCTACTCCAAATAAGGCGGCTTATGAAATTTTGCCTGAGGAAATTAAGAATAATAAAATTATTTATCCAGAAGATGATATTGTAGATAATTCTGAACAGTTTATTAATTTGTCGGAGAGAACTAATCTTAATATTGACAAGTATTGGGTTGAGGTAATGGCTAGTAATAAATCTTTTGTTTCTTGGGGGCTAATGCCTATTAGTGCTATTTTGGCCATTGTTGCCTGTAAGTTTATTCTTAGACAGCGTAAAAAAATGAAGTACAAAAGAATTAAGGATAATATAGTCTAGATTTTCATAAAATCAAGAAAAATTAATCTTTATTAAGAAGTCTTGATAAATGACACAAGGGGATTTTTATATGATAAAATAAAAAAATTATTAATATAGAAATGGAGAATAAGTATGAAAAAAAAGATTTGTTTACTCCTTTGTCTAGTGCTTGTTATGTCTACAGCGGCATATGGTTTTGCATCAGAAGGACAAGGTGAAAGTGTGGTTAAGGGTGAAAGTTTGACCCTTGAAAATTCAAAAAAACTTGATACCAAGTTTGTAAATTACGATTTTGGAAGTAGAAAAATTAAGAATGCGAATCCAAAAGGCCTTCCGTATAAGTACAAACTTAGAGGGATTCTTTCTTACCCAAAAATCAAAAAAGGTAAGCTTAAGCCAATTATTATTTTGCATGGACAACATGATAATGATAACAAAAGGCGTTATGATGTAGGATTTAAGTATTTGGTGGACTACTTAGCAGCCAATGGATATTTAGCTATTTCAATGGATATTAATGGAGCCTATCATTGGAAGGATGAAGACAATCAGGATAGATATAGAACGCCATATATGTTTGCAGAGCAAATTAAAGTTCTAAAGAAGTTAAATAGAGGATCAAAAAACAAGTACAAAGTCAACTTAAAGAACAAAATTGATTTTAACAATGTTATGTTAATTGGCCATTCTACAGCAGGTACTCTAATTAATGATTTAGTCGTAAAGGAAAAAAAATACGGTATTAAGGTTAAGAGTATTTTTGCCTTAGCCCCTTCCGATAATTTTGAGGGAACAAAGTTTGATTTACCAATTAAAAGCATTAACACTCTTGTACCAGAATATGATGGGGATGTAATGGGACATGATGGCATGGGAATTTACGAAAGTGTTAGGCAAACAAAAAATCAAAAATTAAATAGTGGCGTTTTGCTTAGGTTTGCCAATCACAATTACTTTAACACTGTAGTTAAGAAAAACGATGCTTCCTTTCCGCCAGGGAAGGTGCAGGAGCAGATTAGCGAAAAAGTTCAACGGAATTTTTTGAAAAAATATACCTTAAGTTTAGTTAAGGCTACTTTGGAAGGCAAAATTACAAATACTATATTTGATGATTCTAAAATCAATGTAAATGAAATTGATGGACTTAAAGTATTTACTACAATAAATAAAAATGGGAACAAAAAAATTGTTAATGATTTACATAAACCTTACGAAATGACTTCTGGTATTGTAGCAAAAAAAATAATTGAATCACAGATTTATAACAAGGACAAGGCACTCGGCTTGAATGTACCTTTGTTAGGCCGTAATTCAATAAGTTTTGAAAAATTTACATGGAAGGAAAAAGGCCAAAAGGTTACATTACCAATTAATACAAAGGATATTAGTAATACAAAGGGAATTGCTTTGAGGCTTTTACTAGACCCAAGTGAGGCTAACAATACTAGAGGAGAAGGACAAGGATTTTCAGTTGGAGTTAAAGATGGTTCTGGCAAAATAGTTAAGGTGACAATTCCTACAACAAGTGATTTGATTGATTACCCTCTAGGTGAAATGATAAAGGATGAAGTAATGGGTAAAAGTGGTTCTTCGATGGTGTTTGATGGAACTACTTATATAAAACAAATCAGAATACCTCTTGGGCTATTAAAGGGAATAGATCTTACAAATGTTACAGAGTTAACTTTGGATTTTGACCAACGAGATACAGGTTCTATTGCATTTAGAGAGATTATGTCATATTAACTTTAATAAATTGAAAAAACAAGAAAAAATTGTTAAGTTTAAACAAAGATTTTCTTGACATTTAGTTGAGAAATATATAAACTAAAATGGTACTTTGTAAGAATTCAAGGTATAGGCGTTGATGAAACCGTCTATTTATACTAAACCTAGGAGAGAAGAGGGTAAGGTGAGAGCCTCAAGGGGAAGTTAAATAGTGTATCAGTTCGGAGTCTAAAACTAAATACTATACAAGTGGTTTTTGCTAAGAGGCAGAAACAACTAGGGTGGTACCGCGGTTAATTTCGTCCCTAATCATTATGATTAGGGACTTTTTTTATGTTAAAACTAAAATTAAAATAGAAGGAGAAAAGAAGGATGTTTAAAAATTTATCAGAAAAACCCATAGCAGAACTTCAAAATGAACAGGCAGATCTTTGGGAAAAGGAAGACTTACTTCATAGATGCGTAACAACAAGAAAAGGCAACGATTCTTTTGTGTTCTTTGAAGGACCTCCAACAGCCAATGGTAGACCTGGAATTCACCATGTAATTGCTAGAGCTCTTAAAGACTCTGTATGTAGATATAAGACTATGAAGGGCTTTGAAGTTAAGAGAAAAGCTGGATGGGATACTCATGGGCTTCCTGTTGAAATCGAAGTTGAAAAACAACTAAAGATGAGCGGCAAGCAGGATATCGAAAAATACGGTATCAAAGAATTTAATGAAAAGTGTAAGGAATCAGTATTCTCATATGAAAGTTTATGGAGAGATATGACTAAGAGAATGGGATATATTATTGATTTAGATAATCCTTATATTACATTAGATAACAACTATATTGAAACATGTTGGTGGATTTTGAAGGAATTCTTTAAAGAAGACATGATTTATGAAGGACATAAGATACTTCCATATTGTCCTCGTTGTGGAACTGGACTTGCTTCTCACGAAGTAGCTCAGGGATACAAAGAAGTAAAGGTGTTAACTTTAACTGCTAAGTTTAAGAGAGTTGATGCTGACGAATACTTCCTAGCATGGACAACTACTCCTTGGACACTTGCTTCTAATGTATCTATTACAGTTGGACCTGACGTTGATTATGTTAAGGTTAAAATGACTGAAGGCGATGAAGAAGGAAATGTTTTCTACGTTGCTAAGTTGTTAGCTAACAAGGTACTTGGAGAAGGCAAATATGAAATCCTGGCAGAAATGAAGGGTAAAGACCTAGAATACATGGAATACCAACAGTTAATGCCATTTGTTAAACCAGATAAGAAGGCGTTTTTCATTACTTGTGCAGATTATGTAACTATTTCAGATGGTACTGGACTTGTCCATACAGCTCCTGCATTTGGTGAAGACGACTATAACACAGGCAGAAGATATGATTTACCAGTTGTTAATCCAGTTGATGAAGAAGGTAAGTATACTGAAACACCATGGAAGGGTCACTTCGTTATGGAAGATGGTCTTGATGTGGAAATTATCAAGTGGCTAGCTCAGGAAAATAAGATTTTCTCTAAGGAAAAGGTTGTTCATAACTATCCTCATTGCTGGAGATGTGGAACACCTCTTGTTTACTATGCTAAGCCTAGTTGGTACATTGAAATGAGCAAGCTTAAGGAACAGCTAGTTGCAAATAATAATACAGTAAACTGGTACCCAGATTTCGTTGGAGAAAAGAGATTTGGAAACTGGCTAGAAGAAGTTAAGGACTGGGCTATTTCAAGAAATAGATATTGGGGTACACCAATTCCAGTTTGGAGATGTGATTGCGGACACTTAGAATGTATTGGCAGCCGTCAGGAATTAGCAGATAAAGCTATTGAAGATATAAATACAGATGTAGAACTACATAGACCTTATGTTGATGATATTCATATTAAGTGTGAAAAATGTGGAAAAGAAATGACAAGAATTCCAGAAGTTATGGACTGTTGGTTTGACAGTGGAGCAATGCCTTTCGCACAGCATCACTATCCATTTGAAAACAAAGAAATCTTTGATGAGCAACTTTTCCCAGCAGATTTTATCTGTGAAGGAATTGACCAGACTAGAGGCTGGTTCTACTCACTAATGGCTATTTCAACATTTATTAAGGGTAAGGCACCTTACAAGAATGTTCTCGTTAACGACTTGATTCTAGATAAAAATGGCAAAAAGATGAGTAAATCTAAGGGTAATACTGTAGACCCATTCCAGTTATTTGATAAGTATGGTGCTGACGCAACTAGATGGTACTTACTACATACTTCTCCAGCTTGGTCTCCAACTAAGTTTGATGAAGATGGTTTAATTGAAATTGTAAGTAAGTTCTTTGGAACTATTAAGAATGTATATAACTTCTTTGTACTTTACTCAAATCAGGATGACTTAGATGTTGCTTCTTTGGAAGTTGCATATGCTAACAGACCTGAATTAGATAGATGGATTATTTCTAAGTATAATCAGCTAGTTAAAGATGTTACTAATGATATGGATACCTTTGATCATATGAAGTCAGTTCGTAAGATTCAGGATTTTGTAAATGAAGATTTATCTAACTGGTACATTAGAAGAGCTAGAAGAAGATTCTGGGGTGAAGAATTAACAGAAGACAAGAAGTCAGTTTACGCTACTACGTATGAAGTATTAGTTGGAATTGCTAAGTTAATTGCTCCTTTTGCACCTTTTATCTCTGATGAAATGTTCATTAACTTAACAGGTGAGGAGTCAGTTCATTTGGCTTACTACCCAGAAGCTAATGAAGAGTTAATCGACAAGAAGGTTGAAGAAAGAATGGATCTGGTTAGAGATCTAGTTGGTCTTGGTAGAGGAACTCGTGAAAAGGAAAAGATTAAGGTTAGACAGCCATTATCTGAAGTATTAGTAGATGGTAAGTACGAAACTTTAATCGGCGATTTAACTCCACTGATTTGTGAAGAGTTAAATGTGAAGAAGGTTGAGTTTGCAAGTGATTTAAGCCAGTATATGAATTACAGTCTAAAGCCAAACTTTAAGGTTGCAGGTCCAGCACTTGGAGGTAAAATCAAAGCCTTTGGAGGTTCTTTAGCTAAGGCAGACCCAGCACAGTTTGTTGCAGGTGAAACAGTGTCTATGGATATTGACGGTGAAAAATTTGATATAACTTCAGATATGGTAGAAGTTAGAATTGATGCCAAAGAGGGGTTTGCAGTAGCAATGGAAAACAATGTGTTTACAATTCTAGATACTACTTTAAATCAGGATTTAATTGATGAAGGACTTGCTAGAGAAATCGTATCTAAGGTTCAGCAACTTCGTAAGCAGGCAGATTTCGAAATGATGGATAACATTGAAATTTCAATAGACCCAGTTGATGAAGTTAAAGGGGCTGTAGAAATTCACAAAGATTACATTATGAAGGAAACATTAGCTGTTGCAATTAACTATGTGAATGTAGAAGACACATTTGATATTAACGGTTATAAGACTGGAATTGCAGTAACAAGAAAATAAAAGATAAAAGGATGGTAGACTTTCTACCATCTTTTTTTTGTGATATAATAATTAAATTGATTAAGGAGCAAAGATGAAAAATTTAAAAGGATTAACAATTGAAGAACTGCAGGAGTTCTTCCTAGAAATAGGAGAGAAGAAATTTAGAGCTAAGCAGGTTTATGAATGGATATATAAAGGTGCGTTATCTTTTGATGAAATGACAAACATATCAAAGGATTTAAGAGACAAGTTAAATGAAAAGGCATATATTTCTACATTGGATATTGAAGTAGTGCAGCAGTCTAAAACAGATGGGACTAGAAAATATCTCTTTAATTTAGGAGATGGAAATGCAATAGAAAGCGTATTTATGAAATATAAATATGGGAATTCTCTTTGTGTTTCTGGTCAAGCAGGATGTAGAATGGGGTGCAAATTCTGCGCATCCACTCTTGGCGGACTAAAGAGGAATCTAGAGGCATTTGAAATCGTTGATGAAATATTGGCCGTTGAAAGAGAAACTGGTGAGAAGATAAACCATATTGTTGTAATGGGTACAGGAGAGCCTTTGGATAATTATGAGAATTTAAGCAAGTTTATTAAAATAATAAATTCAAAAGAAGGTCTTAATATTGGAATGAGGAATATTACTGTTTCTACATGTGGACTTGTTCCTATGATACTTAAATTTGCAGAAGATTTTCCCCAGGTAAATTTAGCAATATCACTTCATGGCCCTAATGATGATATTAGAGGTAGCATGATGCCAATTAACAATAAGTATAGTGTTAGAGAGTTAATTGATGCATGTAAGACATATGTTAGTAAAACTAATAGAAGAATAACTTTTGAATATACATTGGTTGCAGACAAAAATGATAGTAAGGAAAATATAAATCAGCTAATAGGCTTACTTAGAGGTATAAATTGTCATGTGAATTTAATTCCATTAAATAAGGTTACTGAATCGGGACTTAATTCAAGTTCAAGGAAGAATGCAGAGAATATTGCTAGAAGACTTGAAGGCGCCGGAATAACAGCAACAGTTAGAAGAGAATTAGGTGCAGATATTGATGCGGCCTGTGGACAGTTAAGATTAAATAAAAATAAAGCATAAAATAAATGGAGGAATGAGATATGTCAAGTGTATCGCAGAAAGCTGAATTAAGAGCAAAGATATGGAGAATTGCAAATGATGTTAGAGGCTCGGTAGACGGTTGGGATTTTAAGCAATATGTTTTAGGAACATTATTTTATCGTTTTATTAGTGAAAATTTTTGTAACTATATAGAAGGTGGTGATGATAGCATAAACTATGCTGAACTTTCTGATGATATTATTACACCTGAAATAAAAGATGATGCTGTCAAAACAAAAGGATATTTTATATACCCGACTCAGTTGTTTACAAATATTGCAAAAGACGCAAATACTAATGAAAGTTTAAATACAGATTTAAAATCTATATTTGACGCTATCGAAAGTTCTGCAAATGGTATCCATCTGAACAAGATATAAAAGGGTTGTTTGCTGATTTTGACACTACGAGCAACCGACTTGGTAATACTGTAAATGATAAAAATTCTCGATTGGCAGCTGTTATCAAAGGTGTTGAGGAACTTGATTTTGGTGATTTTGAAGAGAACCATATTGACCTTTTTGGTGATGCCTATGAATTTTTGATTTCTAACTATGCAGCAAATGCAGGAAAATCAGGAGGCGAGTTTTTCACACCTCAAAGTGTTTCTAAGCTAATTGCAAAACTTGCCATAGAGGGACAAACAACAATTAATAAAATATATGATCCTGCTTGTGGTTCGGGTTCATTACTGTTACAAGCAAAAAAACAATTTGATGATCATATTATTGAGGAAGGATTTTTTGGGCAAGAAATTAACCATACAACTTATAATCTTGCTCGCATGAATATGTTTTTGCATAATGTTAATTATGATAAATTTGATATAACTTTAGGAAATACATTGATTGATCCACAATTTTTAGATGATAAGCCTTTTGATGCTATTGTATCAAATCCTCCATATTCTATAAAATGGATTGGTAACGATGGTCCTACACTTATTAATGATGATCGTTTTGCACCAGCGTCAGTTCTTGCACCAAAGTCTAAGGCAGACTTTGCTTTTGTACTTCATTGTTTAAGTTATCTATCTTCAAAAGGTAGAGCCGCTATTGTTTGTTTCCCTGGTATTTTTTATCGTGGAGGTGCAGAACAAAAAATAAGAAAGTATTTAATTGATAATAACTGGCTCTATAATAAATGTTGGGGTGGCTGAGAAAAAAACTCAGCTGTCTCAGCAATTTTTTTGCAAAAAAAAATTGAGCATAATCAATATTTCCTTTACAATTAATATACCAACTCCAAAAGAAAGGAATAAACACTATGCTCATAAAAGATTATACAGAAAAACTACTAGGATTGGAAGACATTATTTTAAAAAATGTTACTACTGAAGAAAATACTATTCATATTTATTTTTCACATAAAAAAACGTAGACATGTTTGCCCTTGTTGTAATAAGAAATTTAATGAACACATTGATTTCTTACCTAAATACTATCGTACAACTACTCGCCTTTGGGCATACATAATTACCTTATTAAGAGAAACCCGTTCTATGAGTAGCATAGCTACTGCTTGTAACGTTTCATCAAATACAGTAGCTAGGGCTGTTGATTATCTTGGTTATGGAATGTCTACTTTACCAAAGGTTTTGTCTGTTGATGAATTTAAAGGTAATGCTGGTGGCGAAAAGTTTCAATGCATAATTACAAATACTAAGAAGAGAACTGTTTTAGATATTCTTTCTACAAGGAAGCAAGATCATCTTTTAATTAAAGAACCCAAATAAACTAACTACCTATGAAGTAGAAATGATTTCTCAAATGTTAAAGGCTTCTAAGGATTTAGCTAATGCTTATTATCTAAAAAATGAATTCCATAAGTTTATGGATTCAGATAATGAAGTAGTTGCAAAGAAACGATTAAAACATTGGTTACTTAAAGCAGGCTCTTTTAATTTGAAAGAATTTGAAAGTTGTGTTATGACCTTCAATAACTGGCATAAAGAAATCCTAAATGCCTTTGATACAGATTTTACAAATGGTTTCACCGAAGGATGCAATAACAAGATCAAGGTACTTAAACGTGTATCCTATGGTGTTAGAAATTTTAATAGATTTAGAAAACGCATCCTTCATGTAATGGCTGCTTAGTTATTTTGCCTAAACATTAACAATTAAAGTATATATTTTGTAAAGAGAAAAAAGGAAATCTGAATGCAGATAATTCCACATTCAGATTCATGTTTTTCCTTATTTAATTATGCTCCACCCCAACATTTGACATAGAGCCCCAAGATAATGATTAATCTTGGAACTTTAAATTTTTATTTACTTTCTTTTAGGACTTCAAGTAAGAATTCCCAAACTCTCTTAGCTGATGCTAAATCTAGGTGTTCATCTGGAGTGTGAACATCTCTTAGATCTGGTCCAATTGAAATGCAATCAAGCCCCTCAATTTTTTCAGCAAACATTCCACATTCAAGTCCAGCGTGAATAGCTTCAATAGTTGGTTCTTTGCCGTACATATCCTTGAAAACCTTAACCATTAAATCACGAAGGCTTGAATCAGCCTTATATTCCCATCCTGGGTAGTATCCATCTAATTTAACAGTACCACCAGCTGCAATTGTCATAGCTGCTGCTTTATCTGCTACATAATGAATTCTGCTATCTACAGCACTTCTAACTGAAGAAGTTGTAGATAATTCAGTATCCTTTAACTCTGCAATACCAAGGTTAATTGATGTTTCAACTAAACCTTCGATTTCAACACTCATATTTTGAATACCCTGTGGGTAGTTTAGAATAAATGCAACAACCTTATCTGTTGATTCAGATGTTAAGGCTTTAACAGTATTGCTTCCCTTATTAGCAACTAAAATTTCTATTGCTGGATCTGGAACTCTAAATTCATGTTTGATTTCCCCAGCAACTTTGTTAATTATTTCTGTGGCTTTTAAAACTTCATTTTCAGAAACAACAATAGTAGAAATAGATTCTTTAGTAATTACATTATCTGCAGAACCACCAGCAAGTGAAACTAAACCAAATGGAACTTCTTTACTTAATGTGTAAAGGATTCTGCCCATTAATAAACTTGCATTTGCTCTTTCCTTATTGATTTCCATTCCAGAATGTCCGCCCATAAGTCCAGTGACTTTAATTTCTAATGAAGCACCAGTTACATCAGTTCTGTCAATTGGAAGGGTACTGATTACAGTAACACCGCCTGCGCAGCTTACTGTGAATATGCCTTCATCTTCAGAGTCGATGTTAATGAATTTTTTGCCTTTTAGCATTGAAACATCAATAGCTTCAGCACCAAATAAACCAGTTTCCTCATCTGTTGTAAAGATACATTCAAGTGGTGGGTGTACTAGTGAATCATCAGCAAGTAATGCAAGTTCCATAGCAACAGCAATACCATTATCAGCTCCAAGAGTTGTTCCTTCAGCAGATAAAATATCTCCATCAACTTTTAATTTAATACCGTCTTTAGTAAAATCGTGGTCTACACCAGGTTCTTTTTCGCAAACCATGTCCATGTGTCCTTGAAGGATAATAGGATCTGAGTTTTCATAGCCTTTACTACCATCCTTAAAGATGATTACATTTAAAGAATCGTCTTGGATACATTTAAGATTGTGTTCCTTAGCAAAAGAAACTAAATAATCGCTGATTTCTTTTTCATTTCCTGATCCATGTGGAATGGCACAGATTGTTTCAAAATAACTTAAAACCTCTTTTGGTTCAATATTAGATAAAATTCCCATATTATTTCCTTTCATATATACATTTTATTATTTATAAATTAATTTATATTATTGTAGCACAGTTTAGACCAATTGATATAAAATTATTTGAGCTTACTGATTCATTTATTACTGAACCTCTAGCATCCCAAGAAGCGGAATCTAGATTATCTTCTGAATAAAATATTTGGCAGTAATCTACACCTCTAAAATTTGCAACAGCTTGAAGAGCTGTAAATTCCATATCTACGGCAATACAACCAGCAGCCTTACGAGCTAACATTTTACCTTTAGTTTCTCTATAGACAGCATCAGTAGTCCAAACCTTGCCAAGAGTATGATGAATGCTTAACAATGTAAGGTAAGATGCAAGTTTTTGCACTAAGGGTCTATTAGCATTAATTTCCGCAGCAGCAGGTGCATAATGATAGCTTGTGCCCTCATCTCTAATGCCAGAAGTTGGTATAATTAAATCTCCAAGTCCAATAGAACTGTCTAAAACACCACAAGAACCCATAACTAAAACCTTTTTTAGTCCCATGGCTATGATTTCTTCCATTTGAAGAGCTGCACAAGGGGCTCCCACCCTAAGCATAAAGACTGCAATGTGCTTATCATTATAGTTAACACGATAAATAGGAAGTGGGCCTTCTTCGGTTCTAAAATGAGCAATTTCTTCTCCATCAAAAACTTCTACCCAAGTTTCAAAAAGCCTTTTAGAAAAACAGGCTAGACCGACTTTGGGAAAGTTTACAATAGGTTTGATTATTACCGATGGTTCGATAATAGCTGTTTTGGATTCATCAAATGTAAGTACCATAACACCTCCTAGTTATTAATAACCTAATACTCAATAATGTGTATTCTATTTATACATTATACTATAAATTTAAAATGAAACAACAGTAAAAGAAAAAGATATAAAAGTATTAATAGGTACATACTTTGAAAATCAAATTATTTTATATTAAAGCATTGACAAAGAATTTTCTTGTGATATACTTTGAAGGTCAAAATAACAATACATCAAAATAGTTTGATAATTTGGTTGAGGAGGTATGATGGTAGGAAAAATTTGTGGAGTAGGCTCGACGACTCCAAGTAATGAAGTGACAAATTTTCAATTGGAAAAAAGGTTAGACACTACAGATCAGTGGATTAGAGAAAGGACTGGAATTAGTACCAGATTTATTATAGAAGATGAAACTACTTCTTCTATGGCAGTTACGGCAGCTCAAAGAGCTATTAAAGCTGGAAACATTAGCCCTGAAGAAATAGATATGATAATTTTATCTACGGTAACTCCAGACATGGTCGTGCCAAGTGTTTCTTGTATAGTACAAAAACATATTGGAGCAGTTAATGCTTTTTGCTTAGATATTAATGCGGCCTGTGTGGGTTTTTTGATGGCTATGAATATGGCTCAAGATGCAATTAAGGCAGGCAGGGTTAAAATGGCCCTAGTTATAGGAGTTGAAAGTTTATCGACTCTAGCAGATAAAGACGATAGATCAACTGCCCCATTGTTTGGAGATGGAGCAGGAGCAGTTTGTCTTAAGGCTGATAATAGTATTAAGATGGAGGCGGTAATCCATTCAGATGGAACCAAAGGTGATTATCTTACTTGTGAAACTAGAAGACAAAAAAACTGGCAACAGAGAGAAGAAATAAAGGCAACATATTTATCAATGGGCGGTCAGGATGTTTTTAGATTTGCTACTACTGAAGTGCCTAAAAGCATTAAAGAAGTTTTGTTAAAAGCTAACATTGAAATTGATCAGGTTGACTATTTTGTTTTGCATCAAGCAAATAAGAGAATTATAGAAGCTATATCAAGAAGATTAAAAGTAGATATAAGCAAGTTTCCAATGAATATTAACAAGTATGGGAATACTTCTTCAGCAAGTATTCCACTTTTACTTGATGATATGTATAAAGAAGGTTTATTAAAAGAAGGCACTAGACTTGTAATCTCCGGTTTTGGAGGAGGTCTAACATGGGGTGCATCTTACTTAGAAATTTAAAGGAGAAAAAAAGATGTTTGAAAGAATTAAAGAATTAACAGTTGAAGGTTTAGGCGTAGATGAAAACAAGGTAACTATGGAATCAAGATTTAAGGAAGATTTAGGAGCAGATTCACTAGACTTAGTTGAATTTGTAATGACTCTTGAAGATGAATTTGAAATTGAAATTCCTACAGAAGATTTAGAAAAAATCACTAGCGTAGGCGAAGCAGTAGAGTATATAAAGGCTAAAATGGTGGCATAAATGAAGTCACAAATTGTTAGTTTACTTAATATTGAATATCCAATTATCCAAGGAGGTATGGCTTGGGTTGCAGACTATAATTTGGCCAGTGCTGTATCTGAAGCTGGTGGCCTTGGTATTATTGCCGCTGCAGCAGCTCCAGCTGATTGGGTTAGAGAACAAATACAAAAGGTGAAGTCTAAAACTGACAAACCTTTTGGAGTGAATATAATGCTCATGAGCCCTTATGTTGAAGATATTGTAAAGGTTGTAATTGAGGAGAATGTTCCTGTTGTAACTACAGGAGCAGGAAATCCAGAAAGATACATGGATGCCTTTAAGAAAGCAGACATTAAGGTTATTCCTGTTGTAGCATCGGTTGGTCTTGCAAAAAGAATGGAAAGACAAGGTGCAGCTGCTGTAATTGCTGAGGGTTCTGAAGCGGGTGGACATATTGGAGATCTTACTACTATGGCATTAGTAACACAGGTTTGTGATGGGGTATCAATCCCTGTAATTGGAGCAGGTGGAGTTGCAGATAGCAGAGGTGCTGCTGCAATGTTTGCTTTAGGAGCTGATGCAATTCAAATAGGTACTAGATTTGTTGCAACAGTTGAAGCCAATGTACATGAAAACTACAAAGCTGCTTTAATAAAGGCTAAAGACATAGACACAAGAGTTACAGGAAGATCAACAGGCCATCCTGTAAGAGCATTAAGAAACCAGCAAACCTTAGAATTTAGCAAAATGGAAGCTGAAGGTGCAACTATGGAAGAGTTAGAAGAACTAGCTGGTGGCGGTCTTCGTAAGGCTGTAGTTTTAGGAGACGTTAAGACTGGTAGCCTTATGGCTGGACAAGTTTCTGGTTTAATTAAAGACATTAAAAGCTGTAAGGCTGTAATAGAGGAAATAATGGCAGGCTATAAAATAGTCTTGGAGGAGGTATTATCTAATGAGTAAAATCGGATTTGTTTTTCCAGGGCAAGGGGCTCAGATTGATTTAATGGGCAAGGAGTTTTTTGATGCCTTTGAAGAAGTAAGAAATTACTTTGAAATTGCTTCAGATATTATGGGAATTAACATGGAAGAATTATGCTTTGAAAAGGATAATAGATTAAACCAAACTAAATATACTCAACCAGGGTTGTTTTTAACCTGCTACTCAATTGCTAAAATTGTATCAGACAAAGGCCTTAAGGCAGATATGACTGCAGGTTTAAGTCTTGGTGAATATACAGCAATAGCTTATGGAAACAGTATTACATTTGAAGAGGGAATATTAGCTCTTAAGGCTAGAGGCGCTTTGATGGAAGAGGCAATGCCAAATGGAATTGGAACTATGGCTGCAGTATTAGGTTTAGAAGGCAATAAGGTTAATGAAGTAATTAGAAATATTCAAAATGTTACAGTTGCAAACTATAATACGCCTAAGCAAATTGTTATAACAGGACTTAATGATTCTGTTAAAGAGGCAGAAATAAAGTTAAAGGAAGCCGGAGCTAAAATGGTAAAGCACCTTGATGTTAGTGGACCTTTTCATTCTCCATTCTTAACTGAAGCGGGAATAAAGTTAAAGACTGTATTAGATGAAATTCCATTTAAGAAACTAGATACACCATATGTAACCAATGTCAATGGAGAAATTGTTAAGGATAATAGTCTTATTGTAGATTTACTTGTTAAACAAATTTCTAGTCCAGTTATGTGGAATCAATCAATAAATATGATGATTGAACAAGGCATTGATACTTTCGTTGAACTAGGGCCTTCAAAAACTCTTACAAATATGATTAAGAAAATTAATAAAAGTGTTAAGGTATATAACATTAGTAATATATCTGAAATGGAAAAGGTTATAGGTGAATTAGTATGTTAACAAATAAAATTGCAGTAGTTACTGGCGGAAGCAAAGGTATTGGCAGAGCCATATCAATTAAGTTAGCAAACCTTGGAGCTACAGTTATCATTAACTATAATGGCTCTAAAGAAGCTGCACTAGAGACTAAAACTTTTATAGAAAGCAAGGGAGGCAAGGCCTTTGTGTATCAAGCTAATATTGGAGATTTTCAGCTATGTAAAGAATTTGTTTCTAATATAATTAAGGAACATGGAGCCCTAGATATTTTAGTTAATAATGCTGGAATAACTAGAGATGGATTAGTCATAAAAATGAGTGAAGAGGCCTTTGATGATGTTATTACTACCAACTTAAAAGGCACATTTAATACAATTAGATTTGCATCAAGACAAATGTCTAAACAGGGTTTTGGAAGAATTGTTAATATCTCTTCAATTGCTGGATTAGTTGGAAACCCAGGACAAGTTAATTATTCAGCATCTAAAGCAGGTGTAATAGGAATAACAAAAAGTGCAGCAAAAGAATTAGCAAAAAAGAATATAACAGTAAATGCCGTTGCACCAGGGTTTATTGAAACGGATATGACAGATGTGTTAACCGAAGAAGTAAAGGAAAGCATATTAAATAATGTACCTCTAAAGAGAACTGGAAAGCCAGAAGACATTGCAAATGCAGTAGGCTTCTTAGTAACAGAGGGTAGCTATATTACTGGACAGGTAATTACTGTAGACGGTGGAATGACAATTTAACCATAGTTAGGAGAAAAAGATGAGGAAGAGAGTTGTAATTACAGGCATGGGTGCTATAACTCCAATAGGAAATAATGTGGAAGAATTTTGGAATGGAATCAAATCAGAAAAAGTAGGTATTGATGAAATTACAAAGTTTAACACAGAAAATTTCAAGGTGAAACTAGCAGCAGAAGTTAAGAATTTAGACTTTAAAGAGTATATGGATTTTAAAGAAGCCAAAAGAATGGAAGAATTCAGCAAGTATGCTGTAATTGCCAGTATGGAAGCATTTAATCAATCTGGCTTAAATATGGACAAAGAAGATCCATATAGAGTTGGTGTTTCCATAGGGTCAGGAGTTGGAAGCTTACAGATAACTGAAAAAGAACATTCTAAAATGTTAGAACGTGGGCCTAGTAGAGTAAATCCTCTTTTGATTCCAATGATGATTTCAAATATGGCAGCTGGAAATGTTTCAATTAAATTAGGTTTAAAAGGCAAAAGCATTAATGTTGTAACAGCATGTGCCACAGGAACTCATTCAATTGGTGAGGCTTTTAGAACTATAACCTATGGAGATGCAGATGTAATGGTTGCAGGAGGAACAGAAGGTGCCGTAACAGGAATTGCTGTTTCTGGCTTCGGAAGTTTAACAGCATTAACAACATCCTCTGACAAAACCCGCGCATCCATTCCTTTTGACCAAGAGAGAAGTGGCTTTGTTTTGGGAGAGGGCGCAGGAATACTTGTATTAGAAGAACTTGAACATGCAAAAGCTAGAGGAGCTAATATTCTAGGAGAGATTGTAGGATATGGTGCTACAAGTGATAGTTATCATATTACATCACCAGCAGAAGATGGTAGCGGTGCAGCTAAATCAATGGAATTTGCTATGAAAGATGCTAATATAGGCGAGGCAGATATTGATTATATCAACGCTCATGGCACTTCAACACCATTAAATGATCTATTTGAAACTAGAGCGATTAAGCTTGCCTTTCCAAATAATCCAAATAAGCCATTAATTAATTCAACTAAATCTATGATTGGTCATTTGCTTGGAGCAGCAGGAGCTGTAGAAGCTATTGTCTGTTTAAAGTCAATTGAAGAAGGCTTTATTCACAATACTGTAGGGACTAAAAACTTGTCTGAAGAATGTGATTTGAATTATGTTATAGGTGGACCAGTTAAGAAGGATATTAATTATGCCATGAGTAATTCTTTGGGTTTTGGCGGTCATAATGGGACACTAATATTTAAGAAGTATGAGGTATAGAAATGAATGTGAATAATTTGTTAGAACTTCTAGAAGGGGCTTCTAAATTAAATGTTGAATCATTTGAATTTGAAGAGGATGGAAGTAGAATTGCTGTTAGTTTTACTAACCCAAATGAAACAAGAATTATAGAAAAAAGTGCCTATGAGGAAGTTTTGCCAGTGGAACAGGAAGAGACTGCTAAGGGGAATATTATTAAAGCACCCTTGGTGGGAACCTTTTATTCTGCACATTCTGAAGAGGGGCCAGACTTCGTTAAGGTTGGAGATATTATTAATGAAGGCCAGACTGTAGGTATTGTTGAGGCTATGAAACTTATGAATGAAATTCAGTCAGGCTTTGAAGGCAAAATTGTAAATGTGTTTGTATCAAATGGAGAAATGGTTGAATACGGACAGCCACTTTTTGAGGTAGTGTAAATGAATAAATTAGGTATTAAAGAAATAGAGAAGATAATTCCACATAGACATCCATTTTTGCTTGTTGATTATATTGAAGATTATCAGCCAGGAGTTTATGCAGTTGGATATAAGTGTGTAACTTTTAGGGAAGACTTCTTTGGTGGGCATTTCCCTGAAGAACCTGTTATGCCTGGTGTGTTAATTGTGGAAGCCTTGGCACAGGTAGGTGCAGTTGCGGCTTTGTCCAAAGAGGATAACAAGGGAAAAATTGCATATTTTGCAGGAATCGATAAGTGTAAATTTAAAGGCAAGGTTGTGCCAGGAGATAAGCTTAAATTAGAAACTAAAATTATAAGAGAAAAAGGACCTGTAGGTATTGGTGCAGCAGTTGCATCAGTTCAAGGCAAGGTTGTTTGCTCTGCAGAAATAAAATTTATGTTAGGAAAATAAGATGATAAAGAAGATTTTAATTGCAAATAGAGGAGAAATTGCAGTACGAATTATTAGAGCTTGTAGGGAAATGGGAATAGAGACTGTTGCTATTTATTCGGAAGGTGATAGAGACTCTCTTCATACTCAGCTTGCTGATGAAGCTATTTGTGTTGGAGGAACTTCTGCTACAAGTAGTTATTTAAATATGGAAAACATTATTAGTGCAACTATTAATAGCGGTGCTGATGCAATTCATCCTGGCTTTGGATTTCTTTCAGAAAACAGTAGTTTTGCCAAACTATGTGAAGATTGCAATATAATTTTTATAGGACCTACATCCAAAGTTATTGAAAACCTTGGTAACAAAACTATTGCCAAGGAAACTATGGCTTCGGCTGGTGTACCTGTTATAAAGGGAAGCACTGAATCTATTACAGATTCCAAAACTGGTCTTGGAATATCTAAGGAAATTGGCTTTCCTGTTATTATCAAAGCTGCTTTAGGCGGTGGAGGCAAAGGCATGAGACTTGCAAATTCTATTGAAGAATTTGAAGGTGCTTTTTTGGCAGCTCAGAAGGAATCCAAAATGGCCTTTGGCGATGAGAGAATGTATATTGAACAATTTATTAGGAACCCTAGACATATTGAAATCCAAGTTATTGGAGATAATTATGGTAAGGTAATTCATTTAGGTGAAAGAGAATGCTCTATACAGAGAAATCATCAAAAACTAATTGAGGAAAGTCCTTCTAGCTGTATTAGCCCTCAAGTTCGTCAAAGCTTAGGCAATATTGCTATTAAGGCTGCTAAGGCTGCTAATTATACCAATGTAGGCACTATTGAGTTCTTACTTGATGAAGATGGTGAATTTTACTTTATGGAAATGAATACTAGAATTCAGGTTGAACATCCTGTAACGGAAATGGTTACGGGAATAGATTTAGTTAAAACTCAAATAGAAATCTCAGAAGGCAAGCCTATTGAGTTTGATCAAAAGGATATTGTTATAAGTGGTCATGCTATTGAATGCAGAATAAATGCTGAAGATCCAGAAAAAGGGTTTATGCCTTGTCCTGGATTAATTAAATATTTGCATTTCCCAGGAGGCAATGGTATTAGAATTGACTCTGGCGTTTATAACAATTATGCTATTTCTCCTTTCTATGATTCTATGATAGGAAAACTAATAGTTCATGGTAAGGACCGTAAAGAAGCTATTAGAAAGATGAATAGTGCTCTTGGAGAAATAATTATTACTGGAGTTGAAACTAATATACTTTTTCAACATAAAATTATTAATCACAAGAGATTTAAAAGTGGCGATTTCAATATTAACTTTATTGAAGAAATGTAGGTGAATATGAATTTAAAGGACTTTTTTCGAAAAACTAATAAAAGAAAATACAAAAATGATAGTTCTTTAAGGCCTGAAGTTCCAGAGGGATTATTTGTTAAGTGTAATAAATGTGGGAATATGGTCTCAAGTAGTGAATTGAATAAAAACATAAATATATGCCCAAAGTGTAATGGTTATAATCCTTTGACTTGTAATCAGCGTATAAGTTTGATTTTAGATCAAGATAGTTTTATGAATTGGGACTTTAATATTAACCATAAAAATCCCCTTAAGGTTAAAGGCTATGAAGAAAAAATAATAAATAACCAAAAAACTACAGGATTAAAGGATTCTGTTATTTCAGGTGAGGGAAAAATCAACGGTAGTGATGTGGCTATAGCTGTTTGTGATAGCAGATTTATGATGGCTAGTATGGGTTCCTATGTGGGAGAACATATTACTAAAACTGTTATTAAAGCTACGGAAAAGAAATTGCCTTTAATCATTGTTACTGCTTCTGGTGGTGCTAGAATGCAGGAGGGCATTGTATCTCTTATGCAAATGGCTAAAACTTCTGCTGCAATTAAAAGGCATAGAGATAGTGGACTTTTGTATATTGTTTTGTTAACTGATCCAACAACAGGAGGGGTTACTGCAAGTTTTGCTATGTTAGGAGATATTATTTTAGCTGAACCTGGAGCTTTAGTTGGTTTTGCTGGCCCTAGGGTTATAGAGCAAACTATTGGGCAGTCATTGCCAGAGGGATTCCAAAGATCTGAGTTTTTACTTGAGAAGGGATTTGTAGATAAGATTGTTAAACGAGAAGATTTAAAAAATACCTTGTCTACTATTATAAAACTTCATAGGGAGAAGAATGTTTCAATAAGAAAAGAAAATGGGATGAGCGTTTTTTGCCAAAAACTTTTTGTGAAGAAACCTTCTAAAAAAAAGGAAAATACTCCTTGGGAAATTGTGAATATTTCTAGAGACAACAAAAGACCTAATGGTGATGAATATATTAATGCTATTTTTGATGATTTTATTGAATTTCATGGTGATAGATGTGGCGGAGATGATGGCGCTATTATGGGCGGAATTGGAATGTTTAAGGGGGTTCCGGTTACGGTTATTGCTCAGGTTAAGGGGAAGAATACGGAAGAAAATATTAAGAGAAACTTTGGTATGCCGTCTCCTAGTGGTTATAGAAAAGCTTTGAGGCTTATGAAGGATGCTGAAAAGTTTGGTAGGCCAATTATTAATTTTATTGATACACCAGGTGCTTATTGTGGTATTACAGCTGAGGAGCAAGGTCAAGGTCAGGCTATTGCAAATAATTTATATGAGATGTCAGATATTACTGTTCCAATTCTAGCTATTGTTATTGGTGAGGCAGGAAGCGGTGGGGCTCTTGCTTTGGCTGTGGCAAACCAGGTTTATATGCTTGAGAATTCTATATATTCTATACTATCACCTGAAGGCTATGCAAGTATTTTGTGGAAGGATGGCAAAAGGGCAAAGGAAGCTGCAAATGAAATGAAACTTACAGCGAGAGATTTGTTAGAACTTGGAATTATTGAGGAAATCATCAATGAGCCAGATGACTATACGAGAGATAAGTTAAAGGTTGTTACAAGGGAACTAGATAAGAAAATCAGTGATTTTATTATGAAATATATGAAGTTAGATAGAAAAGAAATTGCAAATAATAGATATAATAGGTTTTTGGGTATGTAAATTTTTTGGATTTTTGTTATAATAGGTTATAAGAAGTTGAAAATATTAAAGGAGAAGTATTAAGTGGAAAAATATAATACAATTAACGATGTATTAGTTAACCTGTTTAACGAAATTTGGGAAATTGAAAAAATAGGGCTTATTACAGAGGAGTTTACAGATTTGACTGTAAATGATATGCATGTAATTGAAGCTGTAGGTCTAGGTAGTGGAGACAAAATGTCTGTAATTGCAAAGAGGCTTAACATTACTGTGGGATCACTTACTATTTCAATGAATAGTTTAGTTAAGAAGGGATATGTTGTTAGAGAGAGAAGTGAAACTGACCGTAGAGTTGTAACTGTTAGGTTGACAGAAAAAGGTGTGAGAGCGTTTTATCATCATGAGGATTTTCATAAAAAAATGGTTACTTCTGTATTAGGGAAACTTGAAGATAAGGAGACAGATGTCCTAGTAGAGTCTTTAAATAATCTAAGAGAGTTTTTTAGGAATTATGCTAAGGCTTTGGGGGAAGATAATAAATAACTGTTATATTTTCAGTATTTGTGTTAAAATGCTTATAAGCTAAAGTGAGTATTTTTGAAGAATATAGAGGTATATATATGGAAAAAATGAATAAGATGGATATAAAAAACAAAATTATTGTCAGTCAAGTAATGATGCCTCATCAAGCTAATCTTGAGGGTAATGTTCATGGTGGAGAAATCATGAAGCTTATGGATACAGCGGCAGCTGCGGCAGCACAAAGATATTCAAAGACTAACTGCGTTACTGCTCGTGTAGATGAACTTGAATTTCATCTTCCAATATTCGTTGGAGCTTTGGTAACCTATACAGCATATGTTGTTTATGTTGGTAACACTTCTATGGAAGTTTTCGTAAGTGTATCTGTTGAGGATTTAGAATCATATCGTCCACCACAGCACGCACTTTCTGCATACTTTACAATTGTTTCTATGGGCAAAGATGGTAGACCAAAGCCTGTTAAGCCATATACTCCTGAAACTGAGGACGAAATAAGAATGTATAATGAAGCTATGTCAAGAAGGGCTTTAAAGAATAAAAATACTAATGTAGAATAATAATATAATAAATAAAATCGCCTAGTAATAGGCGATTTTTTGTTATAAAAACTTTAATAGTTCAGAAACTTCCTTACGAGGTGGGGCAGGATTGGATTTTTCTGGGTAGCCCATTGCAATTAAGGCTGCGACTTTTTCATTATCTGAAAGACCTAAAGTTTCTTTAACTTTTTTGTCATCAAATATACCTAGAATAACTGTGCCAATGCCCTTTTCATGAGCTGCAAGGCAGAATGTCTGTGTTGCAATTCCCGCATCAAATCTCTCCCAACCATTTTCAATAGGTGTACTAAATGAACCATCTTTCTCGTAACCAGAAATGCCACTAACAAAAGTAACAACCATAACCATATTACTTCTAGAAATTGTTTTAGTATTAAAGGCAAAGTCCATAACGCAATCTTCAGCAATCTGGCTTTTTAATTTAGCATCCTCTACAGCATAATATCTAACTATTTGAGTGTTTTTCCAGGAAGGTGAAAACCTTGCAGCATCAACTATTTCTTCAACGACTTCTCTATTAATAACTTGATCTGTGTACTTCCTAACACTTCTTCTTGATTTGATTTTTTCGATAAAACTCATAACATTTCCTTTCAATTACATACGAAACATCTTTAGATAATAAGTATAATGTAACTTTTTTAATATGTAAAGGGTAATTCTTGACAAGAAAAAAACCCATAGTATAATTGAAATGAGTACATTTGAAAGGAAGAAAAAGTTATGAAAAATGAAATAGAAGTAAAGGCTGAACGTATAGGGGAAGAAGCATGGAATTACCATAAACATGGATTAAACTGTGCAGAATGCGTATTAAAAGCTGCATTAACTAATTACAATACAGACCTACCGGAGGAAGTGATTTGCATAGCCTCAGGTTTTGGCGGTGGAATTGGTAGAAGTAGACATCTTTGCGGAGCAATTTCAGGAGCCGTTATGGCACTTGGAATGTTTAAAGGCAGAAGAGATCCTTTGGCAGAAGATAGTAAAACAGTTACAGAAATCTATCCTGATTTCAAAGAAATAATTACAGAAATTGAAGAATGTTTTGGAACAACAATATGTGGTGAAATGCTTGCTAAATATAAGGATGGCACCAATAATCCGATGATTAATAACTGTGACGATGTAATTAAGTATTGTGCTAAAACATTAGTCAAATACATAGAAAGAGAGGACTAAATTGAAAGACATAAATGGGTGGAACAATTATGATGAAACTCAACTAAAAAAAGTTTGGGATTTATCAGAAGGATATAAGGCGTTTCTCGATAATGGTAAAACTGAAAGAGAATGTGTTAAGCTGATAGTAAGAGAAGCAGAGGATAAAGGCTACATAAACATTGATGATGTAATTCAAGGGAAAAAGTCTCTCATCACAGGTGATAAGGTTTATGCCACATGTATGGGCAAGGCGGTAGCATTATTTAATATTGGTGAAGAACCAATTGAAAGGGGTATGAACATTTTAGGTGCTCATATTGATTCACCAAGAATAGATGTTAAACAAAATCCAATGTATGAAGATACAGAAATTGCTTTTTTAGATACACATTACTATGGTGGTATTAAGAAATATCAGTGGGTAACAATGCCTTTATCGATTCATGGTGTAGTTGCTAAAAAGGATGGAACTTTAGTTGAAATAGTAGTGGGAGAAAAGGAAGAGGATCCAGTATTCTTTATTTCAGATTTGTTAGTTCACTTATCTCAAGAACAGCTAGAGAAAAAAGCTAGAATTGTAATCGAAGGTGAACAACTTGATGTTATTTGCGGAACAATGCCTCTAAAAGATAAAGAAAAAGATAGTGTTAAAGCAAACATTTTAAATATACTTAAGGATACATATGAAATCGAAGAAGATGATTTTTGGTCAGCAGAACTTGAAATTGTACCAGCAGGTAAGGCTAAAGATGCAGGGTTTGATAGAAGCATGGTTATGGCTTATGGCCAAGATGACAGAGTTTGCGCATATACTTCCTTAGTTGCTATGTTAGAAGTAGATAAGGTTAAGAAAACTTCATGCACACTTTTAGTAGACAAAGAAGAAATCGGTAGTGTTGGAGCTACAGGTATGGAGTCTAAATTCTTTGAAAACACTGTTGCTGAATTACTAAATGCAATGGGTCAATACTCTGAATTAAAACTAAGAAGAGTATTAGCTAATTCTAGAATGCTTTCATCAGATGTTAGTGCAGCATTTGATCCTACATTTGCAAGTGCATTTGATAAGAAAAATGCGGCACACTTTGGTAAGGGGGTTGTATTTAACAAGTTTACTGGAGCTAGAGGCAAAAGCGGATCTAATGATACTAACGCTGAGTACCTAGGTTTAATTAGAAATATTATGGATAAACATAATGTATTATTCCAATCAGCAGAATTAGGTAAGGTTGACTTAGGTGGTGGAGGCACTATTGCATATATTTTAGCTCTATACGGAATGGAAGTAGTTGACTGTGGAGTTGCTGTATTAAATATGCATGCCCCATACGAAGTTGCAAGTAAGGCTGATATATACGAAGCCAAAAAATGTTATGTAGCTTTCCTTAAGGAAGCTTAATATATGGGGTTAACCCAGAAGTTATATTTAGAGAGAAAATAAGGAGGACAATGTGTCATTACCAAATTGCCCGAAATGCGGAAGCGAATATACCTACGAAGATGGAAATCTATTAATTTGCCCAGAATGTGCACACGAATGGACAGCAGCAGGGGCAGAAGCAGAAGCTGAAGCAGCATTAATTAAAGATTCAAATGGAAATGTTTTAAGTGACGGAGATAGTATTACAATTATTAAAGACCTTAAGGTTAAGGGAAGTAGTACACCGCTGAAACAGGGAACTAAGGTTAAAGGGATTAGATTAGTTTATGATAGCGATCACAATATTGATTGTAATATCCCAGGCTTTGGAGCTATGAGCTTAAAATCTGAATTTGTAAAAAAATTATAATGTTATGCCCACCTTATTTTTAGGTGGGTTAAATTTTTAAGGAGGATAATATGTTTAATTTTGATTACGTGGCACCTACTAAAGTTGTCTTTGGTAAGGAAACAGAAAAGAGAGTGGGAGAACTACTAAAAGAATTTAATGGTAAAAAGATACTTCTGCATTATGGCGGTGGAAGTGTAATTCGTTCAGGATTACTAGAAAGAGTCAAAAGTTCTATGAATGAAGCTGGAATTTCTTATGTAGAGCTTGGTGGTGTTGTTCCAAATCCAAGACTGTCTCTAGTATATGATGGAATTAAGTTAGCTAAAGAAGAAGGTGTAGACTTTATTTTAGCTGTTGGTGGTGGAAGTACTATTGACTCTGCTAAAGCAATTGGATATGGAATTGCCAATGAAGGTGATGTTTGGGACTTCTATGAAGGTAAGAGAAAGGCTAAGGCTTGTGCGCCTATTGGTGCTGTACTTACTTTGGCGGCTACAGGAAGCGAAATGAGTAATTCTACTGTAATTACCAAAGAGGATGGATGGCTTAAGAGAGGCTATAGAGATGATATGGCTAGACCTAAATTTGCAATAATGAATCCTGAATTAACTATGACATTGCCTCCTTATCAGACTTCTTGTGGATGTACAGATATATTGATGCATACACTTGAAAGATATTTCACTCATGGTGGTAATATGGAAATGACAGACACTATTGCTGAAGCTGTAATGAGAACGGTAATTAATAAGGCTGGAATTTTAATGAAGGATCCAAATAACTATCAGGCTAGAGCAGATATTATGTGGGCAGGAAGCCTGTCACATAATGGACTTACTGGATGCGGAACTGAAGGTATGGACTTTGCTACACACAATCTTGAACATGAGGTTGGCGGAATCTATGATGTTGCACATGGGGCAGGACTTGCTGCAATTTGGGGTAGTTGGGCCAGATATGTAATGGATAATTGCCTTGACAGATTTAAACGATTTGCTATTAAAGTTATGGATGTTCCTGAAGAGGGAACTGATGAAGAAATTGCAATTAAGGGAATTGAAAGTGCAGAAGCATTCTTTAAAGAACTTAATATGCCAATTAGCCTTACTGAACTTGGTATAAATCCAGATGATGAGACTTTAAGACTAATGGCACATAAATGTGCTGAAGGTTGCGGAGGCAAAAAGGGTGTAACTAAAGTACTTTATGAAGAAGACATGTATAAAATATTAGCTATGGCACTATAATAAAAAAAGACTGTGATAACTCACAGTTTTTTTTTAGAACCAATTTCTAATATTAAATTTCTGATTACATTTAGGGCAGGTTACAGGGAACTTACCACGTTTCCTAGGTAGTCTTAACACTGCACTACAATATGGACATTTATGAAATGCGTGTGTTTTGAACTCTCTCATTCTCATTTGCATAAACTTAAAATCTGGTGCGAATTTGTCCCAAAAGTTTAGGAACTTTTCGTTTTCCTTCCGCCTTGCTGGAATGTTTCTAGATAAGAATCTAAAGAAGGTCCAGATTATTGCAAGTGTAATTAAAATACTTATGATTGAAGATCTAAGGAATAGGTTTAATACCAGTAGTATTAGATATAAAATAAATGTTGCGTAGTAAAGCTGGTCCACACCATATCTACCATACATAAAACGCATGAATTTTTCTTGTATATTTCTCATTATTAAATTGCCTCCAATGGATAATTAACATAAACAATAAACTATATTGTACTCCAAAAAGTAGACATAGTAAACATATTATTATACAATAATATTATCAACTTTTATTAAGAAATGAAATAGATAGGAATAAGAATGAAAATATTAGTAGTAAGCGATACTCATGGCAACTTAAGTAGATTTTATGAGGTTTTTAAAAAAGAAAAAAATATAGATATGGTTATACATCTTGGTGATTTTGAAGAGGATGCTATGCAAATATCCAAAAGAATTCAAATACCAGTTAATTATGTTAAGGGAAATTGTGATGGGGCAATTAGGAAACAGGATTGTAGCCAGGTTCTAGATACTGAATATGGCAAAATATTTTTGACTCATGGACATCTTGACGGAGTATCTTACGACATTACAAACTTGATTTATAGAAGCCAAGAACTGGGATGCTGCGTAGCTTTATTTGGACATACCCACATGGCATATAATGAAGAGGCTGATGGGATTAAATTGGTTAATCCGGGAAGCTTAGTTAGACCTAGGGATGGTTCTGATGGAACTTACGGAATCCTTGAAATCACAAAGGATTCTTTTGTAGCGACTATAAAAAACTATGAGAAGCCAAAGGCGAAAGCTGAAGGTGGATTTATTAGAGGAATTATTAATTATAGTGATAGATTTTAATAGCCAAATAAGGTATTATATAAGTAGTGGTTATAAAGGTTTAGGGGTATTAAATGAAATTCGAATTTGATAGCAAATACATAAAAATAGGGATAATGTCATTTTCAGTTGTGGCGCTATCTATTTTGTTCTTTTTTGCAGTTTACAGAATGGATGGCTTAATTAAAGCTTTAGGGGTTTTCACAGGAATTGTAACACCTTTTATTTACGGCCTTGTAATGGCATATTTGCTTTGCCCTGTATATAATCGCACATATGATATGGCAATCCATTGGAAATGGCCAGTATTTAAAGAAAGAGATAGATCCGTAATATATAGTAAATGGGTAGCAACAATTGTTGCGCTTGCTTGTATGATAGGAATAGTAACAATATTGCTATGGATGATTATTCCTGGAATGATTGAAAGTATAGTAAGCCTAGCTAAGACACTTCCTAAGGATGTGTCAAACTTACTTTATGTAATGCAAAGTAAACTAGATGATTTACCTCAAGTTGCAGGGCCACTTGAAAAATGGGCAAACACTGCAGTTGATTCTTTTGTAGAATTTGTACAGGCAACTTTAGTTCCTAAGTATCAGGCAGTAATTACTGGTGTATCAGAGGGAATCTTTGGATTTGCTAAAGTCGTAATGAATTTATGTATAGGTGTAATTATTTGTGTGTTTTTCTTAAACAGCAAAGAAGTGTTTGCAGCTCAAACGAAAAAACTTATATTTGCATCACTTAGTGAAGAAAAAGCCAAGAGCTTTCTATTTGGTTCAACATTTATTAACAAAACATTTGGCGGATTTATTAATGGCAAATTGATAGATTCATTAATTATTGGAATTATATGCTTCGTAGTAATGAGCATATTCCAGTGGCCATACATTATGTTAATTAGTGTAATTATTGGAGTAACAAATATTATTCCATTTTTCGGGCCATTTATTGGAGCAATTCCATCAGCCTTGTTAATTGTAATAGAAGACCCTCTAACCTGTGTATATTTCCTAATATTTATTTTAATATTACAGCAGGTAGATGGGAATATTATCGGGCCTAAAATACTTGGAGGAACAACAGGGTTACCAAGTTTTTGGGTAATGTTTGCCATTTTAGTTGGTGGCGGATTATTTGGATTTGTTGGAATGATTCTTGGAATCCCAATTTTTGCTTGTATCTATGCATACACATGTTTTGCTGTAAACAAAAGATTAACAAAAAAAGGATATACAAACAACTTGGAAGTATATAAGGACTTACATATAGAAACTATAAGAGATAAAAATCAAGATGGAGTTAAATTAAATGAAGGAAACAATTAAAGATTTTGTAGAAATTCTAGATGAAGATAGAATAATTGCAGATGCAGATATGAGGGAATTTACATCTTTTAAAGCTGGCGGCAAAGCTAAAATTTTAGTAACGCCAAATTCAGTAGAGGAACTTAAAGCAATATTAGTCTACCTTGACGAGAAGAACATTAATCATATGATTATTGGTAATGGTTCTAATATTTTAGTTAAGGATGGTGGATTTGATGGAGTTATGGTCAAAATTGGCCAAGGCTTTGATAGTGTTATAGTTAATGGAGATGAAATAACAGCTGGAGCTGGTGCTTTGCTGTCAGTAGTGGCAAAAACCGCTCAGAGGGAGTCTCTAGCAGGTATGGAATTTGCCAGCGGTATTCCAGGTAGCATGGGCGGCGCAGCGTTTATGAATGCTGGAGCTTATGGCGGAGAAATGAAAGATATAATAACTCAGGTAAGGGTTGTTTCCAAAGATGGTAGAGAAGATAAAATAATGTCTTTAGAAGAACTAGAACTTGGGTATAGACATAGTAAACTGTATGACACTCTTGACATTGTAGTATCAGTTACAATGAAGCTTCGCAAAGGCAATAAGACGGAAATCCTTGATGAAATGAAGGAACTAAACAAGAAGAGAAATACAAAGCAGCCTGTCAATTATCCAAGTGCAGGAAGTTTCTTCAAACGACCTGAAGGGTATTTCGCAGGTAAACTTGTTCAGGATGCCAATCTAAAAGGTGTTACAGTTGGTGGAGCTCAGGTTTCTGAACTTCATTCAGGTTTTGTAATTAATATAGGCGATGCAACAGCTACAGATATAATCAATTTAATGCACATAGTTCAAGGTGTAGTAATGAAGGAATTTGGAGTTATGCTTCAGCCTGAAGTTAGAATTATAGGTGAGGACAGTGAACTATAAAATGATATATGATTATCATACACATACTACTTTTTCCCATGGAAAGGGCAGTATTGAAGATAATGTAAGGGAAGCTATCAAAAAAGGGCTAAAGGAAATTGCTATAACCGACCATGGCCCAGGACACTTAACTTATGGCATTAAGAGAAAAGCAGTGCCAATTATGAGAGCGGAAGTCGAAAGACTGAGCGAACTTTTCCCAGAAATAAAAATACTACTTGGGGTAGAAGCTAATATTATTAGTACAGGAAATTACTTAGATGTTAAACCTGAGGAGTTTGCTGATTATGACTTTGTTATTGCTGGCTATCACTATGGTATACAACATGGATATTGCATTAAAAATTATCTCAAGAGTCACGGTTTTTTTAAGACTAAAAAATCTATGGATA
The DNA here is from genome assembly GCA_036646055.1 of Anaerovoracaceae bacterium. Taxonomy (GTDB): domain Bacteria; phylum Bacillota; class Clostridia; order Peptostreptococcales; family Anaerovoracaceae; genus JAVWMQ01. Next base: position 15,723 of record JAVXMY010000001.1, on the reverse strand, counting down.
AACTTTGTCGACTTAATACTGAGATGACAATTGAGGCTATTAAAAACAATAATATTAAGGTGTTAACTCATCCTGGAGATAAGGGGCCTTTTGACATTGAGCTTATTGCCAAGGCTTGTGCTAAGTATGATGTCTTAATGGAAATTAACACTAAACATTTTCATCTTACAGCTGATGAAATTAAAATTGCGGCTAGGGAAGATGTGAAATTTATTATAGGTAGTGATGCCCATACCCCTGAAGCCGTTGGGACTTATCAGGGAAGCCTAGTGAGAGCCATAAGTGCAGGATTAGATCCGGCTAGAATAGTTAATGTTGAAAAAATATAGTTTAAACGGGTTTTAGATAAAAGTGGAGGACATGATGGAAATTATAATAATAACTGGACTTTCAGGAGCAGGTAAAACCAATGCAATTGTCAGCTTAGAAGATTTAGGCTACTACTGCGTTGATAATATGCCAGTTGCCTTAATAAATAATTTCATTGAGCTTTCTGCTGATAAAGGAAATCTGATTGACAAGGCAGCTTTTGTTGTAGATGTTAGAGGAACAGACTTTTCAGAAAATTTAAGGGAAGGGTTTCTGTCTCTTACGGAAAGAAATTTAGATTATAAGATAATATTTTTGGAAGCTGAAAATGAAATTTTATTAAATAGATTTAGCGAAACTAGAAGGAGACATCCTTTAAGTTCTGCTTCAGTTTCTATAGAAAATATAGAAGAAGAAAGAAAAAAGATGAATGATGTTAGAGAACTTGCCGACTACATCATAGACACTTCAAATATGAAGACAGCAGAATTAAAATCTGAATTGGTTAAGATTTTAACTGCACAGTGGCAAGAAGAAACTTTTGTCATCAACATAATGTCCTTTGGATTTAAGCATGGGGCTCCAATATCTGCCGATATGGTACTAGATATGAGATTCATTCCAAATCCATTTTATGTTCCGGAGTTAAAACCATTAACGGGAAACCATAAGGATGTACAAGATTATGTTATGAAACATATAGAAGCTCAAATGTTTAAAAAGAATTTGGCCAAGTTGATAAATGAGATTATTCCATGTTATATGCGAGAAGGAAAATATCATATTAATTTAGCCTTTGGATGTACTGGCGGTCAACACCGTTCAGTTACTATGGCAAATGAGTTTGTAAAGCTATTTGAGCAACAAGGTAGGCGAGTGACCTTGAAGCACAGAGATGTAAAAAAATAGGAGGATTCTAAAAATGGAAAAAGTAATTATTGCCGCATGTATTTGTGGAGCTGAGGTAACTAAAGAACAAAACCCTGCAGTGCCTTATACTGTAGAAGAAATTGTTAGAGAAGCTAAATCAGCTTACGATGCTGGGGCTGCAGTTATTCATTTGCACGTAAGAGAAGATGATGGAACACCTACTCAGAGTGCAGCAAGATTCCAGGTTTGTGTTGATGAAATTAGAAAAGTTTGTCCTGATGCTATTATTCAGCCTTCAACAGGCGGAGCAGTTGGTATGACAGATTTAGAACGATTAGATTCTACTAATATCAATCCAACACCTGAATTTGCAACACTAGACTGCGGAACATGTAACTTTGGTGGAGACGAAATATTTGTTAATACAGATAACACAATCTTTAACTTCGCAAAGATCATGCAGGAAAGAGGGATTAAACCTGAACTAGAATGTTTTGACAAAGGAATGATTGATATTGCATTGAAGGCATACAAAAAAGGTCTATTAAATGACCCAATGCACTTTGACTTCGTATTAGGAGTACAGATGCCTGCAACAGTTAGAGACTTAAGCTTTTGTGTAGATAGTTTACCACCAGAGGCAACTTGGACAGTAGCAGGTCTTGGAAGACATCAGTTTGAAATGGCTGCAGCAGCAATCATTATGGGCGGACATGTTAGAGTTGGATTTGAAGACAATCTATACATTGATAAAGGTGTTCTTGCTAAGAGTAATGGAGAATTAGTTGCTAGAGCAGTTAAGATTGCAGAAGCAATTGGTAGACCAATTGCTTCTCCAGTTGAAGCTAGAAAAATTCTAGGATTAACTAAGTAATTATGTCATTTACAAGTGAGACGAAAGCAGAGTTAGCAAGGGTTACACTTAAGAAAAAATGCTGTATGCTAGCAGAGATTGCTGGGTTTATTAGAATTTGTGGTAGCGTTGGATTAATGGGGTTTGGTAAATTTAAAATTGTTATGACAACTGATAATCCAGCCATTGCGAGACACTACAAAATGCTAATTAAAGAGTATTTCAGTGTAGATGTAACCTTAGAAGTTGGTCAAGGAACAGGACTAAAAAAGGGGAATTACTATATTCTAACTATTGGAGACAGTTTGGCTGAGCTTATTCTTAGAGAAACTGGAATACTAATGATTAGAGAGGGTATGAACTTTATTAGTGATGGTATATATAGCGGTATTGTTAAAAGTAAGTGCGATAAGAAGGCATATTTGCGAGGGCTTTTCTTAGGTGCTGGAATTGTAACAAATCCTGAAAAAGAATACCATTTCGAAATCGTTTGCCAAACTGAAACACTAGCTAATGATGTAAGAAAACTGCTAAATAGTTTTGTAGATATTACTGCCAAAAGTGTAGCAAGAAAAAAAGAATTTGTAGTTTATGTTAAGGAGTCAAGCCAAATTGTTGATATATTAGCAATAATGGGGGCTTCAAATCAGATTTTTAAATATGAAAATGTTAAAATTACAAAGGAAATACGTAATGCGGCTAACCGTATTAATAACTGTGACCAGGCAAATATAGACAAGGCAGTAGCAGCAGCTGAGAAGCATATAGCCAATATCAAAATACTTGATCAGGCTATAGGAATTGATAATTTGCCAGACAAACTAAAAGAAGTAGCCTACTTAAGATTAGAAAATCCAGATGTTTCACTAGTAGAGTTAGGTGAGATGCTTAATCCACCACTTAAGAAATCTGGAGTTAATAAAAGACTACTAAAAATAGCAGAATTGGCCAAAAAATATTAAAAAAAGACTAGATGATTTTTATCATCTAGTTTTTTTGGGTTTTTAAGGAAGTTTTAAGGAATTCTCATTATATTAATAATATACTAAGAAGAAATTAAGGAGGAAGAGGATGTATATTATTAAAAATGCATTAAGAAATGTAAGGAGAATGAAAGGTAGATTTTTATTAATAGGAATAATTATATGTGTAATTGTATTTTCTGCCTGTGTTGGATTATCAATAAGGCATGCAGCAGAATTAACTAAGGAAGAAGGCCTTTCTAATTTAAAAATTACGGCCACCATTACACCTGATATGGAGAATTTAATGAGTGGAAGTACGGGGAAACGTGAGGATATGCGTGAAAAAATGAATAGTCTTGTTACACCTACATTAGAAGAACTAAAAAAATATGGGAAGTCTGATTCTGTTAAAAGTTTTAATTATAGTTTGAACACATCTTTAGATGGTAGTGATAAGTTTGAGTCTATGAGTACAGATCAAGGTGATATTGGTGGTAAGAATCCAGATAGTTTAAAGGGGGACTTTAATATTACCGGATTTAGTAGCGATTCTGGTATGACAATGTTTACTGATGGATTAGCTACAATTACTGATGGCGAAATGTTTAAAGAAGGAGGAACCTCCAAAGATATTGTAATAAGTAGTGAATTAGCTGATTATAATAAGGTTAAGGTAGGAGATAAAATTACATTGGTATCTCCAGAAGACGAGACAAAAAAAGTTACATTTACAATTAAAGGGGTTTATGAAAGTAATGAAGTTGATGAAGATGAAAATGTAATGTCAATGGGAAATTATAATAGAATATATATAAGTTATAATGCCTTGGATAAAGTTTGTGACCTTTTGGGAATAGAAGGTAAAATAGCAGGTGAATACTCATTTGATAGTGTGGCTAACTATGAGAAATTTGAAAGTGAGGTAAAAGACTTAGGCCTTAGTGATGATTTTACAGTAAAATCTGATGATATTACCTCATTTGAAAAAAGCATAGAACCATTGGATAATCTTAGTAAATTTGCAGGTGTATTTTTAATCCTTGTTTTGGGAATCGGTTCAATAGTATTAATTGGGATTAATATCTACGGAATAAGAGAACGAAAGTATGAGGTTGGTGTATTAACAGCAATGGGGATGAAAAAACATAAGGTTGCAATGCAATTTATTACAGAGACAGTAGTAATTGCTCTATTAGCAATTATTATTGGTACTTCAATAGGGCTTATATCAGCGAAACCAATAACAAATAATTTGCTAGCAAATCAAACTATAACTGCAACAGAAGAAGAAAATTTCGGAAGAAAGATGGGACCAGAAGGCGGAGGAATGAATAGAAGCGGAACAAAAGATGTAGAGCAAATAAAGGAAGTAAATATGGATGTTGATAGTGTAGTGATCATAGAAGTTCTATTAATTGGATTACTTGTATCTGTAATTGCTAGTGGCGGTGCAATTGGATTTATTACAAAGTATGAGCCATTAAGTATTTTAGCGGATAGAGATTAGGAGGCATATAATGAGTATATTGTGTTTAAATAAAGTAGGGTTTTCTTATGGAAAACATCAAATATTAAAAGAAATAAACTATAGTTTCGAAAAAGGAAATATTTATGCAATAGTGGGTAAGTCAGGATCAGGTAAAACAACTTTGTTGTCTGTTCTTTCAGGTCTAGCTGATCCCACACAAGGGGAAGTGTTATATAAAGGAATAGATTTAAAAACAATGGATAAATATAAATTTAGAAGTAGCAATGTTGGAATAGTTTTTCAAGCTTATAACTTGTTAACAACATTAACAGCAAAGGAAAATGTGGTTTTGGGTATGGATATAGCAGGAATCAAAGTAAAAAATAAAAGCAATAGGGCAGAAGAATTATTATTATCAGTGGGGATAGATTACGAAGAAATGGATAGGCCAGTTTTGAAACTTTCTGGAGGCCAGCAACAACGAGTTGCAATTGCAAGAACATTGTCATATGATCCAGAAATAATATTAGCAGACGAACCAACGGGTAATCTTGATCCAGAAACACAAAAGGAAATAATAAATTTGTTCAAAAAATTATCTGAGGATGGAAGATGTATTATTATGGTTACTCACTCTAAGACTGTATCGGCGGCTGCTGATATTAAATATCAATTAGGATAGAAATTTAAAATATGGTATAATCTAAAAAAGGATAAAATTATGAAAATATTAATAGTAGAAGATGAAATAAGATTGGCAAGAGCTTTAGAAAAAATCTTGCAAGATGAAAAATATATTGTTGATATGGTCCATACTGGCCTTGATGGATTAGATTATGCCATTCTTTCAGAGTATGATTGTATACTACTAGATGTAATGTTACCAGGAATGAGCGGATTTGATGTAGCTAGAAATATTAGAATTAAAAAAATACAAACCCCAATAATTATGTTGACTGCAAAAAATGAAATTGAGGATAAAATAAAAGGTTTAGATATAGGAGCAGATGATTATATTACTAAACCTTTTGATCCCAAAGAACTATTAGCAAGAGTCAGAGCCATAACTAGACGTAAAGGCGAAGTAATAGTTGATGTACTTGAATTTGGCGACTTAGTATTAAATTTAGAAAAAACAGAGTTGTCTTGCAAGGGAAAAGATACAATTTTAAATTTTAAGGAATTTGAAATACTTAAAATCTTAATAAACAATTTTGGGAAAACAATATCTAAAAATCAACTGATTGAACGTGTTTGGGGATATGAATCTGACGCAACAGATAATAATGTGGAGGCATATATTTCATTTCTAAGAAAAAAACTTAGATTTGTAGATAGCAATGTAACCATTAAGGCAATTCGAAAAGTCGGATATACTATTGAAGAGGTGCAATATGTTGAAAAAACTTCAATATAAAATTATAGCAATTAACATGACTCTAGTGGGAGTCGTGTTAATTGTTGTTTTTGTTATTTCAGGAATTAGTAATTATAACTTCCAAAAAGGATTAATTGATAAAACTCTGGATATTACACTTAAGAGACCTAGTATAGAGATGAAGGAACCCATAAATAAAAGAGAAAAAAATGGTAATGTATTATCATCTTTAATATTATTTGACCAAGGCACAAAAACAATATCAATAGAAGAAAATGGATTACAATTAAATGAGGAAACTGTATCATCAACAGTAAATACAATTGTTAAGGATAAGAGTAATTATGGGTACATTATAGATGAAGAACTCTACTATGCTAAGATAAGCAATGGAGAAACAATTAAAATTGCTATTGTTAGTGGAACTCATCTGAAAGATAATGTATTGGATTCTATTTCGATAAGTATATTGCTGTTTTTTATTGCAATGGTAGGGATATTTTTAATTAGCATACAACTATCTAAAATGGCAATTAAGCCTATAAAGACAACCTTTGAAAAACAAAATAACTTTGTTGCAGATGCATCACATGAATTAAAAACGCCATTAACAGTAATAATCGCAAACAATAATATTATAAAGAATAACATGGATAAACCTGTTTTTTCTCAAGAACAATGGATAAATAGCACTTATTATGAAGCCTGTCATATGAAAAAATTAATAGATGAGCTATTATTTTTGGCTAAAGTTGAAGATAGGGAAAAGTGTGATATTGAGACTATAAATATTTCAGATTTGCTTTTAGGTGAGATTATTCGGATTGAAGCAACTGTATATGATAAAAATAAATATATAGACAATAATATAAATGAAAATATTCATATAAAGGGGAACTCTACACAAATAGTACAATTGATTAAAATACTAATGGATAATAGCATTAAGTATGCTTACGAAAATTCAACTATAACTGTTGAGTTATACCAAGAAGGTAAGTATATCTATATGAATATAAATAACAAAGGAGAAGTAATACCAAAAGATAGTCTTTCATTAATTTTTGACAGGTTTTATCGTGTTGACAAAGCAAGAACAGGAGAGCCAGGCGTAACTGGATATGGGCTGGGACTATCCATTGCCAAGGCAATAGTAGATAATCATAATGGGTCCATCAAAGCCATAAGCGATCAATTAAATGGTACAACAATGGTGGTGAAATTACCAAGGGATTAAGATATGTGACATAGTCATAAAGATTATAAAAAATATGTTTAATTTCATAATGTTGTGGTAAAATATAATTGTTCATAGGAACATTAGATTAGTATCTAAGCTTGCATAATGTAAGCAATATATAGGAGGAAAGAAAATGGCTATTACATATTTAAATCAGGAAAATTTTGAATCAAAAGTATTAAAGGCAGAAGGAAAAGTACTAGTAGATGTATTTGCAACATGGTGTGGACCTTGTAAGATGATTGGACCAGTTTTAGAAAAGTTATCTGAAGAATTAACAGATACAAAAATCTGTAAGATGGATATTGACCAAAACCAGGATTTCGCAATGGCTAATGGAATTATGAGTGTTCCTACACTTTTAGTTTATGAGGGAGGAAAAATTGTAAATAAAGCAGTCGGTGCTTTAGACAAGGCTGGAATCCTAAACTTATTAGGTAAATAAAAAAATCAAAAAGACTACAGGTTATCCTGTAGTTTTTTTTGGCAAAAACCCCTCAATACAGTATAATCTCCAAAGAGAGAAAAAACAGCAATGAGTGGCTTTTTTACTAGAAAAGTGGTATAATTATATGATTATTTTTAAAAAAACAGGAGATCATTAATGAAAAAAATGGAAAAGGGCGAAAAAGTCCAGATTGAGATTATAGACATAAGCGAGCAGGGCCAGGGAATCGGAAGATTTGAAGGCTTAGCAGTGTTCGTACAAGATACAGTTTTAGGGGATAAGGTTACTGCAGAATTAACAAAGGTTAAGAAGAACTATGCTTTTGGTAAGTTAGTTTCAATTGATGAACCATCACAGTATAGAATTGAAGCGGAGGTTCCAGTTGAAGCTGCGGCAGGCGGATGCCCTTTGGCGACTACATCATATGAGGGCCAGCTTGTTTTGAAGCAACAGCAGGTTAGAGCAAGACTAACTAGAATTGCAGGGTTAGAGGAACCGAAAATTAATCCAATTGTGGCTATGGATAATCCATATAACTATAGAAACAAGGCAACTTTCCCTATTAGTACTGGCGGAAACAGAATGAAGAAGGGCGGTATTTTGGAAAATACGGCTAAGCCAGCCATTGGATTTTATGATTCTAAAAGTCATAAGGTTACACATTGTGAAGATAGCATTATTCATCATCCTGCTGCAATTGCAGCGGCTCAGGCTACTAAGGACTTTATGATAGAAGATAACATTTCTGCTTGGCACGAAGAATGGGGCCTAGGTTTAATGAGACATATGATCGTTAAGGTGGGGTTTGACAGTAAAGAAGTTATGGTTAACTACGTAATTAATGGCAAAGGTATTCCAAATGGTGAAAAACTAATTGAAATGCTAGATGCTGCAATTTACCAAGTTGGTTATGAATTAAAAAGTGTTAACATTAACATTAATAAAAGCGATAAAGCTAATGAAATTTATGGTAAGGAGACTATTCCTTATGCAGGTGGCAAGATTATTCATGAAAAAATCGGCCAATTAGCTTTTGAGGTTTCACCTCTTAGTTTCTATCAGGTAAATCCTGTAATGACTGAAAAACTTTATGCGATTACTAAGGATTACGCAGGGCTAACAGGTAAGGAAAATGTTCTTGACCTTTACTGTGGTGTTGGATCAATTGGTCTATCAATGGCGAATAAGGCTAAGTATGTTCTTGGGATTGAATCAGTTAAGCCAGCTGTACTTGATGCTAACAGAAATGCAGTTATTAATAACATTGTTAATGCAAGATTTATTTGTGGTAAAGCGGAAGAGGAACTTCCTAAACTTCTTGAAGGTGTAGGAGATGAAGACTTAATCCGAGTAGCTAAAAATGCTGATGTTGTTGTTTTGGATCCACCAAGGGCAGGATGCGCACCATGGTTACTTGGTGCAGTTGCTAAAGTTAAACCATCTAAGATTGTTTACGTGTCTTGTGATCCAGCAACCCTAGCACGTGATATTAAACTTCTAACTGATGAGGGCTATGAATTTGTTGAAGCCACACCAGTGGATGTATTCCCTTGGACTTTACATGTTGAGACGGTAGTATTGATGTCAAAGAAAGAAAAGTAAAGTACACAAAAGTGTTGATTTCAATGGATTTAGAGAGTTGGAAAGAAAAATCTGGCTCTCTTTTTTTGTCGAAAAATTCAACTTGGGAAGTTGTCAAAGATTTTATATTGCTGGGGTTGAGTTGACAGGTTGAAAACGGGTAGGTTGTGGAGATAGGATTGTTAATAGGTAAAATTCCATCTATCGGAAAATTGATATGTTTAGTATAATATAAGTAGTGAAGTTTATTAAGGGGAGGGCTAGATATGAAATGGATGATTTCTGCCAATGGAAAAATGTATGATCATGCTGCTGCATTCGAAAAATTCGGATATCTAGATTGGAGACAACATGCTAATTATGAAGTTGGTGATATAGTTTACATTTATTGTACAAAACCATATCAAAGAGTTAAATATAAAGTAGAAGTTTTAAAAACTGATATGCATTTTTTTGAATGCCAAGATGATAAGGAATTTTGGTTTAATATTGATGAATATGAAAATTCTAAAGCAGGAAGATATGCGAGACTAAAACTAATTGAACAAGTAGATACAGAGTTACTATCTTTAGAACACCTGAAAGGGCATGGTTTAAAGGCAGCACCTCAAGGTCCCTTAAAGGTAAAAGATGAGTTAAGCGAGTATATTGATTTGTATATGAATGATGCAGTTAGTGAGGGTATTTTTCCAGATTCAGATGTTTCTTCTATAATTAAAGAAGGTGCAGTTGTTTCTGTCAAAGTAAATAAATATGAAAGAAGCTCAATCGCTAGACAAAAGTGTATTGAATATCACGGTACAACCTGTAAAATATGTGGGTTTAATTTTAAGGAGCATTATGGGGACGTAGGAGAAGGTTTTATTCATGTCCATCATATACTTCCAGTCAGCGAAATTGGACAAGAATATGTAATAGATTATGAAAAGGATCTCATCCCAGTATGTCCCAATTGTCATGCAATGTTACATAGGAAAGATAAGGATGGGATAAATAGAACTGCACTAGAGTTAAAAAAATTAATAAGCACAGGAAAGGGAGACATCAAGAGTGAAATAGAAGAAAAATTCAGAGAAAGCAATGTCACGGTAGATGAAAATGGGACAAAGCACCGCAGTGTGAATAAGTACAGTTCTAAGAAAAAATAGCCAGATAATAGCCTCATGTTTGTACCATAAATAGCTTGCTATAAATGGCATAAAGAGTGATATATAGTACTACCAAAATAAGAAAGGTAGGAAGTATATTATGATGTATTTGAAGTTAAACGCAGATTATAAGCAGGGGGAACTTGTTCCTATATTAGATGATGCGATTTATGTGTATTGTGATGTTTGCAAAAGTTTACAGCAAATTGAAGATGTGAGTTATGCTGCATTTGGAGTTTGTTCTTTTGAACACCTTAATGCTTGTGAGACATGTAGTGATGAAATTCAAATCGAAGAAGAAAAGAAACAAATCGCAGAAACTTTGGGTTGGAGCAAAAATAACACTATTGTAAAAATCATAAAATAGCCTAGTTAAAAATTAGATAGTAGAGTTGATAAAATGGTTGTAGGCATAAGAAAATAGCTGATTTATAGTGCTTGTAGGTATATTTGGAAATAGCCTAGGTATCTCATGTTGAGACGGTCGTATTGATGTCAAGGGTGGATAAGTGAGAGTGTAATAAGATAAGTAAATAAAGGCTTTCCGTGGTTTGAGGTCTGGTTCTAAGCCGGAAGGATAATCACGGTTTTGTGCTTTGAGGGAAGTTATCCAAGATTGGTGAAATTAAAAAGCCATCAGCAAATGCCACTGATGGCTAAGTGAGTTGATAAGATGGTTGGCAAAATAATGGTGAGTTGATTTGGTGGCTATCCAATATATCTTGAGCAAATTGCAGTACCAAAGTAAAAACTAAATTTCTGAATTCTCAAAGTCTTTTAAGGTGCGCCCATCGGCTGTTTTCCACATAATATTTCCATTGGCACTAGAAAAAGTAACAAAAGCAGCCGCAGTCGAAGGACTACCAAATAATAGGTTTTCTCTGAGAATACCAGAATCATCAATTTTATCTGCTAGACTCTCTCTTCGCTTAATTATTGGGTCAGGACAACTTTTAGTTGGTGTGAGAGAAACCACGCTATTCGCATAAACTATGAATCCTTCGTTGGTTCTTTTACCCGTGGCTTTTGCTTTGTTAGTCTGCAAGTGTAAAACTGGCTCTCTATCAACAGCATGATCAACGGCATTGACTAAGGAAGAAGATGCATCTATAGGTTCGAATATTCTATGTCCTAATGTCCCCATAACAATCTTAGAGTAATCAATGAACTCTTCTAGCTCACTTTCTTTTTCTTCGGTGATATTACCTGGTGTCGGGTCATTACCATTTTGCATTTTGTAACGATTCGCAATTAATGCCATTTTACAAAATCGATTCTCAAGATAACTTATTTCTGTGGGTCCAAAGGAATTATTGGAAGTCGTGAATACTACAGCTTCTGTCCAATAGTCCTTGTCAGGATTCCGCTTGTGTTCTTGCAGACGGTACAATATTCCTTCCCCGTTTTTTCTTGCTCCAGCTTGACCGACATAGGCAACATTGTCTCCTAATTGGTCAGAAATACCGAAAAGAAAATACACACCACTTTGCTTTAAATCATCACGTTCCTTGCATTTCTCTAGTTCAGTGCGTGGGATTTTATATGCAACACCTGTCCAATTGGCGAGGGTACACTTAATTCGACCAGTAGCGGTTCCGTCCATTAAAAACAGATTTATGCTTTTACCTCTTCCCATTTATCATACCCTCCAGTTCTACGTTATCTATAATGTCTTCAATTATTGTGTGAATTTAGAAGAGTCACCGATTCCGAAATATTTCTCGAAGAAAGCTTTTAACTTATCAATGACTGTTTGTTTTTTCTTAGAACGGCTATCACCCCCAAAACGGCTTATTGGTGGCATAATTCTGTCGATATCAGTGCCGACTGTTTTTATCTCACCTTCTCTAAATGAGATTTCTAAGAAAATACGTGTCTCTTCTGACTTAAGTCTTTCTTCCTTAATAAGTTCGACAAGATCCTGCTCTCGTTGCTGAGCAACAAAAGTATTCCACTCACTGATAACATCATCCACTTCATTGATTCCAGAAATGAATGATTGAATAAGCTGTTTTTTACTCCTAAGTTCTGGGCTTGCATCGATCGCTTTATTGATAGTAATTAATATTTCTTTATCCTCGCCATGTGTATCATGATATTTTTTAACTAACATGAGGATATAATCAATATTAATTTCTATTTGCTTAATGAGTTCAACTTCGAAAACTATATCATCTATAATATCTGTACTCTCACCAGTTTCACGTCTTTGTTTCCACTCGTCTCGTAAATCCTGGTATCTACCAAGATAATCCTGTAAGTCCCTCTCAGTTATTATTTCTTTACCAGCAAATTCATCGAATGAAGAGAGTAGGTTACGCATGCGTAAAATAGCACCAAATAAGGAAATAAAGCTTTTTTGATTTTGTTCACCGATAATTCGCGGCATAGATACGGGAAACTTATTCAATAATTCCTCAATCATATCAACATAGCCTGGAACATGCTTTTGGTCAGAAATATATCCTTCGTAATAATCTTTAAAACTGCGAAGTAAAACTATACCACCTGCGTCTTTATCGCCAAACAGGGCAATGGCTGTATCAACACGTTTTTGTAAGTTGCGGAAGCATACAATGTTACCAAATGTCTTAATGCTATTAAGTATACGGTTAGTACGGCTGAATGCTTGTATCAAGCCGTGCATTTTTAGATTCTTGTCTACCCAAAGTGTGTTCAATGTTGTAGCATCAAATCCTGTTAAAAACATATTGACCACAATAAGTAAATCCAATTCTTTATTTTTCATACGAAGAGAAACATCTTTATAATAATTCTGGAACTTATCTGAAGAAGTGTCATAGGCCGTCTGGAACATCGTGTTATAGTCCTGGATTGCTTCTTCTAAAAAATCGCGAGAATTCTTGTCTAGAGCAGATGTGTCTTCTGAATTCTCTTCATCGAGGATGCCATCCGCTTCTTCTTCATTTGGAGCATAGCTATAGATAACTGCTATTTTGAGTTTCTTGGTGGGATCTAAGCTCATCTGTTTGCGAAATTCATCATAGTATAGTTTTGCCATTTGAATAGAAGACACTGCAAATATAGAATTAAATCCACTTATGCGTTGCTTTTGCTTTATTTCCTCAACTGCACCTCTCTCAGCTGATGCAACATCAGAAACATTTGTAAGCTGATTATATATGTAGGATTTGTCTCCACGATAAGTCTTTTGGTCAAAGTGGTCTAAGATATATTTTGTGACAAGGGAGATACGCTGTGGTGCCATAAATGTTTTTTCACGATTAATATCCCATACTTGCTCATCATCAATATCTTGTTCTGCATCCATGGTTTTAATGTAGTCAACTCGGAAAGGCAGAACATTTTTATCATTGATTGCATCTACAATAGTGTATGTGTGTAACTGATCCCCAAAGGTCTGTTCAGTAGTCATGAATTGACCATTCTTAACAGAACCTGCGTTTACAGGGAAAATTGGAGTTCCTGTGAATCCAAACATATAGTATTTCTTAAAATTATTTACGATAATAGAATGCATTTCGCCGAATTGACTACGATGGCATTCATCAAAAATAATAACTACATTTTTATTATAAACTGGATGCTCTGAATTTTTCTTTATGAAAATAGACAGCTTTTGAATAGTAGTAATAATAATGTTTGATTTTTTATCACTCAACTGTTTTGCCAGTATAGCTGTTGACGTGTTGCTGTTCGCAGCTCCTTTTTCAAATCGATCATATTCCTTCATCGTTTGGTAATCTAGGTCTTTACGGTCAACCACAAAAAGCACCTTATCAATATAAGGAAGCTGAGAAGCTAGTCTAGCAGCCTTGAAAGAGGTCAATGTCTTGCCGGAACCAGTAGTATGCCAAATATAACCACCAGCCTCAATTCCTCCATATTTCTTATAGTTCTGTGCAATTTCTATGCGATTTAAAATTCGCTCCGTGGCTGTAATCTGATATGGACGCATAATCATCAGCATATTCTCTGAGGTAAAAACACAATATTTTGTTAAGATATTCAAAATTGTGTGTTTAGCAAAAAAAGTCTTAGTAAAGTCTATTAAATCAGGAATGACTTTATTATTTGCATCGGCCCAGAACGAGGTAAACTCGAAACTATTACTGGTTTTACCTTTTCTAGCTTTGACAGAATCAGAATCCTTTATTGCATTGAAACGTGTACTATTGGAGTAATACTTAGTATTTGTACCGTTGGAAATAACGAAAATTTGCACATACTCAAATAAACCGCAACCGGCCCAGAATGAATCACGTTGGTAACGATTTATTTGATTAAAAGCTTCACGGATAGCAACACCTCTGCGTTTCAGCTCAATATGAACCAATGGTAGGCCATTGACTAGAATGGTGACATCATAACGATTGTCATATTTAGCGCCAACGTCCTTACCAATGACATACTGATTGATTACTTGAAGCCTGTTATTATGTATGTTTTTCTTATCAATCAACATAATATTTTTTGAGAGGGCATCATCTCGTTTTAGGACCTGAACGTAGTCATCTTGTATCTTTCGAGTTTTGTCTACAATGCCATCATTTTTATTGGCTAAAGAAGAAATGAAGAACCGCTCCCATTCAGTGTCAGAAAATTGATAATTATTCAGTTCTTCTAGTTTTTTTCGAAGATTCAAAATTAGGTCAGCTTCTGAACGAATATACAGGTGTTCATAGCCCTGTTCACAGAGTAAACGAATAAACTCATTTTCTAATGCATCCTCACTTTGATAAAAGTCCGAGCGAGCTTTAACTGGTTCATATTCAGTGACTACAGTGTTCTCACTTGTAGCTGCTACAATGTTAATATATGACATATCATTTTTCCTCCTTTCCTATGAGATTTCTTTAAAGGTCAATAATTTATCACGATAGTATTCATACTGCTTTTGACGAGCGTCTATTTCAGCAGGAAGACCAATAGATATGTCGTTACATAGAGCATCAAATCTATCAAGAATGTCAACGATACGTTGTTGTTCATCAAGAGACGGAATAGGTATAGGGAAACGCATAATGGCCTTTTTATCCCCTCTAGGCATTTTTGCCCCTCTTGAATTTTGAATATTGTAAAAAAAGAACCGTTCAGATGAAAGTACAGTGAATAAAAATTTAGGTAAGATAAGGTTTGATGTAACTTCAATAGCAAGTACATCTCCATTAGTACCACCTTCATTATTTGAAAACCAAATTTTTCTCAAGTAAGGGCGAATATTTCCAATTAGAATATCATTAACATGATATTTTGTCAGTCTCCCTTCCGTTGGGACATAAGATGATATTGTTTTACCTTGTTTTTCTTGAAGTAAATTATCTACTCCAACATAAGTGTTTTTATCGACTTCAGATGCTTCAATCCTATCTTTAGAGTATTGTGCAATATCCGAAAGTTGGACAACTTGCACATCATCTCCAAAAGTCAACAACTCATCCCTATAATACTCATACTGTTTCTTTCTCGCTGTAAGCTCCG